>NZ_JAFIWC010000028.1 GCF_017163755.1 Xanthomonas sp.
GCCGGGACCGGGGACCGGGGACCGGGGAAGGCTCTTTGGCCTCGCTTGCCTGTCAAGCGCTTTGAAATTATCTGCGTGGACCTGAATCTGGAAACCACGCAAAACCCCCAATACAACCAACCGCCAGCCGCGGGCGCTATCTGCTGTTCGCCGATACCGACCCGCGCCAACACGCCATTGCTGGCAGCGGCGCTATGCGCGTTGCACCCCCTCAAACCGGCGCGTTCTACTTCGTGGCCGCGCTTTTCCGGGTCCCCGGTCCCTGGTCCCCGGTCCCGGCTTCTACCCCTCCATCTCCACCATCTCGAAATCGTCCTTGGTCACGCCGCAGTCCGGGCAGGTCCAGGTATCGGGCACGTCTTCCCAACGGGTGCCGGGGGCGATGCCCTCTTCCGGCAGGCCGTCGGCTTCGTTGTAGAGGAATCCGCAGACGACGCACATCCAGGTGCGGTAGGTGGTGGCGGTGGTGTCGCTCATCGGATAATCGCGGTCTACAGGCCGGGCGGAGCCGCATTGTCCCACCCCGGCCTTCGCATCGGAAGGCTCACCATGAACGCATCCCCTTCGCCACGCGGCGTGTACCTGATCACTCCCGACGACGACGACGGCGAGCGCCTGCTGGCGCGCGTGGCACCGCTGCTGGGCCAGGGCGTGACCTGGCTGCAATACCGCAACAAGCGCGCCGACGCGGCGCAGCGCCTGCATCAGGCGGCCGCATTGCAGGCGCTGTGCGCGCAGGCCGGGGTGCCGCTGATCGTCAACGACGACGTCGACCTGGCGCTGGCGGTGGGCGCGGCCGGCGTGCACCTGGGCCAGGACGACGGCGACCTGGCCGCCGCGCGCGCGCGGCTGGGCGGCGATGCGCTGATCGGCGCGTCGTGCTATGCGGACCTGGCGCTGGCCCGGGCCGCGGTCGCCGCCGGCGCCAGCTATGTCGCCTTCGGCGCGTTCTTCCCCAGCCTCAGCAAGGCCACCACCGCGCAGGCCACGCCGGCGCTGCTGGCCGCCGCCGCGGACCTGGGCGTGCCGCGCGTGGCCATCGGCGGCTTGACCCCGGAGAACTGCGGCCCGGCGATCGCCGCCGGCGCCGACCTGCTCGCGGTCATCAGCGGCGTCTGTTCGGCACCCGACCCGCTCGCCGCGCTGCGTGCGTATCGCGCGTGCTTTCCGGAGCTGCGCTAGGGTCTGTTAACGCTATCGGGATAGGCCACGTTGTCATGCCCGGCGTCCAGGCGGTCGTGCGTGGCGCCGCGGCAGGCTGGCCGCCTGTCCAAGCCGCGCGCGGCCGCCTTGGCGCCGGACAGGGCAGCGCCGCGACCTCGTGCCATCGGTTCGGTTCGCATCTGCCGCGTACGATGGCGCGCGCCTCCCGTCGCGTCGGGACCTCGCCGCCGCGCCGGCGGCTCTGCCGGTTCACTTCAGTTCGGCGATGGCGGCCGGATCGGCCTGCGCCTGCACCCGCTCGAGCAGGCGCAGCAGGTTGCCGCCCCAGATGTTGGCGATCTGCTGTTCGCTGTAGCCGGCCTGCAGCAGGCGCTCGGTGATGCGCGGCAGCTGCGAGACGTCCTCCAGTCCGGCCACGCCGCCACCGCCGTCCCAGTCCGCGCCCAGGCCGACATGGTCGGGACCGGCGACCTCGAGGATGTGCAGGATGTGCTTCATGTAGTCGTCGAAGGTCGCGCGCGCGACGCCGTACTTGGCGTCCAGTGCCTTGCGCCTGGCCATCACCTCGCGGTACTGCCCGGGCTTGATCGCCTGGCGCCCGCCGTAGCCGGCGAACAGCGCGCGCAGTTCCTCGCCGTAGGCGGGATCGCGGTTGCCCGGGATCAGGTAACCGGACAGCGAATTGACCTGGATCACGCCGCCCTTGGCCGCCAGCTTGCGGATGCGCGCGTCGTCGATGTTGCGCGGATGCGCATTGAGCTCGCCGGAGGCGGTGTGCGACAGGATGATGGGGGCGGTGGACAGTTCCAGCAGTTGGTCGAACACCGCGTCGGAGGCGTGCGACTGGTCGAGCACGATGCCCAGGCGGTTGGCCTGCGCCACCAGTGCCCTGCCCTTCGGGCTGAGCCCGTGCCACTGCGGCCCCTTGCTGTCGGTGGAGGAATCGGCGAAGTCGTTGTTGCTGGTATGCACCAGCCCGAGCATGCGCACGCCGAGCCGGTAGTAGGCGCTCAGCAGCGTCGGATCGGCGGCCAGCGGCGAGGCGTTCTCTATGCTGATGTAGACCGAGCGCCTGCCGGCGGCCTTGATCCTGGCCGCGTCCCCGGGCCCGGTGGCCAGTTCGAACTTGTCCGGATGGGCGGCGACCATCTCGCGGATCTGCGCCAGGCGCTGCAGGCCGAAGTCGCGCGCCTGGCGGTTGCCCGCTTCGCTGCGCTCGCCCTGCGCGGTGTAGATCACCCAGAAGCCGCCGTCCAGCCCGCCTTCGAGCATGCGCGGATAGTCGACCTGGGTGCCGTCTTCGTCGTAGTGGTGGTGGTCGAGGATGTTCCAGCCGGGGCGCGCGAGATTGGCCGGCGTGTCCAGGTGCGTGTCCAGCACCGGGAAGCGCGCATGCAGCGCGCGCGCCCGCGACAGCCCGTCGGCGGCCGACAGGTCGCCCCAACAGGCCAGGCACAACAGCAGCAGGAAAGGACAGGGCTTGGCCATCGGGTATCGGCTCGTACGCAGCGCGGGCATCGGCGGTGCGCGCCGGTGCCTTCGCCAAGGGAAAAGGGCCCGGCCCGCCGCGCGGCGGGCCGGTGCGTGGTCAGAAGTCGTAGCTGAGCGTGACCCGGCCCGAGCGCGGCGCTTGATACGCCACCACCTGGTCCCATAGCGGGTTCGTGCTGTTGTCGGGAAGCTGCGAGAACGGATAGATGTTGGTCGCGGTCTGCTCGTTGGTCACGTTGAACACGTCCAGTCGCAACGCCAGCTTGCCGTCGGCGAACGCAGGCTTGTAGGTCACGCCCAGGTCGAGCTGGGCGATCCAGCCCAGGCGTCCCTGCGAGCCGGGAGGCGACGGGTCGCCGGTGCCGGTTTCGGCGTTGTAGCAGAAGTGATAGGGGCCACCGGTGATCGCGCTGCCGCCGTATCCGGCCGGGTCCCTGCCGGGATAGGTGTCGCCGTAGTAGTTGCCCAGGCAGTTGCGCGGCGCGCCCGAGATCAGGCTGAAATTGGCCGATGCGCCCCACTGCGGGGTGAACTGGTAGAAACCCAGCAGCTTCAGCTGGTGGCGGTGATCGTTGGATTGATCGCCGTTGAAGTGCTCCATCAATGCCGCGTGGTCCCAGCTCTGCGTGGTGGAGACCGAGGCCTGGCCCTGGTAGCTGCCCAGCGCGCCGCCGGTGCGCCACAGGTCCGAGCGTACCTGGCCTTCGGTGGTGCCGTAGCTGTGCGACCACACGTAGTTGGCCTTCGCATACCACTTGCCGTCGAACGGACGCTCCAGATTGAATTCCAGCGCCGAATAGTTGCGCTTGAACTCCGGGAAGCCCGCCGCCTGGCGGCTCACCGACACCTCATGGAACTGCCCGTCGGTGCCGATCACGCCCCAGGTGTTGGTCTGCCCGGGGTTGATCAGCGCCGCGCCGGAGACTTGCGACCAGTCGATGGTGACGCCCTGCGCGGCGGCGGCCTCGATCAGCGCGGTGTTGGAGACGTCGTAGTTCTGGTCGTCGATACCGGCGTTCAGGCGGCGATGGGTGCCGCGGAACCCGAACACCCAGCCGCTCTCCAGCTGCTGGGTGAAGCCCAGGATGATCTCGTCCTGGTTCTCGCCCTCGATGTCCTTGGCCACCGCCGTGCGCACGTCGGCGATGCGGCCGAAGCGCGAGTTGGCCGACACCGCCGAACCCAGCTGCTGGGCGAGCACCGGCGTGCCGTCGGCGTTGACGCCGCTGTAGGTGAAGTAGGTGTCGGTGTTGGTCGCCGGCGTGAACAACCCGACCGGCGACAAAGGCAGGCCCAGATAGTAGCGGCCGACGCTGCCGAACACCTTCAGGCTGGAATCGCCGTTGACGTCCCAGCTGAAGCCCAGGCGCGGCGCCCAGGCATCGTCGACGTCGATGTAGGCGGCGCCGAACGGGGTGTAGTTGGTGAACTCGTCCTTGCGCAGCCCCAGGCTGAGCAGCAGGTTGTCGGTGACCTGCCACTTGTCTTCGATGTAGTACGCGCGCTGCTTGGCTTCGTAGGAATAGAGGCTGGTGTTGACGGTACGGATGACGTAGTAGCCCTGCGCCCCGTAGACCGGATCCACCAGGCCCGGACTCGGCGCGCCGACGCCGCCGGCCTCGTTCGCCGACTGGCTCACCAGGCCGCCGGTCTGCAGGCCGAGCGGATCGCTGGTCTGGCCGTACGTCCACGAATAGCCGGGGCCCGACAGGATCGACCCCACGTCCGTGCCCTTGGACTTCTGGTTGTCGATGCCGAAGTTGAGCGTGTGCTTGCCCACGCGCCATTCCAGATTCAGCCGCTGGTTGTCCTTCTCGTATTCGCGGTCCGGCGAACTCACCGAGGTGACCAGCTGCCGGCCGATGATCGGCGCGCCGCCGACATAGGCGGGGTTCTGCAGCGCCGCGCTGATGATCACCGGCCCGTTGCCGGCGTCGTAGTTGTACGCGGTCAGTTCGTCCGGGGTCTTCATCTTGCCGTACAGCGCGGTCAGGGTGATGTTGTCGCCGAAATAGCCGGTGTATTTTCCGGAGAACAGCGTCGGCCCGGTCTTCCACGTGGACTCGTCGGTGAGATAGCTGCCGCGCTCGCGATTGACGTAGTCGTAGCGGTAGATGGAGCCTTGGGTTTCGGCTTCGTCGCTGGCGCCGGTCACCTCCAGCAGATGGTTGTCGGTGATGTACCAGTCCAGCTTGGCGTACCAGCGCTTCTGTTCGTAGTCGTAGTCGGTCAGGCCGCCGGTGCGTCCGTTGTCCGAATCGCGATTGGAGACCGCGCGCACGCCGTCGGAATCCACCTTCTCCGCGGCCAGGAAGAAGAACAGCTTGTCCTGGACGATCGGACCGCCGATGTAGGCGCTGTACGTGGTCTGGCTGGCTTCGGCCTCGCTCTGCGGCTGGTACAGGCCGTTGGCCGAGCGCGCGTACCGGTAGGCGGCGTTGTTCACGCTGCTGCCCTGGCTGTCGGGACGCCAGTACAGATCGCGCTGGTTGGCCTTGAGGCCGTTCGGCTCCCAGATCACCGCCGCGCCGAACTTCCATTCGTTGCTGCCGCGCTTGCCGATCTGGTTGATCACCCCGCCGTTGGAGCGGCCGTACTGCGCGCCGTAGCCGCCGGTGAAGATTTCCTGTTGATCGATGGCGCCATACGGCAGGGTCAGCCCGCCCAGGCTGTTGCTGGCGGTGGTGGTGTTGAAGCCGTTGAGATAGTAGGCGTTCTCGCTGGCCGCCGAGCCGCCGAAACTGGGCAGCGAGCCGCCGAGCGGGCCGTTGTCGAAGCCGCCGCTGTTGACCACCACGCCCGGCGCCAGCAGCGCGATGGCTTCGGCGGTGCGCCCCAACGGCAACTGCTGCAGTTGTTCGGCGGTGATCACGGTGCGCGTGTCCACGCTGCTCACGTCGATCGGCGACAACCCCGAGGCGTTCACGGTGACCCCTTCCAGGGTCTGCACACCGGCCGCGGAGAACGACACGTCGGTGCTCGCGCCGACGGTGATGCCGACGTTCTCGCGGGTCTGCACCACCGCGCCATCGCGCTTGACCGTCACCGTATAGGTGCCCAGCGGCAGGTTGCCGGCCTGATAGCGGCCGCGCGCGTCCACCGGCACCTCGCGACTGAACCCGCTGTTGTTCTCCACCAGCACGCTCTGGCCGGCGCCATCGGCGACGCTGCCGGCGATGCTGCCGGTGGTGGACTGTGCGAAGGCGCCGCCGGCGGCGGCGGCCAGCGCGAGCGCCAGGGCGCTCTTGCGGATCAATCGATTCATGCTCTCTCCCCGAAGATTGAAAATCGTTGGCATCCCAACGAAAAAGGCGCAGCGCGACGCCGGGCGGCGATCCGCCCTAACACTCTGGAAAACCTGCCCGATGCATGACCAATCACCATCGGCTATCAGGTCATGCGTCCCCTGGCCGCTTCGATAGTAGGCAGCGCGCCACGCGGCACACCCGCCCGCGACGGGTAGGTCCCCCGCTTGCGGGTAGGGGCGGCATGGCGCAGACCGGCGGCAGCCGCGACAATGGGCGACATCGCTCCGCGCCCGGCCTATCGGCCCCGCCAGCCCCGTCAAGGATTCCCCGCCATGAACCATTCCCGCTCCCACGCCCTCTTCAGCCAGGCGCAGTCGCTGATTCCCGGCGGCGTCAACTCCCCGGTCCGCGCCTTCAAGTCGGTCGGCGGCGAGCCGTTCTTCGTACAGCGCGCCGATGGTCCCTACCTGTACGACGTGGACGGCAACCGCTACATCGACTACGTCGGCTCGTGGGGCCCGATGATCGCCGGCCACAACCATCCGGCGGTGCGCGAGGCGGTACAGCGCGCGATCGGCGACGGGCTGTCGTTCGGCGCGCCGTGCGCGGCCGAGGTGACCATGGCGCAGACCCTCGCCCGGCTGGTGCCGTCGTGCGAGATGGTGCGCATGGTCAATTCGGGCACCGAGGCCACGCTGTCGGCGATCCGCCTGGCGCGCGGCGCCACCGGGCGCAGCCGCATCGTCAAGTTCGAAGGCTGCTACCACGGTCATGGCGACTCGTTCCTGGTCAAGGCCGGCAGCGGCATGCTGACCCTGGGCGTGCCGACCTCGCCGGGCGTGCCGGCCGGCCTGAGCGAGCTCACCGCCACGCTCAGCTACAACGATTTCGACGGCGCCACCGCGCTGTTCGACCAGATCGGCGGGGAGATCGCCGCGGTGATCATCGAACCGGTGGTCGGCAACGCCAATTGCATCCCGCCGCGCGAAGGCTACCTGCAGCACCTGCGCGCGCTGTGCACGCAGCACGGCGCGCTGCTGATCTTCGACGAGGTGATGACCGGTTTCCGCGTCGCGCTGGGCGGCGCGCAGGCGCACTACGGCGTCGTCCCGGACCTGAGCACCTTCGGCAAGATCATCGGCGGCGGCATGCCGGTGGGCGCCTATGGCGGGCGCGCCGAGCTGATGCGGCAGATCGCCCCGTCCGGGCCGATCTACCAGGCCGGCACGCTCAGCGGCAACCCGGTGGCGATGGCGGCGGGCCTGGCGATGCTGGAACTGGTGCAGGCCCCGGGCTTCCACCAGCGCCTGGGCGATGCCACCGCGCGCCTGTGCGCCGGACTGGAGGACGCCGCGCGCCAAGCCGGCGTGGCGGTCACCACCAACCAGGTCGGCGCCATGTTCGGCCTGTTCTTCACCGATCAGAAAGTGGAAACCTATGCGCAGGCCACCGCCTGCGACATCGGCGCGTTCAACCGCTTCTTCCACGCGATGCTCGAGCGCGGCGTGTTCCTGGCGCCGTCGGCCTACGAGGCCGGGTTCGTGTCCAGCGCGCACGATGAGGCTGTGATCGCGGCGACCGTAGCAGCCGCGCGCGAGGCGTTCCAGGTCGTCGCCAGCGGCTGAACCCGCAAAGCGTGCGCTCGCGGCTTTTGCTTTTGTAGCCAACGTGTCATAAGTTGGCCACAGACCGCCAACGGACGGCAGAGGGCGGGGGCCCATGGATTCGGCGCAGCTTCGTTGCCTTCCGCGGTCCGCGCGGCAGGGCGCGCAGCGCGGCCGCTTCCGTACCGTTTCCGGAACCGCCAGAAGGCGCGACGGAAGCAGATCCAGACATTCCTGGCGTCATGCTCAAGCCTGTCACGTTGTTGAACCCGCGTTCGTCGCCGGGCGCGCACGATTGCATGGCTGTGCCCGATTGGGTGCTGGTCGACAAGCTGGTGCCGCCGCGGCAGCGTGTGGCTGCGGTGCCGCGCGAAGCGTTGCTGCAGCACCTGCAACGCGCCGCCGAGCTGCCGCTGGCGCTGCTGCTGGCGCCACCGGGCTTCGGCAAGACCACGCTGCTCGCGCAATGGCATCAGCGCCTGCGCGAGCGCGGCGACATCGGCGTGGCGTGGTTGTCGCTGGACGAGGACGACGCCGATCCGGCGCGCTTCCTGGCCTACCTGGCGCTCGCCGTGCAGGAGGCGGGCCTGGAGCTGGGCGCGGCGCTGCAGGGGCAACTGCTGCAGCACGGCCAGGACCTGGACGTGGCGACGACGCTCGCCGGCCTGATCCGCGCGATCCGCGCCGCGCCGCGGCGCCTGCTGGTGATCGTCGACGACTACGACCGCGGCCACAGCGCCGCGGTCGACGATGCGGTGCTGCGCCTGGTCGACCACGCCGGCGGCCCGTTGCATCTGCTGCTGGCCACCCGCCGCGCGCCGGCGCTGCCGCTGGCGCGCCTGGCGCTGCAGGGCCGGGTCGAACGCATCGGCCCGCGCGAGCTGGCGCTGGACGAACACGAGACGGTGGCGCTGCTCGGTCCGCAGGTGCCGCTGGAGATGGCGCGGCAGCTGCGCCGGCAGACCGAAGGCTGGGCCGTGGCGCTGCAGCTGGCGGGGCTGTGGATGGGCGACGACGAACAGCGCCGGCACGACATCGGCCGCTTCTCCGGGCGCACCGCGGAACTGGCCGCCTACCTGGCCGAGCAGGTGTTCAACGACCTGGATCCGGAGCTGCGCGAGTTCCTGCTGCAGCTCTCGCCGCTGGACCGCTTCAACGCCGCCCTGGCCGACGCGGTGCGCGATCGCCACGACAGCGGCGTGCTGCTCGCGCGGCTCGGGCATTTCCAGGGCCTGCTGGTGTCGCTGGACGGCGAGCACGAATGGTTCCGCTTCCATCCGCTGTTCGCCGACTACCTGCACCAGCAGCTGGAGCGCACCGCGCCGGCGCTGCCGCCGTTGCTGCACCGGCGCGCGGCGCACTGGTTCGACGCGCACGGCCAGCTGCTCGACTCGGTGCGCCATGCGCTGCGCGGCGACGCCATCGACGCGGCGGCCGACAGCATCGCCCGCGCCGGCACCTGGCAATTGCTGCTGCGCCACGGCACCGCGCCGGTGCGCGCGCTGCTGCGCCTGTTCCCGCGGCGCAGCGTCGGCGAACGGCCGGCGCTGAACCTGACCCAGGCCTACCTGCACATGAAGCTGGGCGAGTTCGACCATGCGCAGACCCTGCTCGAGCGCTTCCGCGATTTTCCCGAGCCGCTGCGCGCGCCGTTCGAGCGCGACTACACCGTGGTGGTGGCGCTGCTGCGCGACCTGCTCGACCAGGTGTGCGGCAATCCGCGCGGCTTGCCGCAACTGGCCGCGCAGGCCGCGGCGCTGGACGAGGACGACCATCTGGGCCGCGGCACGCTGTGGTGCATCTGCGCCACCACCGCGCTGGGCCGTGCCGAGTTCGACGCCGCCGAGCGCTATGCGCGCATGGCCGGCACCGCGATGCAGCGCAGCGGCAGCGAGGTCGGCGCCAACTACGCGCTGACCCACCTGGCGCAGAGCCACTACTACCGCGGCCAGCTCGACCAGGCCGAGGCGATCTGCCGCCAGGCGCTGGCCCTGGCGCAGCGCCAGCAGCAGCTCGACGGCGCCTTGCACGCGGTCGGCCAATGCCTGCTGGCGCAGTTGCAATGCGAGCGCGGCCGCTACGACGACGCCGCCGACTGTCTGCAGCCGGCGCTGGCCTTCCTGGAGCAGCACGACGGCTGGCTGGACATCTTCGCCGCCGGCTACGAGACCGCGCTGGTGCTGGCGCGGCAGCGCGACCGCAGCGGGCGCGCCGCGCTCGACCTGCTCGACCACATCGATCGCGTCGCGCACGCGCGGCGGCTGAGCCGGCTGAGCGACCTGGCGCTGGCCTGGCGGCTGGACGTGCTGCTCGACCAGCCGCCTTCGCCGGCGGTGGACCTGCTGGTGGCGCGCAGCGGCGGCGAGTCGCGCTTCGCGCACGCGCTGGCGCAGCCGCAGGACTGGCGCTTCCGCGCCGCGCTGGGGTTCGCCCTGGCGCGCTGGCATCGCCTGTCCGGACGCGCCAGTGCCGCGCTGGCGGTGCTGCATGGCGTGGAGGCGGCCTGCGAAGCCGCCGGCAACCGCTGCCATCTGGCCCGAACCCGCGCGCACATCGCGCTGGTGCTGCACGATCGCGGCCAGTCGGCGGCGGCGCTGCCGTATCTGCGCGACGCGCTGGCGCACGTCGCCGCCACCCAGAGCTGGCAATGCGTGCTGGAGCTGGGCGTACCCGGCAAGGCGCTGTTGCGCCTGGCGCGGCAGCAGGACCCGCAGGCCGCGCCGAACACCACGCTGGCGATGACGATCCAGACCCTGCTGGACAAGCTGCGCCACGACCAGGACAACGGCGCCGAACTGTTCAGCGAGCGCGAACGGGAAGTGCTCGCGCTGCTGGCGCAGGGCGATGCCAACAAGCAGATCGCGCGCCGCCTGGCGCTGTCGGAGAACACGGTCAAGTTCCACCTGAAGAACCTGTACCGCAAGCTGGAGGCCGGCAGCCGCGAAGCGGCGCTGGCCAGCGCGCTGCAGCGCGGGCTGTTGCGGCGCGCAGCGCCGCCGGCGCTGGACCCGGGGTCGGACTGACCGCGGCGCGTCTGCGCCGGCCGTGGGTTTTTCCATTCGCCGGGGCGTTCCGCTCGCTGGCCAGCGGATCACGTACTGTTGGTGCCGGTTTGCTGCGATGTGCTGCGCCGCGCCGGACTTCGTCTCCATCGAGCGGCGTTTTCAGCCGGCGCCTGGCCCCGGACCCTCACCCCAACCCCTCTCCCGGCGGGAGAGGGGCCAAGGCGCGCTGTGGCGGCTCCCTTCTCCCACCGGGAGAGGCGCTAAGGCGCGCGTGGCGGCTCCCTTCTCCCACCGGGAGAAGGTGGCCCGCAGGGCCGGATGAGGGTACGAGCGAAGCCTCGCGCACCCGACTCTTCCCTGATCCATTTTCAGCCGAAGACGAACTTGCCCTTCATTATCGCCCAGTGGCCCGGGAACGAGCAGAAGAAGGTGTAGTCGCCGCCCTTGCTCAACTTGGCGGTGGAGAACTTGACGGTATCGGTCTGCCCGGCGCCGATCACCTTGGTATGGGCGATGACCCGCGGGTCGTTCTTCGGCAGATAGTTGTCGGCCAGGCTGGAACCGGTGCCGGCATTGGCCACCGCCTGGAAATCGGCGGTCTTGGTCAGCACCCAGTTGTGGCCCATCACCGCCGCGTCCAGCTTGCCGCTGTGCTTGAGCGTCAGCGCCACCTCGGTGCAGTCGGCGGCGAGCTTGATCTGCGACTGGTCGAACGTCATCTGGTCGGTGCCGGTGATGGTCACCGCACAGGTCTTGGACCAGGCCGCGGGCGCGAACGCCAGTGCGGCCAGGACCAGCAACGGAGACAGATACTTCGGTTTCAAGACGGACTCCTCGAACGTTGGGGATGGCGCAGTGTCGTGCGTGTCGCCGCCGCCCGATGCGCGCGGGCCGGCGTCGCCCCGACTGTCTGCCTTTGCGCGAACGTTTGTCAACGCGCTTCGTTCGTGCATTGCAACATGCGCTGCGCCGGCCTCAGGCGTCGCGGAAGAACGCCTGCAGCGGATCGCGCAGCGCCACCGCCGGCGCCACCGGCAGCGGCCCGCGCTTTCCCGCCGCGACCTGCGCGAACGCTTCCTTGAAGCGCGCCATCTCCGCCGCGGTGCCGATGGTGATGCGCGAGCAGGTCGGCCATACCGGCCAGCTGCGCCCGACGAACACGCCGTAGCTGGCCATCGCGTCCATGAACTCCTTCGCCGGCCGCTTCACGTCGACCATGAAGCAGTTGCTCTCCGACGCGGTGCAGGCATGGCCCTGCGCGCCCAGCCAGGCGACGACGTCCTGGCGCAGCGCGCGGTTGAGCGCGCGCCGCTGCGGCACCAGCGCCGGATCGCGCAGGCTGGCCAATCCGGCCGCCACCGCGGTCACCGGCAGGCTGTTGACGCTGTAGAACTTGAGCCGGTCCAGCAGGTCCGGACGCGCCACCGCGTAGCCCAGGCGGATGCCGGCCATGCCGTAGAGCTTGGAGAAGGTGCGCAGCACGATCACCTCCTCGCCCGCCGCGACGCGGTCGACCATGCTCGCCGCGCTGTCGGCGAAATGCAGGTAGGCCTCGTCGACCACCAGCACGCTGCCCTTGGGCTTGTGCGCCAGCGCGTAGTCCAGGTCCTTGCGCGCGGTGACCGAGCCGGTGGGATTGTTCGGGTTGCAGATGTAGATCACGCCGGCCTTGGCGTCGACCGCGCACATCGCCCGCACGTCGTGCGCATGGTCCTTGCGCAACGGCACCTTGATCACCGTGGCGCCGTTGCGCGCGGCCGCGCGCCAGCCGGACTCGAAGGTGGGGTCGGCCGTGACCAGCGCCGCGCCCGGCGAGGTGAAGGCGAGCATGGCGTAGTCCAGCGGCTCGGTGGAGCCGGCATAGGCCATCAGATGGTCCATCGGCACGCCGAGCTGGCCGGCCAGCGTCCGCAGAAACTCCACTTGCAGCTCGCGCAGGTAGCGCCCGCCGCTGGGGCCGATCTCGGTCATCGCGCGCAGCGCCGCCGGCGACGGGCCGAGCGGATGCTCGTTGGCGTTGATCATCACCGGCGCCAGTCCCGCGGCCGGCGCGGCGACGGCCTGCGCCAGCCACGGCGCGCCGAGGCCGGCGCCGGCGAGCAGTGCCGAGTCCTTGAGGAAGTTGCGGCGCGAACGCGACGGCTGCTGCATGACGGTGCTCCCTGGACGATGGCGAAGCGGCTACGGGC
The DNA here is from genome assembly GCF_017163755.1 of Xanthomonas sp. Classification (GTDB taxonomy): domain Bacteria; phylum Pseudomonadota; class Gammaproteobacteria; order Xanthomonadales; family Xanthomonadaceae; genus Xanthomonas_A. The sequence continues at coordinate 12,702 of NZ_JAFIWC010000028.1, forward strand.
GCACGGCGACCACTTCGATCTCGATGCGGTACAGCGGATTGCCCAGCGCGGCGATCTGGAACGCCGAGCGCGCCGGCAGATTGGGCTGCTCCTTGGTGCCGAAGAACTGCCGGTAGCCTTCCATGAAGCCGGCGAAGTCCATCTTGCCGCCCAGCGCCGGATCGCCGACCAGGAACGCCTGCATCTTGACCACGTCGCCCATGCCCAGGCCCATGCCTTCGAGCTGGGCCTTGAGCTGCGACAGCACGCTGATGGTCTGCGCCTTGGTGTCGCCGTAGGCGGCCTGCGAGTCCTTCGGCGCGCTGGCGTCGATCGGGCGCGGCACTGCGCCGCTGAGGTAGACGGTGGTCTTGCCGGCCGGGATCTCCACCGCGGCGGAAATCGGGAAATCGCTGTTGGGGATCTTGTGCCGCACGACCTCGGCGGCGCCGGCCAGTGCCGGCAGCCACGACGCGGCGCACAGGCCGCCGCGCAACACCCATGAAACGGAAGAACGACGCATGCTGGAATCCTCGCAGATGAAGGGAAGGAACGACGCATCTCAATGCCGCAGCGCGCGCACCTCCTCGGCGCCGAGCCTGCCGGGATAGTCGTTGCCGAACTGCGTGCGCACATACTGCACCACCTCGGCGACCTGCTGGTCACTGAGCATCGCGCCGAAGCCGGGCATGCCGCCGCGGCCGTCGAGCACCATCATCGCCACGTAGGGCGCCGCCGCCAGCTTCGGATTGCCGGCCAGCGCGGGATACTCGCCGCCGCCGAGCGCGCCCTGCCCGCCGGGCATGTGGCAGCCCTGGCAGATCGCGGCGTAGACGGTGCTCCCGGAAGCGGTGGAGAACGTGGCCTGCGGATACAGCGGCGTGGCATCGGAACTCTGCGCCAGCGCCGGAACGGCCGTCGGCGGCAGCATCAGGCCGACGATCGCCGCGGCGATCGCCACGCACGCCATCCAGCCGCGCCAGCGCGTCATGCGCGGCCTCCCGCGACCACGCGCCGGTGCAGCCGTTCGATCGCATCCAGCGCCGAGGTGATCGCGCCTTCCTGCCACGCCGGAATGTACGAGGCGTGCTCGCCGGCCAGCGCGATACGGCCATCGACCTGGCACAGGTTCTCGTAGTGCTCGGCGCGCGCGGCCTCGCTCCACATGCCGAAGCAGCCGTGGGTGAACGGCACCCGATGCCAGCCCACGGCGATGCCGTTGTCGAACTCGCGCGGGTACTGCGGATGCAGCTGGGCGCCGTATTCCACCGCCTTGGCCACGCGCTGCTGCGGGCTCATCGAGGTGAACTCGAACGCCTCCAGTCCCCACACGTAGGCACCGAGCAGCACGCCCTTGCCGGCGCTCTGGAAGCCAGTGCTCGGATAGCTGATCAGGCTGATCGGCAGGTCGGTATAGCTGATGCCGCCGTAGATCGCCTCGTCCTCTTCCCAGAAGCGGCGCTTGAACTGCAGCCCGACCTTCACCGACGCCGCATACGGCACCTGGCCGATCGCGGCGGCCATCTTCTCGCCCACCGCGATCGGGATGCGGCTGAGGATCGACAGCGGGATCGTGCAGATGCACCAGTCGGCCTGGGCCACCTGCTCGCCGCCGCTGCCGTCCTGGTAGGCGACGCTGACCCCCTGCGCATCCTGGTCGATGCGGGTGACCTTGGCGCCGTAGCGTATGCCGTCGCCGATCTGGCGCGCGAACGCCTTGCCGATCTGGTCCATGCCGCCAACCGGCTGGAACATCGTGGTCTGCATCTCGTAGTTGTTGCCCGCCGCCAACGTGGTCCACAGCCGCGAGCGCAGGATGTCCTGGGTGGTGAACGGTTCGGAGAACTCCGGCTTGCCGGACAGGCCGCCGCCGGGATATCTGGCGAAGCCGCGGCGCTCGCTGCTCTCGCGGCCCTTGACGTAGCCGAAGTCCTTGTCCAGCGCGCCCCAGTTGCGCAGCGACTCGAGCAGGACCTCCTGGTCCTCGCGCTGCACCAGCGCATCCAGCGCGCCTTGCCGGGTGCTCTTGGCCAGCAGTTCGGCCACATGCCCCTTGTAGTCGGCATCGATGTCGCGGAAGCGCTGCGGCTTGCCGCCGAAGCCCTCGCGGCTGTGCAGCAGCGCATTGAAGTTGAGCTGCACGAACGGCTCCAGCGCCACCCCGAACCGCTTGCAGTAGGCCAGCACCGCCTTGTGGTGGTGCGGGATGCGCCACGGGCCGGGATTGAGGTACATCCCGTCGTCGAAGCCGCACTGCTGCTCGAAGCCGCCCAGTTCGGTGTAGCGGTCGCCGCCGCGCAGCGTCCAGTTGCGCCCGCCCGGACGCGCGTTGTACTCGAGCACCTGCACCCGGTAGCCGGCCTTGCGCAGTTCGTAGGCCGCGGTCAGCCCGGCCAGGCCGGCGCCGAGGATCAGCACCGATGCGCCCCTGGCGTCGCCGTCCAGCCGCGGCACGCCGTTGAAGCGCGATTCGGCGGCCATGCCCAGGCTGTGCATCGCCTGGTACATCATCGCCCCGCCGCCGGCCAGGCCGATCCTGGCGAGCAACTGGCGGCGGGTCATCGCCCCTGGGGAATTGGCTTGCATCGCATCTCCGAAGAATCACTCGCCGGCACCGCCGCCCGCGCTCCGCGCCTGCATCGTGCGACGCGGCGCGGAGCGCAGCGGCCGGGCGCCGTTCGCATCAGAACTTGTAGGACAGGCTGGCGAAGATCTGCCGCGGCGCGACCAGGTTGTAGGAGCCGGAACTCTCGTTCGGGAACACCGCGCCGATCGCGTCGTCCTTGTCGAGCAGGTTGTACACGGACACCTGCAGCCGGCCGCCGGGCATGAACCCGTCGCTGCCGCCCTGGTAGCCGACGCTGCCGTTGACGATCACCGTCGAATCGACCTGGTCGGTGTTGAGCGTGTCGCCGTAGCGCTTGCCGGTGTACTTGGCGTCGAGATTGGCGAAGAAATGTTCGCCCTCCCAACCGCCGTTGACGCTGAACATGAACTTCGGCGAATCCGGCACCTCGTTGCCCTTGACCGGCACTAGGTCGCCGCTGACCGGGCCGAAATAGTCGTCCTGGAATTCGGACTTGTTGTAGGTCAGCGACGCGCCCAGGCGCCAGCCGTCGGCCGGACGCCACATGCCGGAGACTTCCGCACCGTAGGTCTCCACGTCGCCGACGTTGGCGTAGATGGTCGGCGCCACCACCAGCGGATTGGGATCGGTCAGGGCGATGATGCGGTTGTCGTAGTTCACCTTGTACAAGGCGATGTAGCCGCTCCAGATCGCCGACTCGGCGCGGATGCCGACGTCGATGTTCTTCGACTCCTCCGGCTTGATGTCCGGGTTGAACGCGCCGGAAGTCAGCGCCAGGCGCGGCGCCGAACTGAAGTTCTCGGCGTAGTTGCCGAACACCTGCACGGTCTGGCTGAGCGAGAAGCTGGCGCCGACCTGGGGCTGGAACCAGTCGCTGTTCTTGATCGTGGTCTGGCGGGTGAGGCTGTTGTTGAAATCGTCCAGGTTGGCGATGCCGCGGTAGTCGCGCTTGACGTCCAGGCCCTTGGCGCCGAACTCCAGGGTCAGGCGATCTTCCAGCAGGCGCAGCGTGTCCTTGACGTAGAGCTGCTTGACGTCGGTGGAGAAGTGGTTGTCGTAGTAGATGACGATCGGCAACGCCCCCTTCAGCAGCGCGCCGCTGGCCGGGTCCAGGTTGTACAGCGGGCGCACTTGGTCGAAATCGTAGGTCTCGTACCAGCCGCCGATCTCCAGCTTGTTGTGCTCGGTTTCCCACGACACCGCGGCGGTCAGCCCGTAGCGGTCGCCGCCCATGATCTCCTCGCGCCGGGTCATCGCGCCGACGTGGGTGACGTTGCCGTCGGCATCGACCTGCTGCGGATCGAGGATGGCGATGTCGGTGCGTCCGGGGGTACCGGCGATGGCGTCGTTGTACAGCCCGGTGGCGGTGCTCGGCGGGGTGCCGCCGATGCCGTAGCCGTGTTTGTTCTCGTAGTAGCCGGTGAACTTGAAGCCGATCGCGTCGTCGAACAGGAAATCGCCGCCCAGGCTCAGCAGCGAATCGCGGCGCCCGTTCTGCCACTCGGTGTAGTGCTCGGCGTCGACCTCGGGATTGCCGGTGATGCGCTCGTGCAGGTCCCAGGCCACCGAGCCGTCGGAGTTGTACGCCTGCACGTCGTAGTCCTTGCGGTTGTTGTAGATCCAGCCCAGGGTCAGGCTGCCCACGTCCCAGGCCTGGCGGATCTTGGCCTCGAAGTGGTCGCTCTTCTGCGTGGCCTGCTCCAGGTCCCAGACCCCGCCCTGGGTACGCGAGGCGGACACGTAGGCCGTCGGCCCGCCTTCCCACCAGTCCGGCGTATCCAGCCGCACGAACGTGCGCACCAGGCTGTCCGAGCCGATGGTCTGGGTTAGGTTGCCGCTCCAGCTGTCGCCCCCCTTCGGCGCCAGGCTGGTGTAGCGGATGGCACCGCCGAGCGCGTGGTAGGACGGCTGGGTGACGTCGCCGGAGCCGGCGGAGACGGTCACGTCCATCAGGTTCTCGCTGGAAACGTAGCGGGTGATGGGTCCGCCCTCGCGGGTGTCGTAGGTCTCGATCGGGATGCCATCCAGGGTCACGCCGATCTGGTTGGCGGAAAAGCCGCGGATGCTCATCGAGTCGCCGAACTCGTACAGGCCGAACGGATCGGTGGTCTGCACGTTGACCCCGGGCAGCGTGGCCAGCAACGCCTGCGGCGCCACGCCCGGCACCTGGCTTTCGATTTCCGTCACCGAAATGGTGGCGGTGGTGCGGCTGGAGCCGGTGCCGACGACGCTGATCGCGTCCAGCGTGGTGGCCTGGCCACCGCCGCTTTCGGCCGACTGCGCCTGCGCCCACAGCGGCGCGCCGGCCAGGCATAGCGCCATCGACGCCAACGGTAGCGCACCCGGGCGGCGCGAGCCGCGGACGATGACTGAAACGGCATGCGCCAGACGTGCGGCCTTGATGCGTTTACCCATTGCGATCGCCCCTAGTGGCTGGTGATGGAATCCGCACTCCCTGCCCGTGCGCTGCGGCTCCCCGAACCGGCGCGGCGCCGCGGCGAGGCGGCATGGACGACCATAACCATCGCTTCACTTCTCACCGATCGTTGCCGCGGGTAGGTGCCGGGTGGGCGGGTAGGTCGGCGACGGCGCGCGTGGCCCGCGGCCGCGCTCAGCAGAGCGCGCGATACTGCGCGCACGGCGGCGATCAACCGTCCGCGATCGCGCTCGGTGCGCGCCCAGCGCGGCCTACCCGAAGGTACGCGCGCCATCGATCCCGCCGCGAAACGGCGGCGGCTATCGCTGGCGACGGCGGATGCAGGCGCTGGCGGTCTTGGCTACCCTGGGCGTCACTTGCAGCCTCGGCGCGCGCTCGCTTGCCCACCCACCTCCATCCACGCACCAGCGCACTGCGCGATGCGCCGACCCGGGCGATCGCGGCGCCGCCGCGACTGCTGCTGCTCGACTTCGACGGCGTGCTGGCCGGCTATTCGCGCGCGGACCGCGTCGCGCACCTGGCCGCGCACTGCGGCTGCGAAGCGGCGCGGGTGCGGCAGGTGCTGTTCGAGTCCGGGCTGGAGGCGGCCTACGACGGCGGCGCCATCGCCACCGCCGATTACCTGCAACGGCTCGGCGAGGGCCTGGGCGCGCAGGTGGGCGAGGCCGATTGGATCGCCGCGCGCGTGGCCGGCAACCGTGGCGACGCCGGCGTGATCGAAACCGTGCTGGCGCTCGCCGGCCGCGTGGAGGTCGGCGTACTCACCAACAACGGCGCGCTGATGGCGCAGGCCATTGCGCGGATCGTGCCGGCGCTGTTTCCGTTGCTGCACGGGCGCGTGCTGTGCAGCGGCACGTTGGGCGGGCGCAAGCCGCAGGCCGAGGTCTACCGGCGCGCGCTCGCCCGCTTCAATGCCGATGCACGGCATACGCTGTTCGTCGACGACCTGTTCGTCAACGTGCGCGGCGCACGCGCGATCGGCATGCACGCCGAAACCGCTAGCGGCGCACGCGCCTTCCGCCGCGCATTGGCGCGGCACGGCTTGCCCTGAAATGACCCGCGGGCAACCGGCAGATCCGTCGTCGCTGTCGCCTGCTATTGCGCGCTATTGCAGCGGACTGCGTTGCCGTTGCTCAGGATCTTGATCTTGCCGCTTAGAGCGCGGTGATGGACAGGTGCAGCCCGCAGGGGATACCGCGCAGATGCGTGGCGTCTTCCGTTGGCACGTGGATGTGCCAGCGGAAAATTCCTGTCCATCTCGCGCATCGGAGCACAGCGCAGGGCGCGCGTCCGGGGTCTGCTTGACCAGCCTTCGGCCGTTGTAAAGCGCTTCTTTGGCGACCTTGATCAGCCTAAGGCTGCTGTAGAGCGCTCTTTGCACAGGCAAACAACATGACTCGCGCAACGCGCGAATGCTCTGCCCTGATGTCGATGTCCCGCCAACGCTCACTCACCGCCATCAACCGTTTCAACGCTTGCCGGCGTAGTCCTGCAGCGCCGCGCGCAACCGCTTCAGGCCCTCGGCCACTTCCTGGTCGGTGATGTTCAACGACGGCACGAAGCGCAGCACGTCCGGCCCGGCCTGCAGCGTCAGCAGGCCATGCGCCGCCGCATGATCCAGGATCACCCCGGCCTGCCCCGCGTGCGCCGCATCCAGCACCGCGCCGAGCATCAAGCCGCGCCCGCGCACCTGCGCAAACAGCTTGAACTCCTCGTTGAGCGCGGCCAGTCCCTGGCGCAAGGCGCTGGACTGGCGCGACACGTTCGCGGCGATCTGCGCCGAGGCCAGCTTGCGCAGCGCCACCCGCGCCACCGCCGCGGCCAGCGGATTGCCGCCGAAGGTGGTGCCGTGCGTACCGAACTGCATCGTCTGCGCCACCTTCGGCCCGGCCAGCATCGCGCCGATCGGGAAACCGCCGCCCAACGCCTTGGCCAGGGTCACGATGTCCGGGGTCACCTCGTCCTGCCAGTGCGCGAACAAGGTGCCGGTGCGGCCCATGCCGCACTGGATCTCGTCCAGCACCAGCAGCGCGTCGTGGTGGTCGCACAGCGCGCGCACCCGCGCCAGGAAGCCCGGCGCGGCCGGCATCACACCGCCCTCGCCCTGCACCGGCTCGACCAGCACCGCGGCCACGTCGCCGGCCGCCATCGCCGTTTCCAGCTGCACGACGTCGTTGAAGTCCACGTAGCGAAACCCGCCCGGCAGCGGTTCGTAGCCTTCCTGGTATTTCGGCTGCGCGGTCGCGGTGACCGCGGCCAGGGTACGGCCGTGGAAGCTGCCGCGGAAGGTCACGATGACCCGTTGCTGCGGCGCGCGGCCCTGCGCGGCGGCCCACTTGCGCACCAGCTTGATCGCCACCTCGTTGGCCTCCGAGCCGGAGTTGCACAGGAACACGCGCTGCGCGAAGCGCGACGCCGACACCAGTTCCTCGGCCAGGCGCAGCGGCGGTTCGCTGTAGAACACGTTGCTGGTATGCCACAGCTTGCCGGCCTGCTCGACCAGCGCCGCGAGCAGGTCCGGATCGTTGTGGCCGAGCCCGCACACGGCGATGCCCGCCGACAGGTCGATGTAGTCACGGCCTTCGCTGTCCCACACCCTGGCGCCCTGGCCGCGCTCCAGCACCAGCTGGCGCGGGCGGTAGATCGGCAGGTAGTAACGCTGGCCGAGAGCGAGCAGATCCGCGGCGGAGGAAGCGGTCATCGAAGGAACACCCTGCGGGAAAGCGTTCGATTATAGGACCGCCAGCGGCGTATGCCGGCGCCGGCCGCGTCCGGCGCCGCGGCCGGCGGCGTCACCAGACGCCGGTATTGGGCATCGACGCCCACGGCTCGGCCGGCGGCAGCGCGTCGCCCTTCTGCAGCAGTTCGATCGAGATCAGGTCCGGGCTGCGCACGAAAGCCATGCGCCCGTCGCGCGGCGGGCGGTTGATGACGATGCCCTGCGCCTGCAGGTGCGCGCACGTCGCGTAGATGTCGTCGACCTCGAACGCCAGGTGGCCGAAGTTGCGCGCGCTGCCGTAGTCCTCGTCCGAGCCCCAGTTGTAGGTCAGCTCGACCTCGGCCTCCGGATTGGCCGGCGCGCCGAAGTACACCAGGGTGAACTTGCCGGCTTCGTTGTCGATGCGGCGGGTCTCGTGCAGGCCCAGGCCTTCGGTGAAGAACTTGCTGGTCTTCTCCAGGTCGTGGACGCGGATCATGGCGTGCAGGTATTTCATGGCAACAACTCCAGTGGCTGGGGGAACCGGCGGGATCGGCAGGCGCCGCGGCGGGATCCTGTACAAGCGTATAGGGTAGCGTCCGCGGCGGGCAGGCGCGGGCTACGGGGCAGGCGCCAAGCGCACGGCAGTACGACGGAAGCCTCTGCTCAAGGCCCCTGCGCGATCACAGCGCACGCAAGTGCGGCAGGAGCAACCCAATGGCCCTCAGGCCATTCGCCTCGATGAACGAGTTGCGGAGCTTCCGGGCTGCGGACGGGAGTGTGTCGGGGCTGAAGCCTCCTACAGTGCGCTGGCCCACTGAGTAACTCCGAGCGACGAACGGATCGGTGAACTTGCCGGGCTGCGTCGAGGTTGGATCCCCTTCTACGGATGCACCAGGCACGCGCGCATCGCCACCACAGGGTCCTGCCATCCAGGCCACCGCCTTGCCGCTCCGGCTCATGCCGCGCATTCAATCCAGGAACAGATCCGGCAGCAACGGCCGCGTCGGATCCGCCGCGTAGGCGGAAAGATCGGCGACCCCCGCCGCGGCCAACACCTCGTCGTCGATCAGGAACTGGCCATGGAAGCCCGCCGCGGCGCGGGTGAGCACCGCATGCGCGGCGTCGGCCATGATCTCCGGACGCCGGCCGTTGCCCGCATCGACCCCGGGGATCATGTTCAACGCCTCGGTCGCGATCAGCGTGCGCGGCCACAGCGCATTGACCGCCACGCCCTGCGGGCCGAACTCGCCGGCCAGGCCCAGGGTCACGAAGCTCATGCCCATCTTGGCCAGGGTGTAGCCGGTATGCGGCGCCCACCATTTCGGATCCAGCGACGGCGGCGGCGCCAGGGTCAGGATATGCGGATTGGCGCTGCGCAGCAGGTGCGGCAGGCAGGCCTGCGCGCACAGGAAGCTGCCGCGCGCGTTGACCTGCTGCATCAGGTCGAAGCGCTTCATCGGCGTGTCCAGCGCGCCGCGCAGCCAGATCGCGCTGGCGTTGTTGACCAGGATGTCGATGCCGCCGAACGCCTCGACCGTCGCGGCGACCGCGGCGCGTACCTGCTCCTCCTCGCGGATGTCGCACTTCAGCGCCAGGCCGCGCCCGCCGGCCGCCTCGACCGCCTCGGCCGCGCTGTGGATGGTGCCCGGCAGCTTCGGATTGGGCACCGACGACTTGGCCGCGATCGCCACGTTGGCGCCGTCGCGTGCCGCCCGCAGCGCGATCGCCAGGCCGATGCCGCGCGAGGCGCCGGTGATGAACAGGGTTTTGCCGGTTAGATTCACGGGACTCGGGACTCGGGACTCGGGACTGGCAACAGCTTAGCTCCGCTCAGCGGCAGACACCGCAAATCCGCTTTTCCGAGTCCCGAGTCCCGGGTCCCGAGTCCCGCTCCATTCAGGGCTTCGGCCCCTGCCCCTCGTTGTCTTCCCACTTCAGGATGCGCCTGGTCACGAAGCGGTAGACCGGCTTGCCGGTGGCGAACCACAGCTCGCGCACCCACGAATGGCGCTTGAGCAGGCGCAGTTCGACCGGGGTCAGCGCCTGGCGGCAGTACATGCGCTTGTGTTTGAGCAGGTGCCGCAGGTCCTCGCGCGCCAGCAGCCGCATCCAGCGCGAACGTGGCGCGCCGCGCACCGCCAGCTGGAAATCGATCAGCGCCGGGGTGCCGTCCTCCAGCACCAGCCAGTTGGCCTCCTTGGCCAGGTCGTTGTGCGCCACGCCGCGCCGATGCACCTGCTGCAGCAGGCGCCGCGCGGCGCGGAAGTAGGCCAGGTCGCCGCGCGGCGGGCGCTGGTACATCGCCTCGCCGGCCAGGTAGCTGCGGTCCAGGAAGGTCCCGTCCCAGCGCAGCAGCTGCGGCGTGGCCGCCATGCCGTCGAGCTGGCGCAGCGCCCGCGCCTCGCGCCGCGCCAGCCACCGCGCCGGCCAGCGCAGCCACCACGGCGAGGCCGACAGGTCGCGGCGCACGAACCGCGCCGCGCCCTCGCGCAGCAGCAGGATCCGCCCGAAGCTGTCGGACTTGAGGATCTGGCTCGAAGCGGCGGACGGGTCGGTCATCACGCCAGTTTAAGCGGAACGCCATCCTCGCCCACCTATAATCCCTCCCATGAATTCATCCTGGATCGACGCCACGCTGGAGTGGGTCGCAGCGCACCCGCTCCTGGCCGGCGTGGTCATCTTCGCCATCGCGTTCTGCGATGCGGTCATTGTGCTGGGCACCATCGTGCCGGCGTTGCCGTTGCTGTTTGCGATCGGCGTGCTGATCGGGCTGGGGCAGATCTCCGGCCCGTACGCGGTGGTCAGCGCGGCACTGGGCGCGCTGGCCGGCGATGCGCTCAGCTACTGGGTCGGCCACCGCTGGGGCCACCAGCTGCGCAACTACTGGCCGTTCCGGCGCTATCCGCAACTGCTGGACCGCGGCGAGGCGATGTTCCGCCGCAATGCCTTCAAGAGCATCCTGATCGCGCGCTACGTAGGCGCGATCCGCCCGTTCGTGCCGGCGGTGGCGGGCATGATGAAGATGCCGCTGCGCCGCTATTTCCTGGCCAGCGGCGTGGCCGCGGTGACCTGGGCGCTGCTGTTCCTGGGCCCGGGCTGGCTGCTGGGCCAGGCCTACGATGCGGTGGCCGCGGTCGCCGGGCGGCTGTTCCTGGTGCTGGGCCTGCTGCTGCTGGCGCTGGGCCTGGTGTGGGCGATCGTGCTGTACGGTTATCGCTGGTCGGCCGGGCACATCGATGCGCTGCTGGCGCGCGCGCTGGACTGGTCGCGGCGGCACCCGGTGCTGGGCCGCTACTCGATCGCGGTGTTCGACCCGCAGCGGCGCGAGTCGGTGCCGCTGGCGATGCTGGCGCTGATGCTGCTGGCACTGGGCTGGGGCTGGTTCGCGCTGCTGATGGTGGTGGTGGCGCACGGCGAACCGCTGCGGCTGGACCTGGCCGTGCACGACCTGATGCTGGCGCTGCGCAACCCGCTGGCCGACTACCCGATGGCCGCGCTGGCTTCGCTCGGCGACTGGCAGGTGCTGGCGCCGGCCACCACGCTGGGCATGGCCTACCTGATCTGGCGCCGGCGCTGGATGGCCGCGGCGCACTGGCTGGCCGCGCTGGCCTTCGGCCTGGCGCTGACCAAGCTGCTCGGCAACACCATGCACGTGGTGCGCCCGCCGGCGGCCAGCAGCGGCTTCGGCTTCCCGTCGGTGGCGGTGACCCTGGCCACGATCAGCTTCGGCTTCTTCGCCGTGCTGATCGCGCGCGAACTGCCGGGGCGCTCGCGGGTGTGGCCGTACCTGCTGTCCGGCGTGGTGGTGACCCTGATCGGCTTCGCGCGCCTGTACCTGGGCGCGCACTGGCTCAGCGACGTGGTCGGCGGCATGCTGTTCGGCATCTTCTGGCTGCTGGTGCTGGGCATCGCCTACCGCCGCCGCTTCAACCGCGCGTTCTGGATGAAGCCGCTGGCCTGGCTGTTCTATGGCGGCTTCGTGCTCGCCGCGCTGTGGTACGCGCCGCGCAACCTGGAGCACAAGCTGGCCAAGTTCCAGCCGCCGCCGCCGGTGTTGCTGGACCTGCAGGCCGGCGCCTGGTGGGACCACGAATGGCGGGTGCTGCCGTCGCGCCGCAACGAGTTCGACGACAACCAGCGCTGGCCGCTGGACCTGCAGGTGGCCGGGCCGCTTGCGCCGCTGCAGCGCAAGCTCGAGGCCGCCGGCTGGCGTGCGCAGCCGCAGGCCGGCTGGCAGCAGGCATTGCAGCTGCTGGACTACCAGGCCAAGTCCGAGCACGTGCCGGTGCTGCCGGCGACGCTGGACACGCAGGTGGAGTCGCTGCTGATGCTGCGCCCCGGCCCGCGCCCGGACGAACTGTACGCGCTGCGCCTGTGGCCGGCCCCGGCGCAGCTGCAGCCGGGCAACGTGCCGCTGTGGCTGGGCAGCGCGCAGAGCCTGCGCTACGAGCGCCATTTCAACCTGGTCGGGCTGTGGCGCCCGCTGCGCGGCGCCGATCCGGCGCTCAACGCGGTCACCGACGCGCTGCAGGGCCTGCCGCTGCGCAAGGACAGCCATCGTCCGTCCGGCGTGCCGGTGCTGCTGGTGCGCAGCGAGGGCGAGGCGTCGGCCGGAGCGCAGTAACGCCCGTCCACTCCAGCCGCTCACCGCTGGCGGAACGCATGGCGGAGCAACTGTGGGAGCGGCTTCAGCCGCGACCGGCATTTACCGACACGATGACTCAAGGCCACCTTGCGTGGCGCACGCGTCGGCTCCGTAGTGCGGAACAACGCCCCCAGCCGCCGATGGCCCGTGTCGCGGCTGAAGCCGCTCCTACAACGCTCGATCGTGCCTGGATGCGGCCGACTAAGCGCCTAGCAGGCGCATGACCGTTCGCCACGCATCCGGCGCCGGCACCCCTCGCGAATCCCCAATCCCCGCCGTCAAGGTATCCACGACAGCAACTGCTCCAGCCGCTGATGCGGATCGTCCTCCTGCAGCAGCGACAGCCGCTGGCGCTCGTCCAGCGGCAGCATCTCGGCCAGCCGCCAGCCGACCCAGCCAGCCTGGTCCAGCAGCCGCGGCCCGGCCACCGGGTACACGTCGGCCGCCTGGTCGAGGATGCTGTCCAGCACCGTCGCCAGCAGCGCGTGCTGCGGGAGCAGTTCGTCGTCGCTGTCCGGCTCGCACCATTGCACGTCGCCGACCACCAGGCCGTTGTCGCGCACGCGGCTGCGCAGCACGTGGAAACGCCGCGCACCGCGCAGGCTCAGCACCAGCACGCCGTCGGCGCCGACGTCGAAATCGACGATCCGCGCCTCGGTGCCGAATGCGGCCGGCACCGCCGGCGCGCCGGTCTCGCTGCCGTCCAGGATCAGGCACACGCCGAAACCGCCGCCGTTGCGGCCGCATTCGCGCACCAGGTCCAGATAGCGCCGCTCGAACACGCGCAGCTTGATCGAGGCTCCCGGCAGCAGCACCGAATGCAGTGGAAACAGCGGCAGCGCGACCAACTCGTTCATCGCAGCGTCCTCGTGCGCCCCTGCACGCTCATTGCAGCATCGCCAGGAAGCGGCGCGGCGCGCCATCGAAACCGCCGTTGGACATGAACACCACGTGGTCGCCGGCCTGCGCCTGCGCGCGCAACGCGGCCAGCAGCGCATCCACGTCGGCCGCGGCCTGCGCCTGGCCGCGCAGCGCGGCGATCACCTTGCCCGCGTCCCAGGCCAGCTCGGGGCGATGCAGGAACACCACCGCGTCGGCCGCCTCCAGCGAGGGCGCCAGCGCATCGGCATGCGCGCCCAGCCGCATCGAGTTGCTGCGCGGCTCCATCGCCACCACGATGCGCGCCTGGCCGACCTTGGCGCGCAGGCCTTCCAGCGTGGTGCGGATCGCGGTGGGGTGATGGGCGAAGTCGTCGTAGACGGTGACGCCCTGCGCCTGGCCGATCACTTCCAGGCGGCGCTTGACGCTGCGGAACCGCGCCAGCGCCGGCATCACCTGCGCCGGCGCCACGCCGACCGCATGGGCCGCCGCCAGCGCCGCCAGCGCGTTCATCACGTTGTGCCGGCCGAGCAGCGGCCAGCGCACCTGGCCCAGCTCCCGGCCGCGGTGCAGCACCGCGAAATGGCTGCCGTCGGCGGCGAGCGGGCGCGCGCTCCACTCGAAGTCCGGATCGAAACCGAATCGCTCCACCGGCGTCCAGCAGCCCATCGCCAGCACTTCGCGTAGGTGGGCGTCCTCGCCATTGACGATCAGCCGTCCGCGCCGCGGCACGGTGCGCACCAGGTGGTGGAACTGGCGCTGGATCGCGGCCACGTCGGGGAAGATGTCGGCGTGGTCGTACTCGAGGTTGTTGAGGATCGCCACCAGCGGCCGGTAGTGCACGAACTTGCTGCGCTTGTCGAAGAACGCGGTGTCGTACTCGTCGGCTTCCACGACGAACACCGGGCGGGCCATCGCGCCGCCGTCTTGCGCAGGCACCGCGGCGGACGCGTCTCCGCCCAGCCGCGCGGAGACGCCGAAATCCTCGGCCACGCCGCCGATCAGGAAACCCGGCTCGCGCCCAGCGGCCTGCAGCAGCCAGGTCAGGATCCCAGTGGTGGTGGTCTTGCCGTGGGTGCCGGCCACCGCCAGGGTGTCGCGGCCGGGCAGCACCTGCTCGCTCAGCCACTGCGCGCCGGACACATAGCGGCGACCGCTGTCGAGCACCGCCTCCACCGCCGGGTTGCCGCGCGACAGCGCGTTGCCGATGATGACCTGGTCGCAGTCGGCGGCGATGTTCCCGGGCAGGTAGCCCTGTTTCAGCGCGATGCCCAGGCGCTCCAGCTGCGTGGACATCGGCGGATAGATCGCCTGGTCGCTGCCTTCGACGCGGTGCCCGAGTTCGCGCGCCAGCGCGGCGACGCCGCCCATGAACGTGCCGGCGATGCCGAGGATATGGATATTGCTCATCCGCCGATTGTCGCCGATCGTCGCCGCGGGCGGAAATCGCCCACCGCCCACCGCCGGCGCGAGGTCGGCGGCGGGCGGCTCGCCCAGTCCGGCTGCCTGCCGCATGCGGCCGTCAAGTAGGGAATTCCCCACACCCCCCCGGGAAAGTCCCCGATAGGCAAGTCGGGGATCGGCACCGAAAATGAACGAGCCAGCCGCAGCACCCTAAGGTCCTACTCCCCAAGAGGCCATCCCCAAGGGAGCTCATGCTGCGGGACGCTGAGCACGTCCGTTCGCTGGCACCTACGCCCCACGCCTCCCGCCTGCCTCCCGGCAGGACGGGAGGGTCGTGTCCGCAGTGCGCGCCGTGGCGAGCGGGCGCGCACCTGCATGGAAAATGGAATCCCGACCCGTACCGGCAGCCACGACAACCCGCGAGGGGCATTTCAGCTCAGGACGCTACGGGGAGCTGATCGTCCGAAGACCATCCGAACCTTCCGAGCCCGCGCAAGCAATCGCCCGCCCCGTGGGAGCCGCTTCGATCGCGAGCAGAAGCCATGCTTGCAACGGCGTCGAGCCCGCCGGGCCGACGCAGGTCTTGCGGGAGCGACTTCAGTCGCGACGAACGAAGCGGTGGCGGTAACGGCACCGGGCGCTGGCCGGGCCCTGATGGCCCAGGGCAACTCGCCGCCCTCGCATAGCGCCTTCGCCAGCAGCTTCTGCAGACCTCACGCCCAGGCAAGCATGCCGCGCCATTGCGCGGTGGCGCCTGTGGGCATTGCGCCCGGCATCGCCGCTGGCGCCCCCTGCCGGGCGCGAGCGCCGCAGCGATGCGGCGCCCGAAATGCCGGCGGCGTCAGCCGCCGATCGCGGCGCTGATGCGCGCCAGCACGTCGTCCTGCGAACCCACGCCGTCCACCCGCGCCAGGGTGCCGCGCTTGTCGTAGAAGCCGATCACCGGCGCGGTGGAGTCGTTGTACACCTGCAGGCGCTTGCGCACCGATTCGGGGTTATCGTCTTCGCGGCCTTCGGCCTTGGCGCGGCCGGCGATGCGCTCGACCAGCAGCTCGGTGGGCACGTCCAGCTGCACCACCGCGTTCAGCGGCTGGCCGAGCTTGGCCAGCAGTTCGTCCAGCGCCGAGGCCTGCGCCAGGTTGCGCGGGTAGCCGTCGAGGATGAAACCGTTGCCGACGTCCTCGCGGCCGAGCCGCGATTCCAGCATGCCGAGCAGGATGTCGTCGGAAACCAGGTCGCCGCGCGCCATCACTTCCTTGGCCTGCACCCCCAGCGGGGTGCCAGCCGCGACCTCCGCGCGGAGCAAGTCGCCGGTGGAGATGTGCGGAATCTTCAGCGTGTCCTTCAGGCGGGCCGCCTGCGTACCCTTGCCCGATCCGGGCGGTCCCAACAGAACCAATCGCATCAACCTGACTCCTAGAGAAAAGTACCGTGCGCGGCCGGCGGCGTTAGACTCCGGAGCCACGCCTGCGCTGCGCCGCAAGACGCGCAGCTTACCGCATCCGGGTAATGTCCCGGCAATGTCCCCACCCAGGAGCGAGCCCAGACCATGGCCCAAGGCACCCTGCTGTACGCCCAGTCCGGCGGCGTCACCGCCGTCATCAACGCCAGCGCCGCCGCCGTGATCGGCGAGGCCCGCGCGCGCAAGGTCAAGGTGCTTGCCGCGCGCAACGGCATCCTCGGCGCGCTGCGCGAGGACCTGATCGACACCTCGAAGGAATCGGCGGCGGCGATCCGTGCCCTGGCGCACACGCCCGGCGGCGCGTTCGGCTCGTGCCGCTACAAGCTCAAGTCGCTGGACGCCGACCGCGCCAAGTACGAGCGCCTGCTGGAGGTGTTCAAGGCGCACGACGTGCGCTACTTCCTCTACAACGGCGGCAACGATTCGGCCGACACCGCGTGGAAGGTGTCGCAGCTGGCCGAGGCCTTCGGCTATCCGCTGCATTGCATCGGCGTGCCCAAGACCATCGACAACGACCTGGCGGTCACCGACACCTGCCCCGGCTTCGGCTCGGCCGCCAAGTACACCGCGGTGGCGGTGCGCGAAGCGGCGCTGGACGTGGCGGCGATGGCCGAGACCTCGACCAAGGTATTTGTCTACGAGGCGATGGGCCGTCACGCCGGTTGGCTGGCCGCGGCGGCCGGGCTGGCCGCGCAGTCGCCCGACGACGCGCCGCAGATCATCTTGTTCCCCGAGCGCGCCTACGACGAGGCCGCGTTCCTGGCGCAGGTGCGCAAGGTGGTGGACAAGGTCGGCTGGTGCGTGGTGGTGGCCAGCGAAGGCATCCAGACCGCCGACGGGCGCTTCGTCGCCGACGCCGGCGGCGGCACCGACGCATTCGGCCACAGCCAGCTCGGCGGCGTGGCCTCCTACCTGGCCGGCAAGGTCAAGGCGGAACTCGGCTACAAGGTGCACTGGACCTTGCCCGACTACCTGCAGCGTTCGGCCCGCCATATCGCGTCCAAGACCGATTGGGACCAGGCGCAGGCCGCCGGCAAGGCCGCGGTGCAGTTCGCGCTGAAGGGCATGAACGCGGTGATGCCGGTGATCGTGCGCAGCAGCGATGCGCCCTACCGCTGGAAGATCGAGGCCGCGCCGCTGAGCAAGATCGCCAACCACGAGAAGAAGATGCCACCGGCGTTCCTGCGCAAGGACGGCTTCGGCATCACCGACAAGGCGCGCCGCTACCTGCAGCCGCTGATCCGCGGCGAGGCCTATCCGCCCTACGACCGCAACGACGGCCTGCCGAAGTACGTGGCGCTCAAGAACGTGGCGGTGAAGAGGAAGCTGGCGGCCTGGGAAGGCTAAGCGGGGCCGGCGGACCATGATAAAATCCGCCAGGCTGCGGTGGGGGGACGCGAAAGCCTGCCCGGCCGGAAGACGGCAAGAATGGCATTTCGGTGCGCGCACGCACCGAAGCGGGACATGCCCTTCCAAGAACGGCGCTGACAATTGCCTGGCGACAGTGCAGGACAATAATCGCCACGCAAGAAAAACCGTACGGAAACCCAGTCAGACGTCCCGGCATTTACCGGGACACTTCAATTGCAAATAGCCAATTCGTCTATCAAGGAAGTTAATTGATGAAGCGCCAATATATAGTTTCCGCTTTACTGCTTCTCACCGCAGCGCCGGTCTTCGCCGCAACCTGCGAAGCGAACTTCGAGAAGAAGGGCAATCCTTTCATCGGCACCAGTTATTCGACCTCGGTCAGCCTGCCCAACCTGACCGTGAAAAGCGCAATCGGCCAGATGCACGTGATTGCCAAGCAGGCCAATATGGACATCCTCAGCGAAGACGCCGATGCCGGCTCCATGTTGATTGAAGAACCCCAGACGTTGTCACACAAGCCGATTCCGATGATCATCTCGGCCAGCGTCGAGAATGGCGAAGGCAAGGTTGGAATGCTGGTCAAGCTCAACAAGGGCGCCATGGCATCTTCTGACAACATCCGCAGCGAGATGTGCAAGTTGCTCAACCAAGTCAAGCCTGGCACCGAAGGCGAAAAGTTCGCCAAGAAGACGCTGGATGCCGCTCCCGTCGAAATCGGCGCGGACAAGTTCGGATTCATGTTACGCAATCAAGCCAAGGAAAGCCCGGCCGCGATCGAAGCACGCTACAAGGACAAGGTCTATCGCATTACCGGCAAGATCAACAGCTCGGGCGTACTCAAGAGCGGCGGCACATACAACGTCGGATTCGATATCTTCACTCCAGAAGACGAGCGCTACGATAAAGTCGCCATCATCTGCTCGTTCGCCGCGAATCAAGCCGCCTATGCACTCGCGCTGCGCCCGGGAGAAAAAGTGACGCTCACCGGCGTCGTCGAACATTACGAACAACTCGGCCAAGCGCTCTGGCTGCGCGACTGCCGCGGCAACTGATCGTATGGCCCCCGTCCTTCCGAACGAAATAACCCGGCGCTTTCCCCGATTGTTCGCCTGAGCATTTGAGTCCCCGCCGGCGTTCCCGAGAATCCGATGCCATGAACGTGGCATCGGATTTTTTGTGCCCGCACATCGGCGCGTACCCGATCTGCGTGTGGCTTCCTGGCCCTCGGCCTGGAGGCGACTTCGTTCGGAACACCGAACGAAATAGGGCGAGAACGCCGGCACCTTCTCCCGAACCAAACATCCGAAGACGCGTCCCGAATCGTGTCGGAGCGGCGCTCGCTGCACGACGATAAGCATCAATATCGGCAATACAAGGGCGGCGAAGACTTCGAAGTTCGCTCCCGGTCCGGATCGTGACCGGTCGGCCGATGGAAACGGTATCGGGGCCACCGGATTTCGCCTTACCCGCCAGCGGCGCGCTATCTGCAGGCCTTGCGGACTCGGGATCGGGATTCAGCGCGCCGTTGGTCGTGGTCGAGAACAGTGGCGCGTTTTTTGGACACGCTCGATCGCGCGCGCCGTCGCGCCATGACATGACGCGGCGGAGCGGCGGGCAGTGCGCACTCACCCTGGCCGGCGCAACAGCTTCTTCAGGCCGCCCTGGACGATCTCGGCGAACGCTTTCGGTTCCCCGTAGGCGCGCGCGGTGAGCATCGCGCCGTAGACCGTGGACATGAACGACTCCGCCTCCAGGCGGGCGGAGCCTTGCAGCTCGAACAGCCCCAGCTGCGCGCCACGGGTCAGCACGGTCTCCAGCCAGTTCGACAGGTCGCGGAAGTGCGCGCGCACGTGCTCGGCCAGATCGGCAGGCAGGGTGGGCAACTCGCTGGCGAGCATGCCGGCGACGCAGAACGGGGCAGACGCATCGGCAATGCACCTCTCCCAATAACCGGTGTAGAAGCGCAGCTGTTCTTCCGGATCGAAGACGCCGCTGTCGAGCGACCGCGTCTGCGCCACGATCAGCGCGCGCGACTCCTCCACCACCGCGCGGGCGAGATCGGCCTTGGCGGGGAAGTGATGATGGATGCTCGCCTTGCGCACCTGCACCTGTTCGGCGACGTCGGCGTAGCTGAAGCCGTTGTAGCCCCGCGTCTGGATCAAGTAGCGCGCCGAATCGATGAGCTTCTGCTGCGTGTTCATGGCACGAATTTTACCAGCCAGTAGGTAGCCACACGGAAGCGGTGCCGTTCTGGAACCTTCCATCCCGGCCCCGACCAACCGACGCTTGACGGTTTACCTACCTACTAGTAGGGTGACACCTCTTTCGAGGACCCACCCATGAACTCTTTGCGAAATTTCTATCTGCTGCGCGCCGGGGTCGCCTTTGCCTGGGTTGCCGCGGTCGTCGTGTCCGCGCCGGCACCTGCGCTGGTCGCCGGTGCGCTTCTGGTGCTCTACCCGGCCTGGGACGCGATCGCGAACGTGGTCGATGCGCGGCGCAGCGGCGGCCTGCAGGCCAACCCCGGGCAGACGTTCAACGCGCTGGTCAGCGTCCTCACCGCAGTCGCCATGGCCGGCGCGTTCGCCATGCGCGGCAATGCCGGCGGCGTGCTGGTCTTCGGCGCATGGGCGCTGCTGGCCGGGATATTCCAGCTCGCCGTCGGCATCCGCCGGCGCAAGCTCGGTGGCCAGGTCTTCATGATCATCAGCGGCGCACAGTCGGCGCTTGCCGGCGGCGTCTTCGTCGTCCAGTCGTTCGGCACGGCGCCCGGACTCGTCCAACTCGCACCCTACGCCGCGTTCGGCGGCCTCTACTTCCTCCTCTCGGCGCTGTGGCTGACCTTCCGCAAGCCGCGTCCGGCGTCCTCCGCTTGAGCGCACCTGGTGAGGAAGATCTTCTGCCGAGCCGTATCCCATCGCGGGAAGACCAAAGGCGGCGGCAGCACCACGACTACGCGGCTGCTCGAGGCAGATGGGCGCTGGCTCGCGCACTCGGCAACTGAAGCTCACTGCGAATGCCGCGCTCGTCTGCCCGTCCGGACGCAGACATCGTGCCGCGCCGGCGCAGCGCGTCGACCTGCGGACGCAATGGCAAGCGCCGGCAGTTGCAAGGCCGTAGAGGATGGCGGTTCGATCTGGTCGAGAATGGCAGTTCGATCTGCCTGCACGACGCTGGACGGCCAGAGGCGCAAGCGTCTGGCGCGCGCATCGCCACGTGTCTACAGCAACTGCGAACGTCCCAAGTACCATCGAATGACCACGGACTCCGGCATCGTCCGCCGCTGAGTTCTCATGCGCGGCCGCAGGCACGCACGGCCCGCCTGTGTCAGCTGTGCATGGCACCCGACGCGCATATGCCGGCGTCGCAACGCGCCCGCATGCGTCGGTTCAATGGCAGGCGCTGCCTTCCATCGTCATCTGCGCGGTGAACAGCGTCACCTGCGGGATCTTGCCGGCCGCCGCCTGCTTCTTCGCCTCTTCGAGATAGATCCGCGACTGCCCCTGGCCGTCGAGTTCGGGCTTGCTCGCCACCGGCTTGCGCCACACCCGCACCACCGCCTGCTGCGACGGGCACGCGGCGCTGGGTACGCGGATCAGGTCGTTGAACTTCCAGCCCGCCGCTTCGCTGGGCTTGGCCTGGGCGAAGTCGACCAGCTTGGCGCGCGGCTGGCAGGTGGGACTGGTGCGCACCGCCGAGAACGAATACGGCTTGGCGGCATCGCCGGTATAGACGCCTTCGAAGCGCACGCAGGCCTCGGGGATCTGCCGGATCGTATGCACCACGCCCACCGCCTGCGCGGTGCCGGCCGGCCGCTGCAGTTCCGGCACCGGGTCGGCCGCCAGTGCCGGCCACGGCGCACAGGCCAGCGCGCTCCACGCCAGCGTCGAGATCCAACGGCGCGCGCGAGATGAAGTCGTCGATTGCATCGGCCTGCTCCCTGAGAACCATGCGCCAAGCTGGCATGCGCCGACTGAACCGTGGCCTAGGGCCTGTTGACGCTCGGGAGAGGCAACCGTGCCTGCACGTGCTGCATAGGGAGGATGAGAAACTCATCTCGATAAGCGATCGCTCGACGTCGTCACGCGCGCGCTAAGCGACAACATCCTTCGCCCCCGGCGGCCGCATACGGCTTGGCGAGACGGCCAGATGCCGCGGCACCATGATCGCCTGGATGCCGGGCGCGGCAACCCGACTGTCTCAACAGAGGCAACCGGGTCGGACGCGCAAGTCGCCAATCCCGACCCCAACAGACGCGGCTGCAACTCGTCATCTTTCGCAGGCCGCGGCGTTCCTGATGACGCAGCCGGCCCGGGCGCACGCTGCGCAGGCCGCGGACCAGCGGTAAACGGACCGGGCCGCGGCATCGGGATCGACGCCAACACTGGACGATGGATGCAGCTGCGACAGCGATGCTGCGACGCGGGGCGACCCGGCGTGCTCGTGCTTCCGAATCCTGATCGCGGTGCAGCGCAACAGCGGCGCGCTGGTCGGCACGGATGACACGCCTGCGCGGATCGTGGCTGGCGATAGCCCGGACGCGGGCGCATACTCGGGCCGTTACAGGCAAGGTCGAACATCGCGATGCGCACCACCGGCCCTGCTGACGGCCGCGGAGCCGTTCCATGCTTCAGGCTCTTCCGGTGTGACTCCCCTGCTCGTCCGCCTGGACGACATCCACATCCTTGGGAGGGGTCATGCTGGAACGATATGCGGTCACCGTGGCACTGGCGTGCGCGGCATTGGCGATACTCTATGGCATCGTGTCCACGCGCTGGATTCTGGCGCAACCGGCGGGCAACGAACGCATGCGGCAGATCGCCGATGCGATCCAGGAAGGCGCCCGCGCCTACCTCAACCGCCAATACCTGACCATCGCCATCGTCGGCGTGGCGTTGCTGCTGCTGGTCGGGTTCTTTCTGAGCTGGTACACCGCCGGCGGCTTCGCGATCGGCGCGGTGCTGTCCGGCGTGGCCGGCTATATCGGCATGAACCTGTCGGTGCGCGCCAACGTACGCACCGCCGAAGCGGCGCGGCGCGGGCTGGGCCCGGCGATGGACGTGGCGTTCCGCGGCGGCGCGATCACCGGCATGCTGGTCGTCGGCCTCGGGCTGATCGGCGTGGCCGGCTACTACGGCCTGCTGCAGTGGCTGGGGCACAGCGTCGACGACACGCTGCATGCCTTGGTCGGGCTTGCATTCGGCAGTTCGCTGATCTCGATCTTCGCGCGCCTGGGCGGCGGCATCTTCACCAAGGGCGCGGACGTCGGCGCCGACCTGGTCGGCAAGGTCGAAGCCGGCATTCCCGAGGACGATCCGCGCAACCCGGCGGTGATCGCGGACAACGTCGGCGACAACGTCGGCGACTGCGCGGGCATGGCCGCCGACCTGTTCGAGACCTACGCGGTCACCGTCATCGCTACGATGCTGCTCGGCGGCCTGATGGCGGCCGAGGCCGGGCGCAACGCGGTGCTGTATCCGCTGGTGCTCGGCGGGGTGTCGATCGTCGCCTCGATCGTCGGCACCTTCTTCGTGCGCGTGCGCCCCGGCGGCTCGATCATGGGCGCGCTGTACAAGGGCGTGATCGTGTCCGCGGTGCTGGCCGCGATCGCGTTCTGGCCGGTGACCCAGCAACTGATGGGCGACACCGCCGGCGGCGCGAACAGGCTCTACGGCTGCGCGCTGATCGGCCTGGTGCTGACCGGACTGATCGTCTGGATCACCGAGTACTACACCGGCACCCAGTACAAGCCGGTGCAGCACGTCGCCTCGGCCAGCACCACCGGGCATGGCACCAACATCATCGCCGGGCTGGGCGTGTCGATGAAGTCGACCGCGCTGCCGGTGATCGCGGTATGCGCGGCGATTTGGGGGGCGTTCGCGCTGTCCGGGCTGTACGGCATCGCGATCGCGGCGACCGCGATGCTGTCGATGGCCGGGATGATCGTGGCGCTGGACGCGTACGGCCCCATCACCGACAACGCCGGCGGCATCGCCGAGATGGCGGAGCTGCCGCCGGAAGTGCGCGCGGTCACCGACCCGCTGGACGCGGTCGGCAACACCACCAAGGCGGTGACCAAGGGCTATGCGATCGGCTCGGCGGCACTGGCCGCATTGGTGCTGTTCGCCGACTACACCCACAACCTGCGCGCCGCGAACCCCGGCGAGACCTTCGCCTTCGACCTGTCCGACCACACGGTGATCATTGGCCTGCTGCTCGGCGGCCTGATCCCCTACCTGTTCGGCGCAATGGCGATGGAAGCGGTGGGCCGCGCCGCCGGCGCGGTGGTCGAGGAGGTGCGGCGCCAGTTCCGCGAGATCCCCGGCATCATGGAAGGCACCGGCAAGCCGCAATACGACTGCGCGGTGGACATGCTGACCCGCTCGGCGATCCGCGAGATGATCGTGCCCTCGCTGCTGCCGGTGGCGGTACCGATCGTGGTCGGACTGCTGCTTGGACCGCGCGCGCTCGGCGGACTGCTGATCGGCACCATCGTCACCGGGCTGTTCGTGGCGATCTCGATGACCACCGGCGGCGGCGCCTGGGACAACGCCAAGAAGTACATCGAGGACGGCCACTTCGGCGGCAAGGGCAGCGAAGCGCACAAGGCCGCGGTGACCGGCGATACCGTCGGCGACCCGTACAAGGACACCGCGGGCCCGGCGATCAATCCGCTGATCAAGATCATCAACATCGTCGCGCTGCTGATGGTGCCGCTGCTCTAACCTTGGACCTAAATCCGTGTCTGCGCGGCCTGGCCCGCGCAGGCGCGATTGCATGAGGCGCCCCACCCGTCACACCCGCCGCACGACGCCATGCATCGTGCAGCCGTTCACTAGAGCTCGCAGGCCAACCTAATCCCTACATTGAGCGTGGATGCCAAGCCAGAGCCGACAGCCAATCTCCCGCCAGCATCTGCTAGCTATCGGCATCCACGTTGCCGATGTGCGCCCCTGAATTAGAAACAGCGAAGTTTCTGAATGAATCACCAGCCTACGATGCGATCCGATGCGATCATCGCGAACAGTTGAATGAAGCACTCACGGAAAACGCAGTGACACGGCGAATGCGGAGGCGCAAAAGCAAGGTTAAGAACAAGCAGCGATAGCAACGCCCAACTCAGCAGCGAGCAACCAGGGGGAGGTACTCCTCCCCCTTTTTCAAACAAGACCATAATTTTTTACTAGGGTACCTGACAGCAGTATATGCACAGACCACTTAGCTGATCGATCTTGCCACCTGCAATCGCGTTACACCCCAGGCAAAGCTCGCACCCGTTGGCCAATTGCTTGGGTTTCTGGTTTACATCAAAAGCTTGCGCTGACCCAAAGGCCAAGCAAGTTACAACAGCGCACCCGAAGAAAAACTTACCCACGCTTCGCAGTCTCATTATTCCTCCAATGCTTTCGTACTCGGACCAACAATCTCCTTTTGCCGGGACGAGAGAATTACTCCAAACGCGTCCTTGTCGGAGTAGATTCGACCCACGTGGACACGCTCAACCCGACCACCTCGGGATAGAACAACCAACGTCGGACTCATTCGAAACTGGATCAACCCCTGATCACGTCTGTTCGGAATTGAAACGACGGGAAAGTCAAGGTCATTTGACTTCAGAAATTTCCTGACCCCCCCAATATCCACTTCCGGCGTAACCCCAATGAACTGGATGCCATCACGCTTGAGCACCCTGGATATCTCACGAATAAACGGAATTGATGCAATACAGTGCGCACACTGCGTCGTGAAGTAGAGTAGAACCTGACGTTCATTTTTGACGTCGGCAATAGTCAAGTAATCCCCGTTGAGGTCCTTCAATGCCATTGACGGCAGCCAATCGCCTATTTTTAAATAGTACTGTTCCCGCGCGAGCTTAGCGTTCTGCTCCGCGAGCTCCTTTTTCTGAAGAGCCAAAATGAGCACAAGAACTGCCGACACGGCAAGCCCGACGTAAAAGAATTTACCCATCACTCCCTCGCGGCGCATGAAAGCTCCTTTTCTGCGACGGCACTCGCTGCACCAATGGGCTCAGCAACTCGCACTGATACTGCCGTGGGAGCCACCCCGCCGCAACATATTGGACACGTGAATGGTGCGAGTTGTGATACTCATCGCATCAAAATTCTCGGATCCATCCATTCGACTCATTCCCGAGGCGCAATGTGGACCTGCGGCTGATAACACCACCCTGGAACGCATGGCAACGAGCATGCCAGTATGCGCGCCAATCAAAGCTCCAGTGGTATTCACTGCCGTACTTTCACCGCTATCGCACACTTGCAGGGGCGTGTAGGCTCAAGTAGCCACCTTGCAGGATGGCGTCGCCGCAGATTTCTGGATTAGGGCGCGCGTCGCGCGCTCATGAGCCTGTACTGGGTCGGCCAACCATCACAGCAAGACCGGCCATAAGCCTGTCCGCGCAGGCCAATCGCAAAGCGAGTTCCATCACCAGCGTGGAATACTCCACCCTCACCGGTTGGATCAACATCGAAGCGCTGAAATGGTCCCGCTGCCTCTAATGCTTGGAACCGCTCCGGGGTTGCGAAAGGTGTTCGAAGCCTTATCCGAAGATGCCGACAACGAGTACGCGATGATCGATAGCGCCATTGTCCGCATCAGCACAGCGCCGGCGCAAAAGGGGGCGCCGCAGGCCATCGGACGCAGCCGCGGCGAACTGGGCAGCAAGATCCACGTGGTCGATGCACTGGGCAATTCGGTGGCATTTCATCTGACCGCAGGGCAGGCTTCGGACCTGGAAGGTGCAGATGCCTTGCTGCCGGAGTTGTTGGCTGCCGCCCAGCTCGCCGATTGCGCCTACGACGCCCGGGCCGGGCTACGGGCATTGAGCCAATGCAGCGACAGGGCGCGCAGATCGTCACCCCTTCTCATCCAACGCGCAAGTGCAGCGACTACGACCGGACGTTATACAAGGATCGACACCTGATCGAGAACTGCTTTGCCAAGCTCAAGCAATATCGAACCATCGCTACGCGCTGCTATCTACTGGATCGCCTCAGTCGTCCTGCTCAATTGATGACAGGTCCTAGGCGGCATGCATCTTGGCACCGGCACTGACGAACCGCCAGCGCCGGTGGCCATGGCCGCTACAGGCAGTCGATCAGGCCATCGTTGATGCTGCGGTCGCTGTGCGGCAGCGGCGCGAACAACGGGTGCTCCACCGCCAGCGCCTTGTACAGCGCCACCAGCCGGGTATGCGGCAGCAGCGGCGTCGGGCATTGCCACAGCCGGGCATCGACCTGCACCTGGCCTGTGGCAGGATCGATGCTGGCTTCGCTGGCGGCGAAGGTCCACACGCACTGGCCGACCACCCCGTCGCTCTGGCGCACCGAGCAGCGCAGGCGCAGCGGCTGGTAGTCGCTGTATTCGCCTTCGCAGAAGGTGTCGCCGCAGATCTGGTCGAAGTCCTCGGCCAGCCGCCGCTCCAGATCCAGGAATGCCTCCCAGCCCGCGCTCAGGGTGGGATAGTCGACCGCGTCCACGTAGACCTGCGGTGTCTGGGCCTGGGCCTGGACCGCACCCGAGACCAGCAGCGCGACCGCCAGCAGCCAGCGCATCGAAAACCGGGTTCCTTTCATTGCCTTGCTCCGTTGGGGGACAGTGCGCACAGGCTCGCGCCGGCCGGGTCCGGGCACTATCGGAAACGTTCCCATGCGCGCAGGTATGGAGTCCGAAACGCTTGTAGGAATAGGCCTAGGCCGTTCTCGCTGCATTGCAACAGCCAACCGACTAGAATGCCGGTCTCTTTAGAAGCCACTCCACTGGAGCTAGCGCATGGGTCTGGAATTGGTCACCCCGGGCAAGAACCTGCCGGAAGAAATCAACGTCGTCATCGAAATCCCCAAGGATTCGGAGCCGGTCAAGTACGAAGTGGACAAGGCCAGCGGCGCGATCTTCGTCGACCGCATCCTGTCCACCCCGATGCGCTATCCCTGCAACTACGGCTACGTGCCCAATACCCTGTGCGGCGACGGCGACCCGGCCGACGTGCTGGTGGTGCTGCCGCTGCCGCTGGTTCCGGGCTGCGTGGTGCGCTGCCGCCCGGTCGGCGTGCTGAAGATGAGCGACGAGGCCGGCAGCGACGAGAAGATCCTGGCGGTGCCGGTGGCCAAGGTGTTCGAAGGCTACGGCCACATCGAGGACATCACCCAGGTGTCCGGGCACTGGATGGAGCGCATCGGCCACTTCTTCGAGCACTACAAGGATCTGGAGAAGGGCAAGTGGGTCAAGCTGGACGGCTGGGGCAACGCCGCCGAGGCCAAGCAGATCCTGCTGGACGCGGTCGAACGTTACAAGGCCAGCGCCTGAGCGGGCGCCGCAGCGGCCATATGGCCCGCTGCGGCGACTGGCTTCACGTTTCCGAACGCCCGCCGGTGCCGTGTCCCGGGGTTTGGAGTACATTGCGGATCGAATATCGGGCCGGTCCAGCGTGAACCGGCCTCTCTCGTGGGGGGTAGTGTCTTGCGTATCCTGTTCGTCGGCGACGAAGCCAGCCTGCCGGCCGATGTCATCGAATATATCCGCGACCTGGGCGACGACTGGCAGGTGCAGACCGTGGCCGACGGCAATGCCGCCATCGCCGCGGTCGCCACCGTGCATCTGGACGCGGTCATCGCCGCCCCGGCACTGCCCGACCTGACCACCGCCACCCTGCTCGGCCAGATCCGCACGCTGAGCCCTGAGACCATCCGCATCGCATTGATCGAGGCCGAGCAGAGCAGCCGTGCGCCGCCGGCGCGGATCATCGGCGTGGCGCATCGTTTCCTGCCACTGCCGCTGGCGCCGGAGATGCTGCTGGAGGCGGTCACCAGCATCGAGGAACTGCAGGAACTGCTCAGCAACCCGGAGCTGCGCGCCAGCATCGGCCGCATCGAGAAGCTGCCGTCGCCGCCGCATCTGTACCTGAGCCTGATGCACGCGCTGGAGCAGGACGACGGCAGCAACGCCGCCGACCTGGCCAAGCTGGTCTCGGCCGACCCGGCGATCGCCGCCAAGGTGCTGCAGCTGTGCAATTCGGCCTATTTTTCCAACGGCCGCAGCATGTCCGACCTGCGCACCGCGGTCACCCGGCTCGGCATCGCCACGTTGCGCGATCTGGTCCTGGCCAGCGAGGTGTTCTCGGTGCAGGCGCTGTCCAATGCCGAACGCAGCGCATTGCAGCACCGTTCGCTGCTGGCTTCCAAGCTCGCCTCGAAGATGCTGCCGGCGTCCAGTTCCGAACTCGGCGCGACCGCCGCGTTGCTCGCCGACATCGGCCTGCTGCTGCCGGGCGTGCGCAACGAACGCGAGCCGCTTGCCGACGGCGAGGACAACCGTCCCGGCCACGCCGAGGCCGGCGCCTATCTGCTGGGACTGTGGGGCCTGCCGATGCCGATCATCGAGGCGGTGGCGTTCCACCGCCAGCCGCAGCGCTCCAGCACCCGCAGTTTCTGGGTCACCGGCGCCGTGCACGTGGCGATGGCATTGGCCAGCGGCACGGACGTCGACGAGGAGTACCTGTCCAAGACCGGCATGCTGGGCAAGCTGCCGATCTGGCGCGAGCAGGCCGAGAGCCTGATGGGACTGACCGCGGCCTGAGCCGTGGTCCAGGCGGCAGGCGACGCCATCGCCGGCGCTGCGTGCTGCCTGCCAAGCTGTATCGCACGGCGTTGCGCCCGTTCATGAATGCGATTGCGTCGCGCCGGATCGGCGCACCGCGATGACGGCCTTCGCCCGGTGGATTTTCCTGGCACCGTGGCCGTCATCGACGGTCCGCGCGTTGAAGCGCGGCCGCGTCCTCGGCGTCTTGATGCATCGCGCCTTTGGATCGGCGCTGCCTGGATTGCGACGGATCGGCGGGGCGGTCGCGGCCGCGCTTGCTTTCCCTGCCATCGACCCGCCACCGTATCGAGCGCGAAGACCGGCGTTCCTGTCTGGACAATAGGCAAAATCCGGCCGCGCACGGACCGGATATACGAGCGGCGCTGCGCTGCAACCGGTTTGAAACGGCATGCGATATCCATCGCGGTGGAAGCATCGAATAGCCATCGATGGCCATGTTGAAGGCAATACCGGGAAACCCACGACGAGAGAGGCCCTGCCGTTTCCTGCACGGCCGGAATCCGCAAGCCACGCAGTGCCCGATCGCTCGGTCGCAGGTTACGTGGAGACGGGACGTGGATTGCCTCGGATGCTCTCCTGTGCATCGAACGCCTTCCTGGCGGCATCGATGTCGGAGATATGGTCGTTCGCCCAGGTCCCGAGTGCGATGACCGGCGCGGTGAGCGAACGCCCGAGCGGCGTCAGTTCGTACTCCACGTGCGGCGGCATCACCGCAAAGACCGTGCGCTTGATCAGCCCGTCGCGCTCGAGCCCGCGCAGGCAAAGCGTCAGCATGCGCTGCGATATGCCGTTGATGGCGCGTTTTATTTCGGTGAATCGGCGCGGGCCGCCGGCCAGCAGCGTGATGATGAGAACGCTCCATTTTTCGCCGACCCGCGCCAATACCTGGCTGATCTTCTGGCAGTCGGAGTGCTGCAAATCCTGGGGAAGGCTGGTCACATCCATAATACTGGGTTCTCTTTATGTGCCGTATTGTCGGTATCTAAGCACACGATTACATTCGTAGCCTCAGTCACAATTCTATACCGAGACTACGCCATGACGCTTCTGCATATCGACGCCAGCATCCTCAACGAACATTCCGTAAGCCGCCAGATCACCGCGGCCATCGTCAAACAACTGAAAACCGCCACGCCCGCGATCCAGGTCGTGCGCACCGACCTTGCCGCAGAACCGGTCGGCCACCTGTCCGGCGCCGAGTTCCTGGCCTTTCAGGGCGTCGCGCCGCAGGACGCCGCCGCGGAACGGGCGGTCGAACGAAACGCCAGGCTCCTGAACGACTTCCTGGCCGCCGATACCGTCGTCATCGGGGCGCCCATGTACAACTTCTCCCTCCCGTCCCAGCTCAAGGCCTGGCTGGACCGGATCGCCGTGGTCGGCAAGACCTTCCGCTACTCGGCAAGCGGGGCCGAAGGCCTGGCCGGCGGCAAGCGGGTGATCGTGGC
Organism: Xanthomonas sp.; assembly: GCF_017163755.1. Lineage (GTDB taxonomy): Bacteria > Pseudomonadota > Gammaproteobacteria > Xanthomonadales > Xanthomonadaceae > Xanthomonas_A. The sequence continues at coordinate 43,231 of NZ_JAFIWC010000028.1, forward strand.
CTCCGCGCGTGGCGGGGTCTATGGCGAAGGCGCGCCAGCGGCATTCCTCGATCACCAGGAAACCTACCTGCGCGGCTTCTTCGGTTTCCTCGGCATCACCGAAGTGACGTTCGTCCGCGCCGAAGGCCTGGCGCTGGGCGACGAAAGCCGCGCGGCCGCCATCGACGCGGCCATCGCCGAAGTAGGGCAGCTCGCCGCCTGATGCCCCATGCGCGGGGCCGCTTCGACCGCTGGTCGGTCGCCGGCCACCGCACAGCGTACCGCTCCCACAATCCATAAAAAAAGACGGGCCTTGCGGCCCGTCTTCTGTTTCCCTGCTTCGGTCGATCAGAAGCGCTGGGTGTACTTCATGTAGAGCATGCGGCCGATGTCGAAGCTGCCGTTGTACGAGAAGTTCGAATTCGGCTGGCTGTACATGATCGGGCCTTCGTGGTTGAACACGTTGTTGGCGCCCAGCGACACGGTGGCATCCCACGGCGCGTTGTAACGGACCTGCACGTCGTGGAACGTGTTGGAACCGACCGTGCGCGACGGCTGCTCCAGCGTGTACGCCGAGGTGAAGCCCGGCTCGTTGCACTCCGAACCGCCGTTCAGATCGTACGCACACGCCTCGCGCAGACCGGAGTAGTAACGCACGCCCCAGTTGACGCCGAAGTTGCCGTAGCTCCAATCCACGTTCAGGTTGGAACGGACGCGGAAGTTGGAGCCCCAGTCGCTGCTGCCCCAGCCATTGCGCTGATCGACCGGCGTTTCCGCTTCGTTGTCGCGCTTGTATTCCTGGTAGTCCACATAGGTGGTCTTCCAGTCGAACACGAAGTTGCCAAAGCCGGTGTCGGCCAGGCGGTAGCGCACGCCCAGGTCGTAGCCGGCGGTTTCCTGATAGCCGCCGTTGATCAGCGTACGGGTCACGTCGACGACCTGGCCGCTGGTGGCATCGCGCACGAAACGATCGCAGGCCGCGCCGATGTTCTGCACGTAGCACTGGTTGAGGATGGAGGTGACCGACTCGGCCGCGATGACGTCGTCGATGCGGATCTTCCACCAGTCCAGGCTGATATCCAGGCCGTTCACGTAGCCCGGGCTGTAGACCAGGCCCAGCGTGTAGGTCTTGGAGGTTTCCGGCAGCAACTCGTCGTTGGAACCGGACAGGTACGCGTAGTTCGACTGCGACCCGGGGCCGCTCGCATCCACGCCACCGGAGGCTTCCTGACGGAAGTTCGCCGGCACGTTCGCGCCGCAGCGCGCGGCCACGGCCGGGTTGCGGGTCGCCGCACCAAACAGGGTGTCGCACGGATCGGTGTAGGGATCGAAGGTCTCGGAGGTACCGCCGTACAGGTCCGACACGGTCGGCGCACGGAAGCCCGTGGCGTAGGTGCCGCGGACCAGCAGGTCCTCGATCGGCTTCCACTTCAGGCCGAACTTGCTGTTGGTGGTGTCGCCGAAGGTGTCGTAGTCGGAGTAGCGGCCGGCCACGTCGAACGACAGTTCCTTGGCGAACGGCAGGTCGGCCAGCACCGGCACGTTGAACTCCAGGTACACCTCGTCCAGCGAGTAGCCGCCCTTGGTCGGCGCGCCGGCCAGGTCGGTGCTCAGGCCGGACTGCAGCAGCGCGTCGGGATCGTAGCGCGCGTCTTCGCTGCGGTGCTCCACGCCCGCGGCCATCGCCAGGTCGCCGGCCGGCAGCGCCATGAGGGTGCCGCTGAGGTTGGCGCTGTAGACCTTGGTGGTGCTCACCGAGGTGTCGTGCGACGGCAGGAACAGGTAGGCCTGCAGGGCCGGATCGGCCAGCGAGCCGGGGCCGGCGGCGCCGTTCGGCAGCAGCGGGTTCCACGGCGTGCAACCGGCGATCACGTTGCCGGCGGAGCCGCACTTGACCACGCCGTCGCTGTCCAGGAACGACGGGCCGACCGCGTTCTGCACATTCGGAATGAACAGGTTGCCGGTGCCGGTCTTGGTGCCCTTATTGCGGTTGTAGACGTAGCCGACGTCCCAATCCCAGTAGTTGTCGCCCAGCTGGAACGAACCTTCGAGCCCCCCGCTGAAGCGGAAGGTGTTCAGTTCGGAACGGGTCTGGCGCGGCACTTCCCAGGTACGACGCATGAAGTCGACGTCCTGGCCCGGCAGCGGGTTGAAGTAGCTATCGCCCGACAGCGCGGTGTCGTAGGCCACCGAACGGTACGGATAGCCGGCGATCTGCTGCAGCGTCTCGCGTTCGGTGTACAGCACGCTGGCGGTACCGCGGACGTTGTCGGTGAAGTCGAAGTTGCCGTTGGCGAACACCGAGCGGCGCTCGATCCCGGTCTGCAGGAACATCTGCTGGCTCGGGTTGGACAGGTCGCCGTTGCCGAACTCGTGGTAGTCGGCGAAGTTGCGCGGATCGCCGCCCGGATTCACCGAGTACATGTTGCCCAGCGCATCGATCAGCACGCCCTTCTCGCTGATCGCGCTCCAGCCGTTGGCATCTTCCGCAGTCGGGACCGGGTGGAAGTAGCCGTTCGGCGAGGCGCTGTAGTCGCGATCCTTGGCGTAGACCGGATCTTCCTTGCTGTACTCGGCGCCGAGCGTCAGCGAACCGCGGTCGGTGGTGGTGCCGTAGACGAAGTTGTAGGTTTCCTTGTGGCCGTCGCCCTGGCCGTACTGGCCGACATAGGCGCTGGCTTCCAGGCCGTCGAAGTTCTTGCGGGTGATCACGTTGATCACGCCGGCGATGGCGTCGGAGCCGTAGATCGCCGAGGCGCCGTCGGTCAGCACTTCCACGCGCTCGACCATCGAGGTCGGGATCGAGGCCAGGTCGGTGTAGCCGCCGGAGCTCACGCCCATGCGCTTGCCGTCCAGCAGCACCAGGGTGCGCTGCGGGCCCAGGTTGCGCAGGTCGACGTACTGGCCGCCGACTTCTTCGCCCGAGGAGAGCGCGTCGGCGCGGCTGATCGCCGGCGAACCGGTCGCGGCCAGGTTCTGCACGATGTCGGCAACGCTGGTGAAGCCTTGCTTCTCGATGTCGGCGCGCTGCAGCGCGATCACCGGCTGCGCGGTTTCCGAGCTCGCCTGGCGGATGCGCGAGCCGGTGACCTCGATGCGGTCCAGGTTGGTGGGATTGCTATCGGTAGCGGCCGTCTCTTGCGCGCCGGCGAGCGCCGGCGTCAACGCGATCGCGATGCTGGCGGGCAACAGGCCCAGCCGCACTGCGGAAGTGCGAAGGTTCATCAATCTCTCCAGGGTAACGTTAGGGGCGTGTTAAGTGCCCACGGAACGTTACGTCCCGGTGAGCATGGCTGCTTTGCCGCGGCCGCCCGCAGACTTTGCCGAATCTGGCGGCACCGAGGCCGCCTGCCGATATTGCGAAGCCGATACGCCGAAACGGGCGCGGAACGCCCGCGCGAAACTGCAGCAGTTGTCGAAACCGCTGGCCGCGGCGACCTCGCCGATCATCATCGCGGTGTCGCGCAGCAGGTCGGCGGCGCGCTCGAGCCGCAAGCGCGCCGACAGCGCCTGCGGGCTCTCTTCGTACAGGCTCTGGAAAGTCTTGGACAGGTACCAGCTGGAGAAATTGGTTAGCTCGGCAAGTTCGCTGATGCGCACCACGCGGTCGCGGTTGCCTTCCAGGTACAGGCGCGCGCGCTGCATCCGCCCGAACACCTGGCGCTTGCGCACGCGCGAACGTCCGGGACAGCGCTGCACGCTGCGCGACAGTTCGCCCTGCATCGAGGCCAGGTGCAGCAGGATCGGGCGCAGCGCCTGCACATCGCCGGGACGCGCCGCCGCCTGCCGCCACAGGCGCAGGGCGATGCGCGATTCGCGCGGCGGCAACTGGCCGCGACCGGCATACAGGGTCGCATCGGCCATGCGCCCGAGCGTCTTCAGCGCGTCGGCATCCAGGCTCAGGCCGATGCACAGACCGTCGCGATCGGCCTGCACCAGCGGACGCGAATCGCGCTCGAACGCCAGCCATTGCCCGCGGCGCAGCTGGAAGCGCCCTTCCTTGGCTTCGATCCAGGCGCTGCCGCGCAGCTGGATCCACACCGTGAACGTCGCCGCGGATGCCTGCAGGCTGGCCAGGCGCGCCACGCCCAAGCAGGCCGGTCCGGCGATGGCCTCGTCCGTTTCCAGCGTGAGTTGTTGACCGCGATCGGCCAGGAACGATTGCCGCATGACGCACCCGCTTTGCCGAAACTGGCGGGCAATGTTGCCGTGCGTGGCGCTGCGGTCAGGAACATCAGACGATGTTTGTCCGAATTCGCCACGAAACATGCACGAACAAATTACGAAGGCGGTTTTCCCAACCAGAACAGCCACTTGGCCGATACCACCGAGAACCAGCCGGGCTTCTCCGGCAGGTTCATGAAGCCGATGTCGCTGCCGTCCTCCACCGCCAGCGCCACGTAGACGTCGCCGCTGTGGCGGTCGATGCTGAAGCCGTTGATCGCGCTGAGCCGGCCGCGGTCCAGGCAGACGCTGTGGCTCAACCCGCCACCGATCCGGTTGAGCCGGCTGGCGCATTCGCCGGTGGGAAACAGGTAACGCGCCTCGCCGCGCGGCCCCAGCGCCCAGGTGCGATAGCGCCACAGCGACGGCAACGCGGCATCGACCACGGCCACGCTGTCCGCGCGCAGCTGCGCATCGGCGCGCCATACGCCCTTTTCCGCGGGGCGGGTGAACAGCACCTGCTGGTGGAGGTCGTCGAAACGCGCTTGCGAGACGCCGTCCAGCGCGGCCAGCAATTTCCACGGCTGTTGCCGACGGTCGTACAGGCGCAGCTGGGTGCGGCCGGCGGGCTGTCCGACCAGAACCAGCAGTTGCGACGGATCGGCCGCGTACACGCCCTGCAACGGCTCGCCGTCGGGCACCGGCAACGGCTCCACGCGCCCGCTCTGCGGCCATACCTCGAACAACCCGGCCCGGCCCTGCGCGTCGCGTCCGCTGACCAGCAGCGAGCGGCTGTCGGCCGACCACCCTGGCGCCTGCCGCGTCTCCGGATGCAGGCCTTCGATCAACCGCAGCGACTGCGCATTGCCGACGTCGCCCCACCACAGCGCGTAGCTGCCGGAGCGGTCCGAGGTGAACACCAGCTGGCGGCCGTCCGGCGCGATCGCCGGCTGGCCGTCGCGCCCGGTGGAGGCGAACAGGCGCTGGTGCTCGGGCTTGCCCTTGCCCGCCTCGGCGGACACGCGGTACAGCGCGAACTGCGGGCGGCGGTGCACGAAGCCGAGCCGGTGCCCGTCGCGCGACAGGGTCGGCGCCTGCGCATCGCCCAAGCCCAGATCGCGCAGGCGCAGCGACGCCACGTCCAGGCGGTAAAGGCGGGTTTCGCTGTCGACCCGGCGCCCGAACACGAGGCCGCGGCTGTCCTGGGTCCACGCCCAGCCGCGGATCTCGGCCACGTCCCCGGTCAAGCGCTCGGCCGCGCCGCCGGCGGCGGGCATCCGCCACAGGCCGCCCATCTGCGGATTGCGCACGAAGGCGATCCACTTGCCGTCGGGCGAATAGCGCGGTGCATAGTCGAAATCGTCGGCGCCGACTGCGTAAGGCAGCGCCTGCCAGCGCCCGCTGCGCAGGTCGAGCACGCGCAACGCGCGGCTGGCCGAGCGCCCGGTCATGCTGCCGAACAGCAGGCCCTGGCCGTCCGGCGTCCAGTCGAAGCTGAGCAGCTCGGTGCCGTCGCAGCGCGCGGCCTCCTGGGCAGTGCCGGCGCCGCTGGCGGCGATGACCATCACCTGGCAGAAGCCGTTCGCGCCCAGCCGCGCAAACGCGATCCGGCGCCCGTCCGGCGACCAGGCCGGGAGCCGGTCGGAAAATGCCGGATCCGGCTCGCTGAGCCGGCGCGGCGGCGAGTTGTCGGTGTTCTGCACCAGCACCAGGGTGCCGTCGCGGCCCTCGACGCTGGACGCGTACGCCACCTGCGCGCCATCCGGCGACAAGGTCGGCTCCAGTTCGAAGCCCGGCGCGGTGGTGATCAGGCGGTACGGACGCTCGGGGCTGCCGACGACGCGGTCCTGCTCCGCGCCGGCCTGCACCGGGTACGCATCGGATTGCAGGCGCGGCAGCAGGAACACCAGCAGCGCCAGCACCAGGCACAGGCCGATGCCCGCCGCCGCCAGCGCATGGCGCAGCGGGCGCCGGAGCACCGCGGCCGGTGCCGGCGCTGTCGTGGCCGGTTCGGCCGGAGTCGTCTCCACCGCCACCTCGACATCGGCCGCAAGCGCAGCCACAGGCGGGCTCGGCTGGGCAGCGGCGGGTTCGGCCACCGCTGCCACCGGCTCCAGCTCCGGCAGCGCCTGCACCGCCGCGACCAGGCGATACCCGGTCTTGGCCAGCGTCTCGATGTAGACCACCGGCGGCGCGCCGCGCGCGCCGGCGGCGAAGGCCTTGCGCAACTGGGTGACGGCCTGGGTCACCACGTCGTTGGTCGGCTGCGTATCCGGCCATACCAGTTCCAGCAACGCCTCCCGCTCCACCACCTGCCCGGGCTGCGCCAGCAGCGCGCGCAGCACGCCCATCGCCTTGGGCGTCAGCCGCTGCGGACGCCGCGCGCCGGGCGCATGCACCTCGCGCAGCGACATCACCACGAGGCAGTCGCCGACCTGCATCCGTTCCGGAAGCATGGGCAGGGTGGGAATCGAGGAAGACATTCGTTCTAGGACGACAACGGCACCGGCAACAGGGAACCACCATGGCAACGCATTGCGGCGTCGCGGCACCAACGACCAGATTCGGCAAACCAATGCGACGAATGCGGGCAGGCATGGCGGCGGCGACAAATTCTAACCTAGCGGACACCGCCGTTTAGCTCCGGCGGAACACCTACAGGCTCTCTCCCGCCGACGACTCCTATAAATGCTGCAAAATTACGCGCCGCTTGGCGCGTTTTTTTTTAGCTGCCGTTCAGTCTTTTCCCGTCTTCGCGTGGCGGGTGACGCTGAGCGCGATCAACCGCGACAGCACAAGTGCGATGTACATCACGCCGGCGAACTGTTCCAGCATCACCAGCGAACGCGCCAGCGGCACCACCGGCACCACGTCGCTCAGGCCCACGCCGGACAGCACGCTGAAACTCAGGTACAGCAGCTCCATCCAGGTTCTCGGCGCCTGCGCATCCACCGCGGCGGTGAAACTGCCGGGCAACCATTGCTGGCACACCGAAAACGCGAACGCGAACGCCCACGCCAGCAACGTGAACGTCGCCCCGGCGGCGTACAGTTCGTCGCGGGTCACCTCGTGGTCCTGCAGCATGTAGGCGATCAGGCTGCCGGCGGTATAGAAGTACAGCAGGCTCTCCAGCAACTGCGCCCATGCGGTCATGTCCGGATTGCCGAGCAGCGCGGCCGCGACCGACAGCACCACCGCCGCCAGCGCCAGGCACCAGGCGATCCACAGCTCCGACGGGCTGCGGTTGACCACCCACAGCGCCAGGCCCAGCACCACGATGCCGAACGCGCCGAACAGCGCGCGCCCGGAGGCGGTGTACTCCATCCACGGATACAGCAGCACCCCGAGCAACTGCACGCCGAGCAGCAGCGCGGACGGATGGCGGCGCAGCGCGAATGCGTAGCGAAGCATGACGGATCCCCAGCGGTGGCCAGCGCGCATCATAGTCGCCGCCGCATGCGCATCCGGTCGCGGCCACGCGGCATCGCGGCTTCGTTAGCGCCGCTGGATCGGGAGTCGAGCGCTTCGCAACGCCCGCGCGGCCGACCGCGGCCGCACGCATAGCCGCCGCGACGTTGCATGGCTCGCCAGCGGCGGCCGCCGGTGCGCGGCGCGGTCCCGGGCAGCCGCGCCCGCGACCGCCGCCGCCGTTGCGACGGCGACGGCGTGCCGGACGCTATTCCTGCCGGTACACCTTGGCCCCGGCGGCGAGGAACTGCGCCGACTTCTCGGCCATCCCCGTGCTCAGCGCCGCGGTCTCGTCGACGCCGTGCTCGGCCGCGTAGTCGCGCACGTCCTGGGTGATCTTCATCGAGCAGAAATGCGGCCCGCACATCGAACAGAAGTGCGCCAGCTTGTGCGCGTCCTTGGGCAGGGTTTCGTCGTGGAATTCCTTCGCCTTCTCCGGATCCAGGCCCAGGTGGAACTGGTCCTCCCAGCGGAACTCGAAGCGCGCCTTGCTCAACGCGTTGTCGCGCACCTGCGCGCCGGGATGGCCTTTGGCCAGGTCCGCGGCGTGCGCGGCGATCTTGTAGGCCATGATGCCGTCGCGCACGTCCTGCCGGTTGGGCAGGCCCAAGTGCTCCTTCGGCGTCACGTAGCACAGCATCGCGGTGCCGAACCAGCCGATCATCGCCGCGCCGATCGCCGAAGTGATGTGGTCGTAGCCCGGCGCGATGTCGGTGGTCAGCGGCCCCAGCGTATAGAACGGCGCCTCGCCGCACTCGCGCAGCTGCTTGTCCATGTTCTCCTTGATCAGCTGCATCGGCACGTGGCCGGGCCCCTCGATCATGGTCTGCACGTCGTGCTTCCACGCGATCCTGGTCAGCTCGCCCAGGGTCTCCAGTTCGCCGAACTGCGCCGCGTCGTTGGCGTCGGCGATGCAGCCCGGGCGCAGCCCGTCGCCGAGCGAGAAGGCCACGTCGTAGGCCTTCATGATCTCGCAGATGTCCTCGAAGTGGGTGTAGAGGAAGTTCTCCTTGTGGTGCGCCAGGCACCACTTGGCCAGGATCGAGCCGCCGCGCGAGACGATGCCGGTGACCCGCCTGGCGGTCAGCGGCACGTAGCGCAACAGCACGCCGGCGTGGATGGTGAAGTAGTCCACGCCCTGCTCGGCCTGCTCGACCAGCGTGTCGCGGAAGATCTCCCAGGTCAGTTCCTCGGCGCGGCCGTCGACCTTTTCCAGCGCCTGGTAGATCGGCACGGTGCCGATCGGCACCGGCGAGTTGCGGATGATCCACTCGCGGGTCTCGTGGATGTGCTTGCCGGTGGACAGGTCCATCACCGTGTCGCCGCCCCAGCGGATCGACCACACCAGCTTCTCCACTTCCTCGGCGATGCCCGAACTCACCGCGCTGTTGCCGATGTTGGCGTTGATCTTGGTCAGGAAGTTGCGGCCGATGATCATCGGCTCGCTTTCCGGATGGTTGATGTTGTTGGGCAGGATCGCGCGGCCGCGGGCGATTTCCTCGCGCACGAACTCCGGGGTGATCACGTGCTGGATGCTGGCGCCGAACGCCTCGCCGGAATGCTGCTTGAGCAGCAGCGCATCGCGCACCGCGTCCAGGCGCTGGTTCTCGCGGATCGCGACGAACTCCATCTCCGGAGTAACGATGCCGCGGCGCGCGTAATGCATCTGGGTGACGTTGGCGCCGGCCAGCGCGCGGCGCGGCAGGCGCCGGGCCGGGAAACGCACCCCGTCCAGCCGCGCGTTGTGCTCGCGGCCGCGGCCGAAATCGGAACTGAGCTGCGCCAGCGCCTCGGTGTCGCCGCGCTCGGCGATCCAGCCCGCGCGCAGCGGCGCCAGGCCGGCGGCCAGGTCGATCGCCGCCTCCGGATCGGTGTAAGGGCCGGAGGTGTCGTACACGGTGACCGGCGGGTTGTCCTCGCCGCCGAACAGCGTGGGCGTGCGGGTCAATCCGATCTCGCGCATCGGCACGCGCAGGTCCGGGCGCGAGCCTTGCACGAAGATCTTGCGCGAACCGGGGATCGGCCGGGTCACCGACTCGGACAGGGTATCGGTCTGCTGCAGCAACGGGCTGGGTACGGCATTCATCGGCATCGTCCTTAGTTCAAGAGTCGCGAGGGCTCGCGAGCGGACGAAGCGGCGGCGCCGGCCCGGCCGCGCGCGTGGGCGCGCCGGTCGGGCTTGCGAAGCTTCCCTACGCCGGTATCAACCGGATCAGGTTCGAAGGGACTGTCTCAACCGGGCCTTCGGATGAAGGACCGCGGTACCCCCGCTTCGCGGCGAATTACACCACAACCGCCCCCGCGCCGCGCGCCGGGTGGCCGCCACAGATCGGCGTCGCGCCCCGATACCGCATCCCCCATCCCAATCCCGGCCTCTCCCCATGTCGGCCGCGACACGCCGACGACACCAGATGGCGGCAGTGCGCCAAGTGTCGCCATTGGATGCCAGGCCGCACACAGCGCGAAAAACGATGGCGAAAATCGAAAGTTAGATTCCGGATAAGCCTGCGTTTTCGTTTCGTTAAGCGACGCCGCAGGTGACCTACAACGAGGCCTGTGTCGCGGCCCAATCTGTCCAGGAGTCTGCTCTTAATGAATGCCCCGACGTCTCATCCGACGTTTCGCCGTACCCTGCTCGCCGCCGCGGTCGGCATGTGCCTGTCCGCACCCGCGCTTGCCCAGGACGACGGCGACAGCAAGACCACCACCCTCGATCGCATCGAGATCACCGGTTCGCGCATCCGCTCGGTGGACCTGGAGAACTCGCAGCCGGTACTGGTGCTGACCCGCCAGGACATCGAGAAGCAGGGCCTGACCTCGGTCGCCGACGTGCTCAAGCGCATTCCGTCCAATGGCGCGACGATGAACACCACCGTCAACAACGGCGGCGACGGCTCGGCCACGGTGAGCCTGCGCAACCTGGGCTCGGCGCGCACGCTGGTGCTGGTCAACGGCCGCCGCTGGGTGTCCGGCCTGACCGGCTCGGTGGACCTGAACACCATCCCGGCGGCGATCGTCGAGCGCGTGGAGGTGCTGAAGGACGGCGCGTCGTCGATCTACGGTTCCGACGCCATCGCCGGCGTGGTGAACATCATCACCCGCACCAACTTCGACGGCGCCGAAGTCAACGCCTATGTCGGCCAGTACGGCCAGGGCGACGGCCAGCGCACCTCGTTCGACGCGACCGTCGGCGCGAGCAGCGATCGCGGCAACCTGGTGATCGGCCTGTCCAGCGTGAAGGAAGACGCGGTGATGGCCGGCGACCGCGAGATCTCCGCGGTCCCGACCTACGGCCAGGGCGCGTCCTCGTTCAGCAGCTACTCGGCCAGCGGCCGCCTGCGCACCGACAGCGGCTGGCTGGTGCTGCCCGACACCGCCGTCGCCACCGGCAACGCGGCCTATCCGCGCTACGGCCTGGACCAGTACACCGCGTTCAGCACCGCCGAGTACGGCTACAACTACGCCAAGGACAACTACCTGGTCACGCCGCAGAAGCGCGACTCGCTGTACGTGCAGGGCAGCTACGACCTCACCGACAACGTGCGCTTCAAGTTCGACGGCCTGTACAACCACCGCCAGTCGGCGCAGCGCCTGGCCGGCTACCCGCTGTCGTCGGTGGGTACCGGCATCCTGATGAGCGGCGAAAGCTACTACAACCCGTACAACACCGAGTACGGCGGCGACGGCAGCGACGTCGGCTGGTCGCACCGGCTCACCGAGTACGCGCGCCTGTACGAGCAGGACGTCAAGACCGCGCATGTCTACACCGGGCTGGAAGGCGATTTCCGCTTCGCCGAGCGCAGCTTCAGCTGGGATGTCGGCTACGCGCACAACCAGACCGACCAGACCGAGACCCAGTACGGCGACGTCAACCTGCTGAACCTGCAGAACGCGCTCGGCGCCTCGGCGATCGTCGACGGCGTGCTGTCGTGCCTGGACAGCGGCGGCGCGGTGATCAGCGGCTGCGTGCCGTTCAACCCGCTGTCGCCGGCCGGCGCGGTGACCCAGGAGCAGCTGGACTACATCCTGTTCACCGCGCACAACACCTACCAGTACAAGAACAGCAGCGTCACCGGCAACCTGTCCGGCGAGCTGTTCGAACTGCCGGCCGGATGGCTGAGCTTCGCGGCGGGCTTCGAGCATCGCGAGGAAAGCGGCTTCTCCTCGCCGGACGCGCTGATCTCCTCCGGCTACACCTCCGGCAACTCGTTCACCCCGACCTCCGGCGGCTACACGCTCAACGACTACTACACCGAACTGGCGATCCCGGTGCTGAAGGACCTGCCCGGCGCGCAGTCGCTGGACCTGAGCGTGGCGGCGCGCTTCTCCGACTACAACACCTTCGGCAGCACCACCAACTACAAGTTCGGCTTCAAGTGGAAGCCGTTCGCCGACCTGCTGGTACGCGGCAACTACGCCACCGGCTTCCGCGCGCCGTCGATCGAGAACCTCTACCTCGGCGCGTCCGACAGCTACGACAACTACTCCGATCCCTGCTCCACCAACAGCACCGCCTACACCAGCGCGATCGCGGCCGCGTGCGCCGCCGCCGGCGTGCCCAGCGGCTTCGTGGCCGAGTACAACAGTTCCGACGGCAACTCGGGGCAGACGATCTATCCGTTCACCTACACCAGCAACGCCAACCTGCAGCCGGAGAAGTCGAAGAACTACACCTTCGGCTTCGTCTACAGCCCCGCGTACGTGCAGGGCCTGGACCTGTCGCTGGACTGGTGGAAGATCGACATCACCGACGCGATCACCGAGTTCAGCGCCAACCAGATCCTGTCGCAGTGCTACGAGCATGACGTGTCCTCGTTCTGCGACCTGGTCACGCGCGACGCCGACGGCAACGTCACCAACATCGTGGTGCAGCCGATGAACGTGGGCCGGCTGCGCATGGAAGGCTACGACTTCACCGCGCGCTACAAGCTGCCGGAAACCCGCGCCGGGCAGTTGGTGGTCGGCCTGGACTCGACCTATGTGGCGCGCAACGAGCAGCAGCAGGACGACACCTCCGGCTGGGAGTCCTACAACGGCATCTACCACACCGACAATCCGAACTGGCGCGTGCGCGGCACGTTCAGCGTGGACTGGAGCCTGGGCAACCTGGGCGCCAGCTGGAGCCTGCGCTACTACTCCGGCATGAAGGACTACGACTCCGGGGTCGACGAGGACGGCAACTACCGCCATGTAGCGGCCAGCGCGTTCAACGACGTGCAGGTGTCCTACCAGCTGCCGTGGAACGCCACCGTCCGGGTCGGCGTGAACAACGTGCTCGACCGCGACCCGCCGGTGGTGCTCAGCGCGTTCGCCAACTCGTTCGACTCGGCCTACTCGATTCCCGGCCGCTACAGCTACCTGCAGTACACCCAGCGCTTCTGACCGCATCGGCGGCGACGGCGCACGCGCGGCGGCCCTGGCGACAGGGCCGCCGCTTTCTTTTCGAAGTGCGGCCGCCCGCTGAACCGGACGCAACCGCAGCCGGTTGTTGCCGGCGTTGCCACATACCCAGGCCGCAGCGGCAAACGGCGGGCATACGCCAGGCCTAGGCTGGCAGCCACAAGAACGACGTCTCTCTCTCCCTGCCGCCGGCTGACCCCGGCGGCTTTTTTTTTCGCCTCTCGCCGCGCGAAGCGTCCGCCCCCGAAGCGGCGCGGACGCGACCTCACTCCAGCACGTAGGCCACGCGCAGCCCGCCCCAATGCCGGTTGCGCACGTACACCGGCACCGACAGGTCGAACATGATGTGGCCGGTGTCGCGCCGGTACACCTGCAACAGGTAGGGCTCGGTGTGGCGGCCGGCGCCGAGCCCGACGCGGTCGGCGAACAGGCGCTTGGTGCGGTTGCCGACCAGGTCGCGGGCGCGGTCGCCGGTGAGCGGCTGGCTGTAGCGCAGGTTGTGGGTGGGCACGTAGCCGTCGCCGTTGATGCTCATCGCGAACACGATCCACGGGTGCGCGGCGAGCAGCGGCTCCTGCAGCGGCGGCAGCAGTTCGTCGCACAGCGCGTCGAACGCGGTGCGGTACTTGGGCGGGTCGACGCCGTCGATCGGATGGTATTCGGTGGAGAACAGCGCATCGGCGCCGATGCGCCCGCGCGCGACCGCATCGCCGAGCACCTGGCCGATCCGCGCCGCGGTCGCGGTCGCCAGTTCGCGCACCCGCGCATGGCGCGGCTGGCGCATCGGGTCGTCCGGCAGGCGGAACAGGCCGACGCAGTCGTGCAGCGTCGCGCTGCTGGCGGCCAGCGCCTCGCTACGCTCGACCACGCGCGAGGCATGCTCCAGGTTGCTGCGGCTCAGCCCGACCACGTGTTCGACCGTGCGGTCGATCTCGCCGATCTCGCCGCCCTGCGCGGACACGCGCGTGGCGACCGCCTCCATCGCGCCGCTGGCGCGGCCGAGCAGTTCGCCGATGCTGCCGAGCACCTGCTCGGTGCGCTGCGCGGACGCGGCGCTTTCGTGCAAGGCGACGCCGGTCTCGCCGATGATCACCCGCACGTCGCGCGCCGCGGTGGCCGCGCGCTCGGCCAGGCGGCGGATCTCGCTGGCGACCACGGCGAAGCCGCGCCCGGCGCTGCCGGCGTGCACCGCCTCGATGCTGGCGTTGATCGACAGGATATTGGTCTGGAACGCCACCGAGTCGATCACCTCGATCACTTCGTTGGCGCGCGCCGAGCGCCGCTCGACTTCGCGCATCGCCTGGCCCAGCGCGCGCGCCGCTTCCACGCCCTGGCGCGCGCCGTCGTCGGCGCTGGCCGCCAGCGCGATCACCGAGCGCAGCTCCTGGCCCATGTCCTGCAGGTTCTGCAGCAGCCGTCGGGTGCTGGCGACCACGGTCTCCAGCGCCTCCACCTGGGTCTGCGACTGGCGCGCCAGCTCGTCGTTCTCGGCGACCACGTGCGGCACCTCGGCGGCGATCTGCAACGACAGCGCGACCGCCTGGCGGATCGCCTCGGCCAGGTTGCCGAAGCCGGCGGACAGCCGGCGCCCGGCCATCGCCGCGGCCTCGGCGTCCGACACCGGGGTCGACAGGCCCAGGTCCAGGTCGCAGCCGGTCAGGTGCTCGCCGATCCGGTCCAGCAGGGCCTGCGCCTGCGCGGTGGCCTGCAGGCGCTGGGCGATGGGCTGCAGCGCCGGCGTCGTCGCCACGCCGCTGTCGGCGCCGAGCAGGGCCACGTCGCGCAGCAGCGCCGCGGTCTCGGCATGCGGCAGCGACAGCAACCAGCCGCCGCCATCGCGATCGCGCTGGTAGCGCACGCGCCGTGCCGGGTCGCCGCCGGGCGCCTGCCACACGCCTTCGCCGCCGGACAGGGCCTGCAGCGGCAGGCCCCAGACCGCCTCGCTGGGCTCGCCGAGCAGCGCGTCCTGGCGTATCGCCAGCAGGTCGAGCGCGGCGCGGTTGGCCGCCAGCAGGCGCCCCTGGGTATCCAGGCGCAGCAGCGCCACAGGCGCGTCCGGCAACGGCGCCGCCGGTCTGGCGTCCACGCCCGGGCTTGATGCGGATAGCGACATGACATTCCCCTCCAGGAAGCTAGCTGGGATCAGTATCGGCCGCGACCGGGCAATCTGATCTGCCGTTTCGCCATCGCCCCCCGAGCGCACGCGCGAGGCGGCGGCGCGGCGCCGCCGTACCCGCAAAGGTACTCCCGAATCCGCCAGGACGGCCGCGAGCCTTCGCAGCCGTCCATCGGCACGACGCCGGCGGCGGCTCAGTAGCCTGCGGCCTGGCCGTCCTTGCGGCTTTCCGAGGCGCCGTAGTACACGCCGCTGGCCGGGTCGCGCGCGATCGCCTGGTAACCGCCGTACGGGCCGTCGGCGAAGATCACCCGGTGGCCCTTGCGCATCAGCGCGCGGATGGTGTCGTAGGCGAAGCCGGTTTCCAGGTTCAGCTCGCCGCCGTCGCTCATCGCGGTGGCCTGCCCGGTCGGCTCCGTCGAACCTTCGTGCTGGATCCGCGGCGCGTCGCCGGCCTCCTGCAGGTTCATGCGGAAGTCGACCAGGTTCATGACGATCTGCACATGGCCCTGCGGCTGCATCGCCCCGCCCATCACCCCGAAGCTCAGCCACGGTTTGCCGTCCTTGGTCACGAACGCCGGGATGATGGTCTGGAACGGGCGCTTGCCCGGCGCGTAGCCGTTGGGATGATCCTTTTTCAGCACGAACATCTCGCCGCGGTCCTGCAGGATGAAGCCCAGCCCCGGCGGCGCCATGCCGCTGCCCATGCCGCGGTAGTTGGACTGGATCAGCGACACCATCATGCCGTCGGCATCGGCCACGGTCAGGTAGATGGTGTCGCCCTCCTCCAGCTGCTTGGGCGTGCCCGGCTGCACTTCCTTCAGCGCCTTGTCCATCGAGATCAGCGCGCGGCGCTGGGCGGCGTAGTCCTTGGAGATCAGCTTTGCCAGCGGCGCCGGCTGGAACGCAGGGTCCGCGTAGAAGCGCGCGCGGTCGGCGAAGGCCAGCTTCTTGGCCTCGGCGAACAGGTGCACGTGCTCGGCCGAGCCGAACGCGATCCTGGAGAAATCGTAGCCCTCCAGGATGTTGAGCATCTGCAGCGCGGCGATGCCCTGGCTGTTGGGCGGCAGTTCCCACACGTCGTAGCCGCGGTAGTTGGTGCTGACCGGCTCGACCCATTCGCCGCGATGGCTGGCCAGGTCCTCGTAGCTGAGGAAGCCGCCGTTGGTCTTGAAGTAGGCGTCGATGGTGCGCGCGATCTTGCCCTTGTAGAACGCGTCGCGGCCGCCGTCGGCGATCTGCTGCAGGGTGTCGGCCAGGTTCGGGTTCTTCCACAGCTCGCCCTTGCGCGGGGCGCGGCCATCGACGGTGAACTGCTCCTTGAACCCGGGATACTGCGACAACCGCGGCACCGAGCGGTCCCAGTAGTAGGCGATGGTCTCGGCCACCGGGTGGCCCTCGCGCGCGTAGCGGATCGCCGGCGCCAGGTTCTGCGCCATCGGCCTGCGCCCGAAGCGCTCGTGCAGCGCGAACCAGCCGTCCACCGCGCCCGGCACCGACACTGGCAGCGGTCCGGTCGGCGGAATGTCCTTCAGCCCGCGGCGCTGGAATTCGGCCAGAGTCAGCGACTTCGGCGAACGGCCCGAGCCGTTGTAGCCGTAGAGCTTGTGCGTCTTCGGATCCCACACGATCGCGAACAGGTCGCCGCCGACGCCATTGCCGGTCGGTTCCATCAGCCCGAGCGCGGCGTTGGCGGCGATCGCCGCGTCCACCGCCGAGCCGCCGGCCTTCATCGTGTCCAGCGCGATCTGCGTGGCCAGCGGCTGCGAGGTGGCGGCCATCGCGTGCGGCGCGATCACTTCGGAGCGGGTGGCGAACGGTTGGCCGGTGATGCGGTCGGCCGCGTGCAGCGACGGCGGCACGGCGAGCGCGGCGCACAGCAGCGCCAGGCGGATGGTCGGAACGGACATGCGCAGCTTCCCTCGGTGGATACCGCGCCACCCTACCCGACGCGGCCGCGCCCTGCAGCGGCGAGGCATCGGTGGCGGCGATGCCGGCCGCGCTTACGCAGCGCTTACGAACGGCTTACGCGGCGGTTACGGCACGGGCCTATCCCTGCATCGCGCATGCCTGCCGCGTGCGTACCCACGCCGTCCGGCGCGGGTCCGGCAAGCGGATCACCCGGCCATGCTGCTCCAATCGTTTCGACGCATCGCGCTCGGCGCGGCGATGCTGCTGCCCGCCGCGGTGGCGCCCGCCGACGCCGGGCACGCCTCGCTGGCGCGCCTTGCCGCTGCCGCCGCGCCACCGCTCGGCGGCATCAGCGCCCTGCCGCTGTGCAGCGCCGACGCGCGCGACCTGCTGCTGGCACCGGTCGCGCGTGCGGCACACGCCGCCCCGGCGACCGAGGCCATTCCGGCCGACTGCCGCGGCGCGGCCGGCGCCGCGCGCGCGGCAGCACGCTGCGTGCGCACGCACGGCACCGACCGCGACGGCCCGGCTGCTGGCAACGCTGCATGAGCACGCGCGCCGCGCGCGCCAACCACGCATCGATCTTGCCGGCCCATTTCGGCGGCGCGATGCGCTGCCTTCCGCTCGCGCGAAAGCGTCGGAGCGTTCCCCGCTCAGACGCTTGCGGTCGGCAGAGTATCGAGAGGTTGTGGAGACGGCATTCCGCCGTCGGTCGCCGCCGTAGCGCCTGTCGCGACTGACGACCCGGGGCCACCCGGAGTCGGTACACTGCTAGTGCGTCGCCTGCAATGGGATTCGCGACGGAACGGCCTTGTCTGTCGTTGCGCAAGCGCTCAGCCTGGCGGCACGGCGCCCGCGCGCAGGGCCGCCGCCAGCTGCGTGGTATCGGCCGCCGGCGCCACGTCCAGTTCATTGCGCAACCGGCGCTGCAACTGCTCGAATTCCAGCCATGCCAGCTCAGGCGCGCCGGCACTGGCCAGTGCGCGCATCAGCCCGCGCGCGTAGCGTTCGTTGCACAGGTCCAGCGCCGCCAGGCGCCGCGCCAGGCCGATCGCCGAGCGCAGTTGCCCGGCCGCCAGCAGCGCGTCGCGGTGGCGTTCGAGCCAGCAGGCCGAATACGCCGCGCACTGCGCGCGCGCCGCCTGCAGCCAGCCCTGGAACTCGCTGCAGTCGTCCAGTTCGATGCCCTCCAGCAGCGCGCCGCCGGCATCGCCGGCGCTGCCGGTTTCCAGCGCATCGACATCGCAGCGGGCGCTCGGGTCCAGCGCCAGCGTGGCACGCGTGCAGCGCAACCACGCTTGGCGGTCGATCGCGCGCAGCGCGCGGCGCAGGTCGCCGACCACCTGGCGCAGGTTGGTCAACGCCGCAGGCTCGGGCAGCGCCGGCCACAACAGGCCGGCCAGCGCGGCGCGCCGGTGCGCGCGCCGCTGCAACGCCAGGTAGGCCAGCAGCGCCCAGCTCTTGCGGTAGCGCAGGTCCACCGCCGGCGCGCGGCCGCCGAGCGCCGGCACACCGAGCAGGCGGATCGCCGGGCTGTCGGCGGCATCGTCCACGGCCGGCGCATCGCCCAGCGGCCAGAGCGCGCCGTGCGCAATGTCCGCATCGTGGCCCGTCCGATATGGCCGATCCATGCCCGCCCCCTTTGCCGTGATGCGCCATCGCATGCGCTGTCCGCCGGCACGAACCGTGACCGGCATCCCGCCCCGCGCCGCATCGCAGCCCGGGGCTCGGCGCGACTATGCCCAGGCGGCAGGGGCGCCGCTTGATCGCTCTTGCGGTGGAGCGTCTGCCCTAGCCCTGCAGCGGCAGCACCACGTCCAGGTCGTGGCGGCCCTCGCGCGGGCGCCATGGCGGCTGGCGGAAGAACTGGTAGCCGCCGTTGGCGTCGGCGGCGAAGATCTCGCCGGCGCCGTGCAGCCAGGCGAAGCTCAGCGCGCGGTAGCTGTGGAACAGGTCGGTATAGGCGCCCTGGTGGCGCAGCGACACGTAGCGCCCGGGCTCGAAGTCGATCGCGGTCAGCGCGCTGCCGGTCGCGTCGATGCCGGTGTCCACGATCGCGCAGTCGTAGCGCAGCATCGGCGCCGGCGTGATCTCGGGCGTGTCCTTGATCACGCCGACCGCCTGGCACGCGTCCGGGTCGATGCCGATGCCGCGCAGCACCTCGGCGAAGCGCCGCCAGTAATCCTCCACGTCGGTCCACGGGCCGAAGAAGCGCAGCGCCAGCAGGCGCTGGCCGCCATGCCGGGCCACCCGCGCGTGCGCGGCGCGCTCGGCGTCGCCCGGCGCCGGGCCGACCGACACCTGCCGCGCGAACGCGCGGTACTGGCTGGGCACCAGCCCGAACTGGCGCTGGAACGCGCGGATGAAGGCCTCGTGGCTGGCATAGCCGCAGGTCAGCGCGATGTCCAGCACGGGGGTGTTGCTCATCGCCAGGTTCATCGCCGCGCGGTCCAGGCGCACCCGGCGCAGGTACGCGCTCGGGGTCTCGCCCATGGCCTCGAGGAACGTGCGCTGGAAATGGAACGGACTCAGCCCGACATGGCCGGCGATGGCATCCAGCGACAGCGGCCCGGCCGGGTTGCGCTCCATCAGCCGCAGCGCGGCGGCGATGCGCGCGTCGTCCAGCAGCGTCGGCAACGGCGCCTTGCGCTGCAGGTGCGGCGCCGCGGCCGGCGGCGGATCGCCGAGCAGGCTCCACTCGTAGGCGATGCGTTCGGCGCTGGCGGCCTCGTCGGGCGCGGCGGGCGGTTGTTCGTCGGTACGATCCATCGGCAGGCTCCGGCAGGGCGGGCCATTGTCGTCGCTGCGCGGCACGCCCGCACCTGCCGGCGGCGGGCCGTCGCGAAGCCATGCCGCGGCGCTCCTGCCGCGCCTGGAGCGGCGACCCTTCGCCTCGCGGGCGACCGGCCACAGGAAGCGGCGCCCATGGAACGTGCGCAGGCATCGCATGCACCGGCGCTTCAGCCGACAACCCCGACGGGAAGTCGCCGACCACGTTCGCCGCGGCCATGGCCATGCCGCCAAGGCTGCTCCTACCGCGATGGCGCCGAACTCGATCGGGCAGCTACCGGAACGTCGTCGGCTGCACGCGTCGAGGCAGCGCCCTTGCGGCATTGAACCGACGCAACGCGCAGTGGAACCGGCTCAGCGCGACGCCAGCGCCTGGCCGGCGAGCAGGCGGCGCAGCGCCTCGGCCTCCGGCGCCAGCTGCGCGGTCAGCACCGGCTGCGCCTGCCGCAGTTGCGCCTGCGCCTCGCCATGGCGCCCGGCCGCGAGCAGGGCCTCGGCCAGCGCGACCCGCGACATCGCCGTCGGCACCGCGTCCGCGCCCAGTTCGGCCTGGTTGGCCTGCACCAGCCGCTGCCAGTCGCGTATCGCCTCAGCCACGTCGCCGGCGCGCTGCGCCAGTTCCGCGGCCAGCGCATCGCGCCGCCGCTGCAACTGCGGCGACGGCCATCCCGACGCCGGCCGCAGCGCATCCAGGTCGCGCCGCGCGCGCGCCAGATCGCCGCGACGCATCGACCATTCGATCCGGGTCATGCCCTGGATCAGCCGCCGCGGATGGTCGGCGGCGTACAGCCGTGCCATGCCATCGGCCGCGCGCGTCAGCAGCGGCTCGGCTTCCGCCAGGCGGTCCTGGCGCATCAGCATGCGACCGAGGTTGCCTTCGGCGTTGAGCGTCATCGGGTTGTCCGCGCCCAGGCGCTGAAGCCGGATCTGCCACGACTGCCGGTACAGGGCTTCGGCCGTGGTCAGCGCGCCGCGCGATTCCTCCAGCGTGGCCAGGTTGTTGAGGTAGCGCGCGTGATCGACGCTGCCCTCCAGCCCCAGCCCGGGCAGCAGCGCCAGCGCGCGCGCGTAGTGGCTGCGGGCGGCGGCGTAGTCGCCGGCATCCTGCTGCACCGAGGCCAGTTCGTTCTCCGCGCTGGCGACGTGCTCGCTGCGCTCGCCGTACAGCGCGCGCGCCAGTTCCAGGTTCTGCGCCAACTGCGCGGCGGCCGCGCCGAGCGCGCCCTGTTCGGCCAGCGACTGCGCCAGCGCATCGGCGCTGGTGAGATAGTCGACGCTGCGCGTGCCGTACTCGCGCCGCTTCATCGCCAGGGCCTGGCGAAACCACGGCTCGGCCTGCGCGTACTGGCCCTGCGCCTTGAATACCAGGCCGAGATTGTGCAGCACGGTCGCCTCGCCGCCGTCGACCTTGACTCCGGGCTGCCGGCGCAGCGCCAGCGAACGCTGCAGCATGGCCTGCGCCTCGGCGTAGCGCGCCGTGCGGTGCAGTCCCAGCCCCAGCGCATTGGTCGCCTTGGCCAGCGCATCCAGGTCGCCGCTGCGCGTGGCCAGCGCCAGCGCCTGGCGGCCCGCCGCCAGTGCGTCGTCGCCGCGTTCGTCGTTGGCCAGCAGCGTCGCCAGATCGCTCCACGCCGCCGCCGCCAGCGCCGGTTCGTCGACCGGCGCGCCCTGCAGTTCGGTCGCCGCCTGCCGCAGCATGGCCTCGGCGCGCTCGCCCTGGCCGAGATTCATGTAGGCCAGGCCCAGTGTCGCGCGCAGCCGCGCGCGCACCGCCGGCGACTGCGCCAGCCCCTGGTCGAGCTGCATCGCGCAGCTGTCCAGCACCTGCCGCGCGCTGATGGTCTCGGTGCCGCGGGCGCCGCGCTTGCGCGGATCGGCGGCGTCGAACGCGGCGGTCAGGAACTGGCTCACCTGCTGCGCGATCGCCGCCTCGCGCTGCGCCTGCGCGCGCGTGTCGAGCAGCCGCCACATGAAGCCGGCGCTGAGCAGCAGCATCGCCGCGACCGCCGCGCTCTCCTTCCAGCGCCGGCGCAACAGCCGCGACAGCGCGTAGCGGCGCCCGCCGCGGCGCGCATGCACCGGGTAGCGGCCGAGATAGCGCTGCAGGTCGGCGGCCAGTTCGGCCACCGCGGCATAGCGCTGCGCCGGATCGAGCGCGCAGGCCTTGGCCGCGATCGCGTCCAGGTCGCCGCGCAGGCGCCGCTGCAGGCCCGGCTCGGCACCCGACGCGCTCGGCAGCGGCAAGGCCTGCGGCGCGCCCGGCGCCGGCCGCGGCAGCCGCTGCCCGCTCAGCACCTCCACCAGCATCGCGCCCAGGCTGTAGACATCGCCGGCCACGCCGACCGGCTGGCCGGCGAGCAGTTCCGGGCTCGCGTACGGCGGCGTGCAGAAACTGCCGCGCTCGCCGCCGTCGGCCGCGTCCTGCAACCGGGCGATGCCGAAATCCAGCAGCACCGGCTCGCCGTCGGCGCGCACCAGCACGTTGCCCGGCTTCAGGTCGCAATGCAGCACCAGTTGCTGGTGCGCGGCCTGCACCGCGCGGCAGATGCGCAGGAACAGCTGCACGCGCGCGTGCAGGTCGGGCCGTTCGCGCTGCAGGTAGCGGTCCAGGCCGATGCCGTCGACGTACTCCATCACCAGGTACGGCTGCCCGGACGGGGTGGCGCCGCCGTCGTACAGCCGCGCGATGTTGGGATGCTGCAGGCTGGCCAGGATCTGCCGCTCGGCGGCCAGCTGCCGCGCGATCGCGGCATCGGGCAGGCCGCGCAGCAGCTTCACCGCCACCTGTTGCCGGTACTGCTCGTCGGCGCGCTCGGCGACGAACACGCTGCCCATGCCGCCGCTGGCCAGGTGCCGGGTCAGCCGCCACGGCCCGAGCCGGTCGCCCACGCCCAGTTCCGGCGCGGCCACGCGCTCGGCCAGCGCGCGCAGCGGTTGCGCCACCTGCTGCAGCTGCAGCGTCTGCGCCGCCAGCAGCGCCAGGGTCTCCTGCACCAGCGCCGGATCGCCGCTGAGCCGTTCCAGGCTGGGTTGCCACTGCGCCGGCGGCAGGTCGCAGACCGCCTCGAACAGGTGCCGCATCTGCCGCCAGCGATCCTCGTTCACCGCCGCGCCTCGTCGCTGAGTTCGCGCTTGAGCCAGGCGCGGGCGATGCGCAGGTCGCGCTCGACGGTGGGCACCGACACCTCCAGCGCGCTGGCGATCTCGTCGTGGGTCATGCCGCCGAAGTAGGCCAGTTCCACCGCGCGCGCGGCGCGCGCGTCGTAGCCGGCCAGACGCTGCAGCGACTGGTGCAGCGCCAGCACCTGGTATTCCTCCTGCGCCGCCACGCCGTCGCGGTCTGCATGCGACAGGGTCATCATCATCGCGCCGCCGCCGCGCTTGGCGGCCAGCTGCGCGCGCGCGTAGTCCACCAGCACCGCGCGCATCTTCAGCGACGCCAGCGCGAAGAAGTGCACGCGGTCGCGATAGGCCACGTCGGCATCGAGCATGCGCAGCAGCGCCTCGTGCACCAGCGCGGTGGGCTGCAGCACGCCGTCGTCGTGGCGCGCCATCCGTCCGGCGGCCATCTCGCGCAGCGCGTCGTAGACTGCGGCCAGCAGCTGCGCCTCGGCATGCGCGTCGCCGGCGCGCCAGCGCCGCAACAGCGCGGTGATCTGCCCGGCGCCGGTCGCAGCCGGCGCCGCGGCCGGGACGTCGCAGGCGACGCGGTCGGAGTTTGGGTCGAGACGCATGCGCCCGGGACTCATCGAAGCGGAAGACCGGCCAGGTCGGCCGGCGGACTGGAGCCGCACCAGATTACCGTAGCGGCGCGCCGGCCTGTAGACCTTTCGCGTGGCGTGCGGCACGGCGGGTTTTCCGCGCAATCGGCGTGGCGGCAACGCCGTGCGCACTCCGTTTCAGGCGTAACGATGCAGTGCTGGTGCGGCTTTCGGCACATTCGCCATGGCGCGCCGGCAGCAGGGTTGACAGCCGCGCGAAGCCCATGTTTATCTCGCTGCATGCTGCATCGCCACACCAGCCCGAAGCCGACCCTCCAGCCCGCCGCACTGCGCGCGGACGCTGCGGCGTCGCTCCTCGTACTCGTGCTTATTACCTCGCCCACAAGTGCGGGACGAACCGGCGTGTAAGCGACAAGCAGCCTGGATTCGATCAGACCCCGCACCGGCAACGGCGCGGGGTTTTGCATTTTAGTAGCCGCGAAACGCCATCCCTCCCTTCCAACACCGTCCCGAGGAAATCCGCACCATGACCAGTTCCGCCCAGCCCCACACCAAGATCGCCGTCGTCGGTTACGGCAGCCAGGGCCGCGCGCACGCGCTGAACCTGCGCGAGTCCGGCTTCGACGTCACCGTCGGCCTGCGCGCGGGCGGCCCCACCGAGGCCAAGGCGCAGGCCGACGGCTTCGTGGTCAAGAGCCCCGCCGACGCGGTCAAGGACGCCGACCTGGTCGCGGTGCTGACCCCGGACATGGTGCAGAAGAAGCTGTACGAGGAAGTGCTGGCGCCGAACATGAAGCAGGGCGCCTGCCTGCTGTTCGCGCACGGCCTGAACGTGCATTTCGACATGATCCAGCCGCGCGCCGACCTGGACGTGGTGCTGGTCGCGCCGAAGGGCCCGGGCGCGCTGGTGCGCCGCGAATACGAGATCGGCCGCGGCGTGCCGTGCATCTGGGCGGTGTACCAGGACAAGAGCGGCAAGGCCGAGCAGTTCGCGCTCGAATACGCCGCCGGCCTGGGCGGCGCGCGCGCCAACCTGATCAAGACCACCTTCAAGGAAGAGACCGAGACCGACCTGTTCGGCGAGCAGGCGGTGCTGTGCGGCGGCGCCTCGTCGCTGGTGCAGGCCGGCTTCGAAGTGCTGGTGGAAGCCGGCTACCAGCCGGAGATCGCCTACTACGAAGTGCTGCACGAACTGAAGCTGATCGTCGACCTGTTCTACGAAGGCGGCATCACCCGCATGCTCGAGTTCGTCTCCGAGACCGCGCAGTACGGCGACTACGTCAGCGGCCCGCGGGTCATCGACGCGGCCACCAAGGAGCGCATGCGCGACGTGCTCAAGGACATCCAGAACGGCACCTTCACCAAGAACTGGGTCGCCGAGTACGAAGCCGGCCTGCCCAACTACAACAAGTTCAAGCAGGCCGACCTGGACCACCCGATCGAAGTGGTCGGCAAGCAGCTGCGCGCCAAGATGGTGTGGCTCAACGGCGAGCAGGCCGCCGCAGCCGCGCCGGCCGCCACCGGCCAGCAAGCCGCGTAACCCGCGGCTCCCCCACCCGCTTCAGACCAAAGGTCGCCACCGTATGAACTCCTCCGCTCACGGCACGCCCCGCAACGGCGCGCGCTGGCTGACGCAGGCCCTGGAAGCCGAAGGCGTGGACACGCTGTTCGGCTATCCGGGCGGCACCATCATGCCGTTCTACGACGCGCTGGTAGACAGCCAGCTCAAGCACATCCTGGTCCGCCACGAACAGGGCGCGGCGCTGGCCGCCAACGGCTACGCCCGCGCCAGCGGCCGGGTCGGGGTGTGCGTCGCCACCTCCGGCCCGGGCGCATCGAACCTGGTCACCGGCATCGCCGACGCGATGCTGGACTCGGTGCCGATGATCTGCCTGACCGGCCAGGTCGCCACGCCGCTGCTGGGCACCGACGCGTTCCAGGAACTGGACGTGTTCGGGCTGACCCTGCCGATCGTCAAGCACAGCTTCCTGGTGCGGCGGGTGGAGGACCTGCCGCAGGTGGTCCGCGACGCGTTCCGCATCGCCCGCGAGGGCCGCCCGGGGCCGGTGCTGATCGACCTGCCCAAGGACGTGCAGCTGGCCGACGCCTCGCAGCTGCCCGACCATGTGCCGGCGGCGGTGCCGGCCCCGGCCGCGCCGCAGGAGGCGGCGCTGGCCGAGGTGCTGGCGGCGATCGCCGGTGCCGAGAAGCCGGTGATCTACGGCGGCGGCGGCATCGCCCTGGCCGACGCGGTGGAGCCGTTCCGCCAGTTCGTCGAGGCCACCCGGATCCCGACCGTGCTGACCCTGCGCGGCCTGGGCGCGCTGCCGTACGGCCATCCGCACTACCTGGGCATGCTCGGCATGCACGGCACCCGCGCGGCCAACATGGCGGTGCAGGAATCGGACCTGCTGATCGTGGTCGGCGCGCGTTTCGACGATCGCGCCACCGGCAAACTGGCCGAGTTCGCCCCGTTCGCGCGGGTCATCCACCTGGATGCCGACGCCTGCGAGATCTCCAAGCTGCGCACGGCCAACATCGCCGTGCCCGGCGACGTGGCCGCGGCGTTGCGCGCCCTGAGCGCGGCGCGCAGCACCTGCGAGCCGTGGCACCAGCGCTGCATCGCCCATCGCGAGAAGTTCGGCGCGCGCTACGACGCGCCGGGCGAGGACATCTACGCGCCCGGCCTGCTGAAGCGGCTGAGCGAGCTGGCGCCGGCCGACACCATCATCGCCTGCGACGTCGGCCAGCATCAGATGTGGGTCGCGCAGCACTGCCGCTTCAACCACCCGCGCAACCACCTGACCAGCGGCGCGCTGGGCACGATGGGCTTCGGCCTGCCGGCGGCGATGGGCGCGCAGTTCGCCTGCCCGGACCGCACCGTGGTGCTGGTCAGCGGCGACGGCAGCTTCATGATGAACGTGCAGGAGCTGGTCACCATCGCCCGCTGCAAGCTGCCGGTGAAGATCGTGCTGCTGGACAACAGCTCGCTGGGCATGGTGCGGCAGTGGCAGGAGCTGTTCTTCGCCGAGCGCTACAGCGAGATCGACCTGTCCGACAACCCGGACTTCGCCGCGCTGGCGCAGGTGTTCGGGATCCCGGCCAGGCGCATCACCGCGCGCGGCCAGGTCGAGGACGGCCTGGCCGAACTGCTGGCCCAGCCGGGACCGGCGCTGCTGCACGTGGCCATCGACGCGCGCGCCAACGTGTGGCCGCTGGTGCCGCCCAACACCGCCAACAGCACCATGCTGGAAAGCAACCCCGCCCTGCTGCGCCAGGAGGCATCCCATGCGATACCGGCTTGACCTGGTGTTGAAGCCCGTCGAGGGCGCGCTGCTGCGCGCGATCGGCATGGCCGAACGGCGCGGCTTCGCGCCGCTGTCGATCGCCGGCGAGCCGGTGGCCGACGACGCCGGCCGCTGGCACCTGCAGATGGTGGTCGACGGCAACCGCCCGGGCGAAACCCTGCGCCTGCAGATGGAGAAGGTGTACGACTGCGAGTCGGTGCGGGTGACTGCGTTGGATGGGGTGCCGTGAGGCGCACGGGACCAGGGACCGGGGACCGGGGACCGGGGGTGGGCATCGTCGGCGTCCCGAGCGCCGCGCGCTGTCCGCACGCGTCCGCTCGTC
>NZ_JAFIWC010000029.1 GCF_017163755.1 Xanthomonas sp.
AGAAGGAACAGCCGCGGCGTGCCTTAGCCCCTCTCCCACCGGGAGAGGGGTTGGGGTGAGGGTACGGCGCAAAAGCGACTCGCTGAGCTGAGTGCACGAGGCTTCGCCCGTACCCTCATCCGGCCCTACGGGCCACCTCCTCCCGATGGGAGAAGGAACGGCGCACCGCATCTTGCAGCATGCACACCGGGCCGCAGACCCACAGTCACACGCACGCAACCCAGTGTCGACACCATCACGATCCCCCACACGCAAGCGTTCACCCTTGATGAATTTTCCGAAAAGTTTCCGTGTCCCGCGGCGGACCACGCTGGCCCTGCTGCTGTCAGCAATGGTCGCCCACGTCCAAGCGGCCAGCGACGCCGAGGCTGCCGCGGCGCCCGCCGCGGCGGGCGAGCAGGTCTCCACGCTGGACCAGGTGCAGGTGGTCGGCCAGGCCACCACCTACGCCAAGACCAGCGTCAGCAAGGAGATGCTCGACCGCCAGTTCGCGATGGGCAGCGTCAACGACGTGCTCAACGAGCTGCCCGGCGTGGTGGTGACCGAAGCCGACGCGTTCGGCTCGTCCGACTGGGGCACGCAGATCAGCATGCGCGGCTTCGTCAGCAACCGCGACACCCAGCAGATCGGCACCACCATCGATGGCCTGCCCAACGGCGGCTCGGGCTATGGCGGCGGCGCCAAGGCCAACCGCTTCATCGACATGCTCGACCTGGAGACGGTGGAAGTCAGCCAGGGCACCGCCGACATCGCCTCGCGCTCGAACGAAGCGCTCGGCGGCACGCTCAACTACCTGACCGGCGAGCCGCTGGACGAGCAGCGCGTGCGCCTGGCCGCCGGCATCGGCGACAACGACGCGCGCAAGTACTACGCGCGCTACGACACCGGCCTGCTCGGCACCACCAAGGCCTGGATCAGCGCCTCGCACAGCAGCAACGACGACTGGATCGACGGCAGCGGCCACACCACCCGCGACCACCTGGCCGGCAAGTTCAACAGCGACCTGGGCGCATGGAAGCTCAGCGGCTACCTGTCCTACGACGATGCCGACGAGTCCGAATACACCAGCGTCACTCCCGAGCAGTTCGCGCGCGATCCCGAGCACGACCTGCTGACCGGCACGCTGACCGGCATCCCCTACCTGGATCAGAACTACCGCTCCGGCTCGCGCGCGCTGCGCAAGAACACCTTCGGCTACCTGCGCGGCGCGTTCGACGGCGGCAACGGCTTCAAGGCCACCCTCGCCGGCTACGCGCACCGCATGGAAGGGCGCGGCGACTGGATCCCGCCGTACCTGGTGGACGTGACCGCCGACGGCGCCGGCCGCCCCGAGTCCGAATACGCAGGCGGGCGCACCGTCTACGGCGGCGGCGACCTGGGCAAGATCTACTTCGTCACCCCGTCCGGCGCGGCGGCCACGATGATCGCCGGCTGCAGCGGCAGCGCCGGCGTGCCGGCCGAATCCAGCCCGGCCTGCTACCCGGCCGGCTCCACGCCGGTGCAGTCCTACCGCCACAGCCACTACGACAACGACCGCGCCGGCTTCACCGCCGATGCCGAATGGCGCGCCGCCCTCGGCGCGATCGACAACACCGTGCGCGCCGGCGTGTGGCTGGAGAAATACCAGCGCAGCGTCACCCGCGACTGGCACCGGCTGCTCAACGTCGGCACCAACATCGCCTTCGACCACAGCCCGTACTGGGTGCAGTTCAAGGACCGCTACGACACCGACGAGCGCATGTACTACGTCGAGGACATGATGCGCTACGGCGATTTCGCCTGGCGCGTGGGTGTCAAGCAGTTCTTCGTCGACCAGACCCGCGATCGCCGCATCGGCGCCAGCGAACACGTCGAATCCGATTCGCACTCCGACCCGCTGCTGTCCGCCGGCCTGACCTGGACCACCCCGGTCAAGGGCATGGAGGTCTTCGCCGGCTACTCGCAGAACTTCGCCGCGATTCCCTCCGGCGTGCTCGGCGAGACCGATCCGGTGGCGCTGAGCCGGGTCAAGCCGGAAACCGCCGACAACATCGAGCTGGGCCTGCGCGTCAGCCGCTGGCCGCTGACCGGCAGCGTGACCCTGTACGACATCCGCTTCGACAACCGCATCGTCTACGTGCCGGCCAGCTTCGTCGACGGCATCGACTATCTCGGCGAGACCGACGGCGTGTACCAGAACTTCGGCGGCGTGCACGCGCGCGGCGTGGAAGCGGCGCTGGGCTACGGCTGGGACAACGGCTGGCGGATCAACGGCGCCTACACCTACAACAAGGCGACCTACCTGGGCAGCGGCGACGCCGAGCGCGACGCCGCGCTGGAGATCGACCCGGGCTCGCAGGTGATCGGGCAGCCGCGCACCACGCTGGTGGCCTCGGCTGACTGGCAGGGCCAGGCCTGGGCGTTCGGCGTCTCCGGGCGCTACCTCGGCAAGCGCTACCTAGATGCCTCCAACACGCGCAGCCTGGACGGGGTCACCACCTTCAACGCGCACCTGGGCCTGAGCCTGTCGGAGTTGTCGGCACAGCTCAAAGGCATGAAGCTGGACCTCAACGTCAGCAACCTCACCGACAAGCGCTACCTGGAAGGCGTGGACGGCAGCGACAACGCGTTCATCGCCGCGCCGCGCACGGTCGGCCTGACCCTGACGCTGGATCTGTGACCGCGCAGCGGCCATGCTGACGCCTTCGCCGGCGGCCATCGCGCCGCCGGCGACGACACCTCGCCCCATCGCACAGCCGGTGCCCGCGCCATGATCGATCTTCCCCGCCGCCGCCTGCTCCGGGCCGGCGTCGCCGGCGCGGCCGCCGCGCTGCTGCCGCCCAGCATCGCCCGCGCCGCGGCGATCGCCCCGGACGTGCGCAGCGGCACCCTGCAGGACCTGCAGCACGTGGTGATCCTGATGCAGGAGAACCGCGCGTTCGACCACTACTTCGGCACCCTGGCCGGGGTGCGCGGCTTCGGCGACCGCTTCCCGATCCCGGCCCCGCCGCTGCCCGGCGTCGCGCCGCGCAGCGTCTGGCTGCAGCCGAGCGAGGACGGCACGCGGCTGCTGGCGCCGTTCCCGCTGCATACCGCGCGCGACTTCGGCACCATGCGCGTGGCCGGCACCCCGCATACCTGGCCCAACGCGCAGCACGCGTGGGACCACGGCCGCATGGGCCATTGGGCCGCGGCCAAGCACGACCATGCACTGGCCCACTACGAGCGCGGCGACCTGCCGTTCCAGTTCGCGCTGGCCGAGGCCTTCACCCTGTGCGACGCGTACCACTGCGCGATCCAGGCCGGCACCAACCCCAACCGCGTGTTCCTGTGGACCGGCCACAACGATCCGCACGCGCGCGGCGGCGGCCCGGTGATCGCCAACTCGCACGACAACTTTCCCGAACTGGGCGGCCATCCCGACGACTACCGCTGGCGCAGCTACGTCGAGGCGCTGCAGCAGGCCGGCGTGTCCTGGCAGATCTACCAGGACATGGCCGACAACTTCACCGACAACCCGCTGGCCGGTTTCGCCCCGTTCCGCGCCGCCTGGCGCGGCGCGCCCGGCCACGATCCGCAGCTGCGCGAGCGCGGGGTCGGCACGCGCGGGCTGGCGCAACTGCGCCAGGACGTGCTCGCCGCGCGGCTGCCGGCGGTGAGCTTCGTCATCGCCGACGCCGCCGGCAGCGAGCATCCGGATCCGTCCAGCCCCGCCCAAGGCGCGGCCTACACCGCGCGGGTACTCGATGCGCTGACCGCCGACCCCAAGGTCTGGGCACGCACCGCGCTGCTGCTGATGTTCGACGAGAACGACGGCTTCTTCGACCACGTGCCGCCGCCGGCGCCGCCCTCGCCCGATCCCGCCGCGCGCGGCGGCTGGGCCGGCGCCTCGGCCGTGGCCACCGACGGCGAATACCACCTGCATCCGGCGCCGGGCGACGAGAAGGCCGACCTGCCCGAGCTGCGCGGCCGCCCCTACGGCCTGGGGCCGCGGGTGCCGATGTACGTGATCTCGCCGTGGAGCCGCGGCGGCTGGATCGACTCGCAGGTCTACGACCACACCTCGGTGCTGCGCCTGCTCGAGCGCCGCTTCGGCGTCGCCGCGCCCAGCCTGAGCCGGTGGCGGCGCGCGGTGTGCGGCGACCTGGTCGATGCGTTCGATTTCCGCCAGGCCGACACGCGCCCGTTCTTCGCCGCGTTGCCGGCGACCGCCGATGCGGCCGCGCGCGCCGCGGCGCTGCGCGAACACACCACCCCGCCGCTGCCGCATGCGCTCGCGCCGCCGCAGCAGGCGCGCGGCAGCCGGCCCTCGCGCGCGCTGCCGTACCGCCTGCGCACCCGCCTGCAGCACCACGCCGCGGGCGCCGAGGTGGCGCTGCAGCTGGACAATCCCGGCGCCGCGGCGGTGCTGCACGCCTACGACCGGCTCGACCTGCACGCGATCCCGCGCCGCTACACCGTGGCCGGGACGAGGCCGCTCGAAGCACGCTGGCCGCTGCGCGAGGGCCGCTACGACCTGTGGCTGCTCGGCCCCAACGGCTTCCACCGTCACTACCAGGGGCGTGGCGACGCCGTGGCCCTGGTCGCCGACGTGGACAGCGCCGGCGACGACCCGCACGCGCTGCGCCTGCGCGTGCGCCACGACGGCGCGCAGGCGCAGCGCGTGCGGGTGCGGCCCGGTGCCTATGCCGAGGCGATGCCGACGCTGGAACTGGAGGTCGCCCCGGGCGCGGTGGCCGAACATCGCTGGCCGGCCGCGCCGAGCGCCGGCTGGTACGACCTGTGGCTGCTGCACGCCGATGGCGGCCGCCAGCGCCTGGCCGGGCGCGTGGAAACCGGCCGCCCCGGCCTGACCGATCCCGAGCTGGGCGGCGCGGCGCGGCTGTACCAGGCCGAGGTGAGCGGCGAACCGGTGCTGGACTGAGGCGCGGCCCCGCGCCGCGTCGTCGCCGCCCTCAGCGGCCGTCGGCCTCGACGATGGCCGACAGGAAGGCGAGCACGCGCTCGCCTTCGCCCTGCCCGACCATCTGCGCCGCGGTACGCCCGCCGAACGCGCGGATCGGGTCGTGCCGATACCACTCCCGCACGCGCTCGGGGCAGCGCTCCAGGCGGCCGGCGAGCGCGAGCACGCGCGAATGCAGCGCGGCGTCTGCGGCCTGGGTCATGCCGGAGCCGCCGTGACGGACGCCGTCCGCTCGAAACGCAATTCGAAGCTCGCCCCCGCCGCGCCGGCGTCCTCGCACAACCGGATGTCCCAGCCGTGCGCATCGGCGATCTCGCGGCAGATGGCCAGGCCCAGCCCGGCGCCTTCGCTGCGCGGTCCGCGCCAGAAGCGCTTGAACAGCGAGGCCCGCTCGGCCGCGGCGACGCCCGGTCCGGTGTCGGTCACGCGCAGCGCATCGTCGCCCAGCCACAGGGTGACCGTGGCGCCGGGCGGGGAATGCTGCAGCGCGTTCTCCAACAGGTTCTTGACCAGCACGAACAACGCGCCGGCGTCGGCCTGCAGGGCGTTCCCGGGCTCGCGTTCGAGTTGCAGCACCAGTTCGTTGCCGCGGCGCTCGGCCAGCCGCGCCAGGTAGGCGGCCGCGTCGGTGGCCACCTCGCGCGGATCGATGGCGGCGACCCGGTAGTTGTGGCCCTCGCTGACCTCGGCCAGGTGCAGCAGCTGGTGGACCTGGCGCGCCATCAGGTCGGTATCGCGCAGCAGCATCTCGCGGTTGGAGCCGCCGCCCAGTTCGATCTCGGCGCGCAGCAGCGCGAGCGGGGTCTTCAGCTCGTGCGCCGCGGCGGCCAGGAACTCCTGCTGCACCCGGTAACCGGCTTCCAGCCGCGCCAGCGCCGCATTGAACGCCTCGATCAGCGGCTTCAGCTCGGTGGGCACGCCGTCCACGCGCAGCCGCGCCGACAGGTTGCGCGGTTCGATATGCGCCGCGGCCTCCGAGGCGCGGCGCAACGGCCGCAGCATGCGCTCGACGGTGAAGTACACCACCGCGCAGAACACGCCCAGCGCGATCGCCATCACGACCAGGCCTGCGCGCAGGTACAGGCGGTTCTCGTAGTCGTTGAGCGTGCTCACCATGCGGCTGCTGCGCGCCACCCGCACCGTGTAGTCCTGCCCCGCCTGGCGCACGTGCCGCGTCGCCACCCGCAACAGGATGTCCTCGCCCGGGTTGGGCAGCGAGAACTCGCGCACGTCCGGCGGCAGTCGCCGCAACACGGTGAGCGCGGTGCCTTCGGTGCTCTGCGCGGCGGTGCGCCCGGCGGCATCGGTGACCCAGTAGGCGGTGTCCTTGAGCAAGGCTTCGTAGGACAGGGCGTTGCGCGGGGTCAGGTGCACGGAGGCACCCTCCGCAGTCACCCGCAGGCCGTTGGCGACGTCGTCGGCATGCTCGGCCAACTCGCTGTCGTACAGCGACGTAAACGCAGCGGTCAACGGAAACAGGATCGCCACCGCCACGACCGCGGCGGCCATGCCGGCCAGCGCCGCCAACATCAGCCGGAAGGTCAGGCTACGGGGCATCGGGGGCAGCAGGCGCATGGCCGTATTCTTTCAGATCGGTGCCCGGCACGCGCATCCCGCGCACGGTCGCGTTCGATGCGCCGGCCCACCGCGCAGGCCCCCTTCGAGCGGCACGATCCCGTGCGTGCCGTTGCCCGCTCGCGCTTTTGCATTCCTCCACGACCAGGGGCGAGCGCCGAGGTGGCAGCGGCGGTCGGCACACGAACTCGGGCTTGCGCCAAGCGGCACGGGACCCGAGCCGCTGCGTCCAGCCGCCGATGGACCGTGGCTGCCCGTCCGGACGCAGGCATCCCTCATGCCCCGGTGCCCGCGCGGGCGGCGGACACGACAGCTTGGCAGGACGCGGATGAGTGGCAGCGACGGCATGCGCTGGAGCGACCGGGCGAAGGAGAGGCCGCGAGTGTCGCGGCATTCTCCTTACGCGTCACTTACCGGCGGTGCCGCAGACCATGCGCGACGCGTCGCGCATGGCCCCGCCGGACGCGGCAGCACGCGAACGCTCAGCCCGCCAGGGTCTCGCGCACCGCGACCGCCACCGCCTTGAGCGCCGCGTCGCGCGCCGCGCTGTCGACCTGGGCGCCGTTGAGATAGGCGGTCAGCAGCAGCGGCGCGCGCCGGCCCGGCGGCCACACGATGGCGATGTCGTTGCGGGTGTCGGTGCCGTTGCTGCCGGTCTTGTCGCCGATCTTCCAGTCCGGCGGCAGGCCGGCGCGCAGGCAATCGTCGCCGGTGCGGTTGTCGATCAACCACCCGGTCATGCGTTGCCGCGAGGCCGGCAGCAACGCGTCGCCGAGCAGCAGCGCGCGCATGGTCGCGGCCATCGCCGCCGGGGTGGTGGTGTCGCGCGGGTCGCCCATGGCGAACTGGTTCATCGTCGGCTCGTTGCGGTCCGAGCGGGTCTGCGTGTCGCCGAGCGCGCGCAGGAAGCGCGTCAGCCCGGGCGGGTCGCCGACCAGCGGCAGCAGCAGGTTGGCCGCCGGGTTGTCGCTGAAGATCATCGTCGCCCGGCACAGCTCGACCACGCTCAGGTCGCCGCCGACATGGCGCTCGGTGACCGGCGCGTGCGACACCATGTCCGCTGCGCGGACCGGCACGCGCCGCTCCAGCGCCAGCTCCCCGCGATCGACCCGCTGCAGCACCGCCGCCGCCAATAGAAATTTGAAGGTGCTGCACATCGGGAAGCGCTCGTCCTGGCGCTGCCCGCCCAGCACCTGGCCGCTGCCGTCGAGCAGCGTCACCCCCAGTCGCCCGGCCGCGCGGCGCTCGATCTCGGCCAGCCGCTGCGACAGCGTCTGAACCCCGTCTTTCGTGGATTTCGCGCTTGCCCCGCCCGCGGCCAGCGCCGCCACCGCCAGCCCCATGCCCTGTAGGAATCGTCGTCTCGCCAGCATCGTCCACCTCCGTCCGAAGCGCCGATCATGCGCAGCTTGACCGCCGGCCACCAGCGAGGTTATTCAATCGGAGTCATGAGCAGAATTGATGCCTTCCGATGATCCGCCCGCCATTGCCGTTGAACGCCCTGCGCGCCTTCGAGGCCGCCGCGCGGCACCAGAACCTGACCCGCGCGGCGGCCGAACTGTGCGTCACCCAGGCCGCGCTGAGCCACCAGATCAAGCGGCTGGAGGAACGCCTGGGCGTGGTCCTGTTCCAGCGCCTGCCGCGCGGGGTGGCACTGACCGACGAAGGCCTGCGCCTGCACCCGGTGCTGACCGAGGCCTTCGACCGCATCGCCGCGACCCTGCAGCGCTTCGCCGGCGGCCGCTACCGCGAGACGCTGAGCATCGGCGTGGTCGGCACCTACGCCGTGGGTTGGCTGCTGCCGCGACTGGACGCCTTCCACGCCGCGCATCCGGGCATCGAACTGCGCGTGCATACCCACAACAACCGGGTCGACCTGGCCGGCGAGGGCCTGGACCTGGCGATCCGCTTCGGCGATGGCGACTGGCAGGGCCAGTGCGCCACGCCGATCCTGGACGCGGCGTTCGCGCCGGTATGCGCGCCGGCGCTGGCGCGCGCGCTGCGCACCCCGGCCGACCTGGGCGGCGTGCCGCTGCTGCGCTCCTACCGGCTGGACGAGTGGCCACGCTGGCTGCAGGCCGCCGGCGCCCCGGAGGTACTCGCCAGCGGGCCGATCTGCGATTCGTCGCTGACCCTGGCCAGCGCCGCGGCGGCGGGCGCCGGCGTAGCCTTGCTGCCACTGCCGCTGTTCGCCCAGGACCTGGATGCCGGCCGCCTGGTGTGCCCGTTCCCGGTGCGCATCGACCTTGGCCGCTACTGGCTCACCCGCCTGCGCTCGCGCGCCGAAAGCGATGCCGGGCGCCGCCTGCGCGAATGGCTGCTGGCCGAACGGCAGCGTGCGACGGATTGAGCGCGGCGCCGGCGCAGCCGTATCCGCAAAGCGCAGGCCGCTACGCTTGCCGGCGGCCGCGGGGCAAGGCAGGCGCCGCTAACGCCGGGGGGGGGGCCACCGCAACGGCCAAGGCATGCCGAAACATCGGCTACTGCCATTTTCGCCGGAGCGGCCAGCCGCACGGCCGGTGCATCAGCCGATGCTCTAGCGCGATGGCGGCGGACGCCGGTACCGATACCACAGGCGCGTGTTCTACGCTGCCCCGCACACGTCGTCCGGGGCGCACGCGCCGCAGGCGCCCGCCCGCCGGCAGCTACACGACGACCGGTGCGGCGGTTCCCACCCGCGACGCCAGGCGCCTGAATTCGTCGCGCTGCGCGGCATCGGCGAACCAGGCCACGGGCACCACCTCGAACAACATGTCGTTGTGATACAGCAGCACTACCTGCGCGTCCTCGCGATAGCGGACGAAATCGGACCAGGGGCGGCGCGACTGTCCGCCCGACCACGAGACCTGTATGTCGGTCTCGTCCCAGACATAGGTGACGACATGCCGCAGCGTGGCCTGCTGCGCGTGCAGTCGCCGCACCTTGCGCGGCAGTATCCACGCACGCGTGACGCCAAGACCGACCAGGCCGCCGACCACGGCACCGATCAGCAAGACGCCGAACACCCTGCCCTCGGGCCCCAGCACCAGCAACAGCGCCAGCCCGACCAGCAGCATGGCCGCCATCACCGACAAGACGCGCCGCAGCTGGTGCCGGGTGTGCAGGCGTTGCGCCGCCAGATGGTCGTCCGCGCTGATGATGCCGCTGATCATGACTGGCTCCGTGGTCCGCTCGCCTCGCGCCACACAGCTTAGCGAACCGGCGTGCGCGCGGCGTCAGCGGCAGCCCGCCGCGGCGCCGCTTCGGACCGCCTACGCCCCTTCGATCAGCTCCAGCCAGCTCTGCTCGGCCTGCGCCAGCTGCTGCGCGGTGGCTTCGCGGTCGCGGCCCAGCACCGCCATCTTTTCGGCATCGGCGTAGTGCTTGGGGTCGGCCAGCTGGCGATCGAGCTCGGCCAGCGCCGCCTCAAGCTCGCCGACGCGCTTCTCGGCGGCGGCGAGCTTGTGCGGGTTCGGCGGCTTCTTCGCCGGCAGCGGCTTGACCGGCGGCGGCGGGGTCGGCGCGACCTCGGCCATCTTCTGCTTGGTGCCCTGCGCGGCCGGGCGACTGCGCAGCCACGCGGCGTATTCGTCCAGGTCGCCGGCGAACGGCTCGACCACGCCGTCGGCCACGCGCCAGAAGGTGTCGCAGACCAGGCCGATCAGGTGGCGGTCGTGCGAGACCATCACGATCGCGCCTTCGAAGTCGCTCAAGGCCTCGGCCAGCGCCTCGCGCATCTCCAGGTCCAGGTGGTTGGTCGGCTCGTCGAGCAGCAGCACGTTGGGCTGCTGCCAGGCGATCAGCGCCAGCGCCAGGCGCGCGCGCTCGCCGCCGGAGAAGCCGTCGACCACCTCGAAAGCGCGGTCGCCGGGGAAGTTCCACTTGCCGAGGAAGTCGCGGAAGGACTGGATCGACGCGTCCGGCGAGAGGTCGCGGAAATGGTCGATCGGCGACTGCCCTTCGTGCAGCGACTCCACCGTGTGCTGGGCGAAATAGCCGATGCGCAGGTCCGGGTGCGCGCTGCGCTCGCCGCTGAGCAGCGGGATCTCGCCGACCAGGCTCTTGACCAGGGTCGACTTGCCGGCGCCGTTGGGGCCGAGCAGGCCGATGCGGTCGCCCGCCTCCAGGCCGAAGCCGGCCTGGCGCAGGATCACCTCGCTGCCGTAGCCGCAATCGGCGTGGTTGAGGCGGATCAGCGAATGCGGCAGGCGGTTGGGCTGCGCGAACTCGATGCGGAACTCGCGCTCGGCGCGCACCGCCTCGGTGCCGGCCATCTTCGCCAGCCGCTTCATCCGGCTCTGCGCCTGGCTGGCCTTGCTGGCCTGGGCCTTGAAGCGGTCGATGAAGCTCTGCAGGTGGGCGCGCTCGGCCTGTTCCTTCTCGTGCGCGATCTGCTGCTGGCGCAGCTGCTCGGTGCGCTGGCGCTCGAAATCGGTATAGCCGCCGACGTACAGCTTGGCGCCGCCGCCATGCAGGTGCAGGGTGTGGGTGGCGACGTTGTCGAGGAACTCGCGGTCGTGGCTGATCAGCAGCAGCGTGCCGGGGTACTTCAGCAGCCACTGTTCCAGCCACAGCACCGCGTCCATGTCCAGGTGGTTGGTCGGCTCGTCGAGCAGCAGCAGGTCCGAAGGCATCATCAGCGCCCGCGCCAGGTTCAGCCGCACCCGCCAGCCGCCGGAGAAGTCCTGCACCGCGCGCGAATGGGTCGCCGCGGGGAAGCCCAGGCCGTGCAGCAGCTTGCCGGCGCGCGCGGTGCCGTCGTAACCGCCGACCTCTTCCAGGCGCACATGCGCGGCGGCCACCGCCTCCCAGTCCTCGGCGGCCAGCGCGTCGGCCTCGGCCTGCAGCGCGGCGGCCACGTCGGTGTCGCCACCGAGCACGAAGTCCAACGCCGGGTCGGGCAGCGACGGCGTCTCCTGCGCGACGCTGGCGATGCGCAGCTTGCCGGGCAGCTCCACGTCGCCCTTGTCGGCCTCCAGTTCGCCGCGGATCGCCGCGAACAGGCTCGATTTGCCGGTGCCGTTACGCCCGACCACGCCGACGCGGTAGCCGGCATGCAGGGTCAGATCGACGTTGGACAACAGCAGCCGCTCGCCGCGGCGCATGGCGAAATTACGTAGCGAAATCATCGGGGGAGAGCGTCCAAAGAACCGTTGGGAATATGCAGATGAGCATGCTTCCTGGGACACGATTCTACCGTTAACGAATAATTGACGCTCAGGCGTGCGCGGGCCACCCTCCCGGCCCCTTCTCGCGGTCTTCGCCGCAGCGCCGCCGTTCCGCCCCCATCGGGCCCTCAGAGGCCCGCCCGCTGTATTGGAGAGTTCATGAATCACCCTGTTTCCCGGCTCGCGATCGCCGTCGTCGCGGCCCTCGCCGGCGTTCCCGCCTTCGCCCAGAGCGCCGACACCGCGGCGACGCCAAGCACGCTGGACACCGTCATCGTCACCGGCACCCGGGTCAGCGACCGCACCGTCGCCGAATCGCAGTCGCCGATCGACATCATCACCCCCGAAGCGCTGCAGTCCACCGGCACCTCCGAGCTGGCCAC
This sequence comes from Xanthomonas sp., assembly GCF_017163755.1. GTDB lineage: Bacteria > Pseudomonadota > Gammaproteobacteria > Xanthomonadales > Xanthomonadaceae > Xanthomonas_A. The sequence continues at coordinate 12,048 of NZ_JAFIWC010000029.1, forward strand.
CGCGCTGTCGCGCGCGCTGCCCTCGCTGAACTTCCCGCGCCCGGCGCTGACCGACGGCACCAGCGGCATCCGCCCGGCGCAGCTGCGCGGGCTGTCGCCGGACCAGGTGCTGGTGCTGGTCAACGGCAAGCGCCGCCACACCTCCGCGCAGATCAACGTCAACGGCAGCATCGGCCGCGGCGCCTCGGCGGTGGACATCAACGCGATCCCGATCGCGGCGATCGAACGCGTGGAAGTGCTGCGCGACGGCGCCTCGGCGCAGTACGGCTCCGACGCCATCGCCGGGGTCATCAACATCGTGCTCAAGGGCGCCAGCGAAGGCGGCAGCCTGGCGGCCGACTACGGCCAGTACTCGGCCGGCGACGGCGGGAAGTACCAGCTCTCCGGCGACGCCGGGGTCGGCTTCGGCGACGGACGCGGCAGCCTGCACGTGGCCGGCCAGATCAGCCAGCAGGACGAGACCAACCGCGCCGGCCCCTACCAGGGCGTCGCGCCGAACACCGGCAACTATCCCGGCATCGGCCAGACCACCTTCGTCTACGGCGACCCGCAGGTCGACGCCACCGCGGTCTCGGCCAACGGCGAGTTCCGCTTCAGCGACAACGTCACCGGCTACGCCACCGCCCTCGCCAGCAACCGCGACATCACCTCCTTCGCGTTCTACCGCTCGCGCAACCACAGCGGGCAGAGCGCGCTGCTGGCGCAGACCTATCCCGACGGTTACGTGCCGCAGATCAACCAGTACTCCAAGGACCGCTCGCTGGTGGCCGGGCTCAAGGGCAGCACCGAAGGCGGCTTCGGCTGGGACGTGAGCTACAACTACGGCTACAACAAGATCGACTTCAACACCCGCAACAGCATCAACTACAGCCTGGGCGCCGACAGCCCGAGCAGCTTCTACGACGGCGCGCTGGAGTACACCCAGAACATCGTCAACGCCGACTTCACCCAGCCGCTGGAGTGGGGCCTGGCCTATCCGGTGACGCTGTCCTTCGGCGCCGAGTACCGCCAGGAGAAATGGAACCAGTCGCCGGGCGAGCCGGCCTCCTACACCGGCACCACCGGCGGCGCGCAGGGCTTCGCCGGCTTCTCGCCGGCCAACGCCGTGCATTCGGACCGCCACAACTACGCCGTCTACGCCGGGCTGGAAGCCGACTTCACCGACAAGTTCTCCGCCGGCCTCACCGGCCGCTACGAGGACTACTCGGACTTCGGCAGCAAGAGCTCGGGCAAGCTGTCCGCACGCTACGCGTTCACCGACCAGGTGGCGCTGCGCGGCACCGTGGCCAGCGGCTTCCGCGCCCCGTCGCTGGCGCAGCAGCAATACCAGGCGGTCACCAGCAGCTACATCAACGGCAGCTTCTTCGAATCGGGCACCTTCCCGGTGGACAGCCCGGTGGCCCAGGCCCTGGGCGCCACCCCGCTGAAGGCCGAGACCTCGCTGTCCTACAGCCTGGGCCTGGTGCTGCAGCCGGTCGAACGCCTGTACGTGACCCTGGACGCGTACCAGATCAAGATCGACGACCGCATCCTGCTCTCGTCCAACCTCAACGACGCCGCCGTGCTGGCGCAGTTGCAGGGCCTGGGCTACGCCAACGTGACCAGCGTGCGCTACTTCACCAACGCCGCCGACACCCGCACCCGCGGCGTCGACCTGGTCGGCACCTACACGATCCCGTTCGCGGCCAGCGCGCTGGACCTCACCGCCAGCTACGGCTACAGCAAGACCGAGATCACCCGCGCGGTCGAGCAGCCGCAGGCGCTGGCGGACATCGGCTCGACCCAGACCATCCTGGGCCGCGACGAGGTCGGCCGGCTGGAGGACAGCTTCCCGAAGGACAAGATCATCCTCAGCGGCACCTGGAAGCTGCAGCACTGGGACTTCAACCTGGCCGCCACGCGCTACGGCGATTTCACCGTGCGCAACTCCGCCAGCGCCGCGCGCGACCAGACCTACGACGCCAACTGGGTGGTGGATGCCTCGGCCAGCTTCAAGCCCAGCGGCAACTGGACCCTGACCCTGGGCGCGGACAACCTGCTGGACGAATACCCGGACAAGACCACCAACCTGATCAATTCCACCTACGGCATGCTGCCGTACAGCAACTACTCGCCGTACGGCTTCAACGGCGCCTACGTGTACGGGCGGATCAACTACCGCTGGTAGGCTTCACGCACCACGACGACGCCCCGGCCAGTCCGGGGCGTTGTCGTTTCGCGCCATGCGCCGGCGCGTCTACGCCACCTGAACAAATCAGGGTGAAAACGGTGGTATCACACGCGCCATCTTCCTTCGGCGGAGCGATGCACATGGAAACCGAGCGACTGTACCGCGGGCGCCTGATCGACCACCTGCAGCTGGTGGTGCGCGACCTGCAGGCGAGCCAGGCGTTCTACACCGCCGTGCTCGGCGAGCTGGGCATCCCGCTCGGCGGCCAGGGCGAGGGCTATTTCTGGGCCGACGAACTGTTCGTGTCCGACCGCGACACGCTGGCGCAGGGCGAGCTGACCGGACGCCACCACCTCGCGTTCCAGGCGCGCGACCGCGCGATGGTCGATGCCTTCCACCGCACCGCGCTGGCCCACGGCGGGCGCGACAACGGCGCGCCGGGGCTGCGTCCGTACCATCCCGGCTACTACGCCGCGTTCGTGCTCGATCCGGACGGCAACAACCTCGAGGCGGTGTACCACGGGCCCGCGCAACGCAGCGCCGACGCGGTGCAGATCGCCTTCTGAACTGGCCGCACGCGCTGGACCAAGCGCGCCTGCCGCCATCGAAGCAAGCGGACGCGCGATGCAGCCGGAAGGACCGCGACGACGGCCGGAGCGTGTACAGGGCGACCACCTGGCGTGCGATCTCCAGGCCATGATCGGCGCGATCAGGATCTTGCGAGGCATCGGCATGTCGCTGTCGGCACGCCAGGCGGCCCATGCCGGCGCTTGGCAAGGCGCAGCCCGTGACGTCAAGCACAGGAACGATGACGGTTGCAAGCGCAACTTTAACTAAAAATTGACATCGGATGCGCTTCGGGTTACTCGTTGCGACAGCACCGCAGTTGCCGCAACACGCCGCGGCTCGGGAGGGGTCCGCTGCGGTGCCCTCATTCCCCACTCGGAGTCGTCACGCATGCCACGCACGCCCAGTCCCCTCGCTACCGCCGTCGCCATCGCGCTAGCCGTCACCGCCGCGCCCGCATCCGCCCAAAGCTCCGGCTCCGCCAGCGCGCAGACGCTGGACACCATCATCGTCACCGGCACCCGCGTGGCCGATCGCACCGTCGCCGAATCCGCATCGCCGATCGACATCATCTCGCCGGAGATGCTGCAGTCCACCGGCACCACCGAACTGGCCACCGCGCTGTCGCGGGCGGTGCCGTCGCTGAACTTCCCGCGCCCGGCGATCACCGACGGCTCGGACGCAGTGCGTCCAGCGCAGTTGCGCGGCCTGTCGCCGGACCAGGTGCTGGTGCTGGTCAACGGCAAGCGCTACCACACCACCGCGCTGGTCAACCTCAACGGCGCGCAGGGCCGCGGCTCGTCGCCGGCCGACCTCAACACCATCCCGATCGCCGCGGTCGAGCGCATCGAGGTGCTGCGCGATGGCGCCTCGGCGCAATACGGCTCCGACGCCATCGCCGGCGTCATCAACATCGTGCTCAAGGGCAGCGGCGACGGCGGCAGCATCGCCGCGCGCTACGGCCAGTACAGCGCCGGCGACGGCGAGCAGTACCAGCTGTCCGGCGATGCCGGGGTCAGGTTCGGCGAGGCCGGCAGCGTGCATTTCGCTGCGCAGGCCGGCCACCAGGACCAGACCGATCGCGCCAAGCCGTATCTTGGCGAAGTGCAACAGCGCTACGGCGACCCGGACATCGACCAGGGCGCGTTCTCCTACAACGGCCAGTACAGCCCGGCCGAGTACCTGACGTTCTATTCCTACGGCATGCTCAGCCGCCGCGAGGTGCTGTCCAACGGCTACTTCCGCTGGTCCGGCGACAACCGCAACCGCCCGGAGATCTATCCCGACGGCTTCCTGCCGCAGATCTACAACGTCAGCAAGGACATCTCCTGGGTCGGCGGCTTCAAGACCAGCACCGAGGGCGGGCTGGGCATAGACATCAGCTACAACTACGGCCGCAACAATCTCAGCTTCGAGGTCAAGAACAGCCTCAACAACAGCATGGGCCTGAGCAGCCCCACCGACTTCTATGCAGGTTCGCTGGAAGTCACCCAGAACCTGCTCAACGCCGACTTCAGCAAGTCGCTGGAGATCGGCCTGGCCTATCCGGTGACGCTGGCCTTCGGCGGCGAGTGGCGCGGCGAGAAGTTCAACGAATCGCCCGGCGACGTGGCCTCCTACCTCAACGGCGGGGTGCCCTCGGCCAACGGCACGCTGCTGCCGGGCGCGCAGGTCTACGCCGGCTTCAAGCCCAGCGATTCGGGTCACTACGACCGCAACAGCTATTCGGCCTACGTCGATCTGGAAGGCGACATCACCGACAAGCTCTCCGCCGGCCTGGCCGGGCGCTACGAGAACTACAGCGATTTCGGCGACACCAGCACCGGCAAGCTGTCGCTGCGCTATGCCTTCACCGACAAGATCGCGCTGCGCGCCACCGCCTCCACCGGCTTCCGTGCGCCGTCGCTGCAGCAGCAGTATTTCCAGTCCATCGCCACCAACTTCATCAACGTCACCCAGCCCGATGGCAGCATCACCGCCACGCCGTTCGAGATCGGCACCTTCCGCACCGACAACCCGGCCGCGGTCGCGCTCGGCGCCGAGCCGCTGAAGCCGGAGAAGTCCAAGAACTACGGCCTGGGCCTGGTGCTGCAGCCGGTCGAGGCGCTGTACATCACCGTCGATGCCTACCGCATCGACATCGACGACCGCATCGTGCTGTCGGAGAACCTGACCTCCACCGCGGTGCGCAACTACCTGCAGGCCAACGGCTACGCCGGCATCGGCGGCGGCCGCTACTTCACCAACGCCATCGACACCAAGACCCAGGGCGTGGACGCGGTCGGCACCTACAAGATCGCGCTGAGCAACAGCAACCTGGATCTGACCGCCGGCTACAACTACAACAAGACCGAGATCGAGAAGATCGCCGACAACCCGGCGGTGCTGGAGGCGATCGACCCGACCGCGGTGCGCATCGGCCGCGCCGAGATCGGCCGTATCACCAAGGGTTCGCCGCGCGACAAGTTCTTCCTCAGCAGCGTGTGGGCGCCGGGCAACTGGGCATTCACCGCCACCGCCACGCGCTGGGGCCAGTTCACCGACTTCGGCACCACCCCGGCCGCCGACCAGACCTACGCGGCGAAATGGACGCTGGACCTGGCGGCCAGCTACAAGCTGGGCAACTGGGACTTCACCATCGGCGGCGACAACGTGCTCGACGAATACCCCGACCAGTCGCGCGCCGGCGCCGGCACCCGTACCTACTTGCCGTACAGCACTTCCTCGCCGTTCGGCTTCAACGGCGCGTTCGCCTACGCCAACGTCAACTACAAATGGTGAGCCCGGCTGGGCGGCGCCAGTCGATGCTGCCGGCCTGAGCAGAAAAGCCTCGGCGCACGCCCGGGGCTTTTCCCATTGCAGGGACCGTCGCGCCAATGCAGGAGCGGCGCGATGAACCTGTCGTCCTGTTGAAACAGCAACGCGCACGGTTGGTTCTAGCGCGCCAGGCACGCGCGCCAATCTGGAACGTGTCGGCAATGACTCCGGCGAAGGCGGCGGGGCAGTCAGGTCGCGACGGGTTTCCCGCTGTCCGTTGAACTCCTCGCCTAACCGAATGCGCCGAGCCTGTCTCGCGCTTGTCGCCCCTGCCCGGCTCGGATGGAACGGCTGCTACGGTACCGGGAGCCGGAAAGCCGACTGCTTCGTTATCGGACTGAAATCGCTCTCAGTGGCCGCGGCAAGCGACATACCCGAGATTCTGTTCCCAATGACGTCGAAACGAAGCGGTCATTCCCCGTCGGCACGAATGAATCGCGAGCACCGTATAGAGCCTGCAAGTCCCGCACAATCGTTTTTCGGCGTGGAACACGGCGCTTGATTCATGAACGACTTAATCGCGATGTCCGCGCGGACATAATCATGGCCTGCATTTGTCAACAGGCGTGGCGGCCGATTCGCGTAATGTGGTGGCGCCTGAACGGCAGGCTAGCTCCCTGAACAGGGAAAGGAAACAGCTATGACGCAGACCACGAGAACCACACTGCTGGCATCCGGTGCACTGCTGTGTTTGGCGCTGACGACGAACGCCTACGCGCAAACCTGCTGCCCCACCGGCGGTGGCAACCACATCGCGACACAGGGCCTGGGCGAAAGCATGCCGGCCGCAACCGACCTGTCGACCAACCCGGCCGTAAGCGTCTATCAGTTCGAGCGCGGCGGGGTCACCTACCTGCAGATCAACGACGCCACCGGGCAGGTCCGCGCGGCAGTGGCACGCATCGAAAACACCGCCTGGGTGACTCCGATGGGCAAGGACGTGGATCGGGTCAGCATCGTCGACACGCTGGACCCGAGCCGCGGCACCGTGCTCTACGATGCGCGCTACTTCACCGTGCAGAAGTCCAGCACCGCCAACGGCGATGCGTGGACCGTCACCATCAAGAAGTGACCGGGCGCCGCTCCGACGGTTCGGAGACAAGGAAACTGATCTTCAGCTCATGACGGCGCCGGCAAAGGCCGTCATGGGCTTTCAGCCGGCTCGCCAACTCCCACTCGATCTCGTCCACGCTCTTGCTTGCGCTGCCGCCGAGCAAAAGCGCCGGATCGGCGGCGATCGTCACCAGCAGGCCGCGCCGGCCCCGCCCTTTCCACACGCGCGCCGTGATCCGATGCCGGCCGCTGCGCGGCAGCATCTCCATCGCATTGAGCACGCAGCGATACGCCGCCAGTTGCAGGCCGATCGACAGCTGCCGGGATTCGCCGCGCAGCCGCGTCTCCACCTCGGTGTCGCAGGCATTGGCGAAGGCGATGGACTTCAACGCGCCGTAGAGCCCCTGGGTCTCGATGTCCAGCGGATATAGCGCGGCGACATAGTCGTCCAGCAGCTGCGTCTGGATCACCCCGGTACGGTTCATCTCCATGGCCGCGGCGTAGTGGCCGCGTTCCTTCAGCGAGGAGGCGATGTCGCGGCTGAGCTTGTTGAGATGGGTATGGATGTCGGTGTACTCGATCACCCGGTTGCGCAGCGTGCGCTCGGCGGACATGTAGCTGGCCTGCGCCACCTGCAGCGCCTGCTGCTCGGCATAGCCAAGGTGCCGCGCTTGCCGGAAGGCGCTGGAAATCTTCGAGCCGAGCACGAACAGGATCGTCGCGGCGACGGCAATCAGCATTTGCACATCGAATCCCTGCTGATCGTAGGCGCCCGCATAGTTCGAGCGCGGCAGCGACATGGCGACCGCCAGGTTGGCCAGCACCACCCCTACCGCCGAGCCGCGCCAACCGTGCGACAGCGTCAGCCAGACCCCCGGCACCAGCAGCATCAGCAATATGAACTGGTGCAGCAGCCCCGGCGTGGCCATGGCCAGTGCGAAGATGCCTGCCACGGCGAGAACCGCGATCGCGCAGTCGCGCAGCAATTTGCTGGGCAGGGATTTGTCGGCCTTGCGACGCAGCCAGAGCAAGGTCGGCAGCACGAACATCAGGATGCCCAGATAGCTGCCGATCCCGTATCTGACGCTGTGTTCCAATGTAATGAATGCGGCGGGGCCCTCCAACATCGCGTTGACCGCCTTGTTGACCAGCAGGCCCCATACCGCCAGGCCCACGGTGAGCAACGGCAACCAGCGCTGCACGGCCGAAGAGGCGGGAAACCGGCTGCGGAAGGTCCACGGCAACAGCGCGAACAACGGCGCCACCAGGAACGGGCTCAGATACGCCCACAACTCGCTCACGCCGTTGTGGTTGGCCATCGGCACGCGCATCGCCAGCAATGCGGCCGCATCGCCCAGCAGCACATAGGGCCAGAGCCGGTAAGGCAGGAACAGCAACGCGGCCGCGCGCACCCCTGCCGGAAGGAACCATTGGTCCACCGACCAGCGCCATACGAGCATGTAGAGCGCGCAGTAACCCGCACTCAGAAGGATGCCGCCGGCGATTTTTTTCAGTGTAGCCATGCCACCTTATCCTTGGCAGGATGCCCAATTGGCGCAAACATACATCACGCCGCGAACCCGCACAGTAGACAGTTTGCCGAGTGCGCGGCGGCGGCAATGCCTTGTACGACAGGGGTTTGCGGGGAATTTCGCGCGCGCTGGGACAGGCATCCCACTCGTCATGTATCACCCACGGCACGATTTTGGACGCTCGGCGTATCACGCAGCATTGAGAAGGGCTGCGGTACGGGGCCTACGGCGCTTCGCCGACGCTCCGCCGCCGCGATGACGTCGGCCTGCCCCGGCCGGGCAGGAGCGGTGCGGCTTGACTGCAATCGGGCGGCGTTTCCGGTACCTGCAGACGGTACGCCAGACGAGGAGGCCTGGAGCGATTTTCCCCCGACCTGGCGGTGCTGTCCGAGGAATCGGCGGCGATCGCGTGGGACACCCGCCAGCACTGGACCAGCTACTGGCTGATGGACCCGCTCGACGGCACCCGCGGGTTCGTCAAGCGCAACGGCGAGTTCAGCGTCACCATCGCGCTGATCCACCAGGGCGCGCCGGTGCCCGGCGTGGTCCAGGCCCTGGCCGACGGGCGCCGCCCTTCCCCAAACCCAGCCACTGCCGCCAGACCGGCCATGCCCTGTGGCCCCGATGAGACGTCCGCCGGTGCAGCCGGCGGCTTGACGACACGAAGACCGCCGCCGCCTTCCCGCGTCCACGGGCCGTTCGCATGCCGGGCGAAGCGCACCGCGATTTGCCCGATACCTGCCCCATCGGCGAAACTCCGGGCTCATCTAGCCAGCGAATCTGAATGCATCACGACACCAGCCTCATCGACATCATCGCCGTCGGCCTCGCGCTCGCCTTCATCCTCGGCACGCTCGCCCATCGCCTGAAGCTGTCGCCGCTGGTCGGCTATCTGATCGCAGGCATCTGCGTCGGCCCGTTCACCCCGGGCTTCGTCGCCGACCAGGCGCTGGCCAACCAGCTGTCGGAGCTGGGGGTGATGCTGCTGATGTTCGGCGTCGGGCTGCATTTCTCGCTCGAAGACCTGATGGAAGTGAAGTGGATCGCGATCCCCGGCGCGCTGGCGCAGATCGCGGTCGCCACCCTGCTCGGCTGGGGCCTGGCCTACAGCATGGGCTGGCCGACGCTGCACGGGCTGGTGTTCGGCCTGGCGCTGTCGGTGGCCAGCACCGTGGTGCTGCTGCGCGCGATGGAGGAGCGGCGCCTGCTGGAGACCCAGCGCGGCCGCATCGCGGTCGGCTGGCTGATCGTCGAGGACCTGGTGATGGTGCTGGCGCTGGTGCTGCTGCCGGCGCTGGCCGATGCGCTGGGCGGCAAGAGCGAGGGCGGCAGCGCCGGCTCGATCCTGGCCGCGCTGGGCATCACCTTGCTGAAGATGGCCGCGTTCGTGGTGGTGATGCTGGTGGTCGGCCGCCGGGTGATCCCGTGGACGCTGGAGCGGGTCGCTGCGACCGGCTCGCGCGAGCTGTTCACGCTGTCGGTGCTGGCGATCGCGCTGGGCGTGGCGTTCGGCTCGGCCACGCTGTTCGGGGTGTCGTTCGCGCTTGGCGCGTTCTTCGCCGGCATGCTGCTGAAGGAATCCGAGCTCAGCCATAAGGCGGCCAGCGACTCGCTGCCGCTGCGCGACGCGTTCGCGGTGCTGTTCTTCGTCTCGGTGGGCATGCTGTTCGATCCGCGCATCCTGCTCGAGCACCCGTGGCAGGTGCTGGCGACGTTCCTGACCATCACCGTGGGCAAGTCGCTGGCCGCGTTCGTGATCGTGCGCGCGTTCGGCCACCCCACCGGCATCGCGCTGACCATCTCCACCAGCCTGGCGCAGATCGGCGAATTCTCCTTCATCCTCGCCGGGCTCGGGGTGAGCCTGGCGATCCTGCCGGAAACCGGGCGCGACCTGATCCTGGCCGGCGCGCTGCTGTCGATCATCGCCAACCCGCTGCTGTTCACCTGGCTGGACCGCTGGCAGGCGCGGCAGGCGCTCGAGGCGCCGGTGACGGTGGAAGCGGAACTGCCGCCGGGCCCGTCGCTGGACCTGGCCGACCACGCCATCGTGATCGGCTACGGCCGGGTCGGCAGCGCGCTGGCCGCGGTGCTGCGCGAGCGCGGCGTGCCGGTGCTGGTGATCGACGACAACCGCGACCACGTCGAGCGCGCGCACGCCGACGGCATCCCCGGCATCCGCGGCAGCGCCGCCGCCGACAAGGTGCTGGCCGAGGCGCATCCGGAGAAGGCCAAGATCGCGATCCTGGCGATCCCGCAGCCGCTGGAGGCCGGCGAAGCGCTGGCCAAGCTGCGCGCGCTCAATCCGTCGCTGACCCTGCTCGCGCGCGCGCACAGCGATGCGGAAGTGAAGCACCTGCTGGAACACGGCGCCGACGGCACGGTGATGGCCGAGCGCGAGCTGGCCTACTCGCTGGCGGAGATGGTGATGTCCACCCCGCCGTACCGCGCGCTGCGCAAGCAGGCCGCGCCGATCTAGGGTCGGATCGTCCCTGCGCGCCGCGGCTGTCGCGCGGGTGGCAGGACCGGGGATCCCGGCGATGCCGCGCGGCGTTCGCCGCCGTCATCCGGCCGCCTGCACCGGCACGCAGATGTCCGCGCGCAGGATGGACGCCGGGACCTCCTCCGGATCGTCCAGGTAGTGGAAGTGCAGCGGCTGATCGCGCAGCAGATGGCCGCTGCCCGGCAGCCACCCGGCGATCAACCGGTCCACCTCGGCGTCCAGCTCGTGGTAGGGGCCGACGTGGCGCAGCACCGCGTACAGGCCGCCGCCGAGCACGCGCCGCTGCAGCGGCGGCGGCGGATCGACCGCCGCGGCGAATCCCATCGCGCAGTCGAATTCCAGGTCGCGCGGCGGCAGGTCGCGGTGGTCGCCCAGCGGGATGCCCACCAGCCGCTCCAGGCGCTCGGCGATGCCGGCGCGCATCGCCCAGGCGAACAGCCGGCCGAAGCCGCGGTCGAGATCGTCGAAGGCGCCGCGCTTGCGCAGCACCACCAGCTCGAACGGCGCCAGGGTCTGCACGCTGACCTGCAGCGGCGCCGCGGCGTCGGCCGCCACCGCCGGCTGCGCCAGCTCGCGCTGCTTGGCCTGCAGCCGTTCCGGCGCGGCGCGCAGTTCGCTCGGGGTGGCATCCAGCGCCTGCCGGAATGCGCGCGCCAGCGCCTGCGAGGTCTCGTAGCCCACCGCCAGCGCCACCTCGGTGACCGGTCGCGCGGTGCCGCCCAACAGCTGCAGCGCGCGCAGCAGGCGCAGCCGGGCGACGGTCCGGCCGACCGTCTCGCCGGTCAGCGCGCGGTAGATGCGGTGGAAATGGAACGGCGACAGGTGCGCCACCGCCGCCAGCTCGGCCAGGTCCGGCAGCGGCGCGTTGTCCTGCACCGCCTTCTGCAGGTGGGCGACGACGCGCTCGATGGCGCGTGCATAGGCGTGGCGTGCGGCGAGGTTCATGGCGGGCTCCGGTAGGCGAGGACCGCAGCCTCCCATGGCGGCGGCCGCACGGCGGTCCCGATCTTGCGCGATCGCGCTAAGGCCTGCCCGGCGGCGCCGCGCGCCGTCCCGGCAGCAGCGCCGCCACGATCCCGAGCAGCGGCAGGAAGGACATGGCCTGGTAGACGAACTCGATGCCGGCGCGGTCGGCCAGCAGGCCGAGCACCGCCGCGCCCAGCCCGCCCATGCCGAAGGCGAAGCCGAAGAACAGCCCCGACACGGTGCCGATGCGGCTGGGCATCATCTCCTGCGCGTACACCAGGATCGCCGAGAACGCCGAGGACAGCACGAAGCCGATCACCACGGTCAGCGCCGTGGCCCAGTGCAGCCCCACGTACGGCAGCGCCAGCGCGAACGGCGCCACGCCCAGGATCGAGGCCCAGATCACCGGCTTGCGCCCGATGCGGTCGCCGACCGGCCCGCCGATCACGGTGCCGGCCGCCGAGGCGAGCAGGAACGCGAATAGGTGCAGCTGCGCGCTCTGCACCGACACGCCGAAGCGGTGGATCAGGTAGAAGGTGTAGTAGCTGCTGATGCCGGCGATGTAGAAGTACTTGGAGAAGATCAGCACCAGCAGGATCGCGATGATCCGCGTCACCATCGCCCGCGGCAGCGGCGCCGCGGCGGGTGCGGGACGCGGCGTGGCGCGCGCGGCATGCAGGTGCAGCGCATACCAGCGGCCGACATAGGACAGCAGGCCGATGCCGAGCAGCGCGGCGCCGCCGAACCAGGCCACGCTGTGCTGGCCGTTGGGCACGATCACCGCCGCGGCGATCAGCGGCCCGAGCGCGGTGCCGGCGTTGCCGCCGACCTGGAACACCGACTGCGCCATCCCGTGCCGGCCGCCCGAGGCCAGCCGCGCGATCCGCGACGACTCCGGATGGAAGATCGCCGAGCCCACGCCGACCAGCGCCGCGGCCAGCAGCACCATCGCAAAGCTCGGCGCATAGGCCAGCAGCAGCAGCCCGCACAGCGTGGACCCCATGCCCAGCGGCAACGAATACGGCGCCGGCCGGCGGTCGGTGCGCAGCCCGATCAGCGGCTGGAACAGCGAGGCGGTCAACTGGTAGGTCAGCGTGATCAGGCCCACCTGGGCGAAGCTGAGCTGGAACTGGCCCTTGAGGATCGGATACAGCGCCAGGATCAGCGACTGCATCATGTCGTTGATCAGGTGCGAGGAGGTGATCGCGACCAGGATGCCGACCGCGACCGGGCGGCGCGCGGCGGGAACGGGAGTACTCACGGTGGACATGGAATCGCAGGCTCCAGGGGCGACGGCCGGCGCCCGACGGGCGAGCGACGCATGGTAGGGTGCGCCGACACGACCTTCCTGCGAGATATGGCCAGCAAGCATCGCGAAAAGGGCATCGTCACCCTCTCCCCGGCGCTGGCGTCGGGCGTGGACAGCGCGCCGGCCGACGTGGTCTGCAAGGCGGTCGACTATCCGCCCGACACCTACATCGCGCCGCATCGCCATGCCCGCCACCAGCTGGTCTACGCGATGCACGGGCTGATGGTGGTGATGTCCGGCCAGGGGCGCTGGGTGGTGCCGAGCACGCGCGCGCTGTGGATGCCGGCCGGCACCGAGCACGCGGTGCGCAGCATCGGCGCGCTGCAGATGCGCAGCCTCTACGTGCGCCCGGAGGCGATCGAGCGCATGCCGGCGCAACCGGCGGTGGTGGAGGTGAAGCCGCTGCTGGCCGAACTGATCCGCAGCGCGGCGCCGATCCCGTGGGACCACGCGCCGGACTCGCGCGACGGGCGGCTGATGCGGCTGATCCTCGACGAGCTGCACGCCCTGCCCGCGTTGCCGCTGCACCTGCCGCAGCCGCGCGACGCGCGGCTGCTGGCGGTCTGCGCGGCGCTGGAGGCCGACCCGGCCGACGCGCGCACGCTGCAGGACTGGGCGTTGCGCCTGCGCCTGGACGTCAAGACGATCCAGCGCCTGTTCCGGCGCGAACTCGGCATGACCTTCGGCCAATGGCGGCAGCAGGTGCGGCTGTTGCGCGGGCTGGAACGGCTGGCCGCCGGCGACCGCGTCATCGACGTGGCGGTCGAGCTCGGCTACGACAGCCCGAGCGCGTTCACGGCGATGTTCCGGCGCCAGTTCGGCCAGCCGCCCAGCCGCTTCTTCGGCTGATCGCGCGCTTCATCCCAGCCACAGCGCCAGCGCGACCAGCACCGCCGTTTCGGCCAGCTCGGCCAACGCGCCGCAGGTGTCGCCGGTCATGCCGCCGAGGCGGCGCATGCACGCGCGCCGCCACAGCGCGAACGTCGCCGCCGCGGCGAGCACCGCGATCGCCCCGCACGCGCCGGCCGCCAGGGCCGCGGCGAGCGCCAGGGCGATGGCCCACACGCACGGCGCGCGGCGCGCACCGGCCAGGGCCGTGCCCAGGCCTGCGGTGCGCAGGTACGGCGTGGACGCGAAGGCGGCGGCCAGCGCGGTCCGCGCCAGCAGCGGCGCCAGCCACAGCAGCGCCCAGCCCTGCGCCGGCAGGCTGGCCAGCGCGGCGAACTTCAGCAGCAGCGCCAGCACCACCGCCACCACCGCCGCCGGGCCGCTGCGCGGGTCCTTCATGATCGCCAGCGTGCGCGCGCGATCGCCCAGCCCGCCGACCCAGGCGTCGGCGCTGTCGGCCAGCCCGTCCAGGTGCAGGCCGCCGCTCAGCCACACCCAGGCGGCGAGCACGATCGCCGCCGCCAGCAGCGGCGCGGCGTCGCGCAGGCACCACGCCAATGCGCACAACGCCCCCCCGAGCAGCGCGCCGACCAGCGGATACCACGGCAGCGAGCGCGCCATGGCGCCATCGCGTTCGAACACGCGCGCCGGCACCGGCAGGCGGGTGAGGAAGCCCAACGCGGCGAGCAGGCCGTCGATCATCGCCGACGGGCAGGACCCGGGGTCGCGCCGCGTGCCGGCGCGGGCGCGGTGGCGTCCTGCGCATGCCCGATCGCTGCGGCGCAGCCGGCGCCCGATGGCGGATCGCGCGGCCGCTCCACGGTTGGTCGCAACGTCGCCGCGGGCGCCGGCGCGTGCGCGCAGGTGGAGGCCTGCGCCGACGCGCCGGCGGCGCCGTGCGCTGGCGGCCAGCGCAACGGATACAGCGACGCATGCGCCACGTCGAACGCGCTGGCGTCGGCGAAGGCGCGCGCCTCGGCGATGCAGCGCAGCGCACGGATCGCGCCGCCGTGGGTCACCACCAGCACCCGCGCACAGGCCGGCGCACGTCCGGCCACGATCGCATCGAGCGCGGCGCGCAGGCGCGCGACGAAAGCCATGAACGGCTCGGCGGCCGGCGGCGGATGCGCCACCGGGTCGGCCCAGAAGCGGCCCAGCGCGTCGCCGTGCCGCTCGGCGAGCGTGGCCATCGGCACGCCCTGCCAATCGCCGAAATGGTATTCGGCCAGGCGCGCGTCCAGGGTCAGCGGCAGCCGCCGCCGGCGCGCCAACGCATCGGCGAACTGCGCGCAGCGACGCAGCGGCGAGGCCACGATCCAGTCCCATTCGTGCCCGTCGACCGCGTCGTTGAGCTGGGCCCAGCCGCGTCCGCTGAGCGGGTCGTCGAGCTGGCCGCGATAGCCGCGGCGGCCGGTGTCGCCGTGCCGCAGCAGGTCGATGCGCAGCTCGCTCATGCGCCGCAAACCCCGGCCTCGGCGAACGTCGCCATGCCGCCGTGCAACGCACAGGCCAGGCGCAGCAACGGCACCGCGCTGGCCGCGCCGCTGCCTTCGCCCAGGCGCAGGCCGAGATCGAGCAGCGGCGTGGCTTCCAGCGCGCGCAGCAGGCGCGCGTGGCCGCGTTCGTGCGAGCGGTGCGCGAACAGCAGCCAGTCGCGCACGCCCGGGTTGATCCGCACCGCGGCCAACGCCGCGGCGCTGGCGATGAAGCCGTCGACCAGCGCCGGGATCCGCGCCTGCGCCGCGGCGATGTAGGCGCCGGCGAGCGCGGCGATCTCGAAGCCGCCGAGCCGCCGCAGCCGTTGCACGGGATCGCCCGCCTCGGCATGCAGCACCAGAGCGCGGTCGATCACTGCGACCTTGCGCGCGATGCCGGCCGCATCCAGCCCGGTGCCGGCGCCGGCCAGTTCCGCCGCCGCGGCCGGCAGCAGCGCGCAGGCCAGCGCCGCGGCCGCGGTGGAATTGGCGATGCCCATCTCGCCGCCGACGAACAGCTGCGCATGCGCCAGGCGCGCGGCGCGCACGCGGTCGGCGCCGGCCTGCAGCGCCATCTGCAGTTGCGCCGCGCTCATCGCCGGCGCCTGGCACAGGTTGGCGGTGCCTGGGGCGATCCAGGCGCGGCGCACGCCGGCGATCTCGCCCGGGTCGTTGACCGTACCCAGGTTGACCACGTCCAGCGTCGCGCCGATCGCCCGCGCCAGCACCGCGATCGCGGCGCCGCCGCCGGCGAAGTTGCGCAGCATCTGCCCGGTCACCGCCTGCGGGAACGCCGATACGCCTTCGGCGGCGACGCCGTGATCGGCGGCGAACACGCTGATCCACACCCGCTCCAGCGTCGGCCGTTCGCGGCCCTGCCAGGCCGCCAGCTGCACCGCCACCGTCTCCAGCATGCCCAGCGCCCCCGGCGGCTTGGTCAGTTGCGCCTGCCGCGACAGCGCCGCGTCGCGCGCGCGCGCATCGGGCGCCGGACACGGCTGCGCGATCCAATCGTCCCTCATTGCGGTGCTCCCAGGTCATGCGTTTCGTGCGTGGGCAGCGGCCCGCCCTTGAGCAGCATCGGCAGGCCGGCCACGACGAACGCCACCTGGCCGCAACGCGCCGCCAGCGCCTGGTGCAGGCGCCCAGCCTCGTCGACGAAGCGGCGGCTGAGCTCGCCCAGCGGCACCACGCCCTGCCCCACTTCGTTGCCGACCAGGATCACCTGCCCGGGCAGTTGCGGCAGCGCCGCCAGCAGCGCGTCGCGTTCGCGCGCGAACGCGGATGCGTCCGGCGCGCCGAGCAGGTTGCTCAGCCACAGGGTCAGGCAATCGACCAGCACGCAGCGCGAGGCACGGGTTTCGGCGCGCAGCGCCGCGGCCAGCGCCAGCGGCTCCTCGACCAGCCGCCAATGCGCGGGCCGCTGCGCGCGGTGCCGGGCGATGCGCGCGTCCATCTCGCCGTCCAGCGGTTGCGCGGTGGCCAGGTAGACCACCTCGCGGCCACTGGCGACGGCCAGCCGCTCGGCCAGCGCGCTCTTGCCCGAACGCGCGCCGCCCAGGATCAGGCTGTGCATGCGGGCGCCTCCAGGCCGAACTGCGCGCACAGGAAACGCCGGTCCAGATGCGTATCGACCATGTCGGCCAGGCGCTCCAGCGAGCGTTCGCGCAAGGCGCGCACGTCCAGCGGCGCGGCATCGTCCAGGCCGGCCCAGCCCAGCAGCGCCGCCAGCGCGTCGGGGCTATCGAACAGGCCGTGCAGATAGGTGCCCAGCACCTGGCCGTCGGCGGAGATCGCGCCGTCGCCGCGGCCGTCGTCCAGGCGCAGGGCCGGCCGCGCCAGCGCCGGCCCCGCGCTGATCCCGCAATGGATCTCGTAGCCACTCACCGCCGCATCGGCGAAGGCCAGCCATCCATGCGCCTGGCCCAGCTGCTTGCGCGGCGCCAGCGTGGTGTCCAGGTCGAGCCAGCCCAGCCCGTCGCTGGAACCGGCCGCGCCTTCGATGCCGTGCGGATCGTGTACCGCGCGGCCGAGCATCTGCAGCCCGCCGCAGATGCCCAGCAGCCTGCCGCCGTAGCGCAGGTGCCGCGCGATCGCCGCGTCCCAGCCCTGCGCGCGCAGCCAGGCCAGATCGGCGCGGGTGGACTTGCTGCCGGGCAGCACGATCAGGTCGCAGGCCGGCGGCGCCTGGCCCGGGCCGACGAAACGCAGCTGCACCTGCGGGTGCGCGGCCAGCGCATCGAAATCGGTGTGGTTGCTGATCCGCGGCAGCGCCGGCACCGCCACCTGCAGCCGCGCCTGCGGCTTGGCGGCAGCGGCCTGCGGCAACGCGTCCTCGGCTTCCAGCTGCAGGCCGTGCAGGTACGGCAGCACGCCGAGCACCGGCTTGCCGGTTTCCCGCTGCAGCCAGTCCAGCCCCGGCTGCAGCAGCGCCAGGTCGCCGCGGAAGCGGTTGATCACGAAGCCGCGCACGCGCGCTCGCTCGCTCGGCGACAGCAGCGCCAGGGTGCCGACCAGGTGCGCGAACACGCCGCCGCGGTCGATGTCGGCGACCAGCAGCACATCGCAGTCCACCGCTTCGGCATAGCCCATGTTGGCGATGTCGTGCGCGCGCAGGTTGATCTCCGCCGGGCTGCCGGCGCCTTCCACCACCAGCGCTGCGTAGCGTGCGCACAGGCGCGCGTGCGAGGCCAGCACTGCCTCGCGCGCGATGCGCTTGTAGTCGTGGTAGGCGGCCGCGTCGAGCGTGGCCACCGCGCGGCCGTGCACGATGACCTGCGCGCCGGTGTCGCTGTGCGGCTTGAGCAGCACCGGATTGAAGTCGGTGTGCGGCGGCAGCCCGCATGCCTGCGCCTGCACCGCCTGCGCGCGGCCGATCTCGCCGCCGTCGGCGGTCACCGCCGAGTTCAGCGCCATGTTCTGCGGCTTGAACGGCGCCACCGCCACCCCGCGCCGGTGCAGCCAGCGGCACAGCGCGGCGACCAGCGTGCTTTTGCCGGCATCGGAGGTGCAGCCCTGCACCATCAGCACGCGCGCGCTCACCGCCGCGCCCCGCAGATCTCGCCCAGCGCGTCGCGCAGCCGCGCGTAGCCGGCGTCGTCCGGCGGCAGGCCGAAGCGCAGGCTCGGCGGCACCTCGAACAGCCGGGTCAGGATGCCGCGCGCGGCCAGCGCCTCGTGCAGCTCGGCGGCGGCGGCGTGCCGGCACCACTGGAACAAGCCGCAGCCGCCGCTCGGCGCCAGCTGGTGCGCGGCGAGCAGCGCGGCCAGGCGCGAGGCGGCCACCTGCAGCCGCAGCCGCGCCTGCGGCTGCCAGTCGCGATCGGCCAGCGCCAACCCCAGCACGTGCCGCGACGGCCCGCTCAGCGTCCATGGCCCCAGGCGCTCGCGCAACGCGCGCAACAGCGCCGGCGCCGCGGCGACGAAGCCGGCGCGCGCGCCGGCCAGGCCGAAGAACTTGCCGACCGAGCGCAGCACGATCAGCCCGTCGCGTTCGGTCTCGCCGCACAGGCTGTGCTCGGGGGTGGCGTCCATGAACGCCTCGTCGAGCAGCAGCCAGCCGCCGCGCGCGGCCAGCTGCGCGTGCAGCGCGAGCAGGGCGTCGCGTTCGAAGCGCTCGCCGCCGGGATTGTTCGGATGGATCAGCACGATCACGTCCAGACGCGGCGCCTGCGCCAGCAGTTGCGCCGCGGGCAGCGTTTCCACCGCGTGGCCGGCGCGCCGCCAGGCGTGCGCATGCTCGGCATAGCCCGGCGCGATCACCCCGACCCGGCTGCGCGCGCGCAGCTCCGGCAGGGCCTGGATCGCCGCCTGCGAGCCGGCCACCGCCAGCAGCTGCGGCGCGCCGTAGTACGCGCAGGCCACCTCGAGCAGGCCGTCGTCGTCCTCCGGCAGCCGCTGCCAGGCGCGCGCGGGAATCGCCGGCACCGGCCATGCGAACGGGCTGATGCCGGTGGACAGGTCCAGCCATTGCGCCGGCGCGATGCCGTAGCGGCGCGCGGCGCGCAACAGGCGGCCACCATGTTCAAGCATGCGCGGATCTCCAGTCATCGAAGTTGCGCCGGGTGCGGCACGGGTGGCGCTGGCACGCGACCGTGCCGCGGCGCGCACGGCCGGCTATGCGGCGCGCGCTCATGCGGCGGTCTCCGGCAGCGCCGTCGCCAGCGCGATCGCCGCCAGCCACAGCACTGCCGTGCCCCGCACCAGCCACAGCGCGCGCGCGACCGACGCGGCGTCGGCGGCCGCGCCCTCGCCCAGCGGCGGGCGTTCCTGCCACTGTCCGTGGTACGGCGCCGCGCCGCCGAGGCGCACACCGAGCGCGCCGGCGCCGGCCGCCATCACCGGCCCGGCATTGGGGCTCTTCCAGGCCCCCGCCTGCCGGCGCCAGCAGCGCAGCGCCGCAGGCGTGCGGCCGAGCAGCGCGTAGCTCAGCGCGGTCAGGCGCGCCGGCACGTAGTTGAGCGCGTCGTCGATGCGCGCCGCGGCGCAGCCGAAACGCCGGTAGCGCGCGTTGCGGTAGCCCCACATCGCATCCAGCGTATTCGCCAGCCGGTACAGCACCGCGCCCGGCGCGCCGAGCAGCAGGCCCCAGAACAGCGCGCCGAACACCGCATCGCTGCCGTTCTCCAGCACCGATTCGGTGGCCGCGGTGGCGATCTGCGCGGCATCCAACGCGGCGGTGTCGCGGCTGACGATGCGCGCGACCGCGGCGCGCGCGGCGGCCAGATCGTCGGCACGCAGCGCCGCGATCACCGGCCGCGCGTGTTCGCCCAGGCTGCGCAGGCCCAGCGCCAGATACAGCGCCAGCGCGGCCAGGCCCGCCGCCGCCCACGGCGACCAGCGCCACAGCGCCCATTGCAGCGCGCCGGCGAGCAGCGTGGGCGGCAACACCGCCAGCGCCCACGCGCCGAGCCCGGCGCCGCGACGGTCGCGGTACAGCCGCGCCTCCAGCCATTGCGCAAGGCGCCCGAACGCGACCAGCGGATGCGCGCGGCGCGGCTCGCCGAGCAGCAGGTCCAGCCCTATCGCGGCGATGGCGGTCAGCAGCAGCATGGGCAACGGCCATGGTGGCACGTGCGCGGAACCGTCATGACGAAGGCAGCACTGGGGTTCATGCCGCCGCCCCCTCGAACAACGCCACTGCCGCGGCAGGATTGGACGGAAAGTAG
The DNA here is from genome assembly GCF_017163755.1 of Xanthomonas sp. GTDB lineage: Bacteria > Pseudomonadota > Gammaproteobacteria > Xanthomonadales > Xanthomonadaceae > Xanthomonas_A. The sequence goes on from NZ_JAFIWC010000029.1 coordinate 32,492, forward strand.
AAGTGCACGAAGCTGGCGGTCAGGCGCCGCTGCCGGTACACCGCCTCGGCGCTGGGGCCGCCGTTGGGATTGCGTGCGTGCGCCAGCGGCGCCAGCGCCATTTCGGCGCGCGCGTAGTGGAAGGTGTGCCCGCGCAGCGTGCCTTCCGGCAACGCCACCTCCTGCAGGCCCAGCGCCGCCAGCCGCGGCTGCAGCGCGGCATGGCCGGCAAGCAGGCCGGCCATCGCCGCCGCCTGTCCGTCGCGATCGGCCAGTTGCTCCAGCAGGAACAGCATGCCGCCGCATTCGGCGAGCAGCGGCTTGCCGGCGCCGGCATGGTCGCGCAGCGCGGCGTGCAGGTCGTGGCGCTGCGCCAGCGCCTGCAGATGCAGTTCCGGGTAGCCGCCCGGCAACCACACCGCATCGCAGTCGGGCAGTGATTCGCCGGCCAGCGGCGAGAAGAACCGCAACTGCGCGCCGGCGGTCTGCAGCAGATCCAGGTTGGCCGGATACAGGAAGCAGAACGCGGCGTCGCGCGCGATCGCGATGCGCACGCCGCGCAGACGTTCGGGCACCGCCGCCAGCGCCGCCGGCGCGAACGCCAGCGGCGGCGGCAATGCGGTCGCCGCATGCTGCGCCCACGCGTCGGCCAATGCGTCCAGGCGCGCGTCGAGGTCGGTCACCTCGGCCGCGGCGACCAGGCCCAGGTGCCGCTCCGGCAAGGCGAGCGCGGCATCGCGCGGCAACGCGCCGAGCCAGTGCAGGTCCGGCGGCAGGCTCTCGCGCAGCAGGCGCGCGTGGTGCGCGCTGCCGATGCGGTTGGCGGCCACGCCGTACATCGGCAGGCCGTGGCGGTAGCACGCAAGGCCGGCGGCCAGCGCACCGAAGGTCTGCGCCATCGCCGCGCCGTCGATCACCGCCAGCACCGGGAGCGCGAAACGCTCGGCCAGATCGGCACTGGACGGATCGCCGTCGAACAACCCCATCACGCCCTCGACCAGGATCAGCTCGGCCTCGCCGGCGGCGGCGTACAGCCGCGCGCGCACGTCGTCCTCGCCGTTCATCCACAGGTCCAGCTGGTAGGCCGGCGCGCCGCTGGCCTGCGCGTGCAGCATCGGGTCGAGGAAGTCCGGGCCGGTCTTGAACACCCGCACGCGCCGGCCCTGCCGCGCATGCCAGCGCGCCAGCGCGGCGGTGACGCTGGTCTTGCCCTGCCCGGACGCCGGCGCGGACACCAGCAGCGCCGGGCACGCGCGCGGCGCGGCGCTCACAGTTCGATCCCCAGTTGCGCCTTGATGCCCGCCTTGAACGCATGCTTGACCAGGCGCATCTCGGTTACGGTGTCGGCGGCGGCTATCAGCCCGTCCGGCGCGCCGCGGCCGGTGATCACCACGTGCTGGCGCGGCGGGCGCGCGGCCAGCGCGGCGAGCACCTCGTCCAGCGCCACGTAGTCCTTCACCAGCGCGATGTTGAGTTCGTCGAGCAGCACGAAATCGGTGCCGGCGTCGGCCAGCATCCCGCGCGCCACCTGCCAGGCGGCCTGCGCGGCGGCGGTGTCGCGCGCGCGGTCCTGGGTTTCCCAGGTGAAGCCCTCGCCCATCACGTGGTAGTCGAGCCTGTCGTCGAAGCGGCGGAAGAAGGCTTCCTCGCCGGTGGAGAAGCTGCCCTTGATGAACTGCACCACCCCGCAGCGCAGGCCGTGGCCGAGCGAGCGCGCCAACATGCCGAAGCCGGACGAGCTCTTGCCCTTGCCGTTGCCGGTGTTGACCACCACCACGCCGCGGTCGATGTCCGCGCGCGCGATGCGGCGGTCGATCAGTTCCTTCTTGCGCTGCGCGCGTTCGCGGTAGTGCGCGTCGGCGTCGCGTCCGGCGGCGTTCATGCGCGCGCCCCGGCGCGCGCGCGCAGCCGCTGCGCGGCGACCGCCAGCAGCACGCCCAGCGCGGCGTAGCCGGCCAGCGGGCCCAGCGCGCGCGGATAGTAGTGCGGGATGCGGGCGATGAAGCCGGCCCAGTCCGGATCCGGATAGCGGCCGGAGAAGAACCAGAACCCGCCCTTGGACAGCAGGTAGGCGACGCTGGCGCCGAGCAGCAGCGCGATCGCCAGGCGCGGCACGCTGCGCCAGCGCCCGTCGTGCAGGTGCCGCGCGTATACGCGGCCGCTCCACCACAGCGCGGCATAGGCCAGCGCCAGCGCCCAATACGCCGGCGACAGGCACCAGTCGCTGATCGTGCCGCTCGCCAGGCTGGCCAGATCCAGCGCGCTGGACAGCGCGAACAGCGCCGGCAACGGCCACCACGGGCGCAGCAGCGCGCCGGCCAGGAAGAACACCGCCCACGACGCGCTGGGCAACGCATCGACGCTGGCGAAGTGCTGGCCGCGGGTGCAGACCATCAGCGCGGCCAGCATCAGCCCGGCGACGGCCTGCGCGACGGCCGAGGCCAGCGGCAATCCTGCCGGCGGCAGCGGCGCCGAAGCGGAGCGAGCGGCGGGAGCGGACCGTGCATTCATGCGGACTCCAGGGTTCGGGAAGGAAAGGCGCGGACGGCAAGCGCGTGCAAGGCCAGCGCGGCCGCCAGATAGAACGCGGTGCTGCGCACGAACAGCGGCCCCCACTGCCAGGCGCGGGCCAGGTACTGCGACCAGTGCGGATCCGCATAGCGCCCGCCGAACCAGTAGAACGCGCCGTTGGAGACCAGGAACGACGCGGCCGCCGCCGCGACGCCGAGCAGCAGTGCGGCGCCCAGCGAGGCCGGCCGCGCGCTCAGCCGCGGCGCATACGCGCGCGCCGGGTACCACAGCAGCGCATAGGCCAGCGGCAGCGCCGCATAGGCCGCGGTGACGCAGAAATCGCTGACCCCGGCCAGCGCGATCGCCGCCCAGTCGATCAGCAGCGCCAGCAGCAGCAAGGCGATGAAGGCCGCGTGCCGGCGCAGGTACAGGCCGCCGACGAAGAACAGCGCCATCGACGCGTCCGGCAGGTGCAAGGCGTCGCCGAAATGGTGGAAGCGGGTGGCGACCATCGTCGCCGCGACCGCCACGCAGATGCCGGCCTGGGCGTACGGCGCGCGCGCGCTCATCCGTTCTCTCCCGCCGCCGCGTCCGCCGCCGGATGGTAGCGCAGCGTCAGCAGATAGCTGCGTCCGGGCTGGGCGTAGTACGCCGCGGTCTGGTAGCGCCGGTCGAACACGTTGCTGGCCGCCAGCGCCACGCTCCAGTCGCGGCCGAACGCATAGCCCACGCGCAGGTCGACCAGGCCGTAGCCGCCCAGCCGCGCGCTGTTGCCCAGGTTGTCGTAGCGCGCGCCGGAGCCGAATACGCTGGCGCCGGCGTTGAACGCGCCGAAGCGGCGGTCGGCATCGATGCGTCCGCTGCGCCGCGCGCGTCGCGGCAGCCAGTTGCCGTGGTTGACCGCGCCGTCGGCGCGCGGGTCCAGCCAGGTCAGCCGCGTGCGCAGCGTCCAACCCGCCAGCGCGGTGTCGTAGCCGGCCTCGGCGCCGCGGATGCGCGCGCGGTCGATGTTGTTGGGCTGGCCGAACGGATGCGCCGCATCGGTCAGCGCCGGATCGTAGGCGATCAGGTCGTCGACCCGGGTCTGGTAGGCATTGAGCGTCCACGCGCCCCAGGCGTAGTCGCCGCGCAGGCTCAGCTCGACGCTGCGCGAGGTCTCCGGGCGCAGCGCGGGATTGCCGTAGTCCGGGTAGTACAGCTCGTTGAACGTCGGCGCCTTGAACGCGGTGCCGAAACTCGCCCCCAGCCGCAGGTGCCGGTGCAGGTCCCAGCCCCACAGCACGCTGCCGGTGGTCTTGCCGCCGAACTGGCCGTTGTCGTCGCGGCGCACGCTGGCCTGCAGCGACTGCGCCGCCATGCGCTGCTGCCACTGCGCGAAGGCGCCGCGGTTGATGCGCCGTTCCACGTCGTAGGCGTCGCTGGCGTCCACGTCGTCGCGCTGCCAGTCGTAGCCCAGGCTCAGCGTGCCGGAGCCGGCGGCAAGGTCCGCCTGCAGCGAGCCCAGCTTGCGGTGCGTGTCGAACGCGGACGAATACGCGCCGCGCAGGTAGGCATCGCTGAGGTCGGCGGTCTCGCCGAGGCTGGCGCTGAGGTCCAGCGCGCCGCTGGCGGCGTAGCGCAGGCGCCCGCCGACCACCTGCTGCACGCCCTTGGCCATGTCGTTGGCGCTGCCGTCGTACTCGTTGCGGCTGCGCGCGCGCAGCGCGCGCAGGTCGGCGTCCCAGCGTTCGTTGAAGCGGTAGCCGCCCTGCACGCTCAGCGAATCGTTGGCGTAGCCGTCGCGGTCGGCATCGTAGTAGCGCGAGGCGGTATTGAGATAGGCGTTGATGCCGGCGGTCTCCTCGTGCGCGACGTTGACCGCGTACCAGCCGCCCCGCTCGCCTTGCGCCTGGCTGCGCCCGGCCAGCCCGGCGCCGTAGCGACGGGTGGCGTCGCTGCCGATCGCGGCGCTGGCGCTGGGCGCGAAGCGGCCGGGCGGACGCCGGGTGAAGATCTGCACCACCCCGCCGATCGCTTCGGAGCCGTACAGGCTGGAGAACGGCCCGCGCACGATCTCGATGCGCTCGATCTGTTCCAGCGGAATGTCCTGCCATGCGGCGCCGCCGTTGGTCGCCGAGCCGACCTTCAACCCGTCGACCAGCACCACCACGTGGTCGGACTCGGTGCCGCGCAGCAACAGCGAGCTGGTCTTGCCCGCGCCGCCGTTGTTGACCATCGACACGCCGGCCTCGCCGCGCAGCAGTTCCGGCAGCGAGAGCGCCTGGCGGCGCTCGATCTGCGCGCGGTCGATCACCTCCACCGGCGCCAGCGCGCGATCCTGGCTCTGCGCGGTGCGGCTGGCGGTGACCACCAGCCGGTCCAGGTCGACGGCCGCGCCCTCGGCCAGCGCCGGGGCGACCACGCACGCAAGCGCCGACGCCAATGCGGCGCGACGCGGAAAAACAGTTCGGGACTGCATGAACGACGACTCCTTGCCGCGCCTGCCCGCGCGGTAGCGATGGATGGACGGCAGGCGGCAAGGCACCACGAAGCGCGCGCACGGCAGCGCCGCATGCGCGATCCATGACAACGCCCACCGCGTGCCGGGTCATGCCCAAGGCCGGTCTCCGGGCTTGCGAGCGAAGGCCTGTCGCCTTCCGGTCCGCGCCTTCCCATGCGAATGCACAGTGGCCTGTTGCGGAGCGTGTTCTCGCCTACCGTTGCGGGGGCAGCTCCGGAATTGCCGGCTCGCGTATCGCACGCGGCCCGGCGCACCGGATTCCCGTTTCAACCGCCGGCCGAGCCGGCGGTCACCTTGGGTGCGGGCATGCTAGCAGGTGGCGGAGGTCGTTGGGGAACGTGTCCGTGCGCTGCGCGTAGGCGCGGCCCCGGCCAAGGCGGCGCGCCGTCGGCGCCGCGGGGCTGATGCACACTCCCTTGCAGGAGTGGCGCCGGCATGCCGGCGCCGGTCGGTCGCCACAGAGCGTTCACTGCACGGCTTCATCCCGAACCGACGGTGTCGGCACACCGGCACCCACCTACAACGCCCGCTGCGGAAAACGGGAGCATCGGATCACTGCCGCAGGCCGCGCCGCGCCTGCCCCGCCTGGCGCAGGACCAGCGCGTTGACCTTGCCATCGCCATCGCGCTCGAATGTCAGTTCGATGCCGTAGGCGGCGGCTTCGAATGCGTCCCTGGCCACCGCCTCCAGCGCAAAAGCGTCTTGTCCGGTGGCCTGCGCGAACAGCTTGCCGTCGCGCTCGCTGACCGTCAGCACGAAACCCGGCGCCAGTGGATATTCGCCCGGATAATCCTTCAAAGCGGCCGCCGGCGGCGCGAACGCCGGCTTCTGCGAAGCATCGACCCGGGTTGCCGGCAACGCCGCACCGGCTTGGCGCCAGGTGAATACATAGCTGCCATCGGCCTTGCGCTGCGGCTGCAGCAGCGCATCGAACTCCAGCGGGTAGAAATCGCCGGCGTCGTCGAACGCCATCGCGTACTCGCGCTGGCCCTGCGGATGGATGATCAGCGCATCGTCCTTGCGCCGCAGCTCCATCTTCAAGCCGCCGGCGATGTGATATTGGCCCGCCAGCTGATCCAGCAACTCCGCAGGCGCGGGCACGCGCTTGCGCGGCTTGCCGAGCGGGAAACTGTCGTCGAGCAGGTGCAGACCCAGTCCCTGCAACCCACCGGTGGAGATCCAACTGGTGTCGGAAAGAATGGCCACGCCGCGCTGGCGCCCGCGATCGAAGGCAACAAATGCGGAGAAACCGCCGGTAGCGCCTTCGTGCAGATGGACGACGCGGTCGGCAACGGATAGCAGCATCCAGTTCATCGCCATCGGCGGCTGTTCCGATACCTGCTGCTGGCTCAGCCGCAGCGCCTTGGCGATGGGCGCCTGAGCCTGCCCGAGCTGCGCTTGCACGTACTTCGCCATGTCGTCCAGCGTCGCACGCACGCCGCCGACGCCGGCCAGATCGACGCCGAAGTTCCACGCCGGCACCGGTTGGCCATTGGACGAATGGCCCTGGGCGGCGCGGATGCCTGCCGGAGCCCGCTCGACGTAGGCGCGATCCATCTTCAGCGGTGCGAACAGGCGTCTGTGGATCAGCGTTTCGTAATCCTCGCCGGCGCGCTTGGCGACGGCATAGGACAGCAGCATCGAGGCGAAATTGGAATATTCGAACTGCTTGCCCGGCGCGCGGGCGAGTTCGACGTCGGCGAGGGAAGCCAGCAATGCGGCCGCATCGAGCTTGGCATAAGGATCGGCCGGATCGGCCGCGCCCATCCGCGAAGGCAACGCAGGCAGGCCGGAGGTGTGGGTGACGATATGGCGCAACAGGATCGGTTGGCCTTCGAACACCGGCACCCGGATGTCTCGCGGGAGATATTCGGAAAGCGGATCGTCCAGCGAAGCCTTGCCTTGTCCGATCAGATCGGCCAGCAATGCGGCGGTCATCGTCTTGGTCACCGAGCCGATCTCGAAGGCGCTGTTGGCGCCGATACGCGGAGCGTCGTCGGGATTGGCGCAGGCATAGGTGCGGATGACCGCCTGTCTCTCGATCAGCGCCACCGCCAGGCAGGCACCGGTGCGGTCGCCCAGCAGCCGCTGATCGACGATCTGGCGCAGCTCGGCATCGGTAAGCGCATGGGCATTGCCAGCGGCAAGCGTCAACGCGAACGCCACGAATCGAAGCTTCATCAGCCGTTCTCCTGGTCGGGAACCTGCCACCTTACCCAACGCCGCGATGCGCCGCGTTATTGCGGCGAACGCCGGCATTGCCGCTGCCGGCGATTGACCATCTGCGGCCAACCATCTCGGCTGCATCAATCCGCCAGCAGTGCCTTCACGGTATCGCGTAGCGGTGGGCAACGGCGTCGCGATCGACGTGACGGCTTCGGCCACCCTAGCGGCCGGCGACGACGTCGCGCATCAGCGGCTGGCTGCCGCTGAAGATCCAGCAATCCAGGCGATCATCGTCGCCGGCTTCGGCGAACGCCGCGCTCCACGGCAAGGAGACGCGCGCCCGCCGCACAGGACCGCCTGCGCGCGCCCAAGCGGCGCATCGCCGCCCGGCCATCGCATACGGCGTCCATGCGCGCCATCCGGACCCGGAGATCCGCACGGGCCGCCGGCAGCGGCCCGCCCGTGCGATGCCATATCAGGCCTTGACGAACACCAGCTGCCCGCCCTCGGCATCGACCTTGATCGTGTCGCCACTGAGGAACTGCGCCGACAGGATCCGCTGCGCCAGCGGGTTCTCCAGCTGCGACTGGATCGCGCGCTTGAGCGGGCGCGCGCCGTACACCGGGTCGAAGCCGACGTTGCCGAGCAGCTCCAGCGCGCGCTCGGTCAGCTCGATGCGCAGGCCGCGCTCGGACAGGCGCTTCTCCAGTCCGTGCAGCTGGATCCTGGCGATCTGCTTGATCTGCGCCTTGTCCAGCGGATGGAACACCACGATGTCGTCCAGGCGGTTGATGAACTCGGGGCGGAAGTGCGCCTGCACCACGCCCATCACCGCCGCCTTCATCTGCGTGTAGGCCTCGGCCGAGCCGTCGCCGGACAGCTCCTGGATCTGGTGCGAGCCCAGGTTGGACGTCATCACGATGACGGTGTTGCGGAAATCCACCGTGCGCCCCTGGCCGTCGGTGAGGCGGCCGTCGTCGAGCACCTGCAGCAGGATGTTGAACACGTCGCTGTGCGCCTTCTCCACCTCGTCGAGCAGGATCAGCGAATACGGGCGCCGCCGCACCGCCTCGGTGAGATAGCCGCCCTCCTCGTAGCCGACGTAGCCCGGAGGCGCGCCGATCAGCCGCGCCACGCTGTGCTTCTCCATGAACTCGCTCATGTCGATGCGGATCATCGCGTCGCTGCTGTCGAACAGGAACTCGGCCAGCGCCTTGCACAATTCGGTCTTGCCCACGCCGGTGGGGCCCAGGAACAGGAACGAGCCGCTGGGCCGGTTCGGGTCGGACAGGCCGGCGCGCGAACGCCGCACCGCGTCGGACACGACCTTGATCGCCTCCTGCTGGCCGACCACGCGCTGGTGCAGGTCGTCCTCCATGCGCAGCAGCTTGTCGCGCTCGCCTTCGAGCATCTTGTTGACCGGGATGCCGGTCCAGCGCGACACCACCTCGGCGATCTCCTCGGCGGTGACGCGGTCCTGCACCAGCTTGAAATCGTGCTGCTCGGCATCGCCGGCCGCGGCGAGCTGCTTCTCCAGGTTCGGCAGCAGGCCGTACTGGATCTCGCTCATCTTGGCGTAGTCCTGGCGCCGATGGGCCGCCTCCAGCTCGACCCGCGCCTGCTCGATCTGCTCCTTGATTTTGGTGGCGCCCTGCAAGGCGGCCTTCTCCGACTTCCATACCTCGTTGAGGTCGGAGAACTCGCGCTCGAGCTTGTCGATGTCGCTTTCCAGGTCGGCCAGGCGCTGCCGGCTGGCCTCGTCCTTCTCCTTCTTCAGCATCTCGCGCTGGATCTTCAGCTGGATCAGCCGCCGCTCCAGGCGGTCCAGTTCCTCCGGCTTGGAATCGATCTCCATGCGGATGCGCGAGGCGGCCTCGTCCATCAGGTCGATGGCCTTGTCCGGCAACTGGCGGTCGCTGATGTAGCGGTGCGACAACGTCGCCGCAGCGACGATCGCCGGGTCGGTGATCTCCACGCCGTGGTGCACCGCGTAGCGCTCCTTGAGCCCGCGCAGGATGGCGATGGTGTCCTCCACCGTCGGCTCGCCGACGAACACCTTCTGGAAGCGCCGCTCCAGCGCCGCGTCCTTCTCGATGTACTTGCGGTATTCGTCCAGCGTGGTGGCGCCGATGCAGTGCAGCTCGCCGCGCGCCAACGCCGGCTTGAGCATGTTGCCCGCGTCCATCGCGCCGTCGGCCTTGCCGGCGCCGACCATGGTGTGCAATTCGTCGATGAACAGGATCACCTGGCCCTCGGCCTTGGACAGGTCGTTGAGCACGCCCTTGAGCCGCTCCTCGAACTCGCCGCGGAACTTGGCACCGGCGATCAGCGCGCCCATGTCCAGCGACAGCACGCGCCGGCCGCGCAAGCCTTCCGGCACCTCGCCGTTGATGATGCGCTGGGCCAGGCCTTCGACGATCGCGGTCTTGCCGACGCCGGGCTCGCCGATCAGCACCGGGTTGTTCTTGGTGCGCCGCTGCAGCACCTGGATGGTGCGGCGGATTTCCTCGTCGCGGCCGATCACCGGGTCGAGCTTGCCGCTCTCGGCGCGCGCGGTCAGGTCGATGGTGTACTTCTCCAGCGCCTGGCGCTGGTCCTCGGCGTTCTCCGACTGCACGCTCTCGCCGCCGCGCAGCTTCTCGATCGCCGCCTCGATCTTCTTCTTGTCGGCACCGGCGGCGCGCAGCGCCATGCCCAGCGCGCCGCTGTCCTCGGCCGCGGCCAGCACGAACCATTCGCTGGCGATGAACTGGTCGTTGTGCTGCTGCGCCAGCTTGTCGGTGTGGTTGAGCAGGCGGCTGAGATCGTTGCCGATCGACAGGTTGCCGGCCTGGCCGGTGACCTTGGGCAGTTTCTCCAGCGCCTCGCCCAGGCGTTCGCGCAGCACCGGCACGTTGACCCCGGCCTGCGCCAGCAGCGAGCGGGTGCTGCCGCCCTGCTGGTCGAGCAGCGCGGTGAACACGTGCAACGGTTCGACGATGGTGTGGTCGCGGCCCACGGCCAGCGACTGGGCGTCGGCCAGCGCCTGCTGGAAACGCGAGGTGAGCTTGTCCATCCGCATCGGGAATTCCTCTGATGAAGGGCCGGCCACTGCCGGCATGCTAGTCAGATGCGGTTGGCGCGGCGTGTTTCAAGGCCTTGCGAGACGCCGGTCGACCGCCCTTCCGCTGCGCGGGCGATGGTGTCTCAGCGCCTCAGCCCGACATCCCGCCGGAAACGGCCGGCCGGCCGCAGGCCCGCCCGCGCGCGCGCACCGGCCGGCCGCCGGCGCTCACGCAATGCTTCCGGCCGGCGCCTTAGCCTGTCGTTTTCCCCCAACGGAGCCCCGATGCGCTACGACCTCTACTACTGGACCGGGATCCAGGGCCGCGGCGAGTTCGTGCGGCTGGCGCTGGAAGACGCCGGCGCCGCCTACCGCGACGTCGCCCGCGAGGAAGGCGACGAGGCGATGGACGCGTTCCTGCAGGGCAAGCAAGCCGGCGCGCGCCCGTTCGCGCCGCCGTTCCTGAAATCCGGACGGCTGGTGGTGGCGCAGGTGGCCAACATCCTGCACTACCTGGGTCCGTCGCTGGGCCTGGTGCCGGACAGCGACGCGCGCCGCCTGCAGGCTCTGCAGCTGCAGCTGACCATCGCCGACCTGGTCGCCGAGGTGCACGACAGCCACCATCCGGTCGCCAGCGCGCTGTACTACGAAGAGCAGAAGGCCGAGGCCAAGCGCCGCGCGGCGGATCTGCGCGCGCAGCGGCTGCCGAAGTTCCTCGGCTATTTCGAACAGGTGCTCGACCAGGGCGGCGGCCGCCATGCGCTGCGCGAACACTCGTACGTGGACCTGTCGCTGTTCCAACTGATGTGCGGGCTGGACTATGCCTTCCCCAACGCGATGAAGAAGCTCGCGCCGCGGCTGCCGCTGCTGCGCGCATTGCAGCAGCGCGTGTCCGAGCGTCCCAACATTGCCGCGTACCTGGGCTCCGAGCGCAGGCTGCCGTTCAACGAGAACGGCATCTTCCGCCACTATCCCGAGCTGGATGGCTGATCGCGGGCGTCACCTGCCGCCGGCACGGACCGGCACGCATCGGCGGCGGCGCCTGCAGCATCGGCATGCCCGTAGCGGCGCCACGGCCGCAAACTCGGCCGCGCCGGTTTCCGCGCAGCCGCATGCGCCTTGCGCCAGGCTCGGGTCCGTCGGGCACGGACCGCGCGCTGGCGGTCACGGCCCCTGCAGGTGCGCGACCACCCAGACGTCGACGATCGCAGCGGCGGCCTGGGCGGCTTGCGCCGGTGCGAGCCGCTTGTCGCCCTGCAGCCAGCTGGCGGTGGCCTGGCGCACCTGCGGCAACAGCGCCAGCGCGCGCTTGCGCTGACTGTCCGGCCATGCGATGTCGCGGCCTTCGTCGCCGGCGCCCTCGCCGCTCCAGTCGTCGATCGCCGAGGCGGCATCGCCGGAATAACGCTTGCGCAGCTGCGGCTGCAGGTAAAGCAGGGGCGAAACCGTCGCGCGCAGTTCGATGACCCGCCAGTCGGCGAAGGTGGCGAAGCGGATCGTGCCCGCGTCCATGCCGTACTGCTGTTCGGTCGGCTCGATCGCCGCGCGCAGCTGCTTCCAGGCGGGCTGCCGGAACAGGTCCCCTTGCGGCGCGCAGACCGGCGCCGAGCCGTCGCGGGTCGACCCGTACAGCGGCCCCATCGCGTCGTAGGCGAGCGCGCCCTGGCGTTCGAACACGAAGCAGTGCACGTAGGGGCGCGCGTCGTCGCCGTAGTTGCGCTCGATCCACATCCGCAGCAGGGTCAGTTCGGCCATGCCGGCCGGTGCCGCCTTGTCGTTGGCGGTGTCGTCAAGCAGCGAGGCGGCGAACGTGTCCTGCTTGCGCAGCGCGGCGCTCGCGCCCGCGAAACGGCTGCGCGCCTCGCCTGCGGCGACGCCGGCGGCCGGCACGAAGCGCTGCAGGTACGCCAGCCAGGCCGAGGCCAATGGGCCGTCGTAGTCGCGCAGTTGCGCCGCGGCCGCGGCCGGCGCCGCGGGAATGCCGGCGATGATGCGATCCAGGCGCGCGGCCGCCGCGGCGTCCAGCGGGTCGAACTGGTGCAGGCGCGCCTGCTGCGTACGCTGCACGCATGCCGCCACAGCGGCTTGCTGCAGGCAGGCATTGCGCTGCGCCAGCCACGCGCGCTGCGCGTCGCGCGCGGACCGCACCTCGCCGCGCGGCAGCGCGTCGAGCAGCGCCGCGTAGCGCTCGGCCAGCTGTTCGTCCTGCGCCCCGAGCGCCTTGTCGTCGCACAGCAGGCGTTCGACGCGGCTAGTCGCCTTGGCGCAATCGAACGAGGCCGCCATGGCGCCCGGCAGCAGCGCCAGCGCCGCCAGCGCCGTGGCGGCCAGCGCGTACATCCGTGTGGTTTTCATCTGCATCGCATGCTTGCCCGTTCGTGGACCGGCGCAGCGCCGGCCGCGACAGTGTCGCTCAGTCCACCGCCACCGCGCGCGGCTTCTGCAGCGACAGCAGGCCCAGCAGCGCGGCCAGCGCCACGTAGCCGCCGACGAACTGCCAGGCGATCAGCTTCGGCAGCCCGCTCAGCGTCCACGGCAGGTAGATGCCGCCGCGCGCGTCCACCGAATGGATCAGCCCGAACAGGGTCAACCCGGCGGCCACCAGCAGGAACGCCGCGGCCCGGCGCAGGCGGCCATCGACCATCGCCGCCACCGCCGCGGTCCACAGCATCGCGGTGATGATGAAGCCGTTTCCCAGGGTGAAGATCACCGCCAGTTCCGGCAGCCCGTGGCCGTCCAGCGTGGTGGTCAGCGCGGCCAGCTTGTCCGGCGGGATCCAGCCCGGCGCCTTGATCGCCAGCAGATAGGCCACCGACGGCAGGAAGCCCAGCACCATCGCCCCGGCGTGGCGCTTGGGCGTGGCCTGGAACGCCTGGGTGGTGATGTCGATGGCCACGTACACGATGATCGGCGCCAGCACCGCCAGCGGCAGCCACTGCACCAGCCCGGCGACCAGGCCGAGCATGCCGCCCAGGCCGATGAACAGCCCGGTCAGCAGCGTATAGCCGCTGCGCGCGCCCATGTGCTTGTAGGCCGGCTGGCCGATGTACGGCGTGGTCTGGGCGACGCCGCCGCAGACCCCGGCGACCAGCGTCGAGCAGGCCTCGACCAGCAGGATGTCGCGGGTGCGGTAGTCGTCGCCGGCCGCGCGCGCGCTCTCGCTGACGTTGATGCCGCCGACCACCATCAGCAGCCCGAACGGCAGCAGCAACGGCAGCAGCGGCACCGTGTCGGGCAGGCCGGCGAGGAAGCCCAGGTTCGGCCACGGCAGCACCAGTTGCGGCGCCACCCAGTGCGGCGCCTGGTAGCCGGGGATGCCGTAGCCGGCCGCATTCAACCAGTAGTACAGGCCGGTGCCCAGCACCAATGCCACCGGCACGCCCGGCAGGCCGTACGGCAGCCGGCCCTTGGCGATCAGCACGTACAGCAGCAGGCCCAGCACGACCAGGCCGACCAGCGGCGCGCGCAGCGTCTCCAGCAGCGGCAGGAAGCCCATCAGCACCAGCGCGATGCCGGCGATCGAGCCGAGCAGCGCCGCGCGCGGCAGCGCGCGGGTCACCGCGTCGCCGAAGAACGACAGCACCGTCTTCAGCACGCCCATCACCACCAGCGAGGCCATGCCCAGGTGCCAGGTGGCGATCGCCGCCGCCTGCGGGTCCAGGCCCTGCTGCTTGTAGCGCACGAACGCCGGCCCCAGCACCAGCAGCGCCATGCCGATGCTGGTCGGCGCGTCCAGGCCCAGCGGCATCGCGGTGACGTCGCTGCGCCCGCTGCGCGCGGCCAGCCTCCGCGCCATCCAGGTGTACAGCAGGTTGCCGATCAGCACGCCGAGCGCGGTACCCGGGATCATCCGCGTGTAGATCACCTCGGCCGGGAACTGGAAGATCCCGACCAGGGCCATGGTGATGAAGCCGAGGATCGACAGGTTGTCGACCACCAGCCCGAAGAAACCGTTGAGGTCGCCGGCGACGAACCAGCGCGGGCGCGACGTAGAAGGAGCGATACTGGGCATGCGGGCGATGGCCACGTGAGGGATCGATGGATGGTAATGGAAGCGGCGCTTGCGGATTGGCGCGCGAACAGGGATGCAGCATCCCGGCCTGCGCATCGCGTCGCGACTACAGCGCCAGATGCAGGAACCGGTTGAACGCGCTCGGCACGTAATCGGCGAAGGCCGGTCCATTGCGGAAGCCGCGGCGCCGGTACAGGCCCAGCGCCGCGTCGAAGGCCGCGCCGCTGCCGGTCTCCAGGCTCAGCCGGCGCAGGCCGGCGGCGCGCGCGGCGGCCACGATGTGCTCCAGCAGCGCCGCGGCCGCGCCCTGGCGCAGGAAATCCGGATGGGTGCGCATCGACTTCAGCTCGCCGCCACCGTCGTCCAGCACGCGCAACGCGCCGACCGCGGCCAACGCATCGCCGCGCCAGACGCTCCACACGGTCACATCCGGACGCTGCAAGCCGGACAGGTCCAGCGCATAGACGCTGCCCGGCGGCGACTGCGCATGCATCTGCTGCAGGTGGTACTCCAGCAGCGCACGCACCGCGACACCGGACAGATCGTCCTGGCGGATCGCGAACGTCGCCGCCCCCGCTTTTCCGGGTCCCGAGTCCCCAGTCCCGAGTCCCGGCTTCAGAAAGACACCTCGACCGGCTGCCGCGACCACAGCACCGACTGGTGCCCGGTCGCCTGCTTCCACGCCAGGCGGATCGCCTCGATGTCGGCGCGGCGCGGCGGCGTGTCCTCGTGCAGGATCACCAGCACCTTGGTGTTGAGCCGGTTCGGTTCCTTGGCGCCGCGGAACAGCCACTGGCCGTAGGCGTCGAACACGGTCAGGCCGTCGGGGAAGCGCGGCGTGACCTCCTTGTCCAGGAACGCGCGCCATTGCGCCTGGCTGATCGGCTCGGCCTGCGGACGGTCGGCCGGGCCGCTTTCCTCGCCGACGCCGAAGTACAGCTCGCTGCGCACCCAGCCGCTCGCCTGCGCCGGGCGCGACGCGTCGCCCTGCAAGGTGGCGCTGACCTTGGCTGGCGCGTCCGCGCCGGGGGGCGGCACGCTGGCGCAGGCGGACAGGGCCAGGAACACGGCAAGCAGCGGAGCGCGGAGCAGCATCGGCATATCTCGAGGGGAAACGGAAGCGGCGATGGTAGAGGTTGGCCGGCGCAAGCGCCCGATAACCGGCGGGCATCAGCTGATGCCATCCCGGAAGGAAGGCGCCGCGCCGCGGCATTAACGGTAAGATAATATATCGCTTCATCCGGATGGATGTAGCAAAAATAATTTCTCGCGCCGGCAGCGCCTTTGGGCGGCCGGCGCGCAGCCTTCGATTCCGCTTCCCAGAGAGAGAGCCTTCCGCATGTTCCGACCGTACGCCGCACCGCTGAGCCTGGCCATCGCCGTGGCCTTGGCGTCCCCCGCCATGGCCCAGCAGGGCGATGCCACGCAGGCGACCAACCTGGACACGGTGATCGTCACCGGTACCCGCGCCAGCGACCGCACCGTGCTCGAATCCACCGTGCCGGTGGACGTGCTCAGCGCCGAGGACATCCGCAAGGCCGGCGTGGTCAACGGCGAACTGGGCAGCGCGCTGCAGGCGCTGCTGCCGTCGTTCAACTTCCCGCGCCAGTCCAACTCCGGCGGCGCCGACCACGTCCGCGCCGCGCAGCTGCGCGGGCTCTCGCCGGACCAGGTGCTGGTGCTGGTCAACGGCAAGCGCCGCCACAACAGCGCGCTGGTCAACACCGACAGCAAGATCGGCAAGGGCACCACGCCGGTCGACTTCAACGCGATCCCGGTCAGCGCGATCAAGCGCATCGAAGTGCTGCGCGACGGTGCCGGCGCGCAGTACGGTTCCGATGCGGTGGCCGGGGTGATCAACGTGATCCTCGACGACGACCCGGACAGCGGCGCGCTGGAAGCCAGCTTCGGCGCCCACCACACCGAGGTCGAGCCGATCGACCGGCGCGTCACCGACGGCCAGACCGGCTACTTCAGCGGCAAGGTCGGCACCCGCCTGGGCGAGGACGGCGGCTACTTCAAGGTGGGCCTGGAACTGAAGAACCGCGAGGCCACCAACCGCGCCGGCTACGACCAGATCCCGTTCTTCGAGGCGCAGACGCCGGCCAACCTGGCCCTGGCCGGCCGGCGCAACTACGTGCTCGGCGACGGCGCCAGCAAGGACCTCAACGCCTGGATCAACGGCAAGCTGCCGTTCGGCCAGACCAGCGAGTTCTATTTCTTCGGCACCTACAACCAGCGCGACACCCAGGGCGCCAACTATTTCCGCTACCCCGACAGCGACGCCAACTGGACGCAGCGCTATCCCGACGGCTACCGCCCGGTGTCGCTGGGCGAGAACCGCGACACCCAGGCGGTAGGCGGCGCGCGCGGGCAGTGGGGCGACTGGGCCTACGACGCCAGCGTGGACTACGGACGCAACGACTTCACCTACCGGCTGAAGCACTCGCTCAACGCCTCGCTCGGCCCGGACAGCCCCACCCGCTTCAAGACCGGCGACTACGCCTTCGAGCAGGCCGTGGCCAACCTGGACCTGAGCCGGGTGTTCGACGCCGCCGGCGCCAGCCACACCTTCGGCACCGGCGTGGAGCTGCGCCGCGAGCACTACCGCACCGGCGCCGGCGACCCGGCCAGCTACGCGGCCGGGCCCTACGCCGACCGCCCGACCGGCGCCCAGGCCGGCGGCGGGCTGACCCCGCAGGACGAAGCCGACCTGTCGCGCAACGTCGCCAGCGCCTACGCCAGCCTGTCCAGCCAGTTCGGCGACAAGCTCTCCACCGACCTGGCCGCGCGCTACGAGCACTACCAGGACTTCGGCGGCGAGCTGACCGGCAAGCTGGCCGCGCGCTACGAGTTCGTGCCGGCGTTCGCGCTGCGCGGCGCGGTCTCCAACAACTTCCACGCCCCGTCGCTGAGCCAGATCGGCTACGAAGCCACCTCCACCGGCTACGACGCGTCCGGCCAGCTGCTGCAGGGGCGGCTGCTGTCGGTCAACAATCCGATCGCGCGCGCGCTCGGCGCCAGCGAACTGAAGCCGGAGAAGTCGCTGAACTACAGCCTGGGCTTCACCAGCCGCATCGGCGAGCACTTCGACCTGTCGCTGGACCTGTTCCAGATCGACATCGACGACCGCATCGCGCTGTCCGAGGACATCGGCGGCGATGCGCTGACCGCGTTCGTGCAGCAGAACTTCGGCATCGCCGGCCTGCAGAGCGCGAGCTTCTTCGTCAACGCCGCCGACACCCGCACCCGCGGTGCCGAACTGGTCAGCAACTGGCGCCAGGCGCTGGGCGACGGCCAGTTGCTGCTGACCGGCACCTGGAGCTACGCCAAGACCGAACTGGAGAACGTGGTCGCCACGCCGGCGCAGCTGCTGGCGCTGAACCCGGACTACGTGCTGTTCGGGGTGGAGGAAAGCAATACGCTGACCGACGCCAGCCCGCGCACCCGCGCGCAGTTCGCGGCGAACTGGAGCAACGCGCGCTGGGCGCTGCAGACCCGCGTCAGCCGCTACGGCAGCGCCACCCGCGTGTTCGACTTCGGCGACGGCTTCGTGCCGCGGCAGACCTACGGCGCCGAGTGGCAGCTCGACGCCGAGGTCGAGTACCGCATCACCCCGCAGTGGAGCGTGGCCCTCGGCGGACAGAACCTCACCGACAACTACTCCGACCTGTCCAACGAGGACATCTACTACTTCGGCAACCTGCCCTACGACGTGCTGTCGCCGATCGGCAGCAACGGCGCGTACTACTACGGGCGGGTGCGGTTTACGTTCTGATTGTCGGGACCTGGGACCGGGGACCAGGGACCCGGTAAAGCGGGTTGCGCGCTGTCGCAGGCGGATCGGCGGCGTCTTGGTGAGTGCGGGGTCGCGTTCGGCCCCGCACTGCTTTCGCAGGCCCGGTCCGCGCAGTCCGCTCCACCTGGCGCTAACGCTGTCTCGTTCATCATGAACCGATGGCTGACGCGCTCCCCCTCCGACCGCCGCCGCCGCGCCTGGACGATGCCTGCGCATTGTTCCTGGACGTGGACGGCACCCTCATCGATTTCGCTTCGCGGCCGGACGGCGTGGTGCTGCTGCCGGAGGTCCGCGAGGCGGTAGGCCGCATCAGCGACCGCCTGCACGGCGCGCTGGCGCTGGTCAGCGGGCGTCCGCTGGCGCAACTGGACCAGCTGTTCGCGCCGTTGCGGCTGCCGGCCGCAGGGCTGCACGGGCACGAGCTGCGCGCCGACCGCGATGCGCGCGCGGCAATGCCCGCCGACACCTCGAGCTGGCTGCACGATCTGCACCAGCGCGCCGCGCACCTGACCCAGGCGTACCCTGGCGTGCTGGTCGAGGACAAGGGCGCCAGCCTGGCGCTGCACTGGCGCGGCGCGCCCGATGCCGCCGCCCAGGTCGCCGCCTTCGCCCACGAGCAGATCGGCTCGCTGCCCGGCTACCGCCTGCAGCCCGGCGACCACGTCGTCGAGTTCGTCCCCGAAGGCAGCGACAAGGGCCTGGCGGTGGAGCGGCTGCTGCAGCAGGCGCCGTTCCAGGGGCGACGGCCGGTGTTCGTCGGCGACGACCTCACCGACGAGTTCGGCTTCGCCGCGGCCAACCGCGCCGGCGGCTGGAGCGTGCTGGTCGGCCGCCGCGCCGGCAGCCAGGCCACGTTCGCGCTGCCCGACACGCGTGGCGTGCACGCGTGGCTGCGCGACAACGCGGCATGATCGGCGCCTGCATGCGGGCCCGGCCCTGGCAGCGCTTCGCCGGCCCCGGTCGCCTGCGCGCGGCATCGCTCGCGTTCGCCTTCCCCCTTCCGGCAAAGGATCCGTTTCATTCATGACGGCCCCCAATCTCGACCTGGGCGTGATCGGCAACGGCAGCTTCGGCGCGCTGGTCGACAAGCGCGCGCGCGTGGTGTGGAGCTGCCTGCCCGCGTTCGACGGCGACCCGGCGTTCTGCGCGCTGCTGTCGCCGCGCGACCACGAAGGCGGCGACTTCAGCGTGGAGCTGGAGGACTTCGTCGACAGCGACCAGCACTACCTGGCCAACACCGCGATCCTGCGCACCGTGCTGCGCGATGCGCACGGCGGCGCGGTGGAGGTGATCGACTTCGCGCCGCGCTGGCGCAACCACGGCCGCTTCTACCGGCCGGTCAGCATCATCCGCCAGATCCGGCCGCTGGCCGGCAACCCGCGCATCCGCGTGCTGGCGCGGCCGCTGGCCGACTGGGGCGCGCGCAAGCCGGAAAGCACATGGGGCAGCAACCACGTGCGCTGGCTGCTGCCCGAGTTCACCCTGCGCCTGACCACCGACGTGCCGGTGCGCTTCGTCCGCGACGAGCTGCCGTTCGTGCTCAGCCACCCGGTCAACCTGATGCTCGGCGTGGACGAATCGCTGACCCGCTCGCTGACCGGCTACATCCAGGAAGCCCAGGAACGCACCGAGGAATACTGGCGCGAATGGGTGCGCTACCTGTCGGTGCCGCTGGACTGGCAGGACGCGGTGATCCGCAGCGCGATCACGCTGAAGCTGTGCCAGTACGAGGACAGCGGCGCGATCATCGCGGCGATGACCACGTCGATCCCGGAGGCGCCGGACACCCCGCGCAACTGGGACTACCGCTACTGCTGGCTGCGCGACGCCGCGTTCGTGGTGCGCGCGCTGAACCGGCTCGGCGCCACCCGCACGATGGAGCAGTTCCTCGGCTACATCTTCAACCTGGCCACCACCGACGGCAACCTGCAGCCGCTGTACGGCATCGGCTTCGAGGCGGCGCTGGAGGAACACGAGGTCGAGTCGCTGGCCGGCTACCGCGGCATGGGCCCGGTGCGGCGCGGCAACCTGGCCTGGATCCAGAAGCAGCACGACGTGTACGGCAGCGTGGTGCTGGCGTCCACGCAACTGTTCTTCGACCTGCGGCTGAAGGACCCCGGCGACACGCACACATTCCTGCGCCTGGAACCGCTGGGCGAGCGCGCGTTCGCGCTGCACGACGTGCCCGACGCCGGGCTGTGGGAGTTCCGCGGCCGCGCCGAGGTGCACACCTACACCAGCGCGATGTGCTGGGCCGCCTGCGACCGCCTGGCCAAGATCGCCTCGCGGCTGGGCCTGGAGGACCGCGTGGCCTACTGGCGCGAGCGCGCCGAGCGCATCCATGCGCGCGTGCTGGCCGAGGCGTGGAACCCGCAGCTGGGCCACTTCACCGACACCTTCGGCGGCCACCGCCTGGACGCCTCGCTGCTGTTGCTGGCCGACATCGGCTTCATCGCGCCGGACGACGCGCGCTTCGTCGCCACGGTCGAGGCGATCGGACGCGACCTCAAGCACGGCGACGCGCTGTACCGCTACGTGGCGCCGGACGATTTCGGCGAGCCGGAGACCAGCTTCACCATCTGCACGTTCTGGTACATCGACGCGCTCGCCGCGATCGGGCGCAAGGACGAGGCGCGCGAGCTGTTCGAACGCATCCTCGCGCGCCGCAATCACCTGGGCTTGCTGTCGGAGGATCTAGCCTTCGACAACGGCGAGGCCTGGGGCAATTTCCCGCAGACCTATTCGCACGTCGGCCTGATCATCGCCGCGATGCGATTGTCGCGCAGCTGGCAGGAGGCTTCATGAGTCGATTAGTGGTTGTTTCCAATCGAGTGGCATTGCCCGGCGAGAACCGCGCCGGCGGACTGGCGGTGGGGCTGCTGGCGGCGCTGAAGGAGCGCGGCGGGGTCTGGTTCGGCTGGAGCGGCAAGACCGTGCGCGGCGACAGCGGCGCGGTGCACGAACAGAACCACGGCGACATCCACTTCGTCACCATGGACCTCAACCGCGCCGACCTGGACGCGTACTACAACGGCTTCGCCAATCGCACGCTGTGGCCGCTGCTGCACTTCCGCCTGGATCTGGTCGACTACGACCGCGCCACCCGCGAGGGCTACCGCCGGGTCAACGCGATGTTCGCCGAGAAGCTCGCGCCGCTGCTGCGCGAGGACGACACGGTGTGGATCCACGACTACCACCTGATCCCGCTGGCCTCGCTGCTGCGCGAGCGCGGCATCGGCTGCAAGATCGGCTTCTTCCTGCACGTGCCGTTCCCGTCGGCCGACCTGATCCAGGCCCTGCCCGACCATGCGCGGCTGTTCTCCGGCTTCTACGCCTACGACCTGGTCGGCTTCCAGACCCAGCGCGACGTGGACCGCTTCCAGGCCTACGTGCGCCTGTTCGGCGGCGGCAAGGTGATCAAGGACGGCGTGCTGGAAGCGCCCGGCGGGCGCCGCTTCCGCGCCGAGAAGTTCCCGATCGGCATCGACACCGAGCTGATCGCGCAGCAGGCGCGCGCGGCGGTGGCCAAGCCGGCGGTGCGCGACCTGCGCAGCAGCCTGCGCGACCGCCAGCTGGCGATCGGCGTGGACCGGCTCGACTACTCCAAGGGCCTGCCCGAGCGCTTCCTCGGCTTCGAGCGCTACCTGGAGCGGCATCCGGACCAGCGCGGCAGCCTCACCTACCTGCAGATCGCGCCGGTCTCGCGCGGCGACGTCACCGAGTACAAGCAACTGCGCAACCAGCTCGAGCAGATCGCCGGGCACATCAACGGCGGCCATGCCGAGCCGGACTGGACGCCGCTGCGCTACGTCAACCGCAACTTCACCCATGCCACGCTGACCGGCTTCTACCGCGCCGCGCAGGTCGGCCTGGTGACGCCGCTGCGCGACGGCATGAACCTGGTCGCCAAGGAGTACGTGGCCGCGCAGGACCCGGAGAACCCCGGCGTGCTGGTGCTGTCGCTGCTGGCCGGCGCCGCCGACGAGCTGAAGGAGGCGCTGCTGGTCAATCCGCACGACCTGGACGGCGTCGCCGACGCCATCGCCACCGCCGCCTCGCTGCCCAAGGCCAAGCGCATCGAACGCTGGCAGACGATGATGGAGCACCTGCGCAAGAACGACATCGGCGCCTGGCGGCAGCGCTACCTGCAAGCGCTGGAGGGCTAGGACGTTTCGCGCAGCCCGTTGGCCCGTGACATGGGAGCGGCTGCAGGCGGCTTTGCCCAGCCTCCGGCCGCGGTTCGCCGGCAGCGCCTGTCGCGACCGATGGCACGAGGCCCGGAGTCGCGCACAGCTTCGCCGCCGTAGACGCGTGAACTGGAGCGCCGCAAGAACGGCCGCGACGCGGAAACCGGCGGCGCGCCCGCTCCCAGGCAGGATCGAGAGACGGGTATCCATCACATCGTGTGCGTAAACCCTTTTCGCGGGACGCAAGGTTCCGCCTGCCGTCACGGGCAGCACACCGTCCTCCTTTAAAATCGCACCACGCACCGCGCCTGTGCACCCTGGGAGGGGCGGCGCGATGTCCGATGCGCGCAGGATCACCGCCGATGCGGCCATGCCCTCGCCTGCTCCCCTCCACGATCCGTGCCACGCCGTAGCCCTCCGCGACGCCGTCGGATCCTCCGGACGATCCCCATCCCAATGAACCATCACCCTTCAAAACACGGACCCGGTACCTGGCTGTTCGCCGCGTATGCCGTGGTCATCGCCCTGCTGGGCATCGCGCTCGCCGTCATGGGCGGGCAACTGGTCGCCGCCGGCGGTTCCTGGTACTACCTGCTGGCCGGCGTCGCGCTGGCCGTCTCCGGCGCGCTGCTTGCCGTCGGCCGCCGTGTCGGGCTGTGGCTGTTCGGGCTGACCCTGGCCGCCACGCTGGCCTGGGCGCTGGCGGAAGTGGGCCTGGACGGCTGGGCGCTGATCCCGCGCCTGGCGATGATCTCGGTGCTCGGCCTGGTCCTGCTGGCGTTCTGGCCGGTGGCGCGGCGCCGCCTGGCGCCGCTGTCGGGCCTGGGCTATATCCTGGTCGCCGGCGTGCTGCCGGTCGCCGGCGCGCTGCTGATCCTGGTCCCGCTGCTGTTCCCGCGCAGCGTGGAGCTGGCCGGTCCGGCCCTGGCCGCGCAGCGGCCGCAGGCCGCCTTCAGCCGCGCCGCGGTGAACAGCCCGGACGGCAACGTCGCCGCCAACCACGACGCCGGCAACTGGACCGCCTATGCCGGCTCCAACCTGTCCAACCACTATTCGCCGGGCGCGCAGATCACGCCGGGCAACGTCAAGCACCTGAAGGTGGCCTGGGAATTCCACACCGGCGACCTCAAGCCGGCCGGTTCCAAGCTCGGCTACGCGTTCCAGAACACTCCGCTGAAGGTCGGCGACCTGGTCTACATCTGCACCCCGACGCAGAAGGTGATCGCGGTCGAGGCGACCACCGGCAAGGAACGCTGGCGCTTCGACCCGAAGACCAACCCGAAGGCGATGGCCGGCGTGGCCGCCACCACCTGCCGCGGCGTGTCCTACTTCGAGGCCACCACACCGGTGGCCGAATGCGCCAAGCGCATCTTCTGGCCGATGGTCGACGGCCGCCTCGGCGCGCTCGACGCGCTCACCGGCCAGCTGTGCAGCGGCTTCGGCGACCACGGCTACGTCGATCTGAACAAGGACACCGGCAACACCAAGCCCGGCTTCGTCGGCCCGACCTCGCCGCCGGTGGTGATGCGCGGGGTGGTGATCCAGCCCACCGGCCAGGTCCGCGACGGCCAGGAACGCGATGCGCCGTCCGGCGTGGTGCGCGCCTTCGACGCGATCACTGGCGAACTGCGCTGGGCCTGGGACCTGGGCAACCCGGCGATAACCGCCGCCCCGCCAGCCGGCCAGACCTACACCCGCTCGACCCCGAACGTGTGGACGCTGATGGCCGCCGACGACGAACTGGGCTTGGTCTACCTGCCCACCGGCAACGCCGCCGGCGACTTCTTCGGCAAGCAGCGCACCGCGCAGGAAGAGGAATACACCGCCTCGCTGGTCGCGCTCGACGCGGCCACCGGCAAGGAACGCTGGCACTTCCGCACCGTCAACCACGACCTGTGGGACTACGACATCGGCCCGCAGCCGAACCTGGTCGATTTCCCGGTTCCCGGCGGCGGCACCCGCCCGGCGGTGATCCAGGCGACCAAGTCCGGGCAGGTGTTCGTGCTCGACCGCCAGACCGGCCAGCCGATCATGCCGGTGCAGCAGATCCCGGTGCCGCAGGGCACCGACCACGGCGACTGGACCGCCAAGACCCAGCCGGTATCGCCGGGCATGCCGAACACCGTCGGCGCGCCGAGCAAGGACTACGAGACCATCGTCGAGTCCGACGCCTGGGGCATCACCCCGTTCGACCAGCTGGCCTGCCGCATCCAGTTCAAGAAACTGCGCTACGACGGCATGTTCACCCCGCCCAGCCTGCAGGGCTCGCTGTCGTTCACCGGCAACCATGGCGGCATCAACTGGGGCGGCGTGTCGGTGGACCTGCAGCGCGGCATCATGGTGATGAACAGCAACCGCCTGCCGTACACCGAGCACGTCTACCCGCGCGCGGAGATGGACAGGCTGGGCGTGGTCTCGGTGTTCAACGGCAAGAGCAGGACGCCCGGCTACATGGCGCAGGAAGGGCTGGCCTACGGCGCGCGCAAGGAGCCGTGGATGTCGCCGCTGAACACGCCGTGCGTGGCGCCGCCGTGGGGCTACCTCTCCGGCGTGGACCTGCGCACCCAGCAGGTGATCTGGCGGCGCCCGCTGGGCACCGGCTACGACCAGGGTCCGATGGGGATCCCGTCGAAGATGAAGTTCGAACTGGGCACGCCCAACAACAGCGGCTCGCTGGCCACCGCCGGCGGCGTCACCTTCATCGGCGCGGCGCTGGACAACTTCCTGCGCGGCTACGACACCCAGACCGGCGAACTGCTGTGGGAAGTGCGCGTGCCCGCCGGGCCGCAGGCCGCGCCGTTGAGCTACACCGTCGGCGGCAAGCAGTATATCGTCGCCGCGGTCGGCGGCCACGACCGCATGGAGACCAAGTCCGGCGACAGCGTGATCGCCTGGGCGCTGCCCGACGACGCCGCGGCGAAATAGCCGCCCGCCACCGCTGCCGCGGGTTCCGACCGGCCGTCCTGCGACGGCCGGTCCTGTCATCGCCGCGGGCAACGCGGTGGCGAGGTCGGCGGCTACACGCTGCGATAGTCAGCACTTTTTCGCGCGGTGTCTGCACCAGGTGGGAGCGACTCCGGACAGCCTGGCCATCGGTCGCGACAGGCATACCGAAAAAGCCTCGTTGCGACCGATGGCGCGAAGTTATCCGGAGTCGCTCCCGCGGCCGTCATCGCCCCCAGTCCGAATTCCCTGGCGAATCAGCTGGCTTCTGACTTCAGATAGCGAAAGGCATCGCGTCGAAGACAGCTCCGCAGGATGATCATCGACGGAGTCATCGCCTGCAGTGCGATTGGCGCTTGTGCGCCCCCGAACAGCGCAGCCGCACAGGGCCCGCGGAAATCCACGCATAGGCGCTGCATTGCAACGCCCATCTCATGCGACACGCCCCGGACCGCGCGCATGACCGGCAAGCTCGAACAGCCGCCGGCCCGTCCACGACAGGATCACGCACCCCGCACCGGCGAGCAGCCAGCCCAGCGAAACCTCGCCGAGCGCGTACCGCAACGGCTGCCATCCCTGCGCGCCGTAGCGCACGCCCACGCCAAGCAACGCGATCGCGAACACCGCCAGCAGGATTCGCGACATCGCACGCTCGATTCCGGCGTCGTGGCGAGCGACGCGTTCGGCGACGCCGGCAGCGAAATCGGCCGGCGGCCCGGCAAGCGGGGCGGAAGCCAGCGCCTGGGCCACGATGCGGTAGTCCGCGTCCGCCGCGTCCATCCCGCCAGCCTCGCGCCCGCGCGCCGCGCGCCGGCCGCGTTCCTGCGCCTCCCATTCGGTTTCGTCGTCCAAGCGCTTGTCCGTCATGTTCATGCCGATGCTCCGATGCGCGATTGCAGCAGTTCCCGCAGCCGCAGGCGGCTGCGGAAAAGATGGCTCTTGATGGTGCCTTCGGCAAGACCGGTCATGTGCGCGATCTCGCCGATCTGCATTTCTTCCAGATGATAGAGCGTCAGCACGGTCCGCTGCAGCGGCGGCAAGGCATCGATGGCGCCGTGCAAAAGCGCATTGATTTCCTCGCTCGCCGCCGTCGCCTCCAGGTCGGTGCCGTCGCCGACCCGCTCGGCCAGGAACATGCCGTCCTCGTCGCCGCTCGGCTCGGCGATCGGGACGCGCTTGCGCTCCAGATGCCGCCGGGCCACCGAATAGGCCACCTGCGCGATCCACGATTTCAGTGCGCTTTCGCCGCGGTATTGGTGGATGGAGCGGTAAACGCGCAGGAACACCTCCTGGCACAGGTCTCGCGTGTCGTCCGGGTGCCGCACCATGCGATCCACGATGTGCCAGCACAGGTTCTGATAGCCGCGCACCAGCTGCTCGAACGCGCCGGGCCTGCCGGCCAGCACGGCGGCGGCCAGCGCCCGGTCGGCATCGAGGGTCTGGTCGGCAGCGGGAGGCGGGCTGGGCATTGCGTATAGGGATACGTCGGTCGGGGCATCGGTTGCAACGGATCGCTGCAACCGGACGGCAGCCGGGCGTATCTCCTTGGTTACCCGCCAACAACACGGATGCCGGCACCATGAATTTCAACCTGCTCATTCCCATCACTCTGTTCATCTGCATCGCCTACTCCATCAAGACGGTGGTCGACGCCTACATGCGTCGGCGGATCGTCGAATCGCGCGGCTCCGAGGAGCTGGTGCGCTCGCTGCTCGAAGGCGAAGCCACGCGGCGACGCCAGGCCTCGCTGCACTGGGGCAGCGTGCTCCTGGCGCTGGCGATCGGCTTCGGCCTGGTGGAACTGCTCGGAGCCGACCGGATCACGCCCGGCGTCGTCGCCCTCCTGCTCGGCGCCACCGGGCTGGGCAACCTGGCGTACTACTTTCTGCAGCGCGCGCTGAAATAGGCCGCCCGCCTTCCGCCCGGGTGTCCGGTGCAGCGTCGTCGCCATCCATCAACAAGCAAAGGACATTGCATGAAGCACTTCGCGACGGCCCTGGCCGCCCTGGTCGCAACCGCGCCATTCCAGGCGCCCGCCGCATCCGCTCCCGACTTCACGCCATTGGACGGTTTCATCCGGAAGACCAAGCAGGCCACCGCGCTCGCCTCGGGCACGGCGGTGGCCGTGGTCAAGGACGGCAGGATCGTCTACGAGGGCTACTTCGGGTTCTCGGACATCCAGGCGCGCACGCCGGTGACCGGCGACACCGTGTTCTACCTCGCCTCGGCCACCAAGCCCTTCTTCGCGCTGAACGCGCTGCTGAAGGAGGAGGCCGGCCAGCTGGACACGCACATGTCGCTGCAGCGGATGTTTCCGCAAGCCCGTTTCGCGGGCATGGATGCCGGATCGGTGACCATCAAGGACCTGCTCGTCCATTCGTCGGGAGTGGACAACCAGCCCCTGGTCTGGGCGACGGCGTACAGCGGCATGCACGACGCGCAATCGCGCCTGGCATTGATCGCGGCGTCCTATCCCGATGCGCAGGCCGCGCGGGGAACCTTCAAGTACAGCAACGTGGGCTACAACATCCTGAGCGTGTGGCTGGACCAGCGCCTTTCGCTGCCATGGCAGGAACAGCTGGAAAGCGCCATCTTCCGGCCGCTTTCGATGCGGCACACGTCCGCCTACGTCAGCAAGGCGCAGGCGGCGGGATGGACGTTGGCCGCGCCCTATTCGTTGGCGAGCGCGCAGCCCAGCCAGCCGCTGTACCTGGTCAAGTCGGACGCGACCATGCACGCGGCCGGCGGCATCGTCTCCACCGCGCCGGATCTGGCCAGGTTCCTGACGGCGCAGCTTTCGACGGATGGCGACGCGGCGATCGCGCGGACGGCGATCGCGAAGTCGCACGAGCCGCAGGTCGCCTTGGACTCGCAGTACCTGGACTTTCCGCGCGCCGGTTACGCGTGGGGTTGGTACACGGGCCAGTACAAGGGCAGGCGGATGCTGCACCACTTCGGTGGCTTTGCCGGCTTCCACGCCCACCTGTCGTTCATGCCCGACGAGAACATCGCGCTGGTCGTGCTCAACAACGAGGATGTCTTGGGAGCGCAGCTGACCAACCTGATCGCCGACTATGTCTACGGCGTTCTGCTGCAAGAGCCGGACGTCGAGTCCAAGCTGTCGCGCCGGTTCGACGAGCTGCAAACGAAGACCCGGCAGATGCGGCTTGCCGCCGCCGAGCACCGGAAGGCGGTCCAGGCGCGCGCGTGGCGCCTGTCGCGGCCGCGCGAGGACTATGCCGGTACCTATTCGAACCAACTGCTGGGCGACATGACCGTGCAGTTGAACGACGGCCAGCAGATGCTCATACGCTGGGGGCGGCTGGCGGCAGTGGCCACCGCCGGCGAGCAGCAGGACTGCGTCCGCGTCGAGTTCTCGCCCAACTCGGGGCAGCTGCTGGACTTTACCGTGCAGGACGGAGCGGTCCACAGCATTTCGTTCGAGCGGATGGTGTTCAAGAAGGAACGCTAGGCGCGACTTCGGACCCGCTCGATAGAGCCCGCCGGCACCATCAACGCCGATTCCCGCGGACCGTCCGGCACCGGCATCGGTCGCCCGAGACCCGGGCGCGCCACTGCAGCGGCGCCTATTCAGGCTCGGTTTTTCCGACGAGCGGCATTCCGCGGGCGTCAAGATCGCCGGCGACGCGGCCGATACTGAGACACGCTTTGAAGATCGCGTCGGTGCCGCAGGGGATGGCGCCGTATCCCATCGCAACCGGGAGTCACCATGACCGCGTCCGACGCCATCGCCGTTCCGCCCGCCGCGTTCCGTCCCGGCGCGCGCCATCTGCTGCTTGCCCTGGCCTATGCGCTGGGGCTGCTGGCAGTGGCGCTGTACGCCTTGCAGGTCGGGCGCCAGCTCGGCGCCGGTGGCGGCTCGGGCCTGTGGCGCATCGCGCCGGCGCTGCTCGGCGTGCTGGCGGTGCTGGCGGTGCTGGCGCTGCTGACCTGGCTGAGCCTGCGTGCCGCGCCGTCGTCGTCGCAGCGCGTACTGCAGGCGATCCAGGCGCTCGGCGAAGGCCGCCTCGACCACGGCCTGGCCGGCGCCGGCGCGGCGGCCGACCCGCTGTTGCGCGCACTGCAGCTCGCGCAGGCGCGCCTGGCCGAACGCCAGGCCGCCGCCGAGGCCGAACTGCGCCACGGCCGCTTCGTGATCCAGGCGCTGGACGACCTGGACACCATGGTGCGCATCGCCGACGACGACGGCCGCGTGCACTTCGCCAACCGCAAGCTGCTGGAAATGCTGCGCGCGATCGAGCCGGACGTGCAGAGCTTCCGTCCCGAGTTCCGCGCCGAGCACTTCGTCGGCGGCAGCATCGGCGACATCTATCCGGACAGCCAGGCGGCGATCGAGCGCATGCGCGCGCTGACCGGCTCCAAGCGCGTGCGCGCGCCGTTCTTCGGTCGCCAGATCGACTTCGTCTACAGCCCGATCAACGCCGCCGACGGCACCCGCCTGGGCACCATCGCGCAGTGGGAGAACGTCACCGCGCAGGTCAATGCCGAACAGGCGCTGGCCACGGTGATCGATGCCGCCGCGCTCGGCGACTTCAGCCGGCGCATCGACACCGCCGGCATGGACGGGGTGCTGAAGTCGCTGGCCGAAGGCGTCAACCGCATCTCCGATTCGGTGGAAGCCAACCTGCGCGCGCTGGCCACCGCGCTCGCGGCGCTGGCCGAAGGCGACCTGACCCATCGCGTCGACGGCGACGCGCAAGGCGTGTTCGCGCAGTTGCGCGAGGACACCAATCGCACCGTGGCCAAGCTGACCGAGATCATCGGCGGCATCCAGGGCGCGGCCGAGGCCATCCGCCGCGCGTCGATGGAGATCGCCGCCGGCAACACCGACCTGTCCGACCGCACCGAGCAGCAGGCCGCCAGCCTGGAGGAGACCGCCAGCTCGATGGAGGAGCTGACCTCGGCGGTGAAGCACAACGCCGACAACGCCTACCAGGCCAACGGCCTGATGCGCAGCACCGGCGACATCGCCGAATCCGGCGGCAAGGTGATGCAGGACGTGGTGAGCACGATGAGCGCGATCAGCGCCTCGTCGCGGCGCATCGGCGAGATCATCAGCGTCATCGACGGCATCGCCTTCCAGACCAACATCCTCGCGCTCAACGCCGCGGTGGAAGCCGCGCGCGCCGGCGAGCAGGGACGCGGCTTCGCCGTGGTCGCCTCGGAAGTGCGCTCGCTGGCGCGGCGTTCGGCCGACGCGGCCAAGGAGATCAAGACGCTGATCGAGGATTCCACGCAGAAGGTGACCCAGGGTTCGGCGCTGGTGAACCAGGCCGGCACCACGATGGGCGAGATCGTGACCTCGGTGAAGCGCGTCACCGACCTGATGGGCGAGATCAGCGGCGCCAGCGCCGAGCAGTCCAGCGGCATCGAGCAGGTCAACCGCACGGTGATGCAACTGGACGAAGTGACCCAGCGCAACGCCGCGCTGGTCGAGGAAGCGACCGCGGCCGCGCGCAGCCTGGAAGAACAGGCCGGCGGCCTGGCCACGGCGGTGGCGGTGTTCCGCATCGAACCCGCACGCGCGGTGCACGGCGGCAACGTCACCCCGCTGCTGCGCAGCGCGAGCAGCTAGAGCGTCTTCCTCTGGCCGGCAGACAACGACACATGGAACGCCCCGGGAGCGCGGCAATCCTTGGCGACAGGCGATAGCGCCCGTCGCGACCGACGGCGCAAGGCGTTCGCAGCGGCTGCCACGACGCTCAGCCGAGCAGGCTCGCGGATTGCAAACGCGCTGCCCGGATCGGCAACCTGCACCTTGCGGAAGTTCAGCGATTTGCCGGAATGGCGCCGCATGGCCTCGGGCCATCCGCCGACGCCTCAGGCCGCGAAGGGAGCTCGCCCGCCACGCCGCCCGCTCGCGGCGCCGACGCTCCTCCCGCCACGCCCACCTCGCGAGCGCTATTCCAGGAACCGCGAACGCTGCGCCGGATCCGGCAGGAAGCACTGCGCCGAGGTGCCGAACCAGCGATAGCGGTTGCGCGCAATGAGTCGGTAACCGGCATCGCGCCAGGGCCGCGGCAGCAACCGCAGCATGGCGAACGCGCGCCACGCGCCGCCCAGCCCGGCGAGCACGCGCAGCACCGCGTCCGAATCGGTCCACGCGCCGTCGCCGGCGAGCAGCAGGAACGACAGCGGATCGTCCGGGTCCAGCCCATGCCGGGACAGCAGCGCACGGCCGCTGGCCGACTGCATCGGCGCGAAGCGGTAGCGTCCGCGGCGGTCGAAGCGCAGCAGCAGGCGCACCCAGCGGCTGCACAGCAGGCACACGCCGTCGAACACGATGATCGCGCTGCCGGCAGGCGGCGCCGGCGCCGGATCGACCCGGGCCTCAGGCCGGCTCAAGCCAGCCCTCGTAGCGGATGAACGGCCCGATCCACGGCAGCGCCACCTCGACCAGGAACGCGTAGCGGCCGTCGCGCTCGCTTTCGCGGCAGTGCACGCCGGCCAGCAGGCGCCGCGGCAGCGGCAGCACCCCGAACGCCCACGCGCGGCTGGCGCGCCAGACGATCGTATCCGCCTCCACGCGCAACGCGAATTCGAACTCGACCGCGCCCAGCCGCTCGCGCAGCCGTCCGCGCCGCAGCCACAGCCGCGACGGCATCGGGTGCGCGCCGAAGCGGCGCAGCCAGCGCTCGCCGGCCGCATCGACCACGAAATCGACGCTGACCTCCAGCGTCTCGGCCGCCGGCGGCAGCCGCGCCAGCCACGCGCACAGCGGCAGCAGCCGGTGCCGGCCGCGGCGCACCGCGGCGCGGCCGGCATAGCGCTGCCGCCGCGGCACCGAATGCAGCGCGCGCAGCGCCGGCGGCAGCTGCGCGAAGCTGTCGCCGAGCAACTGCGCGAACAGCGGCGGGCTCAGCGCCCGATCCACGCCAGCGTCGCCATGCGCCCGCAGCGGCGGTCGCGGCGGTAGGAAAAGAAGCGCTGCGGATCGGAGATGGTGCACAGCCCACCGCCGTGGACGTGCGCAGGATCGATCCCGGCGGCGGCCAGGCGCTGCCGCGCCAGCGCGTACAGGTCCACCCGCCAGTGCCCGGGGCGGGTGGCGACGAAGGCGGCAGCGGCGGCCGGATCGTGGCCCAGGAAGGCATCGCGCACGTTCGCGCCGATCTCGTAGGCCTGCGCGCCGGCGGCCGGCCCCAGCCAGGCCTGCAGTTGCGCCGGCGCGGTGCGCAGCGCGGCGACGGTGGCCTCCAGTATGCCGCCGGCCAGCCCCTGCCAGCCGGCATGCGCCGCGCCGACCTCGCGGCCGTCGCACGCGGCGAACACCACCGGCAGGCAGTCGGCGGTGAGGATGGCCAGCACTACGCCCGGGACCGAGGTGACCGCCGCGTCGGCGACCGGCTCGGCGTCGATCCCGGCGGCGGCGGGCGGGCGGTCGAAGCGCAGCGCCTGGGTGCCGTGCACCTGGCGCAACCAGTGCGGCGGCGACGGCAGCGCCAGCCGCGCGGCCAGTTCGTCGCGGTTGCGCTGCACCGTGTCCGCATCGTCACCGTCGGCGGCGCTGCGGTTGCCCAGGTTGAAACGGTCGAACGGCGGCAGCGACGCGCCGGCGCCGTACCGCAGCGTGGTCAGCGCATGCACCCGCGGCGGCGCCGGCCAGTCGGCCTGGAGCACGAAATCGTTCATGGCCGGCATCCGGCCACGCCGCGGGTGCGCGAGCACCGCGGGATTGCGCCTGTGCCTGCGCCGGCACGGCACAAGCCGCCGGACCTGGTCCGCCCACCGCCGTCCGCGGCCGGCCTCGCCACGGGCGCGCATCCCGCCGGCCGCCAGGCTTTGCCTGTGCGCATGTCCGTGGCGCCCGCCGTCAGCGCCGCGCCTGCTCGGCGGCCAGGCGCGTGTCCTCGCGCAGCACCGCAAGCAGGCGTTGCAGGTCCGCCGGCACCGCCGCGCTGGCGCGCACCGGTTCGCCGCTGGTCGGGTGCACGAACTCCAGCGTCTCGGCATGCAGCGCCTGGCGCTTGAAGCCGCGCAACTCGGCGACCAGGTCCTCGGTGGCGCCCTTGGGCAGCTTCAGCGGCCCGCCGTACAGCGGATCGCCCACGATCGGATGCTTCAGGTGCGCCATGTGCACGCGGATCTGGTGGGTGCGGCCGGTTTCCAGGCGGCATTCCAGCGCGGTGTGCGCGCGGAATCGCTCGCGCAGCCGGTAGTGGGTGACCGCATCGCGGCCGTCCTCGCGCACCGCCATGCGCAGGCGGTCGCGCGGGTGGCGGTCGATCGGCGCGCTGGCGGTACCGCCGGACACCAGCGGCCCGACCACCACCGCCAGGTACTGCCGGTGCACGTCGCGCGCCGACAGCTGCGCGACCAGCGAGGTATGCGCCGGCAGCGTGCGCGCCACCACCATCGCGCCGCTGGTGTCCTTGTCCAGCCGGTGCACGATGCCGGCACGCGGCAGCGCCGCCAGCGACGGATCGCGGTACAGCAGCGCGTTGACCAGGGTGCCGCCGGGATTGCCGGCGCCCGGGTGCACCACCAGCCCGGCCGGCTTGTTCAGCACGATGACCTGGTCGTCCTCGTACAGCACCTCCAGCGGGATGTCCTCCGGCAGCGCGTGGGTCTGGGTATCCAGCACCACGTGCAGGCTGGCGATCTCGCCGCCGCGTACCGGGTCGCGCGGACGCGCCTGGGCCCCGTCCAGCAGCGCGTCGCCGGACTTGATCCATTCGGACAGGCGCGAACGCGAGAATTCGGGGAACAGCTCGGCCAGCACCGCGTCGAAGCGGCGCCCGGCGGCGTTGTCGGGCACGCGGGCCTGGCGGAGGGTGTCGGGGGCGGCGTCCAGCGGGGACTCCGGAACGGCATTGGGCATGAGGGCACGGCAAGGTCGGAAAGGGAGGTCGCGGCGGCAGTCAGTCGCCGGACAGGCCACTAGGCTATCATCGCCCCTTCGTATTCCTGCCGTGTACCGCCCGAACCCATGATCCGACGCTCCGTCTCGCTCTCCGCGCACGTCCGTTTCATCGCCCTGATGCTGGTCATGGTGTTCGTCGCCACGGGTTGCCACCGCAACAAGGACAAGAATCCCGAGGAAGGGATGCCGGTGGAGCAGCTGTACCAGAAGGCGCACGGCTTGATGGAAGGCGGCAACTGGGCCGGCGCCGAGGCCAGCTACAAGCGCCTGATCGCGCAGTATCCGTACGGCCAGTACACCGAGCAGGCGATGATCGAGACCGCCTATGCCCAGTACAAGGCCGGCAAGCACGACGACGCGGTGTCGAGCATCGACCGCTTCATCCGCACCTATCCGACCCACCGCAACATCGCCTACCTGTACTACCTGCGCGCGCTGTCCAACGGCAACCGCGACACGGTTTTCCTGCGCCGGGTGTGGTCGCTGGACCCGAGCCGCCGCGACCTGTCCACCCCGCAGCAGGCCTACGCCGACTTCAACACCGTCGCCGAGCGCTATCCCAACAGCCGCTACGCCGCCGACGCGCGCCAGCGCATGATCGTGCTGCGCAACGTGTTCGCCCAGCACGAGCTGGACAACGCGCTGTACTACCTGCGCCGCAACGCCTGGGTGTCGGCCGCCAGCCGCGCCACCTACCTGCTGGAGACCTATCCGCAGAGCGCCTTCCAGTACGACGCGGTGGCGGTGCTGGGCGAGGCCTACACCCATCTGGGCAACAAGACCCTGGCCGACGACTCGCGCCGCGTGCTGGAGTTGAACCAGCCCGATCACCCGTGGCTGAGCGGCGACTGGCCGAAGTACCCGTGGATGATCCGCAAGCTGAACCCGTTCGCCGGCGAGAAGTCCGCCGCCACCGGCCAGTCCAACTCGCAGATGGCGCGCTAACCGCCTCGCCGCCGGACGCAACAGAAGGGGCCACAAGGCCCCTTTTCTTTGGAGCCGCGCCCATCGCCGGTGGCGCGCCGATACCGCGGATCGTTCCGCAGCGGCTGCTCGACCAGACCAACCTGGCGGGGGTGGAAGGCCATTTCGGCCTGATGTACGCCCTGTCGCGGCCCAAGCCGACGCTGGAGCTGCTGACCAGCTTGGCGAACTGAGCAGTCCAGCCGAGCGCGCCGCGCGCGCCGGCGCCGGCGCCGGCTATGCTGGCGGCATGTTCGAACTGCATCGGGTCACCCGCCGCTACGGCGACACGCTTGCGCTGGACCAGGTCGACCTGACCATCGAGCCCGGTCGCACCACCGCGCTGATCGGCCCCAGCGGCGCCGGCAAGTCCTCGGTGCTGCGCCTGCTGGTGGGCCTGGAATGGCCGGACCAGGGCGAGGTGCGCTTCGCCGGCGAACCGCTGCAGCGCGCCACCCTGCTCGCGCAGCGGCGCCGCATCGGCTACGTGATACAGGAGGGCGGGCTGTTCCCGCACCTGAGCGCGCGCGACAACGCCGCGATCCTGGCGCAGACGCTGGGCTGGGCGCGTCCGCGCATCGACGCGCGGCTGCGCGAACTGGCCGAGCTGTGCCGCCTGCCCGAGGCGCTGCTGGCGCGCTATCCGGCCGAGCTGTCCGGCGGCCAGCGCCAGCGCGTGGGCCTGATCCGCGCGCTGCTGCTGGACCCGCCGGTGCTGCTGCTCGACGAACCGCTCGGCGCGCTCGATCCGATCGTGCGCCACGACCTGCAGACGCAGATGCGCGAACTGTTCGCGCTGCTCGGCAAGACCGTGGTGCTGGTCACCCACGATGTCGCCGAAGCCGCCTTCCTCGGCGACACGCTGGTGCTGATGCGCAGCGGCCGCATCGTGCAGCGCGGCAGCGTGCAGGGCCTGCTGCAGGCGCCGGCCGATGCGTTCGTCGGCCAGTTCCTGCACGCGCAGCGCACGCTGGAGCAGGCGCGATGACCGTGCCGCCGTCCCTCGGGCGCTGGCGTGTCCGCGTCGTCCTCGCGCTGCTTGGTTTGCTCGCCAGCGCCGCGTTCGCCGCGCCGCCCACGGTGGTGGTCGGCTCGAAGAATTTCACCGAGGCGGTGGTGCTGGGCGAGATCGCCGCCGGCGCCGGCCGCCGCGCCGGGGTGGAGGTCGAGCACCGCCGCCAGCTCGGCGGCACCCGCATCCTGTGGCGCGCGCTGGAACAGGGCTCGATCGACGCCTACGCCGAATACACCGGCACCCTGGCCGACGAACTGCTGCACCTGCCCGGCGCCGACGACGCCGCGCTGCACCGGGCGCTGGCCGCGCGCGGGCTGGCGATGAGCCCGGCGCTGGGTTTCGACAACACCTATGCGTTCGGGCTGCGCCGGCAGCGCGCGCAGGCGCTGGGCCTGACCCGCCTGTCCGAACTGGCCGCGCACCCTGCGTTGAAGTTCGGCCTGAGCAACGAGTTCTTGTCGCGCGCCGACGGCTGGCCCGGCGTGCGCGAAGCCTACCGCCTGCCGCAGACGCCGACCGGGCTGGACCACGACCTGGCCTACCGCGCCCTGGACAGCGGCGCGATCGACGTCACCGACCTGTACAGCACCGATGCGGAGATCCCGGCGCACGACCTGCTGGTGCTGCAGGACGACCGAAACTACTTCCCGCGCTACGCGGCGGTATTCGTCTACCGCCAGGACCTGGCGCAGCGCTCGCCGCAGTTCGTGCGCGCGCTGGAAGGCCTGGGCGGGCGCATCGACGCGGCCACGATGCAGCGGCTCAATGCGCAGGTGAAGCTGGACCGGCGCGCCGAAAGCGCGGTGGCCGCGCAGTGGCTCGGCGTCGCCGCGCCGGCGCGCGACAGCCGCGCCGCGCGCGTGCTGCAGCGCACCCGCGAGCACCTGGCCCTGGTCGGCCTGTCGCTCGGCCTGGCGCTGCTGGTGGCGCTGCCGCTGGGCATCTTCGCCGCGCGCCGGCCGCGCCTGGGACAGGTCGTGCTGTCGCTGACCGGCGTGTTGCAGACGCTGCCGTCGCTGGCGGTGTTCGTGTTCATGATCCCGCTGTTCGGCATCGGCGCCAAACCGGCGATCGCCGCGCTGTTCCTGTACAGCCTGCTGCCGATCGTGCGCAACACCCATGCCGGGCTCGTCGGCATCGCCCGCGAGCTGCGCGAGACCGCCGCAGCGATCGGCCTGCCGCCGGGCACGCGGCTGTGGCGGGTCGAACTGCCGCTGGCGCTGCGCACGATCCTGGCCGGGATCAAGACCGCCGCGGTGATCAACGTCGGCACCGCCACGCTGGGCGCGCTGATCGGCGCCGGCGGCTACGGCCAGCCCATCCTCACCGGGATCCGCCTGGACGACATCGGCCTGATCCTGGAAGGCGCGGTGCCGGCGGCGGTGCTGGCGCTGCTGGTGCAGGCGCTGTTCGAGGGACTGGAGCGCTGGCTGACCCCGCGCGGCCTGCGCCTGGCGGCGCGGCGCTGAGCCACCGGTGGTGGTGCAGAACCCGCGTCGCGGGACTGTCCGTGCGAGCGGTGCCGGGGGACTACCGCCAGATTTGAGTCACCCGTTGCGATCGGTCTCGACCGGAAACCGGCGTGGCAACCTGTCGGCTTGAAGTCCCTCCCCACAGCGCACCCATCCAGCAATTCGGCCCTGCGGCCCTTGTAGAAGCGACTTCAGTCGCGACCAGAGGCCGACAGCCACCGGCCGAAAGACCTGTCGGGGCTGAAGCCCCTCCTACAGTGATCCGCCAGCCCCAGACACTGCCCCTGTAGGAGTCAACTGTCATGCAGGAGCGATCCCAGGAGGGGCATAAGGCGCTCGATCACGCGCGATGGCGTTG
>NZ_JAFIWC010000002.1 GCF_017163755.1 Xanthomonas sp.
TCTCCCGAGGGGAGAAGGAACACGCTCTAGCCCCTCTCCCCCCGGGAGAGGGGTTGGGGTGAGGGTACGGAACGCCAGGCGTCTTGGCCGAGCCAGTGCGCGAAGCTCCGCCCGTACCCTCATCCGGCCCTTCGGGCCACCTTCTCCCGAGGGGAGAAGGAACACGCTCTAGCCCCTCTCCCCCCGGGAGAGGGGTTGGGGTGAGGGTACGGAACGCCAAGCGTCTTGGCCGAGCCAGTGCGCGAAGCTCGCCCGTACCCTCATCAGGCCCTTCGGGCCACCTTCTCCCCAAAGGGGGCCATGGTCCCGGAGGGGAGAAGGAACAACCGCACGCTCTAGCCACTCTCCCCGGAGAGTGGTTGGAGCGAGACAAGAAAGTCGAACCTCTTTCATCCGCCCCAACCGACCAGTCCATCCATGCATCGATAGAAATGTTATTATATAACATTCTCGCCACCCCCCCAATCGCCATGAAGACCCTCCCCAACGCCCTGTTCGACGCTTCGGCCGTGCTGCTCTCCAGCCTGTGCCTGCTGCACTGCCTGGCGTTGCCGCTGCTGGCCTCGATGCTGCCGCTGCTGGGGGTGTGGGCGCAGGCCGAATGGGTGCATGCGCTGTTCGTGGCGATCGCGCTGCCGCTGGCGGCGCTGGCGCTGTGGCGCGCACACCGGCGGCGGCCGTTGCCGTGGCCGCTGTGGACGATGGCGGCGCTGGGACTGGCCGGCCTGCTGGCCGGCGCGGCGGGTTTTCCCAGCGAACGCGCCGAGACCGGCGCCACCGTGGCCGGCAGCCTGTTGCTGGCCGGCGCGCACCTGTGGAAC
Source organism: Xanthomonas sp. (assembly GCF_017163755.1). Classification (GTDB taxonomy): domain Bacteria; phylum Pseudomonadota; class Gammaproteobacteria; order Xanthomonadales; family Xanthomonadaceae; genus Xanthomonas_A. Next base: position 822 of record NZ_JAFIWC010000002.1, read on the forward strand.
TGGCGCAGGCATCGGTAGGTATTGGCCGGGATTGAGGATTGGGGATTTGCAACGGCGGGCGCTCGGGCGCTGATCATGACCGGCCTGCGCTTCTACGATTCCCGAATCCTGGCCCACCAATCCCGACTCGGTAGCCGCGGACACTCAAGCCCAAGCAGCCGCAGCCCTTCGCTCCTGCGAATCGCCATCCCGATCAACCAATCCCGGCTCGGTAGCCGCGGGCACTCAAGCCCAAGCAGCCTCAGCCCTTCGCCCCTGCGAATCCCCATCCCGACCAACCAATCCCGGCTCGGTAGCAGCGAGCACTCAAGCCCAAGCAGCCGCAGCCCTTCACTCCTGCGAATCCTCAATCCCCTGCTCTAAAGCTCAAAACCCAGCAGCAACGGATCGTGATCGGAGCTGCGCCACGGGCCCGGCAAGTTGCGTTCGCGGTAGCCGGCGTCGTCGGGCAGGTCGGCGTTGACGTGCCACTCGGCCGCGCCGCGCAGGCGCTGCGCCAGCGCCGGACTCAGCAAGGCGTGGTCGAGGCGGCCGCTGTAGCCGCGGTAGACGAAGCTGTACGGCCGCGCGCCCCTGGCCTGCGCCAAGGCGTCGCGCCAGCCGGCTTCGCGCAGCAGGCGCAGCGGGTCCTCCATCGCGTAGGCGTTGAAGTCGCCGAGCAGCACCGTCAACGCGCTGCCGCTACCGGTGGGGTCGCTGCGCAGCCAGGCGTCCAGCCGCCGCGCCGACTCCCGCCGGGTGGCGTTCCAGCAACCCTGGCCATCGCCGCGGTCGGCGTCGTCGCCGCGCGCCTCGCTGCAGCCCTTGGACTTGAAATGGTTGGCGACCACGACGAACGGCTGCCCGCCTACGCGCCGGAACGCCTGCGCCAGCGGCACCCGGCTGTGCTCGGCGAACGGGCCGCCCTCCAGCACCGCCGGCCGGCCGACCGGGCTGACCCGGTTGGCGCGATAGATCAGGCCGACGCGGATCGGGTTGTCGCCCGGGCCGCGGCCGGCGTCGACGTAGCGCCAGGGCCCGGCACCGTCGGCATTGAGCGCGGCGACCAGCGTGGCGACCGCCGATTCGGCACCGTAGCCGTCGTTCTCCAGTTCCATCAGCGCGGCGACGTCGGCCTGCAGCGGGCGGATCGTGGCGACCAGCTTGGCCAGCTGCGCCTGCAGCTCGGCCGGCGAACGCGCGCCGCGCGGAGTCGGGAAGCCGCCGCCGCGGCCGTCGCCGTTGAACAGGTTCTCCAGGTTGAACGCGGCCACGCGCAGCGTGCCGGCCACCTGCGGCGGCGCCGGGCGCGCGGCGGCGGGCAGGCGCAGCGCCTCAGTCAGATACAGCCGCGGCACGCCGGCGGCGACCTCGACGATGCCCTCCACGCCCTGCAGCGCCGTGCCCACGTTCGGCGCCTGGGCACCGGCAAGGTAGGCTGGCGCGGCTGCGGCAGGTGCACCGGGCGTGGCCAGGCGCAGCGCGCGGCGCGCGTTGTCGGCGACCACCGCGGCCTGCTCGGCGCTGCCCGGCGCGGCGACCTCGCTGGGTTGCCACAGGCGTCCGCCGAACGCCACGCCCAGCTCGCCGGACTTGGCCAGCGCATCGGTGGTGGTGACCGTCAACGGCGCATCGATGCGCACGCGCATGCCCTGCAGCGCGCGCCAGTCGGCCGGCGGCGCGGTGAGCACCTGCAGCGGCAGCGCCTGCCGCTGCGCCAGGCGCTGGGTGGACTCGGCCTCGATCACGTTGCGCGACCCAGCGGGCGCGCCGGCGTCGCGCGCGGACAGCGTGCCGCGCACGCGTACCCGGTCGCCCGGCTGCAGGGCCGCCGCCTGCGCATCGGCGACGAAGATCGCGTCCGGCGTGGCGGCATCGCCATCGCCGCCGTCCTGGACGAAGAACCCGCCCTGGCTGGCGGCGAAGTTCGCGGTGACCACGCCTTCCAGCGTCGCCGTCCGCCCCGGTGGCAGCGCCTGCGCGTCGCGCCCGAGCAACTGGCCGATCGGCCGCGGCGCCGCGCCATCGGCGGCCGCCGGCAACGGCGACAGCGCGCACAGCGCGGCAAGCAGGGCGGCCAAGGGGGTAATGCGCATCGGCGACGACTCCGGGTTCGCCCGGCGCGCCGGGCAGGGAAACGAAAAACGCCGCCCGGGGGCGGCGTCGGACCTGCGCGGCGCGCAGCTTACTTCAGATTGGACAGCATCCAGTCGACCGTGGCGTGCACCTGTTCCTCGCTCAACGCCGGATTGCCGCCCTTCGGCGGCATGATGCCGCCGTCCGGGCCGGTGTAGCCCTCGATGGCGTGCTTGTACAGCGTCTCCTTGCCCTGCGCGATGCGCGCGTCCCAGTGCGCGCGGTCCAGCGTCGGCGCCTTGCCGACCCCGGTGGTATGGCAGGCGGTGCACAGGTTGTCGAAGATGGTCTTGCCGTCGGTGGTGCCGCCGTAGGCGACCTGCGAGGCGGCCTTGGCCGTCGCCGCCGCCTGCGCGGCGGCCTGCGCCGCGGCGCCGGTGCTGCCGGCATAGACCGCGCCGGACGGCGCGAGCCGCTCCTCGGTCCGCTTCTGCGCGACCGGCGAGACCTCCGGGGGGAGCGATCGATGCAAATAGGCCGCGAACACGATCAGGCCCAGGGTGATGACGACCAACAGGCCGATCACCATCGAGAACCGCTTGAGAAATTCGAGGTCGTAATTCCGCACATCACACCCCTTTGGCACGTGGTACCGACCACCGCTACGCGGCCGAGTATAGCCAGCGATCGCCGCGCGCGGCAGCCCGCATCGCGCCCGGACCGATCGGAAAAGCGTGCTGCGTTGCAGCAGCGGTGCCGCGCATCGCGACGGTTGGGCGTAGCCACGCCGCGCAAGTGCGTGCGCTTACCGTCGTGTCGTGCTGCGGCAGCGGACGAACATCCTCGCATCGGCCCGGCATTCGATGCGCTGGACGGGCGCGGGCCGGTCCCGGCTAGGGCCTGTTAACGCTATCGGGGTAGGCCACGCCGTGCTTGGGCGCGTGCGGGGCAAGAAAGAGGGAGGGCGCTTATGCCGATAAGCGACCGAGCGATGACGCCGCACCGTGCGCGCCCGAGCGCGGCCCTTCGGGTTGCCCTTTCCGGCGCCCAGGCGGCCGCGCGCGGCTTGGACAGGCGGCCAGCCTGCCGCGGCGCCACGCACGGCCGCCTGGGCGCCGGACATGACAACGTGGCCTATCCCGATAGCGTTAACAGGCCCTATGGCGCCGGCGACGCGCCCACCGCGCGCAGGCAGAAGCTGCAGATCGATTCGACCAGGCGTTCGCTGTCGCGCGGTCCGTCGCGGCTGGGCGCGGTCGGCCCGACCAGCGCCTCGGTATAGGCGCCGACCAGGCACGCGGCGGCCGCATCCAGGTCCTGTGCCGGGAATTCGCCGGTGGCCACGCCGTCGGCGAGCAGGCCCTTGAACACCTCGCCGAACAGCCGCCGGCAGCGGATGCGCTCGGCGTCCACCTCCGGCTCCACCGGCTCGGCGATGAACGCGTAGGCCAGCCCCGGCCCGGCCAGGGCGCGGCGCACGAACGAGGCGATCGCCCGGCGCAGGCGCTGCGCGGCCGGCGCCGGCTCGGCGGCGATGCCTTGCAGGATCCGGATCTCGTAGTCCACCGCGGCGGTCAGCACCTCGGCGAACAACTCGGCCTTGGACGGGAAGTGGCGGTAGATCAGCCCGGTGGACACCCCCGCTTCGGCCGCCACCGCGGTCACCGGCGCGCCGCGGAAGCCGCCGGCGGCGACCAGCCGCCGCGCTGCCAGCAGGATGCGCTGGCGGTTGCCGGCAAGGCGTTCTTCCATCAGCGCGGAGCGTTTGTAGGCCATGGACTGATTCTAGGTTCAATTAATGAATTATTGTTCACTTCTTTCCGGTTCCCGGCTACGCTGCCGCCATCGCACCGGGCGCCGACTCGATTCTAGGCGCCCCATCCGCCCCGCACGCCGCTTCTGGAGCCCGCCATGCTGATGCCTTCGCTGAATTTCGACCTGGGAGAGGACATCGACCTGCTGCGCGACACCGTGGCCGGCTTCGCCGCGCGCGAGATCGCGCCGCTGGCCGAACAGGCCGACCGCGACAACGCGTTTCCGACCCCGCTGTGGCGCAAGCTCGGCGAACAGGGCCTGCTCGGGCTGACCGTGGAGGACGCGTACGGCGGCAGCGGCATGGGCTACCTGGCGCACGTGGTGGCGATGGAGGAGATCTCGCGCGCGTCCGGCGCGATCGGCCTGTCCTACGGCGCGCACTCGAACCTGTGCGTGAACCAGCTGCGCAAGAACGGCAGCGACGCGCAGAAGGCGCGCTACCTGCCCAGGCTGTGCAGCGGCGAGCACGTCGGCGCGCTGGCGATGAGCGAGCCCGGCGCCGGCTCGGACGTGGTGTCGATGAAGCTGCGCGCCGAGCTGCGCGGCGACCGCTACGTGCTCAACGGCAACAAGATGTGGATCACCAACGGCCCGGACGCCGACGTGCTGGTGGTCTACGCCAAGACCGACCCGGCCGGCGGCGCGCGCGGCATCACCGCCTTCATCGTCGAGAAGGGCATGCCCGGCTTCAGCACCGCGCAGAAGCTGGACAAGCTCGGCATGCGCGGCTCCAACACCTGCGAGCTGGTGTTCCAGGACTGCGAGGTGCCGGCCGAGAACGTGCTCGGCAGCGTCGGCGGCGGCGTGCGCGTGCTGATGTCGGGCCTGGACTACGAGCGCCTGGTGCTGTCCGGCGGCCCGCTGGGGCTGATGGCCGCGGCGATGGACGTGGTGATGCCGTACGTGCACGAACGCCGCCAGTTCGGCGAGGCGATCGGCAGCTTCCAGCTGATCCAGGGCAAGCTGGCCGACATGTACGTGGGCCTGAACGCATGCCGCGCCTACGTCTATGCCGTGGCGCGGGCCTGCGACGCCGGCCGCACCACGCGCCAGGACGCGGCCGGCGCGATCCTCTACGCCGCCGAGAAGGCGACCTGGCTCACCGGCCAGGCGATCCAGGTGCTCGGCGGCAACGGCTACATCAACGACTATCCGACCGGACGCCTGTGGCGCGACGCCAAGCTGTACGAGATCGGCGCCGGCACCTCGGAGATCCGGCGCATGCTGATCGGCCGCGAGCTGTTCGAGCGGACCAAGTGATGCCATGCGCTTCGTGTAGGAGCGGCTTCAGCCGCGACACACGCTCCCGGTAAAGCGTCGCAGCTGAAGCTGCCCCTGCACGGAATATCTTTTCCTCCTTTCGACGGCCCCGCCATGAGCGTGATCCAGACCCAGTTGCACCCCGGCAGCAACGCCTTCGCCGCCAACGCCGCGGCGCTGCGCGCGGTGGTCGACGACCTGCGGCAGACCCAGGCGCGCATCGCCCAGGGCGGCAGCGAAGCGGCGCGCGCCAAGCACCAGGCGCGCGGCAAGCTGCTGGCGCGCGAGCGCATCGACGCATTGCTCGATCCCGGCAGCGCGTTCCTGGAGATCGCCCCGCTCGCCGCGCTGGGCATGTACGCCGACGAGGTGCCGTGCGCCGGCGTGGTCGCCGGCATCGGCCGCGTGTCGGGCGTGGAATGCGTGATCGTGGCCAACGACGCCACGGTCAAGGGCGGCACCTACTATCCGATGACGGTGAAGAAGCACCTGCGCGCGCAGGAGATCGCGCAGCAGAACCGGCTGCCGTGCATCTACCTGGTCGATTCCGGCGGCGCGTTCCTGCCGCTGCAGGACGAGGTGTTCCCCGACCGCGACCATTTCGGCCGCATCTTCTATAACCAGGCCAACCTATCGGCGCAGGGCATCGCGCAGATCGCCTGCGTGATGGGCTCGTGCACCGCCGGCGGCGCCTACGTGCCGGCGATGAGCGAGGAGACGGTGATCGTGCGCGAGCAGGGCACCATCTTCCTCGGCGGCCCGCCGCTGGTGAAGGCGGCCACCGGCGAGGAAGTCAGCGCCGAGGAGCTGGGCGGCGCCGACGTGCACACGCGCATTTCCGGCGTGGCCGACCATTTCGCCGACAACGACCTGCAGGCGCTGGCGCGGGTGCGCGCGATCGTGGCCCAGCTCAACTGGCGCAAGCCGCCGCCGGCGCTGGCGCTGCGCGAACCGGAGCCGCCGCTGTACCCGGCCGAGGAACTGTACGGCGTGATCCCGGCCGATCCGCGCAAGCCGTTCGACGTGCGCGAGGTGATCGCGCGGCTGGTGGACGGCTCGCGCCTGGACGAATTCAAGCCGCGCTACGGCGCCACCCTGGTCACCGGCTTCGCGCACCTGCATGGCTATCCGGTGGGCATCGTCGCCAACAACGGCATCCTGTTCTCCGAGTCCGCGCTCAAGGGCGCGCACTTCATCGAGCTGTGCGCGCAGCGCGGCATTCCGCTGCTGTTCCTGCAGAACATCACCGGCTTCATGGTCGGGCGCAAGTACGAGCACGGCGGCATCGCCAAGGACGGCGCCAAGCTGGTGATGGCGGTGGCGTGCGCCAAGGTGCCCAAGTTCACGGTGGTGATCGGGGGCTCGTTCGGCGCCGGCAACTACGGCATGTGCGGCCGCGCCTATTCGCCCAATTTCCTGTGGATGTGGCCGAACGCGCGCATCGGGGTGATGGGCGGTGAGCAGGCGGCGAGCGTGCTGGCGACGGTGCGCCGCGACGGCATCGAGGCCAAGGGTGGCGCCTGGTCGGCCGAGGAGGAACTCGCGTTCAAGACGCCGGTCCGCGAGCAGTTCGAGCGCCAGGGCCACCCGTACTACGCCAGCGCGCGGCTGTGGGACGACGGCATCATCGATCCGGCGCAGACGCGGCAGGTGCTGGCGCTGGCACTGTCGGCATCGCTGAACGCGCCGGCGGAACCGACCCGGTTCGGGGTGTTCCGGATGTGAGCGGCACGATGCACCAGCACCGCTTCCGTACGCTCCACGCCGCACGCGCAACTGCCGGCGCCACTGCCGTTGCAGTCGCAGCTGCTGCTTCTGCTGGCTTCGCTATCGCTGCTTTTGCTTTTGCTTTTGCTTTTGCTGTTGCCGTTGCCGTGCTCTGGCTTTTGCTCTACAGGGTCCCATCCGCAGCGGCGGCTACGTCGGGGAAGAACCCCGCAGGGGCGGCGCACAGGGATGTGCGCCGTTCGCGGCAGGGGCAGGATGCCCCTTCCGCGAATCCCCGGTGTAGACGCGGACCTGGAGCGCGCAGCGCGGAAGGCGCGAGGACGGGCGTGCTTTCTTTTGGTTACTTTTCTTTGCACGAGCAAAGAAAAGTAACCCGCGTTAGCGGAAGCTCTTGCTCTTGCTGTTGCTGTTGCTCCGCAATACCCACCAAAGCCAAGCCAAAGCACATGCAAAAGCAAAGCTTTCGCCTTGCGGCGAGTTACTTTTCTTTGCTTGTGCAAAGAAAAGTAACCAAAAGAAAGCACACCCTACTCCGCGCCCTCCGCGCTGCGCGCTCCGGGTCCGCGAATAGGCCGGGATTCGCGTACGGGGCATCCTGCCCCTTTCGCGAACGGCGCACATCCATGTGCGCCGCCCCTTCGGGGTTTTTCCCGGCCTATTCGCCGCTGCGTAAGGGACCTAAAAAGTCAAAAGCAAGAGAAGCAACAGCAACAGCAACGGCAATGGCAATGGCTACGGCGGCGCCATCAGACCTCAGAGTAGAAACGACAGCTCCAATGCCGCCTTCAACAACGGTCACCATGGGGAGCGCGCGGTTCAATGCTTGGCCAACCGAGGCGGCTGTCACCACCACCGGCGCGATAGCAATCGCTGGACCGATGTCCCCGTTTCGATTGCGCTCGCAACGCCAGCGTAGCCTTCGCGGCCGCGCCCGACGTACGTCGAGATTTCCCAGCGGCCGATCCGGCGCCATGCACATTCCTCACCGCAGCACTTCCGCAGGCAACTGACATGGCCACAGCCGACATGCCGATGTTCGACAAGATCCTGATCGCCAATCGCGGCGAGATCGCCTGCCGGGTGATCGCCACCTGCCGCGCGCTCGGCATCGCCACCGTCGCGGTCTACTCCGACGCCGACCGCGACGCGCGCCACGTGCGCCTGGCCGACGAAGCCGTGCACATCGGCGCCGCGCCCGCGCGCGACAGCTACCTGCGCGGCGAGCGCATCCTCGATGCCGCGCTGGCCACCGGCGCGCAGGCAATCCATCCCGGCTACGGCTTCCTGTCCGAGAACGCGGACTTCGCCGAGGCCTGCGCCGCGCGTGGCGTGGCGTTCATCGGCCCGCCGGCCGCCGCGATCCGCGCGATGGGCGACAAAAGCGCGGCCAAGGCGCTGATGCAGGCCGCCGGCGTGCCGCTGACGCCGGGCTACCACGGCGAGCGCCAGGATCCGCAGTTCCTGCGCGAACAGGCCGATGCGATCGGCTATCCGGTGCTGATCAAGGCCAGCGCCGGCGGCGGCGGCAAGGGCATGCGCCGGGTCGAGCGCAGCGGGGATTTCGTTGAGGCGCTGGCCTCGTGCCAGCGCGAGGCGCAGTCGGCGTTCGGCAACGCGCACGTGCTGGTGGAGAAATACGTCGAGCGTCCGCGGCATATCGAGATCCAGGTGTTCGCCGACACGCACGGCGAGCTGGTGTACCTGTTCGAGCGCGACTGCTCGGTGCAGCGGCGCCACCAGAAGGTGTTGGAGGAAGCGCCGGCACCGGGCATCAGCCAGGCGCGCCGCGCGGCGATGGGACAGGCCGCGGTGGAGGCGGCGCGCGCGGTGGGCTATGTCGGCGCCGGCACGGTGGAGTTCATCGTCGCGCCCGACGGCGCGTTCTATTTCATGGAAATGAACACGCGCCTGCAGGTGGAACACCCGGTCACCGAGCTGATCACCGGCACCGACCTGGTCGAGTGGCAATTGCGCGTCGCCGCCGGCCAGCCGCTGCCGCGCCGACAGCCGCAACTGGCCATCCATGGCCACGCGATCGAGGCGCGGCTGTACGCGGAAGATCCCGCGCGCGGTTTCCTGCCGTCGACCGGCACGCTGCAGCATCTGCGCCTGCCTGCGGCCGATGCGCATGTGCGGGTGGATGCGGGCGTGGAGCAGGGCGACGCGATCAGCGCCCACTACGACCCGATGATCGCCAAGCTGATCGTCTGGGACGAAACCCGCGAGCGCGCGCTGCGGCGCATGCGCCAGGCGCTGGCGGCGTGCCAGGTGGTCGGCGTCGCCACCAACGCCGGCTTCTTGCATACGCTGGTGGGCACCGCCTCGTTCGCCCAGGCCGATCTGGACACCGCGCTGATCGAGCGCGAACACGCCGCGCTGTTCGGGCAGCAGGCGCCGACCGACGCTGCATTGTGGTCGCTGGCGGCGCTGGCCTGGCTGCTGCGCGAGGCGCCCACCGTGGCGCAGCCCCACGACCCGCAGTCGCCCTGGGATCGGCGCGACGGCTGGCGGCTGCAGGGCCGCGCGCCGCGCATCCTGGTGCTGGAGCATCGCGGCGAACGGCGCAGCCTGCTGGCCAGCGCGACGCCGACGGGATGGCGCCTGGCCGATGGCGCAACGTCCATCGCCGTGCAGGGCAGCTTGCGCGACGGGCGGCTGCAGGCGCATGTCGGCGAACGCCGCCTGCATGGCGAGGCGGTGTTCGCCGGCGCGCGCCTGCACCTGTTCGCCGAGGGCACCGCGCAGGCGTTCGAGGTGCACGATCCGGTGGCCGATGCCGACCAGGCGGACGCACCCGCCGGCGGGCTGACCGCGCCGATGCCGGGCCGCGTCGTCGCCCTGCTGGTCGCGCCCGGGACGCGCGTGGCGCGCGGCGCGCCGCTGCTGGTGCTGGAGGCGATGAAGATGGAACACAGCCTGCAGGCCCCGGACGACGGCGTGGTGCAGGGCTACCGCGTGCGCGAAGGCGAACTGGTCGGCGACGGCGCCACGCTGGTGGATTTCGAGGCCGGATGAGGCACGTGCGCTGCGCGGCGGCGGCGCGATAGCGGCCTCCTGGTCAAGGAGCATCGCAACCCGCGCAACCGGCTGCCGGTCGCCAATGCGCGCCTGACCCGGCCGCGGACGCGGCGCTGGACAACGCGCAGCTGCACGCACCGCCGGCGCGACCGAACGCCGTGGCGTGGACGTGCGGCTGGCGCAAGCCGGCGGCCATGCAGCGGCACCGCCGCCGGCGTGCCGCCCTCTCCCCTCGCCGGCGCCGACGCGTCACACTCGGCGCACGCTTCCACCGATGCCACTGCGATGAAACTCACCGCCCACGTACTCGACGGCCACACCCTGGACGTGCGCCCCGCCCCGCGCGAGCGCCCGTGGATGGATCGCACCGAACAGCGTTACGCCTACCGCTGCCTGCCGCTGGACATGGCCAACGCGCACGGCTGGGAACTGCTGTGCCAGAGCGCGTTCGAAGCCGAGTGGCACGGCGGCAACACGCTTGAGGACGTGCGCGTGGAGGCCGCGCCCGGCGCGCACCCGCCGGCGGTCAGCCACTTCGGCTACGGCATCCTCACCTTCCACGTGCCGTGCCTGTTCCGCACCGAGCCGGGCGTGGAGCTGTACGTCACCGCGCCGATCAACCGGCCCAAGGACGGCATCGCCGGGCTCACCGGACTGATCGAGACCGACTGGAGCCCGTACGCGTTCACGATGAACTGGCAGTTCACCCGCCCCGGACGCGTGCGCTTCGAAGCCGGCGAGCCGTTCTGCCATTTCTTCCCGGTGCAGCGCCGGGTGCTGGCCGAGACCGAGCCGCGCTGGCAACCGCTGTCGCAGACGCCGGCGCTGCAACGCGAGCACCACGCGTGGATGCACAGCCGCGGCCAGTTCCTGCGCGAGCTGGCCGATCCGGCCTCCACGGCGTCGCGCGAAGGCTGGCAGCGCAGCTACTTCCGCGGTCCGGCACCGGGGCAATGCCCGGCCGGCGCCGAACACCGGGTCAAGCTGCGCCTGCCGATGTTCACCCGCGCGCAGCCCGACGATGCGCCGCCGGGCGATTCCGTACCGGAGGAGTAGCGCCACGCGCGGCGCACGCGGATCAGCGCCGCGACGGCCCGTGCCGATGCCGCGCCTGGGTGGAGATGCGGAACACGCCGAACGCCAGCACCAGGCCGAGCACCCCGGCGACGCCCTGCGCCCAGTCGAACACGCGCGGGGCCAGGCCGCCGGCTTCGTGGCCCCACAGGTTAAGTACCACCAATGCCACCGCCGCCACGACCAGGCCCACGCCGAACCACACGCGGTTGGCGCCGATGGCATAGAACAGGAACGGCACGCCCAGGCCGGCCAGGAAATGCACCGGGAAGAAATACACCCCGCCGTACGGCCGCACCAGATACCAGATGATCGTGGCGAACACCGCGACGAAAACGAAGAAACCCAGCGCCAGCGCGCGGGTCCTGTTCGGGGGAAGCGTGGATTCGGTCATGGGGGCACCTGCAGACGGATCCCGGACCCTACCCAAGCGCAGGTCATGGTGCGGTCAAGGCGGCGTTGCCGTATCGGTGGCGACGTCGCGTTGCATCATCCGCATTGGGGACCCGCAGGGTTTCCATTGCCTCGGCAGCACAGCCGGGTGCGATCGACGATCCATCGCGCCGCGCTTTGCATCGCTTGCCTACGTCGCCTGAACCGGCAATGCCGGTCTTGATCAGCTGGCGATACGCACGCAGTCGGGCCGTAGCGTTCGTCCATCCACTGCACGACCCAGCGGCAAGACGCGCGGCGCGTGCGCCGCATCCGCCTCAAACGACGTCGAGCCGCTTGTCCATCAGCGCATAGCCGGGCCGTGCCGCATAGCCGCGACGCGCGTAGAAGCCCTGCGCCGCCGCGTTGTCGCGCGCCACCTGCAGCGCGACCTGGGTGTAGCCCCAGCGCCTGAAGTCGGCCTCGGCCGCGTGCAGCAGGCGTTCGCCGATACCGGCACCGCGCTGCGACGGCAGCACGAACAGCTCGTCGATCTCCGCGGTCAGCCCAAGGTACTCCAGGCTGAACACGCGCACCGCGAGCAGGTAGCCGACCGCTGCACCGGCATCGAAGGCGATCCAGCCGGCGCCGAGCGCCGGATCGGACAACAGCCGTACCAGCTGCACGCCGACGCGTTCGTGCGCGAACCCCTCGATCGCCTCGAAGGCCCAGTACGCCTGCACCAGCGGCAGCAGCGCCGGCACGTCGCCGGCGGCGGCCTGTCGCAACGTCCGCGCATCGTGCGCCTCGCCGCGCACCTGGCGGCTAGTCGGCATGGGCGAACGCGAGCGTGCCGTGGCCATCGGGCCACCACACTTCGCCCCGCTCCGAACTGACGTTGAAGAAGCCCACGCCGTGCCTGCCGGCCAGCGCGAACGCGGTTGCGTACGCGCCTTGCGCCTGCGACCACGCGAACGCCGCAAAGATGAGCGTGCGGCCGATGCTGTAGTCGGTGGCGCGCATGGCGGCCTCGTCGACGTCGTCCGCGGCGAGCGGACCGTTCATCGGCGCAAACGAAGCGGCGATGTCCAGGAACCACGCGCGCAGCGGCGCCGAGGTCACCGCCGGATCGTCGTAGTCGTGCGGCTCGCCCCACTCGGTCTGGGTCTCGTACCAGGCCAGGAACTGCGCCCGCTCGCGGGGTGCCGCATCCACGTCGAACACCATCAGGTCGTAGCTCATCCTGTCTTCCCTGTCGTGGCGAGTGCGTCCGTGGCGATTGTGTGGGCGCCCGCGCAGCCGCGTCAACGCCGCCGCATCCGCCGCGTGCTTCACCTCATGGCATGCGTACCGGGGTTCGCAGCGCGTGCGCTAGCGGCACCACTGGCGTTCGCAGGGCACGCCGTCGCGGTTGCCGTCCATCTGCGCGCCGGGACAGTGCGCAAGGAAATGGCGCGCCTCCGCGCACGACGTCATCTGCGTGCAACGGGTGCGGCCATCGCAACGGAAGCTTCGCCCGGCGGGCGCATCGGCCCTGACCGCGGCCGGCGGCGGCGCGGCGGGCGGGTGCGGTCGCAAGGCCAGGTACGCATACACGGCGATCGCCAGCACCAATGCCGACACCAGCAACAGCCGGGCCACACGCCGGCGCGGCGCCGTGGCCGCGTGCGCAAGGTCCGCGGCACGGCGCCCCGGACGCGCCACCCGCAACGCGCGCGGGGTGCCGTCGCCGTCGGCGACGATCTCGAACGAGAGCAGTTCTCCGATGCGCGGGCGCGGGCCATCGGCCGGAAACGCGTAGGCGTGCACGGCCACTTCCTCGCCGCCGGCGCTCGGGCGTATGCCGCCGCATCCATGTTCCTCGTTCCAGCTGACCAGCGTGCCGTGCGTTCGCATTGGAAACCGGGGGCTGCGCGAGAGCCGCTCACGCTCGACTACAGCAACGCCGTATCGGCGGCGCAGCGGCCAGCGACGGCTGCACTGCGCCGTTGCGCGTGCGCCCGATGGATCGCATCGCGATCCGCTACTTCGCAGCTGCCGGACCGAAGCCGCGCGCCACAGCGCGCTGCCGGCGCACCGCTCAGGCGGCCAGACCGCCGAGGTAGCGCAGGCCCAGCGTCGCCAGCACGCACCAGCACGCCGCCCACAGCGCAGGACGGCGCAGCAGGCCCATCAGCGCCAGGCCCACGACCACGATCGCCACGTCGCCGGCCGAGCGCACGCCTTCGCGCCACAGCGGGTCGTACAGGACCGCCACCAGCAGCCCCACCACCGCGGCGTTGACGCCGGCCATCGCCGAGGCGAAGCGCGGCCGCCGCGCCAACGCGCGCCAGGCCGGCAGCGCCGCGAGCAGGATCAGCATGCCCGGCGCGAACATCGCCAGCAGCGCCAGCGCCGACGCCCAGCCGGGCGCGATGCCCACGCCCGCGTCGGCCCCCAGGTACGCAGCCAGCGAGAACATCGGTCCCGGCATCGCCTGCGCCGCGCCGTAGCCGGCGAGGAAGGTGTCGGCCCCGATCCAGCCGGTGGCGACCAGTTCGCGTTCCAGCAGCGGCAACACCACGTGTCCGCCGCCGAACACCAGCGCACCGGCGCGATAGAACGCCGCGGCGAGCGTGGCGGGCGCGGCCGCGTCCGTCGCCGTCGCCGTCGCCCGCAGCGTCAGCAGCGCCGCCGCCAGCCCGACGGCGTACAGCGCCGCGCACAGCCACGCCACGCCAGGGCGGTAGCGCACCGGCATCGCCTGGTCGGGCGCCGGCGCCGGCGGTACGCACCACCATGCGCCCAGCGCGGCACCCAGCACGATCGCCAGCGGCTGGCTCCAGCCGCCTTCGACCATCCACACCCAGCCGCAGGCCGCGGCGGCGAGCACCGCGCGGCGCAGGTCCGGCACCAGCGCGCGCGCCATCGCGTACACGCCGTGCGCCACCACCACCAGCGCCAGCAGCTTGAGCGCGTGCAGCACCGCATCGCCCAACGGATGCCCCAGCCAGCGCGGCGCCGACAGCGCCAGCGCGAACATCGCCAGCGCCGACGGCAGGGTGAAGCCGAAGAACGCGGCCAGCGCCCCGCGCCAGCCGGCGCGCTGCAGGCCGATCGCGAAACCCAGCTGGCTGCTGGTGGGCCCCGGCAGCACCTGGCATATCGACAGCAACTGCGCGAACGCGGCATCGTCCAGCCATGCGCGGCGGCGCACGAACTCCTCGCGGAAATAGCCCACGTGCGCGAGCGGGCCGCCGAAGCTGCTCAGCCCCAGGCGCAGGAACACGCGCAACACCTCGCCACTGCGTCCGGGCGCGCGCAGCGGCGAGTCGTCGGAATCGGGCACGTGGGGTTTCCTGCGGGCGAAGGGCGGCGCGCCGATTCTGCCAGGACCCGGCGACCGGCGTTACCGCGCCGCGCCGGCAGCGCTGCATAGGGCATGCGGGGCGAAACTGCGATGCGCATCCACGCAACCGTCACGCGCGCGCCGCGCGGCCGCACGCAGGTACGCCTGCAGGTGTATCCGCCGCAACTGTCTACTGCTTGCGCCGAGGCAATGAGCTAGAGTCGAACGCGTCGAGGCAACGCTTCCGGTGGCGCGACATCCGCGCACCGAAGCGACCGACGCACCACCGTGGCATGCGCGCAGCGCCGCAAGCGCCGCGCCGATCTGCATCCGTCCCCCGATGCACCTCGCCACCCTGACGCGCCCCCCCTGCGCCCGACGTCACCTGCATCCATTCCCGCAGTTGCCTTCACCCGCCGGCCAGGAGAGCGACATGGACACCTCGAGCGCATAACCGCCCCGCCGTTTCACGGTGACGCGCCTTCCACGCACACACGACATGCGCTTGCGCGTGCGGTGCCGTGCGTCCGCTGCCAGCGTCCGCGCGGCCATGCCGCCGGCGACGACACGCGGTACCAATAAACATCTTCTGCCTCTGCGGCGCGCACCGTGCCGCAGGCGCGGTCGTGGCCGGTCCGGGGCCGGAGTCGTCCGGACGCCGCCGCACGCGGCGCTGCGCCGCGTGGATCGACGTATCCCACAGGACGTACCCAACACGGGGAGTAGACCATGCACCTGCCTCGCATCGGCACCATCGCCGCACTGGCGCTGGCCGCCGTCACCGCGCGCGCCGAGACCTTTCCGGACTACGGCTATGCGCCGCCGGACGGCTACACCGGCCCCACCTTCCAGCTCAGCCAGGACTATCCGCAGCGGCCGCCCAGCGGCACGCCGCCAGCGTTCTTCAAACTGCTGCCGAGCCGGCTGAGCAACGACTTCGAGACCTGGCGCGCCTACACCGACGCGGTGAAGGCCTATTGCCTGGAAGGCAACGTGGAGGCCGACTGGTACGTGCAGAACAACCGCGTCCGGCGCTGGTACCACGCGCCGTGGCAGCACTATGGCCCGTTCGGGCGCGAAGGCGTGCACGGCCTGACCAAGGAAGCGCAGATCCAGGTCAAGCAGCTGGCGCCGACCCAGCTCGCCTCCGGGCAGACCTTCGCGGTGGGCATCTACAACGACATCGGCGGCTATACCTTCGGCCAGGCCTGGAAGAACCCGCAGGATCCCGACCCATCGGTGACCTCCAAGCCGAACGGCTTCCGCGACGGCACCGTGGTGTGCAAGGCGCTGTTCGCCGACATCGACCGCAGCCAGGTGCCGTTCCTGCGCAACCCGGTGCTGTGGACCGCCTACCTCACCGACAGCTTCACCTCGGCCAACCGCAAGCTCAAGCAGGTCGCGCTGATCCAGATGGACTTCGCCGTGCGCGATAGCCGCGTGCCCGGTACCGGCTGGATCTTCGGCACCTTCCAGTACAACGGCACGGTCAGCCCCAGGCCCGGCTGGCAGAACCTGGTGCCGGTGGGCGTGATGTGGGGTAACGACCCGCAGAACACCGGCGACAGCTACACCAACAAGCAGCCGACGGTGACCCGCATCAACCCGCAGATCCTGCAGTCGGCGATCAACGCCAGGCCCGAGCTGCCGCCCACCCACCTGGGCTGGAACGGCCGCCTGAACGGACCGGTGGACAACCCGGTGAGCGCCTGCATGAGTTGCCACCTCACCGCCGAATCGCCGCAGCTTTCCCCGCTCAATCCCACCTTCCAGGCCGCCGACAAGATCCCGCCGGTGGGCTCGAAGGAATGGATGCGCTGGTTCCAGAACAGCGCGGCCGGCACGCCGTTCGATGCCGGCGCCAAGAGCACCGATTTCAGCCTGCAGCTGTCCGGCGGCATCGCCAACTTCTACGAGTGGAAGTGCACCCAGGACGGCGTGTTCGCCGGCGGCCGCAACCTGTGCCAGCAGAACGCGACGCAGCTGAAACTGCTGCGCTCCACCGCCGCGCCGCCGAAGGTGTATCCGGTCCAGCGCGACAAGGGCAAGGAACAGTTGGAGTAGCGCCAGGCGCGAAGGAACGCGGGGCCGGAAGCGCGTTCCGGCCCCGCATCTCCGCACGTCATCGCATCGCGATCGGCACGATGCGGCGCAGGCGGCGCGCCGCGCCTCGGCCGTTGCTCCTCTCGCGCTACGGTGCCGATCGGCTTCTCTGCGGACCGATGCAGGCTTCGGACATCTTTGGATCCACCGCGCAACGGCCTGCGCATCGAACGCCCGATGGGCGCAGCGCAAGCGCACGATCGCAAGCGGCCCCGGTCGCGGTTCCGGTGCCGCGCGGTGCCGTACGCATTTGACGCAACGCCGCACCGCAGCGACTACGCTGGCACGGCGATGCCACCGGCCGCGTCAGTGCCTGGCCAGGATCGCCGAGCGCCGCTGCTGGTACTGCTCTTCGGTGATCGCGCCGTGCGCCTTCAACCGGTCCACTTCGGCAAGATCCGCCTGCCGTGCCGATCCGCCCACGCCTGGCACGGTACCGCCGAAGGCCACGCCCGCGTCTTCGCCGCTGCGGCTGCGCAGCGCCGCGCGCGTGATCAGAAACACCACCAATGCCACCGGCACCAGGAACACCAGCAGCACCACCAACCAGTGATAATTGCCTGTATCGCCCATCGCCCCTCCTCCTGCCTTCAGTCGACGCAGCGCGCCGGAACGGTCGGATCTACCGGCTTGCGTCCGAAGGTCCGGTCCGAAGCCAGGTCCCCGTATGCCAGGAAAGCGCCGCGCAGGCAAGGAGCGTGCGGACATGGCGGCCGGATGCCTGTACATGCCCTCCGCCGCCGCGTTCACCGCGCTTGGCCGAACCCGCTGCGATAGGCGGCCAGGATTTATCGATACGCGCCGCGGCAAACGCCCCCATGCAGGCCGGGCATGCACCGTTCGCCAGCGCCGGCGCCTGCCGCGCGGCCGTCGTGTAGTCGCAGGACGCGGCGGCAAAATCGCGCCGGCATTGTTGCGCAGCGACAAGCGGTTGCGCAGCGTCCGGGGCGCGCACGTGCTCGAGCGTGCGCTGGAATTTCGTCGCCAGTTGCGCATCGGCTTGGTCGGCAACATGGCACAGCTGCGCCATGTTGCTGGCGCCGGCTTCGCAATCGCCGGCGTGCGCTGGCGATGCCGGAACCAGTGCGGGCAGCGCCGCGGCGCTCAAGACGAGCGCATCCTTCAAGCGCGATGCGCGCAATGTCTTCGGACCCTCTGGATTGCCGCATCGCGACGGTGAAGCACTGTCGGCAGCGAACACCCGACGCACAACCTGTGCCTCCGTGCATGGCCGCATTGCCAGCCGCATCGTCGGCAGAACGTCAGATCCCGGCCGTCGGGAACTGCTGCGCCAGCGCCTGCGCCCATTGCAGCGCCTCCGGGCGGATCGCCTTGCACCCCAACGCCGCGCGCAGATGCCGACGGGCGATCGGCAACGAGCGGCGCACGCCGTGCCCGCCCAGATGCAGCCTGGCCAGTTCCACCGCCGCTTCGCCATCGCCCAGCGCCGCCGCGCGCCGGTACCACTCCACCATCAACCGCCTGTGGCCCCTGTCGCGGTAGATCAGGGCGATGTTGCATGCGGCCGCCGCATCGCCCTGGCGACAGGCAAGGCGGTACCAGTACAGCGCCTTGGCCTTGTCCACAGGCGTGCCGATGCCGGCGTCGTGGAAATAGCCCAGGTCCAGCTGGCACCCCGCCACGCCGGCGGACGCGCCTAGCTGGAACAGGTGGAACGCCCGCTGCAGCTGCCCCGCCCTCCACGCCGCGTGCGCGTCGCGCTCCACGTCCGCGTGCGCGCGGGTCCACAGCCCGGACGGCGCCGCGCTGGTGGAGGGCCTGCGCACCGGGAACGGCGGCTCGCTCATCGCGCCTGCGGCATCACGCATCGCCGTCCTGCGGATGCGCCGCGAACCAGCGCTCGGAATGGACCTGCTCGCCCGCGGCATCCAACGCCGCGCGCAACGCCTGCAGCGGGATCTGCACCGGCGTGGCGCCGGCCTGCAGCTGTACCCACAGCGACTCGTCGCGCGCGTCGGCCAGGATCGTCAGCAACGGCTGCGCACGGCCATCGATGTCCGCCGACAGCTCCAGCTGCATGCCGCCCTCGGCGCCGGACGACCATTGCCTGCTCAGCGCGGGACGTGCGACGGCGTCCATACAAGACCTTAATTGCGTGCGGATGAAGCGCGCATCGTAGCTTGGGCAGAAGGCGCAGCGTACCTGCGTCCTGCGGTTTTCCGTTGGTAACGCACCGATGAAAGCCGCTGCGTAGACCCTCCACGCTTCTCTATCCGTTCCAATACGGCGGATTCCTGTACGTGAGTTATGCCGCATGGCGAGGCGGCCAGGCTTCAACGCGTGCTGCGTGCCATCGCCCGACCGGCGCGCCGCGGGATTGAAGCGCGCAAGAGCACGGACGCCAAACAGCCGCCGCATCGCGGGCGCCACTATTTGGCCCGGAGTACCACGGCCACATAGGACACCAAGCAGCCCGCCAGCCCAGCCAGCATCCGGAACTCCCATCCGGGCGGCCCCCCGCGTGTCCAGAGCGCATAACCGAACACCGCAACACCGAATGTCAACGCGACCCTGTTGGCCTCTTGCAATAGATCCGCAGGCGAAGCGTGGCCGAGATTCTCGGAAAACAGTCCCAGATAGCGCGGACTGGCCACGGTTCCCAGATAACCGACTGCCGCGATGAGCGCCCAACTTATCAATTCAGCCAGCTGTGTCACGGCGACCTATTCCCCCATAAGCCATGCCATCAAGTCACGTCGGTTTGGCCGACGCCAGCCGCCGCTGCGACTGCAAGCGCCACGCCTCCAGCGCGAAGCTTAGCTCGCTCCGCCAGAAGGAAAGCGCGCTGCGCCTCACCCCTTCCCCACCGGCAACACCACGTCCATCAACGTCGCGTCTTCCGGGTCGGGCGTCACCTTGAACCCCAGGTGTTCGCACATCGCCAGCATGGTGCGGTTCTCGCGCAGCACCTGGCCTTCGATGACGTTCAGGCCCAGCCAGCCGGCGTACTCGATCATGATCCGCATCAGCTGCCAGCCGATGCCGTGGCCCTTGAGGTCGGAGCGGATCAGGATGCCGTACTCGCCGCGGTCGTAGTCGGCGTCGGCGTGCAGGCGCACCGCGCCGAGCATGTCGCCGCTCTTCGGCTCGATCGCCACCAGCGCGATCGAGCGGGCGTAGTCGAGCTGGGTCAGGCGGGCGATGAACTCGTGGCTGAAGTGCTTCACCGACTGGAAGAAACGCAGGCGCAGGTCCTCGTCGGTGACGCGGGCGAAGAAGCTGCGGAACAGCGCGTCGTCCTCCGGGCGCACCGGGCGCACCAGCGCGGTGGCGCCGTCGCTGAGGGCGATCTGCCGCTCCCATTCCTTCGGATACGGAAAGATCGCAAAACGCGGGTGGCCGCGGCCCTTGTGCAGGCGCCGCGGCGGGGCCACCGCCACGCGCGCGTCCACCGCGATCACCCCGTCGCGGTCGGCCAGCAGCGGGTTGATGTCCAGCTCGCGGATCTCCGGCAGGTCGGCGGCCAGCTGCGCCAGCTTGACCAGCACCATCGCCACCGCGCGTTCGTCGGCCGCCGGCACGTCGCGGTAGGCCTTGAGGATGCGGCTGACGCGGGTGCGGCCGATCAGTTCGTGGGCCAGGCGCAGGTCCAGCGGCGGCAGCGCCAGCGCCTTGTCGTCGATCACCTCCACCGCGGTGCCGCCGCGGCCGAACACGATCACCGGGCCGAAGGTGGGGTCGTCGGCGATGCCGGCGATCAATTCGCGCGCCTTCGGCCGCAGCAGCGTCGGCTGCACCAGCACGCCATCAATGCGCGCGTCCGGGCGCGCGGCGCGGGCGCGGGCGAGGATGCCCGCGGCGGCGTCGCGCACCGCCGTGGCGCTGACCAGGTTCAGGCGCACGCCGTCGACGTCGGACTTGTGCGGGATGTCCGGCGACAGGATCTTCACCGCCACCGCCGAGCCTTCGGCCAGCATCGGCGCGGCCGCGCGCGCGGCTTCGTCGGCGTCGGCGGCGTGCACCACCGGCGCGGTGGGAATGCCGTAGGCGGCGAGCAGGCGGGTGGTGGCCAGCGGATCGAGCCAGCGCTGGCGGCTGGCCAGCGCCTGGTCGACAATGGTGCGCGCGGTGGCGGCATCGAACACGAAATCGTCGGGCAGGCTGGGCGGGGTCTCCATCAGCGCGGCCTGCGCTTCGCGGTAGCGCACCAGGTGCATGAAGCCGCGCACCGCGTCCGCTTCGGTGGCGTAGGTGGGGATGTGCGCGGCGTTGAGGGTGGCGGTGGCGCGGTCGTCGTTGCCCAGCCACACCGCGAACACCGGTTTTTCGCGGTGGTGGCGCGGGCGCAGGCCCAGGGTGCGGGTCAGCGCCTGCGCCGCGTCGGCCGAGGAGGTGAACGCGGTGGGCACGTTGACCACCAGCACCGCATCGTTCTCCGGGTCGGCCAGCAGCGCCTCGGCGGCGGCGGCGTAGCGCTCGCCGTCGGCGTCGACCACGATGTCCACCGGGTTGGCGTGCGACCACTCCTGCGGCAGCGCCTGCTCCAGCCGCTGCAGGGTCTGCGGCGACAGCGTGGCCAGGGTGCCGCCGAGGTCGGCGAGCTTGTCCACCGCCAGGCGGCCGACGCCGCCGCCGTTGCTGAGGATGGCCAGGCGACGGCCGGGGAAGGTGCTGAGCCGGCCGAGGGTCTCGGCGGCGGCGAACAGTTCGTCCAGCGCGCGCACCCGCAGCAGGCCGGCGCGGTTGAACGCGGCGCCGTAGACGGCGTCGGAACTGGCCAGCGCCTGGGCGTGGGTCTCGGCGTTGGGATCGATGCGCAGCTGGCGGCCCGACTTCACCACCACCACCGGCTTGGCGCGCGCGGCGGCGCGCGCGGCGGACATGAACTTGCGCGCGTCGCGGATGTGCTCGACGTACAGCAGGATCGCGCGGGTGCGGTAGTCGGTGGCGAAGTAGTCGAGCAGGTCGCCGAAGTCCACGTCCAGCGCGTCGCCCAGCGACACCACCGCGGAGAACCCCACCGAGCGCGCCACGCCCCATTCCACCAGCGCCGCGGCGATGGCGCTGGACTCGGAGATCAGCGCCAGGTCGCCCGGCTGCGGGCAGTGCGCGGCGATGCTGGCGTTGAGCTTGGCGTGCGGGGCGATCACGCCCAGGCAGTGCGGGCCGAGGATGCGCAGGCCCTTGGGCCGCGCGGCCGCCTCCACCTGCGCCGCCAGCGAGCCGGGGCCTTCGCCGAGCCCGGCGGTGAGGATGATCGCCGCCGGCACGCCGCGCTCGGCCGCCGCGGCGACCACCTGCGGCACGATCGGCGCCGGCGCGGTGATCACCACCAGGTCCGGCACCCAGGCCAGGTCCTTGAGCTTGCGCACGGTGCGCAGGCCGTCGATCTCGTTGTAGCGCGGGTTGATCCAGGCGATCTGGCCGGGGAAGCCGGCCGCGCGCAGGTTGCGCACCACCGCGCGCCCGGCCGAGCGCTCGCGCGGACTGCCGCCGACGATGGCGACCGAGGCGGGGCGGAACACGGACTGCAGGTGGTAGGTGCTCATGGCGGGCGTGGCGACGGCAGGGCAAGCGGTGCGGTAACGGTACACGGCCGACGCTGGCGCGGGGATGATCCGCGCGCGCGGCCGATCCGCGGCCAGCTATGCGGCAGCCGCTTGGCGCGGACGTAGGTCGCTACTGCGCAGGTCGGGGCTGAAGCCCCTCCTACAGTGCACCAGCCGACCGTCCGTGAGTTCCCTGTAGGAGCGGCTTCAGCCGCGACGAACGAAGCCGCGCAGATCGCGCAACCGGTCTGGGTCGGGGCTGAAGCCCCTCCTGCAGTGCACCCAGCCAGCCATCCGCAGTTTCCCTGTGGGAGCGACTTCAGTCGCGACGAGCAAAGCCGCGAATGCCGACGCCCTCTGCCAGGCTCCCATGGGACGCACCGGCGCCGCCCAGCGCACCAGCGCACCAGCGCCGCCGTGAACCCACGGATGCCTGCGCCTTCCCCCAATCCGGGTAAGCGGGCCGTCGCGCGGCGGCCGCATAATGGCGGGATGGAGACGACTCATGCATAGCGGCGGCCTGGAGCTGGCGCTGGTCCTGCTGCTGGCCGCGGTGATCGCGGTGCCGGTGTTCAAGCGCCTGGGCCTGGGCGCGGTGCTGGCCTACCTGGCCGCCGGCGTGGTGCTGGGCCCGGACGGACTGGGCTTCGTGCAGAACACCGAGCGCATCCTCAATGCCGCCGAGATCGGCGTGGTGATGCTGCTGTTCCTGATCGGGCTGGAGCTGTCGCCGGCGCGGCTGAAACTGATGCGGCACTCGGTGTTCGGCGCCGGCACCGCGCAGGTGGTGCTGACCGCGCTGCCGCTCGGCGTGCTGCTGCTGTTCCTGGACATGGGCTGGAAGAGCGCGCTGGTGGTCGGCATCGCGCTGGCGCTGTCGTCCACCGCGGTGGGGCTGCAGCTGCTGGCCGAACGCAAGGCGCTCAACAGCGACTACGGGCGGCTGGGCTTCGCCATCCTGCTGTTCCAGGACCTGATCGCGATCCCGCTGCTGGCGGCGATCCCGCTGCTGGGCGGGGCCAAGAACGACACCCTGGCCTGGCCGGACGTGGCGCGCGCGCTCGGCGCGCTGGCGGTGGTGCTGCTGTTCGGAAGTTTCGTGCTGCGGCGGCTGTTCGGCGTGGTGGCGCGCACGCGCATGCCCGAGGTGTTCACCGCCAGCGCGCTACTGGTGGTGCTGGGCACCGCGTGGTTCATGCAACAGGCCGGGCTGAGCCCCAGCCTGGGCGCGTTCCTGGCCGGCGTGCTGCTGGCCGATTCGGAATTCCGCCACGAACTGGAGGCGCAGATCGAGCCGTTCCAGGGCCTGCTGCTGGGCGTGTTCTTCATCGCGGTGGGCATGGGCATCGACCTGGACCGGATCATCGCCGAGCCGTGGCTGGTCGCCGGCGGCGTGGCCACGCTGCTGCTGGTGAAGTTCAGCCTGCTGGTCGGCATCGCGCGGGTGGCGAAGCTGCCGTGGCGCAGCGCGCTGATGCTGGGCGGGCTGCTGTGGCTGGGCGGCGAGTTCGCGTTCGTGGTGTTCACCGAGGCGCAGCGCGTGCGGCTGCTCGACGATGCCAACCACGACCGGCTGGTGGCCATCGTCGGCGTGTCGATGGCGCTGACCCCGCTGCTGCTGATCGGCATCCAGCGCCTGCTCGACGGCAACGCGGACAAGGCCGGGCGCGCGCCGCCGAAACCCAGCGCCGCCTACGACACCGTCGACGAGCAGCGCCCGCAGGTGCTGATCGCCGGCATGGGCCGCTTCGGCCAGATCGTCGCGCGCATGCTCACCGCGCAACGCATCCCGTTCGTCGCGCTGGAGCACAACCCGGACACGGTGGAGGACCTGCGCCGCTTCGGCAACAAGCTGTACTACGGCGATCCCAGCCGCCCGGAGCTGCTGCGCGCGGCCGGCAGCGACGACATCCGCGTGTTCGTGGTGGCGATGGACGACCCGGACACCAACATCAAGACCACCCGGCTGATCCGGCGCCTGTATCCCAAGGCGCAGGTGTTCGCGCGCGCGCGCAACCGCCAGCACGCATGGCGGCTGATGGACCTGGGCGCCGAACCGTTCCGCGAGGTGTTCGCCTCCAGCCTGGAGCTGAGCGAGCGGGTGCTGGTGAGCCTGGGCCTGCCGCCAGACACCGCGCGCGACCGCATCGCGCGCTTCCGCGACCACGACCGGCAGCTGCTGCGCGCGCAGCACCTGGTCTACGACGACGACGCGGCGGTGATTCAGACCTCGCGCGATGCGCGCACCGACCTGATGAAGCTGTTCGAGGCCGACGCCAGCGAGGCGCCCGGCGAAGGTACCGGCGATGCGTCGCCGAGGGCGAAGCGCGAGTCGTAGGGCGTGGTGGCGGTGCGGATACGGGGTCCGCTGGCCCACTTCGTCGCTTCGTTCAGCGCGACCGATGGCCCGATGCCATCCGCAGGCGTGCCTGCAAGGGCCTGGCGAACTGCCGGCTGGAGCATTGCAGGAGGGCGTCGGCTGTGCCGGGAGCCGGAAGGTCTACCGCTTCGTTCGTCGCGGTTGAAACCGCTCCTACAGGAGCCTGCGGCGAGTCTGCTGGGGCACTGTAGGAGGGGCTTCAGCCCCGACTGTGACCGGAGCTGGGAAGTCCGCCGCTTCGTTCGTCGCGGTTGAAACCGCTCCTACAGGGACCTGCGGCAAGTCTGCTGGGGCACTGTAGGAGGGGCTGCAGCCCCGACCGGGGGCCGAAGCCTGCCATCGCGCCGCTTCGCCTGTCGCGACTGGAATCGCTGCTGCAAAGCGCCGCGACGCACTGCCGGCACCGTACCGCTGCCGGAGCGCCGCGCTACGGGCTAGCGCGCGGCCGGGCGCCGCTTGGCCGGGGCAGCGGACGGTTTTTTCGCCGCGCGCTTGCTCGCCTTCGCGGGCGCGGACTTCGCGGCCCGCTTGGGCTTTGCGGCACCGTCCGCCGCAGCCTTCCTGGTTGCGGCCGGCTTGGACGCGGCGGTGCTCCTCGGCGCGGCGGACCTGGAAGCCGGACCCTTCTTCGACGCCACCGACTTGGAAGCCGCCGCCTTCCCGGATGCGGCGGGCGCGGCCGCGGCGCGCTTCGCCAGCGCCGGCGGCCGGGCGTCCGCGCCGTCGCTCGCGCGCCGCGGCGGCGGGCGGCGGCCTGCGGTCAGGGTGCGCCAGCTGTGGCCGCCGTTGAGCGCCAGCAGCGCGTCGGCCGTCGCCGGGCCGGCGCTGCCGGCCGGGTACTGCGCCACCTCGTCGGCCGAGCCTTTCCAGGCATCGAGGATCGGTTGCACGATGCGCCAGGCCGCCTCGACCATCGTCGCGTCCTGGAACAGCCCCGCCTCGCCGTTCATGCAGTCCTGCAGCAGGCGCTCGTAGCCGACCGTGTATTCCTTGGGGAACCAGTCGCGGTAGCGGAAGTCCATCCGCACCGGCGCCAGGCTCACCTGCGCGCCCGGGCGCTTGACGTCGAACTGCAGCGAGATGCCTTCGTCCGGCTGGATGTGCAGCACCAGCCAGTCGGGGCCGTAGCCGCCGATCTCGGCGCTGCGCAGCGGCGCCAGCGGCGCGGGCTTGAAGCGGATCGCGATCTCGGTGGTGCGCTCGCGCAGGCGCTTGCCGGTGCGCAGGTAGAACGGCACCCCGGCCCAGCGCCAGGTGTCCACCGCCAGCTTCATCGCCACGTAGGTCTCGGTGTTGGAATCGGCCGGCACCGTGTCTTCCTCGCGGTAGCCGGGCACCGCGTTGCGGCCGATCGCGCCGGCCGCGTACTGGCCGCGCACCACGTCGCCGGGGGCCAGCGGCCGCACCGCCTCGATCACCTCGGCGCGGCGGCGCAGCATCGCCGCGGTGGTGAACGCCGCCGGCGGTTCCATCGCGATCATCGCCAGCAGCTGGAACAGGTGGTTGGGCACCATGTCGCGCAGGCAGCCGGTGGGGTCGTAGAAACGCCCGCGGCCTTCCACGCCGATGGTCTCGGCGGCGGTGATCTGCACGTGGTCGATGCGGTCGCGGTTCCACACCGGCTCGAACAGGCCGTTGGCAAAGCGGAAGGCGAGGATGTTCTGCACCGTCTCCTTGCCCAGGAAGTGGTCGATGCGGAACACCTGGTCCTCGTCGAGCACGCGGCCGACGATGGCGTTGAGCTCCTTGGCGCTGCGCAGATCGTGGCCGAACGGCTTCTCCACGATCACCCGGCGCCAACCGCCGTCGGCGCGCTGCTCGACCAGCCCGGCGGCGCCCAGCTGCTCGATCGCCGGGCCGAAGAAGCGCGCCGCGGTGGCCAGGTAGAACAGCACGTTGCCGCCGCTGCCGTACTGCGCGTCGTACTTGGCGATCACCTCGCCCAGCGCGCGGTAGGTGGCCGGATCGGCGAAGTCGCCGCGCAGGTAGTGCAGGCGCGCGCGCAGCCAGTTCCACACGTCCTCGTCCATGCCGTCGGCCTTGAACTCGGCGTCGCGGTCGGCCATCAGCCCGCGCAAGGCGTTGCCGAGCATGCGCCGCCAGCTGAGCTCGGTGATGTCGCCGTGGTCCACGCCGATCACCGCGAACTCCTCCGGCAAGGCGCCGCTGCGGCGCAGGTTGTACAGCGCCGGCAGCACCAGCCGGCGGGTCAGGTCGCCGCGTGCGCCGAATACCACGATCAGGCAGGGAGGGGTTCTTACCGTCGCGTCGCTCATGGATGGGTTTCCTGTTCGCCGATTAGACCGTGCAGGCGCAATGCGGCGTGGACCAGCGCCACGTGCGAATAGCCCTGCGGGAAGTTGCCGAGCATGCGTTGGCTGCGCGGATCGTATTCTTCGGCCAGCAGGCCGACGTCGTTGCACAACCCGAGCAGGCGCTCGAACAGTTCGCGCGCCTGCGCGGTGCGGCCGAGCAGCGCGTAGTTCTCCACCAGCCAGAAGCTGCAGGCGATGAAGGTGCCCTCGCCCGGCGGCAGGCCGTCGCCGCTGGCCTCGTCGGCGCGGTAGCGCTCGACCAGTCCGCCGGTGCTCAGCCGTTGCGCGATCGCATCGGCGGTGGCGGCCACGCGCGGATCGTCCGCCGGCAGGAAGCCGATCAGCGGGATCAGCAGCGTCGCCGCGTCCAGCCGCTCGCTGCCGTAGCTCTGCACGAAATAGCCGTCGCGGTGCACGCCCTGCTCCAGCACCTGCGCGCGGACCTCGTCGGCCAACGCGCGCCAGCGCGCACGCTGCGCGGCGTCGCCATCGGTGACGCCGTCGCGCGCGCCGCAGTCGAACGCCAGCCACGCCATCACCTTCGAATGGACGAAGTGGCGGCGCTGGTCGCGGATCTCCCAGATGCCCTCGTCCGGCTCGCGCCAGCACTGCTCCAGCACCTCCAGCAGCTGCCGCGCCAGCGAGCGCCCGTGTACCGCGCTGGGCATGCCCTGCTGGTGGGCGCGATGGAACGCGGCGATCACCTCGCCGTACACGTCGAGCTGGAACTGCGCGGCCGCGGCATTGCCCACGCGCACCGGCCGCGCGCCCTCGTAGCCGGGCAGCCAGTCCACTTCCCATTCGGGCATGCGCCGTTCGCCGCCGATGCCGTACAGCGCCTGCAACTGGTCCGGCGACCCGGCCACGGTGCGCTGCAGCCAGGTGTGGAAGGCGCCGGCTTCGTCGGAATAGCCGGCTGCGCGCAGCGCGGTCAGGGTGAACACCGCATCGCGCAGCCAGCAGAAGCGGTAGTCCCAGTTGCGCTCGCCGCCGAGCCGTTCCGGCAGCGAGGTGGTCGGCGAGGCGACGATCGCGCCGGTGGGCAGGTAGCTCAGTCCCTTGAGCACCACCAGCGAGCGCTTGACCGCCTCGGTCCATGGACCGGCGTCGATGCAGCGCCGCGACCAGCCGCGCCAGAACGCCTCGGTCTGCGCCAGCGCGTCCTGCGGCGCCAGCGGTGGCGGCAGCGCGTGGTGCGAGACGCCGTGGCTGAGCACGAACCAGGTGCTCTCGCCTTCGCCCAGGGTGAACTCGGCGTCGGTGGTGAAGCCGTGGCCCTGCAGCTGCTGCGGGGTGCGCAGCGCGATCTGGTCGGGCCCGGCGATCGCCTGCAGCCCGCCGTCGATCTGTGAGACCCAGGGGATGGTGCGGCCGTAGTTGAAACGCAGCTGCAGTTCCATGCGCATCGGCACGCGCCCGCGCACGCCGCGCACGATCCGCACCACATGGTTGTGCACGTCGTCGTCGAGGCTGGCGACCATGAAGTCCACCACCGCCACCGCGCCGTCCGCGGTATGGAACTCGGTCTCCAGCACCAGGCTGCCGTCGCGATAGTGGCGGCGGCTGCTGAACTCGGCGATGGGCGCGATCGACCAGCGCCCGTTGTCCGGCGTGCCCAGCAGCGCAGCGAACATGGCATCGGAATCGAAGCGCGGCAGGCACAGCCAGTCGATCGAGCCGCGGATATCCACCAGCGCCGCGCTGCGGCAGTTGCCGAGCATGGCGTAGTCCTCGATGCGCGCCACCATCGTGCCGCTCTCCTCAGCTTGCCGGTGCGTTGCCGCACGAAGCGATCAGTCTCCCATGGCGAATGTTTGCAAAAGCTGATGGCGGGTTTTGCGCTGATGGGATGAAGAATTCCAGCGCCGGCCTTGGGCTCCGCGCGGCGGCCGTGCCGGAGCTTGCGCCATTGGCCGCGCCGCGCTCATCGCACTGGATGGGTGAGCTTGAACTCGGCAACGAATCCGGGCTGCCGGAATCGCTTGGCGCGTTGCGAGGGATGGGGTCGGCGCGAGCTCGGGGTTCTAGGCTCGGATTTTGGAGAGCCCTGGGCGTTTGGCTTTGCCGCTTCGTTCGTACCCTCACCCCAACCCCTCTCCCGGAGGGAGAGGGGCTTTGGTACGGCGGCTTTCGGGCAGGAACCGGCCATCGGCGACGTACCGGCACAGCCGGCTGGAGCTGCCCGGCCATGCCGGCCGGGAGAGGCACTTCGGTTCAGCGGCTTTCGCGCAGGAACCGGGCCATCGACGACACGCCCGGCACCGCCGGCTGGAACTGGCCGGCCACGTCGACGAAGCCGCGCATCACCGCGATCTCGCGCGGGGTGCGGTTGAGGGTGTCGCGCAGGTCGGGATCGGCGCCGGCGCGCAGCAGGCGCTGCACCAGCAGCGGCAGGCCGTGCAGCGCGGCCAGGTGCAGCGGCCCGAACCCGCGCGGGTCCTGCACGTCCAGGCTCACGTCTTCGTCGAGCAGGCGCTCCACGCCGGCCAGCACCACCGGTTCCTCGCAGGCGGTGCCCGGCTCGGCGCGGGCGCCGAGCAGCAGCAGCAGCGGGGTCACCGCGCCGGCGGCGCTGCGGTCGGCTTCGGCGCCGGCCAGCAGCAGCGTATCCAGCAGCGCCAGCAGCCGCGCCTTGTCGCGCGCGGTGAAACCGTACAGCGCGGCGCAGTGCAGCGGCGCCAGCTCCTGCGCGTCGCCGGCGTGCACGTCGGCGCCGGCGGCCAGCAGCCGCGCGGCGATGTCCGGCAGGCCCAGCGCGCAGGCCAGCATCAGCACGGTGACGCCGCCGGGCAGGCGGTGTTCGATCTGCGCGCCGGCGGCCAGCAGCGCGGCGACGATCTCGGTCTGGCGCATGCTCACCGCTGCCGACAACGGCGTGGCACCGCTGTTGGCGGCGTGCTGCAGGTCGGCGCCGCGCGCCAGCAGCAGGTCCACCGCCGCGGCATGGCCGCCGCCGGCGGCGCGCAGCAGCGCGGTGCAGCCCTGCGCGTCGACCGCATCCACCGGCAGCCCCAGGTCGATCAGGCGGCGGATCGCATCGGCGTCGCCGAGCATCGCGGCGGCCGGCACGTCGGCCTCGCGCAGCGGGCGCCGCGGCAGCGGCCACACCCGCCAGTCCAGCCAGTCGGCCAGATCGCGGCGGCCGCTGGACAGAGCCACGCCGAGCGGGGTCTGGCCGTCGGCGGCGCGCGCTTCCGGCGAGGCGCCCTGCTGGATCAGCAGCTTCAGCGAGGCCTCGCGGCCGAGCGCGGCGGCCAGGTGCAGCGCGGTCATGCCGTGGCTGTCGCGCGCCTCGCGGTCGGCGCCGCGCTCGAGCAGCTGCAGCTGCAGGCGCAGCCAGCCCAGGCGCACCGCCAGCGACAGCGGCGGGTCGCCGGCCGGCGACGGCGCGAACGGATCGGCGCCGCGTTCGAGCAGTTCCAGCGCGAACTGTTCCAGCCCGCGCGAGGCGTGGTCGTGCTGCGCGCAGGCGGCCAGCAGCCGGGTCAGGCCGCCGCGTCCGGCCGGCGACACGCCGTGGCGCAGCAGCGCCTGCAGGCTAGGCACCGCTTCCACGCCGCGCGAGAGCAGCGCGAACATCGGCGTGTCGCCGCAGGCGTCGTGCACCTCCGCGGCGGCGCCGTGCGCCAGCAGCCAGTCCACCGCGGTCGGGTTCAGCGCCAGGTGCGGGTCGTGCAGCAGCGCGCCCAGTTCCTCGCCCGCGCACAGCCGCGCCAGCGCCGCCAGGCCGTCGCGCTGGCCCAGCTGCAGGCCTTCGCGCAGCAGTTCCAGCGGCGGCCGGTCGGGCAGGCCGGCGCTGCCGACCTCGCCCTGGCCATCGCTGACCGCCGCCGGCAGCGGGTAATCGGGATCCAGCGCGGAGACGATCGCCCAGCGCCCGGCCTCGGCGGCCAGGTCGACCGCGCGGCGTCCGCCCTGGTCCGGCTGCGCGGCCGACACGCCCAGCTCCAGCAGGCGCCGGATCAATCCCGGCGAGACCTGGTCGGCGGTGCAGGCCAGCAGCACCGCGTTGCGGCCTTCGCCATCGACGGCGGTCAGGTCGGGCTTGTGCGGCAGCAGGTGTTCGAGCACCGCGACGCGGCCATGCCGCGCGGCCTCCAGCCACGGCGTGCGGCCCAGCGCATCGCGCGCCTCCAGGTTGGCGCCGGCGCCGAGCAGCGCGTCGACGATCTCCACGTGGCCGGCCTGCGCCGCCTCGTGCAGCGCGCTGCGGCGCTGGCGGTCGCGCGCATCGACCCGCGCCTTGTGCTTGAGCAGCAGCTGCACGCCGGCCGGATCGTCTTCTTCGGTACCGGCCGCGGCCAGCAGCACCGGGCTGCCGTCGGCCGGTTCGGGCTTGGCGCCGCGCTCGAGCAGGAACTTGCCCAGGCGCCAGTTGCCGACGTGGCAGGCCACCGCCAGCGGGGTCAGGCCGTCGCGGTTCAGCGCGTCCAATTCGGCGGCGGCATCGCGCAGCAGCGCGGCCACGCCCGGATCGGAACTGCGCGCGGCGTGGTGCAGCGGGGTGTTGCCGTCGGTGTCGCTGGCGCGCGGGTCGGCGCCGTTGGCGAGCAGGGTCATCACCGCCTCGGGACGGCCGTGCCAGCTGTCGCGGGTGGCGGCCAGCAGCGGGGTCATGCCCAGGTGCGGCTGGTTGACGTCCACGCCGCGCACGATCAGCTCGCGCAGCAGGCGCAGGTCCGGCAGCACCGCCGCCAGCACCGGCAGGCTGCGCTGGTCGCGCCATTCCGGCGCCGGCAGCGCGTGCGGGTCGGCGCCGGCCTGCAGCAGCTGCAGCGCGCGGTCCACGCGCCCGCCGCGCGCCGCGTCGTACAGCGCCGCGTGCAGTTCGTCGTGCGGCGGCGGCGGTTCGTCGCCGTCGTGCGCGGCGCTGGCCGCCAGCTCGGCGAACAGGTCCGCCGACACCGTCGGCGCGACCAGCGCCTGCGGCGCGGCGACGCGCTGCAGCAGGCCGTGCAGCAGCGGCGACAGCAGCGCGTAGGCCAGCGCCAGCGGCCAGCGCGCCGCCTCCGGCAGCAGCCCCGGCCAGGCCAGGATCACCCCGGCGCCGGCCAGCGCCAGCACCAGTGCCGCCACCGCCAGGCCGCGCCAGGCCTGCACGTCCTGCGCCGCCAACGCGTGCCAGCGTGTGCCCAGCCTGCCGCCCTCGCGCTCGATCTCGTGCCACAGCGGCCAGGTCCGCCACAGGCCGAGCAGCGCCGCGCTGGCGGCCACGCTCAGCGCCAGCGCCGCGGCCAGGCTGCCGCTGTCGTGCAGCGCGGCCAGCGGCCAGGCCACCAGCAACGCGACCAGGCCCAGGCCGCCGGCCCACAGCGCCAGCAGCGCCGGCAGCTCGTGGCGCAGCGCGCCGGCAGTGGCCGGACGCGGGCGGCTGCCGCGGTGCCAGGAGACCGCCAGCGCGAACGCCGGCTGCGCCAGCCAGGCGCCCAGCGCCGCGGCCACCGGGCCCAGGCCGCCGGCCAGCGCCAGCAGCGCGCCCAGTGCGGCGGCGATCAACGGCGCGCGCTGGCGGAACGGGGAATCAGTCATCGCGTCGATCGATCCGGCCGTCGGGAGGCGGCGGCAATTGCAGATAGAAGCCGCCGGCGGCCAGCTGCGCGCGCACCTTGGCCGCATCGGCGCGGGCCAGCCTGCGTTCCGGGGTCAACGCCACTTCCAGCGCGAACACCAGCGGCTGCAGCGATGCCAGCAGCGCCGGCGGCACGACGCTGAAATCGTCGCGCGCGGCGAGGTAGACGTAGGCGTCCGGCTTGCGTTGGCTTTTGTAGACGTAGGCTTGCATGCCCGTGGGGCGCGCCCGGCGTGGAAGGCCAGGGATTGTGGAGGAAATGCGCCAGCGGCGAAAGCGCGGGCCATTTATAAACGCGGGCCGCATGCCGGTTCGCGTTCATTCTCGTGCGAAGGGCGTTTTACGGTTTCACGACCCGCCTAGATATACTCGGGCAATTCATTTCCACGGAAGACCGCGTGACCGCAGCGCCCTCGTCGCCCCGCATCGCACCCATCGCCATCCGTGCGTATACCGCGACCACCGCGCTGGGCGCCGGCCTGCAGGCCCAGGCCGAAGCGCTGCGCGAGCGTCGCAGCGGCCTGCGCCGCAACGATTTCGGCGCGCAGCCGCTGCCGTGCTGGATCGGCCGGGTCGACGCGCTGGAGACGCAGCCGCTGCCGCCGGCGCTGGCGCCGTGGGAGTGCCGCAACAACCGCCTGGCGTGGATGGCGCTGCAGCACGACGGGCTGCCCGAGGCGGTCGCCGCGGCCGCACAGCGCTACGGCGCCGAGCGCGTGGCGGTGGTGATGGGCACGTCCACCTCCAGCATCGGCGCCAGCGAGGAGGCCTATACCCGGCTCGACCACGACGCCGCCGGCGCGCGCTTCGCCGACGACCTGGACCGGCCGATCGTGCACACGCCGCACTCGCTGGGCGATTTCGTGCAGCACGCCACCGGCCTGCGCGGCCCCAGCGTCACCGTGGCCACCGCCTGCTCGTCCAGCGCCAAGGTGTTCGCGCAGGCGGCGCGGCTGATCGCCGCCGGCGTGGTCGACGCGGCGCTGGTCGGCGGCGTGGACACGCTGTGCGGCAGCGTGCTGTTCGGCTTCAACGCGCTGCAGCTGGTGTCGCCCGAGCCGTGCCGTCCGTTCGACGTGCGCCGGGTCGGGCTGACCCTGGGCGAAGCCGGCGGCTACGCGCTGCTGGAACGCGCCGACGCGACCGCCGCGCCGGCGGCGCTGCTGCTGGGCTACGGCGAATCCAGCGATGCGCACCACATGTCCGCGCCGCACCCGCAGGGCCTGGGCGCGCGGCTGGCGATGCGCGAGGCGCTGGACCGCGCCGGCGTGGACGCCGCGCAGGTCGGCTACCTGAACCTGCACGGCACCGCCACCCCGGCCAACGACAGCATCGAGGCCGCCGCGGTCGCCGCGCTGTTCCCGGCCACCTTGCACGCCAGCTCGACCAAGGCCTGGACCGGGCATACCCTGGGCGCGGCGGGCATCGTCGAGTCGGTGTTCGCGCTGCTGGCGCTGCGCGACGGCCTGCTGCCGGGCACCCTCAACAGCGAAATCCCCGATCCGGAGTGCGGCCCGCAGATCCGCTTCGACAACGCCTACGCGCAGGTCCGCTACGCCATGAACAATTCCTTCGGTTTCGGCGGCAACAACTGCTCGCTGCTGTTCGGGCGCGCGGACGCATGACGCGGCTGTCGGCCAGCGTCGAGGGCATCGGTTTCTGGAGCCCGGGGCTGCCGTCGTGGACGGCCGCGCGCGCCTTCGCCGACGGCAGCGGCGCGCTGCTCGACACCCCGCCGCGCCCGGCGCCGCAGCTGCTGGCGGCGAACGAGCGGCGGCGCGCGCCGGACACGGTGGCGGTGTCGCTGGAAGCGGCGCTGGCCGCGTGCCAGGACGCCGGCCGCGATCCGGCCACGCTGCCGTCGGTGTTCACCTCCACCCATGGCGACCTGGCCATCACCGACTACATGTGCGCGACGCTGGCCAGCGATCCGCTGGCGATCTCGCCGACCAAGTTCCACAACTCGGTGCACAACGCCGCCGCCGGCTACTGGACCATCGGCGCCGGCGCCACCGCCGCGGCGACCGCGATCAGCGCGCACCAGGCCAGCTTCGCGCAAGGCCTGCTGGAGGCGCTGGCGCAGCTGGCGGCCGGCGCCGAGGCGGTGCTGCTGGTCGGCTACGACAGCCGTTCGGTCGGCCCGCTGGGCCGGGTGTCGCGCAGCGAAGGCCTGTGCGGCGGCGCGCTGGTGCTGGCCGCGGCGGCCGCGCCGGACAAGCCGCGGCTGAGCGTGCAGCTGCTCGACGGCGAGCCGGAGGTGGCCGGCGGCGCGTTGTCGCGCCACGCCGCGGGCAACGCGATGGCGCCGATGCTGGCGCTGTTCGACGCGCTGGCCGCCGGCGGCGACGGCTGCACGCTGCGCGCCGGCCCGGGACGCTGCCTGCGCGTGGAGCTGACGGCATGACCCGTACCCCGCTCAGCGCCGCCGACGCGGCGATCCTGATCCCCGCACTCAACGAATCGCTGCGCATCCGCGAAGTGGTGGGCGATGCGCTGGCGCACTGCCCGCGGGTGATCGTGGTCGACGACGGCTCCGACGACGGCACCGCCGACTGCATCGCCGACCTGCCGGTCACGCTGATCCGCCATCCGCAGCGCCGCGGCAAGGGCGCCGCGCTGCGCAGCGGTTTCGCCGAGGCGCAGCGCCAGGGCGCGCGCGCGGTGATGACGATGGACGGCGACGGCCAGCACAGCGCCGCCGACTTCCCGCGGCTGCTGGCCGCGGCCAACCGCCACCCCGGCTGCGTGATCGTCGGCGCGCGGCTGCGCAAGCGCGCCAGCCAGCCGACCATCCGCCGCATCGGCAACGATTTCGGCGACTGGGGCATCGCCTGGGGCTGCGGCTTCCAGCTGGTCGACAGCCAGAGCGGCCAGCGCCTGTACCCGCAGTCGGTGTTCACCTTGCCCGACGTGCCCGGCGAAGGCTTCGTGTTCGAGGCGCAGATGCTGATCTCCGCCGCGCGCCAGGCCGGCGCGCGCGTGGTGGCGGTGCCGATCGAGACCCGCTACGCCGGCCACGCGCCCGGCACCTTCCGCAAGAGCCATTTCCGGCTGGTGCGCGACCTGTGGAAGATCACCTCGCACGTGGTCCTGCAGGTCCTGCGCCACGGCCACCTGCTGCGCACCTACCGGCGCGTGCGCGCCAGCCCGGTGCTGATCGACGATCCGGGCGGCGAATTTGCTACGGTGGCCAGGGCCGCTTCGGCCACGGAAGAGACCACATGACCTCCACGCGCGCAGATGTGGCCATCGCCGGCGGCGGGCTGGCCGGACTGACCCTGGCCCTGCAACTGCGCCAGCGCGATCCGCAGCTGCGCATCAGCGTGCTGGAACGGCGCGCCCATCCGGTGCGCGAGGCCGCGTTCAAGGTCGGCGAATCGTCGGTGGAGATCGGCGCGCACTACTTCGCCAACGTGCTCGGCCTGCGCGATCACCTGGATACCGAGCAGATCCGCAAGTTCGGTTTCCGCTTCTTCTTCTCCGACGGCCGCGAGGACATCGACCGCTGCACCGAGCTGGGCGTCAGCCAGCTGATGCCGACCCCGTCGTGGCAGATCGACCGTGGCCGCTTCGAGAACTTCCTCGGCGAACGCGCGCGCGCGCTGGGCGTGGAATTCATCGACGGCTGCACGGTGCGCGGCATCGACCTGGCCGACGACGCTGCAGACCACCGGCTGCGCTACGAGCGCGACGGCCAGGCCGGCACCGTGCATGCGCGCTGGGTGGTGGACGCCAGCGGCCGCGCCGGCCTGCTCAAGCGCAAGCTCGGCCTGGCCCAGGACAACGCGCACAACGCCAACGCGGTGTGGTGGCGGGTGGACGGATTGGTGGATCCCAACGCCTGGTCGCAGGACAGCGGCTGGTTGCAGCGCTGCACGCCGCCGGACCGCTGGCGCTCGACCAACCACATGTGCGGCCCGGGCTACTGGTTCTGGCTGATCCCGCTGTCCTCCGGCGCGCACTCGCTGGGCATCGTCTGCGACGCGGCGATGCATCCGCTGGAGACGATGAACACCCACGACAAGGCGATGGCGTGGCTGCGCGAGCACCAGCCGCAGGTCGCGCGCACGCTGCAGCGCAGCGAGCACGCGCTGCAGGATTTCCTGTTCCTGCGCGATTTCTCCTACGGCTGCAAGCAGGTGTTCTCGGCGCGGCGCTGGGCGCTGACCGGCGAGGCCGGCGTGTTCCTGGACCCGTTCTATTCGCCGGGCAGCGACTTCATCGCCATCTCCAACACCTACATCTGCGAACTGATCGGACGCGACCGCGCCGGCGGCGATTTCGCCCAGTACGCCGAGCTGTACCAGCAGATGTACTTCTCGTTCTACGAGAACACCCTGACCCTGTACCAAGGCCAGTACGCGCTGTTCGGCGACGCCCAGGTGATGCCGGTCAAGGTGATCTGGGACTACACCTACTACTGGTCGCTGCTGGCGCCGCTGTATTTCTCCGGGCGCATCGCCCATCTCGCCGTGCTCGGCCGGCTCAGGCGCGACTTCCAGCGCGCCGGCGCGCTGAACCTGGGCATGCAGGCGCTGCTGCGCGACTGGGGCCGGCACAACGAGGCGCAGCGCCCGCCGCTGGCCGATGGCCGGCTGCTGGACCAGTACCTGATCGGCTGGTTCCACGGGCTCAACGCGGCGCTGGGCGAAGCCCTGGACGACGAGGCCTTCGTCGCGCGGCTGCGCGGCAACGTCGCGCGCATGGGCTGGCTGGCGCGCGAAGTGCTCGGCCAGGCGCGCGCGCAGCATCCGGCCATCGGCGACCACGGCCTGGACGCGTTGCTGGCCGACGCGCCGGCCGGCGAAAGCTCGCTGGCCGACGACTGGTACGCGCGCGCGGCGTGAGGTCCGCGCGCCGTGCCGGAACGGCGCAGGGTCCGGCGCGATCGGGATCTGCGACCCGCCGCGTGGAGCGCTACGGCGTTTGTCTTCGCTAGTGGCATTCGCCGCGTTCGCGCGCGGCGACATGTGCGCTCACTCCGCGTCGGCGGCGCGCGGGCGCGGCGCTTGCGGGGTAGCGTCCGGATCCGGTTCGCCCTGCTCCGCCTCCGCCGGTTCGCTGCCGAAGCGATCGAACACGTCCGGATCGAACAGGCTGGCATTGGCGATGTCGCCGGTGGAGATCACCTTCGCCGCCGGCAGCTCGGAACCTGAGAAGATGTCCTCGGAGTAGTTCTCGGTCACCACCACCCGCAACGTCTGCGCATCGCGGTAGCCGCTCCACACCGGGATCAGGCGCAGGTACGGCGAGGCATCGGCGCGCAGCGGCGGGATCCATTCCAGCCAGCCGGCATAGACCTTGCGATCCTTCAGCGACAGCAGCACCGGCACCGGCGCGAGCAGGCCGTCGCTGGTCTCCAGCGCGTCCAGGCGGTCGGCCGGGTGCGCATCCGCCCCGGCCTGGTCCGACGCCGCGCGCGGCGCCAGCAGGCGCGACAGCCAGCGGCCCAGGCGCAACGGCGGATGCCACAGCATGCGGATCGCCAGTTCGGCGACGAAGCCGCGGGTGCGGACCTGTTCCACGCGCAGCACGCTGAGGAAGAACAGCCGCTCCAGGCTGTTGTAGGTGCCGGTCCCGTACAGCCACAGCGCCGCTTCGTCGCGCGGCCAGAACCAGTTGATCCATACCCGCAGCGACAGGCAGATCGCGAACGCCAGCAAGGCGGTGCCGATGCCCGGATACGGCGCGACCAGATGCAGCAGCTGCCAGGCCTCGCGGCCCCACGCCGTGGCCATCAACAGCACCGCCAGCACCCGCGCCGCCGCCAGCGCGAGGATCCCCACGAGCGCCGAGGCCATCAGCAACTGCTCCTTGCCCTGGCGCGAGGCCCAGTAGGAGGTGATGAAGGTGAAGTTGACGAACAGATAGCCGCCGATCAGCGGCAACAGCAATTGGTTGAAAGGCATTCCCTGCCCCTGCGGCCTATTTGGGCCGCTTCGCCTCGACGTGGCCCCTGACCGTGCGCGCCATCTTACTCACCGCCTGGCGCCCGGATTCGCTGCTGAAGAACGCCTGCAGGTCGACGCGCACGCCGGACCCGGTGAACACGGCGTAGGTCCGGTCCTTGAGCTCGGACACGGTCGCAACCGTCCCGCCCGGGACCCGGCTGGGACGCTTCTTGGGGGCAGGAAGGGCGGACATGGCCCGACTATAGTCCCCGCCCGGCCGCATTCCAAGTGCCGCGCCCGGGCCGTCAGCCCATGCCGCCATTGACCCCGATCACCTGGCCGTTGACGTAGCCGGCCGCGTCCGAGCACAGGAACGCGACCAGCGCGGCCACCTCGTCCGGCGTGCCGGCACGGCCGGCCGGCACCAGCTGCTTGATCGCGTCCGGCGCGAACGTGTCCCCGACCATCGCGCCTTCGATGACGCCCGGGGCGACCACGTTGACGCTGATGCCGCGGCTGGCCATCTCGCGCGCCAGCGACTTGCTGGCGCCGTGCAACGCGGCCTTGGCCGCGGCGTAGTTGGTCTGCCCGCGGTTGCCGAGCACCGCCGCCACCGACGATACGCTGACGATGCGGCCCCAGCGCCTGCGCGCCATCGGCAGCAGCAGCGGCTGGGTGACGTTGAAGAACCCGTGCAGCGACACGTCGATGACCCGATGCCATTGCGCCGCGCTCATCCCGGCCATCGGCGCGTCGTCGTGGATGCCGGCGTTGTTGACCACGACCTGGATCGGCCCGGCCTCCAGCAGCGCGGCCAGCGCGGCGGCGCTGGCGTCGGCATCGGCCACGTCGAAGGCCACCGCCTCGGCGCTGCCGCCGGACGCCACCACGGCATCGACCAGCGCCTGCGCGCGCGCCACATTGCTATTGGCATGGACGATCACGTGCAGGCCGTCCGCGGCCAGGCGCCGGCAGATCGCCCCGCCCAGATCGCCGCTGCCGCCGGTGACCAAGGCGCGGCGTTTCGTCGAAGGCTCGGTCATGCAGGTTCTCCGTGGGGCGTTGGCGGCGGATGGCCCGCCATCGTAGAACACGGCGACAGGCCGATGCAGCCACGGGCAGCGCCGGGCACGCGGCCGCACCGCCGCGTCTTTGCCAGGGGCTGGCGGCGGACGTAGCATGCGGGCCGGATCTTCGTGCGCCGGCGCTGGCCGCCGCCTTTTGCGATCGGCGCGCGCACTCACGGAACTACGGAATGTACGAATCGCACTTCTGGCACGCCATCGGCAGGCGCGGCTGCGACAGGGATGGCAAGCCGCTCCCAGCGCATGGCGCATGCCGCCTGCGCCGGACGCCGTCCGCGCAGCAGCGGGGACGGCCGGGCAGTGGCCGGGTCGCGCACGCGCATCGCATCGGCTTGCGGCGCATGGCGGCCGGCCGCGCCGCCGCGCGTCCGGTGGCGTGCGCGTGGCGATGAACGCGCTCGCCCGCGCGCGGTCGCTGACGCAGGCGATCTACCGGGATCCGCAGCGCTGGGACGCCAATCTCGCCGAGGCCGAAGCGCTGCTGCGCGAGGCGGTGCGTGCGCAACCGCACGATCCCGAGCTGCTGACCGGGCTGGGTACGGTGCTGTGCGACCTGGGCCGCTACGCCGAGGCGGCGGCGACGCTGCGGCAGGCGCTCGCGCGCGGCTCGCGCGACCGCAACACCTGCTTCAACCTTGGCGTGGCCCTGCGCAACGGCGCCGGGCGCAGGCACGCGCCGCTGTATTTCGCCAAGGCCCGGGCGCTGCAGGCCTCGCCATGCTCCTGGGAGGCGTACTTCGATCCGCAGGCGCAGTGAGCGGCCAACTCCAGCCGCGCGGCGCCGGCGTCGGAGGTTCGCTCATTCGCCGCCGAGCAGCGTCTGCATGCCGTGCGCGGCTTTCCTTACCCGTTCGCGCGCAACCTCGCTATCGACCCGCAAGTCGTCCGGCAGGGCGAAGTGCTCCATGCATGCGTTCTCGGCGATGGCCCCGCGCAGGTGCGCGATGACGCGGAACATCACATGGTCCATCCGCCAGCAGACGGACGGTTCGACGCCTGCCAGGCGGTCCGCGGTCGCCGGATGGCTGGCCCCTCCGATCCACAGGTCCGTATCGAAGGCGAATTGGATCCGGTCGTAACCGGAGTCGGATCTTGCGTAGGCGGGATCGCTGAACAGGATCTTCCAGCGCGGCATGCCCGGGAAGCGCAGGCTGCACAAGATCGGCCTGAACAGCCGCCGCGACGTGTCCACCTGGGCCATGGATGCCGGGATATGCGTATGGAAATCGGCGAAGACCTCGATCAGGTGACCGAGCGCAGGCGGTATGAGCTCGATGTAGCGTGCGATCACGAAGCCGGGCGCATCGGTGGCATCGACGGCGGGGACATAGAACAGATCGCCCGGCCTGGGTGCCCTGAGCGCCTTCATGAGCCGTGGCCTGCGCGCACGATGCAGCGACGCATGCGCTACGCCGCGCCGAGCATCACCGAGGCGCGCCCCTCGGCCAGCAGCACGCCGGCATGCTCGATGCGGAACGCGTACTGCTGGCTGTCCTCGCCCTGCAGCAGCACTTCGGCCTGGCCCTGGAGCGCGCCGGGCAGGTCGTCCAGATAGGCCACCTGCAGCTGCACCGCGCGCAGCGCCACCAGCACGCCGGGGCGCACCGGCTGGCCGCTGGCGCGACCGAGCAGGCCGCCGTGCACCGCCATCGCCTGCGCGCCGTACTCGCACAGGTGCAGCGCGCGCAGGCGGCCGCCGCTGCGCAGCGGATGCCCGGCCGCGCGGTGCGCATGGCTGCGCAGCACGATGCGCTGCGCGTCCCATTCGAGCACCTCCTCCCACAGGCACATCAGGCCCTGGTGCGGCACCAGCGCCGCGATCGCCTCGCGTCCGCGCACCCCGGTCATC
This sequence comes from Xanthomonas sp., assembly GCF_017163755.1. Classification (GTDB taxonomy): domain Bacteria; phylum Pseudomonadota; class Gammaproteobacteria; order Xanthomonadales; family Xanthomonadaceae; genus Xanthomonas_A. The sequence continues at coordinate 42,174 of NZ_JAFIWC010000002.1, forward strand.
GCGGCCCCTGCCGCGCGGCATGCGATGCAGGCGCCGGCGCGTCGCGCGCGGTCTGCCGCGATACCAGCAGCGCCAGCACGAAATTGAACAGCACGCCCAGGGCAACGGTGCTGCCGATCGCGCGCAGCACCGGGATGCTGGAAGCGGCCAGCAACGCGAACACCAGCAGCGTCATCAGGCTGCACACGATCAGCGCGTGCAGCGTGCGCAGCTGGTCGGCGCGGTCGTCGCCGGCATGGTCGAAGAACAGTGCGTAGTCCAGGCCCAGGCCGGCGGCCAGGATCAACGCGATCAGGTGGAACAGGTTCAGCTCCACGCCGGCGGCGCGCAGGATCGCCAGCACCAGCAGCGTGGTCAGCGCCATCGGCAGCAGCACGCGCGCGATGCGCCGCGGCGTGCGCAGCGCGATCGCCACGGTCAGCGCCAGCAGCAGCGCGGCGATGCCGAGCGCGGCGAGCACCCGGCCGCGATAGGCGGCGACCAGCGATTCGGAGGCGTCCTTCAGGTCCAGCAGCTGCGCGCCGCTGCCGCGCAGCGCGCCGGCCAGCGGCGCCGGATCGCGCAGCCCGACCAGCGACACCAGCGCGGTGGCGTGGCCGTCGCCGAGCAGCAGCAGGCCGTCGACGCTGGCGGCCAGCGGCGTGCCGCGCAGGTCGCGTGGCGCCAGCGGCGCGGCGCGGCGCGCCTGCTCCAGGTCGGCCAGGAACGGGGCGAAGACCTCGCGCCGGAACGGCGTATCGGCCACCGCCGCATCGGTCAGCGCGCGCGCCGCGTCCGCGTCCGGCAGCGCCGCCTGGCGCCGTTGCTGGGTCGCGACGCTGGGCAGGTAGCGCGCGGCCATGTCGTAGCCGGCCAGCGCGCCGTCGGCGACCAGCGCGTCCAGGCGCGGGCGCAGCCGTTCGGAAGCGGCCAGCGCGGCCTCGGCCGAGGCCGCCGGCAGCGCCAGCACGTAGCGCACGTCGGGCGCGCCCAGCTCCTGGCGCAGGCGCGCGTCCTGGGCCAGGCCCTCGGCCGGCACCGGGGTCAGCTTGGACAGGTCGTTCTGCCAGAACGGACCCGGCGCGAACGCCAGCACCGCGGCCGCGGCCAGCGCCACCGCCAGCAGCGACCATTTCGGCCGCGGCAGTCGCGCGATGCCCCGCCACAGCCGCGCCAGCGCCGGCGAATCGGCATGGTCGCGCGGCGACGGGTCGATCAGCGCCGGCAACAGCAGGCGCGTGGTCGCCGCCGCGGTCGCCAGCCCGGCGATGGTGAACACCGCCAGCTGGCGCAGGCCGTCGACGCCGGAAAACAGGAAGGTGACGTAGGCGATGCAGGTGGCGACCACGCCGGTGGCCAGGGTCGGCCACAGCGCGCGCGCGTTGGCGCGCGGGTCGATGCCCGGACGCTGGTGGCTGAACAGATGGATTGGATAGTCCTGCACCACGCCGATCAGGGTGAAGCCGAACGCCACGGTGATGCCGTGCACCCCGTCGAACAGCAGCGCGACCGCGCCCAGCCCGGCCAGCCCGGCGCTGGCCAGCGGCAGCACGCCGAGCACCGGGATCTTCCAGCTGCGGTAGGCGACCAGCAGCAGCAGCACCAGCCCGACCGTATCGAGCATGCCGATCCACTGCGCCTCGCGCTGGGTGCGCCCGCCGATCTCCACCGAGAACGCGCCGGGGCCGGTCAGGGTCAATCGGCTGCGGCTGCCGGCGCTGGCCTGGGCGAAGGCGGCGTGGATCGCGTCCACCGCGCGTTGCTGGCCGGTGGGGTCGAAGCCGGCGGCGCGGGTCTGCGCGACCAGCAGCGCGTCGCGGCCGGCGCGGTCGAACCACACGCCTTCGCGCGGCTGCGGGCCGCCGGCCGGCTGCAGGCTCTCGGCCAGGTGCAGGATTTCCAGGGTCGGGTCGCGCGGCAGCAGCGGCTCCACCGCCGCCGCCGCGGGCGAGCCCAGATCCTGCACCCGCGCCTGCAGCGCGTCGGCCAGGGCCGCCGCGTCCAGCGGCCGGGCGTCGAAGCTGTCGCTGAGCAGGTAGCGGTACGCCAGCAGGCGATCGGGAATCGCGTCCAGGCCGGCGTCGGCGCCGTTGGCGACCAGTTCGAAGGTATCGCGCTGCGCCGCCAGCTGCGCGCGCATCTGTTGCGATTGCCGCGCCAGCGTCGCGGCATCGGCGCCGGAGAGCGACATCAGCAGCAGCCGCGAACCGGGACCTTCGCCGAGTTCGTCCAGCAGCAGTTTCTGCGCAGGGGTCTGGGCTTCGGGCATGAACTTGCGCAAATCCCCGGACACCTGCAGCACCGCGCCCAACCACCAGCCGCCGCCAGCCAGCAGCGCCAGCCACAGCAGCGCCAAGGAAATGCGTGCCTTCGAACCCAATCCAGGATTCATCGAGTCGATCCGGCCAAGGCCCACGCGTCCGGATCCGGAGCCGCGGGCGCGGCCTCGGACGTGGCGAACCGCCTTCTGTTACCGCGGGCCGGCATGAACTTGCGCAAATCCCCGGACACCTGCAGCACGTTGCCCAGCCACCAGCCGCCGCCAGCCAGCAGCGCCAGCCACAGCAGCGCCAAGGAAATGCGTGCCCTCGAACCCAATCCAGGTTTCATCGATTCGATCCGGCCAAAGCCCGCATATCCGGATCCGGGGCCGCGGGCGCAGCTTGGGCGTGGCGAACCGCCCTGCTACCGCGGGCCGGCATCAGCGCGCGTCGCCGTGGCACAGCGCGGTCAGCGCGGCGGCCGCGTCGATGCGCGCGGCGTCGCGCGCGGCGCCGGCCAGCAGCGTGCGCTGCACCTCGCCCTTGGCCGGCGTGGTCTCGATGCAGCGCAGCTCCGCGCCGCGGCCGTACAGGCGCAGCTCGCGCACCTGCGCGGCCAGCGCCGCGTCCCTGGGCTGCAGTTGCAGCTGCCAGCGCTCGCGCGTGCCTTCGCTGCGCAGCGCGTAGTGCTGCTGCAGCCGGGCCAGGTCGCCGGACAGCAGCGCGCCGAAACCGTTCTGCAGGCCGGCCAGCTCCGGCGCGCGCGCCAGCGAGAAGCGCCGCGGCGGCTTGCCGTCGCGCTGCAGCGTGGCCTGGCCGTCCTTCAGCGTGGTGGTCTCGCGGTACGGCGAGGTGACTTCGCGCACCAGCGTGTCGTTGTCGGGGCGGCGGTACTGGCCCTGCACGCGCAGCGGCGCCTTGAGCAGCGCCGAGCCGCGCAGTTCGATGAAGTCGGTGCTGACCGGCGCCGGCCGCGCCAGCTTCTGCAGGATCCAGCCGGGGTCCGGCGCCTCAGGCGGTGCGGCGCAAAGCGGTGCGGCGCTGCACAGCAGTATCAGCATCCACGGCAAGGTGCGACGCGTCGGCATGGCGGTTGTTCCAGAAATCGTAGAAGTTGAACCAGTTGTACGGGGCCGAGCGCGTGTAATGCTCCAGCCTGGCGGCGTAATCGCGGATGAGCGCGGCCAGCACCGGCGCGCGCTGCCGCCGCGGCAGGTCCAGGCCTTCGCTGAAGGTCTCGAACACCAGCTGGTAGCGGTTGCCGCCGCGGTACAGGCCGAACGCCAGCACCACCGGCACCTTCAGCACCGCGGCGATCAGCCACGGCGAGGTCGGGAACATCGCGCCCTGGCCGATGAACGCGGCCGGCAGCGCCGGGTCTTCCGGGCGCGGGCGGTCGACCAGCAGCGCCACCAGCGCGCCTTCGTCGGTGGCCTGCTTGATCGCCATGACGATCGAGGTGCTGTCCATGCCGGCGTCGATGATGTTGGCCGCCAGCTGCGGGTTCAGCGCGCCGAGCAGCTCGGTCATCGCCGGGTTGTGCGCCTTGTCCAGCACCACCTTGACCTGCACGTCCGGGCGCTCGGTGGCCAGCACGCGCAGCGCGTCGAAGCTGCCCAGGTGCGAGCCGAAGATCAGCACGCCGCGGCCGCGGTCCATCTGCCGGTGCAGCTGCTCCAGGCCCTGGATGTCGACCCGGAAGCGCTGCATCTGCCCGCACAGCATGAACACGCGGTCGAGGATGGTCGAGGCGAAGGTGTGGATGTGCCGGGCCACGTCCAGCAGCGTGGCCGGGCGGCCGAACACCCGGCTCAGGTAGTCGCGCGAGTCGCGCCGCTCCGGGCCGCGCACCAGCAGGAAGTACAGCGTGATCGGGTACAGCAGCAGGCGGCCGACGGTACGGCCGCCGTAGCGGGCGATGCTGCGGATCAGCCACAGCGCGAAGCGGCCGCCGCCTTCCGGGCGGTGTTTCCAGCTGGCGCTCATGGCGCCGCCTCCGCGACCACGTCGCCGCTGACCAGCAGGTCCTCGCCGCGGCGCACGCGGAAGCGCCAGCGCGGCGCCTGCCCGTCCAGCTCGATATGCGCCGGCTGGCCCGGCAGCAGCGGCTGCAGGAACTTCACCTGCGGCAGGCGCAACCCGGCGCGCGCGCCATGCGCGGCCTCGATCGCCTGCAGGACGTGGTCCAGCACCACCACGCCGGGCACGAGCGGCCGGCCGGGAAAGTGCCCCGGCAGGCAGGGATGATCGGGCGGTACGACGAAATGCATAAGCCTTGGCAACTCAGATCCTGGGTTCGAGCATGGCACGGACGGCGTGGTGCGCGCGCTGGGTCAGCTGTTGCCGGTCCAGCGGCCCATCGGGGCCGTTCACGTTGATCGGCGCGCCGATCCGCACCCGGATCACCCCGGGCCGCACCCGGAACAGGCTGGTCGGCGGCAGGACCTTGCCCGCCCCGTCCAGCGCCACCGGCACCACGTCCACGCCAGCATCTATAGCGGCCTGCAGCAGCCCGGCCTTGAATTCGGCCAATTCCCCGGTGCGGCTGCGGGTGCCTTCCGGGAACAGGCACAGGTCCTGGCCCTGGCGCAGCAGCGCCGCGGCCTGGCGCCGCACCATCGCCCCGGCGCGGCGGCTGTCGCGGTCCAGGAACAGCATGCCGGTATAGCGCGCGTACCAGTTCACGAACGGCACCTGCAGCATCTCGTCCTTGAGCAGGAAGCGCAGCGGCACCGGCAGCGCCATGAACAGCGCGCAGATGTCGATGATCGACTGGTGGTTGCTGACGAACAGGTGGTTGCGCGACCAGTCCACCCGCTCCTGGCCCTCGACCTGCAGCCGCGCCCCGGCGCCGAACAGCAGCACCGGCGCCCAGAACCGCGCGCCCATGCGCAGCGGCAGGCGCGGCCCGCCCAGCGGCAGCAACAGCAGCGCCACCACGATGCCGGCCCCGGTGAAGGACAGGGTGAACAGCAGCTGCAACGTATTCCACACGGCCCACGCCATGCGCGACGGCATCCCTGCCTGCGGCATCTTCAGTTTGTCCTTGATGATCTGCACGAAACCTCTGCAACCCCCGCGATACGCGCGTCAGCGCAACAGATCGCGCCAAAAGACCGGCCCCAGCCGCGCCAGCTGATGCAGGAAATCGGGCAGATTACGGTAGGGACGCTGCGGAAACCAGCGCCCGCGCAGCAGGTACTCGCCGACGAAGAAGCCGCCGATCACCCCGTAGCCCAGCAGATTGGCGATCAGCGAGGCGCGCGCGTCGCCGATCGGCAGCGGCGAGCGGTAGCCCAGCTGGGCCAGCACGCCGCTGGGCTGCGCGCACAGCGCCAGCACCAGGTTCAGCAAGGTCAAGGCGGCCAGCAGCAGCGACCAGGCCAGGGTCAGGCGCCGGGTGTAGCGGTACTGCTCGGCGCTGATCGCCATGCCCGCCTGCAGGTACAGGGCCTGGACGATGCGCGAGATCAGCGGGGTGCGCCCGGCGCGCAGGCTGCGGCCGAAGAACCAGGCCACCCAGCCGGTGAACACCACCGGCGGCGCCGCCAGCAGCAGCAGGGCGCGCGGCGAGTCCCACAGCGGCAGCAGCGCGCCCAGGCACAGCAGCGCCAGCAGCCACGCCCAGCCGCGGCGCCGCGCCAGCGGCTCCACCAGCACCATCAGCACCAGCGCCATGCCGGCCAGCACCGCCAGTTCGGGACGGTGCGAGGCATTGGCCCAGTGCGCCAGCGGCGAATACGCCAGCGCCAGCAGCAGGCCCAGCGCCAGCGCCCACGGCGCGTCGGCGGGCGCGGCGAGCGCCGGGTCAGCTGGTCTTGTTGGCTTCGACATGCGCCGACAATGCGCGCAGCGAGGCGAAGATGCGGCGGTTCTCGTCGTTGTCCGAACGCAGCTGGAAGCCGTAGCGCTTGCTGATCGCCAACGCCAGTTCCAGCGCGTCGATCGAGTCCAGGCCCAGGCCGGTGTTGAACAGCGGCGCCTCCGGGTCGATGTCGCCGGGCTGCACGTCCTCCAGGTTCAGGCTCTCGACCAGCAGCTCGGCCAGTTCACGTTCGGCGGCGGTTTGCGAAGACATCCAAGGGCTTCCGGCTAGAGGACAAAGGTGCGACAAGATGGTGCATCGGGCGCAGCGGCGCAACTGCCCGACACCGGCGGGCAAGCTATCATGCCGTCTCTTCACGCATGCCCGTAGGTTCCAGGATGAACGCCACCGCCGTTGCCCCCGTCCCCGCCGCCGCACCGCCCGCGACGGCGGCCACCGCGACGGAGACGCCCGACGTGCTGGTGATCGGCGGCGGCCCGGCCGGTTGCGCGGCGGCGATCCTGCTGGCGCGGCAGGGCTGGCGGGTCACCCTGCTGGAAAAGGACCGCCACCCGCGCTTCCACATCGGCGAATCGCTGCTGCCGATGAACATCCCAATACTGCAGCGGCTGGGCGTGCTCGAGCAGGTCCGCGCGATCGGGGTGCTGAAGCTGGGCGCGGACTTTCCCAACGACGCCGGCGGCTACAACACCTTCCGCTTCGAGCGCGCGCTCCACGCCAAGGCCGACTACGCGTTCCAGGTGCCGCGCGCCGAGTTCGACCGGGTGCTGTTCGCGCAGGCGCGCGCCGAAGGCGCCGACCTGCGCGAGGGCACCAAGGTGGAGGCGGTGCGGCTGGACGGCGAACAGCCGCTGGTGCAGGCGCGCGGCGCCGACGGGGTGCGCAGCTTCCGCCCGCGCTACCTGATCGACGCCAGCGGGCGCGACACCGTCCTGGGCAACAAGCTCAAGCTCAAGCGCGCCAACCGGCGGCACCAGTCCGCGGCGCTGTTCAGCCATTTCCGCGGCGTGGCGCGGCGCCCGGGCGAGGACGCCGGCAACATCAGCATCTACCGCCATGCGCACGGCTGGATGTGGCTGATCCCGCTGCCCGACGACGTGATGAGCGTCGGCGCGGTGTGCTACCCCGAATACATGAAGACCCGCAAGGGCGACAGCGAGGCGTTCCTGCTGCGCACCCTGGCGCTGCACCCGGACGTGGCCGCGCGCATGGCCGGCGCGCAGCGCGTGGCGCCGGTGCACGCCACCGGCAACTACGCCTACGAATGCACGCGCATGAGCGGCCCGCGCTGGCTGATGCTCGGCGACGCCTACGCCTTCGTCGACCCGATGTTCTCCTCCGGCGTGTACCTGGCCATGCACAGCGCCGAGCGCGGCGCGGCGGTGGTCGACGCGGCGCTGCGCGACCCGGCGCGCGAAGCGCGGCTGCAGCGCGCGCTGGAGAAGCATCTGCGCGCCGGCCTGAACGAGTTCAAGTGGTTCATCTACCGCTTCACCTCGCCGACCATGCGCGAGCTGTTCGCGCAGCCGCGCAACGTGCTGCAGGTGGAGCAGGCGGTGGTGGCGATGCTGGCCGGCGACGTGTTCGACAACCGCGCGGTGCTGCGCCGGCTGCGCGTGTTCCGCGCGATCTACACCATCGCCGCCGCGTCGATGCTGCCGCGCGCGTTGCGCGCCTGGCGCCACCGCCGCCGCCAGGCGCGCGAGCATTTCCACGGCGACACCCTGCACGGAGACCATTGATGAGCCGGCCGCACCCGCTTCCCCCGCACACCGAGCAGCGCCACCCGCAGCTGCAGGTGGACTACGTCGCCGAAACCGAGCTGGACGCGCTGCTGCGCGACGCGCAGGTGCTGGCGGTGTTCGGCTTCGGCGACGACGCCCCGCGGCTGGACGACCCGCGCTACCTGCGCGTGCCGCTGCAGCCGCACGGGCCGCGCGTGCTGGAGGTGTGGCGCACCGATGCGCCGGTGCGCAGCGGCCGCGACGGCGACATCGCCTGGGCCAGCGACGGGCGCCTGCAGTTCGGCGTGATCGAGATCGACGAGCAGGCGCTGGACATCGAAGCGGCCTCGGCGCTGGCCTACGCGCAGCTGACCGCGTTCGTCGGCGCCAGCGCCACGCCGCGCCTGCTGCGCATCTGGAACTACCTGGACGCGATCACCCTGGGCAGCGGCGACCGCGAACGCTACCGCCAGTTCTGCGTCGGCCGCGCGCGCGGCCTGGGCCGGTTCGACGCCAGCCAGCTGCCGGCGGCCACCGCGGTGGGCCGCTGCGACGCGGCGCGGGTGATCCAGATCTACTGGCTGGCCGCCGCGCAATCCGGCACGCCGCTGGAGAACCCGCGCCAGGTCAGCGCGTACCGCTACCCGCGCCAGTACGGCCCGCAGCCGCCGAGCTTCGCCCGCGCGATGCTGCCGCCGGCCGGCAGCGACATGCCGCTGCTGCTGTCGGGCACCGCCAGCGTGGTCGGCCATGCGTCGATGCACAGCGGCCAGCTGCTGGCGCAGCTGGAGGAGACCTTCGCCAACTTCGACGCGCTGCTCGCCGCCGCGCGTGCGCACGCGCCGGAACTGCCGGCGCAGTTCGGCGACGGCACTCGGCTGAAGGTCTACGTGCGCGAGCAGGCCGACCTGCCGCTGGTGGCCGCGGCGCTGGACGCGCGCTTCGGCGACCGCGTCCCGCGGCTGCTGCTGCATGCGGTGATCTGCCGCGACGAACTGGCGGTGGAGATCGACGGCGTGCACGGCTGAGCCGCGGCCGCGGCTCAGCCTCCAAAAAAGCGCTTCCAGCCGCTTCGGCATGACTACATTGTGGGAGGGGCTTCAGCCCCGACGCGCTACCGGTAAGGCGTCGGGGCTGAAGCCCCTCCTGCAATGCAGTGCACTCGCTAAAGTCCCGAGTCCCGAGTCCCGAGTCCCGAGTCCCCGCCTCAACGCGCCGCGGCCGCCAGCAACGCCAGCAGCCGGTCGCGCGGCAGCTTGCCGGTCTCGTTGCGCGGCAGCGCGTCGAGCTTGCGCAGCCGGCGCGGCAGGAACACCGGGTCCAGTTCGCGGCGAAGAGCAGCCAGGATCGCCGCTTCGTCCAGCGTCGGCGCCACCACCACCGCGGCGATGCGCCCCACCGTCTGCCCGGGCTCCGGCTCCAGCTGCAGCATCGCGCCGTCGACCACGCCCGGCACCGCCAGCAGGCGGCGGGTCAGGTCGGCCAGCGAGGCGCGCTTGCCGGCGATCTCCAGCAGGTCGGCCTGGCGGCCGCGCACCTGGAAGCGGCCGTCGGCGTCCACGTCCATCAGGTCGGCCAGCAGCACCGGCTGCGCCAGGTGCGGCGCGTGCACCAGCGTGCCATCCGGCTGCGGCGCCACGCGCACCCCCGGCAACGGCGTCCACAGCGCCTCGCAGGCGGTCCGCCGGCTGGCGAACACGCAGGTCTCGGTGGAACCGAACATCTCGCGCACCTGGCCGCCGAAGCGCGCCTCGGCGGCGGCGGCCAGCTCGGCAGCCAGCGGCGCGGTGGCCGAGACGATGCCGGCCAACGGCGGCAGCGCGACGCCGGATTCGACCAGCGCGCGCAGGTGCACCGGCGTGGTCACCAGCAACCGCGGCGCCGGCACCTGCGCCAGCGCGCGCGCCACGTCCTGCGGAAAGAACGGCCGCCCCGCATGCACCGCCAGCGGCGTCACCAGCGGCAGCAGCACCGACAGCTCCATCCCGTACATGTGCTGCGGCGGCACCGTGGCGACCACGTGCGGCACCGCGCCGCCGTCCCACAGGCCCTGCAGCGCCAGCAGGTCCTGGCGGGTGCTGGTCAGGAAGCTGCCCCAGGTCTTGCGGTTGGGCGTGGGCGCGCCGGTGCTGCCGGAGGTGAAGCCGATCGCGACCAGGGCGTCGTCGGCGAGCATCGGCATCTCGCCGTCGGCGCTGGGCAGGGTCTCGGGCAGCCGCCAGTAGCGCGGCGGCGGCTCGGCCAGCGCGGTATCGCCCAGGCAGTAGCTGTCGGCGTGGCTGCGCTGCACCTCGGCCACCACCGCCGGCGCGCGCGAGGACGGCAGCAGCGAGGTCTGCCCGCGCAGCGCCACCGCGCAGAACGCGACCATGAAACGGTAGCGGTCCTCGCACAGGTTCAGCGCATGGCGCCCGTCCGGCAGCGCCGCGGCCAGGCCGCGCACGTGGCCGAGGAACGTGGCCAGATCCACATGCCGGCCGTCGGCGTAGGCCAGGGGACGGTGCGCATCGCCGACGGCGAGCGGATGCGACGACGGGGCGGGAACGGCAGAGGAAACGGCAGGCATGCGTGGCGGCGGCTCGGGCGGGCAATGACCCGCAACGCGCGCGGGAAACGCTAGCTTGGCCGCCGCTGCCGCCGCTGGCAAGCCGGCCCGGCGCGGCGGCGGGACGCCAGCGGCGGCCGCGCCCTCAGTGGTGGTAGCCGCTGTCGGCGGTGATCTTGCCGCGGAACACGCGATACGACCATGCGGTGTAGCCCAGGATCACCGGCAGCAGCACCGCCAGCCCGACCAGCACGAAGCCCTGCGACGACGGCGGCGAGGCCGCCTCCCAGATGGTCAGCCCCGGCGGCACGATGTTCGGCCAGATGCCCAGCACCAGGCCGAAGAAGCCCAGCGCGAAGAAGCACAGGGTCAGCACGAACGGACGCGCGTCGCGGCCCTGCGCCATCGCCGCGCGCCACAGCGCGAAGGCGTTGACCAGCACCAGCAGCGGCACCGGCGACAGCCACCAGAAGTTCCCGTCGTGGAACCAGCGCGCCATGATCCGCGAATCCAGGAACGGCAGCCATGCGCTGACCAGGCCCATGAACACCACCACCACCAGCACCAGCGGCCGGGTCAGCGAACGCGCGATGCGCTGCATCGTCCCTTCGGTCTTCAGGATCAGCCAGCTGCCGCCGAGCAGCGCGTAGCCGAACACCACCGCCGCGCCGGTCAGCATCGAGAACGGGCTGAACCAGCCCAGCACGCCGCCCAGGTACTTGCCGCCCTGCAGCGGCATGCCCTCCACCAGCGCGCCCAGGATCACCCCCTGCCAGAACGCCGCGCACAGCGAACCGGCCGCGAACGCCCAGCCCCACAGGTACTTGGAGGTATGCGCCTTGAACCGGAACTCGAACGCCACGCCGCGGAACACCAGCGCGATCAGCATCATCAGCACCGGCAGGTACAGCGCCGACAGCACCACCGCGTACGCCTTCGGGAACGCGGCCAGCAGCCCGGCGCCGCCGAGCACCAGCCAGGTCTCGTTGCCGTCCCAGATCGGCGCGGCGGTGTTCATCATCAGGTCGAGCTGCTCTTCGTCCTCGGCGAACGGCGCCAGGATGCCCAGGCCGAGCACGAAGCCGTCCAGCAGCACGTACATCAGCACGCCGAACCCGATCACCCCGAACCAGATCACCGGCAACACGGTCGCCATGTCCATCAGCGTGTCTCCTCGATGTAGTCGTCGGCCGCGGAGATCGGCCGCGCAGGGGTCTTGTCGCCTTCCTGCACGCGCGGCTCCGGCTCGTGCGGCAGCGGCCCGTTGCGCAGCATCTTCAGGATGTACCAGCTGCCGAAGCCGAACACCACCGCATAGGCCGCCACGTAGACGCCCAGCGATACCCACACCATCGCCGGCGTGAGTTCGCTCACCGCATCGCGCGTGTGCAGCAGCCCGTAGACCACGTACGGCTGGCGGCCGATCTCGGTGACGAACCAGCCGGCGACCAGGGCGATGAAGCCGGCGGGCAGCATCGCGTTCCACGCCAGGTGCAGCCCGCGCCGGCGCAGCAGCGTGCCGCGCCACCAGAAGAACAGCGACACGAACGCCAGCAGGAGCATTGCCATGCCCAATCCGACCATCACCCGGAACGCGTAGAACACCGGCTTCACCGGCGGCCGCTCGTCCTTGGGCACCGTGGTCAGCGGCGCGATCTGCCCGTCCAGCGTATGGGTCAGGATCACGCTGCCCAGGCGCGGGACCTTCACCTCGTAGTCGTTGCGCTCGGCGTCCTCGTTGGGCACCGCGAACAGCACCAGCGGCACGCCTTCGCCCGGCGCCTCGTTGTGCCAGTGCGCCTCCATCGCCGCCACCTTCATCGGCTGGTGCTCGAGCGTGTTCAGCCCGTGCGCATCGCCGGCGGCGATCTGCAGCGGCACCGCGATCGCGGCGAACGCCACCGCCAGCTTCAGCATGCGCGCGGCCGCATCCAGGTGCTCGCCGCGGCGCAGGTACCAGCCGCTGACCCCGCCGATCACGAAGCAGGTGGTGATGAAGGCGGCCAGCACCATGTGCGTGAGCCGGTACGGGAACGACGGATTGAAGATCACCTCGCGCCAGCTGGCCGGATGGAACACGCCGTCGACGATCGTGTAGCCGGCCGGCGTCTGCAGCCAGCTGTTGGCCGACAGGATCCAGAACGTGGAGATCAGCGTGCCCAGCGCAACCAGGCAGGTGGACAGGAAGTGCAGCTTCTCCGGCACCTTGCGCCAGCCGAACAGCATCACCCCCAGGAACGAGGCCTCCAGGAAGAACGCGGTCAGCACTTCGTAGCTGAGCAGCGGGCCGAGGATGTTGCCGGCGCGTTCGCTGAGCACCGACCAGTTGGTGCCGAACTGGAAGCTCATCACGATGCCGCTGACCACGCCCATGCCGAAGGACACCGCGAAGATCTTCAGCCAGAAGAAGTACAGGTCGCGCCAGACCGTGTCGCGGGTGCGCAGCCAGCGCCATTCCAGGAACGCCAGCCAGCTCGACAGGCCGATGGTGAAGGCCGGAAACAGCACATGGAAGCTGATGACGAAGCCGAACTGGATGCGCGAAAGCAGCAATGCGTCCATGGCATCTTCCTGAGACTCGAACCGAGGCACATTGTTAGGCCACGGCCGTGAAATTGCCCGTGACGGGATGTCGCAGGGGCGGGGACTCGGGACTCGGGACTCGGGACTCGGGACTCGGGACTCGGGACTCGGGACTCGGGACTCGGGACTCGGGACTCGGGACGGCAGGATGCTGTCCCGGGGCAAATCGCTGTCAAGCGATTTGATGAAAAAAGTGCAGATTTTTCTTAGAAAAAGCGGCTTTTTTGCGGCTCCAGCCAAGCCGCTTTCTGTAGGAGAGATTTAGCCCCGACGCCTTGCCGGTAGAGCGTCGGGGCTGAAGCCCCTCCTACAGAAAAGCAGCAATGCCGCGAACTTGCGAAAATCCCGAGTCCCGAGTCCCGAGTCCCGGCTCCCCCATGACCAACGGCGCACTCGCCGCCGCCGCGCCGGCTGCTACGCTCGCGGTTTGCCCGTTGCCCGGAATCCCGATGCGTCGTCTGTGCCTGCCCGCGTTTCTGCTGTCCCTGTCCTGCCTGCCGTCGCTGGCCACCGCGCAGGACGCCGCCCCGCTGACCATCGAACAGGCGATGGCCGATCCGGACTGGATCGGGCCGCCGGTGGAGAATGCGTGGTGGGCCTGGGACGGCCGCCAGGTGCAGTACGAGCTCAAGCGCCGTGCCAGCCCGGTGCGCGACACTTTCCGCCAGCCGGTCGCCGGCGGCGTCGCGCAGCAGGTCGAGGATGCCCAGCGCAGCACCCTGGACGCGGCCAACCCGGTCTACGACGCGCAGCGCCAGCGCATGCTGTTCGTGCGCAACGGCGACATCTTCCTGCGCGACCTGCGCAGCGGCGCGCTGACCCAGCTGACCCGCAGCGTCGATGCCGAGTCGCGCCCGCAGTTCACCACCGACGGCGGCGCGCTGTGGCGTGCCGGCAACGACTGGTACCGCTGGACGCCCGGCGGCGGCGTGATGCAGGCCGCGGTGCTGAAGGCCGAGCGCGATCCCGACGCCACGCCCAAGCCCGACGCGCTGCGCGAGCAGCAGCTGCGCACCCTGGCCACGCTGGCGCGCGACCGCGAGCAGCGCGAGCTGGCGCGCAAGCAGGACCAGGCCTGGCGCCGCGCCGACAGCAGCCGCGCGCCGGCGCCGGTGTACCTGGGCGAGGACGTGGCCATCGACGACAGCGCGCTGTCGCCGGACGGCCGCTACCTGCTGGTGGCGACCCACGCCAAGGGCGGCGACGAAGGCCGCGGCGGCAAGATGCCCAAGTACGTGACCGAATCGGGCTACGAGGAATTCCAGGAAACCCGCACCCGCGTCGGCCACAACGCGCCGCTGGCGCAGACCCTGTGGCTGGTGGACGTGCATGCCGGCAGCGTGCGCAAGCTCGACTTCGACACCCTGCCCGGCATCGACCAGGATCCGCTGGCCAAGCTGCGCAAGGCGGCCAAGCGCGAGCCGCTGAAGGGCCCGCGCGCGCTGCGCGTGGAGACCGACGGCGACGGCAGCGGCCCGGCGATCCACTGGAGCGACGACGGCCGCAACGCCGCGGTGCTGCTGCGCGCAGTCGACAACAAGGACCGCTGGATCGCCAGCGTCGACCTGGACCGCGCGGCGCTGCAGACCCGCCACCGCCTCACCGATGCGGCCTGGATCGGCTGGAGCTTCAACGATTTCGGCTGGCTGCCGGACAACCAGACGCTGTGGCTGCTGTCCGAGCAGTCCGGCTATTCGCACCTGTACACCCAGCGCGGCACCGACAAGCCGCGCCAGCGCACCCGCGGCGACTGGGAAGTGTCCGAACCGGTGCTCAGCGCCGACGGCCGCGGCTTCTACTTCCTGTGCAACCGCACGTGGCCGGGCGACTACGAGGTGTGCAAGCTGGACCTGGACAGCGATACGGTCAGCGAACTGACCGCGCTCGACGGGGTGGAGGACTTCGCGCTGTCGCCGGACGGCCAGCAGCTGCTGGTGCGCTACTCCGGCAGCTACCTGCCGCCGCAGCTGGCGGTGCTGCCGGCCGCCGGCGGCCAGGCGCGCGTGCTCACCGACACCCGCAGCGCCGAATTCAAGGCGCGCCCGTGGATCCAGCCGCAGTACGTGCAGGTGCCGTCCAAGCACGGCGCCGGCACCATCTGGGGCAAGTACTACGGCCCGCAGCAGCCCGAGCCGGGCAAACGCTACCCGATCGTGATGTTCGTGCACGGCGCCGGCTACCTGCAGAACGTCTCGGCGCGCTACACGCCGTACTTCCGCGAGCAGATGTTCCACAACCTGCTGGTGCAGAAGGGCTACGTGGTGCTGGACCTGGACTACCGCGCCAGCGCCGGCTACGGCCGCGACTGGCGCACCGCGATCTACCGCAACATGGGCCATCCGGAGCTGGACGACTACCTGGACGGGCTGGACTGGCTGGTCGCGCAGAAGCAGGGCGACCGCGACCGCGCCGGCATCTATGGCGGCTCCTACGGCGGCTTCATGACCTACATGGCGCTGTTCCGCAAGCCCGGCACGTTCAAGGCCGGCGCCGCGTTGCGCCCGGTCGGCGACTGGACCCAGTACAACCACGAGTACACCGCCAACATCCTCAACACCCCGGAGCTTGACCCGGAGGCGTACCGGGTGTCCTCGCCGATCGAGTACGCCGACGGCCTGCGCGACCACCTGCTGATCGCCCACGGCATGATCGACGACAACGTGTTCTTCCGCGATTCGGTGAGCATGAGCCAGAAACTGATCGAGCTGCGCAAGGACAACTGGGAGCTCGCCCCGTACCCGCTGGAGCGGCACGGCTTCACCCGCGCCGACTCGTGGCTGGACGAATACAAGCGCGTGCTGAAGCTGTTCGAGCAGCAGTTGAAATAGCACGCGCCGGGGAAGCGGCAGATGGCTCCAGGCCATCCTCCGCGACGAGCCACGGGAAGGCTGCGCCTGTGGCAGCGGCTTCGGTCGCGACGAGCGAAGCGGCGGACCTGCCGGCTATGGACAGTGTCGGGGCTGAAGCCCCGCCTACAGTGCACCCGGCCGGCTCCCCGCAAGCCCCTGTAGGAGCGGCTTCAGCCGCGACAAGCGAAGTGGCGGACCTGTCGGCTGCGCACAGCGTCGGGGCTGAAGCCCCGCCTACAGTGCACCGGCCGGTTCGATCACTGTTCGCGCTCCTACGACCGTGCCTTCAACGCCATCTTCCACCGCAGCGATTTCTCACTCTTGTAGAAGCGACTCTGCCTAGCCCCGGGCCATTCGTCGCGACAAGCGAAGCCGCGCAACTCCCCGGTGCCGCACACCAACCGCGCCAAGCCCCCTCCCACCACCATCGCCACCCTTGCCGCTTGCGTCGCCCGCCCAGCCCTCTATCCTTGCGGATCGTTCGCGGCGCCGGCGCACCGGCCGACCGCCCCTCCAGCAAGGACCGCCGATGCCGCCACCGCCCCTGCCCGTCGCCCGCAGTTCGATGATCACGTCGATGGCGAAGATCTCGCTGCTGGTCGGCGCGGCATGGCTGCTGTACGCGCTGGGCCAGGCCGGGCTGGTGGCGCTGCTGCCCGACGGGACGATCGAGCGGACCCTGCTGCGCATCGGCGTGCTGCTGCCGCCGCTGCTGCAATGGTGCGTGGACCACCTGCTCGCGCTGTCGGTGCTGTCGGCGGTGCTGGCGCTGCTGTTCTGCGTCGTCGCCTGGGGACTGCTGCAGCGTCGCGAATGGGCGCGACTGGGTTTCGTGGCCTTCCTGGTCGTCACCGGCCTGGGCAACTTCGCCAGCCTGCCGTTGCTGTGGCAGTTCTTCGAGACGATGAACGGGCTGCTGCCCGAGGCCATCCGGCAGACCGCCGAAGGCGCGCAGCTGCAGGCCGAACTGCAGATGGGGCGCGTGGTCAGCCTGGCCACCGGCGCGGCCACCGCACTGGTCTTCGCCGCCTTGCACGGCTGGATCGTGTACCAGCTGTACCGGCCGGCGATCCGCGCCGAGTTCCGCGCCTGACCTTCTCCCCCGGCGCGTCGCGCCAGCCGACAAAGGATTCTCGATGCTCTCGTACCGTTCCCTCCGCCACGCCCCGGCGCGCGCCGGCCTGTTCGCGCTGGCCTGGCTGGGCGCCGCCGCCTGCGCCGACGCCGCGCCTGCGGCCGCCCCCCTGTGCGGCCTGTACACCGACGGCGGGCAGAACGCGCTGTACCTGGACGGCGCGGACAGCGCGCGGCTGGAACCGGAGCAGGATTCGCCGCGGCGCTTCCACCTGCGGCGCGAGCCCGGTGCCTTGCAGCTGTTCGACCTGGATACCGGCCGCAACGAACGCTATACGGTCTCGGCCGACGCGGCGCAGATCCGCGCGCCGGACGGCACCGTGTATCGGGGCGGCGGCAACGAACCCTGCGCGCCGTCCGCGCCTGCGGCCACGCCGGCGATCGCGCAATGCCGCCAGGACCTGCCCACCTGCGCGCAGCGGCTGGCGCAGGGCGACCGCGCGCAGGCGTCGGCGCTGTGCGGGCCGCAGCTGCCGTTCGCCTGCCGCGCGCTGCTGGATGCGGCGCCGGCTCCGACCGGGACGCCGGCGCGGACCGGCGCCGCGCCGCTGCCGCCGACGCAACCGGAAGCCGTGTGCCAGCGCAGCGCGTCGCCGCACGTATGCACCGCCGCGGCCGGACGGCTGTGGGACGACGGCCAGTTCCTGCGCGCGAAGGCGCTGCTGGAACAGGCCTGCCAGCTGTCCGATCCGGTGGCCTGCGGGCGCACCACCGCGCTGGGCGAGGTGAGCGCGGCGCAGCTGCAGTCGCCGCCGGCCACGCAGCTGCCGTGCGGCGGTTTCCACGCCCCGATCGGCAATTCGCTCGGCCTGCAATTCCGCCGCGACGGCAGCGTGCGCGGCAATGACGGCCAGGTGTGGCAGGCGCGCCTGGCCGACGGCCAGGTCACGCTGCGCCAGCGCGACGGGCGGCAATGGCGGCTGCGTCCGCTGGGCACCGACCTGCTGCTGGGGCTGGACGGCGAGCACCGCTTCGCGGTGTTCTTCCGCAACGAAGACAGCCGTTGCGATGGCGCCGATCCGCAGGCCGCGCCGCGCCGGGCAGGCGAACCGGCGGCGGCCGCCACGCCATAATGGCCGCGTGCGCCTGGCGCATGCCCTCTCGCCGCCCGCACCGCCGATCGCCCCCATGACCGACTTCGACCGCGTCCGCGACTACCTGACCGGCCTGCAGGACCGCATCTGCGCCGCCATCGAGGCCGCGGACGGCCGCGCCCGCTTCGCCGAGGACCTGTGGCAACGGGCCGAGGGCGGCGGCGGCCGCACCCGCATCCTGCGCGACGGCGCGGTGTTCGAGCAGGCCGGCATCGGCTTCTCCGACGTGTCCGGCACGCGGCTGCCGCCGTCGGCCAGCGCCAACCGCCCGGAGCTGGCCGGCGCCTCGTGGCGCGCCACCGGCGTGTCGCTGGTGTTCCACCCGCACAGCCCGTACCTGCCCACCACCCATGCCAACGTGCGCTTCTTCCGCGCCGAGCGCGATGGCCAGACGGTGGCCTGGTGGTTCGGCGGCGGCTTCGACCTGACCCCGTACTATCCGTTCGACGAGGACGTGCGCCATTGGCACCGCACCGCGCAGGCGCTGTGCGCGCCGTTCGGCGCGGACCGCTATGCCGCGCACAAGCGCTGGTGCGACGAGTACTTCTTCCTCAAGCACCGCAACGAGACCCGTGGCGTCGGCGGGCTGTTCTTCGACGACCTGCATGGCGACTTCGAACGCGACTTCGCCTACCAGCGCGCGGTCGGCGACGGCTTCCTCGACGCCTACCTGCCCCTCGTCGAGCGCCGCCGCGCGCTGCCGTGGGGCGAGCGCGAGCGCGAGTTCCAGCTGTACCGCCGCGGGCGCTACGTCGAGTTCAACCTGGTCTACGACCGCGGCACCCTGTTCGGGTTGCAGAGCGGCGGGCGCAGCGAGAGCATCCTGATGAGCCTGCCGCCGCGGGTGCGCTGGGAATACGGCTTCCAGCCCGAACCCGGCAGCGCCGAGGCGCGGCTGGCCGACTACCTGGTGCCGCGCGATTGGCTGGCATGAGCCGGGCACGGGGCGCATCACCGCCGCCGGGTACGCTGGACCGCGAGCACAAGGCGCAGGCCGCCGAGGCGCTGCAGCGCTACCTGCGCGAGGAACTGCAGCAGGAGATCGGCAGTTTCGAGGCCGGGCTCCTGCTCGACTTCGTTGCCGGGCAGATCGGCACGCACTTCTACAACCGCGGCCTGCACGATGCGCGGCAGCTGCTGGCCGGCAAGCTCGACGAGATCGACGACGCGCTGTACCAGCTCGAGCAGCCGGTCGGGGTGCGCGGGTAGCGTGGCGGTGGCCGTACCCTCACCCCAACCCCTCTCCCGGTGGGAGAGGGGCTAAGGCAGGCTGCGGCTTCTCCCTTCTCCCACCGGAGAAGGTGGCCCGAAGGGCCGGATGAGGGTGCGGGCGAAGCCTGGTGCACCTAGTCCGGCTGGGCGCTGGCCGCCGTACCCTCACCCCAACCCCTCTCCCGGTGGGAGAGGGGCTAAGGCAGGCTGCGGCCTCTTCCTTCTCCCCGGCGGGAGAAGGTGGCCCGAAGGGCCGGATGAGGGTGCGGGCGGAGCCTGGTGCACCTAGTCCGGCTGGGGCCTGGCCGCCGTACCCTCACCCCAACCCCTCTCCCGGTGGGAGAGGGACTAAAGCGGGCTGCGGCTTCTCCCTTCTCCCACCGGGAGAAGGTGGCCCGAAGGGCCGGATGGGGGTGCGGGCGAAGCCTGGTGCACCTAGTCCGGCTGGGGCCTGGCCGCCGGACCCTCACCCCAACCCCTCTCCCGGTGGGAGAGGGGCTAAAGCGGGCCGCGGCTTCTCCCTTCTCCCACCGGGAGAAGGTGGCCCGAAGGGCCGGATGAGGGTGCGGGCGGAGCCTGGTGCACCTAGTCCGGCTGGGCGCTGGCCGCCGTACCCTCACCCCAACCCTCTCCCGGTGGGAGAGGGGCTAAAGCGGGCTGCGGCTGCTCCCTTCTCCCACCGGGAGAAGGTGGCCCGCAGGGCCGGATGAGGGTACGGGCGGAGCCTCGCGCATCCGGCCGACCCGGCGGCTGGTCCCGTGCCGCCCATTGCCTCCCCCGCTCAGCCGTCCCTGCTGGTCGAGATGGTGATGTGGCCGTTGGTCTCCAGCAGCGCCAGGCGCACGTTGTCGATGCCGGGGCAGCCCTGCTGGCGCATCGCGGCCTCGAAGTCGGCGCGGCTGACCAGCTCGCGGCGGAGCACGTCGCGGAACACGTGGCCATCGCGCGCCAGCACGATCGGCTCGCCCTCGATCAGGCGCTCCAGGCGCTCGCTGCGCGAGGTCAGCAGGCCGACGGCGAAGTTCAGCGCGATCAGCGTGGCCGCCAGCAGCAGGCCGCCGCCCAGCGAGGTGTCCTCGCCGAGCAGCGCGTTCTGCACCGCGTTGCCGAGCAGCACGATCAGCAGCATGTCGAACGGCGTCAGCTGGCCCATCGCGCGCTTGCCCGAGACCCGCACCATCGTCAGCACCATCACGTACACCACCACCGCGCGCAGGACGAACTCCCACCACGGCATCGACAGATGGAACAGGTCGGACATGTCCTGCACTCGTTTAGTTTGGTGAATCGGCGCACTGTAATGCGTCGCCGCAGCGTCCGCGCATCGACGTTGCGTCTGCGTTGGGGTGGAACGCCGCATCCGGGAATGGCGGCGTGCATGCGGCCGTATGTTTCAGGCGCGGAAAATAAAAAGCCCCGCGGACCAGGGGGAGGTCGGCGGGGCCAGGGAACGGAGACTTGGGGAGGAGTCGCCGTTCCTAGATCTACTCCAGGGGATGGGAGGAGATCCGCGACAGGTATTGCGCCTGTCGCGAGCTATATGACCACTTCCCACCTTGCTAGTTCGTGAAGATTTCGGTTAAAAATTTGTCGGATTAAGGACGGATTCATTCCCGAAACTCGATGCAACGCAAGGTTCCAAAAATCAGTGCTTTATTGCTGGCTTTTCTGTGCACCGAACAACGATTTATCGGGATCCGCCGCAGCAACGTCCAGTGACCGGCCTATCCATTGGCGATGCGCTCGCGGGATGTAGCGCACTTTTCGTCTGAAACGATTCGCCGCTGACGCCCGGCGCCGTGTTCGCGCTTCGCATCCTGCCACGCCAGCATGAATGGATTAACGCTCGGCCTCTCATCGGGATGAACGCGCCTAGCGATCCAGCCGAACGTTGCAGTTCAGCTCGACACGGACCTCCCGCTTGGCGCTCCGCCAGCCACGCGCGCTCCTGAGCGAGCCAGCAGGAGATCGCGTGCACGCCTGCACGCACTAGAGCCTAGAACGGCAAGGGAACCAGCGCTTCCCCATTCCCATTCCCGGCGTCCCATTCCCACTCCGGGCTAATGCGCCTCGTCCCAGTTGTCGCCGACGCCGCTGTCCACCACCAGCGGCACCTTCAGTTCGGCGGCGCCGGCCATCAGCCGGGTCACCTCGGGCAGCAGCGTGTCGACGAAGTCGGCGTCGGCCTCGAACACCAGTTCGTCGTGCACCTGCAGGATCATCAGCGCGCGCGCGCGGTGCGGCTCCAGCCAGGCGTCCACGGTGACCATCGCGCGCTTGATGATGTCCGCGGCGGTGCCCTGCATCGGCGCGTTGATCGCCGCGCGCTCGGCGCCGGCGCGCAGCCCTTGCTGCTTGGCGTTGATGTCGTTCAGGTACAGCCGGCGGCCGAACAGGGTTTCCACGTAGCCCTGGGTGCGCGCCTGCTCGCGCATGCGCTCCATGAAGTCGCGCACGCCCGGGTAGCGGCTGAAGTACAGCGCCACGTAGTCCTGCGCCTCGCCGCGGCCGATGCCCAGGTTGCGGGCCAGGCCGAACGCGCTCATGCCGTACATCAGGCCGAAGTTGATCGCCTTGGCGGCCCGGCGCTCGTTCGGCGTGACCTCCTCCAGCTTGCGCCCGAACACCTCGGCGGCGGTGGCGCGGTGCACGTCCACGCCGGCGCCGAAGGCGCGCAGCAGGCCCGCGTCCTCGGACAGGTGGGCCATGATCCGCAGTTCGATCTGCGAGTAGTCGCAGGCGATCAGCTTGCGCCCGGGCGGGGCGATGAAGGCGCGGCGGATGCGGCGGCCGTCCTCGGTGCGGATCGGGATGTTCTGCAGGTTCGGATCGGACGAGGACAACCGCCCGGTGGCCGCGCCGGCCTGGTGGTAGCTGGTGTGCACGCGGCCGGTGTCGAGGTTGATCATCTCCGGCAGCTTGTCGGTGTAGGTGCTGCGCAGCTTGGCCAGGCCGCGGTACTCCAGGATCACCCGCGGCAGCTCGTGCTCGGCGGCGATCGCCTCCAGCGCCTCTTCGTTGGTGCTGGGCTGGCCCTTGGGGGTCTTCAGCAGCGCCGGCAGCTTCAGTTCGTCGAACAGCACCGCCTGCAGCTGCTTGGGCGAATCCAGGTTGAAGGTGCGCCCGGCCAGCGCGGTGGCCTTCTGCTGCGCGGCGAGCATGCGCTGGCTCAGGTCCTGGCTCTGCTTGCGCAGTTCGGCCATGTCCACGCTGACGCCGTTGGCCTCGATGCGGGTGAGCACCTGCACCAGCGGCATCTCGATCTCGCGGTAGACCTTGGCCAGCGCCGGCTCGACCTCCAGCTGCGCGGACAGCGCGCGGTGCAGGCGCAGGGTGATGTCGGCGTCCTCGGCGGCGTAGCCGGTGGCGTCGTCGATGGCCACCTGCGAGAACGCGATCTGCTTGGCGCCCTTGCCGGCCACGTCCTCGTACTTGACCGTGTCGTAGCCCAGGTAGCGCCGCGCCAGCGAGTCCATGTCGTGGCGGCTGGCGGTGGAATTGAGCACGAAGCTCTCCAGCATGGTGTCCTCGGCGTAGCCGCGCACGAGCACGCCGTGGCGGCGCAGCACGTGCAGGTCGTACTTGCCGTGCTGGCCGATCTTGCGCTTGGCCGAGTCCTCCAGCAGCGGTTTCAGCGACGCCAGCGCCAGCGCCAGGTCCAGCTGCACCGGCGCGCCGGGGTAGTCGTGGCCCAGCGGCAGGTAGTCGGCGCGGCCGGGCTCGGTGGCGAAGCTGAGCCCGACCAGGTTGGCGCGCATCGCGTCCAGCGCGTCGGTCTCGGTGTCGAAGGCGAAGCTGTCGGCCGCGCGCAGGCGATCGAGCAGGTCCTCGAACTGCGCCGGGGTCACGATCGCGGTGTAGTCGCCCTTGGCCGCCAGCGCCGGGTCCAGGGTTTCGTCGATGGGCGCGGCGGCGCGCGCGTAGCCGGCGGCGGTGCCGCGCAGGCTGGGCGCGCCCCCGATCGCCCCGCCCGGGGCGGCGATGCCGCCGTCCAGGTCGCGCAGCGCCTGGGTGAAGCCGTAGCGCTGGTACAGGCCGCGCAGCTGCTCCGGGTCCTGCTCGCGCAGGCCCAGCGTGCGCGGGCCGCCGGGCAGCGCCACGTCGGTCTTGATCGTGACCAGCTCCCGGTTCAGCGGCAGCCGCGCCAGCGCCGCGCGCAGGTTCTCGCCGATCTTGCCCTTGATCGCGTCGGCGTTGGCCATCACCCCGTCCAGCGAGCCGTATTCGGCCAGCCATTTGGCCGCGGTCTTGGGCCCGCACTTGTCCACGCCGGGGACGTTGTCGATGGCATCGCCCATCAGTGCCAGCAGGTCGACGATCTGGCTCGGCCACACGCCGAACTTCTCCATCACCGTGGCGTCGGAGTCCATGCGGCTGCCGCTCATCGTGTTGACCAGCTGCACGCCCGGGCGCACCAGCTGGGCGAAGTCCTTGTCGCCGGTGGAAATGGTCACGTCCAGGCCGTCGCTGCAACCCTGCAGCGCCAGGGTGCCGATCACGTCGTCGGCCTCGACCCCGTTCTCGCGCAGGATGGTGATGCCCAGCGCGTGCACGATCTGGCACATCGGCTCGACCTGGGCACGCAGCTCCTCGGGCATCGGCGGGCGGTTGGCCTTGTACTGCGGGTACAGGTCGTCGCGGAAGGTCTTGCCTGGCGCATCGACCACGAAGGCCACGTACTCCGGGCGCTCCTTCAAGGTCGCACGCAGCATGTTGACTACGCCGAACAGCGCGCCGGTGGGTTCACCGGCCGCGTTGGTCAGCGGCGGAAGCGCGTGGAACGCGCGGTACAGGTAGCTGGACCCGTCGATCAGGACTAATCGGCTCATCGGCCGATTCTACGCTGCCGCCCTTCGCGCACCGAATGCGGCGGCGCGGCGCATAATCGCAGGCCACGAACTGGCTGCTGGAGAACGCGATGAAAGCCCTGATGTTGCTGCCGCTGTTGCTGCTGGCCGGCTGCGCCACGAGCGGCGTCGGCCCCGACGGCGCGCCGGTGGACGTGAGCGGCGCGGAGGTGTTCAGCCGCACGATGGACAACGGCGACACCGTGGAGGAATACCGCGTGGCCGGCCAGCTGCGCATGGTCAAGGTGACCCCGTCGCGCGGCCCGGCGTACTACCTGTACGACCAGAACGGCGACGGCCACATGGACGGCAACAAGGACAACGTGTCGCCGGTGTATTGGAAGTTGTATAGCTGGTGAGGCCGGGGTTTCGGGTTTCGGGACTCGGGACTCGGGACTCGGGACTCGATTTCAGCATTGCCTGGTTTGGGGGCTTTGCAAGCGCCGTGCAGTGGATTTGGGCCTGGCCGATGTCGGGCGACGGCGGGGCTAGTGGTCCCTGACCGGAGTTCTTCGCAAGACGGTGCCGGTAGCAGCGAGCCCCCTGTAGGAGCGGCTTCAGCCGCGACCGGCGGGATGGACATCTCTGGCTGCGGACGCCATCTGTCGGGGCTGAAGCCCCTCCTACAGGTGCTGCGTGCCGACCGCCCGCTTGGGGACGGCTCGGATGAAGTTCGCTGGACGCGACGATCGGAGGCGAGGGTCCGCCCGTCCCGGCCCGTGGGCGTGATCAGTCAGAGCCGTCGGTAGCCCCCACGAAGCTCCGATCGCCGGCGCCCGCCGGCGGCGGCGCGGAGCGCCTGGGCGGGCCAGCCGCTTGAGTGCCTGCCCGCGGCCTGGGCCATCGCGCCAGGCGCGACGCACAAGTCGGCCGCTACGCGTCCTCGTCGCGGACGCCGGCCACGTGCTGCAGTTCGGTGACGCCGGCCGGCGCCAGCTCCTTCAGCAGGTCCAGGAAGTTGCGCCCGACCAGCCGCTGCGCGCGGCGCAGCAGCAGCGGCACCGGGCTGGAGGGTTCGTGGCTGGCGTAATAGGCGCAGATCTCGTCCAGACGCCGCATCACGTCGTCGGGACCGGCGATGCGCGCATTGCCGGCCGCTGCCGCCACGGCGGTGCCGGCGTCCGCGCCGGCTGCGTCGGCATCGGCATCGGCTCCCGCTTCGGCCGCCGCGGCGCCGTCGCGCGCGGTCCATTGCGGCAGCAGGAAGCGCTCCAGGTCGCGCAGGTCGGCCAGCAGCGGCTTGAGGTCGGGCGCGGCGGTGCCGATGCGCTCGGCGAACAATGCGTCGATTTCGCGCGCCTGCTGCAGCGCCTGCTGTACCGCGGCCACGGTCTGGCCCAGCGCCTGCTGCGGGCAGTCCAGGCAGCACGCCTCGATCTCCGCCAGCGATGCGCCGCCCTCGCCGGCCAGCTTCAGCGTGCCGTTGGCCACGCGCAGGTCGCGCAGGCTGAAGCGGCCGAGCCGCGGCGACTGCACGAACGGGGTGGCGCGCAGCGCGCCGAGCAGGCCGAGCGGGTCGCCCAGGCCGACCACCGCGTTGACCCGCGCGGTGGGATCGTCGTCGTCGTCGGCATCCAGCTGCGGGTGCACGCTGTCCCAGCGCTGCGCCAGCAGCGCGTGGACCAGCGCCAGGCCGTCGGCCCAGCCCGGCAGCCCGCGCAGGCGCAGCCACGCCGCGCACAGGTGGCTGGCCACGCGCAGGTCCTGGGTGCGGCGGAACAGCGCCAGCGCCAGCGTCTGCACCTTGTCCCAGTCCGGTTCCTCGGCGGCGATCACGCTGTCGCCGACCGCGCGCTCGGCCTTGTTCGCCGCGGCGCGGTCCAGCGCCAGGAACTCCGGGTCGTACTCCAGGTCAGGGCCGGACGGGGCGTCGTCGGCGATCGGCGCCAGCAGCGCCTCGAGGGTCTGTTCGGTGGTCATGCGCTGTCACTCCGGGGACGGTGTCGGCCGGCAGGGCATGGCGCCATGCCGGCGGGGAAACAGCGCGGCGGCGGAGCGCTCATTCCTGCTCGCACTGCGCATCCGGATCGTCCGGATCGCAGGCCGGCTGCTGGTCGGCGGGCAGGCGGATGCCCGGCTTGACCAGGCCGAACGCGCGATAGGGGGCGTTGGCCGCGCCCAGGTCGACGTAGGCGACGGTACGGTTGCTGGAACTCTGCGCGCGGCTGGCGAAGGCGGAGGTAGGCACGTTGATGCCCGATTCGCCGTCCACGCCGAGCAGCGCGCCGTCGGCGCGCAGCGCGTAGAAGTACGCCGGCGGCAGGCCGATCGCCGCGACGGTCTGGTTGTGCACGCCCCGCACGTAGATCGGGTTGGCGGCGGTGCCGATGCGGCCGCTGGCCGAGAACACCCCGGCGCCGTCGTACAGCCACGTGGTATCGGCCTGCAGCAGGTCGCCGAGCACGCCCAGGTACAGCGCCGAGGTGCCGGCATTGACGGTGTAGGCGCTGCCGTCGAGCGCCGACAGGGTCAGGCTCTGGCCGTTGCTCAGGCTGAAGCCGCCGGGCGAGGCGAAGTTGCCCAGGGTGCCGATGCGGTTGTCGACGAAGGCGTCGCGCCCGCCCAGGCGGGTGCTGCCGCCGACGCTGCCGCTGAGGGTGGCGGCGCTGATGCGCCCGCCACCGCCCTGGCCGAGGTCGCCGCCGGCCTGCAGCCACACGCTGCTGGCGCCGAGCGCGCCGTCGATCGCCAGGTCGCCGCCGGCGCTCAGGCGCAGCGCGTCGCCGACCGTGACCGGGCCGGCGACGGTCAGGTCGCCGAGGGTACGCAGGCTCAGCTGCGTGGCGCCGAACTCGCCGAGCGCGGCGATCGCGTTGGCGCCGTCGAGGCGGGTCGCGCCGCCGGCGCTCCCGCTCAGCGACGCGGCACTCAGTACGCCGCCCGTCTGGGTGATCGCGCCGCCGCTGCGCAGCTGCAGCGCACCGCTGCTGGTAACGTCGTGGCCCAGCTCCAGGTCGCCGCCGGCGCCGAGCGCGATGCCGCTGCCGCTGGACGCGCCGGCCGTGCGCAACGCGCCGCCCGCGCTCAGCGCCAGCGCGCCGCCGGCCTGCGCCGCCACCGCCAGGTCGTTGCGGTCGGCAATGGCGATGGCGCCGCCGCGGGCCAGCACCGTCCCCTGGAAATCGTTGCCGGCTTCGGTGAGCGCGATCGCGCCGCTGCCGGCGTCGAGCGTGGCGCTGCCGGCGACGCTCAGCGCGCCGCGCTGGCCGATGTCGCCGCCGCTCGCCGCCGGCGTGGCGGCCGATGCCGTGGCGAGGCCGGACGCGGCGGCAGCGGCGCCATCGCTGCGCGCGACCAGATCGCCGCCGATGCTGCCCTGCCCCAGCGACAAGGCGCCGTTGCTGGTCGCGGTCAACGCCGCGACGGCCACGCTGCCCAAGGCCAGCGCATTGCGATCGCGCACGTGGGCGGCGCCGCCGGCGAGGTTCACCTCGCCCTGGAAATCGTTGCCGGCATCGTCCAGCGCGATCGCCGCGGCGCCGCTGTTGATCGTGGCGCTGCCGTCCACCCGCAACGCGCCGCGCTGCGTCACCGCGCCGCCGCCGCTGTCGGCGACGAGGTTGCCGGCGACACTGCCCGCGCCCAGGGTCAGCGCGCCGCGGTTGGCGACATCCAGCGCATCCACGGCCAGCGTGCCCAGCGCCAGCGCATTGGCGTCGCGGATACGGGCGCTGCCGCCGGCCAGCGCCACGGTGCCTTGGAAGTCGTTGCCGGCCGCGTCCAGCGCGATCGCGCCGCTGCCGGCGTCGATCGCCGCGTCGCCGGTCACCGTCAACGCGTCCAGCTGGCGCAGCGCGCCGCCGCTGCTGAGCTGCAGCGCGGCGACGTTCGACGTCCCCAGGCTCAACCCGTCCACTGCGCGGATGCGGGTGTCGCCGCCGGTGAGCGACAGTGTGCCGGCAAAGCGGTTGGCCTGGTCAAGGGTGATCGCGCCGCTGCCGGCCACCAGGGCCGCATCGCCGTCCACGCGCAGCGCGCCGCTCTGGCCGATCGCGGCATTGCCGCTGTCGGCCTGCAATGCGCCGCGCACGCGGCCCTGGCCCAGGCCGAGGATGCCGCCGCTGGTCACGTCCAGGCTGTCGACCGAAAGGTTGCCCAGGGTCAGCGCGCCGCTGCCGCGCAGCTGCACCGCGCCGCCGGCGATGTCCACGGTGCCGGCGAAGTGGTTGCCGGCATCGGTCAACGCGATCGCGCCGCTGCCGGTCGCCACGGTGGTGGCGCCGCCGACGGTCAGCGCGGCGTTCGCCTGGCCGAGCGTCGCGTTGGCAGTGGTCAGCAGCAGGTCGCCGGTCGCGGCGACGTCGCTGGTCAGGATCAGGGCGCTGCCGCTGCCCAGGGTCAGGTTGCGTCCGCTCAGCGCGCCGCCCAGATGCAGCGCGCCGTTGCGCGCGACCAGGCTCAGGTCGCCGCTGCCGGTGGCGATCGCGCCGGCCGGCAGGCGCAGCGAACCGTCGGCGAGCAGCGTGATGCGGCCATCGTTGCCGTTGCGCAGCGCGGCGATGTCCAGGTCGTTGCGGTCGGCGAGCTGGATGCCGTTGCCGGTGAGGTCCACCGCGCCGCCGAAGTCGTTGCCCGTGTTGGCCAGCGCGATCGCGCCGCCGCCGGCGTCGAGGGTGCTGGTGCCGTTGACGGTGAGCGCGGTGGCGACGGACTGGGTGATCGCGCCGCCGTTGCTGCGCGCGTCCAGCGCGCCGCCGACCGTGCCGCTGCCCAGGTTCAGCGCGCCATGGCTGGTCGCGGCGAGCGCGCCGGTGGCCAGCGTGCCGAGTTCCAGATCGCCGGCGGCGGCGATCTGCACGCCGCCGCCGGCCAGGCTCACCGCGCCCTGGAAATCGTTGCCGGGGCCGGCCAGGCCGATCGCGTTGCCGTGCGCCTGGAAGCGGCTGGCGCCGGTCACGCGCAAGGCGCCGCTCTGGCCGATGGCGCCGTTGGCGTCGATGTCGAGGCGGCCGCCGAGGGTGCTGGCCGCCAGCGTGAGCGCGCCGCTGTTCACCAGCACCGCGTCGGTGCCGGTCAGGCCGACCGTGTCCTGGAACGCGTTGGCCTTGTCCAGGGTGATGTCGCCGCTGCCGGCGTCGATATCGGCGCTGCCGCCGACCGTCAATGCGGCCGCCTGGGTGATCGCGCCACCGTTGCTGTCCGCGTCCAGCGCGCCGGTCACCGTGCCGCCGCCCAGGTTAAGGGCGCCGTTGCTGGCGACGGTGAGAGTGCCGGTGGACAGCGTGCCCAGCGTCAGCGCGTTGCGGTCGGCGATCGTCACGTCGCCGCCGGTCAGGTCCACGGCCGAGCGGAAGTCGTTGCCGTTGGCCAGGCCGATCGCGCCGGTGCCGGCGTTGATGGTGCTGATGCCGTCGGCCGTGAGCGCCCCTGCGCTCTGCACGATGTCGTGGTCGCTGCTGGTCAGTGCGAGCGTGCCGCCGGCATCGACATCGGCGCCCAGGCTGATGCCGCCACCGCCGGTCAGGCGGACGTTGTGGCCGGACAGCGCCGCGACGATGTTCAGGCCGTCGCCACTGATCAGGGTCAAGTCGCCGCTGCCGGTGCCGATGGCGGCCGTCGGCAGCGTCAACGTGCCGCCGGCCTGCAGCCAGAGCGCGCCGTTGCTGCCGCTGGTGAGCGAGGCCACGTTCAGATCGTTGCGCGCGACCACCTCGATGCCGGTACCGGCAAGGCTGACCGTGTCGCGGAAGTCGTTGCCGGGAGCGTCCAGCTCGATCGCGCCGGCGGCGGTGAGGGTGGCGGCACCGGCGGCGTCGATTGCGCCGCCGTCCTGCCGGATCGAACCGCCGCTGCTGGTCACCGCGAGCGTGCCGGTGCTGGTCACGCCGCCCGCCAAGCTCACGCCGTCGCGCCCGGTCAGCGCGATGTTGCGGCCGGACAGCGCGTCGGTGATGCCGAGCGCGCCGCCGTTGGCCTGCAGGGCGAGGTCGGCGGTCCCGGTATCGATCGCCTGCGCCGGCAGCGTCAGGGCGCCGCCGGCGGTGAGCGAGATCGCGCCGTTGCTGCCGCTGCTCAACGCCGAGACGACGAGATCGCTCTGATCCACCACGGTGATGCCGGTACCGGTCAAGCTGACCCCGGCGCGGAACTCGTTGCCGGCGCGGTCCAGGAGGATCGGGTTGCCGCCTGCGTTGACGATCGCCGCGCCGCCGACGTCCAGCACGCCGCCGGCCTGCTGGATGGCCCCGGCCGCGCTGCTCAACTGCAGCGTGCCGCTGCCCGTGGTGGTGATGTCATGGCCGAGCGTCAGGCCGTCGCGGGCGCTCAATGTGACGTTGCGTCCGCGCAGGTCGCCGGCGGTGCTCAGCGCGGCGCCATGGGCGGCCAGGCTCAGATCGGCGCTGCCGGTGTCGATCGCGCTGCCCGGCAGCGTCAGCGCGCCGCCAGCGCTCAGCGACAGCGCGCTGTTGCTGCCCAGGGTCAACGCGGCGATGGTCAGGGCGTTGGCGTCGGCCAGGGCGATACCGCTGCCGGTCAGCGACACGGCGCCGCCGAAATCGTTGGCGGGGCGTTCCAGGGCGATCGAGCCGCTGCCGGCGTCGAGGATGCTGGTGCCAGTGACGGTCAGCGAATTGCTCGCGGACTGGCCGATCGCGCCGCCGTTGCTGGTCGCGGACAGGGTGCCGGTCACGCTGCCGCTGCCCAGGTTCAAGGCGCCGCTGCTGGTGGCGGTGAGATTGCCGGTGGCCAGCGTGCCCAGGATCAGTTCGCCGCTGTCGCTGATCGTGGCGCTGCCGCTGCTCAGGCTGACCGCCTGCCCGAAGTCGTTGCCGGCGGCGTCCAGGGTGAGCGCATGGCTGCCCAGCGCGAAGCTGCTGCTGCCGGCGACGGTCAGCGCGCCGGATTGCCCCAGGCCGATGGTGTTGGACAGGCCCAGGTTGCCCCCTACATCCAGGCTGCCGAGTGCGGCGATGCGGTTGTTGCCGGTGAAGCCGGCATCGCCACCGATGCTGCCGCCCAGGGTGCCGGCGGTATAGACGCCGCTCTGCTGCACGCTGCTGTCGGTGCCGATGGTGATCGCGCCGCTGCCCACGTCGATGCTGCCGCTGCCGCCGATGCCGAGCTGGCCGGCGCCGTTGGCGATCAGCGACACGCTGCCGTCGCTGCCGTTGCCGAGGGCCGCGGCGGTGACAATCCCGCTGTTGTTGACCAACTGGTCGAACAGGCCCTGCGCCGCGCGCGCCTGCAGCGTGACGATGCCGCCGGGCGCGCTGAGGGTGCCGCTGTTGTCCACCGCCAGCGTGTCCAGCTGCATCTGCAAGGCCTTGTCGACGACGACGCCGAAGCCGCCGCTTTCGAAGGTCAGGGTGACCTTGTCGGCGCCGACCAGGTTGATGTTGCCGGCGCTGGCGGTGATGGTGCCGCTGTTGACCACCTTGCCGCCGATCAGGTCGACCGCGCCGGCGGCGGCGTTGATGGTGCCGCTGTTGGACATCAGCGCGACCATGGTGCCGCCGGCATCGAGCGTGTCGTTGCCGCTCATGAAGTCGGAGGCGCTGATGCCCAGGGTGCTGGCCACCAGCCCGCCGACGTTGATCTGCGCGGTGCTGCCGAAGATCACCCCTTCGCGGTTGATCAGGAACACCTGGCCGTTGGCGTTGAGATTGCCGAAGATCTGCGTGGGTTCGCCGCCTTGCACCAGGTTGAGCACCGCGGCGCTGCTGGACGGCTGGTTGAACGTCACCGTGGCCGCCGAGCCGATGTCGAACGCGCTCCAGGTCAGCGCCATCCGGCTCGAGCTCTGGTCGATGGTCAGGGTGTTATCGAGGTTGTTGGGCGGATTGATCATGCCGGCGCCGCCGACGACGCTGCCGCCGGTCGGCAGTTGGGTGTTGGCGACCTGCGCCGGCGCGGCGCCGGGCGCCATGATGGCGAGCGTGGCCGCCAATGCCAGCGCGAGCGGCGAGTGCCGCGGCGTGCGGGTGCGTGCGGCACGGGCGGCGGTCGAAGCGTGGGCGATGGCAGGCATGCGCGTATCCCTCAGAAGGTGAAACCGAAGCGCGAGTAGTAGCGGACGTCGCGTCCGTCGGACGCATCGCGCCCGCCGGTCGGACGCGATGCGCTGAGCCGCAGCTCGAAGTTCTTGAACTGCGGCAGGCGCAAGGTGGCGCCGACCCCGGCGCCGTCGAAGGTTTCCACCGCCGGCGCCAGCACGCGGTTGCCGCCGGCCGGATACACCCGCGCGTGGTCGGCGAACACATCCAGCTCCAGCACCTCGCGCCACGGCCGGCCGTTGAACGGCGAGGCGGCATCGGCGAAGCCCGGCGCGTCGACGTGGTATTCCAGCGCGGCGTAGTAGCCGCGGTCGCCGAGCGCGTCGGACACCGGGTAGGCGCGCACGCTGTCCGGGCCGCCCACCGCGAACTGCTCCATCGGGGTCAGCGCGTCGTCGCTGTACTGGCCGTTGAGCTTGAAGTACAGGCGCTGGGTGCGGCTGAGGTACTGCATGCGCGTATAGCCCAGCCGCGCGATCGTGAAGTGGCGGTCGTGCTGCGGGCTGACCAGGTCCGGCGCCTCGGAGCGGTCCTTCAGCGACTGGCGCAGGCTCAGCTGCAGCAGATCGATGCCGCGCCAGCGCAGGTCGGTGCGGCGCATCGCCGCGCCCAGTTCGACCACGTCGAATTTCTGGTTGGACAGCTGCATGCCCATCGCGCTGAGCCGCGACTGCTCGCGCAGGTAGCGCGCCGACGCCTGCCACTGCAGGTTCTCGCGGTTGACGAACTTCCAGTCGCCGCCGGCATAGGCCACCGAGGTCGGACCCTGCAGGCCGAGCGCGGCGAACACGCCGTTGCGCACTTCCAGTTCGCTGCGGCTGGCGCCGACCACCGCGCCCAGCCCGGGCACCGCCGGCACCGGCAGCGCGTAGGACAGCGCGCCGATCCGGCTCTGCCGCGGGTCCAGCGCATAGGCGTAGCTGGCGGAGAACACGTCGCCCAGGCCGAGCGGGCTGTTCCAGGCGATGCCGGCCTGGGCGCGGTAGCGGCCGGTCAGCTCGGTGCCGTAGTTGTTGCCGCCCACGCTGATCGCATATGGCCGCGGCGCCTCGCTGGCGACCAGCAGCACGTCGGTCTCGCCCTCGTGCTTGCCCGGCTGCAGCACCGAGGACACCGACACGCCCGGCAGGTCGCGCAGATACAGCAGCGCGCTGTCCACCTCCTGCTTGCGCAGCGGCCGCCCGTGCAGCGGCCGCAGCGGCGCGGCCAGGGTGCCGTTGCGGTAGCGCGACGCGCCCTTGACCTCGACCTGGCCGACGCGGCCTTCGAGCACGCGGATCTCCACGATCTGCGCCGGGCCCGGCGTCTGCGCCGGCAGGTAGGCGGTGCTTACGATGAAGCCGGACAGGCGGTAGAAGCGGGTGATGGCATCGGCCACCGCCTGCAGCTGCTCGAAGCGCAACGCCACCGCGGGCTGGCCCTGCGCCAGGGCCTGGAACTGCGCGTCGGCCAGCGCCTGCACCGTGGCCGGGGTGATGCCGGCCTGCGGGTGCTCGCCGACGTCGCGCACGCGGAAGCCGCGCACCTGCAGGGCGACCGCCTCGCCGCTGTCGCGGTCCTTCAGCGGCGGCAGCGCCGCGGCGGCGCCGGCATCGGCACCGGCGGGCGCCTGCGCCCACACCGGCGCGGCAGCGAGCCACGCGGACACGGCCGCGGCCAGACACGTCATGCGCATGCGATTTCCCCCGAACCCGATCCCTGTCGTGCGTCGTCTCCGCCGGCGGTTGCCTGCGTTGCCGCCGGGAACCGGGCGGAACGGTGGGCGAACGTGCCGGGGACGGCGGCCGCTTCCGAACGCCCGGCGAGCGTGGGCGTTGCGTCTGCGAAGAGTAGCAGCAGCAGCAAGGCCAGCAATAGCGCCAGGCCCAACAGCAGCCATCCGAACCGGCGCCGGCGCGCGGGCGCGGCGGCCAGCAGCAGCGGCAGCGGCTCGTGCCCGGCGTGCGCCGGCGGGACGGCCGGCCGCAGCGCGTTGCGGTGGGTGATGCCCTGCGCGCCGCCGCGCACGGCGGCCAGCACGTTGCGCCGGCGCGCGCGGTATTCGTCGCGGCCGATGCGGCCGTGCTGGTACGCCTCGGCCAGCGCGTGCAATTGCGCGTTGGCCCGCTGCTGGGCATCGTTCATGGCAGTTCCCGCAGCACGCGCAGGCCCACGTCCGCCTGCGCCGAACCGTTGTCGGCGCGGCGCGCCTGCACCGTGCAGTCGGACCAGTAACTGGCGAAACTGCCGCCGCGCGCCTGCACCCCGCCGCCGCTGGACACCCATTCCCATACGTTGCCGGTGACGTTCACCAGCCCCCAGGGATTGGCGTCGCGGCCGCGCGCGGACACCGGCGCGCGCGCGGCGTCGCCGGCGCTGGCGCTCGGCGGCACGCAGTTGCTGTCCTCGGCCTGGCGCCAGTCGGCGCCGGCCTGCGCGGCGTGCTGCCACTCGGCGTCGGTGGGCAGGCGGTAGCGCCAGCCGCCGCTGCCGATGGTGAGCCAACGCAGGTACGCCCTGGCCTGGGTCAGGCTGATGTTGCGCACCGGCGCGCGCGCCAGCTCGGCATCGCCGGCCGGCTGCGCGGTGCACTTGCCTGTGGCCTGGCAGAACAGGTTGAAGTCCGACACCGCCACTTCCGCGCGCGACAGCGCGTACGGCTTGCCGCCGGCCACGCCCGGCACCACCACCAGCATCGGCCCGCGCTGCTGGCCGAGCATGTCGAAGCAGGCCTTGCCGCGTCCGGGCAGCGCCGCGCCGCCACACGGATCCGGGCCGGTGGGCACCGGCGGCAGCGGTTCGTCGTCGGCGCCGGGCGCGGGCGCGGCTGCCGCGCCGGCCGCCGCGGCGCGCGGCGTCGCGGCCGCCGGCCTGGATCCGTCGGCCTTGCCGCCCGCAGGCCGCTTCGCGTCCGCCGTTGCGGGCTCGGCCGCGGCCGCGGGCGCCACCGCGCCCGGCGCCGGCGCGTCGCCGCCCGGCCGCTGCAGGCGCGCGGACAGGCTGCCTTCGGGCAACCGGCCCTGCGTCTTCAACTGCGCTTCCAGCTGCGCCATCGCCTGCGCATCGCGGCGGTACAGCGCGTCCAGGCGCTGGCCCAGCTGCTGCCGCGCGGGCGCCGGCAACGACGCGGCGGACGCGTCCATCACCGCGGCGACCACCTGGTAGCGTTCGTGCGCGGCACGCAGTTCGGCACGCTCGCCGAGCGCGGCGATGCCCTGGCCGAGCAGCTCGGCCGCCTGGCGGTAGCCGCCTTGCGCGAACGCGCCGCCGGCATTGCCCAGATAGACGTCGGCCAGCAACTGCGGCCCGTCCTTGGCCAGGAACGCGTGCTGCGGCTGCAGCGCGCGGATCCGCGCCAGCGCGGCGCGCGCCTTGTCCAGGTCGTTGGCGGCGGCGGCGCGGCGCAGCGACTCGATGCGCGAGGCCACTTCGGCCTCGGCGCTCTCGCGCGCCAGCATCGCCTGCAGCTGCGCCTGCAACGTCTGCAGGCGGTCGCGCTGGGCGAGCAGCGCAGGCGCATCCGGCGCCTGGCGCAGGCCGAACGCGACCAGGTCCTGCGCGCTGGCCAGCTGCGCCGGATCGCTCTGCGGCGCCACCGTGGCCACCACCGCGGCGGCCAGCGCCTGGGCCTGCGCGCTGCGCTCGTCCGCCGGCAGCGCGGCCAACGCCGACGCCGCCTGGTCCTGCCAGCCGAGGTCGGCGCTCGGCGCGGCCAGCAGCGCGGCGAGCAGTTGCCGCGCCTGCGCCGCGCTGCGCGGCGCGGCGGGGTCGGCGCCGCGCGCGCGCAGCCTGTGCTCGGCCTGCGCCAGCTGCGTGTCGCGCAGCTGCAGGCGCAGCGAATCGGGAAACGCCGCGCGCGCCTGCGCCAGCCGCGTGCGCGCCGGCCCCAGCTGGCCTGCGCCGATCGCCTCGCCCACCACCGCGTCGTAGCGCAGTTCCAGTTCCGGATGGCGCAGCAGGGCGCTGGCCGGATCGATCTCGCGCACCTGCTCCAGCGTGGCCAGCGCGTTGCCGGGCTGCTCGCGGAAGATCGCCCCGGCCTGGATCTGCCGGTTGAGCGCGGTGTCCAGCGCGTTGAGGCGTTCGTTCCTCTCCCGCTCCATGGCCTGGCGGCGCGCGTCCAGCGCCGGCGAATACAACCGCAGGCGGTCGCGCAGCGCGAACACCTGCAGCGCGCCGCGGTAGTCGTAGCGGCCGCTGGACGGATTCCACAACGCGTCCAGGCGGCGCAGCAGGAAGTCCTGGATCAGATCGCCGCGGTCGACCAGCAGGCGCCGGCGGTCGTCGTCGTCGAGGCTGGACAGCGCCTGCATCGCCTGCGCTTCGTCGGCGTAGCGCTGCGGGTCGTCGGCGCCGAAGCGCGCGGTGACTTCGGCCAGCTGGCGCTGGTGCAGATAGCGCGAGCCGCCCCAGCCGCCGAGCCCGACCAGCACCAGCGCCGCGGCGCCGTAGCCGGCCAGCGGCAGCGCGCGCTCGCGCAGCGGGATCTCGCGCAGGCCCTGCAGCAGCGCCTGGACGTCGCGCAGGCGCTGCGCGGCCGGGAACGCCACCGCCGCGCACAGGGTCTGGTACTGGCGCTTGGTCAGTCCCGGCACCGGCGGCGGCATGCGCCCTTCGCGCAGCGCCACCTCGGCGCTGAGCTTGTCGAACGGATGCTTGCCGGTCAGCAGCTCGAAGCACACGCAACCCAGCGCGTAGATGTCGTCCGAGGCGGTGGGTTCCTGGCCGCGGATCATCTCCAGGCTGGCGTAGGCCGGGGTCAGCGCGCCGAGCGTGGCCGCGTCGAACACGGTCTGCTCGCCGCTGGCGTCGGCGGCGTGCTTGCCGGCGCGGGCGATGCCGAAGTCGAACACCTTCGGCACCCCGTCGCGGGTGACCATCACGTTGCCCGGCTTGAAATCAGAGTGCACCACACCGGCGGCGTGCGCACGCGCCAGCGCGCGCGCCATGCCTTCGATCAGCGGCCGCGCCCGCGCCAGCGGCATGCCGTGGTAGGCCTGCTCGCGGATCAGCGTCTTCAGGTCGCAGCCGTCGATGTACTCCATGGTCATGAACACCAGGGTGCGGTCCTTGTCGAAGTCGTACACGCGCACGATGTTGTCGTGAGCCAGCTTCTGCGAGCGCCGCGCCTCGCGCTGCAGCGCCACCAGCGAATCGGGGTGGCGGCGGAACTCGTCGCTGAGCACCTTCACCGCCAGCCACGGGTCGCGGTCGCGCGCCTCGACCTTGCGCTCGTCGCGCGCCAGGTAGACCACGCCCATGCCGCCGCGGCCGAGCTCGCGTTCCAGGTAGAAACGGCCCTTCAGCAGCGTGCCCACGGTGGCGTAGTCGCCGCCGGCGGCATCGGCCAGGCGCTGCCAGCTGGACAGGCTGGCGGTGCCGGCGGTGCCGGTCGCGCCACCGGTGCCGGTGCCGCCGGTGGCATCGGCGTCGGCGCCGGGCAGCGGCATCGCCGGCTGCACCCGGGTGGCGTCGTCCTCGACGGCCGGCGGCGGCGCGCGCCGCGGCATCACCACGGTGGCGTCGTCGTCGACCGGCGCACGCGCCGCGCCCGTGGCGGCGGCGTCCCCGCGCAGCGCGTCGAGCCGGGTCACCAGCGTGGTCACGGTGGTGGCGTCGAGCAGCCGCTGCCGCTGCAGCGTCCACAGCGTTTCCACGCCGGCGCGGTACTCGGCCTCGGGCAGCGCGCTGCGCCGGGCCAGCGCGTCGAGCACGGCCTTCAGGTCCAGATCGCCGCTGCGCATCGCAGCGACCAGTTCGACGACGGTGGCGGTGTCTTCATGCACGGGGTGTCACTCCTGCAGGCGCACGACGACGGCGGTGACGTTGTCGCGCGCCGCCCTGCCCATCGCCAGTTCGAACAAGCGCGCCAGCAGCGCGCGCGGATCGCCGAAGCGGCGGCATTCGGCGTCCAGCTCCGGGTCGGGGATTTCCTTGTTGATGCCGTCGCTGCACAGCAGGTACTGCGCGCCCGCCGCACTGGGCGCCAGCACCCAGTCCACGAACAGCGGCTCCTGCGCGCCGACCGCGCGGGTCAGCACGCCGGCGTTGGCGGCCGGATCGGACGCGGCCGCGCCGGCCTTCGCGAACTGGGTGGCGTCGTCCTTGATCCCGTGCACGTGGTCGCGGGTGAGCTGGCGCAGCGGCCCGGCGAACTGGCCGTAGCCGCGGCTGTCGCCGACCCAGCCGCACAGCATGAAGTCCGGGTCGTACACCAGCACCACCACGGTGGAGGCGATCATGTCGACCTGGCGCTGCGCCGCGCAGCGCAACAGCTCGCTGTTGATCTGCGCCAGCGTGTCCTCGATCGCCTCGATGAAGTCGCACACGTCCGGCGCACGCGGCAGCGCCGCCAGCCGCTCGACGATCAGCCCGCTGGCGTAGTCGCCGGCGGCGTGCCCGCCGAGGCCGTCGGCCACCACCCACAGGCCGGCATCGTCGCGCAGCAGCAGCGCGTCCTCGTTGTGGCGGCGCACCTTGCCGGTCTCGGTATGGCCGGCGGAGCGGTAGCGGGACACGGCCATCAGCGCGCGTCCTGCGGCAACGCCACGCCGCCGCGCAGCCAGGCCAGGTAGTGGTGCGCGGCCAGCAGGCCTTCGCCGTGCAGCACCGCGCCGTCCTCGCCCCACCACTGCGCGTGCCCGCGCAGCGCGCGCGGCGCCGGCACCGCGTCCGGGACCACGGTCGCGTCCGGGTCCGGCGCCAGCGTCAGCACCTGCGCGTCGAACGCGTCCACGCCCAGCGTGCGCGCGCGCAAGGCTTCGCCGAGCACCGCGGCCGCGCGTGCGTACCAGGCCGGCGCCGGTGCCTGGGCCTGCGCCAGCGGCAGCGCGATCAGCAGCGGGAAGCAGCGGCCGACGCGATCCTCGCCCGGCCCCAGCACGCCGGCCCACGCCTGCGCATCGCACACGCCCGCGCCGAGCACGAAGGCGCGGATGCCGCTGCCGCGGTACGCCGGCGCCCACTGCGCGCCCAACTGCTCGCGCGCGGCGGCGACCAGTTGCGAAAAATGCCGGTCCCAGGCCTCGACGAACGCCGGCGGCAGGCGCCGCTGCACGAAGTCGCCGGCGCCCGGCAGCTTGCCGAAGAATCCGGGCAGCAGGGCCTGCGGCATGCTCAGCCCCCGCACGCGAAACGACGCACGTCGGCGTCGAGGAAGGGATGGCGCAGGTTGCCGGCGCGCAACGGCAGCTGCACCGCATGCCCTCCGACATCGAAGCGGGCGACGAAGCGCAGGTCCGACGGGTTCTGCAGGTCGCCGGCCTGCAGCGCGCGGAACAGCGCCCAGTCGCCCTGGTAGTCGAGCCGGCCGAGCGCCGCGCCATCGCTGCCGAACGCGGCGATGCTGACGTGGCCGGGCGTGGGCCCGGGCCACTTCATCGGCTTGCTGTCGATGCCGCCGGGGCGGTAGTCGTACTGCTGGCCTTCGATGTCCACGGTCAGCCGCGCCACGCCCTCGCCCAGGGTCGGCGCCAGCAGGGTGAAGCCGACCTCGGG
This sequence comes from Xanthomonas sp., assembly GCF_017163755.1. GTDB lineage: Bacteria > Pseudomonadota > Gammaproteobacteria > Xanthomonadales > Xanthomonadaceae > Xanthomonas_A. The sequence goes on from NZ_JAFIWC010000002.1 coordinate 81,698, forward strand.
CATCGCCGCGCCGCGGAAGTATTTCTGCCGGATGCGCTCGGCCAGCTGCAGCTGCGCCGGCAGCCCGGGCGCGCCGGCGAGCGCATCCGGGCCGCTCTTCCAGCGCCAGTCGCGCCCGCTGGTGTCGAGCAGGGCGCGCAGCGAATCGCGGTACAGGGCGTCGAAGCGGCCGCCGACGCCGAACAGCTCGCCGAAGTTCTGCAGCGGGATCTCGCTGGCGCTGGCCGGATCGAACGGATAGCGGCCGCGCACGAACTCGGCGCACACCACGCCGACCGCCTGCTGCACCTGCGCGTCCAGCGCGGTCTGCGCGCCGCGCGCCATCAGCGCGGCACTGCTGCCGGTCAGCGATTGCAGCCAGCCGGACAGCGGCGGCGGCAACTGCGCCGCTTCCTGCCGCGCCAGCAACAGCTGCGGGTTCGGCTGCGCGGAGGCGGTGGCCGGATCGGTCATCGTCAGCAGGGTCTTGCTGAGCTGGTCGAGCACGCCGAGCACGTGGTCCAGCGGCGTGGCGCCGGGCGCGCCGTCGCCCAGGCCGTTGAGCGCGGCGAAGTGCTCGGCGATCGCCGCGCCGGGCGGCGCAGCGGCATCGGCGCCGCCGTCGCCGCTGGCGGCCAGCGCCGCGGCCATCGTCGCGTTGCCGCCGGGCAGCTTGGCCGCCAGCGTGGCGCCGGCCTTGCCCGCCGCGGCGCGCGCCGCGTCCTGCGCGGGCGCGGCCGGCGGCGCGCGCAGCAGCTGCCGGGTGTTGTCGCGCACCAGCCCGAGCAGCAGCCGCAGCGGCGAGCTCGGCCCGGCCAGCTTGGCGGCGATCGCGCTGGCCTGCTGCAGGTCGGCGGCCGGCTGCAGCTGCAGATCGGCGAGCAGGCCGTCCCAGTAGCGGATGTAGTCCTGTTCGTAGAGCACGCGCACCTGCTGCGCCAGCCGCGCCTTGCCCAGCGCGTCGATGCGGCGCGGGCCGAACACCCAGTCGTCGCGCACGAACTGCTCGACCGCCTCGCCGATGCCCTGGCCGGCCAGCGCGGCGAACACCGGCTGCGTGTACAGCGCCGGCAGCGGCTCGGACAGCGGCGCGCCGCTCTTGCGCTGGAACACGTTGCCGAGCAGGCCCAGCGCCTTGTCCAGCTGCAGCGGTTCGGCGCCGGCCTGCGGCTGCGACAGCTTGAGGTTGCCGTACACCAGCGTGGCCAGGTCGGCCGAACGCAGCGTGTTGCGCGCCTGCTCCAGCAGCGCCGGATCCAGCGACAGCGCGCGCAGGCGCCCGGGCTCGTCGAGCAGTGCCTGGAAGTGCGCGGCCAGCGCCTGCTGCAGCACCGCGTCGCCGGGGAACAGCTTGCGCCACTCGATCGCGGTCAGCGCGGCCAGCTGGTCGCGGTCCAGGTGCTGCGGCTGGCCGAGCATCAGGTAGCCCTTGAGGTAGTAGTACAGCGCCTGCGGCGAGCTGGCGGCATGCTCGGCCATGCCCTGGCGCAGGCGTAGCGCCACGCCCGGCACCAGGGTGCCGTTGAGCTGGCGCAGGTAGGCGTCGTGCAGTTCGTCGCCGACCGCCTCGCCCTGGTACAGGCCCAGCCGCATCGACCACGGCGCGCGCCCGCGGTACTGGCGCGCGACGCGCTCCACCGCGCGCGTGCCCTCCAGCTGCTGCAGCGCCAGCGCGAAGTACTGCGGCGCGGTCGCGGCGTTGTCCGGATCCGGCGCGGCCGGCCGTGCGTCCAGCGCCGAGCGCACCTGCGCCAGGTAGGCGCGGTTGCCCAGGTAGCTGCCGCCCAGTCCGGCCAGCAGCGCCGCGGTCAGCAGCGCGACCGCGGCGTAGCCGGCCGCCTGCAGCCAGGCGCGGCGCCGCTCCAGCGCCGGCGCGCGCCCGGCCAGCCCGGATTCGCGCAACAGCACCTGCTTGAGCAGGCGTTCGACAAAGAACGTGCGGCGCTGCGCGCCCGGCGCCTGCACGCTGGCCTCGGCCAGGCCGAAGGTGCGCGCCACCGCGCCCATCATGCGGTCGATCGGCGTGCCTTCCTGGGTGCCGGAGGTCAGGTACACGCCGCGCAGCAGCGGCGGCGCGGCATAGGCGGTGCCGGCGAACACGCCTTCGACGAACTGCCGCGCGGCCTCGCCGAGCGCGGCGAACTGCTGCGGGAACGACAGGATCGCCGCGCGCCGGGCGCGGTCGCGCTCCACGTGCATGCGCTCGAACAGCCGCGCGTTGAGCCGCTCCTGCAGCAGCGCGTATTCGTCGGCGAAGCCGCGCGCGGCGCTGCCGTCCAGGCTGCGCGGCAACGGGAACGACACGCCCCACACCTGCGCGCGCTGCTCGGGGTTGAGGTCGTCGAAGAACTCGCCGAAGCCGCCGATCAGGTCGCACTTGGTGAACACCAGGTACACCGGCACGCTCATCTTCAGCTGCTCGCCGAGCTCGTCCAGGCGGCGGCGGATCGCCTGCACGTGCAGGTCGCGCCCGGCGTCGTCGAGCAGCAGCAGGTCGGACATGCTCATCGTCACCAGCACGCCGTTGAGCGGGCGCCGCCGCCGGTAGCGGCGCAGCAGGCGCAGGAAGTCGAGCCATGCGCCGGCATCGACCTGGCGGTCCGAATCCTGCGTGGTGTAGCGCCCGGCCGTGTCCAGGAACACCGCTTCGTCGGTGAACCACCAGTCGCAGTTGCGGGTGCCGCCGATGCCGCGCAGCGCCTGCTGGCCGAACCGCGCGGCCAGCGGGAAATGCAGCCCGGAATGCTGCAGCAGCGTGCTCTTGCCCGAGCCGGGCGGGCCGATCACCACGTACCACGGCAGCGTGTACAGGTCGCCGCCGCCGCGCCGCTTGCGCAGGATCTGCACCGCCTCGTGGAAGCGCGCGTGCAGCTGGTTGCGCTCGTCGTCGCCGCGCGCCTGGCGGTCGTCGCCGAGCGCGTCCAGCGCCGACGGCGCGGCCAGTTCCGCCGACAGCTTGCCGGCCTGCCTATGCGCGCGCAGCTGCTGCCATTGCAGCCAGCCGGCCCACGCGCCGACCAGCAACAGGATCAGCAGCAGGCGCGCCACCGGGCCGGCCAGCGGCTGGCGCCCGGCGATGGCGACATAGGGCCCGATCAGCCAGATCAGCAGCGCGGCCAGCAGCAGCCCGGCCAGGGTCACCAGCCAGCGGGATTTCAGCAGTCCAAGCAGCTTGCCCACGGCGCTCACTCCCCCGGTTGGAACAGGATTTCCACGCGCCGGTTGCGCGTGCGGTTGGCCGCCAGCTGCGGCGGCATGGCGACCGGCTGCGAATCGCCGGCGCCGGCCGATTCGATCCGCGTCGGCACCGACAGGCGCTGCCCGAGCACCTGCGCCACCGCCTCGGCGCGCGCCGCCGACAGCGCGTAGTTGTCCTTGAAGCGCAGCGAGCGCAGCGGCTGGTCGTCGGTATGCCCGACCACGATCACCCGCCCCGGCAGTTGCTCCAGCGCGGCGGCGATCCTGCCCAGCAGCGGCAACTGGTCCGGGTCCACGTCCACGCCGCCGGAGGCGAACATCGCGCTGGCGTTCAGGCGCACCCGCGCCTGGCCGTCGCCGCGCTCGTCGACGCTGAGCAGGCCGGCGCGTTCCTGCGGCGCCAGCAGTTGCTTGAGGCTGGTCGCCGGCGGCGGCCGGCTCGCCTGCGGCGGCGTGCCGCGTTGCAGGCCGATCTGCGCCGCGGCGGCGCTGATCGGCGCCGACAGCGCGTTCAGGCGCGCGTTGAACCAGCCGAACGCGAGCAGCACCACGCTGGCCGCGGCGAGCGCGGCCACCCACAGCGGCACGTAGCGCGCCAGCCGGTTGCGGCGATCGTCCACGCCCTGCCAGTGCGGCGCCAGGGTGTCGGCGGCGGCGCCGCGCTGGGCGCGGATGCGCCGGTACAGGTCGTCCTGGATCTCCGCCAGCCGGGCGCGGCCGCCGGCCTCGATCTGGTAGCGCCCGGAAAAGCCCAGCGCCAGGCACAGGTACATCAGTTCGATCAGGTCCACGTGCCGCGGCACGTCCGCGCACAGGCGCTCGAGGATCTGGAAGAACTTGGCGCCGCCGTAGGATTCGCCATGGAACACCACCAGCAGCGTCTTCTGCGACCAGCCGCTGTGCTCGCCCCACGGCGAATTGAGCAGCGCCTCGTCGAGCATCGCGCACAGCACGTAGCGCGCCGCGGTGACCGCTTCCACCGGCGCGCCGGCGTCGCGGGCGCGCTGTTCGAAGCGCCGCACCTGCGCCATCACCTGCTCGCGCAGCCGCGCCACGTCGGGCATGGCCGCGCTGTGGCGCAGCTGCACCGCCAGCAGCAGCAGCGGGCTGGCCGCCTGCACCAGCGGATTGACGCTGCGGCCGAGGAACTCGCTGATGTCGGCGTCGGCCGCCGCCGGCGCGGTGGCCGCGGCGGGCGCGGCGGCGGCGCGGCGCGGGCGCATGATCGTGGCATCGCTCAACGGATCGTCGGCGGCGGGCGGTTGACGGTTCATGCGCTCAGCTCCGGATCGCCCACAGCTGCAGGTCCAGCCCGGCGAACTCGCTGCCGAAGTGGAACGCGATGCCGCCGGAGCCCTTCAACGCGCGCCACAGCGGCGACTGCTTGTCGAATTCGAAGTACAGGTAGCCGGCGTGGTACGGGATCTGCCGCGGCGCCACCGGCATCGGCACGGCGGCGATGCCCGGCAGCTGCAGGTTGACCAGGTCGCGGATCTTCTCCACCGGGCCGATCTTGGCCTGCAGCGGCAACTGCCGGCGCAGTTCCTCGGCCGGCACCTCGGCCTTGGCCGCGAGCACGAACGCGGCGCTGTCGAACAGCCCCGCGTCGGGCACCATCGCCACCCACACGCCGAACTTGCGCGCCTGCACCGGGATCGGCAGCGCGGTCTGCTCCAGCACCGCGCTGAGGCTGCCGCGCAGCGCGGCGAACACCGGCTCGAAGCTGGCCTGCAACGCATCGTGGCGGTACGCCGGCCAGGCCGGCGGCCGCTTGCCCGGCACGGTGAAGGTGCTCAGCTCGCCGGCCAGCGCGACCAGCGCCGCATACAGGTCTTCCGGATGCAGCAGCGGCGCCGACGACCAGTGCGCGACCTGCGGCTGCCAGCGGTTGATCACCTGCAGCAGCAGGAAATCGGCGATCTCCGCCGCGCCGCCGCGGTCGCCGACCGCCACCCGCCCGGCCAATGCTTCGCCGCGCTGGTGCAGCAGGCCGAGCAGTTCCACCAGGAACGTGCTCAGCCGCGGCGCCGACTGGCACGCCAGGGCGGTGGGCACGAAGGCCTCGTCCAGCGTCACCTGGCGGTCGGCGCGCGATTCGACGATGCGCGCCAGCGGGATCCGGGTCAGCCCTTCCAGCGGCTGCGACTGCGGCAGCAGCCGCGCGCTCATGCCGCCGACCTCCATCAGCACCGCACCGTCCATGCTGCCGGACGCGTCGTCCACTTCGGTCTCGCGCACCCGGTAGCGGAACAGCTGGTCCGGCGCCGCCTCGGCGCGGCCCACGTCTGCCTGCGAGGCCGAGCGCAGCGGCAGGGTCAGGTAGACGGTCTGGTCGCGCCAGTTCGGCTCCACGTCCAGCGCCGGCGGCAGCGGATCGTCGCCGGGCATCGCGAACGGCGTGCCGTCGGGAAACACGCCGCGCGCGCGGCGGATGCCGAGCTTGCCGATCGCCAGCAGGTCGGTTTCCAGTTCCAGTTCGGAAAAGCCCCACGCGTGCGGACGCAGGCGGCCGGCGCGCAGGTCCACGTAGCGCTCCAGGTAGCGCTCCTGCTGCTGCAGATGCTGGGGACGCAGAAACAGTCCCTCGCTCCAGACGACCTTGTTGTTCTGCATGATCCGCCGTGCCCGCTGCTGTCGATGGCCGCTGCGGCCGCGGCGTTGGACGCGGCAGCCGACCCCATTGCGATCCCCCTTGCCGAAAAGGCCCGGACGCGGCGCGCGGCGCGCGCAGTCCAGGCTGGCGGATGCAGTGTGGTCAGCGCGCCGATGCGCTACCCGACAATTCGTCTCAGCGCTGCCGCTATGCCGCGGCGACGTACTGCGCCCAGGAAATATGGCCGATGTCGAGGTGCCGTCGGTACTCGCTGCGCGTGTGTTCCTCCATCGCCTGAGCGCGGCTTGTGTAGGAGCGGCTTCAGCCGCGACAGGCATTCTCGGTAACGCGTGTCGCGGCTGAAGCCGCTCCTACAGGATGTGATGCCGTGCGCGCGCAGCAGCGGCACGTCGGCGCCCCAACCCATCTTCCCCGCGCGCCGCGACGACTTGAGCCGCGCCAGCTGCGCCTCGCAGGCGCGCGCGAACTCGTCGCCGAACAGGCGCCGGAAGCACTCGTCCGGGTCCTTGGCCAGCTGTAGGAGCGGCTTCAGCCGCGACAGGCACTATCGGCAACGCGTGTCGCGGCTGAAGCCGCTCCTACAGGATGCGATGCCGTGCGCGGGCGGCAGCGACGCGTCGGCGCCCCAAGCCGCCGGCGATCGCCACGGCACCCGGCTACCCCATCTTCCCCGCGCGCCGCGACGACTTGAGCCGCGCCAGCTGCGCCTCGTAGGCGCGCGCGAACTCGTCGCCGAACAGCCGCCGGAAGCACTCGTCCGGGTCCTTGGCCAGGGTCTGGAAGTTGTCGCGGTAGCGTTCCCAGTAGCGGCCCTTGCCGGCGAAGGCCAGGCGCTTGCCGCCGGCGTCGGCTTCCTGCTCCAGCCGGTCCGGGCTGAAGTGGAACAGCATCGACTCGAACGCCGCGCGCATGCCGGCCAGCATCGCCATCTGGTGGCAGCGGATGTCGTCGAAGGCGTCGTCGAAGGCGGCCGCGCCGGACAGGAACGCCGGGCTGGTCGGCGCCAGCAGCTTGTGCAGCGCCTCTTCGGGCGTGGCGGCGAACTTCAGCGGATTGTTCTCCGAACGCTGGATCACCGTCACCGGCAGGCGGAAGGTGTTCTTGATCTCGGCACGGGCGCGAAGCACCTCCATCACCCCGTCGACGACGATGTCGAAGATGCGTGCCAGCTCCGGTGGCAGCGCCGCCGCGGCAGGATGCGCGGCCGCAGGTGCGCCGGCGGACGGCGGCGGCGAGAGCGCCGGCGGCGGGGCGAAGTCGCCGATGGTCAGGTCCCAGTTCTCCGGCAGCTCGTAGCCGGTGCCGGCAGCCGCCGGGCGCGGCGGAGGGAAATGGTCGTGGGTGGCCGCGCTGTGGTTCCACGCGCCCGGCACCGGCACCGGTGGCGCGGTCGGCAGCGGGTCGAGCAGGCGCAGCGGGTCGAGTTCGCCGCCGGCGCTGGCCAGCCCGGTATCGCCGAGCAGCGCGTCGTCGTAGCCGGCGGCCGCGCGCGCCGGGCTGCCGCCGAACGCCGGCAGGCCGAAATCGAAGTCGAACGCGTCCTCGGCCGCGGGCGTGGCGGCGCGCGGCGGCATCGGCGCGGGCGCCACCTGGGTCAGGTCGGGCGCATCGTCCAGAGGGGGCGCCTGCGCGGGCGGCGGCACGGGCGGCGCTTCGGCCTGCAGTTGCACCTCGATCTCGAAGCTGTCCAGCTGCAGCCGGTCGCCATCGCCGAGCGCGGCCGGGTCGCCGCGGTGCAGCGCCGCGCCGTTGAGCAGCATGCCGTTGGTGCTGCGGTCCTCGATGAAGTACATGCCGTTGAGATAGCGTACCAGCGCATGGGTACGCGACACGCCGGGCGCGGCCAGCACCCAGTCGCTGTCGTCGGCGCGGCCGATGCTGCCGCCGCGCTGGGCGAAGGCCATCTGCGCGCGCGCGCCGAACTGGGCCGCGTTGCGGCCGGCGACGGTGAGGATCAGCTTGGTCGATGTGGACACGCGAATAGGCCCTTGCAGGATCAACAGTGGAAAAGCCGCCGCGCGCGGTGCCGCGGTTCGGCGCGCGCACCGGCGCCGATCATGGCCCCGCCCCGCCGCCGGCCAGCAGGTCGAGCGCGTGCAGCGCATAGGCGCTGCGCCGCGCTTCGAACTGTTCCGGCTGCTGCGCGGCGAGCAGGTTGATCGCCGCCACCGCCGCGCGCGCGGTCAGGTGCTCGGCCGGCGGCACCGGGGTCTGCTGGTCCGCAGGCGCCAGGCTGCCGCCCGACCACGCCACCGCCGCGGCCAGCCACGCGCCCAGCGATGCGTAGCCGCCGGCCTGGGCGAAGGCGAAGGCGGCGCGGCGGTTGGCCTCGTTCGGCTCGCGCACCCACTTCTCGGCCAGCGCGGCACCGGCGCGGTCCTCCGGCGCCAGCGCCTCGCCGCGCGCGCACTGGCACAGCCACGCCACCACGTAACGCTTGGGCAGCAGCCGCGCCAGCAGCTTCAGCGCATCCTGCGGCTGGCCGCCGTCGAGCAGGGTGCGCACCGCCACCTGCGCCGGCAGCGCCGGGTCCAGCCGCGCGCGCGCCGGCGCCGACAGCTCCATCTCCGCGCAGGCCTGCTCGATCGCGTTCATAGCGTTCATGACCGTGCCCTCAGCCGATCATGATCAGCGCGCCGCCGATCTTGTGCACCGCATCGGCCTTGAGGTTGAGCGCCGGCGCCTGCAGCGTGCCCAACGCCCCGCCCTCCAGCGCCAGCAGCGCATCCGAATGCACCTTGACGCTGACGCCGGCGCCCACGTCCACGGTGGCGGCCCCCTTGATCGCCACCTGCACCCCGCTCTCCACCTTCACCGTGTTGTGGGCGAAGACGCTGACGTTCACGCCCCTGATCTCGATCTCGCCGCTGCTCTTCATCACGATGCTCGACGCGCCGGTGACCAGTTCGATCTGGGTGCCGGCGCTGAGCTTGAACGTCTTGCCGACGGCGTGGGTGGCGTTGTTGCCGACGTCCAGCATCTCGTCGCGGCTCACGGTGTGCTTGCGGTCGCGCTTCACCGTCACGGTCTGGTCGTTGTCGATGGTGGCGAAGTGGTCGTTCTCCACTTCCTCGCGCAGGTCCTTCTGCGCGTGCACGAACAACTCCTCGCTGCCCAGCTTGTCCTCGAAGCGGATCTCGTTGAAGTCCGCGGCGGCGCCGCCGGCGCTGCGGCTGCGCACGCCGCTCTGGGTCTTGTTGTCCGGCAGCGCGAACGGCGGCAGGTGATCGGCGTTGTAGACGCTGCCGATCACCAGCGGGCGGTCCGGGTCGCCTTCCAGGAAACTGACCACCACCTCCTGGCCCACGCGCGGGATGCTCTGCGCGCCCCAGCCCTTGCCGGCCCACGACGAGGCCACCCGCACCGGGCACGAGGGCTTGGACCCGTTGCGCGCGGACGTATTCCAATGGAACGTGACCTGGATGCGGCCGTGCTGGTCGACGACGATGTCCTCGTCGACGTCGCTGCCGGTCACCACTGCGGTCTGCAGCCCGGCGATGGTCGGCCGCCGCGCCTGCGCGGCGCTGCGGAACGGCAGCCTGCTCTCGATGGCCTCGAAGCGGCACGCGAACGGCGCGCCGTCGTCGCCATCGCCGGACACATAGCCCGGCGCCTGCAGCGTGGTGTCGGCGGCGATCACCAGGTACTCCTGGTTCCATTCGCGGTGCGGGAAGTCCTGCAGCGCGAACAGCGCGCCCACGCTCAGGCCGCAGGCGGTGGTCTGCCCGCGATAGCGCGAGCGCTGCACGTTGTGCGCTTCGGCCAGAACCTGCGCATAGCGCTTGCCGTCGGCGACCTGCACGTGTGCGCCCGGGTAGTCGAACGCAGCCAGGCCGCCGACCGCGTGCAGGTCGCCGCCGTGGCCGATCTCCTCGTCGGCGGCCAGCGATGCGCGCGGGCGCAACGGGTCGTAGTCGGTGAGCTGGTGGCGGGTGGTGTGCACCGCGCGCGCCAGCTGCCATTCGCTGACCGAGGCGCTGTTGCGGTTGCCCTGCTGCGCCGGCGGCACGTAGGGCAGCGTATCGAAGCCGCGGGTGCGCGCATGCGCGCCCAGCGCGTCGGCCAGCACCAGCGTATGCGCGCTGGCGCTGTGGGTGAAGAAGTAGTAGATGCCCTCCTGCTCGAGCAGCCGGCTGACGAAGTTGAAGTCGTCCTCGCGGTACTGCACGCAGTAGTCGCGCTTGGGGTAATCGCCGCTCAGGCTCAGCTGCACGTCGCCGTAGCCGATGTCGCCCAGCACCGCGCGCACGATCTCCGGCACGCTCTGGTCGGTGAAGATGCGGCAGTCGCGGCGCTGGGTCAGCAGCCACGGCTTGGGTACCAGCCTGGCGTCGAGCACCGCGTAGCTGAGCTTGTCGATGCTGGTGAAGCCGGTCTGCGCGATCTCCGCGACGATGCCATGGAACCAGCGCCGGTAGCCGTCGCCGGTATCCAGCTGCACCGCCATCGGCGTGCCGAGCAGGCCGCGCAGGTCCGGCTGCGCCTGCTTGCACAGCAGCGTCAGCTGGAACGCGAACAGGCGGCCCAGCTGCTCGTGCGCCTGCATCCGCCAGAACAGCAGCTGGTCGCCTAGGTCCGATTGCAGCGTGATCGTGCGCGCCATGGTCACAGTCCAGGAAGTCGGTCGCCGCGTGCGGTCGCGCGCGCCGGCGGTGCCGCGCGAGCCATTGCGCCGCATGGCCGGCGAGCGATGGTCACATGCCGCTGCCGGCAAAAGCCGACGTTTTGTCTCAGCGCCGGGGGCGCCGCTGCGCACCGTGGCCGCGCCCCGCGCCGCTTGTGCTGCGGCGTCCGTCGCGACAGCGGCACATGCTTGAGACGGCTACTAACCAGCGGACGAGGTCCGTGCGCGCGCCGCGCATCACCGGCCCGCCAGCACCACCCATCCGCGCACCGGCAGCCCGCCCTCCTTGCGCAGCACGTCGGCGTCGATGCTCGTGGAGCGGAAGCCGGCCTCGGCCAGCGCCGTGCGCACATGCGCGCGGCTGTGCCGGTAGCGGCCGCTCGCGCCCAGCAGCACCCGCTCGGGCGCGTCGTCGAGCGCCTCGACGGTGAAGGCCAGCCAGCCCCCGTCGCGCAGCGCGCCGTAGGCCGCCAGCAGCACCTCGCGCAGGTCGCCGAAGTAGACCAGGGTATCGGCCGACACCACCACGTCGCAGCCGGCATGCCGCTCGCGCAGGTAGGCGGTGAGTTCGCCCACCACCAGCGCATCGTAGCCGCCGCGCTGGCGCGCCTTGCCGATCATGCCGGCGGACAGGTCCACCCCGGCCAGCTGCCGCGCGTACGGCCGCAGCAGCGGCGCGCACAGTCCGGTACCGCAGCCGGCGTCGATCACGTCCAGCGCCGCGCGCGGCGCGCCCAGCCGCGGCGCCAGCGCATCGGCCAGCAGCTGCGGCGCGCGGTAGTCCAGGTTGTTCAGCAGTTGCTCGTCGAAACTGTCGGCGAAGCCATCGAATACCTCGCGCACGTACGCATCGCCGGCGCGCGCGGGCGCGGCATCGCCGCCGCAGGCGGCCAGCATGTGCCGGGCGATCGCGTTGCCCGGATCGCGCGCCAGCCAGTCGCGATACACGCCCACCGCCTCGTCGTGGCGGCCAAGCAGGTACAGCGCGGTGCCCAGCGCTTCCAGCGCGCGCAGGTTGTCCCGGTCCAGTTGCCACGCGTGGCGGAAGCAGTCGGCCGATTGCTGCAGATGCTCGTGGTGCTGCGCATGGTTGCGCAGGAACAGCCCGAGCAGGTAGTGCCCGTGCGCGAAGCCGGGCGCCTGCTGCAGCAGCTGCGCATAGGCGGTGAACGCCTCCTCCAGCCGCGCCTGCGCCTCCAGCACCACCGCCAGGTTGCTCAGCGCGTTGTGGTGCGCCGGGCCGTTGGCCAGCGCGCGCCGGTAGCAGGCTTCCGCGTCGGCCAGGCGCCCGCATTCCTTGTGCACGTTGCCCAGGTTGTTGTGCGCGTCCGGGTGCGCCGGGATCAGCGCCAACGCGCGCCCGATCAGCGCCACCGCCGCGTCGCTGCGCCCGCGCTGGTGGCTGAGCACGCCCAGGAAGTGCAGCGCGTCCGCCTGCGCCGGCTGCGCGGCGAGCAGGGCGCGATAGCCGCGCTCGGCCGCCTCCAGGTCCCCGGCCCGGTGCGCGGCGATGGCCTGCGCCAGCGTCGGCGGCGTCCCCATGCCGTCCAGCGCCGCTTCCCCCTGCTCGCGCCGCATCGCGGCCCCGGCCTGCTCCATGCCCTGTCCCCTATCCGATCAATACCGTGAAGCAACCGAGCGTGATCGTCCCGCCGTGCGCGGTGCTGTCCCCCATCCGCGCCGCCGGCAGGCCGCCGATCAACACCGCCGGCGCGCCGGAGACGATGGTGTCCGGCGGCCCGACGCAGACCGCCGCATCGCTGAGCCGCGCCGCGGGCAATCCGCCGATCAGCACCGTCGGCGCGCCCGGCGCCAGGATCGGCCCGCCCACATGCGGCACCACCCCGGTGACCATCGGGCAGACGTGCAGATCGGTGAGGCGGGCGGCGGGCGGCATGGCGTGGACGGCGCGTTGACCAGGGCGCCAGTGTCGCGCCTCAGCGCGCGCGCCGACCCGTCATTTCGTCTCAGCAGCATGGATCGCCGCAACGGGCGCGACGTCGCCGGCATCCAACTTGGCCAGCGTCTCGCGCACCGACGCCAGCGGACCGTCGGCGTCGCCGTACAGGCCGATCAGGATGCCGCGGGCGCGCTCGGCATGGCCGCGCGCCGGCACCGGCTGTCCCAGCGCGATCTCGGCCTCGGCCAGCCCGCGCAGGATCTCGGCGGTCACCGCGTGCCGTTCGCCGACCGCGCGCTCGGCGCTGGCCAGCGCGGCGCGCTGCTCGGCGGCCGAGCGCTGCGGCTGGCCGTCGTCCAGCAGCCAGAACGCGTGGTTGGTGCGCGCGATGATGCTGGAGAGGTGTTCGTCGCCGTACTTCGCGCGCCAGCCGTGCAGCGCCGCGCGGTAGTGCGGGCCGGACTCGGTCAGCTTGCCTTGCTGGCGCAGCGCGCCGGCCAGGTTGGCGTGGATCATCAGCGTATCGACGCCGTTGGCGCCGTACAGCCGCACGAACACCGGCAGCATCGCCTTGAGCTGCGTCTCGGCGGCGGCGAAATCGCGCTTCATCAGCAGGTACACCGCCAGGCTGTTGCGCAGCGACAGCGTCAGCGGATGATCGGCGCCCAGGCGCGCGCTGCGCCGGCGGATCAGCTCGCCGGTCAGCGCGATCGCCGCGTCGTAGGCGCCGCCGTCGGCCAGGTTGGCCGCGTAGCGGTCGCCGGCGGTCACCACATCCTGGTCGTCGATCGGACGGGTGCGCAGCAGTCCGCCGTAGGCCTGTTTGCTCTCCCGCAGCGCCGCCTGGTAATCGCCCTGCTCGCGCAACGCCCAGCTCAGGCGGGACTGCAGGTCGTAGCCCAGCGGCGAATCCACGCCGTCGCGGCGCCGCACCTGGCCGATCGCCTCGCGCAGCACCTGTTCGGCCTGGCGGGCTTGGCCGACCATCACCAGCGCCTCGCCGAGCATGCGCATGGCCTGCAGCTCTTCATCGCTGTACCTGCCCAGGTGCGCCGCGGCGTGCTGGCGCACGGCTTGCAGCTGCGCTACCGCGCGCCGGTATTCGCCCAGGCCGATCAGGCTCCTGCCGATGGTCAGTTCCACGTCGACCAGCGCCTGCGGCTGGCCGGCCAGTTCGCGCGCGGCGCGCAGCGAGGCGCGGTCCATCACCTGCAGCAGCAGGGTCTTGTCCAGGTCCTTGGCGACCGCCGGATCGACGCTGGACAGCAGCGAGCCGAGGAAGCCGGCGGTCACCTGCGCGCGCTGCGCCTCGCGCGCGATCTGCCGCAGCGACCACGCGGTGCTGGCCAGGCCGCCGAGCAGGCTCAACAGCACCAGCGACGAGGCCACCACCGCGCTGCGATGCCGCTGCACGAACTTGCGCGCGCCGATCCAGCGCTGCGCCTTCAACGCGCGCGGCGGATAGTCGCCCAGCCAGCGGCGCAGGTCGTCGAGCAGCGACGACACCGAGGCATAGCGCGCTGTCCGGTCCGGCGCCATCGCCTGCACGACGATCGCGTCCAGGCCATCGTGCAGCGCGCGCAGCAACCGCGCAGGCGCAAGCCCGCGCCGCGCGGCCAACGCGCGGCGCTCCGGCTCCGGCTGCGCCTGGATCCAGCGCGACGGCGCTTCGGGCACGCCGCGCTCGAACAGCTCCGGACGCGCCCCGCAGATCAACTCGTACAGCATCGCGCCCAGCGAGTACACGTCGCTGCGCGCATCGATCCCGCCCGCATCGCCCTGCGCCTGCTCCGGGCTCATGTAGCCGGGCGTGCCGCGCGCGCCGGCCGGATTGCGCGACGGGTCGGCGGTCTCGACCGCGATGCCGAAATCGATGATGCTCGGCGCCGCGCGTCCGTCGATGGCGCCGACCAGCACGTTGTTCGGCTTGATGTCGCGGTGGATCACGCCCTTCTGGTGCGCGTGCTGCACGCCTTCGCCGACCCGCACCAGCAGCTCCACCCGCGCGCGCAGCGACAGCGCCTGCTGCTCGCACCAGCGGGTCAGCGGCTCGCCGCGGATATATTCCATCACCAGGTACGGACGCCCCTGCGCATCGGTGCCGGCGTCGTGGATCTGCGCGATCGCCGGGTGCTGCATCTGCGCCAGCAGCCGGCATTCGAACTCGAACACCGCGCGCTGCTGCGCATCCAGCGCCGCGGCGGCGACCAGCTTGATCGCCACCTCGCGCTCGTAGGCGCCATCGGCGCGATGGCCCAGATAGACCCGACCCATGCCGCCGGCCCCGAGCAGGCGGTCGATCGCCCACGGCCCGAAGCGGGTGCCGGTCGGCACCGCCGGCGCCTGCGCCAAGCCGCGCATCGCCGCCAGCACCGGTTGCTGCGCGATATCGGTGGGCCGCATGTCCGCCGCGAGCATCGCCAGCAGTTCGTGCAGCAGCACCGGATCGTCGCCGGCCTGCGCCTGCGCGAAGGCGGCGCGCTGCGCCTCCGGCACCTCGCAGGCCTGGTGGAACAGCGCCTGCAGGCGCTGCCAGGCGGCGGGGGTCAGTGGCATGGTGGGGCGAACACCCTGGAGGCCGGCGCAACACCGGTCCAGGCGCTGGCATCCCGCTTCGCAGAGGGAACGTGCGCGACCGAGGTACTCCGGCCGGCGGCGAAGAACGGACTGAGCGGGAAGTCGGGCATGGCCGGCCGGATGGCGAAGATGATGCTCAAGTATCACGCATACCGACGACATTGCTCCGCTTCCACATCGGTTCCCGGCGCGAGAGAGCAAGCGGATCGAAAGACCTTCCGCCGCCACCTCATAAAAGCTCTAAGCGCACCGCGCGAACCCCGAGGCTCGGCGAGGGCATTCGGACTCACGATGGTTGCCGTGCCGCGGACGGCATTCGATACGCTACTGCGGGGCGATATCATCCAGATCCACATCCCTCCCCCTCACGCCGGATATGGGAAAGCTACCGTCTTCGGATATGTAGTCACTCTTCCTTCCGTTGCAAGACCTGCATATCCACCAGAGGTTCTCCGGATCGTTGTAGAGCGCTCGAACATAGGAGAGCTTGATCGTGCCATTGATCATATGAGGACCGGCCAACGCAGCCACATACTGCCGCCAGGGGCCCATATGGTCCAACTCGAATGCCGCAGACGCGCGCCCGCACCTGGGACAAATCGACCCCGGCCCCGGTTTGGCCGGAACCCCCATCGAGGTCAGTATCTTCTTCGACAGCCAACTGACCTTCTTCCTCTCCAGATCCTTCAGTCGCACCCTCGAGGAGCGAAACCGAGCACCTAACCTGCGAGCGCGGTGCTTGATCTTTTTCGCATGCGTCCTTCCCATATCCCACCTCTCCCGAATGATGTAGATACCTTCCACTACCGATGAATGCCACGTGCTTCTCGCGCGAGTGGCGGTCGACGATCCGGAACCGGTCCGCGAGCAGCGAGGCATCCGGTCGATCGGCCACGGCTCATATCGGCGCCGATAGCTTCCGGTCTGAGCGCTGGCGTGTCCTACCCCTTCTTTATCCAGTCCAATGACACACCCGATGGGAGCCGGTACGATCCGTTAGCACCCGTTGCGGATGTCTTGATGGTTCCCATGCTCTTGAGAATATCCAGGATGTCATCATTGACTATCTCGTCGTCCGTACCGTAAGCATTCACTCTGCAGCCGAGTACCGACGACAGCTGTTCCGCCACCACATGCGTAAGGTGCCGATAGCTTGATTCGCTCATGTTTCCCGTGCTGCATCCGGCGAATATCACATGAAATGTGTCATCCAACCGAGAGGGAGTGAAGCACTCGCGATGGGCCTTGAACATGTCTTGCCAGGTTTGGGTGTTTTGTACGTTGATCATGCGTCGGTCCATCTGCAAGCCGGCGAGAGCGGCCTGATGCTCTGGCTGCTTCAGCTGCTCCATTTTTCCAAGCGGCGTACACCCCATCCCAACGGTCATCACCCCGGTGTTTCCATGCCCGGCGAATACCAATGTATCGAAAGTCATGCCGCCACTTTTACATTCGATCGCAATCCGCTTGAGAAGGCTATTCAATGATCCGGCTACGCCGTAGCGGCACTTGTCCTTGTTCTGTTCGGCGAACATCTTCACGCAAAAGATAAAGTCTCCAACCGAATCGTCCTTCTCCGGATCGAAGTCCACAGCCTCGGCCAGCGCTCGTCTGGCCTGGTATATCGCGTCCTTGCCGCTTTTCCGCGCCGGAGCCCCGCCTTTCTTATTTTTCTTCTTGTTGTTCTTATTTTTATTTTTGTCGCCACTGCGCGTATTGCTTTGCTTGTACCCATAGGCGCTTGCCATATTCTCGATCGCAAGGAACATCATGACGCGGAACTCCTATCGTATTCGGCAGATTGATCAATGCTCCCCAAACCCTGTGGGCGGAAATTGCGATTCCGGATCGGCGATCGGCAGAGCGGGGAGTGTTCGTTCGTCCGGAGCAGCGGACGCAATCCCATTGCGCGCGACTGCGTTCGGCCAGCGATCTCCAGCCGTAGGCGGACTCAGACACCGATCGGCGATACGGAGGACCCCCTCCGCCTCCGACCCCGGCATCGTCGTCCGGGTCACCTTTCTTCCGCCAATGATCGACGGCGGGCTTGCAGGTGCTGGGCAACAGGCGCCAGGGATCGAGCCAGTGGGTGCTCGGCTCGCTGGTCACCCATCCTTCCGAGAATCCGATGCCCAGGTAGGCCAGCACCGCCCGGCATAACGGGCAGATCGGCTTGCTGACACCGATGCGCTTTATTTCCAGAGCTGGGTTCTTCTCACGCAACAGGTAGTGCAGCACTACGTACATCTCCGCGTGCAAATGGGCCCCGCCCGCCGGCTTGAACACGAGGCCATGGCCGGCGTAATGACGCAACGCGTATTGCTCCATCACCGACATGAAGCGCTGGGGAAACACCACGTGACGGCCATTGCGCTTTTCCACCACCGCGGTGACGCATTGGTCGCCGCGTCCCTGCCAGTTGTAGGCGTTGTGAATGTTGTAGGCCACGTCGTCCAGCTCCGAGCGCCGGGCGTTGGCCGTGGGAGCCATGCCCAGCAACGCTTCGCGTGCGCTCCGCACGACTTCCCGGCGCAACTCCGCATCACGTTCGCGCTGCGCGGCCTCGCGATTGCGCTGCTGCGCACGCAGCGCCTCCGCCTCCTCCGGAGTCACGCGGCGCCTAGCTGATCGCTGCAGCGCCAACTTCACGCAGTCACGCGAGTGACCGATGCCATCGAGGGTTAGATTCTGGCCGCAATCCGAGCACCTTGCCACGGGTCACCTCCTTGGAATAGGGCACATCGAGCGGCATCAGAATTGATAGGAGAGCTCGCCGCCTTCCACACCCATCCGGGTACGCTCGATGGGTACTCCCGCGATCATCCGATTCAAGAACTCCCGCGAAATCTCCGGCAACATCGAATTGGTCAGGATCGCATCGATCATCCGCCCGCCCGATTCGCTCTCGGTGCAGCGGCTGACCACCAGCTTCACCACGTCCTCGTCGTAATCGAACGGGATCTTGTAGCGGGCTTCCACGCGCCGCTTGATCCGGTCCAGCTGCAGCCTGACGATCTGCCCGAGCATCGCGTCGGACAGCGGGTAGTACGGGATCGCCACCAGCCGGCCGAGCAGCGCCGGCGGGAAGATCTTCAGCAGCGGCTCGCGCAGCGCCTTGGCCATGCCGTCCGGGTCCGGCATCAGTTCCGGGTCCTTGCACAGGCTGGCGATCAGCTCGGTGCCGGCGTTGGTGGTGAGCAGGATCAGCGTGTTGCGGAAATCGATGCGGCGGCCTTCGCCGTCTTCCATCACGCCCTTGTCGAACACCTGGAAGAACAGCTCGTGCACGTCCGGATGCGCCTTCTCCACCTCGTCCAGCAGCACCACCGAGTACGGCTTGCGGCGCACCGCTTCGGTGAGCACGCCGCCTTCGCCGTAGCCGACGTAGCCGGGAGGCGCGCCCTTGAGCGAGGACACGGTGTGCGCTTCCTGGTACTCGCTCATGTTGATGGTGATCAGGTTCTGCTCGCCGCCGTACAGCGCCTCGGCCAGCGCCAGCGCAGTCTCGGTCTTGCCGACGCCGGAGGTGCCGGCGAGCATGAACACGCCGATCGGCTTGTGCGGGTTGTCCAGCCCGGCGCGGGTGGTCTGGATGCGCTTGGCGATCATCGCCATGGCGTGGTCCTGGCCGATCACGCGCTTGGCCAGCAGCTCGGGCAGGCGCAGCACGGTGTCGATCTCGTTGCGCGCCATGCGCCCGACCGGGATGCCGGTCCAGTCGGCGACCACCGCGGCCACCGCCTGGTAGTCCACGGTGGGCAGGATCAGCGGGCTCTCGCCCTGCAGCGCGCCCAGTTCCGCCTGCACCTGGCGCAGCCGCGCCAGCAGCGCGCCGCGCTCGTCGTCCTGCATGCCGCCGGGCGCCGGCATCTCCTGCATCTGCTGCGCCGGGGCCTGCTGCGCGAGCGTCTGCGCGGCCGCTTCCAGCGGGCTGCCGGTGCCTTCGATCGGTGCG
This sequence comes from Xanthomonas sp., assembly GCF_017163755.1. Taxonomy (GTDB): domain Bacteria; phylum Pseudomonadota; class Gammaproteobacteria; order Xanthomonadales; family Xanthomonadaceae; genus Xanthomonas_A. The sequence continues at coordinate 100,545 of NZ_JAFIWC010000002.1, forward strand.
GTGCCGGCGCGCAGCTGCGCGCGCAGCGCCAGCAGTTCGTCGACCAGGGCCTTCTCCGCGCCCCAGCGCTGCTCCAGTTCGGCCAGGCGCGCCTGCTCGGCGCCAAGCAGCGCGCGGCACGCCGCATCGCGTTCGTCCACGCCGATGCCGATGGCGCGTTCGCGCTCGATGATGCCGCGTTCGGTCTGCAGCGATTCGATGCGGCGGCGGCTGTCGTCCACGTCGGCCGGAGTGGCGTGCAGGCTCACCGCCACGCGCGCGCAGGCGGTGTCGAGCAGGCTCACCGACTTGTCCGGCAGCTGCCGCGCCGGGATGTAGCGGTGGCTGAGCCTGACCGCCGCCTCCAGCGCCTCGTCCAGGATCTGCACCTGGTGGTGCCGCTCCATGGTGCTGGCCACGCCGCGCATCATCAGCACCGCCTTGGCCTCGTCCGGCTCGTCCACCTGCACCGCCTGGAAACGGCGGGTCAGCGCGGGGTCCTTTTCGATGTACTTCTTGTACTCGGCCCAGGTGGTGGCGCCGACGGTGCGCAAGGTGCCGCGCGCCAGCGCCGGCTTGAGCAGGTTGGCCGCATCGCCGGTGCCGGCCGCGCCGCCTGCGCCGACCAGGGTGTGGGTCTCGTCGACGAACAGGATGATCGGCCTGGCGCTGGCCTGCACTTCGTCGATCACCGCGCGCAGGCGCTGTTCGAACTCGCCCTTCATGCTGGCGCCGGCCTGCAGCAGGCCCACGTCCAGCGCGCGCAGCTCCACCTCCTTCAGCGCCGGCGGCACGTCGCCGCGGGCGATGCGCTGGGCCAGGCCCTCGACCACCGCGGTCTTGCCGACGCCGGCCTCGCCGACCAGGATCGGGTTGTTCTGCCGGCGCCGCATCAGGATGTCGACCACCTGGCGGATCTCGTCGTCGCGGCCGATGATCGGGTCGAGCTTGCCGTCGCGCGCCTGCGCGGTCAGGTCGGTGGTGAACTTCTTCAGCGCCTCCTGCTTGCCCATCGCCGCCGGGGCGATCGCGCCGCTGGCCTCGCCCGGCGTGCCGGCGTCGCCGAGCCGGAAGCCGTCGCTGGGCAGCAGGCCGTCCTCCGGCGAACCGGCGACGATGTCGGCGAAGCGCTCGCTCAGCGCCTCCGGCTTGATCTTCTCGAACTCCCTGGAGATGCCGACCAGCGCATTTCGCAGAGTGCGCACGCTGAGCACGCCGACGATCAGGTAGCCGGTGCGCACCTGCGCCTCGCCGAAGCCGAGCGAGGCATACACCCAGCCGCGCTCCACCGCCTCTTCGACGGTGCCGGACAGGTCGGTGACGCCGCTGGCGCCGCGCGGCAGCCGGTCCAGCGCCTCGGTCACGTCGCGCGCCAGGTTCGATGGGTTGAGCTCGAAGCGCTTGACGATGCGGTGCAGGTCCGAGTCGGGCAGCTGCAGGATCTGGTGCAGCCAGTGCACCAGTTCCACGTACGGGTTGCCGCGCAGCTTGCAGAACACGGTGGCGCTTTCGATGCCGCGGTAGGCGAGCTTGTTGAGCTTGCCGAACAGGGCGCTGCGACTGATCTCGGCCATGGCGGTGATTCCTCGTGCGGATGCGGTGGAGAGGTGGAAGGAAAGCGCTCAGCCGGACGGCCGCAGCACCACGTCGTCGGCGTCGGCGATGTCCCAGCTGCGCTGGCCGAGCCACGTGTCCAGGCCCAGGCGTCCGCCGCGCGCCAGCGTGGTCGCCGGCACCTCGTCGGACTTGAGCAGCAGTTGCAGGTCCCAGCCGTGCTCGTCGCCGATGTAGCTGCGCACCGCCGCGGCCAGCTGGCGCAGCGCCTCCCCGCCGGGCAGGAAGCGTTGGAACGCGCTGCGCGGCAGCGGCCCCAGGCGCAGCCGGAAGCGCTGCTGCGCGCCGCGCGCGTGCGCGCCGAGCACGCTGCTGCGGCCGAGCCCGGCGACCTGCGGCGAAGCGCCCAGGCGCAGGTGCGCATCGTCGGGCAGGCGCATCCATTCGGCGACGAACTCGATCACCTGCACCGGCACCCCGAACAGCTGCTCGACCAGCCCGCGCAGGCCCTCGGCGTTGCGCGCCACCGGCAGCAGGCGGCCGGCGAAATGGCGCCGCGCATCGTCGGGCAGCGCATCGCGTTCGCGCAGGTGCGGCGAGGCCATGCCGATCAGCGCGTCCAGGTAGCCGCGGAAGCGGTCCTGCTGCGGGCGGTCGGCGTGCACGGTCGGCTGCGCGTCGGCCCAGGCGCGGTAGAACAGGCTCAGCATGCGGTGGTGGAAGATGTCGGCGAACGCGGCCAGGGTCGGGTCCTTGGCGTTGCTGCGGCGCTCGATCGCGTATTCGCTCAGGTGCAGCGGCAGCGGCGCGTTGGGCCCGAACAGGCCCAGGAACAGCCCGTACAGGCGCGCCGGCGCGTCGCCGGCGGCCGGCTCGTAGCGGTCGATCGAACGCGGCGCGAACGCCAGCGACGGCGTGTGCCGCAGCCGCACCGGGTCGTCGGCCGGCCGGGTCGAATGGCCGAGCCGCGGCTGCTGCGGGTGCGCGCGCTCGAGCGCGCGCAGCGCGGCGAAGAACTCGAAGTCCTGCGGCCGCTCGCGCAACGCCCGCTGCAGCGCCGCGGCGCTCACAGGACCTGCCGCGTGCCGGGCCGGGCGGGCCATCGCGCGACCTCGTTGCGTTCGGTGGTGCGCAGCACGGTCTCGGCGAACGAGTTCACCGACACGTAGCGCGCGAAGAAGTGCTGCATCACCGCGCCCAGCAGGAACGCGCCGGTGCCTTCGAAGGCGCTGTCCTCGCAGGTCAGGGTGATCTCCAGGCCGCGGCCGAAGGTGATCGGGCCCGGTGCGGGAATGCGCCGCACGATCGGCCGCGCGCTCACCGCCTTGAGTCCCTCGATCTGGCGCAGCGCGGCGGCGTCGAACGGGTCGCAGTACAGGGTCAGCATCTCGCGCAGCGCGGCGGCGCCGTCCTGGCCGTCCTCGAACAGCGACAGGTAGTTCAGCTGCAGGTGGCTGAGCAGGCGCCAGGCGGTCTCGCCGCCGGCCAGCGCCGGGCGCGGCTTGGTCGGCCCGGCCACGCAGCGCACGCTGCGCACCGGCGCGCCGCCGTCCAGGGTGAAGTCGGTCACGCCCTTGCCGACCGGCATGTGCAGCGGCAGGTCGCGGTTGCTGCACAGCAGCTGCAACCCGAGCTGGCGCAGCGAAGTGGCGTAGGCGCCGTCGCCGGCATCGACCAGGCTGACGAACACCTCGCTGCCGACGTAGCTGGAGCGCGCGCCCTGCCGGCGCTGCCGCGCCGACAGCAGCCGCGGCTCCCGGCGCAGCGTGTAGAACGCGCCGTGCCGCGCGTGCCAGGTGCGCGCGTCGCCGCCGTAGAACGGCAGGAAGCGCTGCTCCGGTTCCTGGCGGTCGCCGAAGCCCTCGACCTCGCCCAGGCTGTGGATCTCGAAGTCCATCGGCCGGGTGCGGTCGGCGAGCACGTGGTATTCGGTCTTGCCCGGCGCCAGGTGCACGCGGTCGGCACGGCGCGGGAACAGGTTGATCGCCGGCGTGCAGAACAGGCGGAAATTGTCCGCGCTCACCGCCTGCGCCAGGCTCGGCACGCTGCGCTCCAGCAGCACCACGACCTCGAACGCGGTGCCGTGCAGCCGGCGCAGTGCCGCGCGCAGCCCGCACAGTTCGGCGAACAGGAAGCGCTCGGGGCAGGCGAAGTACTCCTGCAGCAGCCGGTAGCCGCTGAACGCGCGGCCGTCGTAGGGGATCAGCGCCTCGTCGTCGGCGAAGCCGCGCGCGCGGATCGCCTCGCGCCCGCGTGGCAGTTCCAGCCCCGCGCCCGACGCGTCCTGGCCGCGCACCAGGAACCCGGCGGCGTTGCCGAGCAGCTGTTCGTACAGGCGCTTGGGCAGTTCGTCGCCGCCAGCGATGAACAGCGGCAGCGCGTCCAGCGCCAGCATGCCAGCCTGCACCCCGCCGAGGGTTTCGAAACGCAGCCGCAGCGCCGCGCGCACCGGCCTGCCGGCCGGCAGGCCCACCCCGGCCGCGGCGATCGCCGCCGGCGTGTCCAGGTACTTGGCCTCGCGCAGCGCCAGCGGCCACAGCGTCACCGCGTGCGCGGTGCGGTATTCGCAGGCGGTGCGTTCGCCGCCGGCGACCAGGCTGCGCAGCGCGGTATGCCGCGGCACCAGGTGCCCGGCGGCCAGCGCGCTTTCGTTCGGGTCCGGCTGCAACTGCACCACCGCCATCGACGGCAGCGGCGCCAGGTAGTGCGGGTAGACCATTTCCAGCAGGTGCTGGGTGAACACCGGGTACTGCGCATCGAGCTTGAGCTGCACGCGCGCGGCCATGAACGCGAAGCCTTCCAGCAGCCGCTCCACGTACGGGTCGGCGCACTCGAAGCCTTCCAGGCCCAGGCGCCCGGCGATCTTGGGAAACTCGCGCGCGAACTCGCCGCCCATCTCGCGCACGTGTTGCAGTTCGCGGTTGTAGTAGCCGAGCAGGCGCGGGTCCATGGTCAGGCGTACCCCTCGGTCACGTCGAGACGGCCGGTCTCCAGGTCCAGTTCGGTCTTCAGGTACAGGTTCAGCGGCAACGGCTGCGCCCACATCTCCGATTCGATGAAGAACACCAGCGAGCGGCGGTCCATGCGCCGCGCGTCGGCCTGCACGGTCACCCGCAGGGTGTCGGCGATGAGCCGCGGCTCGAAGGCCACGATCGCCTCGCGGATGCGCTGCTGCAGCGCCGCCGCGTCGATGCCGGACATCGCCACGCCGGCCAGGTCGGGGATGCCGAAGTTCAGCACCGAGCGGCGCACCTCCGGGTACGCGTCGAGCGGCTGGTCGGTAGCCAGGTTCACGCAGTTCAGCAGCCACGACAGGTCGCGCATCACGCACTCGCGCAGGCGCGCGGCGGAGATCACCCGCTGCTCGCGGCTCTCCTCGCGGCGCAGCGGCTCCTCGTCGGTGAGCCGGTCCAGCAGCGACGGCTGCAGCCGTTCCTGGGTGGTGAGTTCGGCCATCGCACGCGCCGCTCAGGTCGGATCGAACAGGATCTGGCGCACGTCCAGCAGCGGATAGTCGCCGCCGTCGGTGGCCCACATGCGCTGGCCCAGGCCGGTGTCGCCGTCGGCGCCGCTCCAGTCGGTGCGCCGTGCCAGCAGCAGCTGGCCGTCGTCGCTCAGTTCGGTGCCGGGATAGCGCACCGGCACGAAGCCCAGCGCCTCGCCGCCGTTGCGCCAGGTCACCGCCACCGGCGCCCATACCGTGTCGCGCAGGTCGGCCGGCGCCTCGAAGCGCAGCGCCTGCACGTGGGCGAACGGGACCCAGGCATAGCCGCCGTTGACCACCAGCTCCAGGCACGGGCCGAAGCGCGGATCGGCATCGGCGATCCAGTCGAAGCGATCGTCGTCGAGCGTGCCGGCCGCCGCCGGGGCCTGCGCGAACGCTTCGGCGCGCAACGCGGCGGCCTGCGCATGGGCGCCGCCGGCCGACAGCTTCAGCGCCTGCAGCAGGTGCGCCAGCCAGGGGTCCGGTTCGCCGAGCACGGTCGGCAGCGCCCGCCCGGCGAAGACCGCGGCGCGTTGCCGCTCGGCCTGCACGGTGATGGCGTAGGTGCCGGCCAGCGCGGCGTTGCCGGCGTCCAGCTCGCGGCACGCGTCCAGCTGCGCGCGCGCGCGCTCCCACTGCCCCAGCACCGCCAGCAGCTGGAACAGGAACACGCGCTGGCGCGCGTCGGCCGGATGCTGGCGCACGCGCTGGGTCAGCAGCTTCAACGCCTCGTCGGGACGACCGTGGCGCAGCAGCAGTTCGGGAGTGGTGTCCATGGTCTGCCCGCACGAAGAAGGGATCGCGGCGCCGCCGTCGCGGCGGTGCCGATCGCGTGGCCGGGTGGCGGCCGTCAGGCCTTGGCGACGCCCTGGATGTCGTAGGTGAATTCCTTCGCCCCGCCCTGCGCCGTGCCCTTGTCGTCCTGCGGCTGGAAGCTGTACTTGAACTTGCCGAAGTGCAGGGTCACGTTCTCGGTGAGCCGGTCTTCGCCGCCCGAGCCGCCGGTGGACAGCGAGGTGACCAGCACGCCTTCGCTCAGTTCCAGGGTCAGGAAGTCGGTCTGCTCGCCGGTGGCGTTGGTGACGTACAGCCACGCGTTCTCCACCCGCGCGCCGGTGCACACCGCATCCAGCAGCGCATTGGAACAGCCATCGACGTACTTGGTGATGGAGATGTCCTGGATGTGCGCCTTGCCGCCGCTGGCCGAACCGCCGCCGGTGTGCAGATCGCCGGAATTGCTCGCGCCCCACGACCAGGCCAGGATCGGCACCTCGCCCTTGTGCTTCTTGTGGTTGGACGCGCCTTCGATCTTGACCTTGCCGCTGCCGAACTTGATGTGCATGTCGAACGCCATGGAACTGCTCCTGTAATGGAAAACGCAACAACGATGGGTCGGCGCGCGGCGCGTCGCCGCGCCGGCGCCGTGGCGCGGACGCGCCGGGTCAGGCCTTGGCCGCCGACGGCAGCCGCGACACCAGCCGCAGCGACACGGTCAGCCCTTCCAGCTGGTAGTGCGGCTTGAGGTAGAACTTGGAGGTGTAGTAGCCGGGCGCGCCTTCCACTTCCTCCACCACCACCTCGGCCGCGGCCAGCGGCTTGCGCGCCTTGGTGTCCTCGCTGGAGTTGGACGGATCGCCGTCGATGTACTGGGTGATCCAGCGGGTCAGCCACACCTGCATCTGCTCGCGGTCGCTGAACGAGCCGATCTTGTCGCGCACGATGCACTTGAGGTAGTGCGCGAAGCGGCAGCAGGCGAACATGTACGGCAGGCGCGCGCCGAGCGCGGCGTTGGCGGTGGCGTCCGGGTCGTCGTACTCGTCGGGCTTGTTGAGCGACTGCGCGCTGATGAACGCGGCCATGTCCGAGTTCTTGCGGTGCACCAGCGGCATCAGCCCCATCTTGTCCAGTTCGGCCGAGCGGCGGTCGGTGATCGCCACCTCGGTCGGGCACTTCATGTCCACGCCGCCGTCGTCGGTGGGGAAGGTGTGCGTGGGCAGGCCCTCGACCGCGCCGCCGGACTCGATGCCGCGGATCCGCGAGCACCAGCCGTACTGCTTGAACGAGCGGTTGATGTTCACCGCCATCGCATAGGCCGCGTTCTGCCAGGTGTATTTGGACGAGTCGGCGCCGGCGGTCTCCTCCTCGAAATCGAACTCCTCCACCGGGTTGGTGGACGCGCCGTACGGCAGGCGCGACAGCGTGCGCGGCATCGCCAGGCCGATGTACTTGGCATCCTCCGACTCGCGCAGCGAGCGCCACGCGGCGTAGTCGGGGGTGGAGAAGATCTTGGCCAGGTCGCGCGGGTTGGACAGCTCGCTCCAGTTGTCCATGCCCATCAGCCGCGGCGACACCGCCGAGATGAACGGCGCATGCGCGGCCGCGGCGACCTGGGCGATGCCGTTGAGCAGCTCCACGTCCGGCGGGCTCTGGTCGAAGTAGTAGTCGCCGACCAGGCAGCCGTACGGCTCGCCGCCGAGCTGGCCGTATTCCTGCTCGTAGACCTTCTTGAAGATCGGGCTCTGGTCCCAGGCGGTGCCCTTGTAGCGCTTGAGCACCTTGCCCAGCTCCTTCTTGGAGATGTTGAGCACGCGGATCTTCAGCTGCTGGTCGCTCTCGGTGTTGCTGACCAGGTAGTGCAGCCCGCGCCAGGCGCCTTCCAGCTGTTGCATGTCGGCGTGGTGCAGGATGTGGTTGAGCTGCTCGCTGAGCTTGCGGTCGATCTCGGCGATGTAGGCCTTGATCGTCTGCGACACGTCCTCGCTGACCACGTCGCTGCGGCGGAGCACCTGCTCGGCCAGGGTGCGCACCGCCGATTCCACTTCTTCCTTGGCGCGTTCGCTCTTGGGCTTGAATTCCCGGTTCAGCAGCGCGGCGAAATCGCCCGCCTCCAGGGTCTGGGTGGCGCTGCCGGCTTCGGCCAGTTGTTCGGTCGCCATGGCTCAGGTCCCCTGCGGATCGGTTTCGGGCTTGGCCGCCGACACCAGCGACTGCAGCAGGGCCGGGTCGCGCAGCGCCTGCGCGATCAGGTTCTCGGCGCCGGCCTTGCCGTCCATGTAGGTGTCCAGGTTGGCCAGCTGGGTGCGCGCCTCGAGCAGCTTGGCCAGCGGCTCGACCTTGCGCGCCACCGCCGCCGGCGAGAAGTCGTCCATGCTCTCGAAAGTGATGTCCACGCTGAGCTCGCCTTCGCCGGTCAGCGTGTTGGGCACGCTGAAGCGCGCGCGCGGGCGCATCGACTGCAGGCGGCTGTCGAAGTTGTCCACATCGATCTCCAGCGCCTTGCGTTCCTCCAGCGACGGCAGCTCGCCGGCATTGGCGCCGGACAGGTCCGACATCACCCCCATCACGAACGGGATCTGCACCTTCTTCTGCGCGCCGTAGACCTCCACGTCGTACTCGATCTGTACCCGTGGCGCCCGATTGCGGGCGATGAATTTCTGACTGTTTGCCATTGCCTAGCCTCCGATTGAGCCCATCGACCCGGCTGCCGGCGTTCCCCGCAGTCCGGTCCCGCATCTGCCGCCGCCTGTCCCCGCAACGCCGACGCGGCCGCCGGCGCGCTCCCCTCGCGCCGCCGTCGTTCCGCCTCCACGTTCCCCTTGCGCCTGGGCGCGGCAACCGTTGGCCGCGCCCGGTAGTCGCGGGCGCCGCGCCAAGCGGCCATGTCCCCTGCCGCCTGACGCCTGCGCGGCGCGTTTCACACGATGCGGCGAGTCTAGGAACGCGCCCGGCGGGCCACCCGACATTTCGTCTCAGCGCGGCGGCGGCGTCTACGCCGGTGCACAAACGCGCCGGCGATGATGGCTTTCGTCCGCTTCCCACGGTTGTACCCAGGACAGGCCCCGTGGGGTGGGCCGAAAGCTGCGCCGACATGACCGTTTCCCGTGTGCCGACCTCCCTGCCGCGCGTGCATCCGCTGCCGGGCGCCGGCCCCGCCGTCGCCGACGAACCGCTGCTGATCGACCTGCTGGCCTACATCGAGGAGAACATCGGCGAGCCGGAACTGGGCACCGAGTCGCTGCTGGCGGCGTTCCACCTGTCGCGCGCGACGCTGTACCGGCTGTTCCAGTCGCGCGGCGGCGTGGCCAGCTACATCCGCGAGCAGCGCCTGCGCACCGCGCACCGCTACCTGCAGCTGCATCCGGAATGCAGCCTCACCTGGCTGCTGTACGAAATGGGCTTCGCGTCCGAGCGCCAGTTCCAGCGCGCGTTCCAGGCGCGCTTCGGCATGTCGCCGGCGCACTGGCGCAAGGCGTGCCGCGCGATGCCGCACCCGCCCAAGGAGGAACGCCGCGGCCCCTACATCCCGATGTGGCGGATCATCCGCGAACTGTGCCGGACCTCGATGGTCGACGATGCGCCGGTGTATGCGGCGGCCGAGCCGGCGACGGCGCAATAGCCGCCGCCGCTCCCTGTAGGAGCGGCTTCAGCCGCGACAGGATCTTGCCGGGAACGGTCGCGCGGGGAAGGTTTCGGTCGCGGCTGAAGCCGCTCCTACAGGAGCCGCCGCCGCTCGCGGCGCGCAATGGAACCCTGTCCTCAGCGGATCACCAGCACCGGCACCTGGCTGCGCGCCAGCACCTCGGCGGTCTGGCTGCCGAGCAGCACCCGGCTCATGCCGCGGCGGCCGTGCGAGGTCATCACGATCAGGTCGTTGTGGTGCGAGGTGGCGATGTCGATGATGCCTTCGGCGGCGTAGCGGTCGAGCACATGGCAGCCGTGCGCGGGCACGCCGGCCGCCGCGGCCGCTTCAAGCGCCGGGCCGAGGATCGCCTGCGCGCCTTGCTCGCGGTCCTGCCGGTACTCGGCGGTGGCCTCGTAGCCCACGCTCCAGCCCATCGCGTCGTACATGCCCATCGCCCAGGGTTCGGAAACGGTGACGATGTCCACTTCGGCGCCGAGCCGGGCGGCCAGCGCCAGCCCCTGCTGCAGGCCCTTGCTGGACAGCTCGGAACCGTCGGTGGCGATCAGAATGCGCTTGTACATGTGCGTGCTCCGGTGACGCCGCTTGCGCGGCATGGGCACCATTGCACACCCGGCGTGGACGCCGCGCCTTGACCCGGATCAATTTCCGGACGATGGCGCCAGCGGCCGCGCCGGATTGCCGGCCACGCGCGCGCCGGCGGGCACGTCGCGGGTGACCACGCTGCCGGCACCGATCACCGCGTCGTCGCCGATGGTCACCCCGGGCAGGACGATCGCGCCGCCGCCGATCCACACGTTGCGGCCGATCGTCACCGGCCGGCCGAGTTCCAGCCCGGCCTGGCGCTGCGCCGCGTCGCGCGGGTGGTCGGCGGCGTAGAGCTGCACCGCCGGCCCGATCTGGGTGCCGGCGCCGATGCGCACCGGCGCCACGTCCAGGATCACGCAGTTGAAGTTGAGGAACACGCCCTCGCCCAGGTGGATGTTGTAGCCGTAGTCGCAATGGAACGGCGGCCGCACCACCGCGCCGGCGCCGACCGCGCCCAGGCGCTCGGCGAGCAGCTCGCGGCGCCGTGCCGGCGGCTCGGCCAGCGCCGCGTTGTAGCGCACCATCCAGGCCTTGGCCGCGGCCTGGTCGGCCTGCAGCTGGGCGTCGCCGGGCCGGTACGGCTCGCCGGCGAGCATCTTGTCCTTCTCACTGCGCATCGTGCCCTCCCAGGCGATCGAGGGCGGCCATCATCGCATTGGCCGGCGACGCGTAGCCACCTTGCGGATGCGGGCCGCGCCTGATGGCCGCCACGCGCGTGACCGGAACGCGCACGGTGCAAGCGTCGCAGGACCAGGCGTGCGCGCGCTTCGTGCGTGCTCGCCCGAACCGCTGCGTCCCGCGGCAGCAGGCACCGGATGTGCGCGCTTCGGTCCTCGCGCCGTTGCTCGCCCAAAAGCGGATGACGATCCAGCGCTCGGCGGGCCTGGCGGTACCGGCGGCCTGACCATGGACCAGCGATGCAAGGCGCTACGTTCCCGAGCCCAAGGCCGTATCGGCGCTTGTTCGCCGCGGTGGAACTTCGGTAACCTGGACTGCTGGCTTGGAGGATCCACTATGCCCAGCACGCTTCCTGCGTTGCATCGCGAGTTTGTGCAGAAGGTCCGCGCCGCGGTCGCCGGCGACCCGCGGATGGCCGCGCTGCTGGCCGGCGGTTCGTATGTCCACGGCGGCTTCGATCGGCATTCGGACCTGGACTTCGTGGTCGTGGTCGACGAGGACCGGTACGATGAGGTGATGGCGTCGCGGCTGCATTTCGCCGCGCGGATCGGCGGCCTGCTGTCGGCCTTCGGCGGAGAGCATGTGGGCGAGCCGAGGCTGCTCATCTGCCTGTATGGCCCGAGTTGCTCCATGTCGACCTGAAGTTCGTGACCGCGGCGGACCTGGACCGGCGCATCGAGCGTCCGGCCATGGTGTTCGCGCGCGATCCCCAGCATATCCAGGCGCGGCTCGATGCCGCGGCCATTGCGTGGCCGGACGCCTCGCCGGAATGGTTCGAGCAAAGGGCGTGGATCTGGCTCCACTACGGCGCCACGAAGCTCGCACGGGGCGAACTGTTCGAGGCGATCGGGATGCTGGCCTTGTTCCGCGAGCAGGTGCTGGGGCCGATGCTGCATCGTCGGGCCGGGCGTCCGCAGCGCGGCGTCAGGCGCCTGGAACTGGCGCCGGAACCGTCGAGCGAGCAGCTGGCGGCGACCGTCGCCACGCACGAGGAAGCGTCGGTGCGTTCGGCGCTGCTGGCCGCCATCGCGCTCTACCTGGATCTGCGCAACGACCGACCGCCGCGCGACCCCGTCGGCCACATGCCACAGGCGCTGCTCGACTATCTGAGCGACAGCGCCACGCCTTACCGATGACGCGACGGCCGGGCCCTCGATGGCCCGGCCGACACCGCCCCGTGCATCCAAACGCCGCGACATCGGCAGCGCGTGCCTCCATGCGACCCGGCTGCCGCATCGGCAAGCCGTATTGCCGGGGTAATCACAGATTCACATTGTCGGCCGATCCTGCGCACTCTTTCGGGCATGGCCATCGAAGGCCATGCCTGCTCTTTGTCCTTCGGAGACCACAGTGCAGAGCAGTCGGTTGGCGCTTACCGTTCTTTTCGTTCTGAATTCCGGTGCGGCAGGCGCCGCCCCTGCCGCGGCGACGGCGCCGGCTCCGCTCGACAGGGGCGACACCACGCAACCGGCTTCGACGGACGCAGCGGCCAAGGCGCCTTCCACGCTGGACTCGGTGATCGTCACCGGCACGCGCGGTTCGGGACGCACCCAGTTCGACACGCTGGCGCCGGTGGATGTCTTCAGCAAGGACGAGATCCAGGCGGTCGAATCGTCCGACCTGAAGGACGTGCTGGCGCAGCTCGTACCCTCGTTCGTCGTGCAGCGCCTGCCCATGGCCGATGGCCAGGTGTTCGTGCGCCCGGCGACGCTGCGCGGCCTGTCGCCCGATCAGACGTTGGTGCTGGTCAACGGCCGGCGCTTCCATCGCACCGCGCTGCTGGGCGCGCGCGGCGCGCAGGCGGCGGACCTGGCGCAGATCCCGGTCAGCGCGATCAAGCGCATCGAAGTGCTGCGCGACGGCGCGTCGGCGCAGTACGGCTCCGACGCCATCGCCGGGGTGATCAACATCATCCTGGAAGACCAGCCGGGCACCGAAGTGGTCGCCAAGTATTCGCAGTACGCGGCCGGGGACGGCGCGGCGCGCGAGATCGCCGCGCGCACCGGATTTGCGCTGGGCGACTACGGCAGCGTGGTCCTGTTCGCCGAAGGCGGCAACGCCGATGCGACCTCGCGCACGCGCCAGCGTCCGGACGCGATCGCCTTCCAGGCGGCGCATCCGCAACTGGACGTGCCCGATCCGGTGCAGCGCTGGGGTCAGCCCGACCTGGAGAGCAAGCGCGTGGGCTTCAACGCCAACGCGTTCGTGGCCGACGACGTCGAACTCTACGGGTACGGCCTGTACGGCGAAAGCGAGGGCGTGTCCGATTTCAACTGGCGCAATCCCGACAGCACCACCGGCGTGTATCGCGCCAGCGTCGTGTATCCGGGCTGGAGGGCCGACCGCGTCTATCCGGTCGGCTTCAGCCCGAAGTACGGCAACGAGCAGGACGATATCCAGTTGCTAGGCGGCATCCGCGGGCACATCGCGCAGCGGTTGCGCTGGGACGTCAGCGCCGCGTACGGCCGCAACCGCAGCGACTACACGCTGGACAACTCGCTCAACGCATCGCTGGGCCCGGACAGCCCGACCTCGTTCTACCTGGGCCGGTTGCAGCAGGCGGAGAAGAACCTCAACGCCGACTTCAACTACGAGTGGGAGGTGGCCGCGCTCGCCAGGCCGATCAACCTGGCCTTCGGCACCGAGTACCGGCAGGAGACCTATCGGGTGAAGGCCGGCGATCCGGCCTCGTATGCGGTCGGGCCGGGGGCGGCCGATGGCCTGGAAGCCAACGCCAACGGCGCGCCGGGCTTTTCCGACCGGCAGTCGGGCAACTGGAGCCAGCAGAGCTACGCCGCCTACGTCGACGTGGAAGTGCCGGTGACCGCGCGCTGGACGGTGGGTGCGGCCACGCGCTACGAGCACTTCTCCGAGTTCGGCCAGAGCGTGGACGGCAAGCTGTCGAGCCGGTTCGAATTCACCCCCGACCTGGCGCTGCGCGGCTCGATCTCCACCGGCTTCCGCGCGCCCACCCCGGGCCAGCTCAACTCCACCAGCACCACCCAGGGCCTGGACACCCGCACGCTGCAGGTGTTCACCAGCGGCCGGCTCTCGCCGAGCGACCCGTTGGCCATCGCGTTGGGCGCAAGGGCGCTCAAACCCGAGCAGTCGCGCACCGCGTCGCTGGGCCTGACCTGGCGCTCGGCGAAGGGGCTGTCCGGTTCGGTGGACATCTACGACATCAAACTGACCGACCGCTTCAGCACCTCGGCCAGCTTCGCGGTGCCGGCCGGCGTGGCCAATCCATTGGGCTTCACCTCGGTCAACTACTTCACCAACGACTTCGACACCACCACCCAGGGCGTGGACGTGGTCGGCAGCTACGCGCGCGCGCTGGGCGGCGGCGACCTGGACCTGACTCTGGCCTACAACTACAACCGCACCCAGGTGGACGGCGGCCGCACCAGCGTCGCCACCAGCGCCACCCAACGCACGATCTTCGAGCAGCAACTGCCGCGGCAGAAGGCCACCTTCAGCGGCACCTACGCGATCGGCGACTGGTCGTTCCTCGGGCGTGTGCGCTACTACGGCGCCTGGACCGACTCGTCGGGCAACGCGGTGGGCGACATCTTCCAGCGCTTCGGCGACATGGCCTTCCTGGACCTGGCGGTCACCTATCGCATCGGCCGCATGCACGCCATCCGCGTCGGCGCCGACAACGTGCTGGACCGCTATCCGGACGAGGCCACCTTCCAGGCCAGCCGCGGCCTGATCTACTCGCGCAACGCGCCCTACGACACCGACGGCGCCAATCTCTACGCCGAGTACCGGTTGAACTTCTGATGGACCGCAACCGACGCGCGCTGCTCGGCGCCGGCCTGTTGCTGCCGGCCACGGGGTTGGCCGTGGCCGCGCGCGCGGCCGACGGCGCGATACCCGCATTGCCCGCCACCACGCTGCCGCCCGAGCAGCTGGCCGGCGACGAGGCCTACTGGTCGGCGGTGGCCGGCCAGTACGACATCACCGGCGAGGTGAACCATCTGGAGAACGGCTACTGGGGCGCCATGGGCCGCCAGGTGCTCGCCGCGTACCAGCGCCACAGCGCCGAGGTCAACCGCGGCAATGCCTGGTACGGGCGCGTGCAGTACCCGCCGCAGTACCTGGCCGCGCGCGCCACGGCGGCGGCGATGCTGGGCGTGGGCGAGGACGAGATCGCCTTCACCCGCGGCGCCACCGAAGCGCTGCAGGCGCTGATCGGCGGCTACAACCGGCTGCGGCCGGGCGATGCGGTGCTGCACGCCGACATCGACTACGACAGCATGATCGCCGCGATGCGCTGGCTCGGCCCGCGGCGCCAGGTCCAGGTGCATCGCATCGCGCTGCCGGACGTGCCCACCCACCAGCAGATCCTCGATGCCTACCAGGCCGCGTTCGAGCGCGTGCCGCGCCTGAAGCTGGTGCTGCTGACCCAGGTCAGCCACCGCCACGGACTGGTGATTCCGGTGGCGCAGATCGCGCAGATGGCGCGTGCGCGCGGGATCGACGCGATCGTGGATGCCGCGCACGGGTTCGGCCAGCTCGACTACCGGGTGCCGGACCTGCAGGCGGATTTCGTCGGCATCAACCTGCACAAGTGGATCGGCGCGCCGGTCGGCGTCGGCGCGCTGTACATCCGCAACGGCCGGGTGCAGGACATCGATCCGTACATGGGCAACGACGACAGCGGCAAGGCCGACAGCCGCGTGCACACCGGCACGTCCAACTTCGCCGCGTATCTGGCGGTGCCCGAGGCCATCGACCTGCACCAGCGCATCGGCGCGGCGCGCAAGCAGGCGCGCCTGCGCCTGCTGCGCAACCGCTGGACCGACGCCGCGCGCCGCATGCCGCACCTGGAGGTGCTGGCGTCGCCGGATCCGCGCCTGACCAGCGCCATCGCCTCGTTCCGCCTGCGCGGCCGGGCCACGCCCGAGGACAACCGCACGCTGCAGAAGACGCTGCTGGAGCGCTACCGCATCTTCACCACGGCCCGCGACGCATTGGATTCCGGCTCGTGCGTGCGGGTGACGCCGGCGGTGTTCACCTCGGTACGCCAGATCGATGCCTTGGTGGAGGCGTTGAGCCAGCTCGGATGAGGGCGGCGATCGGTACCGGAACGGCGGGTTCGCGATCCAGGCGGTGGCGTCCGCCGCCGCCCAGGCCGGCTTTCCCGTTCGTCGCTTCCGGCCTTCAGCAGCGCCAGGCCAATCCCTGGCGGCGCGCGAACCCCGACCGGCCAGCGGCAACGGCTTGCGGGTGGTGAGCGCGGCGCGGCGCATGTCGCTGGTTGTGCCGACCGCCCGGCTCTCGGCCACCGCGGTCTTCCTGGAGCGCGGGAGATGACGAGCCCCCGAATGCGCAGGCCGTTTTCGCAGCCGGTCGCCCGCATGCTCGCCATCCCCGCCTGGATCAGCCTGCGCTGGGCGGTACCGGGGTGTTGAGCAGTTGCTGCTCCCACAGGTAGGCGATGCCGCTGCCTGCGGCATGCTGCTTGAACACGTCCGTCAGCTCGGCGGCGTGCTCGGTACGCGCCCAGTCGCGCTGCCATTCGGCGGCCAGCGCCAGCCACGTCATCATGTTCGCGCCGGCGGCGATCATGCGCTGGATGGCGACCTGGTGGGCTTCGACGGAAACGCCGCCGGACGCATCGGTGATGACGGTGACGTCCCAGCCTTCGCCGAGGGCATGGATGACCGGCATCGCCACGCAGACCTCGGTCCACAAGCCGGCGATGACCAGTTGCTTGCGGCCCGTCGCCTTGACCGCGTCCACCACCTTGCGGTCCTCCCAGGTGTTGATGAGCGTCCGGTCGATCACGGCCTGGCCGGGGAACACATCGGTGATGTGGGGGAAGATGAGGCCGCCGCGATCGGCGATCACGCTGGTCAGGATGGTGGGCACGCCGAAGGCCTTGGCGGTCTTGGCCAGCGCGGTCGCGTTGTTGACCACCGCCTGCGGATCATGGCTGTTGAGGTTCGTGAGCTGGTAAGGCTGGTGGTCGATCAGAACGAGGACCGAGTCTTCTGGACGCAGCAGCGACGCAAGACCGTTACGGAAAGTCATGAATACATCCTAGGTTGAAGTGGAGTGGCAGGGCCTGCGCCAAGGGGCGCTGCCCCGGCGGCCAACCTTGTCATTCCCCGGCATGGCGCGGTAGCGCCGTGCCGTGCCAAGCTGTGTCGCCGATTCGGGAACGCGGGAACCGGCGCCGTTTGTGCCACGCTGTACCGCAATCGGGAACGCAACGTTGGACATCGAAGAACTGCGCACATTCGTGGAAGTGGCCGATGCCGGAGGCGTTTCTCCCGCCGCGCGGCGCCTGGGCCTGGCCAAGTCCATCGTCAGCCGGCGGCTCGCCCGGCTGGAAGCGGAACTGGGGGTGCAGCTCCTTGCACGCACCACGCGCGGCGCCGCGCTGACCGACGCCGGCGCCACGTTCCGCGAACACGCGGCCCGGGCCTGCGCCGAGATCGACGCCGCCAGGGACAGCATCCTGCCCACCGGCGACCTGCGTGGCCGCCTGCGCATCGCCGCGCCGCTGTCCTTCGGTCCGACCCACTTCGCTTCGGTGCTCGCGGAACTGGCGCTGCGCCACCCGCGGCTGCACGTCTACACGTCCTACAGCGATCGTTTCGTGGATATCGTCGCGGAGGGCTTCGATTGCGCGATCCGCGTCGGCTATCTCCCCGACTCCAACCTGGTCGCGCGGTGTGTCGGGCCGATCCACGGAAAGCTCGTCGCGAGCCCGGGCTATGTCCACGCGCACGGCGCGCCCGAGACGCCGCAGGACCTGCTCGCCCACGAAGCGCTGATGCAGGGAACGGAATCCTGGCAGTTCATGCAGGACGGCCAGGCCGTCACCGTGCATCCGCGAGGTCGCTTCAAGGCCGACAACGGCAGCGCGCTCATCGCCGCCGCCATCGCCGGGCTCGGCATCGCCTGGCTGCCCGACGGCATCACCCACGAGCACGTGAAGTCCGGCGCGCTGGTCGCGGTCATGACGCGCTATCCGCCGCCGCCGGCAGGCATCTATGTCGTCCGGCCACCCGGCCAGCACCCCTCGCTGAAGGTCAGAGCGCTCACCGAGCTGTTGATCGCGTGCTTCGAGCAGGCACCGCAGGTGGCTGGCGACGGTCGCTAGGCGGGAACGCGTTGTCCGCGCTCCCGACTTCGCAGCGACGTCGCCCTGCATGACCGGCGAAAGATCGATCCGAGCGTGCCTTCGCCCTGGAGCGAAGGGCGCCATGCGTGTTGGCCAGTACCGCGCATGAAACCGTGGAAAGCCCGTATCCCGGCATGACGTGTTCGCGATCCGGGCGCTGAAGCCGGCGTCTGGCCGGTTGGCGAACGTCTTCGCGCAACCGTCGGCACGCCGCAAGCCGAGCGCGGATGATGGAGAAAAGAGCATCCACCAGGCATTGGCGCATGCAGGAACTCGAGGACTCTGCGGGGGGAATCTTGCGGGAAGCAGAGCGTGGCGCCGGCTGGCCGAGGAAGGCAGCTTCTCGGCCCAGGGTTCCATGGCGACGCCAGCCGTGCGTCGGGCTGCGATCAACCCGCCTTGATGAAATCGACGAAGGCGCGAAGCGGCGCCGGCAGATGGCGGCGCCCCGGGTAGTACAGAAACGGGCCGCTGAAGGTCTGCCACCAGGGTTCCAGCACCGGCTCGAGCGCGCCGCTGTCCAGGTGCGGGCGCAGCCATTCCTCGAACAGCTGGATCACGCCCAGGCCGCCGATCGCGGCCTCGACGGCCAGGTCCACCGCCGCGCCCAGGCGGACCAGCAACGGGCCGCCCGGTTCGACCAGCACGACCTCGCCGTCGCGCTCGAACTCCCACGCGGGGATGG
This sequence comes from Xanthomonas sp., assembly GCF_017163755.1. Taxonomy (GTDB): domain Bacteria; phylum Pseudomonadota; class Gammaproteobacteria; order Xanthomonadales; family Xanthomonadaceae; genus Xanthomonas_A. The sequence goes on from NZ_JAFIWC010000002.1 coordinate 119,071, forward strand.
CGCCGCTGGCGAACTGCCCGCGCAGGCAGGCGTGGCCGAGCAGATCGCGCGGATGCTGCGGCCGCCCCCTGGCGTCGAGATAGCCGGGTGCGGCGGCGGTGGCGAAGCGCTGCTGGCGCGGGCCGATCGGCACGGCGATCATGTCCTGCTCCAGCCGCTCGTCGTAGCGGATGCCGGCATCGCAGCCGGCCGCCAGCATGTCGACGAAGCTGTCCTCGACGATGACCTCCAGCTTGATCTCCGGGTAGGTCTTGAGGAACGGGGTGACGATCGCCGGCAGCACCAGGCGCGCGGCGGTGGCCGGCACGTTGAGCCGGAGCGTGCCGGTCGGGCGGTCGCGGAAGCGGTTGACCACGTCCAGCGCCGCCTGCACCTCGCCGAGCGCGGGAACGAGCCGTTCGGCCAGGCGCGCGCCCGCCTCGGTCGGCAGCACGCTGCGGGTCGTGCGGTTCAGCAGGCGCACGCCCAGGCGCGTTTCCAGCCGGCGCACGGCCTCGCTCAGGCTGGAGGCGGAACTGCCGCTCGCGCGCGCCCCTTCGCGGAAGCCGCCTGCCCGCACCACCGCCAGGAACGCAAAGAGGTCCTGCAGATCTGCCGCCATCGTTCGGGATTCCGTACAGCCTGTGCCGATTGAACCGGATTATCGCGCATCCGCCCGCTACTTATAGTGCCGCCTCACCCTTGTTCCGGCCGCTGGCCTGGAGGCAACCATGACCGACTTTTCGAAATCCGGCACTTTCTCCCTCGGCGACCGCACGGTGCGCCGGATGGGCTACGGCGCCATGCAGCTGGCGGGCCCGGGCGTGTTCGGCCCGCCGAAGGACCGCGATGCGGCGCTGGCGGTGCTGCGCGACGCGGTGGCGTCGGGCGTGAACCACATCGACACCAGCGACTTCTACGGCCCGCACATCACCAACCAGCTGATCCGGCAGGCGCTGCATCCCTATCCGCAGGACCTGGTGATCGCGACCAAGGTCGGCGCCCTGCGGGGAGACGACGGGTCATGGAACCCGGCGCAGAGCCCGGCCGAGCTGACCCGCGCGGTGCACGACAATCTGCGCAACCTCGGCCTGGAGGCGCTGGACGTGGTGAACCTGCGCCTCATGGGCGACGTGCACCAGCCCAGCGAGGGTTCGATCGAGGAGCAGTTCGATGCATTGGCGCAGCTGCAGCGCCAGGGGCTGATCCGGCATCTGGGCCTGAGCAACGCCACCGCCGCGCAGGTGGCGCAGGCGCAGGGCATCGCCGAGGTGGTCTGCGTGCAGAACCACTACAACCTGGTGCATCGCCACGACGACGCGCTCATCGACGCGCTCGGCCGCCAGGGCATCGCCTATGTCCCGTTCTTCCCGCTCGGCGGCTTCACCCCGCTCCAGTCCGGCGCCTTGTCGTCCATCGCGCAACGGCTCGGCGCCACGCCGATGCAGGTGGCGCTGGCATGGCTGCTCGCGCGTGCGCCCAACATCCTGCTGATCCCGGGCACCTCCTCGACCAGGCATCTGCAGGAAAACCTGGCGGCAGGCGGGCTGGAACTCGCGGCGGACGTGCTGGCCGAACTGGACCGGATCGGGCGCGGGCACGATTGAGACAGCGCCCGGGCTGGGCTTTCCGCTGGCCAATGGCTCGGCCAGGCGATGGCGCGGACACGGCACGCGTGCACCCGCCGGGAAGCTGCGAACCCGCCGCCTGCATGCGAACGGCGGCTCCTCGGAGCCGCCGAACGTCCCGGCGGCCTAGCGGCGGGCCGGCGGCAGGCCCATCTTGGCCAGGGTCAGCGTCTCGTCGGCACGGCCCCAGCCGCCGTCGGCGACTTCCTCGACCAGGACCATCGAATACGGACGCGCCGCTTCGCCGAAGTACTCGACGAACATGGCGGTGGTGCGGTGGATGATGTCCTCCTTCTGCGCCGCATCGACGACGCCCTCGGGGAATTTGAAGTTGGCGAACGGCATGGGGATCTCCTGTTGCTTGCGATGGCGCCACGGGCGCGATGACGGGTGCTCCGGCGCGATGCGCGCCGGAACGGATGCAACGTCGAGGCGCCGACCGCCGGCGGCGGTTTGGCAGCGCCGGCCGCGACGCGGCGCGATCGGCGTCTCGGCCAGCGATCTTTGCCGTTCGCCGAGGTGGGAAAAAGCCTGGCCAGTCGGCAAATCATTTCAAGAAAGCACAACAATGTTCCCGCGCCGCGATGCGGTCGTCCGTAGCTGCAGCGCGCGATCCGCAGTCGCGGGCATCGTCTCCACGCACGGGATACGCAGCCTCGCGCCAGGCGCATCCCTCACTCTACGGTCAGAACGATCTTTCCCTGCACGTGGCCCGCGGCGGCGCGCGCGTGCGCCGCGCGCGCATCCGCCAGCGCGAACGTGCTGTCGATGGCGATGCGGACCGTGCCCGCCGCCAGCAGGGCACCGAGTTGCGCGAGCTGGGAACCGTTCGAACGCACCTGGGTCATCGACACCGTCACCCCGAGCGCGGCGGCCTTCTCGGCGTCGGAGAATCCCAGCGGGAACACCGGGAACAGGGCGCCGCCGGGCTTGAGCGTGCGCAGGAAGCGGCCGGTCGAAGGCCCGCCCAGGGTATCCAGGACCAGGTCGAGGTCTTGCACGACGTCCTCCGGCGGCGTCCGGGTGTAGTCCACGAACCGCTCGGCGCCCAGATCGCGCAGGAACGCCTCGTGCTTGCCCGAGGCGACGGCGATGACGCGCGCGCCCTTCCACCTCGCCAGCTGCACCGCGACGTGCCCCACGCCGCCGGCGGCGCCATTGACCAGCACCGTCTTGCCGGCGAGCGGAACCGGGCGATGCGGCTGCGGCTGGAACGGATTGGCGACGTCGTGCCCGAGCTCGATCAGGAACTGCCACGCGGTCAGTGCCGCCATCGGCGCGGCGGCGGCATGCACGTGATCGACGCCGGGCGGCGTGAGCGCCAGATCCGACGCCGGCGCGCAGACGTACTCGGCATAGCCGAAGCTGCCGCCGTAGCTGGGAAAGCGGATCATGCCGAACACCGCGTCGCCGACCGCGAACCCCTGCACGCCCTCGGCCACGGCCTCGACGACGCCGGACACGTCCGATCCCGGAATGACCGGCAAGGGCACCTGCGGCCGCCAGTCGGGCGGCAGCATCTGGTAACCGTCGCGCAGATACCAATCGGGAGGGTTGATGCCGGCGGCGTGCACGCGCACCCGCACTTCGCCCGGCCCCGGCACAGGCTTGGGCACGTCTTCGTAGCGCAGCACCTCGGGGCCACCGAACCGGTGGATACGGATGGCCTTCATCGTGTTCGCCTGCATCGGTGTTCTCCTCGCAGCGGACGCTGCTAGACTAATCGGATCAATGCTCCGATTATTCGGAGCACTGCTCCGCTTGTCAACAGGCAGCCATGCGAGCCGACGCGAAGAAAAACTACGAGCACCTGCTTGCGGTCGCCCGGGACATCGTTACCCGGCAGGGCGCCGACGCCTCGCTGCGCGACATCGCGCGCACCGCCAACGTCGGGCTCGGCACGCTGTACCGCCACTTCCCGAGCCGCGAGGCCCTGCTCGAAGCCTTGCTGCGCACCAGCTTCGATGCGCTGACGGCCAGGGCGGGCGAACTGGCGGACTCGCACGCGCCCGGCGAGGCGCTGGTGACATGGCTGCGCGAGGCGGTCGCGGTCACGCACGACTACAGCGGCGCGATCGCGTCGATGGTGGCGGCGATCGCCGAGCCGGAATCGGCCCTGCACGCGTCGTGCGTGACCATGCGCGCGGCCGGCACCCGTCTGCTCGCCAATGCGCAGACACAAGGCGTGGCCCGCCCGGACATGGACGGCACCGACCTGTTCGCCCTGGTCGGGGCGCTGGCGTGGGTCGGCGACCAGCCGGCGCTCGCCTCGCGTGCGGACCACCTGTTCGGTGTGATTGCCGGCGCGATCCTGACCGAGCAGGCGAGGCCCGCCGCCACGACTTGAAGCGCTCCCGGCTCTGGCGGATGAGCGGCGTGAGCAGGCCGTCGCAGGCGAAGATCGATTGCGAGTTCGGGTCGCGGGCCAAGGGGAAAAACGCTACGGCGCCGCTTCCGGGCCCGGCACGGTTCCCGAACGCAACCGCTGCACGTCCACGGCTTGGCAGCGGCCGCGGCGCGGATCGATCCTGCACACGCCGATTCCCGCGCCGACCGGCGCAACGCCGCCGGCCGGCCTTCGACGCTGCGGGCGATGGTCTGTGTGTACGCAGCCGTTCAGTGACCCGTTACCGAAAAGGTCATCCATTGTCGCCGCCCAGCCCGGGGGGTAACCTGCAGCCATGACGACTCCCCCCTCCCCTTCCACCGCCGTTCGCGGGCCCGTGGAACACGACGTCCGCGTGCAGATCGTGCTGGCGGCCACCGAGCACTTCCGCCACTTCGGCTACGACAAGACCACCGTCTCGGACCTGGCCAAGTCGATCGGCTTCTCGAAGGCGTACATCTACAAGTTCTTCGCGTCGAAACAGGCGATCGGCGAGGTCATCTGCGCCAACTGCCTGCAGCAGATCGAGCACGACGTGCAGGCCGCGCTGGCCGGCGCCGAGGGCGCGCCGGAAAAACTGCGCAACCTGTTCAAGACCCTGGTGGAATCGAGCCTGCGCCTGTTCGTCCACGACCGCCGGCTGTACGAGCTGGCGGCCGCGGCCGTGTCCGAGCGCTGGCCGGCGGCGTCCACCTACACCGTGCGCATCCGCGAGCTGGTGACCCGCATCCTGCAGGAAGGGCGCGAGGCCGGCGAGTTCGAGCGCAGGACGCCGTTGGACGAGGCGGCCACCGCGACCTACATGGTGCTGCTGCCCTACATCAATCCGGTGACGCTGCAACACCTGGCCGATGCCCACAAGGAGGCGCCGACCGCGCTGTCCAGCCTGGTGCTGCGCAGCCTTTCGCCCTGAGCACCGACCCGTCCATATTGTGACTATTGACAATATTGGTCACAAGTAACAGACTGCGCCCGGACATCCCACTCCGGACACCCGTATGCGGCGCCATACCGTCATCCACGCCCTGGCGTGCGTTTTCCCCTTGCTGCTCGCCGCGTGCGGAAGTTCCACCCAGGCCGATCCGCGCAACGCGCCGCCGATGGTGCGGGCGGCGACGGTGCAGGCCGGCGCCGCCGCGTCGCGCAGCTTCAGCGGGACGATCGCCGCGCGGGTGCAGAGCGATCTGGCGTTCCGGGTACCGGGAAAGGTGGTCGAGCGCCTGGTCGAGACCGGCCAGGCCGTCCGCCGTGGCCAGGCGCTGTACCGCATCGACCCGCTCGACCTGAACCTCGCCGCCGCCTCGCAGCAGCAGGCGGTCGTCGCCGCGCGTGCGCAGGCCGCCCAGGCCGTCGCCGATGAAGCCCGGTACCGCGAGCTGCAGGGCAAGGGCGTGGTCTCCCGCTCCGCCTACGACCAGGTGCAGGCCTCGGCGGCAGCGGCCTCGGCGCAACTGCGCGCCGCCGAAGCGCAGGCGGCGGTGGCGCGCAACGCGAGCCGCTACGCCACGCTGGTCGCCGACACCGATGGCGTGGTCATGGAGGTGCTGGCCGAGCCGGGCCAGGTCGTCTCCGCCGGGCAGGTGGTCGCCAGGCTGGCGCGCTCGGGCAGCCGCGAGGCGGTCGTCCGCTTGCCCGAGACGCTGCGGCCGGCGATCGGCTCGCCGGCGACGGCATCGCTGTTCGGCGGGCGCAGCGCGATCCCGGCCCGCCTGCGGGTGCTTTCCGGCGCGGCCGATCCGCTCACCCGGACCTTCGAGGCGAGATACGCGCTGGAGCAGGACCACGCCGAGCTGCCGCTGGGCGCGACGGTGACGGTCGAGCTGCCGGCCGCCGCGGCGCCTGCCGGCGGACTGTTCGAGGTCCCGCTCGCCTCGCTGTTCGACCCGGGCACCGGGCCGGGCGTGTGGCTGATCGCAGGTTCCCCCGCGAAGGCCACGTGGCGCCCGGTCGCCATCCGGCAGCTGGGGGACGAATCGGCGCTGGTCGAAGGCGCCTTCGGGCCCGGCGACCGCGTGGCGGCGCTGGGCGCGCATCTGCTGCGCGAAGGCCAGCCGGTCCGCGTCGTCGGCGAGGCGGTCGCCGCCGCCGGCAAGAGCGCCGGACGGTGAGCGCGTTGAACCTGTCGGCGTTGGCGGTGCGCGAACGCGCGGTCACCGTCTTCCTGATCTTGCTGATATCGCTGGCCGGCGTGGTGTCCTTCTTCAAGCTGGGACGCGCCGAGGATCCGGCCTTCACCGTCAAGGTGATGACGATCGTGACCGCGTGGCCCGGGGCCACGCCGCAGGAAATGCAGGACCAGGTGGCCGAGAAACTGGAGAAGCGCCTGCAGGAACTGCGCTGGTACGAGCGCAGCGAAACCTATACCCGGCCGGGCCTGGCGTTCACCACGCTGACCCTGCTGGACAGCACGCCGCCGGCGCAGGTGCCGGAGGAGTTCTACCAGGCGCGCAAGAAACTGGCCGACGAGGCCGCCAACCTGCCGGCCGGCGTCGTCGGGCCGCTGGTCAACGACGAGTACGCCGACGTGACCTTCGCGCTGTACGCGCTGAAGGCCAGGGGCGAGCCGTTCCGCGCGCTCGCGCGCGACGCGGAGGGCCTGCGCCAGCGCCTGCTGCATGTCCCCGGGGTCAAGAAGGTCAACATCATCGGGGAACAGCCCGAGCGCATCTACGTGGAGCTTTCGCACGCGCGGCTGGCCACGCTGGGGGTCAGCCCGCAGGACGTGTTCGCGGCGCTGAACGGACAGAACGTGCTGACCCCGGCCGGATCGGTGGAGGCGAAGGGCCCGCAGATCTTCATTCGCCTGGACGGTGCGCTGGACGAGCTGGAAAAGATCCGCAACACCCCGATCGTGGCCGACGGCCGTTCGCTGAAGTTGCGCGACATCGCCACCATCACGCGCGGCTACGAGGACCCGTCGACGTTCCTGATCCGCAACGACGGCCAGCCGGCGCTGCTGCTGGGCATCGTCATGCGCGACGGCTGGAACGGCCTGGACCTGGGTGCCGCGCTGGACGCCGAAGTGCGCAAGATCAACGACGCGCAGCCGATGGGGATGTCGCTGACCAAGGTCACCGACCAGGCGGTCAACATCAGCTCGTCGGTCGGCGAGTTCATGATGAAGTTCTTCGCCGCGCTGCTGGTGGTCATGCTGGTGTGCTTCGTGAGCATGGGCTGGCGCGTGGGCATCGTCGTGGCGGCGGCGGTGCCGCTGACGCTGGCGACCGTGTTCGTGGTCATGGCCGCCACCGGCAAGAACTTCGACCGCATCACCCTGGGTTCGCTGATCCTGGCGCTGGGGCTGCTGGTGGACGACGCGATCATCGCCATCGAGATGATGGTGGTGAAGATGGAAGAGGGCTACACCCGGGTCGCGGCCTCGGCCTACGCCTGGAGCCACACCGCCGCGCCGATGCTCGCCGGCACCCTGGTGACCGCGGTGGGGTTCATGCCGAACGGTTTCGCGCGCTCCACCGCCGGCGAATACACCAGCAACATGTTCTGGATCGTGGGGATCGCGCTGATCGCCTCGTGGGTGGTCGCGGTGGTGTTCACTCCGTACCTGGGCGTCAAGCTGCTTCCCGAGCTGGGAAAGGTCGAAGGCGGCCATGCCGCGCTGTACGACACCCCCCGCTACAACCGCTTCCGCTCGGTGCTGGCGCAGGTCATCCAGCGCAAATGGCTGGCCGCCGGTTCGGTCGCGCTGCTGTTCGCGCTGTCGGTGCTGGGCATGGGGATGGTCAAGAAGCAGTTCTTCCCCGTCTCCGATCGCCCGGAGGTGCTGGTGGAAGTGCAGATGCCCTACGGCACCTCCATCGAACAGACCAGCCGGGCGACGGAAAAGGTCGAGACCTGGCTGAGAAGGCAAGGCGAGGCGAAGATCGTCACCGCCTACGTGGGACAGGGCGCGCCGCGCTTCTACCTGGCCATCTCTCCCGAGCTTCCGGATCCGGCCTTCGCCAAGATCGTCGTGCGCACCGACAGCCAGGAGCAGCGCGATGCGTTGAAGCAGCGGCTGCGCCTGGCCATCGCCGACGGGCTCGCGCCCGAGGCGCGGGTGCGCGTCACCCAACTGGTCTTCGGCCCGTATTCGCCGTTTCCGGTGGCCTACCGGGTGAGCGGGCCGGACCCTGCGGTACTGCGGCCGATCGCGGCGCAAGTGGAACGGACGCTGCAGTCCAGCCCGCTCATGCGCACGGTCAACACCGACTGGGGGGTGCGCACGCCCACGCTGCATTTCACCCTCGACCAGGACCGCTTGCAGGCGCTGGGCATGACCTCGGCCTCGGTCTCGCAGCAACTGCAGTTCTTCCTCAGCGGCGTGCCGGTCACGGCGGTACGCGAGGACATCCGCAGCGTCCAGGTCGTGGCGCGTTCGGCCGGCGGCACCCGGCTCGATCCTGCCAGGATCGCCGACTTCACCCTGGTGGGCGCGGCGGGCCAGCGCGTGCCGCTGTCGCAGATCGGCACGGTCCAGGTGCGCATGGAAGAACCGGTGCTGCGCCGGCGCGACCGCGTGCCGACCATCACCGTGCGCGGCGACATCGCCGAGCACCTGCAGCCGCCGGACGTGTCCGCGGCGATCACCAAGGCGCTGCAACCCGTGATCGCGACGCTGCCGGAGGGCTACGCGATCGTCCAGGCCGGTTCCATCGAGGAATCGGGCAAGGCGATGAGCGCGATGCTGCCGCTGTTCCCGATCATGCTGGCGATCACCCTGCTGATCATCATCCTGCAGGTGCGTTCGATCGCCGCGATGATCATGGTGTTCATGACCAGTCCGCTGGGACTGATCGGCGTGGTCCCCACGCTGCTGCTGTTCCAGCAGCCGTTCGGGATCAACGCGCTGGTGGGATTGATCGCGCTGTCCGGCATCCTGATGCGCAACACGCTGATCCTCATCGGCCAGATCCACGAGAACGAACAGGCCGGCATGGACCCGTTCCACGCCATCATCGAAGCCACGGTGCAGCGCGCGCGCCCGGTGATCCTCACCTCGCTGGCTGCGGTGCTGGCCTTCATCCCGCTCACGCATTCGGTGTTCTGGGGCACGCTGGCCTACACGCTGATCGGCGGCACGATCGCGGGCACGGTGATGACCCTGGTGTTCCTGCCGGCGATGTACGCCATCTGGTTCAAGATCCGCCGGCCCGCCGCCGCCGGCGCTTGAGCCGCGCGGCATTCCACTCCCCTGCGCCGGAGGCGATCCGGCGCCTGCGAACCGTTTCAGGATGCAACGCATGAACGCCACAGACGAAAACCGCATCGTGGTCACCGGCATGGGCGCGGTCACGCCATTGGGCTGCGGCGTCGAGCACGTCTGGGCGCGGCTGCTGGCCGGGCGATCGGGCGTGGCCGCGTTGCCGCAGGCGCTGTACGACGGCGTGGCCTGCCGCGTGGGCGGTCGCGTCCCCGGCATCGCCGACGATGCCGAGGCCGGCTTCGACGCGAGCGGCCTGATCCCCGCCAAGGACCTGAAGAAGATGGATCGCTTCGTCGAGTTCGCCCTGGTGGCCGCGCACGAGGCGCTGGAGCAGGCGCGCTGGCGGCCCACCGAGGCGCGCCAACAGGAGCGCACCGCCACGGTGATCGCCACCGGCATCGGCGGCTTCGGCTCCATCATCGACGCCGTGCATACGACCGACGCCAGGGGGCCGGACCGGCTGTCGCCGTTCTCGGCGCCGCGATTCCTGGCCAACATGGCCGCCGGGCATGCGTCGATCCGCTACGGCTTCCGGGGCCCGCAGGCGGCGCCGGTCACCGCGTGCGCCGCCGGCGTGCAGGCGATCGGCGATGCGGCGCGCATGATCCGCGTGGGAGAGGCCGACATCGCGCTGTGCGGCGGCGCGGAGGCGGCCATGCACCGCGTCAGCCTGGGCGGGTTCGCCGCAGCCAAGGCCTTGAGCACCGCGTTCAACGACACGCCGTGGTCCGCGTCGCGCCCCTTCGACCGGCGTCGCGACGGATTCGTGATGGCCGAAGGGGCCGGCCTGCTGGTCATCGAGCGCCTGTCGCATGCCCTGGCGCGCGGCGCCACGCCGCTCGCCGAACTGGTGGGTTATGGCACCAGCGCCGACGCCTACCACCTCACCGCCGGCCCGGAGGACGGCAATGGCGCGCGGCGGGCGATGCACCTGGCGATCGCGCAGGCCGGGCTCACGCCGGCCCATGTCCACCACGTCAACGCGCACGCGACCTCCACCCAGGTGGGCGACCGCGCGGAACTGGCGGCGATGGCGGCGCTGTTCGGCCGTCGCGACGACCTTTTCGTTTCCGCGACCAAATCCAGCACCGGGCACATGCTCGGCGCGGCCGGCGGCATCGAGGCCGTGTTCACCGTGCTCGCCCTGCGCGACCAGGTCGCGCCCGCCACGCTCAACCTGGAGCATCCCGACCCGCTGGCCGAAGGCTTGAACCTCGTCGCCGGGCAGCCGCGCAAGGCCGCGATCGAATACGCGCTGTCGAACGGATTCGGTTTCGGAGGGGTCAACGCCAGCGTGCTGTTCCGGCGGTGGTGAACCGGCCCGCCGGCCCGCCTGCCGCCGGCAAGACCGCGCTGCGCTGGGAGCGGGCGCGCGTGGAGAGCCGCGGCCGCATCCTCGACGCGGCGGCGAAAGTCTTCCAGCAGGACGGATACGAACGCGCCAACATGCTGCGCATCGCGCACGTGGCCGGCATGAGCAAGGTCACGCTGTATGCGCACTTCCGCGACAAGGCGCGGCTGTTCTGCGCGGTCATGGACCACCACCTGTCCTGCCTGCCGCCGCCTGCGCGTCCGCCGTCCGATGCGTTGGACCTGCGGCGCAAGCTCGACTGGGTCGCGGCGCAGATCCGCGATCTCGCCGGGCAGCAGGCCTGCCGATCGTTTTGCCGGACGCTGGCCCGCTCCAGCGAAGCCCCGGGCATCTACCCGGAGCGCTGGGAGGCCCGGCTGCTCCCGTACCGGCGCTACGTGGCCGAGGCGCTGGCGCATGAGCGGGTCGCTGCGCCCGGCGTCCACGCCGACCAGTTCATGCTGCTCGCCTTGAGCGCGCACGCCCTGCTGCCGCCGACGACGGCCGTGTCCGGGGACGAGGCCGTCGTGATCCTGTTCGAGCAGGCCTTCGCCCGAAACGATGCATGACGACTGCGCGTTGCTGCGGCGCCATGCGCGAAGCGGTCGTCCTGGACCTGATCGAGGACCGGAGCCGCTCCGCGCCAGCGCGGACGCGGTGCGCCGGCACGGCTTCGCGCGTAAGGCGGAGGTGCCGAAACGGGCGCCCCCGCTGCCGCAGCGACGCGGCCGGATCCGCGTGTTCCGGCAACTGGGCCCTGCGTTCTCCGGCGCTGAACGGCGCGGCTGTTCGATCGGCACGGCGCCATGGTCCACGACGTGCCCATGCGCAGGCGGCACTGGATCTGCGGGCGTACTTCTTCCGCTCCGACTGCGGGAGGACGCGTTCGTGGTCACGGACCGCCTCCGCAAGGCCCAGCTTCTCCTTGCCGCAGGTGCGCCGGCTGGTCGAGCGCGCAGCGGTCGGCTTGCCCGTTCCACGCCACGCCCCTCCGCCGATCGCCTCGGACGAAGGAGGATGGGCACGCACGGGACGCGATCCGGCACGGCCATGGACCAATGCCGGCATCGCGGTGCCTCAATAGTCGAAGCGCTCGCCGGGCAGCGGCGGCGTGGTCGCCGGCTGGCGCAGGGCGCGGGTCTGCCGCTCGAACGCCAGGCCGTAGCCCAGCAGCGTGTGCTCGCTGGACGCCGGGCCCAGGAACGACACGCCGACCGGCAGGCCGTCGGCCGTGAACCCGGCCGGGACCGTCAGCTCGGGCCACCCGGCCAGGCTCGCCAGGACACCGCCGAAGTTGCCGAACAGGCCGCGCGCGTTGCGCTGCGCCGGCTCGCCGATCCGGTTGATGCGCGTGGTCTGCGTGGGATAGACGATCGCCGCGAGCCGGTGCTGCGCGAGCACCGCCTGCAACGACGCGGCGACGAACTGGCGTCCCTGGTCGCGGGCGGCGAGGTAGTAGGCGTCGGTCGGCGCAAGCGCATGGGCTTCGTCGCGATACCCGTCCAGCCGCCCCGGATTGGGCGTGGCGCCCGCGGGCGGCGACGCCGCGAACGCCTCGCTCATCGCCAGGATCTGCGCATGGCTGCTTGGCGATCCCGGCGGGAACGAGGACGCCAGGTAGGCATCCAGGCTCGGTGCGGCCTCGGTGCGCACGATGATCGATTGCAGGTCGCCGCTCAGGCGCGGCAGCCAGAACGGGAGTTCGACCTCCACGACCGTCGCCCCGGCGTTGCGCAGCTGGTCGATGGCCGCGTTCATCGCTGCATCCACCTGCGGATCGTCTCCGGAGAAGTCGCGCCGCGGGAAACCGATGCGCGCGCCGCGAAGCGCGTCCGGCGCCAGGGCGCGGACGGGTTCGTTCGCCACCGGCGGCGGGCCGGCGCCTTCCAGCACGTCCAGTACCAGCGCGGCGTCGGCGACGGAGCGGGTGATGGGGCCGACCGCATCGAGCGTCGGCGCGCTCGGCTGGATGCCCGCATAGCTGATCGCGCCCAGGGTGGGACGCAGGCCGACCACGCCGTTGGTCGCGGCGGGCCAGCGGGCCGAACCGGTGGTGTCGGTGGCGATGCCGACCGGCGCGTAGCCGGCCGCCACGCCCACGGCGGTGCCGCTCGACGAGCCGGCCGGTCCATAGGCCAGGTTGTGCGGATTGTGCGTCTGGCCTCCCAGCGAACTCAGGGTGGGGCCCGACGCGAGCTCGCTCAGGTTCACCTTCGCCAGGACGATCGCGCCGGCCTGACGCAGCCGGGCGACGACCGCGGCATCGGCGTAGGGCACCGCGTTCCTGAGCCCGTAGAAGCCCAGGCTGGTAGGGAGATCGTGCGTGTCGATGTTGTCCTTCAGCAGCACGGGAATGCCGTGCAGCGGCGAGCGCCGCCCCTTGCTGCGCCGCTCGGCGTCCAGCGCGCGCGCTTCCTGCAGCGCCCGCGGGTTGAGGCGGATGACCGCATGCAGGTTCGGTTCGTAAGCCCTGATCCGCGCCAGCGACAAGGCCACCAGCCGCTCGGAGGTCAACGCGCCGCCATCGATCGCCGCGTTGATGTCGGCCACGGTGGCCGTGCCCAGGTCGAAGTGCCTGCGCGCCTGCCCGGCCGCCGCAAGGGAGGGCGAAACGAACAGCGCGATCAGCGCCAGGACCAAGCCGAAGCCTTTCATGCGCATCGCCTCTCCGGTTGAGGTGGTCATCGCTGTGCCTTCCGTGTTGCGCTCCGCCCTGCGTGACGGACGCACCCATCGTCCGCAGGAAAACGGAGCCGATCCATCGGCACGCAAAGCATTCGCCGCCGACGCACGGATCGTAGCGGCAACGCTCCGCCCTATGTCACCGTCAGGTTGGCGTACGCCATCACCAGCCACTTCGCGCCGACCTCGTCGAACTGCACCTGCACGCGGGCGTGCGCGCCGCTGCCTTCGTAGTCGGTGACCACGCCGCCGCCGAACTTGGGATGGTGCACGTTGGCGCCCAGGCGGATCGCCGGCGCCTCGATCACGCTGTGGCCCGGATGGCGCGGCGCGCCGAGCGACGCGCTGCGCGAGACCTGCACCTTCGGCCGCACTTCGTGCAGCAGGTCGCGCGGGATCTCGCGCAGGAAGCGCGAGGGCACGTTGTAGTTGTCCTGGCCGTGGATGCGCCGCGACTCGGCGTAGCTGAGCACCAGCTTGTGCCGCGCGCGGGTGATGCCGACATAGGCCAGGCGCCGCTCTTCCTCCAGCCGCCCGCTCTCTTCCAGCGAACGCGCGCTGGGGAACAGGCCGTCCTCGAGCCCGGCCAGGAACACCAGCGGGAACTCCAGGCCCTTGGCCGAATGCAGCGTCATCAGCTGCACGCCGTCCTCGCCGGCCTGGGCCTGGCCTTCGCCGGCCTCCAGCGAGGCGTAGGCCAGGAACGCGACCAACTCGGTCATCGCCTGGCGGCCTTCGTCGGCGTCCTCGTCGTTGTCGGCGCGGGTGAAGCGCGAGGCCACCGAGACCAGTTCGTCCAGGTTCTCGGTACGCGATTCGGAGTCCAGCCCGCCGCGGCTTTCCTTGGCCCAGTGCTCGCGCAGGCCCGAGCGCGCCAGCACCTGGTCGATCTGCTCGGGCAGCGGCAGCCCCGCCACTTCGGCGGCCAGCTGCTCGATCAGGCCCAGGAACGTGGCCAGCGCGTTGCGCGCGCGCGCGGCCAGTTCGCCGCCCTGCGTGGCCTGTTGCGCCGCCGCCCACAGCGACAGCGATTGCCCGCGCGCCAACCGCCGCACCTCGTCCAGGGTGCGGTCGCCGATGCCGCGGGCGGGCGTGTTCACCGCGCGCTCGAACGCCGCGTCGTCGGCGCGGTTGGCGATCATGCGCAGGTAGGCCAGCGTGTCCTTGATTTCGGCGCGCTCGAAGAAGCGCATGCCGCCGTAGACGCGGTACGGCACCTGTTCGGCGATCAGCGATTCTTCCAGCGCGCGCGACTGCGCGTTGCTGCGGTAGAGCACCGCCGCCTCGCTGTAGCTGCCGCCGTCGCGCACCCACTGGCGCACGCGCTCGACCACGTAGCGCGCCTCGTCGATCTCGTTGTACGCCGCGTACAGGTCGATCGGGTCGCCGTCGCCCGAATCGGTCCACAACTGCTTGCCGATGCGGTCCGGGTTGTGCGCGATCACCGCGTTGGCGGCGTTGAGGATGTTGGCGCTGGAGCGGTAGTTCTGCTCCAGGCGGATGGTCTGCGCGCCGGGGAAATCGGTCAGGAAGCGCTGCACGTTCTCGACCTTGGCGCCGCGCCAGCCGTAGATCGCCTGGTCGTCGTCGCCGACCACGAACACCCGGCCGGTCTCGCCGGCGAGCACGCGCACGAACGCGTACTGGATCGCGTTGGTGTCCTGGAACTCGTCGACCAGGATCTCGCCGAAGCGGCTGCGGTAGTGCGCCAGCAGCGCCGGATTGTCGCGCAGCAGCTCGTGCGCGCGCAGCAGCAGTTCGGCGAAATCGACCAGCCCGGCGCGGTCGCAGCGCTCCTGGTACAGCGCGTAGGCGCTGCGCAGGGTGGTGGTCCATTCGTCGCGCGGCTCGGGCTGGATGTGTTGCGCGCGCCGGCCCTCGTCCTTCTGCTGGTTGATCCACCACACGATCTGCTTGGGCGGGAACTTGCCCTCGTCCAGCTCCAGCTGCTGCACGACGCGCTTGACCAGGCGCAGCTGGTCGTCCGAGTCGAGCACCTGGAAGCTCTCCGGCAGCTTGGCGTCGGGCCAATGCAGGCGCAGCAGGCGGTGCGCCAGGCCGTGGAAGGTGCCGATCCACATGCCGCGGCTGCCGTTGCGCAGCTGCAGGTCGGTGCGGTGGCGCATCTCGCCGGCGGCCTTGTTGGTGAAGGTGACCGCGAAGATGCCGTGCACCGGCACGCCATGGACTTCGTTGAGCCAGGCGATGCGATGGGTGAGCACGCGCGTCTTGCCGGACCCGGCGCCGGCCAGGACCAGGTAATGGCCGGGCGGCGCGGAGACGGCCTCGCGCTGGGCGGGGTTCAGATCATCGAGCAAATGGGAGACATCCACCCGGGCATTTTACGCGAAGCCGGCGCGGAACCTGAGACTGGGTGCCGATGAACGGTTCGGATTGCGCCGCCGGCCTGTCTCTGCGCAATGCAGTCGGCCCCGGGCGCAACGTGGCGTGCGCTGCCGTGCCACTGGATGCCATCGCTGGTCGAACGGCCCGCAGGCGCGTCCAATGCGCAGCGGCGTCGATACAGCGCGGGCTTCAGCCCGACGCGGCGGCGCCTGCCGGCGGCGGCGGTGCGCCCAGTACCGCAAGCAGCGCCTGCGCCGCCTGCTGCGCCTGCACGCGCAGCTCGGGGATCGCCAGGCTTTCCCACAGGCTGCCGATGCGCAGGCTGCCGAGCACCCGGATCCTCGGATCGGCGCGGTGTTCGGCGTCGAGCAACGCGCCATCGTCGGCGGTGGCCACGCCGATGCCGTGCGGCCCGGGCAGCGCGTGGCCGCGGCCGAGCAGCTGGTGCAGCAGCGGGCTGCGCATGGTCTGCGCGCGCAGTTCCACGCCGGTGGCGTTGACCAGGTAGTGCGCGTCCAGCTGCAGCGCCAGCCCGTCAGGGCCGACCGCATTGACCTGCACGCAGGCGCCAACCGGGAACACCGTGTCCAGCCGCGCGCGATGCACGCGCAGCTGGCCGGTACCGCGCATCGCCTGCAACTGCGCGAACACCGGCGCGGCGATGCGGTGGCGGTGCACGTCCCAGTGGCGCATGGCATGGCGCAGGAAGCGGCGCTGCTCGATCGCCGACAGCGTCCGCCACAGGGCCTGGCCCAGCGGACGGATACGCTCCATCACGCTCTGCCACGGCAGGCCTTGCGCCTGCGCCGCGGCCGCATGCCGGCGCAGCGCGCGCAGGCGCTGGCGCAACGGCATCGCCAGCAGCGGCTGCGGGTCGAAGTCGAAGGCGGCATGCGCGCCGTGCGCCACGTGCGGCAGCGGCAGCAGCGCGTGCCGCGAGATCACGTGCACCGGACCGCGATGGGCGTTGCCGAGCAGGGTCAGCACGCTGTCGGCCATGCTCAGGCCGGCACCGACGATGCACACCGTGGCCTCGCGCGGGATCGCGCGCAGCTGCTCGTAGTTCCACGCCTCCACGCGCGCCTGCGCCGGCAGGCTGTTGGCGCCGCGCGCCGGCAACGGGCGCAGGCTGTTGCCCACGGCCAGCACCACCGTGCGTGCGCGCACCCGCATGCCGCCGGCCAGTTGCAGCGCGCTGCCCGCGTCGGTCTTGTCCAACGCCAGCACGCGATCTTGCAGGTGGCGCAGCCGCGCCGGGCTCGCCGCCTGCGCCTGCGCCAGGCGCGCGCGCAGGTACTCGGCGTAATGGCGGCGTTGCGCGTAGGCCTGCGCGAGCGCCTCGCGCGCCAGTTCGGGGTACAGCGCCCGCTGCTGCAGCCAGTCGACGAAATCGCCGGGCTGTTCGGGCAACGCGCTCATGCGCCCGGCCTGCACGTTCAGCAGGTGCTCGGCGCACGGCGTGGCATAGGCCACGCCTTGCGCCGCCACCGCCTGCGGTTCGATCAGCAGCAGCCGCAGCGTGCCGGGCGCCTGCCGCAACAGCTGCAGTGCGGCCAGGGCGCCGGCGGCACCGCCGCCGACGATGGCGACATCGCAGTCGCCCTCGCCGGATGCATCGGGCATGGTTTCGCTCATGCGCCGATTGTAAGGGATGCCCCCCTCGCGGCCATCGCCGGCTGAGAACCATCGGTCATGTGGCCGCCGCCATTGGCATGCGCGGCTACATCGCGCTGTCACATCCGCGTGGCGCGCGCTACATCAGCGCGTCGGCCAGGCGGGCGATGCCCTCGCGGCTGCGCCGCCACGCCGGGCGCTTGCGCCAGGCGTCCAGCGCCAGCGCGCGCGCATCGGCCAGGTAGCCGTCCTCCAGCACGCGCAGGCGCCGCACCACGTCGGCGCTGTAGCAGAGCATGCCGATCTCGGCGTTCAGCGCGAACGAGCGGATGTCCAGGTTGATCGAGCCGACCAGGGCGATGCCTTCGTCCACGCTCAGGTGCTTGGCGTGCAGGAAGCAGGGCCGGTACAGCGCGATCTTGACCCCGCTGCGCAGCAGCTCGTCGTAGTACGCCTCCTGCGCCCACGCGGTCAGGCGCTGGTTGTTGCTTTCCGACAGGATCAGCTGCACGTCCACGCCGGACAGCGCGGCGATGCGCAGCGCGCTGAGGGTGGCCTCGTCGGGCACGAAATACGGCGTCACCATCACGATGCGCCGCCGCGCCAGGTGGATCAGCGCATTGACCGCATCGCGCGCGTTCTCGAACGGATAGGCCGGACCGCTGGGCAGCAGCTGCGCGACCACGTCGGCGCCATGCACGGCGGTGCCGGCGGTGACGCTCAGCCGCTGCCCGGTCTCGATGAACCAGTCGCTGGCGAACACCGCCTCCAGATGCGCCACCACCGGCCCCTGCACCCGCGCGACCAGTTCGCGGTTCGGATGCCCGCGCACGAAGCCCGGCGCGGCCAGGTTCTGCGAGCCGATGTAGCCGACGCGGTTGTCGACCACCGCGATCTTGCGGTGGTTGCGCAGGTCCATGCGCCCGCTGCGGCGCCAGCGCAACCCGCCCGGCAGCAGCGCCTGCACTTCCACGCCGGCGGCCAGCAGGCGCCTGCGGTAGCGGCGCAGGCCGCGCTTGCCGCCGACCGCGTCGAGCATCAGCCGGCAGCGCACGCCGCGCGCGGCCGCGCGCAGCAGCGCGGCCACCACCGCCTCGCCGACCGCGTCGTCGAACATCAGGTAGTACAGCAGGTGCACGCGTTCGTGCGCCGCGTCGATGTCGTCGAGCAACGCCTGCAGCGATGCCGCGTAGTCGTCCAGCAGCTCCACCGTATTGCCGTGCGTGGGCATGAAATCGCCCTGGCGCTCGACCAGCGGCACCACCTCGGCGACCGCGGTGTCCGAGGGCGGCGTCCAGCGCAGCGCGGTCAGCGGCGCCTGCTGCTCGCGGATCACCTGCGAGGCCTGCGCCTGCCGGCGCACGCGCTCGCGCGACAGCCACGGATGGCCGAGCAGCAGGTACAGCGGCAATCCCAGCACCGGCACGAAGCCGACCAGCAGCAACCAGCTGCGCGCCGCGCCGGGGGTGGTCCGCGCCGGTATCCACAACAGCGCCACCAGCCGGATCAGCCAGTCCAGCGCAAGCAGCCAGGTGCCTTCCAACCAGAACGGCAGCATCGCGATCCTTTCGCAGCCAAAGTCGTCCGATTCTGCGCGAGCCGGCGGCAAACGCAACCGATGCCGGGCACTGCCGCCATCAGCGCAAGTACCTGCGCGCGGTTGCGCCCGCGGCGCCGTCGTATGCGGCCGCTTCCGATCGCTTGCGCCACAAACGCGAAACCCGCCTTGCGGCGGGTTTCGTGTCGACCTGGAAACGCGATCCAGCGATCAGGCGATCACTTGATCTTGCCTTCCTTGTACATCACGTGCTTACGCACGACCGGGTCGTACTTCATCATTTCCATCTTCCCCGGAGTGTTCTTCTTGTTCTTGTCCGTGGTGTAGAAGTGGCCGGTGGCGGCCGAGGAAATCATACGGATCTTGTCACGCTTGCCTGCCATGATTGCTTACTCCTCAGACCTTTTCGCCGCGCGCGCGCAGCTCTTTCAGAACGGCATCGATCCCGTTCTTGTCGATGGTGCGCAACGCATGCGCGGAAACACGGAGCTTGATCCAGCGGTTCTCGCTGGCGACCCAGAAGCGGCGCTCGTGCAGGTTGGGCAGGAAGCGGCGACGGGTTCTGTTGTTGGCGTGGGAGACGTTGTTACCCGTCTGCACACGCTTGCCGGACACTTGGCATACGCGGGACATTACGCACCTCGATAGAAAGTTTGAGTCGCCCATAGCCTGGGAGACGGCGGCCCCGGCAGCCTTGCGGGCCACCACGCGACATGGGAAATCAAGCAGTTACGCTGGAAAAGGCCGGCCGGAGATCGCGTATCCGGCCGCCGTTCCGACCGGAGCCGGGCACAGCGAGCCGCGCATTATGCACGGCTTTCCCTTGTGTCGCAAGCACTTACCGGCAACACGCGGGCCTGACGCAATTCCGCCCAGGCGCGCCGCGCCACCCTCCAGGCCGAGCGCAGGAACAGCAGCAACAGCGCCGCGGCGATCAGCAGGTCCGGCCAGCCGGCGCCGAACGCCCATACCGCGACGCTGGCCACGATCACCGCCCCGCCCTCGTAGACGTCGTTGAGCGAGCACGCCCACGCCGAGGCCAGGTTGATGTCGCCGCGCCGGTACGGCCACAGCAGGCGCAGGCACAGCAGGTTGGCGGCCAGGTTCAGCGCCGCGGCCACGCCCATGCTCTCGAACAGCGGCAGTTGCGGGTGCAGCAGCTTCCAGCCGATGCCGGCGGCCACCGCCAGCGCCGCGGCCAGGATCAGCGCGGCCTTGAGCAACGCCACCCTCGCCTTCGCCGCCAGGCTCGCGCCCACCACGGCCAGGCTCAGCGCATAGGTCAGCGCATCGCCGAGGTTGTCCAGGCTGCCGGACAGCAGCGAGACCGAGCCGCTGTGCCAGGCGCTGCCCAGCATCATCGCGAAGGTGCCGGCGTTGATCGCCAGCACCCACCACAGCACCCGCCGCTGGCGCGCCTGCAGCGCCGCCACGTCCAGGGTCTTGCCGCAGCCGCAGCAGTCGTCGGCCATGCCTCACCTCGGGTCCGGAACCGGATCGGCCGCGGTCGCGGCCGTGTCCGCCGCATTGTCCCGCCGATGCAGCCAGCGGTACAGCACCGGCAGCACCAGCAGGGTCAGCAGCGTGGACGACACGATGCCGCCGATCACCACCGTGGCCAGCGGCCGCTGCACCTCCGAGCCGGCGCCGACGTTGAACGCCATCGGCACGAAGCCCAGCGCGGCCACCAGCGCGGTGGTCAGCACCGGCCGCAACCGCGCCAGCGCGCCCTCGCGCACCGCCTGCGCCAGCGGCGCGCCCTCCTCGCGCAGCTTGCGCACGAAGGCGATCATCACCAGCCCGTTGAGCACCGCCACCCCGGACAGGGCGATGAAGCCCACTCCGGCGGAGATCGACAACGGGATGCCGCGCAGCGCCAGCGCCACCACCCCGCCGGTCAGCGCCAGCGGCACGCCGCTGAACACGATCGCCGCATCGCGCAACGAGCCGAACGACCAGTACAGCAGCGCGAAGATCAGCAGCAGCGTGGCCGGCACCACCCAGGCCAGCCGCTGCCCGGCCGAGATCAGCTGCTCGAAGGTGCCGCCGTAGCCGATCCAGTAGCCGCTCGGCAGTTCGACCTCGGCCTGTACGCGCCGCTGCAGCTCGGCGACGAAGCCGCCCAGGTCGCGGTCGCGCACGTTGGCGGTGACCACGACGCGGCGCTTGCCGTCCTCGCGGTTGATCTGGTTCGGGCCGAGCACGGTCTGCACCCTGGCCACCTCGCGCAGCGGCACGGTGACCGGCGCGCCGCTGCGCCCGCCGGCGGGGCGGCTGGATTCGTCGGCATCGCCGCGCTCGCCGTCGCCGCGCAGCGGGATCGGCAGGTCGGCCAGTGCCGCCGGGTCCTGGCGCAGGTCCTCGGGCAGGCGCACGACGATGTCGAATCGGCGATCGCCTTCGAACAGCTGCCCGGCCGGCTGGCCGCCGACCGCCGCGGCCACGGTGTCCTGCACCACGCCCGGGTTGAGCCCGTAGCCGGCGAGCGCGGCGCGGTCCGGCACCACCGCCAGCATCGGCAGGCCGGTGGCCTGCTCCAGCTTGACGTCGGCCGCACCGGGCACGCGCCTGGCCGCCTCCTCGATACGCTGGCCGACCGCCACCAGCGTGTCCAGGTCGTCGCCGTAGAGCTTGATCGCCACGTCCGCGCGCACGCCGGAGATCAGTTCGTTCATGCGCATCTGGATCGGCTGGGTGAACTCGTAGTTGTTGCCCGGCAGCTGCCGCACCGCCGCCTCGATCTCGGCCAGCAGTTGCGCCTTGGGCTTGCGCGGATCGGGCCACTGCGCGCGCGGCTTCATGATCAGGAAGGTGTCGGCCACCGACGGCGGCATCGGATCGGTGGCGACCTCGGCGGTGCCGAGCTTGCCGAACACGTGCGCCACTTCCGGGAACCGCTTGATGCGCTTTTCCAGCGTGGCCTGCATCGTGATCGCCTGCTGCAGGCTGGTGCCGGGGATGCGCAGCGCGTGCAGCGCCACGTCGCCTTCGTCCAGGTTGGGAATGAACTCGGTGCCCAGCCGCGTGGCCAGCGCGCCGCACAGCAGCAGCAGCGCCAGCGCGCCGGCGCCGACCCAGCGCGCGTGGCGCAGCGCGCCGTCCAGCAGCGGCGCATACGCCTGCCGCGCCCAGCGCATCGCGCGGTTCTCGCGTTCGGCCACCTTGCCGCCCAAGGCCAGCGCGATCGCCGCCGGCACGAAGGTCAGCGACAGCAGCATCGCGCCGGTCAGCGCCAGCACCACGGTGATCGCCATCGGGTGGAACATCTTGCCTTCGATGCCGCTCAGCGCGAGCACCGGCAGGTACACCGCGGCGATGATGCCCACGCCAAACAGGCTGGGACGGATCACCTCGGCGGTGGCCACCGCGGTGAGCTCGAAACGCTCGGCGGCGCCGAGCACGCGGCCCAGGCGCTGCTGCGCCTGGCCGAAGCGGCGCAGGCAGTTCTCCACGATGATCACCGCGCCATCGACGATCAGGCCGAAGTCCAGCGCGCCCAGGCTCATCAGGTTGCCGGACACGCCGCCGCGGACCATGCCGGTGAGGGTGAACAGCATCGCCAGCGGGATCACCGCCGCGGTGATCAGCGCCGCGCGGAAATTGCCCAGCAGCAGGAACAGCACCACGATCACCAGCAGCGCGCCCTCGACCAGGTTCCGGGCCACGGTGGCGATGGTGCGGTCGACCAGCGCGGTGCGGTCGTACACCGGCACCGCGCGCACCCCGGGCGGCAGGCTGCGGTTGGCCTGCTCCAGCCTGGCCGCCGAGGCCTGCGCGACCTGGCGGCTGTTGGCGCCGACCAGCATGAACACCGTGCCCAGCACCACCTCGCTGCCGTCCTGGGTGGCGGCGCCGTTGCGCAGTTCCGGTCCCTCGCCGACCCGGGCCACGTCGCGCACCCGGATCGGCACGCCTTCGCGCCGGTCCAGCACGATCGCGCCGAGCTCGGCGATGCCGCTGACCTGCCCCGGCACCCGCACCAGGAACTGCTGGCCGTTGCGCTCGATATAGCCGGCGCCGACGTTGCGGTTGTTGGCCTGGACCGCGCGCGCCACGTCGTCCAGGGTGAAGCCGAGCGCGACCAGCCGCGCCGGGTCCGGGGTGATGTGGATCTGCCGCGCGTAGCCGCCGATGGTGTTGACCTCGGTGACGCCCGGCACGTTGCGCAGCTGCGGCCGCACCACCCAGTCCTGCAGCGTGCGCAGGTCGGTGGCGGTCCACGCGCTGCCGTCGGGCTTGCGCGCGTCCGGCTTGGCCTCGACCGTGTACATGAAGATCTCGCCCAGGCCGGTGGCGATCGGCCCGAGCTGCGGCTCCAGTTCCGGCGGCAGCTGCGACTTCACCTGCTGCAGCCGCTCGGCCACCTGCTGCCGGGCGAAGTACAGGTCGGTGCCGTCGGCGAACACCGCGGTCACCTGCGACAGCCCGTAGCGCGACAGCGAGCGCGTGGACTCCAGCCCCGGCAACCCGGCCAGCACCGTTTCCAGCGGGAAGGTGACCCGCTGCTCGGCCTCCAGCGGCGAATAGCCCGGCGCGGCGGTGTTGACCTGCACCTGCACGTTGGTGATGTCCGGCGTGGCGTCGATCGGCAGGCGCGAGAAGCTCCACGCCCCGACCGCCACCAGCGCCGCGGTCAGCGCCAGCATCAGCCAGCGCTGGGCAATGGCGAAGCGGATCAGGCTAGCGAGCATGGCGGCCTCCGTGCGCAGCGCTCGACATGCCGCTTTTCTGTAGGAGCGGCTTCAGCCGCGGCCGATATGCCTGCATCCCGACTATGTTCGGGTTTCTGTCGCGGCTGAAGCCGCTCCTACAGAAGCACCGGCGCGGTCGATGCAGCGATATGCGCAGCTCAATGGTCATGCGACGCCCCCGACTTCTCGATGTCCGCCTTGACCAGGTAGCTCTGCTCCACCACCACCTGGTCGCCGGCCTTCAGCCCGGACAGCACCTGCACCTGCCGCGCATCGCGCGCGCCGATCCGCACCGGCCGCACCTCGTAGGTGTCGCCCACGCGCACGAACACCACCTCCCAGTCGCGGAACGTCTGCAGCGCCGCCACCGGCACCGCCAGCGCCGCCGGCTGCTGCGCCACCGTGACCCGCGCCTTCACCGCCGAGCCGGGCCGCCACAGGCCGTCGTCGTTGCGCAGCAGCGCGCGCGCCACCGTGCTCTGGCTGACCGTGGCCGTGCCCGGCAGCACCCGCTCCAGCACGGTCTGCGCCACCGCGCCGTCGCTGATCCGGGTCACCGTGACCGGCGCGCCGGCGGCGATATGCCCGGCGTCGGCGCCGAAGATGTGCAGGTCCACCCACAGCGTGGACAGGTCGGCGATCTCGAACAGCGCCTGGCCCTCGGCGGCGCTGCTGCCGACGCTGGCGTTGCGCGCCAGCACCGTGCCGCCGATCGGCGCGGTCACCGCATAGCCGGTCAGGCTCAGGTTGCTCTCCACCGTCGCCAGCACCTGGCCGGCGCGCACGCGGTCGCCGACGTTCGCGCGCAGGCTGCGCACCGGCCCGGGGAAGCGCGCGGTGGCCTGCGCCTGCGCACCTTCCGACGGCGTCAGCAGGCCCTGCACCTCGTGTTCGTCGGCGATGCTGCCCGGACCGGCCGCGGCCACGCGGATGCCCGCCTCCTCGGCGATCTTCGCCGCGATCGCGGTGCGGCCCTCGTAGCTGGGATAGGTCCAGCGCAGCGCCTGGCCCTGCACGTCCGCCCGCACCTCCACGTCGAACGAATGCGGTTCGCCCACCACGCTGTCGGCGAGCAGGCTGCCGTCGCCGCGCGCACGCAGGCGATGGGTCTCGGCGACGCCGCCCAGGCGCTGCAACCGCACCTCGACGCTGCCTGCGCCGGGCGGCAGCGGCTTGCCGTCGCGGTACAGCCAGGCCTGGTAGGTCGGCGGCGTACCGTCCTCGGCGATCGCCAGTTCGACCGCATGGCCGTCCTGCTCGAGCAGGCGGCCGCCATGCGCGCCCTTGCGCGCCTCGTCGGCGTGGGCCTGTCCCGCCTCGCCATGCGGCTCGGTTTCGTCGTGGCCGCTGTGGGCGTGGTGGGCATCGTCGCCGGCGCAGCCGCCGAGCAGCAGGCCCAGCAGCAGCGGCGCGATCAGCACAATGGATCCGGTTTTCATCGTAGGCGGTCCTGAGAGGTGCCGGCGGCGCGCGCCAGGCATCGGAGGAAAAGGGAGGCGGGCGCGATGGCGGCCCACGGCGGCGTGCGCCGCAGATCGCGCGGCGGCGCAGCGGTCGTTGGAGCGTTGCGGTCGGCGACCGCGGCGGCGCGCGGTGGGTCTTGCCGCACGGCAGGCACGACGCTGCCAACCGACGACAGCACCCAGTGCGGCCCAGGCCATCTGCCGGGGGTTCGGAAGAAAAGGGAGGCGGTCGCGATGGCGGCCCGCGGCAGCGTGGCCCGCAGATCGCGCGGCGGCACCACGGTCGTTGGAGCGTTGCGGTCAGCGCCGGCGGCGGCGTGCGGCGGGTCTTGGCGTGCGGCAGGCAGGACGCGGCCCACCGATGACAGCGCATAGCGCGGCCCACGCTGCCTGCCGGTGATCATGATGGCGCCCGTGACTCGCGCCGCAGCGCGGAAGCCGATGGCCACGACGGGCTGGCACCTTTGCCGCTGCTGTGTGGCCCGCGGCGGCTCTCCTGTCCGGCAGTCCCGACCCGCCGGGATGGCGTGCGGCGCTGGCCGATGCCGCGGCCATGGCACGCCGCAACGGCTCATCGCGGCGCCTCCGCCGCGGCGGAGGCCACGAACGGCTGCCCGGTCAGGCGCTGGATCTCGATCAGCGCGCTCTGCGCCTCGACCGCGGCCGCCAGTTGCTGGCGGCGCGCGTCGCTGCGCTGCGCCTGCAGTTGCGCCCATTCCAGGTAGCTGATCGCGCCGCCGCGGTAGGCGCGCTCGGCGGCCGCCTCGGCGCGCGCCAGCATCGGCAGCACGTCGCTGCGCATCCGCGCCACTTCCAGCTGCGCGGCGCGATAGCGGCCGTGCGCGTCGGCGAGCGTGGAGTACAGGGCCAGCGCCTGCGATTCGCGCTCGACCCCGAGCAGGTCCAGCTCCGCCTGCGCGGCGCGGATCTCCGGCAGCGCGCGGCCGGCGCTGCCCAGCGCCAGCGACACGCCGCCGACCAGCGCGGTGGCGTCGTCGTCCTGCAGGCGGCGCACGCCCAGCTGCCAGTCCAGGTCCGGCCGCGCCTGGCTGCGCGCCAGGCGCAGGCGCGCTTCGCGCACCCGCGCCTGCCCGCCGAGCCGCGCCAGTTCCGGGGTGCGTTCGAGCAGTTGCGCCAGCACTGCGAAGTCCGGCACCGCCGGCAACGCCAGCGGATCGCCACCGGTCGCGGCGAAGCTCGGCTCGCGCTCGCCCCACAGCACCGACAGGTGCCGGCGCGCGGCGGCGTGCTCCTGGCGGGCGCGGTCGCGCTCCAGTTCGGCGCGCGCCTGCAGCGCCTGCGCGGTCAACAGCACCGATTCGGGCGAGGCGCCGGCCTGCAGCCGCTGCCGCGCCGCGGCGACGGTGCGCCGCCGCTGCTCCACGTCGTCGCTGGCGATGGCCTGGCGCTGCGCCGCCGCGGCGATCGCCAGATAGCGGCGGGCGACCTCGGCGAGCAGGTCCAGCCGCGCCAGTTCGCGTTGCGGCGCCAGCGCATCGATGCGCGCCTGGGCCAGGGTGCGGCGCGCGTCGAGCTTGCCGCCGCGCTCGAGCACGCCGGCCAGGGTGACGGTCAGCTCGGCCTGGTCCAGGCCGCGCGCATCGCCGCTGCCGAACGCGTTCTCCAGTTCGGCGCCCAGGCGCAGCGGCGGGCGCAGCGCGTCGCGTTCGGCTTCGGCGCGCAGCACCGCGCGCTGGCCGTCGGCCAGGCGCAGGTCGGGATGGGAGCCGGCGACGCGCGCGATGGCGTCGTCCAGGCTGAGCACGGCATCGGGCGGCACGGCCTGCGCCCAGGCGCAGGACGCGACCGCGAAGGCGGCAAATGCCGCCAGTCGCAACCACATGGGAGTTCTCCGGATTCGGGAATCGATGGACGGGCCGGCAGGCGCCGGCGGCGCATCAACCCGCGATCGGAGGTCGCAGCAAGGTGTCCAGCAGGTGCGACCGGTAGTCCTCGCGCACCGCCGCCGGGCGCAGCTGCGCCGACAACGGCAACGCCTGCCAGGCCAGCGACGGCAGCAGCGCCGGGCTTTGCCCATGGCAATAGCCGCTGTGCATCAACGCATGCATCAGGCCGGCGCCATCGCGTTCGCCGGCGCCGTCGGCGTGGTGCGACGCGTCTTCGTCCACATGCGCCTGGCCGTGCGCCAGCGCATGCACGTCACCCAGCGCGCAGGCCACCGGCGCCACCAGCACGCCGAGCGCCAGCAGCGCCAGCGCCATCAGGCGCAGCAACGGGTGCAGCAGGCGGGCACGGCGGACGGACATGGCGCCAGCCTAGCGATGCGGGAGGGGTTACACAATCGCAGTGCGGCGGAGCGGACGGCGGGTGCGCCCTCATCCGGTGCTGGCGCGTACCTCGCCGGAGCGCGCCCTCGATCGGCATCGAGGGTCGCGCTCTCGCTGGCGGTGGCGCCTGGCCATCGCCGTCCCGCTGGCGGTCGCACCCTCATCCGGCGCTGCGCGCCACCTTCTCTCGGTGGGAGAAGGAGAGGCGTCGGGCTTTTACGCCGCGGTGGCTATTCGGGCTTGGCCGCGGCGGGTGTGCGGGCGGCGGCCTGCTGTTTGCTCTCGGCGACGAACGCGCGCACCTGCTGCTCCAGCACCGGCAAAGGCACCGAGCCCTGCTTGAGCACCGCGTCGTGGAAGGCCTTGATGTCGAAGTCCGCGCCCAGCTCGCGTTCGGCTTCGGCACGCAGCTTGACGATGGCGATCTCGCCGAGCTTGTAGCTCAGCGCCTGGCCCGGCCAGGAGATGTAGCGGTCCACTTCGGTGGTGACCTCGTGCTCGCTCAGTGCGGTGCGCTCGCGCAGGTAGGCCAGGGCCTGGTCGCGGGTCCAGCCCTTGTGGTGCACGCCGGTGTCGATCACCAGCCGGCACGCGCGCCACATCTCGTAGCTGAGGCGGCCGAAATCCTCGTACGGGGTTTCGTAGATGCCCATCTCCTTGCCGAGCTTCTCGGTGTACAGCGCCCAGCCTTCGCCGTAGGCGGAAATGTAGTTCTCGCGGCGGAACGCCGGCTGCGCGCCCTGTTCCTCGGCCAGCGCGCCCTGCAGCGAATGGCCTGGCGAGGATTCGTGCAGGGTCAGCGCCGGCAGGTTGTACAGCGGGCGCGACGGCAGGTCGTAGGTGTTGAGCCAGTAGGTGCCCACGCCGCCGCGGCCGGCGGTCCAGAACGGGGCGATCTCCGGCGGCACCGGCACGATGGTGAAGCGCCCGCGCGGCAGCGTGCCGATGAACTTGCCGACCTCCCCGTCCACGCGCTTGGCGATCCACGCGGCGCGATCGAGCAGCGCCTGCGGGGTCTTGACGTAGAACTGCGGGTCGCTGCGCAGGAACTGCAGGAACGCCGGGAACGTCTGCTGGCCGGCCGGCGCCTTGAACCCGACCTGCTCGATGATCGCGTTCATTTCGCCCTGGATCCGCGCCACTTCCTGCAGGCCCACCTGGTGGATCTGTTCCGGGCTCAGCTCCAGCGTGGTGTACTCGCGGATCTGCTGCTGGTAATAGGCCTTGCCGTCGGGCATCGCTTCGGCGGCCAGGGTGGTGCGCGCCTGCGGCACGTACTCGCGCCGGTAGAAGTCCAGCAGCTGCGCATAGGCCGGGATCACCTTATCGCGGATCGCCGCCTGCGCCTGCTCGCGCAATGCCTGCTGCTCGGCAGCGGGAACCTGCGCGGGCAGCTGCTTGAACGGCGCGTACAGCGCCGCGGCGGTGGGATCCTTCAGCTCGGCGACGCCGGCGATCGAGCCGTCGCGGCCTTCCAGCACCGCGCGCGGCACGCTGAAACCGCGCTTGAGCCCGGCGCGCATGTTGTCGGTCTGCTGCTGGAAGTAGCGCGGCACGTCGTCGAGCCGGGCGATGTAGGCGCGGTATTGCGCCGGGGTGCGCAGCGGCCGCCGCGCCATGAATGCCAGGTCCGACCAGAACGAACTGTCGGCGTTGAACGGCATCTCGTAGGCGCCGAAGCGGACCTCGGCGGCCAGGTTCTCGACCTGCGGGCGGTAGATCGCCAGGTTGATGCGGTTGTCCGGCGACAGCTGCTGCGGATCGATCGCATCGAGCTGGCGCAGCACGTCCTGCCACACCTTCAGCCGCGCGGCCTGCGCGGCGGGACCGACGTCGGGCAGGCGCACGTTGTCGCCGCTGCTGTCGCTGTCCTCGTCGGCGCGGCCGACCTGCGCCTGGCGCCATTTCCACTCCTTCTCGTAGATCGCCTGGAAGCGGGTGTCGGCGGCGGAAGCGGCGGACGCCGTTGGCGGTACGGCCGGCGCTGCGGCACGCGCCGGCGCCGACGCGGCCAACGTGAGGGCGAGCAACAGGGAAGCGGCCAGCGGGGTCTTGGCGATCGGCATGGGCGGCGACAGGCAGGTGGGAACAGGATCCCGATGATCGCACCCCGCGCGCGGCAGGGGGTGGGCCGAAAGTATGGGAGCCCACAACGCACGCAACGCGCGCGGGATGCACGATATGCGTTCTCGCAGCGGCGGCGGCAGCGCCGCGGTTGTCGCCTCTGTGGGAGCGACTTCAGTCGCGACGAACGAAGCCAGACAGCCTGCGCAGCGCCTTCGGCGTGGCACCGAGGGCCGAACCCGGGCACAGACCTGTTGCTGATGTCAGCGCGCCCGCCCCTTCGTCGCATCCAGCCAGACCGCGTCCCAATACGGATACTCGGCGACGCTGCGCACCAGCCCCGCGCGCAGCGGATTGGCGACGACATAGCGCGCGACGGGCAGCAACTGCCGTTCCTGGCGCAGCGCGCGATCATGGAAACCCGGCATCCATACCGTCCCGCCGCGGCCCCGCGCCAGATTCACTGCCCTGGCCGCTCTGCCCTTGGCGTTCTGCATGACGCTCGACAATGGACCGCCCCCTTCGAGCTGGAGCAATCCATGCCAGTGATCGGGCATCAATACCCAGCACAGCAACCGCGCATCGTCCCATGTCGCAGAATCGGCAAGGCAGGCGGCCGCGGCCCAGGCGCAACGCCAGTCCTCGAACAGGCGCTGGCGTTCGCAGGTCACTGCCGTCACCAGATAGATGCGGCCCGATTCGGTGCAGCGCCCTGCGCGCAGCGCGCGATAGCCGCGGGGAGGTTCCATGTGCATGCCGCCAGCTTCGTAGCTGGGAGACGGCGGCGCCATCGGGAATCGACCTGCGGGGGTGTCGGAAAATGCGCAAGCCCGCGATGGCGGAAACTGCAAGGCGTCGGGACTGAAGTCCCTCCCACAACAGGCGCCATGCCGGGGCGCTTCAGCCTCTCCTCGACTTCAGCCTGTCCTCAGTGGCGATCGCCGCCGCCTCAATGCGACGCGCGATCGCGGTGCCAGCCGCGGTGCTTGATGTCCAGGTACAGGCTGTAGACCGCGGTGAAGGCGGGGAACAGGTTCTGCAGCACGCCGACCGAGTCCTGCTTGGCCGAGAACAGGAAGTAGCTCAGCGTCATCAGGCTGCCGACCACGCTCATGTACCAGAACAGGCGCGGGATCACCGGCTTGCCGGCGCGCTTGGAAGCGACGAACTGCACCAGCCAGCGGCCGCCGAACATCAGCGCGCCGGTATAGCCGATCAGCTTCCAGCCGGTGACGTGCAGGCCGGTCCAGAACAGCGCGCGGATCGGTTCGTTGAGGAAGTGCACTTCCATCTCAGCGCTCCTGCACCGCGGTGCGGCGGCTGCGCGCGATCAGCCAGGCCATCCCGCGCAGGTCGCGGATGCCGACCAGCGCGCGGTTGAGGTTGTTGTACTTGGACACGCCCGAGGTGCGGTGGCGATGGTTCACCGGCACGCTCAGTGTCTGCCAGCCGGCGCGCTGCATCAGCGCCGGCAGGTAGCGGTGCATGTGGTCGAAGTACGGCAGGTCCAGGAACGCCTCGCGCTCGAACAGCTTGATCCCGCAGCCGGTGTCCGGGGTGTCGTCGTGCAGCATCCGCGCGCGGATCGCGTTGGCCCACTTCGAGGCCCAGCGCTTGCTGCCCGAATCCCGCCGCGACACCCGCCAGCCGGCGAACAGCTTGACCTGCGCGTCGGCCGCGGCGCGCGCGGCGAGCAGCTTGGGGATGTCGGCCGGGTCGTTCTGGCCGTCGCCGTCGAGGGTGGCGATCCAGGCGCCGCGCGCGGCCTTGACCCCGTTGCGCACCGCCGTGCTCTGCCCGCTCTGGGTGACGTGGTGCAGGACGCGCAGCTCCGGCGTGGACGCCTTCAGGCCCTCCAGCACCGCCAGCGTGTCGTCGCGCGAATGGTCGTCGACATAGACGATCTCGAAGTCGGCGACCCCGCGCAGCGCGGCGACGATCTCGGCGACCAGCGGCGGCACGTTGTCGCGTTCGTTGAACACCGGGACGACGACGGAAAGGGAGGGCTGGCTCATGGGGGGCGGCTTGGCTGGGCAGGATGGAACGACAAAAAGACCGCGCATTGTCCCGTGGCAGGGTGAGCCGCAGATGAAGCGTCAGGCGGCCGCGCCGAAATAGTCGCGGCACCACTGCACCACCTGCGGCAGGCCCAACTCGATCGGCGTGGCCGGCTCGAAGCCGAACGCGGCATGGGCGCGGGCGGTATCGGCCATGGTTTCGACCATGTCGCCGGGCTGCATCGGCCGGTACACCTTGTCGGCGGCGCGGCCGGCGGCGGCCTCGATCACGCCGATGAAGCGCTCCAGCTCCACCGGGGTATGGTTGCCCAGGTTGAACACGCGGTGCGGCACCGGGTCCTGCGACGGATGGTCCAGCGCGCCGAGCACCCCGGCGACGATGTCGGCGACGAAGGTGAAGTCGCGGCGCATGCGGCCGTGGTTGAACACCTCGATCGGGCGCCCGGCCAGCACCGCGCGGCTGAAGATCAGCGGCGCCATGTCCGGGCGGCCCCACGGGCCGTACACGGTGAAGAAGCGCAGCCCGGTGGCGCGCAGGCCGTACAGCTGCGCGTAGGTGTAGGCCATCAGCTCGTTGGCGGCCTTGGTCGCCGCGTACAGCGAGCGCGGCTGGTCGATGCGCTGGTCCTCGGAGAACGGCGCGGTGGCCGAATCGCCGTACACCGAACTGCTCGACGCATAGGCCAGGTGCTGCACGCCGCGGTGCCGGCACAGCTCCAGCACGTTGACGAAGCCGACCAGGTTGCTGTCGACGTAGGCGTAGGGGTTCTGCAGCGAATAACGCACGCCCGCCTGCGCGGCCAGGTGCACCACGCGCTGCGGCCGGATCTCGTCGAACAGCGCGGTCAGGCCGTCGCGGTCGGCGAGGTCGAGCGCGCGGATATCGGCCTGCGGGCACAACGCGGCGACGCGGTCGCGCTTGAGCTGCGGGTCGTAGTAGTCGTTGTAGTTGTCCAGGCCCACCACCGTCTCGCCGCGCGCGGCGAGCGCTCTGCAGGTGTAGGCGCCGACGAAGCCGGCCGCGCCGGTGACGAGGATGGTCATGGCAGGAGTCTCGGGAGATCCGGGGATGCAGGGTGGAACGGGCGCCGCACTCAGAACAGCCCGAAGCGCTTCTTGGCCACGTTGACGCGGCCCGGTTCGACGATGTCGCCGACGCCCTTGGCATCGAAGCGGTCCAGCAATGCGTCGCTGCCCCTGTCCAGCTTGAGCGCCATCTCTTCCGGATACAGCGGCACGATGGTCATGAACACGATGGTCTTTTCGGCGTCGACGACCAGGTGACCGAATTCCTCCGGCGCGCTCACCGGCGGCAGCACGATCGCCCCGTCGAAGCCGACCCCGGGCGCGTACGGCTCGGCCGGGTCGCCGTTGGGGACGGTGTGGCCGAAGCCCAGCCAGGTGTCGTGCTTGTGCGGCAACCGCGCCAGGGTCTTGAGCAGGCGGATCGGCCAGTAGTGCCGTTCGTCCTGGACGTCCTCCTGCCGGATCGGCCAGTCGGGGGGCAGCGTCAGCATCAGTTCCATGTACTGCGGCGCCGCCACGCCCTCGGACAGCGCCATCGGCAGATCGCTCATGCCCGAGGTCACCAGCCGCAGGTACGGGACGTCCTCGGTGGCCGGCACCACATGCACGTCGATATGCACGGTGTCGGAGACGATTTCGTGGAAGACGCTCGATATCGGCCCCAGGTGCCGCTCGATATGCGCGCTGATCTGTTCGAGGCACGCTCCGCCGCGTGCCGGCTCGAACGCCTTCTCCTGCCCGCGGAGCTGGATCAGGCTGCCGCCGGGGCTGATGTCGTCGTAGGGGTGGCTCATGCAGTGCTCCCGGTGGGCGGTCACGGGTCGCCGTGGGCGGCGCTCAGCCCGAGGGCGAGCGGTGGTTCCGTGGCCGGTGTGGCGTTGCGTGCTTCAGTGCCTGGCGCAGTGGCGGGGTGGACAGGGACTCAGCCCTGCCGTCCGCGCAGCCGCTCCAGCACGCCGTCGAGCGTGTCCAGGTCGGTGTAGTGGATCACCAGCTTGCCCTTGCCGCCGCGGCCGTGGGCGATGGCGACCTTGGTGCCCAGGCTCTCGGACAGCTCGGTCTCCAGCGAGGCGATGTCGGCCTGCGGGGCGACGCGGCCGGGCTTGGCCTTGCGGTTGTTCGGCACCTTGCCGGCGGCGAACTGCTGCGCGCGGTGCTCGACCTCGCGCACCGACCAGCCCTGGTCGGCGGCATCGGAGGCCAGCCGGCTGGCCAGTTCCGGCGACAGCGTCAGCAGCGCGCGCGCATGGCCCATCTCCAGGCGCCCGGCCTCCAGCAGCGCGCGGATCGCCGGCGGCAGCTCCAGCAGGCGCAGCAGGTTGGACACCGAGGCGCGCGAGCGGCCCACCGCTTCGGCGGCCTCGGCATGGGTCAGCGCGAATTCGTCGATCAGCCGCTGCAACGCCTGCGCCTCCTCCAGCGGGTTGAGGTCCTCGCGCTGGATGTTCTCGATCAGCGCCATGGCGATGACGGTGCGGTCGTCGAGCTCGCGCACCACCACCGGCACCTCGGTCAGCCCGGCCAGCTGCGAGGCGCGCCAGCGGCGCTCGCCGGCCACGATCTCGAACCGGCCCGGCGCCAGTTCGCGGGCGACGATCGGCTGGATCACGCCCTGCGCCTTGATCGACTCGGCCAGCTCCTGCAGCTTGCCCTCGTCCATCTCCTGGCGCGGCTGGTACTTGCCCGGCTGCAGCTGGCCGACCGGCAGCTGGCGCAGGCTCTCGCCGGGCTGCGCCTCGTCGTTGGGGGCCGGCGCGGCCGAGCCCTTCGGACCCAGCAGCGCCTCCAGGCCACGGCCCAGTCCACGCTTCTTCGGGCCGAGGGCGGGGGGCTTGGCGGTCATCAGACGGTCTCCACGGCCTTGGCGGCCTTGTTGCGATCCTTGTGGCGGCGCACCAGCTCGCCGGCCAGGCCCAGGTAGGCGACGCCGCCGCGCGAGGTGCGGTCGTAGCCTACGATGCTCTGGCCATGGCTGGGCGCCTCGGCCAGGCGCACGTTGCGCGGCACGATGGTGCGGAACACCTTGTCGCCGAAGTGGTTGGTCAGCTCCGCCGACACCGCGTTGGCCAGGTTGTTGCGCACGTCGAACATGGTCCGCAGCACGCCTTCGATCTCCAGCGCCGGGTTGAGGTTGCCGCGCAGCGCCTCGATCGTCTCCAGCAAGGCGGTCAGCCCTTCCAGCGCGTAGTACTCGCACTGCATCGGCACGATGATCGAGTCCGCCGCGGTCAGCGCGTTCAAGGTCAGCAGCGACAGCGCCGGCGGACAGTCGATCAGGATGAAGTCGTACTCGGCGCGCAGCGGCGCCAGCGCGCGCTTGAGCCGCTGCTCGCGCTCGGGCTGGTCCATCAGCCGGATCTCGGCCGCGGTCAGGTCGATGTTGCCCGGCAGCAGGTCGAAGTGTTCCGGCGTGGTCACGCGGATGTCCGCGGCGGCGCTCTCGCCGAGCAGCACGTCGCAGGTGGAGGCGACCAGCTCGCGCTTGTCGATGCCGCTGCCCATGGTCGCGTTGCCCTGCGAGTCGAGGTCGACCAGCAGCACGCGCTGCGGCTGGCGCGCAAGCGCGGCCGCCAGATTGACGGCCGTGGTCGTCTTGCCGACGCCGCCCTTCTGGTTGGCGATGGCGATGATGCGGGCCATGCGGGAAGCCTCGTGGGCGTGGGTGGGACCGGGCATTATGCGGTCACAGCCCCCCGGGGCGGAAATCGGCCCGGCCGGGGCCGGGCGCGCGGCTCAGCCGCGCTCGACCACCACCAGGTGGCGCTCGGCGTCCAGCCCGGGCACGTGCAGCGGATGCACCGCCTGCGCCACCCATCCGGGCGGCAGCGCGGCGATCTCCTCGTCCGGGCGCATCCCCTTCATCGCCCACAGGCGCCCGCCGGGACGCAGCAGGTGGCCGCCGACGGCGACGATGCCGGCCAGCGTGTCCAGCGCGCGCGCGGTGAGATGGTCGTAGGCGCCCGGCTCGTCCAGCGCCTCGGCGCGCGATTCGGCCACCCGCGCGTTGTCCAGGCGCAGCTGGCGCACCGCCTCGCGCAAGAAGCGCGCCTTCTTGCCGTTGCTCTCGACCAGGGTCACGCGCAGCTGCGGCCGCGCGATCGCCAGCGGGATGCCGGGCAGGCCGGGGCCGGTGCCCAGGTCGGCGAGGCTGCCGCGCTCCAGGTACGGCTGCATCGCCAGCGAGTCGAGCAGGTGGCGGGTGACCATCTCGCGCGGGTCGCGCACCGCGGTGAGGTTGTAGGTGCGGTTCCAGCGCAGCAGCAGCGCCAGGTAGGCCAGCAGCGGCGGCGCCAGCGCGGCCGCATCCAGGCCTTGCGCGCGCAGGCCCTGGTCGAGCTCGGCGTGGACGTGTTCGGGGAGGGAGGCGTCGTTCATCGACGGATTATCGCAGGTGCCGGCGGGTCCACTGCCATGCCCTGGGCGCCGTCGCCGAGGGCGCCATCGCTGACGGATGTCCGCGGCAGGGGCAATGCCGGCGTGGCGCAGCGGCGCGCCGGCAGCGCGGGAAGCCGCGTCGCGACCACGGCGCCGCTCAAGCGGCGACCGCCTCCCGCGGGGTCCATGCTCAAGCGCCTTGGCCGAAGACGGCTGCACCGGCGCGCTCGGCCCTGGGGCGGGATGCGGGTCGCTGGCACAGCGGCCAATCAGCTGCGGGAAGGACTTCCGTCGCGACAGGCACTCCGGCAGCCCCCTTGCGACTGAATCGCTCGCCCCCCCGCGCGTCGATGGCGAGGCCATCCCGGGCGCTACGCCGGCTCGAGCGGATACCAGGCCAGCGCGGCACGGTAGCCCGGCGCGGCCACCCATTCGTGCAGGCGCCAGCGTTCGACCTGCCCCAATGCCGGATCGCACCAGGCCAGGCGCAGCACGCCGCCGCCATCCTCGGCGAAGCGCAGCCGGTGCAGGCCGAACGACAGGCCGTGGCCGTGCGCCTTCAGCAGCGCTTCCTTGGCGCACCACAGGCGGAAGAACAGCGCCTCGCGCGCCGGCTCGTCCAGCGCCTGCAGGGTCGCCGCTTCGTCGGCGTGGAAGAAACGCTGCGCGACCTCGGGCAGCCGCGGGCGCGGGCGCTGGTGCTCGATGTCCACGCCCAGCCGCGCATGCGCGCCGATCGCCACCAGCAGGTAGTCGCCGCTGTGGCTCCAGCCGGTGCCCACGTGCGCCAGCGGTTCGTGCAGCCAGGGCCGGCCGCGTTCGTCGCGGCGCAGCGGCAGTTCGGCCTCCGGTGTGGCCAGCTCCCACGCCAGCAGCCGCCGCGCCTGCGCCTCGCCCGGGGTGCGCGGCGGATGCGCGCGCAGCCACACCGCCACCGGGCCGAAACGCCAGTCGGGCGGGTCCTGGCGCAGCGGCGGGTCGAGAGGGGCGTTGCTCACGTCGTGTCCACGAACAGGAATGGCCGCTGGGCGGGGTCACCGAGGTTACACGGTCGCTTCACGGCCGCGCCCCTTAAATGGCCGCGCCGCACCGCTCCCGGTGCCGGCAGACCCTTTTAGGAGTAGCGAGCATGGGCATCATCATCTGGTTGATCGTCGGCGGCATCGTGGGCTGGCTGGCCAGCCTCATCATGCGTCGCGACGCGCAGCAGGGCATCATCCTGAACATCGTGGTCGGCATCGTCGGCGCGCTGATCGCCGGCTGGCTGTTCGGCGGCGGCATCAACCAGGCGATCACCCTGTGGACCTTCCTGTACTCGTTGATCGGCGCGGTGATCCTGCTGGCGATCGTCAACCTGTTCACCCGCGGACGCGCGCGCTGACTCGGCGCACCGTCGCGTCACACCGAGCCCGGGCATGTCCCGGGCTTTTTTGTGGCAGCGGCGGCGCTCAACCGGGCGCGCGATCGGACGGGTGATGCACCCCGTCCTCGACCGGAATCGGCACGTCCAGCGCGTACGGATTGACCCCGTCCAGGCAGCCGACGTTGTAGCCGTACTGACGTGGGTCCGAACGCCGGCGATGATGGGTGTAGATGCCGCACACGCCGCAGAAATGATGCTGCGCGGTATGCGTATGGAACTGGTACAGGCGCAGCGCCGCCTGGCCCTGCACCACGCGCAGCCCGGACAGCGGCACCGAGGCGACGATGGCCCCGCGGCGGCGGCACAGCGAGCAGTCGCAGCGGCGCGGATCGACGATGCCGTCGGGCAGCGCCAGCTCCAGCACCACCGCGCCGCAATGGCAGCGCGCCAGATGCCGCGGCTGGATCGGGGTGTCGCCGACCAGGCGGATGCTCATGCCGGGGTCTCCACGGTAACCGGCGCCGCCGCGGCCAGTTCGACCCAGGCCGGGGCGTGGTCGCTGGGGCGCTCCCAGGTCCGCGGCAGGCGGTCGATGCCCGAATCGACGGCCTGCGCCTTCAGCGCCTCGGACACCAGGGTCAGGTCGATGCGCAGGCCCAGGTTGCGGCGGAACGCGGCCTGCCGGTAGTCCCACCAGCTGAAGATCCCGCCGTCGGCGTGGTGCAGCCGGAACGCATCGTGCAGCCCCAGCGCCTGCAGCTTGTGCAGCGCGCCACGCTCGGCGGTGGAGGTGAGGATGTGGTTGTCGCTCCACACCAGCGGATCGTGCACGTCGCGTTCGTCCGGGGCGATGTTGAAGTCGCCGAGCACCACCAGCCGCGGGTGGCGCGCCAGCTCCTGCTGCAGCCAGTCGCGCACCGCCTCGAGCCAGCGCAGCTTGTAGGCGTACTTGTCGGTGCCCACGTCCTGGCCGTTGACCACGTACAGGTTGACCACGCGCAGCGCCTGCGCCGGGTCGGAGGATCCATCCGCGCCGATCGTGGCGGCGATGACCCGGCGCTGCGCGTCGTCGAAGCCGGGGATGCCCACCTGCACGTCGCTGATCGGCGCGCGCGACAGGATCGCCACGCCGTTGTAGGTCTTCTGCCCGGCGAACACGCTGCGGTAGCCGGCCGCGGCCAGCGCCGTGTCCGGAAACTTGTGGTCCTCCAGCTTGGTTTCCTGCAGCCCGACCACGTCCGGCGCGAACTCGCGCAGCCACTGTTCCAGGTGCGGCATGCGCACGTTGAGCGAATTGACGTTCCAGGAGGCGATTTTCATAAATCACATAACCTTTTGAATTTGTTCATTTTTAATACCTTGGTTTCGCGCGATTACGCGCGTGACCAGCATGGCAATGGCCTCAGAAAGGTCGTTGCTGGGTGGAGACGAGACGGACGACTGTCATCAGCCGTGCTTCCAGTTCTGCAACCAAGTCATCGAGTGCGGGGCCTCGCGTTCGACATTCCGCATGAACGCAATCCACTGGGTTCGCCGGGCGCCGTCAGCAGCGAAAGCGGGTGTCAGTGCATCCGGCGTGTCAGACGGCAGAGCGGTACCGCGACGTTTGAACGTAGCGGCGATCGCAACGGATAACCGGTTTTCGTCAAGTTCCCGCGTCGTGAGCAACGCCCACACATCGTAATAATCCTTCAGACGTGAGTTGGCCAAACCGAGCTTGACCATGGCCTCGAATTTTTCGGCGATCACTGTCTCGGGCGGATAGGCGAGCAGGTGTAGCGCGGGCATGTCGAGCAGTACTGGCAGGTCGATTTCCTCCAGGCCCGGTTCGGTCGCGTCCCCGAAGCCGATGTCGATGATGATAGGGATGCGCGCACCTGCGAGAGTTGCGGTCGTGCGCAGCCGGATGCCGCCGTAGTCCTGATCCTCCCGTATCAACTCCGCCTTCAGTGCAGCGGCGTCGTATTCAAGGCCGTCATCGGCCGGAACGGAAGCGATTTCCCGGAATCGCGACAGCAGCACGTCGGTCGACGGATCGCCGAAGCCCAGGAAGTCGACATCGAGGGTTGGTCGATGCGGGCTATCGAACCAGGTAGTGACAAGTAGGGCGCCCTTGAGGACGTAGCGGTCCCGATGTTCCGAACGACTCAAACGGTACAGCAGCCGCTCCAGCGCATAGCGAGTCAACAGTTGATCCAACGGCTGTTGAGTTTCGCGCGCGAGGTTCAGCAGCCGGGCGCGCACCGATGCCGCAATGTTGGTGGGAGGCTTAGCCATGCGAGGTCAGCGTCGTCAGATAGGGCTGCATGACTTTCCAGATACGTGCCTGCTCGGCAAATCGGGCGATCTCGGCCGGTGTGGTCTTGTGCTGGCGCAGCGCCTCCCGCAGTCCTTCGATTGCGACCGCCTCGCCGACCGTCCGCCGGTACCGGAACAGGTCGGCGATGGTCTTGGCGACGCCGAAGACCGGCACCGGGATGTCCTCGATGGCATGGTGTTCGACGCCGGCCGACAGCAGTTCGGGAGGGAAACGGACAATCCGCACCGGAGGATAGGCAATGCGGGGCCGCCAATCCTTCTTGCCCAGCGCCACCCAAACGCGGGCGGGCAGCTGGTCGGTCAGGCCATGAAAGGCCAGCGCCGAGGTCAGGCAGACGATCCCCTTTGGGATCAGTTTCGCCACTTCCGCCAGCGAATGCTGCTGGTCGAGCGACGCATCGGCCAGTTGGTACAGCCCACGAGCCAGACGCACGATGGCGCCATCGCGCTCCAGCCGGGAAACAGTCGCGGCTGTGATCCCGGCGTCGCCGAATTCGCGCAGGCGCATCATCCCGCGGCTTCCCAGCAGCGCGAGTGCCTGTTCACGTTGGGGAGCGGTGTGCGGCGCAGGCATGATATGAAACCTTGCCTAGTTTAATAATTGGCCGAGGTTTTATATCACAACAGGTTGGAAAAAGTGCCACTTCCGCAGGGAGCCGCGTGAGTTAGGCGCCCCGGCGTGCCGGGCTTGCCTGGCCTCTGCAGACGCTCGTTCCGTCAAAGGGCCGCGATAGGCCCCGTCCTCGAGGCCTCGCCTGCGGGCCGTCAGGAACAGGCCAAGCAGACGGTATGCAAACAGGCTAGTCCAGAACAGGGATGCGGACGTTTCGGAAAATCCATTTGCTCCTGTGTAAAGGGTCAGGACTGCCAGCTAACGCACCAGCACGTCGATCACGCGCTGGATGCGCCGGTACGGCGGCTTCAGCAGGTCGCTGCCGGCGCGGCGCGACTGCCACAGGACCGGTAGCGCCTTGCTGAAGGCGTCGAAGCCGGCGCGGCCGTGGTAGGCGCCCATGCCGCTGGCGCCGATGCCGCCGAACGGCAGGCCGTTGATCGCGAAGTGCAGCAGCGCGTCGTTGACGGTGACGCCGCCGGCCACGGTGGCGTGCAGGATCCGCTCGACGGTGCCGCGGTCGCGGCTGAAGGGGTACAGCGACAGCGGGCGTTCGCGGCCGTTGACGGTGGTCAGCGCCTCGTCCAGCGTGCGGTAACCGCGGATCGGCAGGATCGGGCCGAAGATCTCCTCGCGCATCAGCGCCGCGTCGTCGCCGGGCTGCAGCACCACGGTCGGCGCGATCAGGCGCTCGCGGTCGGCGCGCGCCGGATCGACCGTCGCCAGTTCGATCACCTCCAGCCCGCGCGCGCGCGCATCGTCCAGGTAGCCGCGCAGGCGCCGGTACTGGCCGTCGTTGACGATGCGGGTGTAGTCGCCGGCGTCGGCGAAGTCGCCGTAGCGCGCCTGCACCTGCGCGCGCAGCGCCTGCACCAGCGCCGCCTCGCGGCCGCGGTCGATCAGCACGTAGTCCGGGGCAATGCAGGTCTGGCCGGCGTTGAACCACTTGCCGCTGGCCAGCCGCGCGGCGGCCTGCTCGAGCGGGTAATCGGCGCAGACGATGGCCGGCGACTTGCCGCCCAGTTCCAGCGTCAGCGGGGTCAGGTTCGGCGCCGCGGCGGCCATCACCTTGCGCCCGACCGCGGTGGAGCCGGTGAACACCAGATGGTCCAGCGGCAGCGCGGCGAACGCGGCGGCCACCTCGGCGCCGCCCGCCGCGACCGCCACCCGCTCGGGCGGAAACGCCTCGGCCAGCAGCGCGTGCAGGAACTGCGCGGTGCGCGGGGTGTGCTCGGACGGCTTGAGATAGACATGGTTGCCGGCGGCGATCGCGGTGGCCAGCGGGATCAACGCCAGGTTCACCGGGTAGTTCCATGGCGCGATCACCCCGACCACGCCCACCGGCACCGCGCGCACCTCGGCGCGCGCCGGCCAGAAGCGCCAGCCCACGCCGATGCGCTGCGGCTTCATCCAGCGCTTCAGGTGCGCCAGCAGGTGATCGATCTCGCCGAGCACGGTCATGCCGTCGGCGAGCAGCGATTCGTGCCGGGAACGGTGGCCGAAGTCGGCGGCGATGGCGTCGGCCATCTCCGGCAGGCGCCGCTTCAGCGCCGCGCGCAGGCGCAGCAGGTCGGCGCGGCGCTGCGCCTGGTCGGGCTTGGCCGCCTGCCAGGCGTCGCGCAACCGCTGCAGCGTGACCGGCAGCGCGGCGAGCGGCGTGTCGGCGCTGTGGGTCGCGGGGTCGGAAATGGGCATGGGCGCACTATACGATGCTGGCGTATGGCCCGATGTTGGCGATGCCGGACAAGCCGTGGCGCGGCGGTGCGGTGGCGGCGGAGGGCCAACCGGGTCCCTTGATGCAGGCGCCGCAGGGTTGCCGCGTCGCGACTGAAGTCGCTCCCACCATGGGCTGGTCGGCACGCCGTTTCCTTGTGGGAGAGGCTTCAGTCCCGACGATGCCCGGCGTTCGGATGCGCTCTGTTGGCAATCCTGCGAGACTCCAGCAGGCATGACGTGCGCCTAGGCTGTGGGTCGCGGCTGAAGCCGCTCCTATAGAAAGCGCTAAGGCGCTTCGGCCATGGCGCGCGGCGTAACACGAGCGTTCATGTCTCCTCGAGCAGCAATGCCTGCAACTGCGCCAGCGTCGCCACTTCGTAGTGCGGCGCGATGCCCTCCGGCGCCGCCAGGCCGTGGGCGTTGAACCAGCAGGTGTGCAGCCCGGCCGCCAGGCCGCCGGCGATGTCCGCATGCGGGTTGTCGCCGACCATCAGCACCCGCTCGCGCGGCGGAGCGCCCATCTGCGCCAGCGCA
Source organism: Xanthomonas sp. (assembly GCF_017163755.1). Taxonomy (GTDB): domain Bacteria; phylum Pseudomonadota; class Gammaproteobacteria; order Xanthomonadales; family Xanthomonadaceae; genus Xanthomonas_A. Next base: position 161,288 of record NZ_JAFIWC010000002.1, read on the forward strand.
TGCTCGAAGATGCCCGGGTGCGGCTTGGCCAGCCCGACCTGCTCGGAGATCACCAGCACCTCGAACCGGTCGTGCAGGCCGGTGCGCCGCAGCCGCGCGTGCTGCAGCGCGCTGAAGCCGTTGGTGACGATGCCCAGGCGCACGCGCCCGCGCAGCGCATCCAGCAGCGCCACCGCGCCGTCCAGCGGTGCGCACAGCTCGGCCATCGCCGCCAGGAAGCCGTCGTTGAGCGCCTGCGGCGAGACGCCCAGGCGCTGCGCCCAGCCGTCGAAGCGGCGCTGCTGCAGCTGCGCGGCGCTGATCGCGCCGTTCTGGTAGTCCACCCACAGCGGCCGGTTGACCGCGCTGTAGTCGTGGTAGTCCTGCGCGGAGAACGCCACCTGGTAGGTGGCGAACAGGCGCTGCAGGCCGGCGAAGGCGTCGAAGCGGAACAGCGTGTCGTCGGCGTCGAACAGGATCCAGCGGTAGTCGGAAGCGGCGGGCATGCGGCGGCGGAAGCTGGGAGCCAGCGCGCATGGTAGACCCGGCGCGGGCCGCGCAGCGGCGCAGCGGCGAAAACGACGACGCCGGCCACGAGGGCCGGCGTCGCAGTGCCGCAAGATGCTGCGGCGAAGCTACTTCAGGCTTACTTGGTGATGTCCACGTCATTGGTCTCGCGCAGGAACAGCGCGCCGATCACGAAGGTCATCAACGCGATGCCGATCGGGTACCACAGGCCGAAGTACATGTTGCCGCTGCCGGCCACCAGCGCGAACGAGATCGCCGGCAGGAAGCCGCCGAACCAGCCGTTGCCGATGTGGTACGGCAGCGACATCGAGGTGTAGCGGATGCGGGTGGGGAACAGCTCGACCAGGAACGCGGCGATCGGGCCGTAGACCATGGTCACGTAGATCACCAGGATCCACAGCAGCAGCAGCGTCATCGGCTTGTTGATCCGCGCCGGGTCGGCCTTCTCCGGGTAGCCGGCCGTGGCCAGCGCGCCCTTGAGTTCCTTGGCGAACGCATCGCCCTTGGCCTTGGCCTCGTCCTTGCTCAGCCCTTCGGCTTCGTAGGAGGTGACTTCGGCGCCGCCGATGGTGATCTTGGCCACGCTGCCCGGCGCCGCCGGCTGCGCGTCGTGCGGGATGCCGGCCTTGGTCAGCGCCGCCGAGGCGATGTCGCAGGAACTGGTGAACTTGCGCACGCCGACCGGATCGAACTGGAAGTGGCAGGTGGCCGGATCGGCGACGATCAGCGCCGGCGAGTTGGCACGCGCTTCTTCCACGCCCGGGTTGGCGAAGTGGGTCAGGCCCTTGAAGATCGGCATGTAGGTGACCGCGGCCAGCAGGCAGCCGGCCAGGATGATCTTCTTGCGGCCGATCTTGTCCGACAACCAGCCGAACACCACGAAGAACGGCGTGGCCAGCGCCAACGCCACCGCGATCAGGATGTTGGCGGTGGTGCCGTCGACCTTCAGCGACTGGGTCAGGAAGAACAGCGAGTAGAACTGGCCGCCGTACCACACCACGGCCTGGCCGGCGGTGGCGCCGAACAGCGCCAGCAGCATCAGCTTGCCGTTGGCCGAGCGCATGCTCTCGCGGAACGGCTGCTTGGCGGTCTTGCCCTCGGACTTCATCTGCTGGAACACCGGCGATTCGCTCAGCTGCAGGCGGATCCACACCGACACGCCGAGCAGCACGATCGACACCAGGAACGGAACGCGCCAGCCCCAGGCCTCGAAGGCCTCGGTGCCCAGGTACAGGCGCGTGCCCAGGATCACCAGCAGCGACAGGAACAGGCCCAGCGTGGCGGTGGTCTGGATGAAACTGGTGTACAGACCGCGCTTGCCCGGCGGGGCGTGCTCGGCGACGTAGGTGGCCGCGCCGCCGTATTCGCCGCCCAGCGCCAGGCCCTGCGCCAGGCGCAGCACGATCAGGATGATCGGTGCGGCGATGCCGATGCTGGCGTAGTTGGGCAGGACGCCGACGATGAAGGTCGACAGGCCCATCAGCACGATGGTGACCAGGAAGGTGTACTTGCGGCCGATGCGGTCGCCCAGGCTGCCGAAGAACGCCGCGCCGAACGGACGCACCGCGAAGCCGGCGGCGAAGGCCAGCAGCGCGAAGATGAAGCCGGTGGTTTCGTTGACGCCGCTGAAGAACTGCTTGGCGATGATCGCCGCCAGCGAACCGTACAGGTAGAAGTCGTACCACTCGAAGACGGTGCCCAGGCTCGAGGCGAAGATCACCTTCTTGTGGCCCTGGGTCAAGGGCTTGCCCGACGGGTTGGTGGTGGTGCTGGACATAGGAAGCTTCCCCTCCGAAGCGTGCATGGTGCGGTGATGTGGGTTGGATCAGGCTGGATCGGTCAGGCGTGATGCGGGACGTGATCAGGCGCTGCGCCGCCTGCGATGCGCGAGTCGTGGCGGCGCGGCGCGCCCTCCCGGGCGCCGCGCCGCCATGGCCTCAGAAACTGTACTTGGTGGTGAACTGCACCCGGGTGATGTCGCCCTTGGCGCCGCTCTCCACCTCGCGCTTGCCGTACATCAGCTCCGCGCCCACATCCACCTTCGGCATCGGCGTGTAGAAGATGTTGCCGCGGATGCTCTGCACGTTCTTGGTCACCGCAAGGCCGGTCAGCGCGGTGTCGTTGTCGTAGTCGCTGCGCGCGTAGATCAGGTTGGTGCGCAGCTTCGGCGAGAACGCGTGGCGCCAGCCGACGTAGCCGGCGAGCACGCCGGTGCTGTCCAGGCTGCCGTCGGCCGCGTCCAGCGCCGCATCGGCGGTGATGCCCAGGCCGATGTAGCGGGAGATGCCCTCGCCGCCGGTGATCTGGTAGACGAAGCTGTCGTTGGCGCCGGCCGCCCACTTGCCGCCCAAGGTCAGGCCGCCGCCGACGCTGCTGTCCTCGAAGCCGGGGCGGTCGACCTTGAGCTGGCGCACCAGGCCGCCGATGCCGAACGTGCCCCAGTCGCCCTTCCAGCCGTAGCGCACGGTCAGGTCCGGCATCGAGCCGCGGTCGGACGAGGTGGTGCCGATCAGCGTGGTCTCCGGGTTTTCCAGCGCGACGCTGAAGCCGCCCTGGGTGTAGCGCACCTGCGCCTGGCGCACGAAGATCACGCCGTCGGTGGGGCCGATGAAGTCGGCCGCTTCCGGCAGCGCCGAGGCGTCCATGAAGTTCGACCAGGTCTGGCCGGCCAGCCAGTGGTTCCAGTACATGTAGGCATGGCGCAGGGTGGCGCCGTAGGTGTTGGTCGCGGTCTGGTTGCCCAGCGAGTTGCCGAAGAAGTCCAGCTCCACCAGCGCGCCGGCCTTGTTGCCGCCGTCGGTGACGCTGTCCACGCCGAAGTTGATGCGCGAGAACTTGGCGTGGGCGTTGTAGTCCACGTTGGACTTCTCCCCGCCCACCGGGGTCTGCCCGGGCAGGTACAGCATGCGCCCGGTGGCGTCGTCGGCCAGCTGGCCGTCGCCGGTCTGGGTGGCCAGGAAGTCGGCCTTGATGAAGCCGCCGACCTTGAACGTGGTGCCCGGGGCGGCGCCGGGAGTGATGGTCAGCGCCTGGATCGGCGCCTTGCCCGCCGGCAGCGCCGGTTGCGCGGCCTGGGTCGACTTCACCGTGGCGATCTGGGTCTGGGTCTCGGCGATCTGGCCCTGCTGCTGTTGCTGCGAGGACAGCAGCAGCTGGACCTGGCGCTCCAGCTCGGCGACCCGGGCCTCCAGCGCCTGTTCCCGTGCGGACTGACCCTTGCCGCTCTGCGCGAAAGCCGCGCCGGGGGCGATCAGGGCCACCAACAGCGCGGCCGCCAGGGGGCGGCGCGCGATGGATGCGATGCGGTTGCTCATTACTCCCTCCCGAATAATGGATGTCCGCCGCGCACAGGCACGGCTGATCGCAGGGTGCGCGCCGCCGGCGCCGGCGCCTATTGGCCATTAGTCGAACAGCGCCGGCGTTACGACCATCGTCTAAGCCGCCATCGCGTGCGCGTTTAACAGAGGATGCGGCACACTGGACCATGACGCGCCGCCGCATGGCGGCGCACCGCCACACCGCAACGTTCATCGCAGAGGGAACCATGGCCGATATCTACCCCGTCGATCCGCAGTTCGCCGCCCGGGCGCGGGTCGACAAGACCCAGTACCAGACCCTGTACCGGCAGTCGGTGGAGCAGCCTGAGGCGTTCTGGGGCCAGGCCGCCGAGCGCCTGGACTGGTTCAAGAAGCCAACCCGGATCAAGGACGTGAACTTCGCCCTGGACGACTTCCGCATCCGCTGGTTCGACGACGGCGAGCTCAACGCCAGCGTCAACTGCCTGGACCGGCAGCTGGCCACGCGCGGCGACAAGACCGCGCTGCTGTTCGAGCCGGACGGCCCGGACGCGCCGTCCTACAAGGTCAGCTACCGCGAGCTGTACGAGCGCGTGTGCCGGCTGGGCAACGCGCTGCGCGCGCTCGGGGTCAGGAAGGGCGACCGCGTCACCATCTACCTGCCGATGATCCCCGACGCGGCGGTGGCGATGCTGGCCTGCGCGCGCATCGGCGCGATCCACTCGGTGGTGTTCGGCGGTTTCGCGCCCAATTCGATCGCCGACCGGGTGATCGACTGCGGCAGCAAGCTGATCATCACCGCCGACGAGGGCCTGCGCGGCGGCAAGAAGATCCCGCTGAAGGCCAACGTGGACGCGGCGCTGAAGCTGCCCGGCACCACCACCGTGGAGACCGTGCTGGTGGTGCGCCACACCGGCGGCGCGGTGGACATGCAGGCCCCGCGCGACCGCTGGTTCCATGACGTGGTCGACCCGCAGCCGGCGCAGTGCGAACCCGAGCGCATGAACGCCGAGGACCCGCTGTTCATCCTCTACACCTCCGGCTCCACCGGCAAGCCCAAGGGCGTGCTGCACACCACCGCCGGCTACCTGCTGTACGCGGCCTACACCCACGAGACCGTGTTCGACCTGCGCGAGGACGACATCTACTGGTGCACCGCCGACGTGGGCTGGGTCACCGGCCACAGCTACATCGTCTACGGGCCGCTGGCCAACGGCGCCACCGCGCTGATGTTCGAAGGCGTGCCGAACTATCCGAACGTGTCGCGCTTCTGGGAGGTCATCGACAAGCACCAGGTGACGATCTTCTACACCGCGCCGACCGCGATCCGCGCGCTGATGCGCGAGGGCGAGGCGCCGGTCAAGCGCACCTCGCGCGCGTCCTTGCGCCTGCTCGGCAGCGTCGGCGAGCCGATCAACCCGGAGGCCTGGCGCTGGTACTTCGACGTGGTCGGCGACGGCCGCTGCCCGATCGTGGACACCTGGTGGCAGACCGAGACCGGCGGCATCCTGATCACCCCGCTGGCCGGGGCGATCGACCTCAAGCCCGGCTCGGCGACGTTGCCGTTCTTCGGCGTGCAGCCGGCGCTGGTCAGCGCCGACGGCGAGATCCTGGAAGGGCCCGCCGAAGGCAACCTGGTGCTGCGCGATTCGTGGCCGGGGCAGATGCGCACCGTCTACGGCGACCACCAGCGCTTCATCGACACCTATTTCCGCACCTACCCGGGCAGCTACTTCACCGGCGACGGCTGCCGCCGCGACGCCGACGGCTACTACTGGATCACCGGCCGCGTGGACGACGTGATCAACGTCTCCGGCCACCGCATCGGCACCGCCGAGGTCGAGAGCGCGCTGGTCTCGCACCCGAAGGTGGCCGAGGCGGCGGTGGTGGGCTTCCCGCACGACATCAAGGGCCAGGGCATCTACGCCTACGTGACCCTGGTGGCCGACGAGCAGCCCAGCGAGGCGCTGCACAAGGAACTGGTGGCCTGGGTGCGCAAGGAGATCGGCCCGATCGCCGCGCCCGACCACCTGCAGTGGGCGCCGGGCCTGCCCAAGACCCGCTCGGGCAAGATCATGCGCCGCATCCTGCGCAAGATCGCCGAGAACGCCCCCGACCAGCTCGGCGACACTTCGACCCTGGCCGACCCGTCGGTGGTGGATTCGCTGGTCAACGAGCGGCTGGCGCGCTGAAGCGTGCCAGCCGGGATGGGGGATTCGGGATGGGGGATTCGCCAAAGCGGCTCCCCTCCATCCGCAACCTCGCCGCGCCGATACACCCGTTTGCTTTTGCCAATCCCCAATCCCGAATCCCAGCCCCCATGACCACCCTGCTGATCGCCGACGACCATCCCCTGTTCCGCGAGGCGCTGCGCGGGGCGGTGCAGCGGGTGATGCCGGGGGTGCAGCTGTACGAGGCCGACAGCGTCGAGGCGCTGTACGCGCTGGCCGACCACCACGCCGATGCCGACCTGCTGCTGATGGACCTCAACATGCCTGGCGCGCAGGGCTTCAGCGCGCTGGTGCACATGCGCGCGCTGCATCCGCAGCTGCCGGTGGTGGTGGTGTCGGCGCGCGAGGAACCCACGGTGATGCGCCGCGCGCTCGACCACGGCGCGTTCGGCTTCATCCCCAAGTCGGCCGACTCGGACACCATCGGCATCGCCCTGGGCACCGTGCTCGACGGCGAACGCTGGGCGCCGCCGGAAGCGCACAACGTGCCGCCCACCGACCGCGCCGAACGCGAGGTCGGCCAGCGCCTGCGCGAGCTGACCCCGCAGCAGTTCCGCGTGCTGCAGATGCTCGGCGCCGGCCGCCTCAACAAGCAGATCGCCTACGACCTGGGCGTGTCCGAAGCCACGATCAAGGCGCACGTCACCGCGATCCTGCGCAAGCTCGGCGTCACCAACCGCACCCAGGCGGTGCTGATGTCCGGCAAGCTGGCGATCGACAGCGACGGCATCGTGCTGCCGCCGGAAGAGGATTGAGCGCGCGACGGCGTGCCCGGCGCGCCATGCCTCGCCAACCGCATCCAACGCCGGCGCCACGCGCGGCGTGAGGTTTGAGCAGCGATTCGGTGCTATTCCTGCCGGTCGCGGCGGCCCGGGCTCGGCGTTGCCGCCCCGGTCCCGCAGCGCTCCCAGTCCGTTGCCGCCAGCACCTGCAGGAGCGGCTCCAGTCGCGACCAGCGAAGCGGCGGACCGGCTACGTGAGCTCCGCGGCCACCTGGCCGGGCAAGGCGCTGATCACCGGTGCGATTCGGGTATCCGCCGCAGCGATCGCGCGCGAGGGCGACCGCGGACGGCGCCCTCGGCTCGCGCATCGCACCGGCGATACCGCGCGACATGGCGTCCGCCGCCATCGGTCCGCTATCGTGCAGTCGCCTGGGAGCCTGCCATGTCCGACTACCTGCTCGAACCGATCGCGGCCGACGAACTGGCCCTGCTCGCCAGCGGCCGCATGCCGCCGCGGCTGCACGGCCTGGCCAGCCGCGACGCGCTGCCGCCGGCCTTCGTCGCCCGGCGCGCGCTGCAGTGGCTGGCCGACGGCGTGGCGCCGCCATGGGCGGCCACCTACTACATCCGCGACGCCGACGCGCGCGTGCTCGGCGGCTGCGGCTTCAAGGGCCCGCCGCGGCACGGCGAAGTGGAGATCGGCTATGCGGTCGCAGCCGCGCATCGGCGGCGCGGCGTGGCCAGTGCCGCCGCGCGGCAGCTGATCGTCATCGCCTTCGCCAGCGCGCAGGTCCAGCGGGTCCTGGCCTGCATCGACGAACGCAACCTGGCGTCGGCGCGGCTGGCGCAGGGCCTGGGCTTCGTCGCCGGCGAGCGGCGCCAGGATCCGGACGACGGCGCCTGGCGGGTGCACTGGCGGCTGCCGCGCGCGGCCGCGCCGCGCCGCGCGGTATAGCCGCGACTATCAAGAAAAGCCGCAGGTTCGCGTGCGTTCGTGGCGTATTCGGCGGCGTTTGCCGCTGTTAGACTGCGCGTCCCCTTGGGGAGTAGCCTGCTTTCCGGTCTTCGGAAAGTGCCCGCGTCAACATGCTCGGCCGATGCGCCGTGGTGCGGGCAACCAGTTCCGGTTGGCGAGACCAGCGGCGAGCGTGCGTGGCGACCGCCGGGCGTGTGCGCTCGTCGTCGTCCCCCGCCCCGGCGCGTACCGATCCATGTCCCCACTTTCGATTCTTCTGCTCGGCATCGCGATGTCCACCGATGCCTTCGCCGCCGCGGTCGGCAAGGGCGCGGCGATGCGCAGGCCGCGCTGGCGCGATGCGCTGCGCGCCGGCCTGATCTTCGGCACAATCGAGGCGCTGACCCCGGCGCTCGGCTGGCTGCTCGGCCGCGCCGCCGCCCGCTACGTGATGGCGTTCGACCACTGGATCGCCTTCGGCCTGCTCGGCGCGCTGGGCATGCACATGATCGTGGCCGGGCTGCGCCAGGACCCGGACGATGCGGACGCGCAGCACGGCCGGCGCCACGGCTTCTGGTCGCTGGCCGCCACCGGCGTGGCCACCAGCATCGACGCGATGGCGGTCGGCGTAGGCCTGGCGTTCCTCGACGTAAACATCGTCAAGGTGGCGGCGGTGATCGGCCTGTGCACCCTGACCATGGTGACCGCCGGCATCATGCTCGGCCGCGTGCTCGGCGCGCTTGCCGGCAAGCGCGCCGAGATCGTCGGCGGCCTGCTGCTGATCGCGATCGGCAGCACGATCCTGTACGAGCATCTCGGTGCATGAGGCCGGGATGGGGGATTCGGAGTGGGGATTGGCAAGAGCGCGGTGGCCGGTTCCGGCGTCCGCGGCGGCGAACCACTGCCGCGGCGCCTGTCCGTTCGCAGGCGGGCTTCAGTCCCACGCTCTACGGTAGAGCGTCGGGGCTGAAGCCCTCCTACAAGGCGAGCGCTGCCGCTGCGCGCTCGGGGTCGGAGTGGATCGGCAAGAGCCGCTGCTTGCTTCCCTGCTTCGCTGTTGACGTATCGATGATCCGGTTCGCGGCACGCCGGCGTTGCCTGCAGTGGCGGCGACCACGGGCGTCCGCTCGCCGACAGCGTCGGATGCCGAACCCTTGCTCCTGCGATTCCCACTCCGAATTACCACACTCCCCAATCACAACTCGCCACTCTTGATCGGATCGTGGTACGCGGTCAGGAACGCGCGCAGCGACGCCGGCTTGACCGGCTTGGTCAGCACCCGGTAGCCACGCTCGCGCGCCTGCAGCTTCAGTTCGTCGCGGCCGTCGGCGGTGAGCAGGGCGCCGGCGACCGGGCCGACCATCGCCTCGCGCAGCGCGTCGAGCGTGTCCAGACCGTCGAGGCGGTCGTGCAGGTGGTAGTCGACCAGCATCACGTTGGGCGCGCGCGGCGCCAGCGCCAGCGCCTCGTCCACGGTGCTGGCGCAGATCACCTCCACCTCCCAGCGGCCGAGCAGCGCGCGCATGCCGTCGAGGATTTCCTGGTCGTTGTCCACGCACAGCACGCGCAGCCCGGCCAGCGAATCGTGGCTGGCCACGGCGCGCTGCTGGCGCTGCTGTTTCTGCGGCACCGGCGCCACCCGCGGCAGGGTGATCGAGAACATGCTGCCGTGGCCGACGGCGCTGCGCGCGTCCAGGTCGTGGCCGAGCAGGCGCGAGATGCGCTGGCAGATCGACAGGCCCAGGCCCAGGCCCTGCTCGCCCCAGTCGAACGGCTGCTGGTAGCGCTGGAATTCGTCGAAGATCTGCTGCATGTGGTGCTTGGGGATGCCCGGCCCGGTATCCCAGACCTGCAGTTCCAGTTCCTGGCCGCGCTGGCGCATGCCCAGCACGATGCGCCCCTGGCGGGTGTAGCGCAGTGCGTTGGCGAGGAAGTTCTGCAGCACGCGGCGCAGCAGGCGGCGGTCGCTGCGCACCCAGGCCGGCCGCGCGTACACGCGCATGCGCAGCCCGCGTCCAGCCGCGACCGGGGTGTATTGCGCGGCCAGTTCGCGCAGCAGCACGCTGGCGTCGAAGTCCTCGATCGTCGGGCGCATGCCGCCGGCGTCCAGCCGCGAGACGTCGAGCAGCCCGTCGAGCAGTTCCTCGGCCGCGCGCAGCGAGGCGTCCACGCGCTCGGCCAGGTGCCGCTGTTCCTCGTTCTGGTGCGCGTCGCGCAGCGCCGAGGCGAACAGCCGCGCGGCGTTGAGCGGCTGCAGCACGTCGTGGCTGATCGCGGCCAGGAACCGGGTCTTGGACTGCTGCGCCAGCTCGGCCTCGCGCGAGCGCTCGGCCACGCGCTGCTCCAGGGTCTCGTTGGCCTCCAGCAGCGCCTGCTCGGCGCGCTTGTAGTCGGTGATGTCGTTGTAGCTGGTGACGTAGCCGCCGCCGGGCAGCGGCTGGCCGCGCATCTCGATCACCTTGCCGTCGCTGCGGGTGCGCTCGAATACGTGCGGGGTGCCGGCGCGCATGTGGCCGATGCGGCGGCCGATCTGCTCCTCGATGTTGCCTTCGCCCAGTTCGCCGCGCTCGGCGTTGTAGCGGATCAGGTCGGCGACCGGGCGGCCGACGTAGAGCATGCCGTCGGGGTAGCCGAACATCTGCTGGTAGCGGCGGTTCCATGCGGTCAGGCGCATCGCCGGGTCGACCACGCTGACCCCGGCGCTGATGTTCTCCAGCGTGGTGGACAGGATCTCGCGGTTGAAGCGCAGCTCCTGCCCGGCCTCGTCGAGCACCGCCACCACTTCGCCCAGGTCCATGCCCGAGCCGCGCAGCAGGCTGGTCAGTACCAGCCGCGCCGACGCGGCGCCGATCGAGGCGGCCAGCAGGCGTTCGGTGAACTGCACCCAGGCGCGGTCGGCCACCGCGTTGGGCTGCGGCTCGCGGTCGAGCAGCTGCGCCTGCTCGGCGAAGGCGCGCCGCGCGTGGCGCTCGCCGACCATGCGCTCGGCCAGCGCCTGCAGGTCGACCACGTGCACGTGCCCGAGCCAGTCGCCGGCCACCGCCGGCCGCTGCGAATACGGCTCCAGGAACGGCGCCGCGCGCAGCCGCTCGTCCAGGCCCGGGCGCCAGCGCGCCGACACCAGCATCATCGTGCCGACGTTGACCAGCAGCGACCAGAACGTGCCGTGCGCCAGCGGGTCCCAGCCGCTCATGCCGAACAGCTGTTGCGGGCGCAGCCAAGAGATGCCGAACGGCCCCTGCTGCAGCCACTGCGGCGCCAGCCAGCCGGCCTGGGTCAGCGCCGGCAGCAGCAGCGTGTAGATCCAGGTGCCGAAGCCCAGCACCATGCCGGCCTCCACGCCCTTGCGGCTGGCCCCGCGCCAGTACAGCCCGCCGATCACCCCCGGCGCGAACTGCGCCACCGCGGCGAAGGCCATCAGCCCGTAGGAGGCCAGCGTGCTGTCGTTGCTGCTGCTGCGGTAGTAGCCGTAGGCGATCAGCGCCAGCAGCAGGATCGCCAGGCGGCGGATCCACAGCACCCGCGAGGCCACGTCGGCGCTGGCGGCCCGGTTGCCGCGGCGGCGCAACAGCACCGGCATCACCAGGTCGTTGCTGATCATCGTCGCCAGCGCGATGCTGGAGACGATGACCATGCCGGTGGCCGCGGAGAAGCCGCCGACGTAGGCCACCAGCGCCAGTGCGGTGCGGCCCTCGGCCAGCGGCAGCGCCAGCACGATGCTGTCGTGCGCGACCTCCCCGCCCTGGCCGAACATCGCGATGCCGGCCGAGGCGATCGGCACCACCATCGCCGAGATCACCACCAGGTACAGCCCGAACAGCCAGCGCGCCTTGCGGATGTCGCCGACGTCGCTGCATTCGACCACCGCCACGTGGAACTGCCGCGGCAGGCAGACGATGGCCAGGAAGCTGAGCAGGGTCTGCGAGATGAAGCCGACCGGCGGGGTGTTCTGGAACAGGGTGCGCGCCGACTGCAGCACGTGGCCGTCGCGGCCGCTGAGCCAGACGTAGGCGAACACGCCCACCGCCACCATCGCCAGCAGCTTGACCACCGATTCCAGCGCGATCGCCAGCATCATGCCGTGGTGGTGCTCGGTGGCGTCCACCTGGCGGGTGCCGAACAAGGTGGCGAACAAGGCCATCAGCAGCGCCACGTACAGCGCCGGGTCGGCGTAGAACGGCGCGCCGGCGCTGGGCTGGCCGCTGAGCACCTGCAGGCTCATCGCCACCGCCTTGTATTGCAGCGCCAGGTACGGCACCACGCCGATCAGCGCGATCATCGCCACCAGCGCCGCCAGCCGCCGCGAGCGGCCGTAGCGCGAGGAGATGAAGTCGGCGATGGACACCGTGTTCTCGCTGCGCGCGATCAGCGCCAGGCGCTCGATGATGCGCCAGCCGAACAGCAGCAGCAGCAGCGGCCCCAGGTAGATCGGCAGGTAGCCGGCGCCGTTGCGCACCGCGCTGCCGACCGCGCCGTAGAAGGTCCACGACGAGCAGTACACCGCCAGCGCCAGGCTGTACACCGCCGGGCGCAGCCATGGCCGCTCCGGGTACAGCGGGCGCCGGTCGCCCCACCACGCCACCGCGAACAGCAGCGCGGCGTAGCCGACCGACACCAGCAGCAGGATCCAGCTAGAAACCAAGGCGATGTCCCGTGCGCGATCGCCGCAGTCTAGGGCCTGCCAACGCCATTGGCACAGGCCGCGCCGCTCACGAGGCCGCCGCGGCGCCGGCGTGCAGCGGCAGCCGCAGGCGGAACACGCTGCCGCGCCCGGGCGCGCTCTCCACCAGCAGCGCGCCGCCGGCGGCGGCGATCAGGTTGGCGCTGACCGCCAGCCCCAGGCCGGTGCCCTGGCCGCTGGGCTTGGTGGTGAAGAACGGCTCCAGGCAGCGCGCCCGCACGTCCTCGCTCATGCCATGGCCGTTGTCGCGGGCGACGATCTCCAGCATCGCGTCGGGCTGCGGCGCCAGCGCCAGCTCGAACTGCCCGCCCTCGGGCATCGCCTGGTGCGCGTTGGCGGCCAGGTTGAGCACGATCAGCTCCAGCTGCGCGCGATCGAAGCGCACCGGGCACGGCGCCTCGTGCAGTTGCAGGCGCACCTGCACCTGCGGGCCGAACAGCTGGTCGAGCATCGGCCGCATGCCGGCGACCACCTCGGCCGGCTCGAACACCTCCAGCCGGGTATCCTCCAGGCGGCTGAAATCGAGCAGCTTGCGGGTCACCGCCGCCGCGCGCCGCGCCGCCGCCTCGGCGCCCTGCAGCGCGGCCTTGAGCTGTTCCGGATCGTCGCTGCGCCGGCCGCGCGCGGCATAGCCCAGGATCAGCCCCAGCAGGTGGTTGAAGTCGTGCGCCACGCCGCCGGCCAGGCGGCCGACGGCCTCCATCTTCTGCGCGTGCACCAGCAACGCTTGCGAGCGTTCCTTCTCCTGCATTTCCAGCTGCAGGCGGTCGCGCGAACGGGCCAGTTCGTTGCCGCGCTGGCGCGCCAGCGCCAGGCTGTCGCGCAGCGCCGCCACCGACTGGTCGAGCACGATCGCGGCGATCACGAAGCCGACGATGCCCATCGCCGCGCTCTCCGATATCCGCGGCCACAGCCCCGGCAGGAAGAACACCCGCGCCGCGTCGCGCCACGCACCCAGCGCCACCACCAGCGCCATCCAGGCCACCGTTCCCCACAACGCCCGCCGGCTCAGCAGCAGCCCGCCGATCAGCACCGGCAGCAGCTGGCTCAGCTGGCCGCGCAGCTGCGCCTCCAGGCCCCAGCGCGCATAGCCCAGGGTCAGCAGCGCCAGGCTGACCACGACGAACAGCCGCGCCGCCCACAGGAAAGCGCCGCGCCGCAGCAACACGAAGCAGGCCCACATCGCCAGCGCGTTGAGTCCCGCCAGCCACAGCGCGACCGGATCGATGGCCGTGCCGATCCGCGACCAGGCCACCAGCATGGTCGTCAACTGGTACAGGCCCACGAATACCAGCACCAACTGCAACATCGCCGCGTTGCGCCGATCGCCCCGGTCGGCGAGCGGGATGTCGCGCCACCAACGCAGCGCGCGCGCCAGCGGCCCGGCGCTGCGCAGGTCGGTGGAACGTTGCGGGGCGGACGGGTTCGGCATGCGCAAGACCTGGGGAGGAAGCGCCATAGACAGGCAGGACGCGGACTGCGGCTATATTAGCCACCTCCGTCTTCCCGCTGGATGCGACGCGGCGCTGGATCCGCATGTGCCGCGCATGCCTGCGCGGGCCGATTCCGCCGCTAGACGCGCTTGGATTACAAATCGATGACGCCTGACTTCCTCACCGGCCGGGGCCGGATCCTGTTCGTGGTCGCGGGCCTGCTGGCCGGCCCGGCGCTGGCGCAGACCATTCCCGGCGCCGATCCGAACGAGGCCTTGCTGCAACGCTGCCGCACGGGCCTGACGCAACAGCCGCAGACGTCGCTGGCGATCGCCAACGACCTGCTGTCCAAGCCGGACCTGCCGGTGTCGGTGCAGGTGCAGGCGACCGGTTGCCTGGCGACCGCGCAGCAGATTCTGGGCGACGCGACGCGCGCGGCGGCAACCGTCGAACGCGTGCTGGCGCTGCTGCAGTCCCCCGGGATCCCCCCGCCGATCCGCGCCGTCGAACGGCTGCAGGCGGCCAATCTGCTGCGTCAGCAGGGACAGTCGCCGCGCGCGCTGAAGCTGCTCGAGCAGGCCCAGGACGAGGCGGTGTCCAAGGGAGACACCGGCGCGCAGCTCTCTGCACTGATCGGCATCGCCCTGATCCGTGGCGAACTGGACGATCCGGAGGGCGCGCTGGGCTACTTCCGCCAGGCCATCGCCCTGTCCGAACGGCTGCAGCGGCCGCCGGCGCCGGGCGACATAGGGCTGTACTACAACTACGGTTACGCGCTGCTGGTGCTCCAGCGCTACGACGAGGCCGACCGCGCCTTCAGCCAGGCCTCGGCGATTGCGGCCAGGTTCGGCAACCAGGACATGTTGCTGCACCGCATCGATGGCCATCGCGGCGAGATCCAGCGCGCCGGCGGCCACTACGAACGCGCCGAGCAGATCCTGCAGAAGACCCTGCAGTGGCAGGCGAACGGCGACCCGCAAGGGGCGGTGGTGACGCTGCAACGCCTGGCCCGGCTGCGCCTGGACCAGGGCCGGACGAAGGACGCGCTGGCCTACGCCGAGCAGGCGCAGACGCTGTCCGAGCGTGGCAATTTCACCCTCGAGATCCGCACCGGGCTGGACCTGATCAGCGAGATCCACGCCGCGCTGGGCAACGCCGAGGCCGCGGCACGCTATGCGCAGCAGGCGCGCGCGATGGATCGCGACAAGGCCCGCGCCGAAACCCTGGGCACGCTGGCGACGCTGCAGGCCAACGCGGCGCGCAAGCTGCAGCCGATCGCCGCCGCGAGCACCGAACGCGCCGACAGCGCCGCCCATGTCGCCATCGGCCTGGCGCTGGTGCTGCTGCTCGGCGCCACGCTGGTGATCCTGCATCGCCGCCGCGCGCGCCGCGAGGCGGAACTGGGCCACCTCGATCCGCTGACCGGGCTGCTGAACCGTCCGGCCGCCGAGCGCCGCATGCACGCGATGTTCGACACGCCGGCGGACGAGGACTGCGATGCGCAGACCCGCTGCGCGATCGTGCTGATCGACGTGGACGACTTCAAGGCGTTGAACGAGCGCTACGGCCACGCCGCCGGCGACCGCGCGCTGACCGCATTGGCCGCGTGCCTGCGCGAGGCCTGCGAACCGGACGACATGCTCGCGCGCTGGAGCGGCGAGGAGTTCCTGGTGGTGCGCACCAACACCTCCCCGGAGGCGGCGTTCGCGCTGGCCGGGCACCTGCGCGGCAGGATCGAGCGCCTGCGCGTGGACGCCGGCCAGGGCGAGATGCTGCCGCTGACGGTGTCGGTCGGGGTCGCGCCGTTCCCGCTGTTCCGCCAGCCCGAGGCGCGCGTGCAGGACGCGATCGCCCTGGCCGAACGCGCGGTGCATGCGGCCGGCCGCGCCGGCGGCAACGGCTGGGCCGGGCTGTGGGCCGTGCCGGGCGCCGAGGCCACCGCGCAACAGGTGCTGCCCGACCTGCTGCGCGCACGCGAGCGGCAATGGATCGTGCTCGACGGCAGCCATCCGGCGATCTGGATGCGCGCGTCCGCCGCGCCGGCCGGCGCATCGCCGCCGCCGGACGCGGCGCCGGAGTACTGAGGCGCCGCGAGGCGCAGGGGACGTTCCAGGGCGGGTCGCCACGGCGAGCGGTGCCAGCGCTTCTTTTCCACCATGCACAGGCGACCGCACCCTGTAGGAGCGGCTTCAGCCGCGACAGGCGGTACCGATAGAGCCTGTCGCGGCTGAAGCCGCTCCTACAACACGCTTGCCGGCTGCGACGCCGGCGGTCGAATGCGCTAGTCGCCCAGCTCGAAGCGCACTTCCACCCGGCGGTTGGGCAGCAGGCATTCCAGCAGCGCCGCGCGCGGCGTGACGCCGTCGCACTGCTGCACCTGCTGCGTATCGCCGCGGTAGCTGTAGCGGATCTTGGCCGGTTCCACGCCGCGGGCGATCAGCAGCTCGCGCACGGTCTGCGCGCGGCGCTGCGACAGGCCCTGGTTGTAGTCGTGGCCGCGCCCCTGCATGCGGTCGGCGTGGCCGACCAGCTCCACTTCGCGCAGCGTGAGCTTTTCCTCGGCGATGCGCGCCAGCGCGCGGTCCAGGCTCTCCAGCGAGTGGCTGCGGATGTCGGCGCGGCGGTCGCGATCGAACTCGAACAGCACGTTGGCGATCAGCGGCAGCGCCGCGGCCGGTGCCGCCGGCGTGCCTTCGGCCACGCCGCACTGGCGGGCCAGCGCCTCGGCGTCGTTGACCAGGTCCTCGGCGATCTGGATGTACGGCTTGGAATGGCGCCACTGCTGCTGGTTGAACTCGTTGCCGGCATGCACCAGCTCGACCTCGCCGCAGGCGACCGCCTGCTGCGCGCAGGCGAAGCCCGGGGTGCCGTGCAGCACGCGCAGGCGCTTCCACAGGTCGTCGCGCAGGTACTTGGCGCCGTTGACCAGCGGCGTGTCGGTCGGCAGCGGCGAGGCGCCCTGCTCCATGCCGACGATCAGCTTCTCCGATTCGCTCAGCGCGGCCTGCGGGAAATCGCTGCGGTCGTTGCGGGTGTACTCGTGGAACGACACGTCCAGCCAGCACTGCGCCTTGGACAGGTGGTAGTCGCGGATCGGGCGGCCACCGTCGTTGAGCGCCTGGATGCGGCCCTGGGTGGCCTCGTAGGCCTCCAGGTCGGCGTGGATCGCCTCGTCGCTGATGCGTTGCGGCGCCGGTTGCAGCTGGGTCTGCTGCGCGCCGGCGCTGGCGCTGGCCGCGGCGATCAGCGCGGCGACCAGGACACGCTGGCGAAGGGTGCGGATGCGGTTCGGGTAGGTCATGGCAGTTTCCTCAGCGCGCCGGATCGCGGTAACGGACGTCGTCGCGACGGAACAGGTCTTCGTCGAATTTGAAACGCAGGCGCAGGAACGCGCCCTGCTGCGTGTACTCGTAGCCGCTCAGGTCGCGGTCGCCGGCGAACCCGCTCCAGTTGTAGCCGGCCGACAGCCACAGGTTCTGCCGCAGCAGCCGCCCCACTTCCAGGCCGTAGGCGTACTGGTTGCCGCCGGACTGGCCGCGGAAGGTCGCGCCGAGCACGCCGATGTCCCAGTGCTCGGTGATGTCGTAGACCACCCGACCGGACAGCAGCAGCGCATGGAAGCGGCTGTCGACGCGGCCGCCGTCGGCGTAGGCGAAACGGTCCTGCTGCCACTTGCCGGCCACGCGCCCGGTCAGCCACCACGGCCGCGACGGATGCCAGTCGGCATGGGTGGAGACGATGTGCGCGCGGGTGCGCACGTCCTGGCTGGTGCCGTCCACCGCCTGCCCGTCGAGCAGGGTCAGGCCGCTCTCGTCGCGCTCGAGCTTGTACTCGTAGCGGGCCAGCGCGTTGATCCGGTTGCGGTCGGTGTCGCGGTAGGCCACGCCGAGCTGGAAGCGGTCCTGCAGCACGTCGCCGCGCGCGGCGTAGTCGGTGCTGAGCAGGTAGTTGCGCCCGAGCAGGGTCCAGTCGCGGCTGAGCTTGCGCGCCACCATGAACTGCAGCAGGGTGGTGTCGAACGCCTCGTCGGCGGCGGTGTCGACCACGTCGCCGGAGATGCGGTGCTCCACCCGTACCGCGCCGCGCCACAGCGGGTTGCCGCTGTAGTCCAGCGCCAGCGCCAGGCCGGTGGCGTCGCCGGTGTTGCCGTCGTAGACCTTGACGTGCTCGGCCGAGCTGCTCAGGCGCAGGCCCTGGCGGATGTCCCAGTTGTTGCGGATGCCCGAGGCGGCCTGCACGTCGCGGCCGCTGATCGCATCGCGCAGCCGGTACTCGGAGAACGCCTGGGTGTCGCGCACGTAGCTGCTGTCCACGCCGAACACCAGCGCATCGGTCTCGCGGTCGGTGGTGGTGATGCCGTAGGCGCTGGTCAGGCCGGTCTGGCGTTCGTAGCGGCCGTACACGCGGCTGCGTTCGAACACCTTGTAGTCCAGCCCGGCGGCGACGCGGTGGCGGTCCTCGCCTTCCACGCCCTGTTCGATTTCGCCGCCGGCCGAGAAGCGGTCGTTGAACCGGTAGCCCAGGCCCAGGCGCACGCTGTCGGAGGACAGGCGGGTGCCGATCGGCAGGTCGCTGGCCACGCCGGTGCCGCCATTGCTGCTGCCAATCACCGGCAGGCCGGTCAGCGGATCCAGCGGCTGCTGGCCGTAGCCGAGTGCGCCGCCGCCGGCGCCGCTGGCGAAGCCGCCAGTGAGCCCGCCGCTGTTGCCGAACGGGGTCGCCGAGGACCACGGCGAGTACGCGCCCACCGTCTCGCGGATGCTGCGCACGCCGAAGTCCACGGTCAGCCGCGAGGTGGCGCCGATGCGCACGCCGGCGCCGCCGGCCTCGCGCTCGCCGCCGTCGGGATTGCGGTCCTCGCTGCGCAGCGCTTCCACGTACAGGTCCAGGCGCGGGCCGACGTGGTAGTCCAGCTTGGCGTTGTACTCGCCGCGTCCGCCGTACAGCGGCGAGGCGGCGTTGTTGAACGCCGGGTCGGTGCGCGCGGCGAACAGGCGCGCGTCGAGCTTGTCGCCGTCGTGGCCGAACTCCACCCGCCAGGCGTCGCCTTCCACTTCGCCGCTGAGGTCCTGCAGGCCCGGCGTGGCGACCTGGTTGATGCTGTTGGTGTTCAGTTCGCTGCGGGTGCGGGCGAATTCGGCGGCCAGGAAGGTGCGCTCGCCGAAGCGGTAGCCGGCGTTGGCGCTGCCCATGCGGAATTCGGCGAACGGGTTGCGGTCGTCGACCACCGAGGCGCCCACTTCCAGGCGCTCGGTGACCTTGAACTGGCCGTCGGCGCCGACCACCCAGAACTTCTCGGTGCCCTGGTCCAGTTCGTAGGTGATGCGCAGCGACACCGGGTTGAGGTCGCTGTCGAACGCGGGCAGGAACTGGTTGAGCAGGATGCGCCCGGAGAACGGCTCGAAGCTGTAGTCCACCAGCCGCGCCAGCGAGCTCACCGAGACGATGCGCGAGGGCTGGTTGCGGTCGCGCACCACCACTTCCACGCGTTCGCTGCCTTCCAGCACCGCGTTGTTGCGCAGCGCGTACGGGCCGCTGCCCTGGCTGGCGAACTCCTCGATCACCTGGCGCAGCGAATCCTGGATCGCGAACACGTTGCTGCGCACGCGCGGGGTTTCGTAGTGCCAGCCCAGGCCGGTGGCGGTGCGGTTGTAGGTGCCCAGGCTGCGCAGCGGGATCGCGTCGGTGCTGCCGACGCCGGTGCGCGAGGCCAGGCCGTCGCCGGTCTGGAAGTCGCCGTACAGCAGGTAGCTGCGGCGGTTGTCGATGCGCACGTACAGGCGCTCGGCCGAGCGCGCGTCGAAGCCGCGCAGCGACGAGTCGCCGTACACCGGGTAGAACTCCTCCGGCTGGATGTCGCGCAGCAGGCGGCCGCGCACGTCCTTGTCCGAGTCGTAGGCGGCGGTGAGCAGGTACTCGCCCTTGATCCGGCCCTTGACGAAGAACGCGGTGCGCGCGGTGGCGCTGGCCTTGCCGTTGTTGAACTGCTTCTCCCAGCGGCGGATGTCGCGCTCGAAGGCGTCGTCGTGCTGCACCGGCGCGATCGCGCTGCTGTTGTCGCGGCGGCGGAAGTTGATGACGCCTTCGATCAGGCCGGTGGCCAGCAGCTCGCGCATTTCCGGCACGAAGCCGACCACGCCCTCGGCGGTCTGGCTGCCGGCGGTGACGCGCAACAGCACGTCCTGCGGCTCGTACGGCGCCAGCAGTTCGAACTCGGCCACGCCGTCGTGCACCGGCAGCTGGATGCCCGGCACCAGCTTGTCGGCGTCCAGCGCGCCCGGACCGAACTCGTCGGTGCGCGAGCCGGGCAGGCGCACGCGCCCGCCGCTGTACTCGATGGTGGCGAAGCGTTCGCCCGGCATCGGCTGGCCGTTCTCGCCGAGCAGGCGCACCTGTACGCGCACCGCGCTCTGACCATCGGCCGGCACGCCGTCGCGGTCCAGTTCGACCACGATCTTGCCCAGCTCGCCGTTGGCCGCGTAGTCGAGCTCGCCGGCGCGGGTCGGCACGGCCTGCGGCGGTGCGGCGGTGGTGTTGGGCGCCTGCGGGTACAGCACGCTGGCGTCGCCGAGCACCGGGGTGAAGCGGCTGCTGCCGCTCACGTCCTGGGCCAGCGCCGGCAGGGCCGCCAGCGCACAGGCGAGGACGCTCAAGCGCGGCGCGCGGCGCAGCTGCGGGTTGCGGCTCATGGCTGCACCTCCGCGGCCGGCGCGGCAGGCGTTGTCGGTCTGGGATCCACGATGGGTCTCTGCTTGGCCGAGTCGGTGGCCTGCTGCGGCGCGCGCAGCGGCTTGCTTTCGAAGCGCAGCGGGGCGTGGCCGGGTTCGGTTTCCGGCGCGCGCACCTCGCCCTGGGTCCGCCGTGCCTTGACCTGTTCCAGCACCGGGTTGGAGCAGCTGCCCTCGACGAAGTCGGCGCGGTGCAGCTCGCCGTTCTTGAGGTCGATGAACAGGCTGTCGGCGTCGCCGAGGTTGCGGTTGCTGCTGGTGGTCAGGCGCGAGCCGACCGGCAGCGTGGACGCATCGACCTTCAGCGTGTGGCTCTGCGGCGGCAGGCCGCAGTAGCTGTACTTGCCTTCGGAGTCGCTGATCATCCAGGTGCCGTCCTCGAAGTACATGCGCACGCCGGGGATGCCGATCTCTTCCGGGTCCTGCACGTGGTTGACGTTGCAGTCCACGAACACCTTGCCGAGCACGCAGCCTTCCTCGGTGAACACGCCACCGGTGACGCGCACGCGGTACTGCGCCTGGTTCGACGGCAGCGCGCCGCCGCGCGGCTGCAGGCTGACCGGGTCGACGCAGCCGCCGGCGATGGAGCAGCCGAACGCCTGCGCGCGGTTGATGCCGTCGCCCTGCTGGCTGCCGACGCCGACCCGCACCCGGTAGGTGAGCACGATCTGCGCGCCGACCTGGATCGGGCCGACCGCAAAGCCCAGCTGCGGACCCGGCGCGCCGGCGGGCTCGGCCACGGCGCGGCCGTTGGCGCGCGCGGTGCCGGCGATGTAGGTGAAGCCGCGCGGCAGGCGGTCGACGATGTCCACCGACGCCAGCGCGTTGCCCGCGGTCTGGCGCACGGTCAGGGTGTACATCACCGTGTCGCCGATCTCGGCGGTCTGGCGGTCGCCGGTCTTGCTGATCGCCAGCCCGGTGGCCACCGCGGTGTCCAGCGGGATGTGGTTGTGCACGATGCCGGCGGTGGCCGAACCGGCGAACAGCCGCAGGTAGTACTGGGTGGCGGTGCCGACCGGGCCGGTCGGCGCCAGCGCGTTGGGCTGCACCTGGTAGTTGCTGCCCACCGCACCGGGCGGCGACAGCGAGCTGCCTTCGGCCGGGATCAGCGTGGAGACGAACACGTAGCCGCCCGGCGGGGTCACCGTCAGCTCGAACTCGCAGCGCGCCGGCGCGGCCGGGCCGAACAGGAACTGGTAGTAGCCGTCGCTGCCGACGGTCATCGACACCGCGTTGCCTTCGATGCGGTAGCCGCCGGCCGCGGTGTTGAGCAGGCTGGTGGCCGGGTCGTAGCCGGCGCAGACGCCGACCGGGGCCAGGGTGACGATCGCACCGGGCACCGGGTCGCGGGTGACCGCGTCGTAGACCACGCCCGACGGATCCACCGGCAGGCTCTGCTGCGGCAGGTTCTCGCCGGCCTTCAGCACCACTTCCAGCTGGCTGATGCCGCCGTCGCTGACCCGGCACGAGCTGGCGCTGCCGTTGCTGATGGCGGTATCGGCCGCGCACGGGGCGGCGGCGCCGGAGGCGGTCTCGCCGCTGACCGGGAACGCCCAGATCACCCCGGAGCTGGGGTCGCGGAAGCGGATGTGCCACTTCTGCCCGGGAATCACGTCGCCGAAGCGGTAGCTGCCGTCGGCGGCGCTGAGCGTGGTCTTGACCACCTGGCCGCTGGTCGGATCGACCAGTTCGACGATCCAGTTCTGCAGGCGGCGATCGCCGCCGTCGAGCAGGGTGTCGTCGTTGCCGACGTCGAACCACACCGTACCGGACACCGACGCGGCCAACTGCACCTGGCTCGGCAGGCGGCACGCGTTCTGGGTGATGGCCGGGTCGCAGACCGGCAGCTGGCCGACGTCGCCCTCGAACGCGCCGCGCTCGGCCGGGCTCGGCCGGTGCGCGGCGTCTTCGCCGCCGCCTTCCACCAGCACCGCGTTGTTGATCGGCGCGCCGGTGGCGGCGGCCGCGGCGACCGCGACCTGGGCGACGATGCGCTCGGACGCGGTGGCGCCGGAGGCCAGCACCTGGCTGCTGCTGCAGCTGAAGCGGTCCGCGCCGGCCGCGCCGGTGCAGGTCCAGCCGGTGCCGGTCGGGGTCGCGGCCAGGGTCACGCCCGGCGGCAGGCGGTCTTCGACCTGGTAGGCGCCGGTGGTCGGGCGCGGGCCGATGTTGCGCACGCTGATGGTGTAGCGCGCGCCGTTGTTGACGGTGAAGCGGGTCGGCTCGGCGACCTTGCTGACCACCAGGTCCGGGGTGTCGGCGATCTCGCCGAAGTTGTTGTCGATCGACTGCGCGCCGTCGGCCAGCACGATCGTGGCGATCGCCGAAGGCACGGTGGTGCGCGCGGTGGCGGTGCCGCGGCTGACGCCGTCGACGGTGCCGGCGGTGGTGATGCCGTTGGTGGTGTCGGCCGGCTGCTGCGGCTCGGTCACGGTGTAGGTGCCCGGGCGCAGTTCGGGGAAGCGGTAGCGGCCGTCGGCCTCGGTGACGATGTTGACGCTGACCGGGCGGCCGAGGTCGTCGGTGCCGGTGAGCTGCATCGGCACGCCGGCGATGCCGGTCTCGTCGCTGTCGATCACGCCGTTGTCGTTGTTGTCGTAGTACACGCGGCCGGCGATCGACGCGGCGGGGATCTCGCCGAAGTCGTAGCCGACGGCCTGCTGGTTGGCGCCCAGCGCGATGGTGCTGATCGCCGACGGCGTGGTGGTCGGCGGCGTGGCGGTGCCGCCACGGTCGCCCGGCACGGTCAGGCCGTTGAGCGTGTCGGCCGGCTGGGTCGGCTCGGTGACGGTGTAGTTGCCCGGCAGCAGCCCGGTGAAGGCGTACTGGCCGTCGGCCGCGGTGGTGGTGGTGAGGTTCACCGCCGCCCCGTTCTGGTCGGTGCCGGTGAGCACGACGGTGACGCCGCCCAGGCCGGTCTCGCTGCTGTCGATGGTGCCGTCGTTGTCGCGGTCCAGCCACACGCGGCCGCTGATCGAGCTGCCGCTCGGGTTCTCGCCGAAGTTGAACACGGTGCCGTCCTGGCCCGCGCCCAGGTCGATGCGCGAGATGCGGTCGGTGCTGGCGGCATCGGCGCCGCCCGGCGCGGTCACGCCGGTGCCGGCCACGCAGTTGCCGGGCGCGCACGCGGCGCCGCCGATCAGGCCCGGGTTCACCGCGGTGGGACGGTTGCTGTAGGCGCCGCTGGGCAGCACTTCGCGCAGCGTGTACAGCACGGTCGGGTCGAGCTGTTCGAAGCGGTACTGGCCGTTGCCATCGGTGACGGTGGTGGCGAGCACCGCGCCGGTCAGCGCGTCGAGCAGTTCGATGCTGGCGCCGACGATCGCCGGGTCGGTGCCGGCGCTGCGCTGGTTGTTGAAGTCCAGGTCCACGTAGACGTAGCCGGACAGGCTGGGCTGGCGCACTTCCGGGAAGTCGTAGCGCAGGCCCTGGTCGTTGGCGCCGACCGGGATCGCGGTGTAGCTGGAGTTCGGCGTGCCGATCGCGTAGGTGCCGCCGAGCGAGGGCGCATCGGCGCCGCCGGTGGGCGGTGCGACCGGTCCGTTGGCGTAGCCGTTGGGCTGGGTCTGGGTCAGCGTGTAGCCGGCGGCGCCGGCGGCGGGCAGGTTCTCGAAGCGGTACTGGCCATTCGCATCGGTGACCGTGGTGGCGCTGACCGCATTGCCGTAGGCATCGGTGCCGCTGAGGGTCACGGTGACCCCGGCCAGCGCGGGCTCGCCGCCCTGGCGCACGCCGCCGTTGCCGGCGCTGCGGTCGCGGTCCTCGAACACGGTGCCGGCCAGCGACGCGCGGGTGACCAGCAGCGGCACGGTGGAGGTGTTGTTGCTGGGCACGCGGTCGATCTGCTCGGTGGACACGGTGGCGGTGTTGTTGACCGCGGCGGCGCCCGGATAGGTGTCCCAGCGCGCCGGGATCACGATGCGCACGCGGCCGCCGACGGTCACGTCGCCCAGGGCGCAGGTGACGTTGCTGCCGTTGGCGCTGCAGCTGCCGGTGCCGTTGGGCACTTCGCCGCCGCCGCCGGGCGGCACGTCGCCGACCTTCTGCCAGGTGATGGCGCCGACGACCACCAGCCCGGCCGGCAGCACGTCGCCGACCACGGTACCGGTGCCGTTGAGCGGGCTGCTGCCGCCGCGATCGCGCGACAGGCTGGCGCCGGGGCCGTTGTTGATCGCGTCGATCACGTAGAAGAACGGCTGGCGCAGGCCGACGCTGCCGATGTCGGCAGGCAGCGCCACGTCCGGATCGGCGGCCGGGGCCTGCGCGATCACGTGCTTGCTCACGCCCATGTCGGCGGAGGCGCGGATGGTGGTTTCCTGGCTGGCGCTGTTGTTGGCGGTGTTGGTGTCCGCTTCGGCCGAGCTGGCCAC
The DNA here is from genome assembly GCF_017163755.1 of Xanthomonas sp. GTDB lineage: Bacteria > Pseudomonadota > Gammaproteobacteria > Xanthomonadales > Xanthomonadaceae > Xanthomonas_A. The sequence goes on from NZ_JAFIWC010000002.1 coordinate 186,211, forward strand.
GGCGATGTTGGCCACGGTGTCGCCGGAAGCGCCGGGCGCGGTGTCGTAGCGGTAGCGCAGGTACAGGGTGCTGGTCTGGCCGGCGGCGACCACGCCGCTGACGTTGCCGCCGCCGAAGCCCACGCCGGGCATCGGGCAGTTCAGCTGCAGCGCCGCGCCCACGGTGGGATTGCTGCCGCCGGTGATGGCGCAGGCCGCCAAGTCGTAGCTGCCGGTCGGCGTAGCCGAGGCGCCGATGAAGGTCAGCGTGCGCCCGGGCAGCGGGGTCAGCGTGTCGACGATGCGCACGTCGGTGGCCACCGACGGGCCGCTGTTGCGCACGGTGACGCGGTAGGTGATCAGGTTGGCGGTCGGATTCGTCGCGTCGTAGCCGAGCGGATCCACGCCGCCGGTGAAGCCGGTATCGACCTTGTTGGTGATCAGTTCCACCGAGCCGCTCTCGAACGGCAGCGAGGCGCTGCGCTGGTCGTCGGCGGCGGTTTCCACGGTGTTGAAGTCGAAGCTGCCGTTGGCGTCGGTGCCGCGCACCGCGTCCGCGTCGCCGTCGCCGTCCAGGTCGAGGAAGAAGTCGGCCAGGTTGTCGAACTGGCGGGCGGTGTTGCCGGCGTCCACGTTCGGACGGATCACCACGGTCAGGCTTTCGGTCTGCTGGTTGTTCATCGTCAGGCGCGCGCACTGCACCGTCACCGTGGCGGGGCTGCCGCTGGTGTTGGCGTAGGACGTGCCGCCGGCGGTGGCGGTGGCGGTGACCCCGGCGCCGGCAGTGGCGGTACAGGTGGCGGTGCCGCCGCCGGTGCGCTGCGCCGAGACCAGCACGAAGCCGGCGTCGTTGGCGGGCAGGGTGAACACGTCGCGGAACACCACGCCCGGCACCGTCGACGGGCCGTCGTTGAGGTAGGACATCACGTAGGTGGTGTTGACGCCGGCGCGGCCGGGCGTGCCGGAGGTGATGTTCTTGGCGGTGGTGCGCACGTTGGCCACGCGCTCGATCCGCACCCAGTCCGAGGCCTGGTTGTTGCTGCCGTCGATCTCGCCGACCGAGCCGGCGACCGCGGCGTCGATGCCGACGCCGGCGGTGTTGCAGAACGCGCCGCTGACGGTGCTGCCGCCGCAGGTGGTGCTGCCCTGGCCGACGCTGTCGAACAGCGCGCGGGTCACGGTGATGACGATGCTGGCGCTGCCGCCGCTGGCCAGCACGGTGGCGCCGGAGTTGCAGACCACCGAGGCGCCGTTGACCGGGCAGCTCCAGCCGGCCGGCGCGGCCACGCTGATGGTGGTGCGGCCGGCGACGAAGCCGGGGATGGTGTCGTTGACGACCACGCCGGCGGTGCCGTCGGGGCCGCTGTTGCTGACGCCCAGCGTGTAGGTGAGGGTGTTCTCGTTGGCGGCGAGCACGTTGTCGGCATCGCCGACGCCGTTGGTGCGCTTGCTGATCGACAGGTCCACGCGCTCGTCGGTGGTGCGGGTGCCGGCGCCGGAGCAGTCGTTGCTGGTGACCGGGTCGCGGTCCACGCCGTTGCCGGTGAGCGGTTCCAGGCTGCCGCCGGAGCCGCCGGTGCAGGCCTGGTTCTGCAGGTTGCCGGCCGCGCGCGCGCGGGTCAGCAGCTGCAGGATCGGCGCATTGGCGTTCACCGCCAGCGGCAGCGACCCGGCGTTCAGGTCGCAGGTCACCGTCTGGTTGCCGCCCGGCGCGTAGGCCGCGTTCACCACGCAGGTCCAGTTGCCGGCGGCGAAGCCGACGCCGGGCACGGCGACGCTGCCGTCGCTGGCCAGCAGTTCCTCGCCCTGCGCCAGCACGTCGACCGCCTGCACCTGGCCGGTGGCCGGACGCGGGCCCAGGTTGGCCACCTGCATGCGGCTGGTCATGCGGCTGTCGGCATCGCTGCCGACGCCGCTCCACACCGCCACCAGGGCCGGGGCCTTGGTCTTGGCCATCGACAGGTCGGCGCCGTCGGCGAGCACGCTGAAGGTGACGCTGCCGGTGTTGTTGTCGGTGCCCAGCGTCGGGCCGTTCGGATCGGGCGTGTCGGCGCTGACGGTGGCGCTGTTGGTGACGCTACCGCTGCTGTTGGTGCCGCTGGCCGGCACCGTCGCCACGATGGTGAAGTCGGCGGTGGCGCCGTTGGCCAGGCTGCCGGCGAGCGAACAGGTGCGGCTGGTGTCGCCGCCGCTGTTGCTGCAGGTCCAGCCGGCCGGGGCGGTGCCGCCGGTGATCACGAAGCCGGTCGGCAGCGCGTCGGTGAAGCGCGGGTTGACCGCGGCGCTGGGGCCTTCGTTGCGGATCTGCAGGTTGAAGGTGACCGGCTGGCCGGACACCGCCGGCGCCGGCGTGGCGGACTTGCTGATGGTCAGGTCGGCACCGGCGGACACGGCGGTGGTGACGCTGGCGCTGTTGTCGCCCGGGTTCGGGTCCGGGCTGGGGCCGGCGTTGACCACGGCGCTGTTGACCAGGTTGCCGCTGCCGGCGTTGACCTTGGCGCGGAAGCTGAACGTGGCGCTGGCGCCCACCGCCAGCGAACCGGCGTGGGTGGCGGTCATCGTGCCGCTGTTGAGGGTCCAGCCGCTGCCGGCGAAGCTGCCCGGCACCAGGGTGACCGCGGCCGGCAGGCTGTCGACCACGTTGAAGTTGGCCGACGCGCTGGGGCCGGCGTTGCGCACGGTGAGGGTGTAGGTGACTTCCGAACCGCCGACCACCGGGTTGGGGGTGGCGGTCTTCTCCAGGCTCAGGTCGCCCGCGGCGACCAGGGTGGTGTCCTCGGTGCGGCGGTTGTTGGCGGTGTTGGTGTCGGCGCCGAAGAACGGATCGTTGCTGCTGAGGCTGGCGATCGGGGTGGTGGCGGCCGGCACCGCGTCGGCGAAGCCGATCGCGCCGACCAGGCTGAAGGTGCCCGGCGCCACGCCGGTGGTGCGCACGCGCAGCGCCAGCGACACCGGCGCGCCGTTGGAGGAGAAGGTACCGACCAGGGTGCCGATGTTGCACACCAGCCGCGTCGACACGCCGCTGTCGGCGGCGCAGCCGGCGGGCAGCGGGGCGGCGGCGATGGCGCCGTTGGGCAGGTCGAAGATCGCGACCGCGTTGGTGACCGTGTCGGCCGCACCGTTCTCGACGGTGACGTTGTAGACCACGTCGCCGCCGGCCGGCGTCGGGTCGTAGCCGGTATCGGACAGGTCGGTCATCTGCAGGTCGGCCGCCAGCGCCCAGCCGGGCACGCCGGTCAGACCCAGCAGGATCGTCAGCAGACGCAGCCAGCGCGGCGCACGCGCACCCTCGACAACGCCGCGGGCAACGCCCGCGCGCTCGTTATACGGTTCCATGTATTTCCCCAATTCAGCACCGATGCGGCGCCTGGGGATCACGTAGTTCGCGACGCCACTGGCGCCACGCTCCCCTACGTGCTCTCTCCCCCGGCTACCGCCGAACCGCCCCGTGCCGGCCACGAAAGTGGCGCAGCGGGAGCGGCGCGCGGATTGTGGGTAGGCGCTGCGGGGATGTCAGTGCCGCCGGCTCTCGCTCGCTCTCGCTCGCTCACCGAGACGGCGGAGGAGCCGCGCCGCGGCGGCTGGCGATGCATTCCCAGGCGGGGCAAGGCGCGGCGGGTCGGGCAGCCAGATGCGCTGCCGGTGCATGGCCGGACACCCGGTCGGCCTGCTGCGAGCGGGCTTCTGGATAGCACGAAGCGAGGCAATGCGGCATGAAGGCATGCGTGGCGGACGTCTTGGCCGCACGGGCCGCGGCCATCGTCAACCTTCGGTATCGCGCGAACGCGCCAGCGCCGTGGGGGGCTGCGCCGGCAGGTGCCCGACAAGATGTCTACCAGACGCACCGGCCCGTAGCGGCAACGACGTCGCCGCATCCGTCGCATCACGTCGCGCGGCGCCAAGGAGCCCGCCGATCTCCCCGGTCCGGCGACGGACTTCCCTCTGCCAGGGGGCAGCGGTCGCTTCGCGCAGGAGCGCATTCCTACGTCGACCCAGCTCCCGGTATCGCCGCGTCGCGAAGGCGGCGCTTCGGCAACACCCGGCCGCGCTTGTCGAACGCGTCGCCGAACAGGACGCCGTGGATGAGTCCGCGTCGGCGACGCGGATTCACTCGGCGCCGGCCACCAGCAGGTAACCGCTGCCGCGCAGCGCCCGCACCGGCAACGGCTGCCCACAAGCGCCGGATACGCGCGTGCGCAACCGGTGCACCAGCGTTTCCAGCCGGTGCGGATCGAAATCCCAGGGCTGGTCGGTGAGCGCGGCGATCAGCGTTTCCCGGTCCACCGGCGTGCCGGCCGCGGCGAACAACGGGCGCAGGAAGCCGCGTTCGGACTCGGTCAGCGCCAGCGACGCGCCGCCGGGCGACTGCAACGTCCAGCCATCGTCGGCCAGGCGCCAGCGCGCGGCCGGCGTGGCTGGCGTGGCCGCCGCCGGGGCGGCCGTGACGGTCGCCGCCGGGGCCAGGCGCCGGCGCAGGCTCTGCAACGCGGCCGCGAGCACCGCCGGGTCCAACGGCTTGACCAGGTACAGGTCCGCGCCCTGGTGCAGGCCGTGCGCCATGTCGCCGGCGCCGCCGCGGCCGGTCAGCATCACGATGCCGACCCGCGCGATCTGGCGCAGGTGCCGCGCCACCGTGTACCCGTTCTCGCCGGGCAGCCCGACGTCGAGCACCACCATGTCGCAAGGGTGCACCGACAGATGCCGGTACAGCGCTTCGGCGCTGTCCAGCCCGTGGACCTGCGCGCCGCGGAAGCCGAGCTCGTCGACGATGATGTCGCGCATCTCGGCATCGTCTTCCACCACCACGACCGTCAAGCCGGCCAGCGACGTGGCGTCCGGCGCCGCTGCCGCGGCGTCCGCCTTGCCCTGTGCATCAACCACTGCGCGTCTCTCTCCCGATGATGCGGCGGAAATGCTAACACGTGTCATTTGCGCGCTTGCCGCGTTAGGGGCGCATGACAGGAGCGTTCGGACCGCGTTCGAATCGGCGACGCAGGCTGCAGCTCTGCGCGGCGAGCGTGCATTTCGACGCCATCGACGCCATCGACGTTATCGGCTCAGAGCGTCAGCGCATCGATTGGCGGCTTCTTCCGATCGCGTTCGCGGTGTCGCGCAAGCGCCGGCTCAGCCTGGCGGCAGCAACACCTGCACGCGATAGCGGCGGCCAGGCTCGATGCCGCCGATCCGCGGCGCCGGCAGCACGACGCCGTCCACGCTCACGCGCGTGGCGGTGCACGCGGCGTCGCGCCGCATCTGCACCTCGAACAGCGCGCCGCGGAAGCGCCGCTGCACCTGCGCCTGCGCCCAGTGCGACGGCAGCTGCGGCTGCACGCGCAACGCATCGCCCTCGCCCTTCAGCCCGAACAGGCCTTCCAGCAGGCAGCGGTACAGCCATGCCGCGGTGCCGGTGTTGAACAGCTGGCTGGAACGCCCGGCGGTGCGCGGCAGTTCGCGCCACGCGCCGCGGTAGTAGTTGGGCACGAACACCGGCAGCTGGCCGCGCTGCAGGTAGTCGGCCGGGTCCGGCCCCGGGATCATCGCGCGCAGCACGCGCCAGGCGCGGTCGGCGTCGCCGATCGCGTACAGGCTGTACAGGTAGAACGCGGCGGCATGGTTGTAGACCGAGCCGTTTTCCGCCGAGCCCGGATGCTTCTGGGTCAGCCGGCCGACGTCCTCGCGCATCGCGGTGTACGGCGGCGCCAGCATCGTCGGCCCGTACGGCGTGTCCAGCTGCGCGTCGATCGCCTGCAGCATGCGCTCGCGCTGCGCCGCGTCGGCGGTGCCGGCCAGCATCGCCCAACTCTGCGGATTGAGGTAGATGCGGCCTTCGGCATCGTCCTTGACCCCGAACGCCACCCCGTCGTCGGTGATGCCGCGCGCGTACCAGTCGCCGTCCCACAGCTGGCGGTTGACCGCGGCGTTGACCTCGGCCGCGCCGGCGCGGAATTCGGCCACCGGCGCGGTCCTGCCGTGGCGCTCGCAGATCGACGCCCACAGCTGCAGCGCATACGCGGTGGCCACCGACAGCCAGCCGGACACGCCGCGGCCCTGGTAGCCCACCATGTTCATCGGATCGCACCAGTCGCCTTGCGCGATATAGCTCAGGCCACGCGCGTCGCGCGCGGCCAGCAGCCAGCGCATCGCCGCATCCAGGCGCTCGGCGACGCTGGCGCTGCGCCCGTCTTCGCCGCGCACCGGCGCGTCCAGCAGCGCCGCATCGCCGGTCTCGTCCAGGTACGCCGACAGGAACACCGGCAGCCACACGCAGTGGTCGGTGTGCGGCACCTGGTTGATGTACTTCAGTTCCGCGCCTTCGACCAGCAGGATGCCGTCGGGCATCGCGCCGCTGGCTTCCTGCTGCGACAGCGCGCGCAGCAGCGCCGCACGCGCCGCACGCGGCTGCAGGAAGCTCATGCCCATGTGGTCCTGCAGGTAGTTGCGGGTCTGCGGGTCGGTGGTCAGGCGGTTGACGTCGCCGTGGTAGAACACCTGCCGCGGCAGCCAGTGGTTGACCAGGTTGTCCAGGCCCGGGTCGGGCGTGGCGATGTGCAGGCAGCCGCGCGCGTCGGCCAGGTAGTCGGCGTAGTCCGCGGCGGCCTGCGCGAAGCCGGCGGCGGACAGGTAGCGCTGCCGCAACGCGCCGATCTCCGCGTCGTCGCGCGCCGGGCCGAACAGGAAGCGCAGGCACTCGTGCTGTTCCGGCGCCAGCGCCAGGCGGTACTGCAGCGCGGCGGTCGGGGTTTCGTAGCGCGCGTCGCTGCCGCCGAGCTGCGCCTGCCGCAGCGCCGAGGGCGCGTGCAGCCCGCCCTCGCCTTCGAACGCCGACTGGCGCGCGTCCCAGGCGTCGGGCGCGCGTTCGTGCAGCAGGAAGGTGCGGTCCTTGAACTCGCGATTGCGGAAGTAGTCCTCCACCTTCTGGTACGGGGTGACGCTGCTGCAGACGATGCCGCCCAGGTCGGCGCGGTACTCGCCGTTCTGGTGCATCCACGACATGTAGCCCACCGGGAAGTACGCGTACACGCTGATCCGGCGCGCGCGGCCGCTGAGGTTGCGCACCTGGCACTGCCACAGTTCCACGCAGTCGTCGACCGGCAGCTGCAGGCGCAGTTCCACTTCGATGCCGTCGTAGGCCGCGCACCAGGCGATGTCGCGCTTGCCCACCGAGAAACGGAACCGCTGCGGGGTCGCGCGCACCGGCTCGTACGGAACCGAATACAGCGCGCCGCTGTCCTCGTCCTTCAGATAGACGAAGCGCCCCGGATGGTGCGCGTAGTACGGCTGCTCCGGCTGCATGAAGGTCCTGGCCTCCAGGTTCGGCGCATGCGCGTACTTGGCCGGCTCCGGCTGCATGAACTGCGCGGTGGCGTAGCCGCGGCAGGTCACCTGGATCATCATCCGCCGGTTCCACAGGAAGCCGCCGGCGCTCGGCATCGCGGTCGGGCTGTACAGGTCGTAGCGCTCGCCGTGGTCGGTCGGGGACAGCAGATCCATCGTGTCGCTCGTATCGGTCGTGGTGGTGGTCATGGCGCCGTCTCGCGCGCGGCCTGCTTGCGCGCGTCCAGCTCCTGCTGGATCTGCACCAGCATCGCGTCGCTGAGCGGATAGAAGCGCATCGTCCACGCCGCCAGCAGCGCGACCAGGCCGGGGATCACCGTCAACAGCAGCACGATGCCCAGCTGCGAGGCGTCGCTCTGCGCCTGGTTGGCGACATAGCCCATGCCCGCCAGCATCCAGGCGATGCAGGCCGAGGCCAGCGCGCCGCCTAGCTTCTGCGAGAACGTGGCCGCCGAGAACGTCATCGCGGTGGCGCGGCGCCCGCTCTTCCATTCGGTGTAGTCGGCCGTGTCGGCGTACATCGAGAACGCCAGCGGCGACTTCGGCCCCAGCGCCAGGCCGATCAGGATGTTCATCGCGAACAGCGCCCAAATCGCCTCGCGCGGGATCAGGAACATCGCGCAGCTGAGCACGCCGACGATCGCCATCAGCGCCATCATCAGCCGCCGCTTGTCGAACCGGCGCGTGAGCAGCGGCGTAGCCGCCGCGCCCACCGCCAGCGCCACCGAATAACTGCCCAGGAACCAGCCGGTCAGCTCGGGACGGCCGATGTAGTACTTGAAGTAGTACACGCCGGCGCCGCCGCGCATCACGATGCTGACCATGATGATCAGCGCCAGCACGAACAGCACCCGCCACGGCGGGTTGCGCAGCAGGTCGGCGATGTCCTGCAGCACCGGCGAGCGCTGCTGCGGCAACGGCTGCACCCGCTCGCGGGTGGTGGCGAAGACGGTCACGAACAGCACGACCGCGACCACGCCATAGACCATCATCGTGCGCTGCCAGCCCAGCGCGTCGTCGCCGCCGCCGAACCAGCGCACCATGTCCAGCGTGGCGTAGTTGACCAGGGTGGTGCCGGCGAAGGCGGCGATGAAGCGGAAACTGATCAGCGTGGTGCGTTGCTGGCTGTCGGAGGTGATCACCCCGGACAGCGCCGAGTACGGGATGCTGATCACCGTGTACATCAGCATCAGCAGCATGAACGTCGCGTACGCCCAGAGCAGGCGCCCATCCTGGTCCAGCGCCGGCGTGGTATAGGCCAGCACCCCGGACACCGCCATCGGTACCGCGGCGAACAACAGATAGGGACGGAACTTGCCCCATCGCGAGCGCGTACGGTCGGCGATCGCCCCCATCACCGGATCGGTGATCGCGTCGACCACCTTGGTCAGCAGGATCATCGTGCCTACCGCCGCGGCCGGCAGGCCCATGGTGTCGGTGTAGAAGATCAGCAGGAACGCGGAGATGTTGGCCCAGTAGAAATTGAAGCCCATGTCGCCGATGCCGTAGCCGAACTTTTCCTTCCAGCGCAGTGGCGCGTCGGCACGCGGCGGGGATGTCGGTGGCGGCATCGGCGGTTCCTGTGGGCAGTCGTGCGATGATTGAGCCATCGCAGCGTGGGCTGCGGCGGTATTGGCGCACGACGCTACACCACTGCCGCGCGCACCGCCAACGCCTGCCGCCGCGTCATGCCAAACCCGTCCCAAGGTATAACCGCACGTGATGGACGCAACGCCAGCAACCAACCTGCACACCGCCGAGGCCATCGTGGTGATGGGCGTCTCGGGCAGCGGCAAGACCAGCGTCGCCCAGGCGTTGGCGGCGCACTACGGCTACCTGTTCCTGGACGCGGACGACTTCCACAGCGACGCGGCGCGCGCGCACATGGCCGGCGGGCAGCCGCTGACCGACGCGATGCGCGCGCCGTGGGTGGCGGCGCTGGCCGCGCAGCTGCGCGAACGCGTGGCCGACGGGCAGGCGCTGGTGCTGGCCTTCTCCGGCCTGCGCCGCGCGCACCGCCAGCAGCTGCGCGACAGCGGCGTGCCGTTGCGCTTCGTGTTCCTGCACGCGGCCGCGCACGTCATCGCCCAGCGCCTGGCGCACCGCAGCGGTCACTTCATGCCGGTGAGCCTGCTCGACAGCCAGTTCGACACGCTGGAACTGCCGCTGGAAGAGCGCGACGTGATCTCGGTGGACGTGGACAAGCCGTTCGATGCGGTGGTCGCCGATGCGATCGCGCAGCTCGATGCCGACGCCGGGGCGCGGTCACGCAGCTCGCCGTGAACGTGTCCGCGACGCACGGGCTTGATGCGGCCGGTTGCGACGCACGGGTACGGGATGCGACGCGGTTGATACGCACACGTGCGCACGCCCCGCGCTCCAAGCCGCTGTTCGCTGCCCGCCATCGCGAGGCGTGAGGATTTCGACATGGCGCATACAAAGAAGTCCGCGCCACGCCGGCCCTGGGCGACCGGCCGCCAGTGCGCCGGCGTGTCCTGAAATCCAGGCCGACCGCGTTATAGGTTGGGAAGGACCGCATTGCCTGAGCCAGGCGCGCCGTTCCACCCGACCCGCCACCCGAAGGACCGACATGAACCACCTCGCGCGCCACCGCCTGCCGCCGACCCTGATGGCGCTGTGCCTGTGCCTGTGCGGCATGGCCACGGCGGCACCGCCGCCCAATCGCGAACTGGACAAGCGCACCGACCTGCCGCGCCCGGACGTTCCCGTGAGCAGCGTCCGCTGCGCGCGGCCGTTCGAGAACCGTGGCACGTTCGCGATACCGGCCGGCTTCAGCGGCGCGGGCGCCTCGTCCGAGTTCATTCCCGCCGACAAGTTCCTGGAACTGCGCCGGCTCAAGGCCACGCTGCGCGAGCCCGGGCTGCGGGCGGGCAATCTGGCGCTCAACGCCGCAGGCGTCGACGAGTGGTACGACCTGCGCGTGGAGAACGGCGCGGCGCTCTACAGCGCGGCGAAGGACGGGGCGCTGTACGCCGACCGCGGCACCCGGATCAAGTTCGTGGCCTACCGCGGCAACGATCACGCCCGCGCGGTCACCGGCGACTACCACATCAGCGGCTGCCTGGTCGATGCGCGGCCGCCGATCATGACCGTGCCCGACATTCGCGCGCCCAGGCTGCCGAAGAAGCGGCTGACGCCGCCGGAGCCGGTGGAGGTGCGCACGCCGGTGCAGCGTTGAACGGCGTTGCCGGGCGCCGGCAACGCGAGGTACACCGAAGTCCGGATCTGCAGCCCGCGCTCGCTTGCCAGTCGGCGCCCGGGATCTGCCCGCTCGCGCTCGCTCGCCAGGCGGACATGGCCGAACCCGCCAACAGCCCGCCGGTGGGCGAGCTCCGGCAGGAACTGAGCGAAGCCGACCGCCCCGGGACGACGTGCGCCGCCACGCCTTGCCCGCGAAGCGGCGCGGCAACATGCGCAGGCGTAGAGCGCGCAGCACTGCCCGCGAGCCCGATCTGCGCGCCAGCCGCAAGCGTCCAATCGAGGCCCATCCTGGCGGTTATCGCTACGAGCGCATGGACGATACGGCCATCGGCCACCGCCGTGCCCGCCTCACTCCTTCGGCAAGCCCATCTCCTGCAACAGCTGCGGCGCCGGATACACCTTGGCCAGCAGCCAGCGCAGGTAGCGCATGTCCACGTGGATCGCGCGCTTGTAGCGCGGGTCGTACCACCAGCTGGCGCTGACGGCCTCCCAGTTGCTGTCGAAGTTCAGCCCGATCAGCTCGCCGCGCGCGTTGAGCACCGGCGAGCCGGAATTGCCGCCGGTGGTGTCCAGGTTGGTCAGGAAGTTCACCGGCTGCGTCTTCAGCTGCGCATCGGCGGTGCTGCCGAAATCGCCCTTGGCGATCGCCTCGAGCAGCGGCTGCGGCGCATCGAACGGCACCTGCCCGGTGTGCTTCTCGACGATCCCGGCGACCGTGGTCAACGGCGCGAAGCTCACCGCGTCGCGCGGCGCCAGCGGCTCGACCCGCCCGTAGCTGATCCGCAGGGTGCCGTTGGCGTCCGGGTACACCGCGCGGCCCTGCTGCTTGCGCCAGCCGACCAGCGCATGCATGTACGCCGGGCGCAGGCGCAGCTGCTCGCCTTCGCGTGCCTTGCGCGCGTCCTCCAGCTGCAGCTGCGCCGGCACCAGCGTGGTGGCCAGCGCCAGCAGCGGATCGGCCGCCAGCGCCTTGCCTTCGCGAGCGGCGGCCAAGCGCGACAGGCGCTCGGCTTCCGTGCCCAGTTTCGTGCCGGCATACAGGGCGTCCAGCGCCTGTTGCAGCTGCGCCGGCGTGCGTCCGAATGCCGCGTCGAACGCCGCCACGCGATGCGCATCGGGCAACTGCTGGTAGCGGGTCAGCAGCGTGCCGAGCAGCGCCTTCTCCACCGCCGGCGAATAGCGCCGCTGCACCTGTTTCAGCTTGCCCTCGATCAGCGCGTGGTCGCGCTGCTGGTAGCCGCTCTCGCGCTGCGCGTCGGGCTTGGCCGACTCCAGCCGCAACCGCTCCAGCACCAGGGCCGAGGACAGCAACTGGGTCTGGCTGCCGATCAGCGCTAACAGCGCATCGCGCTCGCGCACCGCCGCGCCCTGCGCCAGCGAGGCCTGCAACGCGGCGATCGCGCGCGCGTCCTCGCCGGTGGCGGCGGCGAGCATGCCGCGCTCGTCCTCGCCGCGCAGCCGCACCGCGTCGCTGCGCCGCAATCCTTCCAGTTCGCCGGCCGCGCGCTTGCGGTTGTTCTTCAGCGACTGCAGCTGCGCCGCATAGCGCGTGCGCGCTTCGGCGTCGGCCTTGCCGGCCGCCTCGATGACCGCGATCATCGCGTCGAGTACCGCCACGCGCTGCGGCAGGGTCGAATTCACCTGCTCGTCGAACTCGGCCGCGGTGCGGTGCCGGTAGGTGATGCCGGGATAGCCGGCCAGCATCGCGTAGTCGCCGGCCTTCGGGCCCTGCGTGGCGATCTGCAAGTGCGCCGGCGGCTGGTACGGCACGTTGTCGGCGCTGTAGTCGGCCGGCTTGCCGTCCTTGCCCACGTAGGCGCGCAGCAGGGTGAAATCGCTGGTGTGGCGCGGCCACATGAAGTTGTCGATCTCGTCGCCGTAGTTGCCGATCGCGCGCGGCGGCGCGTACACCAGGCGGATGTCGCGCAGCTCGAGCTGGCGGATGCGGTAGAAGTCGGTGCCGTAGTACATGTTGGCCACGCTGCAGCGCACCCCGCCCTCGCGCTCGCAGTCGGCGACGATGCGCTTGCTCGCCGCATCCACCGCATCGAAGTACGCACGCCCGGTCTTGCCCCTGGCCTGCCCCAGTACTTCGTCGGTGACCTTGTCGAAGCCCACCGTCACCAGCACCCGGAAATCCGGATTGGCCGCGCGCTCGTCGCCGCGGTCGCGTGCGATGAAGCCGTTGTCGATCAGGTTCTCGCCGGCCGAGGTGTTGTACTGGATCACCCCGTAGGCCACGTGGTGGTTGGTCAGCAACAGCCCGTCGCCGGACACGAAAGCGCCGGTGCCGCCACCGGCCTTCACCACCGCGCTCAACGGCGGCTGCGTCACCGCCGCCAGGTCGCGCGGATCGCCGCGGAAGCCCGCCTTGCGCAGCGGCGTGGCCAGCTCCGGCAACTGCGACGGCATCCACATGCCTTCGTCAGCACGGGCGGTGGCAGAGAGAGCAAGGCTCAGGGTGAGGCAGGCGAGGTTCTTAGATGTGGGCATGCAAACGTCACGTTACGAGCTAGTTCCGGACCTTAGCCTGCCATTGCAGCAAGTAGCAATACGCGACCTTGATATATCGCCACAGCCAATGCGCTCGCGCTCTGGTTGTTAGAAGGAGGCCTAATAAAATCTAGCGCATCGTTGATCTATTGGCAGGGTATCTCAGCGGTTCCCGCCATAGAATATAGTCAACCCGGTCTACGCCACTCATTCTCCTGCGAATAGATGGCGGCCATCGGCCGGAGGCAGTACCACAGAAGAAGATTCGGCAGCTTGAAAAGATCGAGGCACTGCCCACGCCAAGCAACCCGCCATCGCGCAGGTGCTCGACTCGATGCTGGCGAACCAGCAATAACCATCAAAAGCCCGCGCAGTGCGCGGGCTTTTGCTTGTTGCGGCGGGTTAAGTCCCGCCCTACAAGTTCTACGGCTTCTTAGGGCGGGTTTTAACCCGCCGCAAGGCCGTCAATCGTCGTTAACATGGATGTCATCGTAATCAAGTACGGCAAATTCATTTTTGCTGATTTCCCCTTTTAGCCTTTTTATCCCAACAAAGGCCGCCTTTCCCGCGAGACTTTGACTTCCGGAGGATCGCTGTATGTCAGCCAGGAACCCAGCCAAAGAATCACGCGATCCACTTCGCTCAATAGCCTCCGAAACCAAGCACTCAATCATCAGTCTGCGGATGTTGTCGGAAACCTCTTCCCCTGAGATTAGTGCGTCTTTGAAGTAACCGAGAATGGCCTTGTCCATCCATCTCAAACCGCCAATAAAGACTGCGCGCTCACGCACGTCTTCACTTGGATGATGCAACGAAGAAGAAACCAGAAAATATTGGTCGCCCCCTGGGGTTCTGTTCGAATTCCCCGACAAGGCGTAGAGCTGATCCAGCAAATCATCAGCTTTATTTTCCACTCAACGCCCTCGTCATTTTATCCATGGTCTCAGTCGTTCGTTTGAAAGCCCCCTCGATGGCAGTGCGCTGCCCAGCCGTCAAGCTTGGATTATTCATACTTCCCTCCAAATTCTTCACGGCACCCTTCAACGCAGTCACGGAATTTTTCATCTCGGTGACATGATCGTATCCAGTCTTCTCACCCTTTAGCTCGATGCGCATCCAGCAAAATCATGTGGCTTTGTGTTATTGGAAATGATGTTGTCAACCTTCTTAGTTGCTTGCTGCTGAGCGCGAGTCAACACGGCCTTGCTCGCGAAAAGCTTCGTAAAAAATGACTTTGCGCCAGCGACCACGCCCGGCGCAGCAACCGGCGCACGGCTGAGGGCAATTAACCCAACACCAATAGCCGCACCGACTGCCCTAGCCTCCGATCGATCCATAAATTCACTGCGGGACATGTCGCCGCGATTCATGGCGACTATGTCGCGATCAATGGCGCATGTCGACGGACCATCACATCGCCCATCGGGAGCGGTGTTCTTGTAAGGATTGTTTGAGGCGCACCAATATCGATTGAAGTTGAAGCCGTTAACCGGACTGACACCCACCGGATCAATGCTGAGGAACCTACCGATGACTGGGGTCGTAATACCGCTGCAGTTACGACGGCGCCGGATCGACATGGGCTTGCCGAATACATCGCGCGGCGTTGCACTGGGAATTACGCATTAATACAAGAAGAGTGAGGTAAGCGTCAACATCTTGGTCGGACCGAAGCTTTGCAGCCTAGCCGTGCGGCTGCTCACCAGGCTCCCCACAAGGAACCTACTTCTCCTTCCGCCAATTGAGCGACCCGCGGCTTTCCACCGAGCTCGATTCCACTTCCGCATCGAAGCCGCGGCCGAGCAGGTATTTGAGGGTGATGACCGAACCGCTGCCGATCAGCGACACACCGTAGCTCACGTAGAGTTTGGGCGACAGGTATTTGCCGAAGCCCACCACCGAGCCGCCGAGGGTGCGCGACTGGCTGACGCCGGCGTCGTCGAAGCCGAGGCGGGCGCCGAGCTGCGAGGCGAGCAGGCCGCTGCCGGCCGACAGCGCGCTGGCCGCGGCGGTGACCTGGTCGGCTTCGTCGCTGCTGGCGTTGCTGAGGCTGCGGCCGAGCACCAGGTAGGACATCGCTTCGGATTGCGACATCGACGGGTCCGACCACACGTCGGCGCGCGGCGCGGTGGCGCGGCCGGTGACGTCGATGCCGGCGGTGACGTCGCCGATCTTGCGTTGCGCGCGGATGTTGATGCGCGGATCGGAGACCACGTTGTTGCTCCAGGTCAGCTGGCCACGGCTGATGGTCAGGTCCTGGCCGTAGGCCTTGTACTGGCCGCTCACGTCCAGGCCGCCGGAGGCGGTCATCTCGCGGCCCTGGCGCGAGCGCACCTGCATCGCGCCGGTCAGCGCGCCGTTCAGGCCGAAGCCGGCCATCTTGACCTCATCGCCGAGCACCACGCGCAGGTCCATCTCCAGCGGCGAACTAGGCGCTTCCTCCGGATCGGCCGGGTCCAGCACCACCACGTCCTCGGACACCGAGGTGCCGCGGTCCAGCCGCTCCAGGTCGATGTCGGCCGACGGCACGGTGACCTCGCCGGTCAGCTGCATGGTCTTGTTGGCGATGCCGAACTGCATGTTCGGATTGGCCACCGCGCGCAGCTCGGTGGTGTTGGACACCAGCACGTTGTCGCCGCGGATGTTGAGCTTCAATGGCGTGCTGTCGCCGTACCACGACAGGCCGCCGTCCACGTCGAGCGTGCCTTCGCCGGATTTCACCGAGGCCACGATGCGCGCCGAGCCGTCCGGCTGCGCGTCGAAGCGGCCCTTGCCTTCGCTCAGGGTCAGGCCCAGCGCCGGCAGTTCGCCGGTGAAGCCGCTGAGCGTGGCGTTGCCGCCCATCGACGGCTGCGAACGCGTGCCGCGCAGGCTGACGTGGCCTTCGACCAGGCCCTTGGGCCGCACCAGGTCCGGCGAGAACAGCTCCATCCAGTACAGCCGCGACATGTTCATGTAGATCTCGCCGTTGAGCGGCGAGTACGCGTCCCAGCCGGTATCGACGGTGGCGTCGATGAAGCCGTCGCCCTGGAAGCCGACGCCGAGCTTGGAATGGATGTGCTGGGCGCTGAACTCGGTGTTGAAGCTGAACTGGTCGTAGCGCACCAGTTCGCCGCGCGCGTTGTCGCCCAGGCGCAGCCCGCCTTCGCGCGAGGCCAGGCGCAGCGCGCCCTGCCAGGCGTTGCCGGCCGGCTTGAAGCTGCCATCGACGGTGAGCTCGCCGCGCAGGTACATCTTGCGGCCGCTGTTGGGCGGCAGCCACGGCTGGATCAGCGACAGCGGCAGCGCATCGCCGCGCAGGGTCAGGCCCTGCTTGGGCCAGTTCGCGGCCACGCACAGCGCGCCGCCGCCGGCCGCGCCCAGGCAGGCATCGGCCAGGGTGAAGCTGCTGCCGGCCACCGCGAAGCCCGCCGGCTGCCGCAGTTGCCACGGCTCGCCCTTGGCCGGCGCCACGCGCAGCGACGCCAGCGTGCCCTGCCAGCGCGCGCCGTCGCGGCGCACCTGGCCGTTGAACGCGAGCGCGCCCATGTCGTTCTGCGTTTGCGCGTCCAGCTGCAGGTTTTCCACCGCGCCGCGCGCGTCCACGCGCAGCGTGTCCAGCGCCAGCCCGGCGCTGATCGCGCTGCCGCGCAACGCCAGTTCGCCACCGCTGCCGCGCCAGGGCAGGCGCCCGCGCAGGCTGACGCTGTCGGCGCCGTAGCCGTCCCACTTCACGCCGTTGCCGACCAGGTCGGCGGTGAGGTCGGGCGCGTCGCGGCGGCCCTTGACCTGCACGCTGCCGCGCAGGCTGCCGGCGGCACCGGGCAGCAGATCGGCCAGCTGCAGCGGCTGCAGTTGCGCATCGATGTCCAGTTGCTCGCCCACCTTGCCCTTGGCCTGCACGCGGCTGTCGCCCAGCGCCAGCTGCAACTGGCCTTCGCCCTGCTCGCCCTGCAGCGCGAACTTGCCGCTGGCCTCGAGCGGGCGGCTGCGCAGGCGGCCGTTCACGCGCGGCACGTCCAGCGTGGCCTCGTAGCCGTCGGACGCGCCGTCGGCGCGCAGCGGCCGCTGCCTGCCCTTGGATGCGAGCTGGCCGGACAGGTTGCCGTCCCAGCCCGGCGCGAAATAGCCCGGATCGAACCCGGCCAGCGTGGCGCTGACGTCCCAGTCCAGGTGCGGCGCCCAGGCCACTTCGCCACCGAGGTCGAGCGTGCCGCTGGGCATCGTCGCGCGCACCTGCTGCAGCCGCGCGCGCTGGTCGTTGCCGCGCGCATCGATCAGCAGTTCGGCGGTGTCGTCGCCGCGGCTGACCGTGGCCTCGCCGTAGGTGGCCCAGTCCTTCAGGGTGCCGGCCAGGCCGAGGTTGGCCTCGACCAGCTCCAGCGGCACCGCCGGCGCATCCGGCGTGGACGGGTCCGGCGCAGCGGCGTATTTCAGGCCGCTGGCGTTGACCGAGAAGCGCAGGCGCGCATTGGCCGCGTCGCGGAAATCGGCGCTGCCGCGCAGGCGCACCTGCCCGTCGAAGGCGCGGATCTGCAGCGGCGCCACGGTCAGCACCTGGTTGTCCAGGCGCACGTTCGACGGATCCAGCGTCACCACGTCGCCGGCGTACTCGAACCGGCCCTGCAACTTCGCGTCGCCGCCCTTGCCGCCGGCCTTCAGGTCGAACGCCAGCGGCGCGGCGGGTTCGCTGCCGGCGGCGGCCGGCGGCACGAACAACGCCGGGTCCAGCGCGGCGCTGCTGGCGGCGAACTGCCAGGTGGGATCGGTGCGGCCGGTGAACATCAGCGTGGCGCGCAGCGGCGCCGGCGCGTGGCCGGCGATCGCCACTTCCATCTTGTCCAGGTTGCCGCGCGCCACCAGCCCCAGCCGCGCCGGCGTGCGCCCGCGCGGCGCCGGCAGCACCGCGCTGGCGACCAGGTCGGCCTTGTAGTCCTGGCGCGGCACGTAGTCGCCGTGGATGCGGAAATCGCCGCGATCGCTGGTCACCACCAGGTGCTTGGCGCGGAGCTCGCCGTTGGCCACTTCCACCCCGCCGTGCAGCGTGCGGATGTCGATCATCGGCTCCTGCGACTGGGTGATGCGCAAGCCGTTGATGGCGATGCGGTCGACCTGCAGCGCCAGCGGCATCTCGATCTGCGGCAGCGACTGCGGCCAGCTCGGCAGCTCGAACGGTTCCTCGCTCTTGGCCAGGTTCAAGCTGGCGTTGCTGAGCTGCAGCAGGTCCAGCTGCAACTTGCGGCCGAGCAGCGGGCGGATGTCCGGATCCAGGTAGGCGCACTCGGCGGTGAAGTGGATGTCGTTGTAGCGGAAGTCCAGGTTGTGCAGGGTCAGCGGCCCGGCCAGCGGCCCCTCGGCCTTGTCCCAGGTCAGCGACGAGCCGGCCGGCAGCCGCGCCACCACCTGCGCCAGCAGCACGTCGCGCCCGGCCACGGTCTGCAGCAGCCAGTACAGCACGATCAACGCGAGCAGCGTCAGGCCCAGCGCGGTCAGCGCCGAGCCCCACCAGAAACGCTTGCGCCGGTAGAAGCGCGGGCGGCGCGGCGGCGGCGCGGGCGACGCGGGCGTGGGCGCGCTCACAGGTTGGCTCCGATGTTCAGGTACAGCTGGAACTGCGAATCCGGGTCGTTGAGGCCGTGCGCGATGTCCACCCGCACCGGGCCCACCGGCGAGCGCCAACGCACGCCGAAGCCCACGCCGGTGTGCCAGTCGGGGGTGTCGTCGAACGCGCTGCCGCTGTCGACGAACACCGCCCCGCCCCACGGCCCGCCCTTGAAGTAGTGCTCGTATTCGGCGCTGCCGGTGAGCACGTGCTTGGCGCCCAGCGCGAAGCGGTCGGGCCGGGGAGTGCGCGGGCCGACCTCGCGGAACGCGTAGCCACGGATGCTGTTGTCGCCGCCGGCGAAGAAACGCAGGCTCGGCGGCATCGACACCAGCGCGTTGGTCCAGGTGCTGCCGGCTTCGCCGCGCACGATCAGCCGGCTGTTGGCGCCCAGGCCCTGGAACCAGGTCAGGCGCATGTGCGCCTGGGTGAAGCTGGCGTCCGAGCCCAGCCCTTCGGCGCCGGCGCGCAGGCTGACGTTGCCGCTGAAGCCCTTGCGCGGGAACAGCCGGTCGTCCACGCCCACGTAGTCGCCCTCGATCTGCGGATAGACCAGGGTCGAATACTGGTACAGCGCGCCGTCGAACACCTCGTCGGTGGCGTAGCGCCAGCGCTCGCGCAGCGCGTTGATCGACGCGATCGCGGTCCAGTGCTCGTTGATCTCGCCGCTGCGGCTGCCGCTGAGCTTGAGGTTGCGCAGGTCGATGTAGTCGGTCTGTTCGTCGTAGGCGCGCGCCGAGGCGGTGTACCAGCCGTCGAGCCAGCGGAATGCCGGGATCCGGTAGCTGGTGGTCAGGCTCTTGCGGTTCTGCGCGTAGTCCAGCTGGGTGCTGAGCTTGTGCCCGCGCGCGTTGACGTAGCGCCGGTCCAGGCCCAGGCGCACGCCGGCGCCGCTCTCGCTGCCGTAGCTGACGCCGCTGGTGTAGACGCTGCGCTTGGCCAGGGTCAGGTTCACGTCCACCGGCACGTTGCCGTTGGCGTCGGCTTCCTCTGACTTGGTCTGGATGTCGACGACGCTGAAGTAGTCCAGCTTGACCAGCGACTCGCGCAGGCGGTCGAGCTTGCCTTCGTGGTAGTAGCTGCCTTCGTCCCAGTACACCAATGGATCGAAAAGGTCCTGGCGGAAGTAGTCCTGGTGGAAGCGAATCGCGCCCATGTTGTAGCGGCGGCCGCTGTCCCAGCTCAGGTCGATGTCGGCGGCGTGGTCGGCGCGGGTGACCTCGACCTTGCGCTGGGTGAAGTCGGCGTCGAAGTAGCCGCGCTCGGCTAGGCGCCGGGTGATGGCGACCTTGCTGGTCTCGTAGGTGGTGTGGTCGAAGACGTCCTTGGCCTTGGGACGGAAGTTCTGCAGGTCCTGGCCCAGGTAGCGGTCGTCCTCGGCCGGGCCGGTGATGGCCACATGGAAGTTGCGCACCCGCACCGGCTCGCCCTTGCTCACGTGCAGGGTCACGTTGAGCTTGTCGTCCACGCGCGGCGCTTCGACGGTGATCGTGGGCGTGTAGTAGCCGAACGGTTCCAGCGCCTGCCGCGCCTGCCGCTCGGCCTGGCCCAGCAGGTATTCCAGGCGCGATTCGCCCTGCACCTTGCCCACCGCCTGGTACAGCGACAGCGAGACCTCGATGTTCTCGATCATCGCCGCGTCGTCGTCCTGGTCCAGGCCCTGGATCTGCACTTTTTCGATGGTGCCGCGTGCATGGGCGGCACCGGCCAGCGACAGGACGAGCAGGGCGGCGGCGAAGTGGGAAATGGATCGCATGGGCGCCAGAATACCGACACCTTGTGTGAAGCTGCTAACCGGCGCCGGTGCCGCGCCGGCCGGCCGCGGCCGCACCGCGCTGCCGGGAAGCGCGGCAAGCCAGATGCGGCGCGGCTTTGGCCGCGCCCGACGCCGCAGCGCCCGTCCCTGCCGGCGGCCGGGTGCGCCGGCCGGCGTTGGCCATCGCGCGCGCGGGGCCGCCCCTTGCCAAGCCACCGGCGTCGCGCCACGCTGGCGTCCCCTCGCTGCCCGTGGAGTCGTTTGTGTCCATCGTGGTCGAAACCGCGCGCCTGCGCCTGCGCCGACTGGAGGCGGACCGGGACGCCGCGGCGATGCTGGCCCTGCTCAACGACCCCGGCTTCCTGACCCATATCGGCGACCGTGGCGTGCGCGACGAGGCCCAGGCGCGCACCTACCTGGCCGACGGCGCGGTGGCCAGCTACGCCGCGCACGGCTTCGGCCTGTATGCGGTGGAGCGGCGCGACGACAATGCCTGGATCGGCGTCGCCGGGCTGGTGCTGCGCCCCGCCCTGCCCGCGCCGGATATCGGCTACGCGCTGCTGCCGCAGTACCGCGGCCACGGTTACGCCTGCGAGGCGGCGCAGGCGGTGCTGGAGCATGCGCGCGACGGACTGAAGCTGCCGCGGCTGTGCGCGATCGTGTCGCCGGGCAACGCGGCGTCGGCGCGGCTGCTGGAAGCCCTGGGCTTCCGCGGCCAGGGCACGGTCCGGATCGCGCCCGAGGCGTCGGACGTGCGGCTGTATGTACGCGACCTGGGCGCAGCCACGGCGCAGGCGGGCTGAGCATGGACGCCCTGGAATCGCTGCGCCTGCTCGCGCGCTACAACCGCTGGATGAACGAGCGCCTGTATTCGGCGGCGGCCACGCTGTCCGACTCAGAACTGGCGCAGCCGCGCGGGGCCTTCTTCGGCTCGATCCTGGGCACGCTCAACCACCTGGTGGTGGCCGATACGATCTGGCTGCGCCGCTTCGCGCTGCACCCGGCGCAGCCTGCCGCCTTGCGCGCGATCGCCGCCGCGCCGGCCCCGGCGTCACTGGATGCCCCGCAAGCGGCGACGCTGGCCGGGCTGCGGCCGCAGCGGCAGGCGCTGGACGCCATGATCGACGCGTGGATGGCGCAGCTGGCCGCGGCCGACCTGGACGCGACGCTGAGCTACCGCACCACCCGCGGCGATGCGCACCGGCGCCGCTGCGGCGACGTGCTGCTGCACTTCTTCAACCACCAGACCCATCACCGCGGCCAGGCCACCACCTTGCTCAGCCAGGCCGGCGTGGACATGGGCGCGACCGACCTGCTGATGCTGATTCCGCAACTGGACGCCGATTGACCGGCGGGCCGACGCACGGGCAGCCTGGGCCTCGCACCCGACCACCCGAATAGCGCTTGCGAGCGCAGGGTGCGGCGTCACTCGCCCGCTGCCGACACGCGCTTCGTCGTCTTCGTGCCTACGCAGGCGCCCACGCGGCACGCGCCCTGTCCGGGCAAGCCCTACTTCACTGCTTCACTGCTCGGCGCCGAACTGCTGCCTGAGCTGCGCCAGACTCTCGCGCAGCTCGTCCACCTGCGCCTCCAGCGCCTGCACCCGCGCCTCCAGTTCGCTGCCGCCCTGCGCCGGCTGCGATCTGAACGACGCCGCCAGCGCCTCGACATCCACCGGCCCGCCGAGCAGGTGCATGTAGCGGTCCTCGCGCTGCCCGCTGACGCGCGGCAGCTGCACCACCATCTGCCGCTGGATCAGGCGGTCCAACTGGTGGCGCACTTCCTCCGCGTCGGCCAGGCGCACCATGCGCTCGGCGCGCGACAGCAGTTCGTTGACCGTCTGCGGCCCGCGCAGCAACAGCAGGCCGATCAGCGCCAGCTGCTGCTTGGTGAGGTCCAGGGCGGTGATCAGGCGGTGCTCGTAGCGCTCGGCGCGCGAGGAGAACTGCTGCCGCACCAGGCCGCGCGTCTCGAGCTGGCGAAGTGCATGCTGCACGTCGCCCGGGCTCAGCGACATCACCGGCTCGCGCGAGGTCTTCTGGTTCGCCGCCACCACCGTCGCGTTGACGGTGAGCGGATACGCATCGGGCGTGGTGGCTTCCTTCTCGATCAGGCAACCCAGCGCGCGGGCCTCGACGGCGGAGAGCAACGGCAGTGCAGGAGCGTCGGCGGTCATGGTCGGCATCCAACAAATGACGGCAAGCATACCGCGCAACCGCGCCGGGCTCGCTGCCGGGGCTGCGGAACCGGCCTGCCACGGCCGGCATCGCGCGTCGCTGCAGCCGATCCGGCCAACGGCGCGGCGGGAGCCGGCACTGCCGCACCGGCCGTGGCGGCGCCTATTGCTGCGTCACCGCCACGCTGTCGAGCGCATGGAACAGGTCGGGGAAGTTCTGCACGAATTCGGCGGCGCATTGCTCGGAGAGCTCGCTGGCGCGCTGCTTGACCTTGGCGTAGTCGTCGGCTTCCCAGTCGCCGATCGGCAGTTCGATGGCGCCCGGAGTGCAGCGCTGCGAAACCACGGCCTGGCGCATGCCGTTCACGTCCGCCGGCCGCGCTTCCATGCTGGCGGCGAAGCGCAGTTCGTACGGGGTGTCCGCATCGGCCAGCGACTTGTACACCAGCACCCAGTCCTCCGCCTTCACCTTGAAGGTGGCCGGCGGCAGGGCCTGCGGATGCGCGGCGGCGTAGTCGCGCAGGCGGCTCTCCAGCGTCGCCGGCAGGAGGCTGAGCGCGGGATCGACGATGGCTTCGTTCGGGTCGCCCAGCAGGTCTTCCTTCTTGAAGCCCGTCACCACCTGGCCGCTCATGGCGCCGAAGACGCCCTGCATCACCTTCAGGCCGGTCATCTTGGCCGTATGCGCGCGCCGCACCACGCGCAACCCGCGGGTCTTGGAGTCGGTGCTGGCGTGCACGGTCAAGGGCGCCTGCGCCGGCTCGACGAAGGCGGTCTTTCCCGCGGTGGCGCAGCCGACCAGCATCGGCGCAACGGCGGCGAGCGCGAGCCCGTACATCGACATCTTCAATGACATGAAACGTTCCTTATCCATTCTGGTTGGCGGGGCAGGTGGGCGAACGGCTGGGCACCGAGCGTCGCTCGACCCGGCCGTCGGTCGCTTTGGTGATGGCATAGATGTCCAGGCTGCAGGCGCCGGCACCGAAGTCGAACGTGGCTTCGTAGTCCTGCCCGGGCTGCGGCACGAACGTGCGTGCGCTGACACAGGTCGGCCCGTGGTCGATCGGGCGATCGCAGACCATGCGATAGCCCGGCGGAGCGGGCGGACACGGCGCGCTCATCGTCGCGCCGGCGGCGAACGACAGCACCACCGGCTCGTCGGCGCGGACATAGACCTCGAGCGGCCGCTTCGGCGTGTCGCTCAGCCGCGGCATCTGCAGGTCGCGGTGCGCGGTCAGCGGCGAGAACGCGGGCCGCCCGAAGCCCGGCACGTGGCCGCGGTTGCAGGTCGTACCCGGATAGATCACCGCACCGTCGATCGCACCGACCAGGCGCAGCCGCGTGCGTGCGCCGTCTGCCGGCTCGTCGTACAGATACAGCTGCGGGCTGTTGGCGACGATGGCACAGGACGTGGTCAGTGCGGCGGCCAGCGCCATGCACAGCCCGTTGAGTTTTCCGCCTTTCATGACTCGATTCCTTTCGTGTGGCGTCCGCGGGCGCGGCTCTATCGGTCGCCGAGCCACTCCGTCCATGGCGCAACGCCGCGCGAGTGTGCGGTCGTTGCGTATTCGGCTGCCGGCGAGAGGAGCTTGGACAGATCGCCCGCCGTGTGCGCATTTTCCGCTGCCGCGGCTGCGCTCGCCATCCGAGGATTTCCGACAATGTGTCGGGGTGGTCCCGACAGCGTCCTGCCAGCGCATTGCTGCTGCGGGCGCTGCCGGATCGGGCGATGCGGAGCGAGCGGCGCGGCGCTCTGAACGGCCGCACCTGCGCTGGCTGGTCGCCGGACTTGCCGCACGCAATCAGGCGCGGTGGAGCGCGGTTTGCGGCCGGTGCTTGCGTCGGATGCGGCGATTGGAAGTCGCAGTCGCCACCTCAAGCATCATCTTGGTGTTGCGCTTCATGACACCCGGTGCCGGCTGCGGAGACGCCGGATGCCAAGCCTCGACCCTATCAAGCGGAAATGAGCAGGCAGGAATGAGCGGGACGATCGATGCCGGCTGTTCTTCGGCTCGGCTCGCGACAGGATCGACTTCTGAACGCCGTGCGGCAATGCAGCATTGCAATTGTCGTATAGCCGCGCCGATTTTATTCATTGGTCGGCCGTCGCCCACTCCCGCTACCGTCTGTGCTTCGCCCGCGTCATGCAAGAGCGGTATGCGTTTCCATGCCGTGGGTCACGGGAAACGGCGCATATACCGGCATGGCGCGGCAAGATCCGCCCGCATCGCTATCGCTCAGCGTTGCCGACATCGGAGGAAGCAATCCAGATGGCAGGACCGGTGGGGCCAGGGGCTCCGATCTCGCAAGCGGCGCCGATGGCCGGCAATTCGCCTTCCTATCGCGCGGCGCTGTCGTTGCTGGCCTCGCTGTTCTTCATGTGGGGCTTCATCACCGTCATCAACAACACGCTGCTGCCGCATCTGCGCAGCGTGTTCGACCTGACCTACACCCAGGCGACGCTGATCGAGTCGGTATGGTTCATCGCCTACTTCTTCGCCTCGCTTCCGGCGGCCAAGCTGATCGAGCGGGTGGGCTACCAGCGCGCGCTGGTGATCGGGCTGGGCATCATGGCGCTCGGCGCGCTGGGCATGATCCCGGCGGCACGGCTGGCCTCCTATGGCATCACCCTGGTCTCGCTGTTCGTCATCGCCAGCGGCATCACCCTGCTGCAGGTCGCGGCCAACCCGTACGTCGCGGTCATCGGCGCGCCGGAGACCGCGTCCGCGCGGCTGAACCTGGTGCAGGCGTTCAACTCCGTCGGCACCACGCTGGCGCCGCTGTTCGGCGGCTACCTGATCCTGGGGCGCTCGGCCTCGGGCACCGCCCAGGGCGAGGTCGCGCTGACCCAGGCCGAACGCCTGGCCGACGCGCAGTCGGTGCAACTGCCCTATCTGATCGTCGCGGCGGTGCTGATCGTGCTCGCCGTCGTCATCGCCCGCTTCAAGCTGCCTGCGCTCGGCCAGGCCACGCAGCGGGCCACGCGCGAGCAGCGGGGACAGCATTCGCTGTGGCGGCACCGCAACCTGGTCCTGGGCATACCCGCCATCTTCATCTACCTGATCGCCGAGATCGGCGTATCCAACCTCTTCATCAACTTCGTCTCGCAGCCCCACATCGGCAACCTCACCCACGAACGGGCGTCGCACTACCTGTTCCTGCTGTGGGGCGGCATGATGGTGGGGCGCTTCGTCGGCAGCGCGCTGATGCGCACGATCGCCGCCGAAACCATCCTCGCCCTGTTCGCGGTCGGCGCGTTCGCGGTGATGCTGCTCACCGTCTTCACCACCGGACCGGTCGCGATGTGGTCGCTGATCGCCGTGGGCCTGTTCCACTCGATCATGTTCCCCACCATCTTCACCTTGGGGATCAGGGGGCTCGGCCCGCTCACCGAGGAAGGCTCGGGCCTGCTGATCATGGCGATCGCCGGCGGCGCGCTGGTCGTGGTGCAGGGCTGGCTGGCCGATGCCTACGGGCTGCAGAACGCCTTCCTGCTGACCGCGGCGTGCGAGGTGTATGTATTTTTCTATGCGGTTTGGGGGGCGAGGGTGCGGTGAGGGTGAAGGCGTAGCCGTTCACGATATCCGGCATCCAGCACTGCGTGGGGTGATGTGCCGTCGGCGCATACCACTTCCACACGAACGACATTAATTTGCCGCTCGGAAGCTTGTATGCGTTGCGTTTGAACTTTACACCATCGCAACAATCATTCCTATGTACTGCCCTTATGGATAGCGAAACTCCAATTTTGTGAGATTCTACGTTGCCCAACCTAAAAAGAAGGAATAGAAAATATAAAGAATATAACTAATAGCCAGGTTACTATGCATAACTGTCGCTCAACCCTTGGCCAGTCACCCGTCCGCCGTCGCACTAGAATCAGCACAAGTGTCAATGACGGCACCAGGGCAAGCGTAGGAACTAGGAATTCGAACACAAGAAGATAGTCGAAGACACTAGCGGCAAACTTACATACTAATGTGCCGCATCCGTCTATATATATGCCCAACGCAACACTTAGGGCAACAACAAGCCAATAGGCAGAACAGCTAATCCAGAGAGCCAAGTGTATTTTTTTATCATCTCTAACCTCCTAACGTCGTCAAGTGGAGCTTAGTCCCACGCCAATCGAAAACATGGATCAGAGCGCACGTTCCCTCCTGTCAGGTTGACTTTCGGCTATCTACACCCGCGCAGTGGGGCCGACACGACGGCCGAAACGGCGTTTAATGGCCGCAAGGAAGGGCTGTTGCTCAGCACATGCTGGCGCCACAGGTTCCAACGGATGTAGATGAGCAGGGAAACTAAACTCTGACCCCCCGATTTTCCGAAAATGCACTCTAGGAAGTAGCGTGCTATCCAAGATAGAATAGTTCCTTTAGTGTTCATCAGGGAGAATCTTAAATTTTATGTCGTGCTCTCCTTTAACAACCCTATCAATCACCTGCAACCAATCGTTTATAGCAGCAGGATCAGCGCTGGAGCCATCCTCAAGAATGCTCAACTCGGATAACACAGTGCCAATTTCATCAGAGTTCGTCCTTTTATAAACCTCCAACCAATATTCAAACATGGCCATATAAGCCTGCTCAACGGTAATTAATTTGTCCATTAGCTTTTCCATTAGTTTTTGCCTGGCAAACCAACTCTACTATTAAATGCTTTTGGCATCTTATTGACACCTCCATTCTGAATTACACCACTCCTAACCGAAAACATGGGTCAGAGTCTGAGGTATCCCCACGTTTTCCCGAGTAGGATCAACCGGCTAACGGCGGCCCGGCTGGAAACAGGTGCGCGCATGGC
>NZ_JAFIWC010000030.1 GCF_017163755.1 Xanthomonas sp.
CCGTAGCTCAGTTGGATAGAGTACCTGGCTACGAACCAGGCGGTCGGGAGTTCGAATCTCTCCGGGCGCACCAGTCAGATGAAAAACGACAAGCTCGGCTTGTCGTTTTTTTTTGCGTCTGCGCATGCGCGCCAGCACCGCGCGTTCGACCGGCGACGTTCGGCTGGCGATACGCATCGCCGCCGCTTCGCGCTGGACGAAACCGCGCGACTCGGGAATAATCGCGCCCCTGACGACGCGCCCGTAGCTCAGTTGGATAGAGTACCTGGCTACGAACCAGGCGGTCGGGAGTTCGAATCTCTCCGGGCGCACCAGTCACGAAGAACGACAAGCCCTGGCTTGTCGTTTTTTTTTGCCCATCGCTTGCGGCACGCGCTTTGCGGCCTCCGCGCGGCAGCGCCTGCGCATGCCGCCGGCGCACGCACTTGCGCTCACGCGGCGACGTTGCCGCCCGTCGCCGCATCGGCCGGCGACCGCTCGCCCCCGTCCAGCGTCATCACCGCGTAGCCGGCCGCACGCCAGGCCTCCAGCCCGCCGCGCAGCGGCACCACGTCGTCGTAGTGGTGCTGGCGCAGGCGCATGGCCAGCACCGCCGCGGAAACCTCGTTCGGGCAGGCGCAATAGATCACGATCTTGCGGTCGCGCGGCAACGCCTGGACGATGTCGTCGATACGCCGGTCGTCGACCGCGCGCGCGCCGGGAATCGCGAGCGGCTCCAGCGCGCGATAGCCGCTCGCACGGATATCCAGCACCACGGGCGTCGCCTCGCCCTGCATCAGCGCGTACAGTTCGTCCACGTCGATGCGCATCGCATCGAGCGACTTCAGCAGCGTGTGCCGCCGCCACCAGCGATAGCCCACATAGGCCGCCAGCAACGCGGCGGCCACCAGCATCGCGCGCGTCCCCATCACGCTCAGCAGATCCAGCAGCTGCTCGACCTGATCGGCGAACAGCAGCCCCAGCAGCAGCCCGGTGCCGGCCCACAGCAGCGCGCCCAGCGCGTCGTAGCGCAGGAACTGCGCCGTGCGCACATGCATCGCGCCAGCCATCGGCACCGACACCATCGACAGGCCCGGCACGAACTTGGCCACGGTCAGCACGCGCACGCCCCAGCGTCCGTAGAAGCGCTCGGTCTTCTTCATGCAGGTATCGCGCGACAACGACAACCGGCACAGCGACTGCAAGGTGCGGTTGCCGTAGCGGCGCCCGGCCAGGAACCAGACCAGGTCGCCGATCAGGCTCGCCAGCAGCGACACCGCCAGCGCGCACGACAGCGCCAGCCCGACCGAACCGGCATCGAGCAGCGCGTAGGTCGCGCCGACCAGGACCAGCGTCGGGATCGCCGGCACCGGCAGTCCCAGCGACAGCGCCAACACGTTGACGAACACCAGGCCCAAGCCGTAGCGCTCGATCAGTTCCTGCAAGGCCATGTCCGTGCCGCAAGTGAGGGGATGGCCATTATCCGCCCGCGCGCGGCGCAGCGGACGGCAGACCACGGGCCACCGACGGAACGCAGCCGCCCATCGGCCGCAAGGTTCCGCGCACCGCAAGCCGCCGCGCGCGGCGGTCAGCCCAACGCGGCCAGCAGCCGCGCGATCCAGGCATCGAAGACCCCGGGCCGGCGCATGCGCGCTCGCCACCACGCCAGCGCGGCGCCCTCCTCGCCGCTGCGCCAGGCCAGCTGGAACACCTCGTCGGCCTTCGGCTCCTCGACCGCCTTCTGCACCAGCCTGCCGTCGGCCAGCGCGGCGCGCGCGTACGGCTCGGGCAGGAAGCCGAAGCCCAGCCCGGCCAGCTGCAGGCGGTACTTGTTCGGCATGTCGGGCACGGTCAGGGTGTCCTGGCCGAACAGCAGGCCCACCGTGCGCGGCAGCAGCCGCCGCGCCGAATCGGCGACGGCGATGGCGCGGTGCTCGGCGAGCTGGGCGCGGCCGAGCGGCTCGGCCGCCTGCGCCAGCGGATGCGCGGGCGCGACCACGAACACGAACGGCAACGTGCCGAACGGCTCGGCGACATAGCCGCCACCGCTGGGACCCTCGCCCGCCGCGCCCACCAGCAGGTCCACGCGGCGGTCGAGCAAGGCCTCCCAGGTGCCGGACAGGGACTCCTGCAGCACCCGCAGCCGGGTCTGGTCGGTCACCGCATAGAACGCGGCGATGTCCTCGGCCAGGCAGTCCGGCGCGAACACCGAATCCAGGCCGAGCACGAACTCGGTTTCCCAGCCGGAGGCGACGCGGCGCACGCGCAGTTCCAGGTCGCCGGCGGCGCGAAGCAGGTGCCGCCCTTCGCGCAACAACTCGGCGCCGGCGGCGGTCAGCGCCACCTTCGGCCCCAGCCGCTCGAACAGCTGCACGCCCAGGTCCTGCTCGAGCTTGGCCACGGTGTAGGAGATCGTCGACGGCACCTTGTACAACGCCTTGCCGGCCGCGGAGAAGGAACCGCGGCGGTCGATGGCGTCGATGATCTGCAGCGCGTCGAGACTGATCTTGAGCATTCGATTTTTTCGATGATAGGAGCCGAATCTATCCGTTTTTCAAACCGGCGGCCAGCCTGGATACTTGCCGGCAACAGGAAGGCAGCGGCAAATCGATCGAACACCGCCGCGGCCGACCTTGTCGAAATGTTTGCACATCCATGCCATCACCAGGAGATTCCCATGCTTCAGATCCGCAAGAGCGATACCCGTGGCCGCGCCGAGCACGGCTGGCTGTCCTCGCGCCACACCTTCTCCTTCGGCCACTACCACGATGCTCGGCACATGGGCTTCGGCCCGCTGCGGGTGATCAACGAGGACCGCGTGCAGCCGGGCCAGGGTTTCGGCACCCATGCGCACCGCGACATGGAGATCATCTCCTACGTGCTGGACGGCGCGCTGGAGCACAAGGACAGCATGGGCAACGGCTCGGTGCTGCGCTACGGCGACGTGCAGCGCATGAGCGCCGGCGCCGGCGTCAGCCACAGCGAGTTCAACCATTCGGCCAGCGAGCCGGTGCACTTCCTGCAGATCTGGGTGATGCCGGAGCAGGCCGGTATCGAGCCCAGCTACGAGGAGAAGCATTTCGCCCCGGAAACCAAGCGCGGGCAGCTGCGCCTGATCGCCGCGCCGCGCGGCGAGGACGGCGCGGTGCTGATCCACCAAGACGCGCGCATCTATGCGGCGATCCTCGACGGCGACGCGCCGATCGTGCATGCCTTGGCGAACGGACGCGGCGCGTACGTGCAGGTGATCCGCGGCTCGCTGACGGTCGATGGCCAGGCGCTGCAGACCGGCGATGCGGCACAGATCGTCGACGCGGCGCAGCTCACGCTCGCCGATGCGAAGGATGCGGAGATCCTGCTGTTCGATCTGCCGCGCTGATCCGCCGCCGCGGACGCCGGCTGCAACGGAAAAACCCGCCTTTCCGGCGGGTTTTTCCACATGCACGATGCGGATCGGCCGATGCGACGGCCTGCGCACCAGGTGCGCACTGGCCGCTTCCCACTCGCCAACGCTCGCGCACATGGCATGGATCGACACAATGCAACGGCGCTGCAACGTGCCGGCATCACACTGGGCTGTGTTCTCCTCCTTCCCAGGAACACACGAAACATGATGTCCAAGCGTGTCCGAGCTGCGTCCGGCAAGCCCCTCGTTTCGATGCATCGACCACTGGCGGCCGGCATCGGCATCGCGCTGATGCTGGCGGCGGCCCAGGCCGCCGCGCAGGACGCCTCACCGGCAACGCAAGCCGCTCCCGCGGCGCAAGCGAGCGGTACCGGGCAGGCCGCGACGACGGCATCGGGCCGCAAGAGCGACGACGGCATCTTCTCGATGGACAAGCTCATCGTCACCGGCACCGGACAGGCGCAGAGCCAGTTCGAGGCGTCCTACGCCATCACCTCGATGAGCGCCGAGCAGATCGACAAGCTCGCCCCGCTGAGCCTGGCGAGCCTGGTCGGCTCGATGCCCGGCATCTACGCCGAATCCACCGGCGGCGAAGTGCAGAACGTCTATCGCATCCGCGGCATTCCCGACGAAGGCTCGTTCACCGTGATCCAGGAGGACGGGATTTCGCCGTACCCGGACAACAACGGCTACTTCTACAAGACCGAGGGCCTGGTGCGCCCGGACCTGATGACCGAATCGGTGGAGACGGTGCGCGGCGGGCCCTCGCCGGTGTTCGCCTCCAATGCCGCGGCGATCATCAACTTCGTCACCCGGCAAGGCGGCGACACGCCCGAAGGCGCGGTGCGCACCACCGTCGGCGACACCGGCCTGTACCGGCTGGACGGCTACTGGGCCGGCCCGGTCGGCAAGGACACCTACCTGGCCGCCGGCGGCTTCATCCGCCGCAACGATGGCTATCGCGACGTGGACTTCCCGGCCGACGAAGGCGGGCAGTTCCGCATGAACCTCACGCGCAAATTCGAAAACGGCAAGGTAACGTTCTCTTTCAAGCACCTGGACGACAAGAACGCGTTCTACATGCCGATCCCGCTGTACGACCCGCGCGACACCTCGGTGTCGCTGGACCCGCTGATCGACCGCTTCACCGGCACCCTGAGCACGTCCGCGCTGCGCCATGCGAGCATCGTCGCCAGCGATGCCGCCGGCCAGCCGTTCGCCGAAACCCGCGACCTGTCCGACGGCCGCCACATGAAGTTCAACCACGCCGGGGTGAACCTGGATCTGGCGCTGGACAGCGGCTGGAACCTGTCCAACAAGTTCGTCATCAACCGCCTGGACATGACCTTCGACGCGCTGTATTCCAGCAACGCGCCGCAGGATGCGCAGGCCTACGCCAACAGCCGCTTCGCCGCCGCGTCGCGCGCGTTTGCCGGCACCGCCTCGCTGCGCTACGTCTACACCGACGACGGCAGCGCGTTCGATCCGGCCAGCAGCAACGGCCTGGTCATCCAGGGCCAGTACCGGGCGATGAACGTGCGCGCTGATTCGTTTGCCGACGACCTGCGCATGACCCGCAGCTTCGACTGGGGCGGCGACAAGCACGACGTCACCCTCGGCCTGTACGGCGCGTATTACGCGCGCGCCTACGATTCGCGCTACCAGAGCTACCTGTTCGAGACGCGGCAGAACCCGCGCATGATCGACCTGGTGGCCTACGATGCCGCCGGCAACCGCGTCGGCGGCGTCACCCGGGACGGCGTGGTGATCTACGGCGCCGACCGCACCCAGGGCAAGGCCTATACCAGCATGCTGGCGCCATACATCGCCGACACCTGGCAGGTGACCGACAAGCTGCGCCTGGAAGGCGGCGTGCGCTACGAGCGCTACCGCTTCCGCGCGTGGAGCATGGACCGCGCGACCGGCAATCTCGACATGGCCGATACGCTGGCCGACGACGCCGCACGCGTGTTCACCGGCACGCGCACGC
Organism: Xanthomonas sp.; assembly: GCF_017163755.1. Taxonomy (GTDB): domain Bacteria; phylum Pseudomonadota; class Gammaproteobacteria; order Xanthomonadales; family Xanthomonadaceae; genus Xanthomonas_A. The sequence continues at coordinate 5,376 of NZ_JAFIWC010000030.1, forward strand.
CGACCGCGCTCGATGTCGGCGTGACCAACTGGACCGCGGGGCTGAACTACGACCTCACCGACACCGTCGGCCTGTACGGGCGCGTGTCGCGCGCGCATCGCGCGCCTTCGGAAGGCGCCAACGCCGGCAACGTCAACATTCCGATGGCCGAGCAGTACGAGCTGGGCGCCAAGCTCAACTTCGATACCCTGGACGTGTTCGCCACGGCGTTCTACACCAAGTATTCGCCCTACAACATCAGCACCAGCGCGGTCGACCCGGCCACCGGCGCGGCCCAGTCCAAGGACTACCGCGGCAGCGTGACCAACCCCGGCATCGAACTGGCGGCGGTATGGACGCCGGCGTCCTGGCTGCGTTTCGATGCCAACCTGACCTACAACGACACGCAGGTGTCCAGCCTGTCGGAGGTCGTCAACAACGGCGCGGTGGCCAGGGTCGACGTCGACGGCAACCGCCCCAACCGCCAGCCCAAGCTCTACGGCAACGCCGGGCCGACGCTGTACTTCAGCACCGGCGCGCTGGACTGGGAGGCGTCGCTGCGCTACGCCTACGTCGGCAAGCGCTACGCGGACCTGGAGAACACCACCGAACTGGCCGCCTACCAGACGCTGGCGGCGAACCTGATGGCGCGCACCGGCCCATGGGACTTCCAGCTCGCGGTCGACAACCTGACCAACGAGTTCGCGCTGACCGAAGGCAATCCGCGCACCGACACCATTTCCGGCCAGGGCACCCGCGAGCCGATCTATGGCCGGCCGATCTTCGAGCGCAACACGCGGCTGGTGGTCACCTACCATTTCTGATCGGTCGCGCGGCCACGCCGTGCGCCGGCGTGGCCGCAGCGCCAAGGAGCTTCGATGAAACCGTATCGCCTTGCCTGGGCCGTGCTCGCCGCGGCCTGCTCGATGTCCCCCGACGCCTTGGCCTGGGGCCAGCGCGGACACGCGGCGATCGACCGCGCCGCGGTGCAGGCGTTGCCCGCCGACGGCCCGCTGTTCCTGCAGGCCTATGCCGACGTCATCGCCGACGGCGCCACCCTTCCCGATGGCTGGCGCAGCGAATCCGAGCCGTTCCTCAAGATCGAGGAGGATCCGAACCACGGCTGGTTCCGCGAGCAATTCGCGTTCATGCGGCATCCACCACGCTCGCGCTATGCGTTCGTGATCGCGCTGTACAAGGAACAGCAGCGCATCGCCGCGAGCGACCCGGAACGCGCCAAGCTGATGAACGTGCGTTGGACCGGCACCCTGCCCTACGCGGCGGTGGAAGGCTACGAACGCCTGGTCGCGACCATGCGCCAGATCCGTGCGCTGCGCGAGAAGGGCCAGGACAGCACCGAACTGGAGCGCACCTGCGCGTTCTACGTGAGCTGGTTCGGCCATTACATCGGCGACGGCGCGCAGCCGCAGCACGACAGCATCCATCACGATGGCTGGCAGGGCGACAACCCGCACGGCTACACCCGCGATCCCAAGGTGCATGGCCGCTACGAGTCCGAGTTCGTGGACCGCATCGAACTGGGCGCCGACGACCTGATGCGGCGCATGCCGGCGCTGGCGCGGCAGCAGGGCGACGTGTTCGAGCTGATCCTCGCCTACCTGGATGTCGGCACCAGCCGGGTCGAGAAGCTGTACCAGCTGGAGAAGGCAGGCGCGTTCACCGGCGCCGGCAGCCAGGCAGGCCGCGAGATGGTCTACCTGACCGCCGGAGACGGCGCCGCGATGCTGCGCGACCTGCTCTACCGCGCCTGGCAGGAAAGCGCCCGGCCCAGCCCGAAGGCCGGCTCGCCACGCACCACCGATCCCGGCCACCCCGGCTACGATCGCGAGACCGGCAGCGCCCCGGCCGCACGCTCGCCCGCACCCGCACAACGCTGAAGCCGCCGCGTGCCGCCTCGGCACGGCTGTTCCACGCGTTTCTCCTTACCGCTGGTCGCACCACGTCGCCGACACTGAAGTTGCCCAGCATGTGGGCGCCGGGCGCCGGGCGCCGGCAGCGGGTTGGCTGGAGCTTTCGAAGCCTTGGATCTCTCGTACCAAGGAAGGCCCCGCGCGCAAAACAAAAAGGGAGGCGCCGCGCGCCTCCCCACCATGAATTTATACAACGCAGGGGGACTTGCGGCAAGGCCCCCTGCGTGGCGCAGCATCGCCGGCCTGTCGAAACGGCAGGAACCGGAGCAACGATGATGGACGGGCAAACGTATTACCACGGCACAAAGGCCGACCTGAAGGTCGGCGAGCTGATCGAAGCGGGCTACGCCTCCAACTATGGCAACAGGAAACAGGCGACCTTCGTCTACCTGACCGCCACGCTCGATGCGGCCATCTGGGGCGCCGAGCTGGCCGTTGGCGAAGGTCGCGGCAGGATCTACATCGTGGCCCCTACCGGGCCGATCGAAGACGATCCGAACCTCACGGACAAGCGCTTCCCCGGCAACCCCACCCAGTCGTACCGCTGCCGGCAGCCATTGCGCATCCTGGGCGAGGTCGCCGATTGGAACGGCCACGCCCCTGAGCGGCTCAAGGAGATGCGGGACCATCTCGAGAACCTCGAGCGACTGGGCGTGGAGGCGATCGAATAGCGGCTAAGGTTCGGCCACTGGCACTCATCAAGCCGCGCCCAGGCGAGCAATGCATGGCCTCGACGCAGCGCATCCAGCATCACCGCCGGGGTGCCCGCAGCCATGGCAGCGGTTTTCCATTCGATGGTACGCCCGGCAAGCTCTCCAGGCGCGCCCATCTTCAACCGTCCAACGCTGGCCCTGAAAACGCCTGCGCTGACCGCGCCGCTGTTCCGTTCCACGCCACCGTCACCGTATGGAACCGCCCCAAGCTGGGCCGATGGGCGACGCTGACGACCGCGCAGCCAGGCATGCGCTCGACCAGGAGCGCATACAGCATCGCCTCGGCGTCCAGATCCAGCGCCGAGGTGGTCTCGTCCAGGAAAAGCACATCGGGCTTCCGCAGCAGGATCCGGGCGAATGCCAAGCGCTGCTGCTCGCCCGGAGACAAGCGTCGCATCCAGTGCTCCCGCCGCGGCAGCTCCGCGACCAAGCCTGCCAGCCCGACTGCGGACAAGGCCGCGACGGCATCGGGATACGCCAGCGAATCCTCCACCGCCGGATAGGCCAGGCAGGCGTGCAGCGTCCCGCTCGGCAAGTAGCTGCGCTGGGGCACGAACATCACCTTGCCCTGCGGCAACACGATGTCGCCCCTGCCGTGGCGCCAGAGGCCGGCCACGGCGCTGAGCAGCAGCGACTTCCCCGACCCCGAGGGGCCGTGAACCAGCACACGCTCTCCCGGGGCGATCTGCAGATGGCCGACATGGCCCAGCGGCTCGCCGTCCGGCAACGCGAGCGTGAGGTCGCGGATCTGCAGGGTATCGCCCTCGCCAACGCTGACGCGAATGCCGGTGGGGTCCTGGCCCTGGCTCCCTGTCGCCCGTTCGAACTCGACCAACCGCTGGAACACCGACCGCAGCAGCGCCAGGTCCTTGTAGCGATAGACGAACCAGGACAAGGCGCCGCGGACCCGGTTGAACAGGCTGTTGAGCTGCATCACCGTTCCTACCGTGATCTCGCCGGCGAAATAACGCGGGCCGGTGATGAGATAGGGCAGCACCATCGAGCTTTGCACGTAAAGCGCATTCATGGCCGTGATGCGCTTGGTATAGCCCATCACCCACCGCCAGTTGCTGCGTATCGCCCCGAATGCCTGCTTGAGACCGGCCGACTCCGCGGGCTCGCCGCGCATCATCGCGACCTGGGCGGCATGCTCGCGGACCCGCACCAGCAGGTGCCGGAAATCCGCTTCCCGGCGCTGCTGCTCGTAGTCCACCGCGACCAGCCCACGGCCGATCCACTCGATCAGCACCGACCCGGCGACGGCGTAGAGCACGGCCGCCCACAGCATGTACGCCGGAATATGGACATCGAACCCCGCCAGCGTAAAGGACAGCGCGCCGGACAAGCCCCAGATCATGGCGGCGAACGTAAAGAAGTCGACCGCATAGTGGAGCGCGCCCACCGACAGTCGAAGGGTATCGCTGGCCATGAGCCTGAGATCGTCGGCGATGCGCTGGTCGGGGTTGTCCACCAGGCCTTCGCTTTCGATGCGCCAGTAGGCCGTGCCACCGAGCCAACGATCAAGGTAGACCGTGGTCAGCCAGTGTCGCCAGCGCATCTCCAGGGCCTGCTCGAACCAGACCCTCGCGGTTCCGGCGCCCACGATACCGGCCACGATGAACACCAGTTCCAGCATCTGGCGCCAGAACGCGTCCAGATCCCGCTCCACCAGCGCATCGAAGAAGTTCTTCTGCCAGTACGTCTGCCGGACCCCGACGTAGGTCAGCAAGGCGTCCAGCCCGACGATCGTCGCAAGCAGGCCGTAGGCACGCCAACGGTCGTCGGACACCCAGTACGGTCGGACCAGGCACCAGACGTCCCGGGCGGTCAGCGTCATGGACCGGCAGCCCGGTCAAAAAGCGCTGCGCACGGTGACCATGACGTTCCGCGGCTCTCCCGGCGTGTTGTAGGTGTTCAGCCCGCCAACGCGTTCGTAGTAATGGCGATCGAAAACGTTGTTGACCGCCAGCGTCACCCGCAAGCGGTCGGTGAACCGATACCCGGCATGGGCGCTAGCGACCGCGTACCCGCCCTGCTCCCTCACCCCTTCCACCCCCGTGCCGACGGTGCCGCTGGATACCTGGGCGCCGCCGCCGAGGGACAGCCCGGCCAGCACGCCTTCCTCGAAACGGTAATGGGCGAACAGCTTGAACGAATGCCGCGGCTCGAAGAGGCTGAAGCGCGCGCCCTCCGGGAATGACTGATGCGCCACGTACCGTGTGCGCAGCTGGGTGTAGCCGGCGGTCAGCTGCAGATTGGGCAGCGGGCTGCCGCTCGCATCCAGTTCCCACCCCTTGACCTCCACCTCTCCGGCCTGGAGGAAAAAGCCGGGGTTGGACGGGTCCGGGTAGGAGCGGTTCACGTCCCGGGTCTTGAATACCGCGGCAGACAGGTTCAACGCGCCCCCGCGAAGGCTCGCCTTCGTCCCCAGTTCCATCTGTTTGCCAACGCGCGGATCGATGGCTTCGCCGGACACCTTGCGTTGCGTCTGCGGAATGAAGGTGTCGGCGTAACTGCCATAGGCGGTCAGACGCTCCGTGACGTGATAGACCGCACCCGCGTAAGGCGTGAACTCGCCATCGACCTTGGCGCCGTCGACCCAGCGGGTGAGCGGTTGCGGGGCGACCGACCGGTTCTTCACCGAGAACTCGCTCCACCGTCCTCCGGCCACGCCCGTGAGCCGGTCGGTCAGGGCCAGGCGCAGCTGGCCATAGGCGCCGCCTTGCCGGGTGATGGAGTTGAAGCCGGAGGTGTAAGCGATGGGAATGTTCTCGACGAGATCGGGGTCGGCGATCGGAACATTGCGTATCGGGGCGCCCTGGCCCGAGCGCGTCGTGCTCTCGTATTCCTCGACGTTGGCGCCGACCAGCGCCTGGTGCTCGCGCCCCCACATCATGAAAGGGCCTGCGGCGAATACGTCCAGGCCATGCCGGACTTCGCCGTTGTCGCTTTGTCGGCGCGCATAGCTGGCCACGGTTCCGGTGGCGGGGTTGACGCCGGTGGTCGGGTAGCTGTCCTTGTAGTACCAATCCAGCGTCTGGCGGCTCGCGCGCGCCTTGAGCGACCAGCCGCCCTCGAAGCCATGCTCCAGATCCAGGGACAGCGAATCCTTGTCCCACTTCTGGATGACCCAGTCTGGGTAGACGTAGGTGGAACGGGGCACGTCCAGGAACTGCTGGTTCGTGTACGCCGGCAAGCCCGAATACGGCATGACGTCGTCTTTCTGCTGCGTCGCCGACAGCGACAACGTGGTGTTGGCGCCCAGGTCGTAGTCCAGGGTGCCGTAGAACAGATGTTTGCTCGAATCGGCCTGGTCGTAGAAATATTCGCGACGGTGGGAGGACACGACCACACGGCTTCGCAACGAGCCGCCGTCGTTCAATGGGCCGCCCACGTCCACTTCGCCGCGGTAATTGGACCAGGAGCCCGCCGACACGGCCAACGAGCCGCCGAACGCGTCGCGCCCACGCTTGCGGACGAAATTGGCCACGCCCCCCGGTTGGCTGGAACCTTGGAAGATGCCGCCAGGCCCCCGCAGCACTTCCACCCTGTCGTAGATCGCCAGGTCGAACTGCTGGAACGCGGACAGGGCCCCGTATGCCGGAATGCCGTCATAGGACCCTTCCAGGTTGTAGCCGCGCGAACGGATCTGGCTGGTCGCGCCATCCCAGGGCGTGACCGTGACCCCGGTGACCTCGCGAAGCGCGCTTTCGACCGTGACCAGATTCTGGTCCTCGATACGCTGTCGCGTGATCACGCTGACCGAATTGGGGATGTCCAACACCGCGACGGGCGCTTTGCCGCCCCAGGTGACGACCGGGCTCGTGTAGGAACCGGTTCCCTCCGTGGTGCCCTCGCGCTTGCCGCGCACATTGACCGTGGAAAGCTCCGAGACGTCCCCTTGTTTCTCGTCCGGCTCCGGCTCTTGGGCGCCAACCTCGCCCGCGAATGTGAGCGCGGCGGAAAGCACGCCTAGTTGAAGGACCCCACCCTTTCCGGAGCGAAGGTGGAACCAGCCGATGCCGGAACGAAAACGGGTTTTGATCACGAAGGAGGCCGCAAGTTGGGTGGGTGCGCGAATTGGGTCGTGAGGCACCGCGCTTTGCCCATCCCTTGAGGGAACCCGTCTCAATTGTAACGTTATTTCATAACGTCAATCGACCAGCGTCTGCCTCCGGGACACGGCGTCACTGTTCGTCCGGCTCGTCCCAGGCGCGGATCCCTGCAGCGCTTGCCGTGTCGCGCCGGTGCGGCCGGACAACGCCACGTCAGCGATGGATGGCGTGGCCCGGATACGCACGCATCCGAAGGCTCAGGGCGCCGAGCAACCGACCCCAGGCCAGCAACAGGCGACGTGCACAACGGCGCGCCTCTCGGTTCGCAGTACATGCCCTTGTTTCCGAAACACGCCAAGGACCGAGCATCCGACCCAAGCGACAGCCAACTCCTTTCGAGGCCGCCGGCTGCACCAGCCCTGGCGACCATTATTGTTATGTTATAAAGTTACATAAGCCTGAGGCACTCCTTGCAATCACGGCATGTGCCGAACGCGTTGCAGCGATGCAGCGCGGTGCGCGAAGCGTCCAGGCGCTCGTAGACCCACTCGCCACTGCCGGCCTTTACTGAAGCCATGGAATCCGCATGACGACCAACCGCAACGCCCTCGCCGCCAGCATCGCCACCGCCCTGCTGGCCACCGCTCTGTTCCCGCAGCACGCGCGCGCCGAAACTTCGCCCGCGTCTGCCTCCACCCTGGACACCCTCCACGTCACCGGCATGGCCGAGGACGCCAGCAAGGTCGCCTCGCCGGTCAGCGTCATCGGCGGGGACAGGATCTTCCAGCAAGGTGGCGGCACCCTGGGCGAAGTGCTCGACGGGCTGCCCGGCGTGCGCGCCGACAATTTCGGCGCCGGCGCCGGCCGCCCAGTGATCCGCGGCCAGACCGCCCCGCGCGTCAAGGTGCTGTCGGACAGTTCCGCCGTCCTGGACGCATCGGACATCTCGCCGGACCACGCGGTCACCGTCGATCCGCTGCTGGGCGAACGCATCGAAGTGCTGCGCGGCCCGGCCACCTTGCTCTATGGCGGCGGCGCGATCGGCGGCGTGGTGAACGTGCTGGACAACCGGATCCCGAACCGGCTGCCGGACAACGGCCTGGAGGGACGCCTCCTGATCCGTGGCAACAGCGTGGCCGACGAGCGCGTCGGCGCCGCCGCCGTCACCGGCCAGGCGGGCGCCAACCTGGTGCTGCACGCCGAGGGCTCATACCGCGATACCGACGACTACCGCGCGCCGGACCTGGACGAATCGCGGGTGGACGGCACCTTCAGCCGTTCAAGCAATGGCAGCGTCGGCGCCGCGTGGGTCACCGACAACGGCTATGTCGGCCTGTCGTACTCCTACCGCGACGATCACTACGGCCTGCCCGGCCACAGCCACGAATACGAAGGTTGCCACCCGCACGGCAGCGCCTTGCACTGCGGCTCGCACGACCACGCCGACGGCGACGACCACGACCACGACCACGACCACGAACATGATGATGAGCACGTGGCCGCCATCGACCTGAAGAGCAAGCGCATCGACCTGCGCGGCGAATACCGCGATCCGTTTCCCGGCATCCGCCGCATCCGCTTCCGCGCCAACCACACCGACTACCGCCACGACGAACTGGAAGGCGCAGAGGTCACCACCACGTTCGCCAACAAGGGCTACGACAGCCGCGTCGAGCTCGAGCATGTGCCGCTGGGCGGCTGGACCGGCATCTTCGGCGTGCAGCACGCCGACGCCACGTTCAGCGCCTCCGGCGTGGAGGCGTTCCTGCCGACGGTGGACACCCGCTCCACCGGCCTGTTCCTGGTCGAGCACCTGGAAGTCAACGACCGGTGGCACTTCGAACTGGGCGGCCGCCACGAATGGCTGAGCCACCAGCCGCGCGACGACGCGCGGAATCGGCCGAAGTTCGACGACACCGCCAGTTCGTTCTCCGGCGCGGCGATCTGGTCGTTCCGTCCGGACCTTTCGCTCACCTTCTCGCTGTCCCGCTCCCAGCGCCTGCCGCATGCGCAGGAACTGTATGCGCGCGGCATCCACATGGCGACCAATACCTACGAATGCGGCCTGCTGCGCAGCGCGCTCACGTGCGGGGGCACCGCCAACGACGCCGGCTACGGCGAGGAGACCTCGAAGAATGCCGAGCTGATGCTGCGCAAGACCGAAGGACCGCTGACCTTCAGCCTCGGCGCGTTCGCCAACGACGTGGACGACTACATCTACGCGCGCACGCTGGACCAGTTCGAAGCCTTCCGGCTGATCAAATACACCCAGGCCGACGTGGAGTTCCGCGGCGTGGAAGCCGAACTCGGCTATCAGTTCAACGAGCGGCTGTCCGGCACCTTGTTCGGCGATCGCACGCGCGCACGCTTCGCCGATGGCGGCGGCGACGTGCCGCGCATTCCCGCCGCACGCTTCGGCGGCCGCGCCAACCTGGCCATGGGCCGGTTCGACGGCGAGCTGGAACTGTACCGTGTCAACCGCCAGACCCACATCGCCGACTATGAAACACGAACCCCGGCCTACGACATGCTCAACCTGACCGTGGCCTACGCGTTCGCCGGTGGCAGCAGCCGCGTATTCCTGCGCGGCAGCAACCTGCTGGACGAGCAGGTCTGGAACCATGCCTCGTTCCTGGCCGACACCGTGCCGCAACCGGGGCGCAACGTCAGCGTCGGCTTCAGCTACACGTTCTGAGCGGGGCTCACGGATGACGCTGTACGAGCGCGTCGGAGAACTCCACGGCCACCGGCCGTGGGGCTCCTTCCTGGATGCCGGGACCGGACCGTCTTCGATCCGCTGGCTGGAAACCCTGGCCACCGAACGCTGGACCGCCGTGACCGGCTCGCCGCAGATGCGCGAGAAAACCGCGCAGGCCATGGCCGCACCGCCGCGAGCGCAGGATCGGCTGGTGGTCGGGAACTGGATGGATCCGGAGCTGCTGGGCGGCGAGCGCTTCGACACGGTGCTGGCCGATTACCTGCTGGGCGCCGTCGAGGGCTTCGCGCCCTATTGGCAGGGCCAGCTGTTCGGGCGGCTTCGGCCGCTGGTCGCCAAGCGCCTGTACGTCATCGGCCTGCAGCCGTATATCCACGGGAGGCCCGATACGACTGCCGGGCGCATCGTCAACGAGATCGGTCGCCTGCGCGACGCCTGCCTGCTGCTGGCCGGCGACAGCCCCTACCGCGAATACCCTCTCGACTGGTCGCTGCGAAGCCTGGAGGCAGCCGGCTTCCGCATCGTGGACGCACGGCTGTTGCCGATCACCTACGGCCCGCGTTTCATCCACAGCCAGTTGGCCATGTGCATGCGCGCGATCGACAAGCTCCCCGACCGCGGCCTGGCCGTTGCCCTGCACCGGCATGCGGCCGACGTCCAGGCCCGTGCCCTGGCCACCTGCAAGCAACTCGGCGGGCTGCGTCACGGCGACGACTATCTCATCGTCGCCGAACCGAACTGATTCAGGCCTGCGCAGACGCGGCAAAGGGCTCTTTGCGCCGGCCGCCGCCGGATGCGGCCATTGGCGTCGATCTGCCCTGTCGGTTACTTCGGTGGGGCGACGGTCTGCGCGTAGGTGCCCACCGTTTCGCCTTTCGCCAGAACATGGCCCGCCACAGCGGCAAGCACCTCATCCCGGGTCGCGCCAGGCTTCACATCCAGCATCGTGTCGAGTGCAAGGACCTGGAAGTGATAATGGTGCGGAGGATCGCCCACCGGCGGATGCGGCCCGTAGTAGCCAACGGAACCCCGGCTCGTCACGCCCTGCATCACCCCGTCAGGTTCGGTCAGGCGCATCTGCTCCTGCAGGCCTTCGGGCAGCTGGGTGACCTTCGCGGGAATGTTCCAGGCGACCCAGTGGACGAACGGCGTGATCGGCTTGGCGTCGGGATCTTCCACGATCACGACATAGGACTTGGCGTTGGCAACCGCGTTCCATGACAGTGCCGGCGAGACGCCGTCCGCGTAGTCGCTGAAGCGCTTGTCCATCGCAGCGCCGCTCGCAAAGGCGGCGGCAGTGACGGCGAGCGCGCCCTTGGCGCTCGTTTCAGGGCGAGCCAGGGCAAGCGGCACGCCGTTGCCCTGGTTGACCTGCTTCTCGAGCGAGGCTGCCGGCGCTGGATCGGGTTGCGCAGGCGCAGCGCCTCGCGCAGGCGCGCCCGTCGCCGAGATGCGGTAGATGACGCCATTGGCGTCGTCGGAGACCAGCAGCGCACCGCTGGCCGTTTCTGCCAGACCTACTGGCCGCGCAAAGTGCTTCGTGCCGCCCTCGGTCAGGAATCCCGTAACGAACGGTTCGAACGAGACAGGCTTGCCGTTCTCGAACTTCAGTCGCACCACCTCGTAGCCGGATGCCGGCTTCCGATTCCACGACCCGCGGAAGGTGATGAAGGCATCGCCCCGGTAATCGGCCGGGAAGGACGCGCCACGATAGAAGTGAAACTGCATGGCGGCGGCATGGGCGGTGTAGCCCAGGACCATCGGTTCGCTGATGGCCGCCCACTGCTGCTTCGTCATCTCGCCCTGCGGCGTGCTCTGCGGGTTGGCCCCGTCCTTGCCCCAGATATGGGGCCAGCCGTATTGCTTGCCCTTGACGATGTGGTTGAGTTCCTCGGGCTGGACCTCATCGCCCAGAAAATCCATGCCCTGATCCATGCCCCACAGTTCACCGGTGGTGGGATCCCAGTCGAAGCCGATGGTGTTGCGCAGGCCGTTGGCGAAGATGGTGCGGGACTTGCCGTCCGGGGACATGCGCAGCAGCGTCGCGTGCTCGGGATTGGTTTCATTGCACGCGTTACAGGTCGAGCCGATGCTCAGATAGAGCATGCCGTCAGGACCGAACGCCATCGTCCGGTTCGGGTGCTGCCCGCCATCCGGCAGGTCGCCCACCAGCAGTTTGAGCGGCCCAAGGGTTCCGTCCTTCAGGATCGGGGCGACGAACAGTTCCTTGACCGTGACCAGGTAGAGCTGGCCGTCGCGGACAGCCAGTCCATGTGCACCGGATCTGTTGGCCACCACCTTGGGAGGCGCATCGGGCGTGCCGTCGTCGTTGGCATCCTTCAGGAGCAGGACGTCGCCCTGCTCGCGGCGGGAGACGTAGATATTGCCGCCGGGGGCCACCGCAATGATGCGCGCGTTCTTCAGCCCGGTTGCAAACGTCCTGATTTGAAAGCCTGCCGGAACCTTCAGCCCAGCGATTTGACTGGGCGTGGCGTCCACCTTGCCGGGTTTGAACGTGTGGACCTGCGCCGGCACGTCGGTGCCGTCCCCTTGCTGCGCGTGTGCGTGACCCACTAACAACCCGAGCAGTGCTACGGACAAGATGCTGCGCATGTCGCTCTCCCGATGCGTGAATACAGCTCTCAAGGCTCGCCCTGTTGGATCGTTGGGCGGCAGGAGCTTTTTGCACGAGGCTGCGTGATGGGAACAGCAAGAACGAACGCTGTGCGCCTCCCACCCCCAGCTTTTGCGCTTTGCGTGAACAGGACGTCGGGCAACTTGCGCTACAGCCAAGGGCTGCTCAACCAGTTCAGGAGCTATTCGCTGGATCCCGCCCGGCTTCTCCATACGGAGTTCCCTTCACGAGTTCCGCCCCACGATCACCGCCAAGCGTCACCCACCGCAACGTGCCCAAGAAGGGATCGCCCTCATCACCGCGCATCCGCCGAGCAAGACGTACCGGCCTTGCAGGACCAGTCGGCGGGACTGGACTCCGGTGGCAGGCGCGAAGCGCGTTCGCAGGTCCGCAGGAATGCGCAAACGAACGTACAAGCAGCCGGGCGTGCCGCGGGTGAGTGGTGCGCTACTCGCATGGAAGTGTCCAAGTGAGCGTCCAGGGCCAGGAAAGAAAAACGCCCGCAAATCGTTGATTTGCGGGCGCTTTTTGACAACTGGCGGAGTGAGAGGGACACAATTTAGAATCCTCTAACCCATTGATTCCGATCGTCTTTTCCCACCTGGACACCCGCAATTTGTGCCCAAGGGATGGTCCTGCCTCCGGGATCCTAGCCGAGGCGGCATGCAATGTGGATCCCCGCCGAAGCCGACCCGACGGTTCATGAGTTCGGCCCGACATAGTCCTGTCGCGGATAGCGAGACTGGCGCCTTTCAAAATGAACGGCCCCATTTCTGGACCACCACATGAATGCTCTGAGCTACGTCCCCATTCCCAGCACCTTGGCCTTCCTAGACAAGCTCAAGCGGCCCTCTAGGCCCCCGAGCGTGTTCGACAGGATTCAGCGCGGTGTCTTCAAAGTGACCTTGGTGCCTGCGGGCTTGATGCTCGTCGCGGCAGGTCTGGGCGCCCTCGGCTTGCTTTCTAAGGACGTCACTCGCTTCCTCACGATGTCCCCGCTCATCGCAGTTCTAGCTCTCTTTCTGGTATGGGCTATCAGCCAGATCGTTGAAATGCTGCTGGCACTGCGAACGGGCTACCGCCGTGCAGCCAACAGCGTGGATCAGGACATCGAGCAGGACGACGTCATCGTCCAGGAGCTGACCGGGTGCGATCCGTTCAAGTTGCGCGAGCGGTCCAGGCACATGGAAGCCAAGGCCAAGCGACTGACTCGCCGAGCCGGAATGGGATCTGTGATAGCCACAATCGGAGCACTTGTCATCAATTTCCAAACCTCAGCTGAAAAGGCTGAAATGCTTGCCCAACTAAAAGATTTGCCACCCTTCGTCTACGCTGGAAGCCTCGGCGTCCTGCTGGGAGCCGCAGCGCTGACGTTCTTCGCCTCCAAGTTGGAGCACATCGCTGCGCTCTTGGCCCTCGCAGCGGACAGGATCGACCGGAAATAGCAGCGCTTTCGATAGACCGTGACCGAAGCCTGTTTGCTCCACTGTTCCAGCTCTTCGTTGGCGGTGGTGACCTCAGCCTCACACGCCACCTCCTTCGAAGCCGCCGCCCGCGCAGCTCGCAGTTCCATGGTGAGCTGTCGCGCGTCGCATCGGCCAACAGCTGCGCGATGGACGGCGGTGGGGCCTTCTCCGTCTCGCTGCTCTGGCCTTTGCCAAATAAGCTGAACGGTCCGACCCCGGTCAGCCCATGGATCTCCAGACCCGGCACCGGCGTCACCAGTGCTTTCACCGGTGGCGCCCCCCACGCGGCTCCGGGCGCCCGAGGTCCACCCAATGGGGGCGCGGGAATCTTGCGATTCCGGAGCCCGCCATGACCGACATTTCGTTTCTCCTGTTTTTATCTGCCCCCCCTAGGATCTCGCTCCTGGCAAACCGCTGTGCCTACGGCTAGACACCCAGCTACGACCAAAGCCAACTTGCTCAAACTGATCTTATTCAGCACTTCGTGCTCCTGGCCGTTATGGTTTCAGCGCTAACACCGCTGAGGTGGCACGTCAGTTTTGTCAGACGCTCAGCCCAATCCCGCCAGATGCGCCGTTGCGCATTCTCTATATTTGCGCATGCATTTATGCCAGCACGAGTTGATGCTGATCGGTGGAATATTTATTGACAAACGGCATCGCATTCAAACCAGCATCATTATTTCTAAGTGGCGGCATTGGCATACCATTCTGTGTTTGGGCACGCGAATGAACTGCTCAATGGTGGGGAGAATCACTCGCCCAAAGCTGCGGCCAAGTTATGCATCGCGTCATCGCCTTCTCGGCCCAGACCGGGCTGGTTGACCGAGAAAACATAGTCGTCCTTCTCGCCGACCTTGTCGATGTGACATTGCGCGCATCGCGCAGTTGCATGTGGCGCTGAGAACGGCTTGTAGGGCGGCTCTTGGTGACCATACGAAAAGTATGCCCATCCACCGGCCTCCGCGGGGTAGCGTTTTGTGTCTTTCAACATCACAGCTACGCCAGTGTATCCGTGCTGGAATATGGCTTTACCAAACCATACGTTGCAAATATACGCTGGAGGACCGTCGCAGCTTTTCGGATCTGTACTCGTAAAACTAAATTCTTTAACGATCAAGGTTCCTTCCGGCCATTTTCCAGTTTTCATGAAGGTCCTGTACGCATTGGGTTCAATATAGACGTTGTGATATTCCGGAGTGTCTGTCAGCTTCTCGTCCAAAAGCGATAGGGCAATCGGCTCCCACGCCGTGTAAGCGTGCACCCAGGTTCGGTAGCCCTTGGGGACTGCTGCCTCGCCCTTTTTGTTGAACGACATCTTTGCGACAGGCAATGGTAGGCCGTTGGCATCCAAGTTCGAAGCGGTGGCAGGTGGTGAAGCCACAGCAGGCACTGGGTTCTCAGAACACCCACTCAAGAGCGCGACGCCTAGGAACAAGAGAACTGCGGCTGACATCTTCATAAGGCGTGCGCTCTCTATCGGAAAAGTGGCCCAATGCTCATGCGTTTATTTCAGATCGATCAAATAGCATCTGACACGCTGAGCACGATGGTGCCATTGAATTGCCGAACGTATTCCTTTCGGTTTCGGCATAACGCTATGCGCAATTAACACCAATCAGCTTCAGCGTTTGACGAATACTGTTCCGGCATTGATGCGAAGCGGGTATGGGGTGGATCTGGAAAAGCACCTGTCCTGGCACTCCAAACCGCTTATTCCTAAATTTCATTGCGCTAAGCGTGTATTTTTCCCTGATTCAACATGTGCTTGGCGCACACATTGTCCCCAATAGGAGGTGCTATATGAACGCGCTCTACAACCTGCAGCCTAAACTTGCCAATGTAGGCACGTTTGTTCTTCGTTACAGCCTAGTCCTGATCTTCCTCGGCTTTGGTTTGTTCAAGTTCACCGCCTATGAAGCCGCTGCCATTGCTCCTCTGATCGAAAACAGCCCCTTCTTCTCTTGGATCAATGCTCTGGGCAGGCAGGGCGCATCTAACCTGATTGGCACTATTGAAGTGATTACGGCAATTCTTATTGCCCTTCGCAAGCCGTTTCCCAAGCTATCGGCGGTAGGCAGCTTGATGGCCTCCTTTGCTTTGGTGGGAACCCTGAGCTTTCTCTTCACAACCCCAGGCATTGATCCAAAAACGACCACTGCGGGCTTCTTGTTCAAAGACCTTGTCCTGCTCGGTGCAGCGCTCTGGACAGCTTCCGAGGCCCTGCTCGGCGCCAAGCAGCGCGACAACCCGCTCTAGCCGCTCCCCTGCTCATTGACTGACATCCGGGCGGAGATACGATTCATGCACTATGGCGAATACAAACATCGCGACCCATCGCTGATTAGGGAAATAGTTGAAACTTTCCCGTTTGCGGCAGTAATGGTAAACGGCCCCCTCGGGCCTCGAGTGGCTTTAGCGCCGCTCACCTACCGAACCGGTGAGACTGAGAACGGCGCGATCCAATTTCACTTGGCATTGATCAACCCCATTACGCCTTCGATGACTGAGGGCACTCTCATTACAGTGTTGGTCCAGGGCCCTGGGTCTGGCATTTCGCCCAGCTGGTATGATAAGAGCTTCCCAACTGCGGGATCGGATCGCAGTCAGACGGCACCTACCTATAACTACCTGAGCCTGGTGCTGCAAGGCGAGCTGAGGCACATGGACGATGCGACGCTGCAAGCGCAGATCGCAACCCTTGTGCTGGCGCATGAGCCATCGAGCGGCTGGCAACTCGACGAGCTTGCACCCAATCTGTGGTCCGAATGGCGACGGCAGATACGCGGATTTCATTTTGAGATTGGCCAATTCGATCTCACCGCGAAAATAAGCCAAGGGGATTCCCCTGGAGATCGATCTGGCGTGGCCGCCGGCCTGCGTGATCGCGGCCTGCTAGACGATCAATCAATGGCTCGCATTGTCGAAAGATATGACGGAACGCCCGAATCGCTGAAAGCAGCAATACGTTCCTTGCATGTCAAATAGGTCCTTCTATTTGATAGTTCGGGACGATCGAGTGTTCCTACTCCGACGCAACGCGAAACAAAATCAATGTCTATATGAGCATGGATAGTAACTTCTTCAATCGACCAGATTCATCCCCAGAGGAGCCCGGTCCTCAGGCAGCCCGTGGTAGGGAAGGGCTGCGGAACTGTCGAGTAATCTGGTGATCGCGGTGCTTGCCACGGCCCTTGCTTTTTGGCTCGGCTATTCCGTTAACCAAAGCGGAACCTGTCTCGTTTCGGCGGCGCACGAAGTCGTTCATCATCGCCGCGCGCGACGAGTAGTGGGATTGACCGTTGCCTCCTTGGCAGCCGGGTTAGTTACCGTGCCCTTAGCCTGGTCGCCAGTTGGCACGATGTTGGCGGGCTCCACAGGCATCAGTCTTGCGCTGCTCTCGGGGGCAGTCGCTTTTGGGCTAGGAGCGCTAATCAATGATGCATGCCTACTGGGCTCTTTGGGGCGCTTGGGCAATGGAGAGTCCAGATTGCTAGCCCTGCCGCTAGGTCTAGCGACAGGCTTTCTACTGACGCTTGGCCTCTATAGGCCAAATTTTGAAGTCCAGCCGAGTGTCCTCAGCTCGCCAAGCCCGGTGAACCTCCTCGTTCTGGCAAGCTTTCTACTAGCGCTGGTCGTGCTCATCGCCTTTCTCCGTAGGAGCGCGCAGAAAGCAATGGGTGCGCGCACAGCGGCGATGAGCATGGTCGTTCTTGGCCTCTCCGGTGGCGCGCTCTATGCCCTTATGCCCGCGTGGGCTTATACAGACCTACTGCTTGCCCACCTACCCTTTGGCCTTGGCAAGACCAAGGATGTGGCTTTGGCCACTGTCCTAGCAGCCATCGCCGGCGCCATCTTCTCTGCATATCGCAAACGCACCTGGCGTCCTCGGGGAGCTTCCCTGCGTCAGCTGGGAAAAACGTTCACCGGAGGAGTCCTGATGGGTACCGGCGCCGCCTTGATCCCAGGCGGCAACGACAGCCTCATCCTAGCGGCCATTCCCGCACTTTCCTCCAGCGGCATCATCGCTTATCTAGTGATGTTTCTTGTCATTAGCTTGGCAATGATGTTAGCTCGGCCAAAGTCCGCTTCACACCTGGGTGTGGGCTAACAGACTCTGATAGAGCACCGTCACGGCTTGAGAGGCCGTGAGATGGGATTTCCCCGGCTATGCATAACTTCATGCCAAGCATTTCCCGTAGTGGAACTGGAATAAATAGACATACATTGATGCAAGTTGCGAACCTAATGCGCCGCTCTTTTCTCGCCTATTCGCCCTGCAACTCCGGAGGCAATATGGCGGTCGTTGCCACAAAGACGGCAAACGAATTCGTCAGATCGCACTTGATGAAGTTGTTGCTATGGGCTTGACTAGGACGACCGCAAGGGCCGAAAAAACGCCCGTATCTCTTCGGCCAACAGTTCGGGCTGCTCTAAAGCCGCAAAATGCCCACCCTTGGGCATGGAGGTCCATCGGCGGACTTCGAATACCCGCTCCACCCAGGACCGCGGCGGTGTCGGCAGCTCCTTGGGAAACAGTGCCATGCCCATTGGCGGCGTAACGCGCTCCCTCGCGGCGAACGCCAACGGCTCGGCCCGATTTTCCTTGTAGATCCGCAAGGTGGCATCCACGTTCCCGCTGAACCAATAGATCGAAATCTCGGTAAGAAGCTCGTCCAAGCTGAAAACGAGCTCGACATCGCCCTTGCAATCACTCCAACTGCGAAATTTCTCTGCGATCCACGCTGCTAATCCGACGGGTGAATCTGACAGGGAATACGCCAAGGTCAAAGGCTTGGTGCCCTGCTGGGCGGCGTAGGACCCCTCACTACCCACCCACGCCGCCGCCTTGGCCAGGAAGGCTTCTTCCTCCGCTGACGCCGGTGCGATGCCTACGCCCAGCGCAGGCTTGAAGCTGCCAGGAATGTAGTTCAGTTGTAGACCTATCAGACGCTCCGGATAAAGCCTGGCGAGCCAGGTCGAAACCCCGGCACCAATGTCTCCGCCCTGAGCGGCAAAGTTGTCATACCCAAGTCCGCTCATGAGCTCCGCCCACATCTGCGCTATGCGTTTCGAGCTCATTCCTGGTTGCGTCGGAGCCTGAGAAAACCCAAATCCCGGCAGCGAGGGCACCACGACGTCGAAGGCATCCTCAGCGCTTCCCCCATGCGCCGCCGGATCGGTGAGCAGGGGCAAGATCCTCTCAAACTCAAGGAATGACCCTGGCCACCCGTGAGTCATCACGAGCGGCAGCGGCTCCGGACCGTTGCCCCTTTGATGCACAAAATGCACATCCAGCCCATCAGCGTTTGCCAGAAACTGGGGCATGAGATTCAAACGTGCCTCGTGCTCTCGCCACTCGAAGCGGTGTCGCCAGTGATGCACCAGGCGCTGCATGAAGGCCAAGCTCGCTCCATCTTCCCAACTCGCGGCACTCATCGCATTAGGCAATCGAGTGGCGTCCAAACGCTGGTGCAACTGATGGATCTGCTCGTCAGCGATGGCAATCTTGAACGGTCGGAGATTCATCTCTATTCCTACGGAGGACGCGCAGGCGCTCCCCAATTCTGCGGAGCCATGGACAGCTGCGCCTTGGGAGAAGTGTCCCTTAGCCGCTAACCCAAGCAAGGCTAGCAAAGCTTGTCTCTCGCGCCGCGACAGAACACGTGCCGATCGAACCTCTAACTGGCCTGGGTAGAGCGAGCCCGCCTCGTTTCGGTGCGGAGCCGAACTATCCACATTCGGTATAACACGATTCGTATGAGCATGAATCGACTGGCACCAAGTTACATTCTGTGCTTGGGCCTCACCTACATGGCGCGATGCCGGCAGGTTAGGTTAATATCCACAACCTCGGGACTGACTAACTGTTAGGAAGCTCACGCAGACTGGTCGAGCGATTTCTTGTCGCTGCGGATCCCGAATCGCCGCCTGTATTCGCTCGGGGATAGGCCCACGAGTCGAACGAAGAGCCGCCTGAATGCGGCTACGTCGCTGTAGCCAATCGCCCATGCGATGCGGTCGATCGGGTCATTGGTGAACTGCAAATGCTCTCGCACTTTGCCGATCCTCAGATGCTGGACATACTCTGTGGGTGTCATATCGGTCGCCGCCTTGAAGCGGCGTAGAAATGTGCGCTGCTCCATACTGACTTCCCGTGCCAGATCTGGCACGGTGATAGAGCGGCCGGGGTCTGCCTGTAGCTTGTGCTGCACCTTCAAGATCGCTTCATCACCGTGAGTCAGCCGGGGAGCAAAAGTGCTGTAGTGCCGCTGCTCCCGTCCTGCAGGGTCAATCAGAAAGAACTGTGCTGCTTCGATCATGATGGTTGGACCGAGAATGCGGTCTATCAATCGCAGTCCTAAGTCTGTCCAAGCCATCATGCCGCCGGCGCTGAGTATGTCGCCGTCTTCAATGAGGACCTTTGACGCGTCAACTTTTGCATCCGGAAAACTCGCTTGAAGCTGATCTGCCTTGGACCAATGAGTAGTCATTGAGCGACCCGACATCAGGCCCGTCGCCGCCAACACGAAAGCGCCACAACCTGAGGAGGCTAGCGTCGCACCCTCTGCATGCCGCTCCACCAGCCACTTTGCAAACGGTGCGGCCTCCTCGTCATCCAAAATGCGATGCGTCGGACCCGGCGCTAATGCAGGGGCGATAAGAACGTCGGGGCTGCGGTCCGTTCCAGGGTGCGTGTCGTGGCAGCGAGTGATAGCGCCAGCACTATCCATTTTCCAGTGGGTCAGACGCAGAGGCGGCCCTCCCCGTGCCACCGAGAAGCCGCTGGCGACCCCCAGCAGGTCGGTCATTCCATGAACCATCGCCGGATGGTAACGCGGGTAAAGCAAGAGCCCCACCTCGACCGTATGGGCCGATGATCCCGTTCGGACGGCGTGGCGGCCTCTTGGACCAGCTGTAGTGTTCATGAGCCGATTGTCGTTTTTGGCGCGCATTTTGTCGGATGTAGCAGTTCCAAACCTATATCAACGGCGGCATGCTGAATGCCAGAGGCGCTTGTAATCACCAACGGCCCATCGAGCTGGCAGTAGCCGTTAAGCGGAATAATGATCCTCCTCAAACTATCAAAAAGAGAATTTGGCCGCTATACGAGGCTGTCATCGCAGTGAGTTTTAACCGCCCACTCGTCGCTGACAATTATAGCAGTTTTTGACAGGCACTGAGTAGGTTTATCTACCCTCCACAAAGGGGAGCTGTTCGCACTCAATTGGTGCGCTCCCGCGTGTCAGTAGATCACCTTGACCATTTCTTAGCATACGGAGCGGCAATGACACTGCGGATGGACGACCTGGCCGATTTGATTGCGCTGTCAGCGGTGGCTGAGCTGCGCAGCTTCACCCGCGCCGCTCTCAGACTCTCCATCTCTCAGTCCGCACTAAGCAGGACTATTCGCAGCCTAGAAGAAAGGTATGGAGTAACCCTGCTCGCTCGAACAACCCGTAGCGTGTCCGCCACAGAAGCGGGTCAAGCGCTTTTGGAAGCAGTTCGGCCTTCGCTCGAAGTTATTGAGGATCAGTTGTCGCACTTGGAGAGATGGCGCAAGCGCCCTGTCGGTCGTCTTCGGGTAAGTGCGGCTCGTCAAGCGGCGCTTACCGTGCTTTGGCCAGTTCTACCCAAGTTCCTAGCTGAGAACCCAGAGGTTGAGATCGAAATTTGCGCTGAGGGCGGCGCTGCCGATCTGGTAAGCAACCGTCTCGACGCCGGCATCCAATTCGGCATGGATATAGACAAGGACATGGTGGCAATCCCGATTGGAAGACCGATGCGAGCCGCAGTAGTCGCGGCCCCTTCCTATTTTGCATTGGGATCGATCCCGCTAACCCCATCTGAATTACTGGAACACCGATGCATCAACTATCGAATGACCGATAATGGACCCAGCCGGCCCTGGCGCTTTAGTTCAGATGGAATGCACAGAGACATAAAAGTGAACGGCGGGCTGATTTTCAATGATGATCAGCTTGTCGTGAACGCGGCCCTCGCCGGCATGGGTTTAGCGTATGTATTTGAAGACCAAGTGGCAGACTACATTCGTGAAGGTCGGCTCCAACGCGCACTGGAAGATTGGTGCGCGCCTTTCCCTGGCTACCATCTCTACTATCCCACGCGCCGCCAAGTTCGACCAGCCTTAAGGCGGCTGATTGACGTCCTGAAAGATGCCGAACGCACGAGTTCCGAATCAGACCCTACGCACCTAGTGAACGCTCATCCCATCGACGTGCCCGCCCGCGTCGTGGAGGCCGCAGCGAGCAATTAAAGCAGATCGCCCCAGTCAGGCACTTAGTCGCGATTCCTATACTCTGCCGGCAGCCAATCGTAGCCATCACCGTTACGGCGAAGATGGCCTATTCCCGGGAAAGGCAGATGGCCCACCGCGACCAATTGGCGTTCGTTAGTGGCCTGGGCAAATTGTTGGATGCGCTGATCGCGTGCTGCGTCCTGATCGACATCGAAAGTGATCGTGACGCTTGGTTTAGCGAATTGCACCTTGCCCACGTGCATGATGTCGCCCCAAAATTCGATACTTTCGTCGCCACTCTTGACTAGGTAGAAGCTATGGCCTGGCGTGTGTCCAGGCGTGGGGATCGCGGTGATGCCAGGCAGAATCTCAGTGCGGCCTTTAAAAGTTTTGACCTTTCCAGCGCGTAGGTAAGGGCCCACTGTCGCCAAAGCCTCTTTTACGAACTTTCCGACCGCCTCATTCTGGAGCTTGCTTTTGTCCAAAAAGTAGTCAACATCTTCCTTTGCCACGTGCACAGTTGCATTGGGAAAAAACATGCGCTCGGCACGCACAAGCCCTCCTGAGTGATCGGTATGAATGTGAGTGATCAAGATATCCGTGATTTGTTCCGGCTTATAGCCGGCCGCTTCAAGACTTGCCGGCAGTTTCCCGCCTACCGGGCCAAATAGCTCGCCAGCACCCGTGTCGACCAGCACGACACGCTCACCCGACGCAATTACATAGGTATTGATAGACGTTTCCAGCGGATTCTTCGCAAAGCCATCCTGTAGAAGCGTGTCCACTTCTTCGGGCTTGATGCCGCGTAGGAGCTGATGCAGATCCAGAGGCACCGTCCCGTCGCTCAGCGCACTAATTCGCAGACTTCCGACACTAAACCGATACACACCCGGCACTTGGGGGAGGGAGCGCAGATCGGTGGAGGGGGCCATGTCCCGCTTTGCATCGGCCTTAGCGATGCCACCCGCAGCCAATGCGGTCAACATAGCCAGAAAGAAAACGGCAATCTCTGAGCGGGCGAACGTCTTCATCTCGTATTCCTGGCAGCTAAATTAGGTCAGCGCAGTCGTGGCGCGTCGGAGCAAACTCAGTTCGGCGGCTCGGCCAAAGGCTTGTCGGTATCTACGATGTAGGTAACGAGGACCTTCATTGGAACCTTACCGGTATTGGTAGCGGCATGAGCCGTTTTAGGCGCGATCTTGAAGCTCTCGCCCGCCCGCAATGTGCGATCAGGCTCTCCACGCGTTTTGAGCAGGAACTCGCCCTCAAGCACATAGCCGACTTCGTAGTCTTCATGGATATGCAAACCCGCCGTGGCACCCGGAGCAATGTTGGCGATGCCCAAGATCTCATGCTTACCCGGCGCGTCTGCAAGAACGACCTTTTGCAGCTCCGTCCACTTGATACCTTCGATTCCGCCGGGATCCCGGTCCTGGGCGACTACTGTGCCTACGGCAACGCCTACAGCGACGATTAAAGCAACCTTGCTGATCTGTCGCACTTCATTCTCCTAGCCGTTAGCGGATTGAACGCGAGCGCTGCCCAGGTGGCATGCCACTCTTGTAAGACGCGGAGGCCAAGCCTGCCAGATCTGCCACTTCTCAGTTCCTTCATTTGCGGCATGCATCTATGTGCACACGCGATAATGCGGACATGTCGAGAAATGAGCTTGAATCGCGCTGCGTGGCGACCGCGACCATGCCTGGTTCACGGTCGAGGATTCCGGCCCCGGCATCGCCGAGGCAGCGCGTGAGCGCGTGTTCGAACGTTTCCACCGCGAGCTTGGCAGCGGCGTGGACGGCAGTGGGCTTGGCCTGGCAATCGTGCGCGAGGTGGTGAATGCGCACGCCGGCGCCATCGTGCTCGATGCCTCGCCGACCCTGGGCGCTGCGCGTCAGCGTCCGCCTGCCGCTATGAGCAAGATGAAAGAGAACATATTGCCAAACTCGACGTAGGCAATGTCGAACAACGGCGATCTGAGTTGATCGCACACTGGCATATCTCCGCTTCTTCCAATGCTCCAATTCCAACTGGGGCTTCCATCTTTGGGCGAGAACATCCAGGCAGCCACGGATTCAGGAGCGACGAGCCAGCACTTGATTTTGCTGCTTACCCGGCTTGCAAGCTTGCCGCTTCGTCGTTGACCAAGAGCAGCGGTTGCGCCGCAGCCGAGCCGATTGGCAGGCGGGATTCGGCGCCCGGGGTCACGACGATGCCAACGCCTTCGGACTGAACTCCGTCTCATAGCTCCTGCCGGTCTGACAGCTCGTGTCCCGTGTATTCCTCCCGCATCTCCCGATGGACCCCAGCCGCCTTCAGCGCGCCGATGACCGTATCCCGGAAGCTGTGGTGCCCCACCCTGCCGCCGCCGCGCGCCTTGATGCCCAGCTTGACCAGGTAGCGTGAAAACGCGTGCTGGGTCCGGCCTGCCGGGCCGTTCTTGGCATCGAAGCTGAGCTCGGGGAAGAGCTTCGTCTCGCCGGCCGCCCTCAGCCGCTCCACACGCTCCCACAGGCCCAGTTTGATGAGATCCCGGTGCACGGGGGTCTTCCGCTCGCTGGCGTCCGTTTTCAGGCTCTTGTCCTCGCCCATCCAGGTGAAGTGGAAGATCGGGATGCGTCCTCCTCCCTGCAGTCCTCCAGCTCCAGCCTGGCCACCTCGTTGGAGCGGGCGCCGGTGTAGAGCAGGATGAGCGGGAGCCACCGGGCAGCGTCGCCTTTCAACTGCTTGAAATTCTCCGGGTCGAGATGCGCTTGACCTGGTCGGGGGTGAACGCCTGCGAGCCATGGCTCTTCGCCCGCTGCTTCTTCAACGGAGGCGTGACCGGAGGCCGGGTTGTCGCCCTGCGGGTAGTGCCCAGCGGTCTGCGCCCACTTGATGAAGTCTGCGCAGGCCGAGAATCGGTTGGTGATGTAGGTGATGACCCGCTTCTGCGCGGTCTCGTGCAGGAACCATTCCGAGAGTCGGTCCGCGTCAGCACCTTCAGCAACACGGGACTCTTGCCCTTGCGCAGGCTCGCCACGAAGACCTCCAGGTCCTTCAGGGCCCGGGGTTTCTGAACGATGGTCTTGGCGGTGTTCTTGTCCTGGATGCTGACCAGATACTTGTCGCGGGCGTCGGCGAGGGTCAGGCCGGCGGGCCGGGCCTCGCCGATGGGCTTGACGACCCTGCGCGGCGGGAACGGTGCGGCGACGGCACGGGCACCGAATGCCGCGCGGCCAGTTGCCGGAACAGCGACAGGTCCTTGTCGTCGTTGATCTCCACCTGCCCGAACGAGGCCCCGCCTGGCAACTTCACTTCCTTGAGGATCAGTTCAAGCGCCGACGTGCCCTCCAGGCTCCTCAAGAGGCTCATCCAGCTCCTTCCCCATGCTGCCGTTCCTGATGATGGCTGCGAAGGCTCGAGCATAGCGCTGCTGCATCAGCAACGCGTAGCCAAGCGCCGTGCGATCGCACGTCGTGCCGGTGCTGCGCTTGACGACTTTGCGCCCGAAGCACGCCTGCAAATCGGCCGGAATGCGCAAACGAACGTAGTAGCGGCCGGTCTCGCCGCGCGTGAGGTAGTGCGCTACTCGCATGGAAGTGTCCAAGCGAGTGTCCAAGGTCGAGAAAAGAAAAGCGCCCGCAAATCGTTGATTTGCGGGCGTTTTTGACAACTGGCGGAGTGAGAGGGATTCGAACCCTCGATAGAGCTTTTGACCCTATACTCCCTTAGCAGGGGAGCCCCTTCAGCCGCTCGGGCATCACTCCGGATCTTGCTGCGCTGTTGCGGTCTTCCGCGACAGGCCGCGAAGGATACCGGTTTGTGGTGCCTCAGGTAAACCCTTTCAGCGTATTAGTCCGAAGAATTCTCGGTATGGCCGCCGGAACCGTGCGAGGTGGGTTCATCGCCGCGCTGGATGCGCTGGTAGATCTCTTCGCGATGCACCGCGACGTCCTTGGGCGCGGTGATACCGATACGCACTTGATTGCCTTTGACCCCAAGCACCGTCACGGTGACCGAATCGCCGATCATCAAGGTTTCGCCTACGCGGCGAGTCAGGATCAACATTTTTTGAATTCTCCAGAACCGGTGACTTCCCACCGGTACGGCGTCCCGGACAAGGGCGCCTCACGACCAAAGGGAAAAAGAAGATCGATGTTAAGGGAAGCCGCGCCCTGCCAGCAAGGCTAGGCGGCTTCAGTGTTCAGGGGAGATGTTGCTTGACCCAGGCGGCGACGCCTTCCAGGGCTAGGGCAAGGGCGGGCCCGTCCTCGCCACCACCCTGGGCGAGATCCGGGCGGCCGCCGCCCTTGCCCGATATCTGACTGGCGATATGGCTCAACAGTTCCCCCGCCTTGACCCGTCCCATTGGGCTGCCGTTCACGCCGGCCACCAGGGCGGCCTTGCCGCCGCTGGCCCCGGCCAGCACGATCACGCTGTCGCCCAGCTGCTGCTTCAGGCGGTCCATCGCCTCGCGCAGGGCCTTGGCGTCGAAGCCTTCCAGGCGTACCGCAAGCACCTTCACCCCGGCCACGTCGACCGCCGAGGCGCCCAGGTCGGCGGTGGCGCCGGAGGCCAGCTTGGCCTTCAGCGCCTCCAGTTCGCGTTCCAGGCGCTTGGACCTGTCGCCGAGTTGGCGGATCTTCTCGACCACGTCGCCGGCGCTGCCGCCGAGCAGCTCGGCAGCCTCGTGCAGCCTGGCCTCTTCGCCGGCCACATGGTCCAGCGCGCCCTGCCCGGTCACCGCCTCGATGCGGCGCACGCCGGCGGACACGCCGCCTTCGCTGGTGATCTTGAACAGGCCGATATCGCCGGTCCGCGACACGTGGGTGCCGCCGCACAGCTCGGTGGAGTAGTCGCCCATCTTCAGCACGCGCACGCGCTCGCCGTACTTCTCGCCGAACAGCGCCATGGCGCCGAAGTCCAGCGCCTCCTGCATGCCCATGTGGTGCACTTCCACGGCGTGGTTGGCGCGCACCTGCGCGTTGACCTTGCGTTCGACCAGCGCCAGTTCCTCGGCGCTCATCGGCTGAAAGTGCGAGAAGTCGAAGCGCAGCCGGTCCGGCGCGACCAGCGAGCCCTTCTGCTGCACATGGGTGCCGAGCACCTCGCGCAGCGCGGCGTGCAACAGGTGGGTCGCCGAGTGGTTGAGGATGGTGGCGCCGCGGCGATCGCTGTCGACCTGCGCCGACAGCACCGAGCCCAGGCGCAGCTGCCCGCTGCGCAGGCGACCGACGTGGCCGTGGAACTGGCCGGCGAACTTCTGCGTCTCGCCCACATCGAATTGCGTATCGTCGGCGCCGAGCTGGCCCAGGTCGCCGACCTGGCCGCCGGACTCGGCGTAGAACGGGGTGCGGTCGAGTATCACGATCGCCTCGTCGCCGGCCTCGACCGACTCCACCGGGCGCCCGTCCTTGAGCAGCGCGATCACCTTGAGCCCATCGGCCTGCAGCGCGTCGTAGCCCAGGAACACGGTCGGGGTCAGCTGCGCCACCAGATCCGCCGGCAGCGTGGTGCCGCCACCGAACTTGCCCGCCGCGCGCGCGGTCTCGCGCTGCCGCTCCATCGCCGTCTCGAAACCGCCCATGTCCACGTCCATGCCGCGTTCGCGGGCGATGTCGGCGGTCAGGTCGACCGGGAAGCCGTAGGTGTCGTACAGGCGGAACGCGTCGGCGCCAGGAATGGTGGCGCCGGTGCGCGCGGCGATCTCGTCGAAGATCTTCATGCCAGCGTCGAGGGTCTCGGCGAAGCGCTCCTCCTCGGCCTTCAATGCGCGCTCGACGGTGGACAGCGCCGCCGGCAGTTCCGGATACGCCTCGCCCATCAGCGACGACAGCGTGGCCGCCATCTTGTGGAAGAACGGCTGGCGCACGCCGAGCATCCAGCCATGGCGCAGCGCGCGGCGGATGATCCGGCGCAGCACGTAGCCGCGGCCTTCGTTGGACGGCAGCACGCCATCGACGATCAGGAACGAGCAGGCGCGGATATGGTCGGCGATCACGCGCAGCGACTTGTTCTCCAAGTCGGCCATGCCGGTCAGCTCGGAGGCGTGCCGGATCAGGGTCTGGAACAGGTCGATCTCGTAGTTGCTGTGCACATGCTGCAGGATCGCGGCCAGCCGCTCCAGGCCCATGCCGGTGTCCACGCACGGCGCCGGCAGCGGCACCAGGGTGCCGTCGGGCTGACGGTCGAACTGCATGAACACCAGGTTCCAGATCTCGATGAAGCGATCGCCGTCCTCGTCCGGCGAACCGGGAGGACCACCAGCCAGATGCTCGCCGTGGTCATAGAAGATCTCGGTGCACGGACCGCAGGGGCCGGTGTCGGCCATCTGCCAGAAGTTGTCCGACGCGTACGGCGCGCCCTTGTTGTCGCCGATGCGCACGATCCGCTCCGGCGGCACGCCGATCATGTCGCGCCACAGCTCGTAGGCCTGCTCGTCGGTGTGGTAGACCGTGACCAGCAGCCGCTCCTTGGGCAGCTTCCAGACCTCGGTCAGCAGCTCCCAGGCCCAGGCGATGGCGTCCTTCTTGAAGTAGTCGCCGAACGACCAGTTGCCGAGCATCTCGAAGAAGGTGTGGTGGCGCGCGGTATAGCCGACCGAATCCAGATCGTTGTGCTTGCCGCCGGCACGCAGGCAGCGCTGGACGTCGGCCGCGCGCACGTAGCTGCGCTTCTCCGCGCCCAGGAACACGTCCTTGAACTGCACCATGCCGGAATTGGTGAACAGCAGCGTCGGGTCGTTGCCCGGCACCAGCGGGGCGGACGGCACGATGGTATGGCCCTTCCCGGCAAAGAAATCGAGGAAGTCGCTGCGGATCTGGGAGGTGGAGAATTTGGCGGGTGAGTTCATGGGCTGGCTATGGACGAGCGGACGGGCCTCCGGGTGGACGCCCGACATGAGGGCGCACGCAAACCGGACAAGACAATCCGCCAAGGGTAGCAGGCCCGGCCCGCTCAGTCCTCAGGGTCGTAGCGCGTTGCGGCGCGGATGCTGTCGCCGTCGAAGCCGCGCCGCGCCAGCAGGTCGGCCGCCTTGCGCCGCTGCGGCAGGTCCGCCGGCCCGGCCTCGCCGAAACGGCGTTGCACCAGATCGCGGGCGTTCTCGGCCCAGTCGCCGTCGAAGGCCTCCATGGCCACCGCCACCGTTTCGCTGTCCAGCCCGTGGATGCCCAGTTCCGCACGGATATGCAGCGGGCCATAGCCGGTACTGGCACGGCTGCGCACCAGCAATTCGGCGAAACGGACGTCGTCCTGCCAGCCCTCGCCCGCCAGCCTGGCCACGGCGGCCTCGGCTTCGTCGCGCTCCACACCGCGCGCCAACAGCTTGTGGGTCAATTCCTTGCGCGAATGCTCGCGCCGGACCAGCAGGCCCAGCGCCCGTTGCAATGGGGTCTGTTCTTTCTGCCGGCGCCTGCGGCGCGGGCCCTGCGATGCTTCGTTGTCACTCATGGGGGATGACCGCCACGGTTCAATTGTGCCGTCCCTGGCACCTGCCCTCCTGGCTTGCATAGGACTACCGAGGGAGACGAGCGGCACTGACTCCACCGCTCCCCCGGTAGAAGACCGTTACGCGTCGATGTCCGCCTCTTCGGCTTCGGCGGCGCTGGGCGCGACTTCCGTGGGCTGGAACTTCTCGCGAAGCTCGCTTTCCAGCTTCGCCGCCACCTGCGGGTTGTCGCGCAGGTACTGGCGCGAATTGTCCTTGCCCTGGCCGATGCGCTCGCTGCCGTAGCTGTACCAGGCGCCCGCCTTCTCGACCAGCTTGGCTTCCACGCCCATGTCGATCAGTTCGCCCTCGCGGCTGATGCCTTCGCCGTAGAGGATCTCGGTGATGACCTGCTTGAAGGGAGGCGCCAGCTTGTTCTTGACCACCTTGATCTTGGTCTGGTTGCCGATGATCTCGTCGCCCTTCTTGATCGCGCCGATGCGGCGGATATCCAGGCGCACGGAGGCATAGAACTTCAGCGCATTGCCGCCGGTGGTCACTTCCGGGCTCTGGCCCGGCATCATCACGCCGATCTTCATGCGCAGCTGGTTGATGAACACCACCAGGGTGTTGGAGCGCTTGATGTTGCCGGTCAGCTTGCGCAGCGCCTGGCTCATCAGCCGGGCCTGCAGGCCCGGCAGCTGGTCGCCCATCTCGCCTTCGATCTCGGCCTTGGGAGTCAGCGCGGCGACCGAGTCGACCACCACGATGTCCACCGAACCCGAGCGCACCAGCATGTCGGCGATCTCCAGCGCCTGCTCGCCGGTATCCGGTTGCGACAGCAGCAGCTCGTCGACGTTGACGCCAAGCTTGCCCGCATAGATCGGGTCCAGCGCGTGCTCGGCATCGATGAACGCGGCGGTGCCGCCCTTCTTCTGGCACTCGGCGATGGCCTGCAGGGTCAGCGTGGTCTTGCCCGAGGATTCCGGGCCGTAGATCTCCACGACGCGTCCCTTCGGCAGGCCGCCGATGCCCAGCGCGATGTCCAGCATCAGCGAGCCGGTCGGAATCACCTCGACGGCTTCGATGATGCGATCGCCCATCCGCATCACCGAGCCCTTGCCGAACTGCTTCTCGATCTGGCTCAGGGCAGCGGCGAGCGCGCGCTTCTTGTTCTCGTCCATTTTGGTGTCCTTCGGAGGTGAGGGTGTTTTGCGGGGTAGGTTCAATTTAGCGGCCAGGTATCGCACAGGCTGAGACGGTGCGAGGCAAAGAAAAAATAATTCGTTCGAGGCGATGTACGGCAGCGGCGAATGGCGATGGAAAATGTCGGAAAAACCCGCTCGGCGCTGTGGCGAACCCCTTCAGCATCCGGTTCAGCGGTTGGGCCGCAGCAGGCCGCAGTACAGCCCTTCGATCGCGAAGTCCTGATCCGGCAGCACTTCGATCGGCGCGTAGTCGGGATTGCGCGGCAGCAGGCGGATGCGGTCCTTGCCGATCTTCAGCAGCTTGACCGTGACCTCGTCGTCGATCCGCGCCACCACGATCTGCCCGGAGCGCGCGTCGCGGGTTCGGTGTACGCCGATCAGGTCGCCGTCGAAGATGCCTTCGTCGCGCATCGAATCGCCCTGCACCTTCAGCAGGTAGTCCGGCGCCGGCGAGAAGAACACCCGGTCCAGCACCACGAAGTCGTCGGAGCCGATGTCCGCGCCGATCGGCACGCCGGCGGCGACCCGTCCCAGCACCGGCAGGCGCAAGATGTCCGCCGCCTCCACCATCGGCGCGGCAGGCGGCTGCGCGGCGCCGGCCACCAGGCGGATGCCGCGCGCCTGCCCGGGGACGCGGCGGATCGCGCCGGCCTGCTCCAGGGCCTCCAGGTGGTACTGGGCGGCGCGCACACCCTTGAACCCGAACGCGCGCGCGATTTCGGTCTGCGAAGGCGGCGCGCCGTCGTGCTCGATGCGCTCGGCGATCAGGTCGAGGATGGCTTGCTGGGTTTCGGTCAGTTCCATGGTTAGTAGTAATACTACTAAATTCCGGAACAGGCAAGCCTTGCGGCTTCGCGCGAGCGGAGTGCAGCGCTAGCGGCCGCTGCGCCAGATCGAGAACAGGATCCACACCCCCGACAGCGCGGCGCCGATGAAGCCGGCGACGCCGATCGCCAGCAGCCAGCGGCTGGAGATGCCGCCGACGCTGTTCATCACGATCGACGAGCCGATGATCAGCGCCGCGGTGACGATGCCGAGGGTGAGCCGGTTGGCGGCGCGATTGACCTGGTCGCCGAAGCCCTTCAGCGAGGTCGTCTCCACGTTCAGCTGCAGGCGCCCGCGCCGCGCCGCCTGCAGCAGCCTGCGCGCGTCGCGCGGCAGGTCGCCGAGCAGCTCCAGCGCGCCGAGCACGGTGCGGCGGCTGCGCCGGGCCATCGCCCGCGGCGCGAACCGCTGCAGCATCACCCGCTCCAGATACGGCCCGGCGGCGCCGGCCATGTCGAAGTCGGGATCGAGCTGGCGCCCCACCCCTTCCAGGGTCAGGAACGCCTTGATCATCAGCGCCAGGTCGGCCGGCAGCGCCAGCGCGTGCTCGCGCAGGATCGCGGTGACGTCGCCGAGCATCGCGCCCATGCGCAGTTCCTTCAGCGGCACCCCGCGGTACTGGTCGACGAAGCCGGCGATCTCCAGCTGCAGGCGCGCCTCGTCCACCTCCGCATCGCCGTTGGTCCATTCCAGCAGAACGTCGGTGACCGCCTCGGCATCCTGCGTCACCAGTCCGTGCAGCAGCTGCACCACCTGGTAGCGGCGCTGGTCGGAGATGCGCCCGACCATGCCGAAGTCGATCACCGCGATGCGCGCGCCGGGCAGGTAGAAGATGTTGCCCGGATGCGGATCGGCGTGGAAACAACCGTCCTCGAGCACCATCTTCAGCACGATGTCGGCGCCCACGCGCGCCAGCTGCCGCCGGTCCAGGCCGGCGGCGTCGACCGCGGCCAGGTCGCGCCCGCCGATGCCGGCGACGAAGTCCTGCACGTTGAGCGTCTCGCAGGTCCACTGCCAGTGCACGCGCGGGATCACGATCTCGTCGTGGCCTTCGAAGTTGGCGGCGATGCGCTCGGCGTTGCGGCACTCGCCGGCGAAGTCCAGCTCGCGCCGCAGCGACAGGGTGAACTGGTGCACCACCTCGGCCGGGTGGTAGCGCTTGAGGTCCGGCGCGCGCGCCTCGACGATCTCCGCCAGCCGCGCGAGCAGGCGCAGGTCGGCCTCGATGACCTCGCGGATGCCGGGACGGCGCACCTTCATCACCACCGGGGTGCCGTCTTCCAGCCAGGCGCGATGGGTCTGCGCGAGCGACGCGGCGGCCAGCGGGGTTTCGTCGATCTGCGCGAAGATCCCGTCCGGCGCCTCGCCCAGCGCGTCGACCAGCTGCGGCAGGATCTGCGCGTACGGCAGCGCCGGCGCCGAATTCTGCAGCTCGCTCAGTTCGGCGATCCAGTCCGGCGGCAGCAGGTCCACGCGCGTGGCCAGCACCTGGCCGAGCTTGACGAAGGTCGGCCCCAGGTCCTCCAGCGCGCGCCGCACCCGCTGCGGCGCCGACATGCGCAGCAGTTCCTCGGCGTTGTGCCAGTGCAGCAGGCGCCCGGCGCGCTCCAGCACGTCGGCCATGCCGATGCGCCGGACCACGTCGCCGAAACCGAAGCGGATCAGCACCGAGGCGATTTCCTGCAATCGCCCCAGGTCGCGAACGGTGCTCAGCGCCTCCCACATGGTGGCCGCCACCTAGTGCGCGCTGGCGCGGTGCGCAGCGCCGCTCACAGCAGTGCACCCAGGCCGTGCAGCGCCGCGGCGACGGTCTGCCGGCGCACCGCGTCGCGGTCGCCGTCGAACTGGAACAGCTGCGCGCTGGCGTAGCCGCCGCGACGCTTCCAGCCCACCCACACCGTGCCGACCGGCTTGTCGGGGCTGCCGCCGCCCGGGCCGGCGATGCCGGTGACCGCGACCGCGATGCTGGCGCCGGAGTTGACCAGCGCGCCGGACACCATCTCGATCACCGTCTCGCGGCTGACCGCGCCGTGCTGCTCCAGGGTCTGCGGACGCACCCCGAGCAGCGCCTGCTTGGCTTCGTAGCTGTAGGCGACCATGCCGCAGTCGAACCACTCCGAAGAGCCGGTGATGTCGGTCATCGCCTTGGCGATCCAGCCGCCGGTACAGCTCTCGGCGGTGACCAGGCGCTCGCGCGCGGTGCGCAGGCGCTCGCTCAGCGCGACGGCGAGCTGCAGAAGTTCCTGGTCGGTGGGGGCGGTCATGGCGCTGCTTCTGGAAAACCAATGCGCTTTGTAGCCGAATTCGCCGTGGCTGTCGCGCATGCACGGCAGCGCGGCGATGAGGCGCCGGCAGGCGCACCGGGCTACCTGAAAGGTGCGGGCAGGCGACGGGTCAACGGCCGCAGCATTTCGCGATCCGTCCACAGCCCCGGGAAGACTTCGAACTTCAGGTCGTCGCGATCGAGTCCAGTGTCGAAATAGCGGCACAACCTGTCGCTCACGTCTTCGCTGCCCCACATGTTGGTGAGCTCGCGCCTTTCGATGATGTCGCGATCTTTCGCAGGCTTCAGCTGCTTTCGAAGCGGCGGCACCAGGCTGTAGTCGGCTGCGCAATCCCTGCCGATATCGATCAGTTCGGCGCCTTTAAACGGGAAACCGCCCTCGAAGTTCACGTGCGGCCTCAACCAGTAGCGTTCATGGTCCGACAGGACCAAGGGGCGCGCCGGCGGCAGCTTGTCCACGGTGAGCCGCTGGACGACGTCCCGGCCGACGAAGCCGCTGAACAGGATTGGCGCCTCATCCAGTTCGGGGACGCTCCAGACGCCATCGCGGCTGCTCACGTCGTGGAACCGCATGATCGAGCTCCTGGCCATCCGGCCCACGGTATACAGCCCGTCGCGCAGCCTGAGGCTGACCCAGTCGCCCTCCTTCCAGGCCATGCGCTTGGCCACCAGGCGCGTGCCGGCTACTGCCAGTCCTCGGCCTCACGCGCCGGCAGCAACGCGCGGATCGGCGCGCCGTCGGCGCTGGCCGCCAGCCGCTCGGCCTCGGTGATCGGGATGTCCACCTCCAGCAGCCAGCCATGCTCGTCGGCCTGTTCGCTGCGGATCACCTGCAACTGGTGCAGCTGCGAGCGCAGCCGGCCCGATTCCGGTCCCAGCCGCAGGCTGCCCTGCACATGCTGCAGGCCCAGGCGCTGGCCGAGCACCGCCTGCAGGATGTCCAGGCCGCGTCCGTCGCGCGCCGAGATCCACACCCGTTCGCGGCGCGCCTGGTCGGGCACGCCGTCCTGCGCGTCGTGGCGCGCCTCGGCGCCTTCGATGCGGTCGATCTTGTTGAACACCAGCAGCTGCGGCAGGTCGCCCGCGCCCACCGCGTTCAGCACCTCGTCGACTTGCGCGATGCGTTCCTCGCGCAGCGGATCGGCGGCGTCGACCACGTGCAGCAGGAAGTCGGCCTCGCGCGCCTCGGACAGGGTCGAGCGGAACGCGGCGACCAGTTCGTGCGGCAGGTCGCGGACGAAGCCGACGGTGTCGGCCAGCATGGCGTTGCCGCCAGGCAGCGCGATGCGGCGCACGGTCGGGTCGAGCGTGGCGAACAGCTGGTCGGCGGCGTAGGCCTCCGCGCCGGTCATCGCATTGAACAGGGTCGACTTGCCGGCATTGGTGTAGCCGACCACCGCAATCCGCGGCAGTTCGCTGCGCACCCGTGCGCGGCGCATCTGGGTGTGCTGCACCTCGACCTTCTCCAGCCGCTTCTGCAGCTGCTCGACCCGCTTCTGCAGCAGGCGGCGGTCGGTTTCCAGCTGGGTTTCGCCGGGGCCGCGCAGGCCGATCGAGCCGCCGCGCTGGCGCTCCAGGTGGGTCCAGCCGCGGACCAGCCGCGTGGCCATGTGCCGCAGCTGCGCCAGCTCCACCTGCAGCTTGCCTTCGTGGCTGCGCGCGCGCTGGGCGAAGATGTCCAGGATCAGGCCGGTGCGGTCGATCACGCGCCGCTCTAGGTACTTCTCCAGGTTGCGTTCCTGGCCCGGGGTCAGCGCGTGATTGACCAGGATCAGGTCGGCGCCGGTGGCGTCGGCGGCGGCCTTGACCTCCTCCAGCTTGCCGCTGCCGATCAGCGTCGACGGGCTGGGCTTGTCGATGCGCGCGGTCAGTGTCGCGGCGATGCTCGCGCCGGCCGAGCGCGCCAGGTCGACGAACTCCTCCAGCACGTCTTCCTCGACCGGGCCGCCGGCATGGGTCTGGATCAGCAGCGCGTGTTCGCCGCGGCGGGAACGGTCAAACACCCGCGGCTCCGCCCTGCATCGTGTCGCTATTCGGCTTCGTCATCGCCTGCACTGCTACCCTCGTTCTGCTGCACATAGCCGCCGCCCGGCCCGACGCGCACGTTGCGCGCAGGCACCACGGTGGAAATGGCGTGCTTGTAGACCATCTGGCTGACAGTATTGCGCAACAGCACCACGAATTGGTCGAACGACTCGATCGTGCCCTGCAGCTTGATGCCGTTGACCAGATACACCGACACCGGAACCCGCTCGCGACGCAGCGCGTTCAGGAAAGGATCCTGTAAGGACTGTCCCTTGGACATGATTCACTCCCGTTTATAGTTTTTATGTGCCCGGGACGGCACTACCGCTCCCCTGCCGCGCCCCCGGACCGGTGATGTTACACAACCGCGGGCACCAGCACAGTGCGGCAGGTAGCCAATTCAGCCGAGGAAGGCCGAAACCGCCGCGTCGATGGCGTCGGCTTGGCGCTCGGGGTCGAACCAGCGCGCGTCGAGCTCGCCGCGCAGCCAGGTCAGCTGCCGCTTGGCCAGCTGGCGGGTGGCGAAGATCGCGCGGTCGCGGAACGTGGCCGCGTCGCTGGCGCCGTCCAGGTGCTCCCAGGCCTGCCGATAGCCGACCGCGCGCACCGCCGGCAGGTCCAGCGGCTGCGGCACCTGGCGCATCGCCGGCAAGGCCCGCAGCGCACGCACCTCGTCGAGGAAACCCTGCGCCAGCATCGCGTCGAAGCGCTGTTCGATGCGCCGGTGCAGCACGGCCCGGTCGGCCGGCGCCAGCACCAGCTTGAGCACCCGCAGCGGCAGCCGCGGCGGCCCGGGCAGGGCCTGCCATTCGCTGATCGGCCGTCCGCTGAGCCGGAACACTTCCAGCGCGCGCTGGATGCGCTGCGGGTCGCTGGGCCGGATCCTGCGCGCCGCCAGCGGGTCGACCTGCTGCAGTTGCGCATGCAGCGCCGCCCAGCCTTCGGCCTGCGCCTGCGCGGCGATCGCCGCGCGCAACTGCGGATCGGCCGGCGGCATCGGCGCCAGGCCTTCGAGCAGCGCCTGGAAGTACAGCCCGGTGCCGCCGGCCAGGATCGGCAGCCGGCCGCGCGCGACGATCGCATCGATCGCATCGCGCGCGTCGGCGGCGAACTCGGCGGCCGAATAGGTCTGCCACGGGTCGCGCAGGTCCAGCAGGTGATGCGGTACGCGCGCCAGCTGCGCCGGGTCCGGCTTGGCCGCGCCGATCGCCAGCCCGCGGTACACCAGCGCCGAGTCGACGCTGACGATCTCCCCGCCGCAGCGTTCGGCCAGCGCGATGGCGGCGGCGGTCTTGCCGGAAGCGGTCGGGCCCATCAGCGCGATCGCGCGCGGACGGCGGTCGGCCGGCATCAGTCCTCGTCCGGCCAGCGGATGG
Source organism: Xanthomonas sp. (assembly GCF_017163755.1). Classification (GTDB taxonomy): domain Bacteria; phylum Pseudomonadota; class Gammaproteobacteria; order Xanthomonadales; family Xanthomonadaceae; genus Xanthomonas_A. The sequence continues at coordinate 42,259 of NZ_JAFIWC010000030.1, forward strand.
CCGGCGCCGCCGACGCCGCGCGCGGCACCGGCACCGCGTTCACCGCCTGCCATACCTTCAGCGCGTCCACCGTCGCGGCGACGTCGTGCACGCGCAGCAGCAGCGCGCCGCGCTGCGCCGCGAGCAGGTGCGCGGCGACCGAGCCGGCCACGCGTTCGGAAGGCATGTCGCGCCCGGTCAGCTCGCCGATGCTGCGCTTGCGCGACAGCCCGGCGAGCACCGGCACGCCCAGTTCGGTGAACCGCGCCAGCTGCGCGAGCAGCAGCAGGTTGTCGGCGGTGCCCTTGCCGAAGCCGAAGCCCGGATCGATCAGCAGCCGGCGCTTGTCGATCCCGGCCATCTCGGCGGCGAACAGGCGTTCGGCCAGGAAGCGGTGCACGCTGCCGACCACGTCGTCGTAGTGCGCTGCCTCGCCGGCGGCGTAGGCGTCGCCCGGCATGTGCATCAGCACCACCGGCACCTGCAGTCCGGCCGCCGCATCCAGCGCGCCCGGATGCCGCAGCGCCTGGATGTCGTTGATCATGCCGGCGCCGGCGGCGACCGCCGCGCGCATCACCTCCGGCTTGAAGGTGTCGATGCTCAACGGCAGCGAGGTCTGCGCCGCGAGCCGCTCGATCACCGGCAGTACGCGGCGCAGCTCCTCCTCCACCGGGACCGGCGCGGCGCCGGGGCGGGTCGATTCGCCGCCGATGTCGAGCAGGTCGGCGCCCTCGGCGGCCAGCTGCAGGCCATGCGCGACGGCCGCCTCGACCGTGGCGTGCGCGCCACCGTCGGAGAACGAGTCCGGGGTGACGTTGACGATGCCCATCACCTGCGGGCGGTCCAGGGTCAGGCGGCGTCCGCCGCAATCCAGCACGGGCGAAGTATCGAACATCAGCGGCCTCCCGGGCCTTTGCGCATCTTGAACACGCTGAGTATGGCGCCCAGCGCGATGCCGACGCCGATCCCGATCGCCAGCCGGTCCAGCACCACGCCCACCGCCACGCCGACCGCGGTGGCGATGACGATCTCCATGGTGAACGACGGCGGCGGATCGGGCTGGGACGACATGCAACGGCGGGGGCGAATGAAGGCGGCCATTGTCGCGCAGTCCGGCGGCCGCGTCGCGGGCTGCGCATGCGCGCATGCCGGTCCACCCGGCAACGGCCCTCGCCGTCGCTGCCGGGCTTCCGCCGAGCGCTTGCGGTCGGCGCAATGCCGTGTAGATGCCGCCGACGAACAGACGAGACACGCTCGCTACGCGGCGTGCTGCATCCATGCCCCTGGGAGCGGCACGGTTCGGCGCCACCTGCCGCCACAACGAGAAAAGCCAGGGATCGCTCCCTGGCTTCTCGTTTTGCGGATGCCGCGCGGTTACAGCTGTTCGGCCGGCCCGGCGATCGGCGGCAGCGGCCGCGAATTGCCCTTGTCGTTGCCGCCGTCCTTGCCGGACTTGTTCCAGCCCATCGGCGGCGGCGGCTCGCGGCCTTCCATGATCGCGTCGATCTGCGGCACGTCGATGGTCTCGTATTCCAGCAGCAGATTGGCCATCACGTGCAGCTTGTCCAGGTTCTCGGTCAGGATCTTCGTGGTCTTCGCATAGGCCTTGTCGAGGATCGAACGCACCACCTCGTCGATGCGCCGCGCGGTGTCGTCGGAGACGCTCTTGTGCTGCGTGACCGAACGGCCCAGGAACACCTCGTCGTCCTCCTCGCCGTAGGCGATCGGGCCCAGCTCGTCGGACAGGCCCCACTTGGTGACCATGTTGCGCGCCATCTTGGTCGCGCGCTCGATGTCGTTGGAGGCGCCGGTGGTGACCTTGTCGTTGCCGAAGATCAGCTCCTCGGCGACGCGGCCGCCGTACAGCGAGCACAGCTGCGATTCGATCGCGACCTTGTTCATGCTGTACTTGTCGCCTTCCGGCAGGTACATGGTCACGCCCAGCGCACGGCCGCGCGGGATGATCGTGACCTTGTAGACCGGATCGTGCTCGGGCACGACGCGGCCGACGATCGCATGGCCGGCCTCGTGGTAGGCGGTCAGCGTCTTCTCGTCCTCGCTCATCGCCATCGAGCGGCGCTCGGCGCCCATCAGGATCTTGTCGCGAGCGCGATCGAAATGGTCCATGCGGACCTCCTTGACCGTTTCGCGCGCGGCGAACAGCGCCGCCTCGTTGCACAGGTTGGCCAGGTCGGCGCCGGAGAAACCCGGGGTGCCGCGCGCGATGACCATCGGCTCGACGTCGTCGGCCAGCGGCAGCTTGCGCATGTGCACCTTCAGGATCTGCTCGCGGCCGCGCACGTCCGGCAGGCCGACCACCACCTGGCGGTCGAAGCGGCCCGGACGCAGCAGCGCCGGGTCCAGCACGTCCGGACGGTTGGTCGCGGCGATCACGATCACGCCCTCGCCGCCCTCGAAGCCGTCCATCTCCACCAGCAGCTGGTTCAGGGTCTGCTCGCGCTCGTCGTGGCCGCCGCCCAGGCCGGCGCCGCGATGGCGGCCGACCGCGTCGATCTCGTCGATGAAGATGATGCACGGCGCGTGCTTCTTGGCCTGCTCGAACATGTCGCGCACGCGGCTGGCGCCGACGCCGACGAACATCTCGACGAAGTCCGAACCGGAGATGCTGAAGAACGGCACCTTGGCCTCGCCGGCGATGGCCTTGGCCAGCAGCGTCTTGCCGGTGCCGGGCGGGCCGACCATCAGCACGCCGCGCGGGATCTTGCCGCCGAGCTTGGTGAACTTGGTCGGGTCGCGCAGGAAGTCGACCAGCTCGCTGACTTCCTCCTTGGCTTCGTCGCAGCCGGCCACGTCGGCGAAGGTGATCTTGATCTGGTCCTCGCCCTGCAGCTTGGCGCGCGACTTGCCGAAGGACATCGCGCCCTTGGCGCCGCCGCCGCCGCCCTGCATCTGGCGCATGATGAACAGCCAGAAGCCGATGATCAGAATGACCGGCAGGAAGTTGATCACCAGCGACCAGAAGCCCGGGCCGTTGGCCGGCTTCTGACGGATCATCTCGACCTTCTTGTTGTACAGCACGTCGACCAGCTTGTCGTCGCGCGGGCCGTAGACCACGCCTTCGCTGCCGTCGGCACGCTTGAAGCGGATCGCGTTGACCGAAAAGCCGCTCTCGTCGGTGTATTCGACCGACTTGATGCGGTTGTTGTCCACGTCCTGCAGGAACTGGGTGTAGGTCACCTGGTCGCTGGCGGCGCCGCCGGCCAGGCGCGGCGAGAAGCTCTGGAACACCACCATCAGTACGACGGCGACGACTACCCACAGCAATAGATTCTTGGTCAAGTCGTTCATCCTCATTGGCTCCGGTGTCCCTTCAACTCATTCTCGATGCGATATGCGACGGGGGCAGCTTACTTGATCTGGGTGCGCTTGCCCTGTCCCAGGACATAGACTTCCGGCGAGCGCTTGCGCGACGCGGCCGGCTTGCGGATCGACACCTTGTCATAGCGGCGGCGCAGCTGGCGAATGTAGTCGTCGGAGCCCACGCCCTGGAACAGCTTGATCAGGAACGCCCCGCCCGGCTTCAGGTGCCGGTCGGCGAACTCCATCGCCAGTTCCGCCAGGTGCATCATCCGCGGTTGGTCGACCGCATCCATGCCGCTTTTATTGGGGGCCATATCCGACAGCACAAGGTCTACCGGCTGATCGCCGAGCATCGCCTCGAACTGGGATAGCACCGCGTCCTCCCTGAAGTCGCCGTGAAGGAACTCCACGCCGGCCAGCGGCGGCATCTCCAGGATGTCCAGCGCCAGCACCCGGCCGCGCTCGCCCATCGACTTGCGGATCTGCTGCGACCAGCCGCCCGGCGCGGCGCCCAGGTCGACCACGACCATGTCCGGGCGCAGCAGCCGGTCGCGCTGCAGCAGCTCCTCCAGCTTGTAGGCCGCGCGCGAACGCATGCCTTCGGCCTGGGCCTTCTTGACGAAGGGATCGGCGAAATGCTCTTTGAGCCAGCGCTGGCTGCTTTTGCTGCGGGTGACCATGGGATCGGAGGCGTGATGGGCGACCATGATACCCTGATCACCCTTCTCCACCGCGTTCCCGCCTGCATGTCCATTAGCCTTACCTCGTCCCAGAACCGCTTCCTGCGCGGCCTGGCGCACGATCTCAAACCGCTGCTGCAGATCGGCAGCAAGGGCGTGACGCCGGCGTTCCTGGCCGAACTGGACGAGGTGCTGGAACGCCACGAACTGGTCAAGGTGAAGGTCGGCGGCGACGACCGCGAGGCCCGCGACGCGGCGATCGCCGCGCTGGTGGAGCAGTCGGCCAGCGCGCTGGTGCAGCGCATCGGCCACACCGCGATCCTGTACCGCCCGGCCAAGGAAGACCGCCAGATCGTGCTGCCGCGCGGCTGACGCTCCCGGAGGCGACGATGCAGCTGACCCAGGACCTTCCCGACTACGCCTACACCCTGCGCATGGCCGACGGCCGCCAGGCCAAGGTGAACGACCGCGTACTGACCCGGAGTTTCGTGCTCACGCCCGACACCCTGGTCGAGACCTGGGACGCGGCGCCGGCCGCCGAGCTGCGCCCGGACCACCTGCAGCCGTTGCTGGAGCTGAATCCGGCGCTGGTGATCCTGGGCACCGGCCAGCAGCAGGTGTTCCCGCCGGCCGCCGCGCTCGCCGCCTGCCTGACCCGCGGCATCGGCATCGAGGTGATGACCAACGCCGCCGCCGCGCGCACCTACAACGTGCTGGCCGCCGAAGGCCGCCGCGTGGTGGTCGGGTTACTGCTCGAGCCGTGATCGGCCGGCGGCCGGGTATCGCGCCGCGCCTTGGTCTGCTTCTTGCGTTCAGGCGACGGCCTCACAGTGACCGCGCGACACGCAGCTTCGCCCGCTCGGCTCCATACGCCACGCCGTACGACTGGGCTGAAGTGCTTCATCCCGTGAACCGTTAGCCGAGTCGTACGCGGCGATCGCCTGTTGCAGCGGACGCTTGCGGCCCACCGGAGCGCATGCGCCGCGCCGCGCCGGATCTGCCGCTCGCCGGCGCCGGTTACTTGTTCGGCAGGTACAGCAGCGGGTCGACCGGCTTGCCGTTGTAGCGGATCTCGAAGTGCAGCATGTCGCGCGCGGCGCCGCTGCGGCCCATCTCGGCGATCTGCTCGCCGGCCTTCACGTTCTGGCCTTCGTTGACCAGCCGCTTGCGGTTGTGGCCATAGGCCGACAGCCATTGCTCGTTGTGCTTGATGATGATCAGCTCGCCGTAGCCGACCAGGCCGGCGCCGGAATACACGACCACGCCATCGGCGGCGGCGCGTACCGCCTGACCGTTGCTGCCGGCGATATCCACGCCCTGCTTGGTCGCCTCGCCGCCGACGAAGCGGCCTACCACCACGCCTTCGGCCGGCCAGCGCCAGCTGAAACCGCTGCTGACCGGCGGCGTGGGCGCCGCCGGGGTCGGACGCGCGCTGGCACCGGTGCTCGGCGGCGCCGGCACGGGCGCGGTGCCGCCGCGCGGCGCGGTGGACGCGCTGCCGCCGCTGGCGCCGGGCGGATACAGCTTGAGCGATTGCCCCGGGTAGATCGTGTACGGCGGCGCCAGGCGGTTCCAGGCCGCCAGGTCCTGCGGATTGACGTTGTTGTTGCGCGCGATGGCGTAGAGCGTGTCGCCGCGGCGCACGGTGACGCTGGCCCCGGGCTTGCCCGCCGAGGCGCGCGGCGCCGTCGACGCGCCCGGCGCGCCGGAGGTACGCACCACGGTGGCGCTGCTGCACGCGCCCAACGCCACTGCCGCCAGCAAAGCCACGCAGCAGCGCAAGGCGCTGCCCATTCCCCGATCGCCGCCGCTCATCCGAATTTCGCTCTCCATATCACCCATACCACCAGCAGCGCCAGGATCGCCATTGCGACCCAGCCGAGCGGTTCGATCCAACGGCGCAGCGCCGCTTCCGCGCGCGGGCCGCCGAGACGGATCGCGCCGGCCACCAGATACACGCGCTTGCCGCGCCCCACCAGCATGCTCGCCAGGAACGGTAGCAGCGGTATTCCCACGATGCCTGAGGCCCAGGTAAATATCTTCAGCGGGATCGGCGTGAATCCGGCCAGCACCAGCAGCCAGAACGCGCGCCAGGGCGACTCGGCTACCACTTCGCGCAAATGGCTCACCTGCGCGTCGATCTTCTGCGTCCAGCCCAGCCATTCGATCAGCGGCTGCACCGCGGCGAAGGCGAAGTGGCCGAGCATGTAGCCGACCAGCGCGCCGGCCAGCGAGCCCATCAGGCTGAGCGTGGCGAACCACAGCGCGCGCCGCGGCTGCGCCAGCGACATCGGCGCCAGCATCACCTCCGGCGGTACCGGGAACACGATCGCCTCGGCGAAGCTGAGCCCGGTCAGGAACGCCGGCGCGCGGCGGTGCCGCGACCAGGCGATGGCGCGCTCGTACAACGGCCCGAATATCTTCATCCCATGCGGCTCCGGCGGTTCAATCCAGCATGCCCGACAGCAACGGGACGAAGGTCACCGGCGCCAGGACGTCTTGTTCGATCTGCCCGTCGGCGTCGCGCAGCAACCGCACCAGCGACTGCGACGACGGGCCGCCGACCGGCGCCACCAGGCAGCCGCCCGGCGCCAGTTGCGCGACCAGCGCATCGACCAGCGCCGGCGCCGCGGCGGTGACCACGATCGCATCGTAGGGGCCGTGCTCGGCCCAGCCGATGCGGCCGTCGTCGTGCTTGCTGCGCACGTTCATGCCGAGCTGGCGAAAACGCTTGCGCGCCTGCCGCAACAGGTCGCCGATGCGCTCGACGGTATAGACCTCCAGCCCCAGCGCGGCGAGGATCGCGGCCTGGTAGCCGGACCCGGTGCCCACTTCCAGCACCTTCTTCGGCGCGCGTTCGAGCACGGTCTCGGTCATCCGCGCCACCACCCACGGCTGCGAGATGGTCTGGCCGTGGCCGATCGGCAGTGCAGTGTCCTCGTAGGCGCGCGATGCCAGCGCCTCATCGATGAACAGATGCCGCGGCACGGTGCGCACCGCGTTGAGCACGGATTCGTCGCGGATGCCCGACTCGCGCAGGCGCTCGACCAGACGGTCGCGCACGCGCTGCGAGGTCATGCCGATCCCGATCGCTTCTGGTTGCAGGCGCAGCCTCGGCGTCATGCCGGGTTGTCCAGCGCCGCGGTGAGGCCGCCGACCCAGCTGGCGACCTTTTCCAGCGCCTGGTAGCGGGTCAGGTCGACCTGGATCGGGGTGATGGAGATGAAGCCGGTACGCACCGCGTGGAAATCGGTGCCGGGGCCGGCGTCCTGCTCCGGGCCGGCCGGGCCGATCCAGTACACCGTGCCGCCGCGCGGATCGCGCTGCGGCAGGCACGGCTCGGAACGGTGGCGATTGCCCAGGCGGGTGACCTCGAAGCCCTTGACCTCGCCCCACGGCAGGTCCGGCACGTTGACGTTGAGGATGGTGTCGGCCGGCAGCGGATCGGCCTTCAGCCGCGCCACGATCTCCACCGCCGCACGCGCCGCGGTCTGGAAGTGCTTGGGCTCGTGGTTGTGGGTGACCAGCGACATCGCCACCGCCGGCAGGCCCAGGAAGCGGCCTTCCATCGCCGCCGACACGGTGCCGGAATAGATCACGTCGTCGCCGAGGTTGGCCGAGTTGTTGATCCCGGACACGACGATGTCCGGCTCGTATTCGAGCATGCCGGTCAGCGCCAGGTGCACGCAGTCGGTCGGCGTGCCGGCGACGCTGCAGGTGTTGTGGTCGATGCGCTTGAGCCGGATCGGCAGGTCCAGGGTCAGCGAATTGCTGGCGCCGGAACGGTCGCGGTCGGGCGCAACCACGGTGACTTCGTGGCCGGCGCTGCGCAACTGCTCGGCAAGCATCTTGATGCCGGGGGCGTCGACGCCGTCGTCATTGGAAACCAGTACGCGCATGGTGCTCCTCGGAAACCCCGCCATGATACCGGATGCGTCCGTCCGGGTCGCTGACAGGAAGGTTGCGTGACGGCGGTGACCGGTTAGGCTGTACCCATGTCGCATCCCGAAGACGAAGATCCCGGCGCGTTGTTCCGCGCGGCCATCGGCGAGGTCAAGCCGATCCGCAGCGTGCCGGCGCCGACCAATGCCAAGCCGCGGCCCAAGCCGCGCGCGCGCATGGCCGAGCGCGACGACGCCGAGGCGCAGAGCGAGTTCCAGCGCCTGCTTCGCGATGCCTCGCCGCTGGAAGCCGGCGATGTGGCCAGCTATCGCCGCGAGAACGTGCCGGCACGCGTGTTCCAGCGCCTGCGCCGCGGCCAGTTCTCCGCGCAGGACGAGCTCGACCTGCACGGCGCCACCGCCGCGCAGGCCGAGGCCATGCTGCGCCAGTTCATTGCCGAGGCGCACGCGCACGAATTCGGCTGCGTGCGCGTGGTCCATGGCAAGGGTCTGCAGTCCGGCGGCATCCCGTTGCTGAAGAACCTGGTCGACCGCCTGCTGCGCCAGCGCAACGACGTGCTGGCGTTCCACTCGGCCCCTCCCACGCAAGGCGGCACCGGGGCGATGCTGGTGCTGCTGGCGCGACGCTGAACGGGTGGTACGGCCGCATGCGGCGGCGGAGCGAGGCGGCGCAGGGTCGAGCATGTGGGAGCCCCGCCCATCATCATGGCGAGGCCCACGCAAGCGGCGTCCCGGCGACACATCCGGCATGCCGTTCCTGTGCCGGGAGCTAGACTTCGGGGGATTCCATGCCACCGCCTGAAGTATTGAGGCAAGCGGCGACCAGGGCAGCGCCAGGAACTCGGACCATCCGCCGCGGAGATTCCGGCGAGGCCGTCGCGACCGAGGTCGCTCCTACAGGTTTGGTTGCCTGCAAACGCACCGAGCAAAAAAGTTCCTAGGCGTCGCCCGGCGCAGCGCGCGTCGCCGACTACTCCCCCGCGACACGTTCGGCCGGCCGGCCGTGCTCGGCGTCGCCGACCTCGCCCAGTTCATGCAGCATCGCGGTGGCGTAGCTGCCGGGCGGCAGCGCGAAGCTCAGCTCCAGCGCATCGCCCCGAGCGTCCAGCCAGCGCCACTGCAGGTCGGTGGCGCGCAGGCGCGTCGCGCGCCGTTCCTGCTTCAGTCCGGCCTGTTCCAGGCCCTCGCGCAGCGCCAGCGCGGACGCATCGGACAGCGCGGACAGCTCCAGTTGCTGCGCCTGCGCTGCGCTGCGCAGTTCGCCCGCGCCCCACAGCGGCGCCGATGGATGGATGTCGAAGCGATTCAGGCGCTCGGCCAGCGCGTCGGACCACGGCTCGGGACCGAACACGCTGCGGCTGCCATCGAGCACCCATACCTCGCCCTCCAGCGCACGGTCCCAGCTGCCGCCGGCGACGCGCGCGGACAGCACCCGGTTGAACAGTTCCGAACGTGCCGCCGACAGCAGCAGCGAGCGCTGCTCGCGCTTGACCCGGCGCCCGCCGAACATCGCCAGCGCCGCGGCGACGTTGCCGCCGTCGCGCCCGAAACGCTGCTCGCCGAACCAGTTGGGCATGCCGCGCGCGGCGACCTGCGCCAGGCGCGCCTCGATGGCCTCGCGTTCGCCGCGCACCTGGCGCAGCACCAGCACGAAACGGTTACCGGCCAGCGCGCCGCGCGGCAGCTTGCGGTTGTGCCAGTGCGACTGCAGCACCTGCAGCGCTTCGTCGTCCAGCGTGGACGGCTCCGGCGCCACGCGCTTGGGCAGATGCACCGAAAAGCGCTGGGTGGTGACGGCGTGGCGGTCCTTCATGCCGGCGTAGCCGATGCCCATTTCCGCCACGCCCGCCCATTGCGCCAGGCGCCGCGCGACCGCCGCGGTGTTCATGCCGCGCTTGCGCACGGTCAGCAGCAGGTGCTCGCCTTCGCCCGTCGGCTCGAACGCCGGCAGCTCGTCGACCTGGAAATCCTCCGCCGCGCTGCGCATGCGCGCCTGCAGCACCGGCTCGCCGAAGGCGCGCGGCAGTTCGCTCACAGCGCCACCAGCAGCGCCACCGCCTGCGCGGCGATGCCTTCGCCGCGGCCGGTGAAGCCGAGCTTTTCGCTGGTGGTGGCCTTGACGCTGACCCGGTCGATATCGATCTGCAGCGCCTCGGCCAGGCGTTCGCGCATCGCCAGCGCGTGCGGTCCCACCTTGGGCCGCTCGCAGATCACGGTGACGTCGGCGTTGCCGAGCTGCCAGCCGCGTTCGCGCAGCAGCGCATCGCAGTGGCGCAGGAACTGCACGCTGTCGGCGCCCTTCCAGCGCGGGTCGGACGGCGGGAAATGCACGCCGATATCGCCCAGCGCCAGCGCGCCAAGCATCGCATCGCACAGCGCGTGGATGACCACGTCGCCGTCGCTGTGCGCCAGTACGCCGCATTCGTGCGGCACGCGCACCCCGCCAAGCATCACATGGTCGCCCTCGCCGAAGGCGTGGACGTCGTAACCCTGGCCGATGCGGAAGGGAGGAAAGTCAGGCATGGGCATCGAAGGATCGCAGGAAGGAAAAGAAGGGGCGTGCGCGCCGCGACGGCGCGGCATCCGCAGTGCAGCGCAGCCGGTTCACGGCTGCCGCGCGCGCAGGAACAGCTCGAACTCGAACCGCGCCAGATCCGCCGGCGTGGTGACCTTGAAATTGTCCTCGGCGCCTTCCACCAGCAACGGACGCAGTCCCAGGCGCTCCATCGCCATCGCATCGTCGGTGACCTCCACGCCGGCCGCCGCGGCCTGCTGCAGCGCGCGGCTGAGCTGCATGCGCCGGAACAGCTGCGGGGTCAGCGCACGCCACAGGCGCTCGCGCGGTTCGGTGGCATCGATGCCGCCATCGTCGCCGGCGCGCTTGAGCGTGTCGCGCACCGGCGCGGCCAGGATCGCGCCGACCGGATCGCCGCGCCCGGTTTCCAGCAGCCGGTCCAGGTCGGCCAGCGCCAGGTTCGGGCGCGCCGCATCGTGGACCAGCACGAAGTCGTCCGGTTTCACCGTGTCCGGCAGCGCGTCCAGCGCCGCCAGCACCGACGCGGCGCGGCTGGCGCCGCCGACGCAGGTCAGCAGCGGCTTGCCGGCCAGCTCGGTCCAGCCGGGCCAGTCGGCGTCGTCGGCGCCGACCGCGACCATCGCCCCGGCCACCGCCGGATGCGCGAGCAGCGCAAGCAGCGCATGCGCGATCAGCGGCTGTCCGCCGGCCTGCAGGTACTGCTTGGGCGTGGGGCTGCCGAAACGGGTGCCGCGGCCGGCGGCGGGAACGACCGCCCATACCGTGGCCATCAGGGCTGCTCGCTCGGCGGCGCCGGCTCGGACACCGGCGCCGGCGCGGCATCGGCCGCCGCCGACACCGGCGGTACCGGCGCGTCCTCGACCACGCGATAGAACTTCTCGCCCGGCTTGATCATGCCCAGTTCGCTGCGCGCGCGCTCCTCGATCGCCGCCTCGCCGTCCTTGAGGTCCTTGACCTCGGCGGCGAGCGCGGCGTTGCGCTGGCGCAGGCCTTCGTTGTCGCGCTTTTGATGTTCCACCTGGCTTTCCAGCACCATCACCTCGCCGGAATTGCCCGGACCGAGCCAGAAACGGTACTGCAGCCATGCCAGCAGTACCGCCAGCACCAGCAGCAGCCAGCGCCAGTTGCGCACGGCTTACCGCTTGAGCGAGACGAACGCGTTGCGTCCCGCGTAGCGCGCACCGCTGCCGAGCGCTTCCTCGATCCGCAACAGCTGGTTGTACTTGGCCACGCGGTCGCTGCGGCACAGCGAGCCGGTCTTGATCTGGGTGGCGGTGGTGGCCACGGCGATATCGGCGATGGTGGTGTCTTCGGTTTCGCCGGAGCGGTGCGAGACGATGGCGGCGTAGCCGGCCTTGTCGGCCATCGCGATCGCTTCCAGGGTCTCGGTCAGCGTGCCGATCTGGTTGACCTTGATCAGGATCGCGTTGGCGGTGCCCGATTCGATGCCCTGCTTGAAGATCTTCGGGTTGGTGACGAACAGGTCGTCGCCGACCAGCTGCACCTTTTTGCCCAGGCGCTCGGTGAGCAGCTTCCAGCCGGCCCAGTCGTCCTCGGCCAGGCCGTCCTCGATCGACACGATCGGGTACTGCGCGGCCCAGTCGGCGAGGAAGTCGACGAACTGCTCGCTGGTCAGGCGCTTGCCCTCGCCCACCAGGTGGTACTTGCCGTTGTCGTAGAACTCGCTGGACGCCACGTCCAGCCCAAGCAGCACGTCCTCGCCGGCGGTGTAGCCGGCCTTGCCGATCGCCTCGAGGATGGTGTCCAGCGCCTCGACGTTGCTGCGGAAGTCCGGCGCGAAACCGCCTTCGTCGCCGACCGCGGTGGACAGGCCGTGGCCCTTCAGCACCGCCTTGAGCGCGTGGAAGATCTCGGTGCCGGCGCGCAGCGCCTCGGAGAACGACGGCGCGCCGACCGGCAGCACCATGAACTCCTGGAAATCGACGTTGTTGTCGGCATGCGCGCCGCCGTTGATGATGTTCATCATCGGCACCGGCAGCGCCACGTTGGCCTCGTTGCCCGCCGCCAGGTACTGCCACAGCGCCTGCTTGCGCGAGGCGGCCACCGCGTGCGCGTTGGCCAGCGAAACCCCGAGCAGCGCGTTGGCGCCGAGGCGGCTCTTGTTCTCGGTGCCGTCCAGGTCGATCAGGCGCCGGTCCAGGCCCTGCTGGTCGGCCGCATCGAAGCCCTGCAGCGCCGAGGCGATGGCGCCGTTGACGTTCTCGACCGCCTTGCGCACGCCCTTGCCCAGGTAGCGGGTCTTGTCGCCGTCGCGCAGCTCGACCGCTTCCTTGGTGCCGGTGGAGGCGCCGGAGGGAACCGCGGCGCGCCCGTACGAACCGTCCTGCAGGGTGACTTCGGCTTCCAGGGTGGGATTGCCGCGGCTGTCGAGGATTTCGCGGGCGTGGATCTTGGCGATAGAGGTCATGGTTGGCTTTCGAAGTTGTGGTGGAGGCGAAGGCGCTGTTGTCGCTGCATGGAAGCGGCCGAATCGTCGGCGACCCCGGACATCCAGTCGACAAGCCGGATTGAGCGGCCGTCGGCTAACTTTACTTTATTGCGAACACGATCGCGTTGCCGCCGACCAGGCCCGGGTCGGCAGCCAAGTGCTGCAAGGCGAAGGCGCTGGCCGTCGCTGTCGGGCCAGGACCCGTCGTAGGTGGCGATTTCGCCCGACGCGGCAGGCGCGCGCCGCGATAGATTTCGATCAACCGATAGCGCGAGCGCTGCGTCCATCGTTTCCGCCCTGGCGGTGGCGGTACCGGTTCGCAGGAATCGATCCGCGCCAGGAGCACCGCGTCGGCGTCGTAGAAAGCCCGCGTCTCGTTCTCCAGGAACCGGTCCGGCGGCCCGACCGAGCAGGCCGCCGCCGGCAGCGCCAACGCCGCGGCCGGCGGCGACCAAGGATCAGACCTGGTCTTCCACAAAGCCGTTGCGCTTGGTGATCGAATCCAGCGCCATCAGCGTCTCCAGCAGCGCTTCCATCTTGTCCAGCGGCCAGGCGTTGGGACCGTCGGACAGCGCCTTGGACGGATCCGGGTGGGTCTCGGCGAACACGCCGGCCACGCCCACCGCCACCGCCGCGCGCGCCAGCACCGGCACGAACTCGCGCTGGCCGCCGGAGGTGCTGCCCTGCCCGCCCGGCAACTGCACCGAGTGGGTGGCGTCGAACACCACCGGGCATCCGGTCTGGCGCATCACGCTGAGCGAGCGCATGTCGCTGACCAGGTTGTTGTAGCCGAACGAGGCGCCGCGCTCGCAGACCATGATCTGCTCGTTGCCGGTGGACTTAGCCTTGTCGACGACCGGCTTCATGTCCCACGGCGACAGGAACTGGCCCTTCTTGATGTTGACCGGCTTGCCGGCGGCGCAGACGTTGCGGATGAAATCGGTCTGCCGCACCAGGAACGCCGGCGTCTGCAGCACATCGACCACCGCGGCCACTTCGTTCATCGGCGTGTATTCGTGCACGTCGGTCAGCACCGGCACGCCGATCTGCCGCTTCACCGCTTCCAGCACCTTCAGCCCTTCCTCCAGGCCCGGGCCGCGGAAGCTGGTGCCGGAGGTGCGGTTGGCCTTGTCGAAACTCGACTTGAAGATGAAGTTGATCCCGAGCTTGCCGGTGATCTCCTTGAGCCTGCCGGCCACGTCCAGCTGCAGCTGCATCGACTCGATCACGCACGGGCCGGCGATCAGGAACAGCGGCTGGTCCAGCCCCACATCGAATCCACACAGTTTCATCAGGTCACCTATTGGGTTGAGCCCCTCTCCGGATGGGAGAGAGGTGGGCGCGAAGCCCTGCGGAATTCAAGCCCCTCTCCCACCGGGAGAGGGGTTGGGGTGAGGGTGCGGGCGACGCCTGGCGGGTCAGATGCGCGAGGCTTCGTCCGTACCCTCATCCGGCGCTTCGCGCCACCTTCTCCCGGTGGGAGAAGGGGAGCGGGTCACGCCCGCGCTTCCTTCAGCAACTTGCCGCCGGCCTGGCCCTCGTTGGCCTTGCGCTCGCGCGCAGCGCGCACGAAGCCGATGAACAACGGGTGGCCGTCGCGCGGGGTGGACAGGAACTCCGGATGGGCCTGGCAGGCCAGGAACCACGGATGGGTGGCGCGCGGCAGCTCGATCATCTCCACCAGCAGGTCGTCCATCGACTTGGCCGAGATCACCAGGCCGGCGTCTTCCAGCTGGGTGCGATAGCGGTTGTTGAATTCGTAGCGGTGGCGATGGCGCTCGGACACCACGTCCTTGGCGTACAGCTCGCGCGCCAGCGTGCCGGGCTTGAGCCGCTGCTCCTGCAGGCCCAGGCGCATGGTGCCGCCGAGGTCGGACTTCTCGTCGCGCTTCTCGACGTCGCCGGTGGCGGTGCGCCATTCGGTGATCAGGCCGATCACCGGATGCGGCGACTGGCGGTCGTTCTCGGTGCTGTTGGCGCCTTCCAGCCCCGCGACGTGGCGCGCGTAGTCGACCACCGCCGCCTGCATGCCGTAGCAGATGCCGAAGTACGGGATGCGGTGCTCGCGCGCATAGCGCGAGGTCAGCACCTTGCCTTCGAAACCGCGGTCGCCGAAGCCGCCCGGCACCAGGATGCCGTCAACGTCGGCCAGCGCCGACAGGTCGCTGCCTTCCAGCTCCTGCGCTTCCAGCCACTTCAGCTTGACCCTGGTGCGCTGGCGCAGGCCGCCGTGCTTGAGCGCCTCGCCCACCGACTTGTACGCATCCTGGTGGTCGACGTACTTGCCGACCACCGCGATGGTGACTTCGTCCAGCGGGTGCAGCGTCGCATCCACCGCCGCTTCCCACTCGGACAGGTCGGCCGCGCCGGCCTTGGCGCCGAGCTTGAACTGCTCGATGACGATCTCGTCCAGGCCCTGGCGGTGCAGCTCCAGCGGCATCTTGTACAGCACGTCGACGTCGGCGGCGCTGATCACCGCGCGCTCGGACACGTTGGTGAACAGCGCGATCTTGCGCCGTTCCGAATCCGGGATCGCCTGTTCGGAGCGGCACAGCAGCACGTCCGGCTGGATGCCGATCGAGCGCAGTTCCTTCACCGAATGCTGGGTGGGCTTGGTCTTCAGCTCGCCGGCCGCGGCGATGTACGGCACCAGGGTCAAGTGCATGAACATCGCCTTCTCCGCGCCGCGCTCGGTGCGCACCTGGCGGATCGCCTCCAGGAACGGCAGCGATTCGATGTCGCCGACGGTGCCGCCGATCTCCACCAGCGCCACGTCGAAGCCTTCGGTGGCCTCGTCGATGCAGCGGCGGATCTCGTCGGTGATGTGCGGGATCACCTGCACGGTCGCGCCGAGGTAGTCGCCACGGCGCTCCTTGCGGATCACGTTCTCGTAGATGCGGCCGGTGGTGACCGAGTTCTTGCGGCTCAGCCGCGTGCGCACGAAGCGCTCGTAGTGGCCCAGGTCCAGGTCGGTTTCGGCGCCGTCGTCGGTGACGTAGACCTCGCCGTGCTGGAACGGGCTCATCGTGCCCGGGTCCACGTTGATGTACGGGTCCAGCTTCATCATCGTGACCGTCAGGCCACGTGCTTCGAGAATGGACGCAAGCGAAGCGGCCGCGATGCCCTTGCCTAGCGAGGACACTACGCCGCCGGTAACGAAGATCAGGGGGGTCATGGCTCTAAGGCCTCCCGGAAAGCCATAGTTTAACGGTTGCGGAGGATTTGCCCAAGGCCTTTCGAAAGTGTACGGCTTTCGAAGCACGGGGCGTTCGAATGCGCGGGGCATTGGCGGCGCGACCTGCGCGCCGTCTCCGCAAAACAAGACGCCCCGGGCTGAGCCGGGGCGTCGGCAACGCGGATGGTGCGCGCGGTCAGGGCTTGCGCGCTTCCTCTTCTTCCTCTTTCTTCGGCGCGGCCGCGTCCTTGCCCGCCTTATGCTGGGCGGCGGCCTCGGCGCGGCGCTTGGCCTTGGCGTCGGCCTCGGCCTTCTCCTTCGCGACCTGGGCCTCGTACGACGCGGCGCCGGCCTTGGCCGGATCGGCGCTCTGCGCCTGGGCCATGGCGACCGGGATGGCCACCGCGGCGGCGACCAGCGCGGCCAGGGTCAACAGCTTGCGAATGTTCATGGCGTACTCCTGGGTAAGGCTGCAACGACAATGGGGATGCCGTCGCGGTTTTTCCAGAGCCAGGCTAGCCCGCCGCCCTTGCACTGGCCCTGAACACCGGCGGCGTGCAAAAAGCCGCCGTACACCGCACACTTCCGGATCTGCTTCGCGCCACCTGTTGAGACGTATGAATACCCGCTACAACGCCGCCGACATCGAAGTTCTCTCTGGCCTGGACCCGGTCAAGCGCCGGCCGGGCATGTACACCGACACCACCCGCCCCAACCACCTGGCCCAGGAAGTCATCGACAACGCCGTCGACGAGGCGCTGGCCGGCCACGCGCGGCAGATCGAGGTCACCCTGTTCAAGGACGGCAGCTGCGAGGTGTCCGACGACGGGCGCGGCATGCCGGTGGACATCCACCCGGAGGAGAAGATCTCCGGTGTGGAACTGATCCTGACCCGGCTGCACGCCGGCGGCAAGTTCAGCGACCGCAACTACACCTTCAGCGGCGGCCTGCACGGCGTGGGCGTCAGCGTGGTCAACGCGCTGTCGAAGAAGGTCGAGCTGTTCATCAAGCGCGACGGCAACGAGTACCGGATGGAATTCGCCGACGGCCATGCCGCCTCCAAGCTGGAGATCGTCGGCAGCGTCGGCAAGAAGAACACCGGCACGCGCCTGCGCTTCTGGGCCGACCCGAAGTACTTCGACACGCCCAAGTTCGCGGTGCGCGCGCTGCGCCACCTGCTGCGCGCCAAGGCGGTGCTGTGCCCCGGGCTGACCGTCAAGCTGCACGACGAGGCCACCGGCGAACAGGACACCTGGCACTTCGAGGACGGCCTGCGCGACTACCTGAAGGGCGAGCTGGCCGAGCGCGAGCTGCTGCCGCCGGAGCTGTTCGTCGGCAACCTGAAGAAGGACCGCGAGATCGTCGACTGGGCGGTGGCCTGGGTCGCCGAGGGCGAGCTGGTGCAGGAAAGCTACGTCAACCTGATTCCGACCGCGCAGCATGGCACCCACGTCAACGGCCTGCGCAGCGGTTTCACCGACGCGCTGCGCGAGTTCTGCGACTTCCGCAACCTGCTGCCGCGCGGGGTGAAGCTGGCGCCGGAAGACGTATGGGACCGGGTCGCCTTCGTGCTGTCGCTGAAGATGACCGATCCGCAGTTCAGCGGCCAGACCAAGGAACGCCTGTCCTCGCGCCAGGCCGCCGGTTTCATCGAAGGCGCCGCGCACGACGCCTTCAGCCTGTGGCTGAACCAGAACGTGGATATGGGCACGCGCATCGCGCAGATCGCCATCGACCGCGCCAGCACGCGGCTGAAGACCGAAAAGCAGATCACCCGCAAGAAGGTCACCCAGGGCCCTGCGCTGCCCGGCAAGCTGGCCGACTGCATCAGCCAGGACCTGTCGCGCACCGAGCTGTTCCTGGTCGAGGGCGATTCGGCCGGCGGCAGCGCCAAGCAGGCGCGCGACAAGGACTTCCAGGCGATCCTGCCGCTGCGCGGCAAGATCCTCAACACCTGGGAAGTGGCCTCGGGCAGCGTGCTGGCCTCCGAGGAAGTGCACAACCTGGCGATCGCGATCGGCTGCGACCCGGGCAAGGCGGAAATCGACGGCCTGCGCTACGGCAAGGTGGTGATCCTGGCCGACGCCGATTCCGACGGCCTGCACATCGCCACGCTGCTGACCGCGCTGTTCCTGCGCCATTTCCCGTCGCTGGTGAAGGCCGGGCACGTGTTCGTGGCGATGCCGCCGCTGTTCCGCGTCGACGTGGGCAAGCAGGTGTTCTACGCGCTGGACGAGGAAGAGAAGCGCTCGCTGCTGGAGAAGATCGAGCGCGAAAAGATCAAGGGCCAGGTCAGCGTGACCCGCTTCAAGGGCCTGGGCGAGATGAACCCGCAGCAGCTGCGCGAATCCACCATCCACCCGGACACCCGCCGGCTGGTGCAGCTGACCGTCGACGAAGGCGACGAGACCGGCTCGCTGATGGACATGCTGCTGGCCAAGAAGCGCGCCGGCGACCGCAAGCAGTGGCTGGAGAGCAAGGGCGACCTGGCGTCGCTGGAAGTGTGATCCGCCGAACCGGTATCGGCGAACTGGCGGCCGTGCACGAGGCCGCGCACGTACCCTCATCCGGCCCTTCGGGCCACCTTCTCCCGATGGGAGAAGGAACAGCCGCAGTGTTAAGCACCTCTCCCATCGGGAGAGGGGTTGGGGTGAGGGTACGGCGCAGCGCACATACTCCCGCGATCCGCGCGCACGAGGCTGCGCACGCACCTCATCCGGCCCTTCGGGCCACCTTCTCCCGATGGGAGAAGGAACAGCCGCAGTGTTAAGCCCCTCTCCCACCGGG
>NZ_JAFIWC010000031.1 GCF_017163755.1 Xanthomonas sp.
ACGGCGTCGTACATGCGATCATTTTAGCTTGGCTGGCGCCCGTCCCCTACTCCCGGGACGCGCCGGTTCAGCCGGCCGCCGGCCGTTGCGACCGTTTGTCGCAGGCGGCTTCACCGATCACCGCATACGATGGGCCGCGATGAACCCCTCCGACGCTTCGTTCCTGCGCACGCTGTGCAGCCTGCGCTGGCTGGCCACCGCCGGCCAGGCCGCCACCATCCTGGTGGCCACCTGGCCGATGCGGCTGCCGCTGCCGCAACTGCCGCTGTGGGCCGGCGTGGCCGCGCTGGCGCTGTTCAACCTGTATGCCCAGCTGCGCCTGCGCCATGCCGACGCGGCGTCGCCGGCCACCGCGTTCGGCCACATCCTGGTCGACGTGACCGTGCTGACCTGGATGGTCGGCTGGAGCGGCGGCATCGCCAACGCCTTCGGTTCGCTGTTCCTGGTGCTGATCGCGCTGGCGGTGCTGGCGCTGCCGCTGCGCTGGGCGCTGGCGGTGGCGGTGGCCTGCGTGGCCGGCTACGCGGTCAGCGCGATCTTCGGCATCCCGCTGCCGCCCGGCCCGCACCAGCCGCTGGACCTGCAGCGCTGGGGCATGGCCGCCAACTTCCTGCTGTCCACCGGCGTGGTGCTGGTGTTCTCGACCCGGCTGGCGCTGGCGTTGCGCGAACGCGAGCGCGAGCTGGCGCTGCTGCGCGAACGCTTCACCCGCAACGAGGGCATCGTCGCCCTGGCCACCCATGCCGCGTCGGTGGCGCACGAACTGAACACGCCGCTGGCGACGATGACCCTGCTCACCGACGACATCGTCGAGCAGAGCACTCAGCCGGAACTGCGCGAGGACCTGGAAACCCTGCGCGAACTGCTGGTGCAGTGCCGCGAGCGGGTATTGGCGCTGGCCGCGCCGGCGCAGCGCGCCGGCGGCGGCAGCGTGTCGCTGGCGCACGTGCTGCACCAGTGGCAGCTGGTGCGGCCGACGGTGGAACTGCGCCGCAACGACGATGCGCCGCTGCAGCTGAGGCTGGAGAGCGCGGTCGGCCACCTGCTGCAGGTGCTGCTGAACAACGCCGCCGACGCCGGCGAACGCGCCGGTCACCCGCTAGTCGACCTGAGCGTGCGCGTGGCCGACGGCGAGCTGCACGGCGAAGTGCGCGACTACGGCGGCGGCTTCGATGCCAACCAGGTCGCGCTGCCGGCGACCCTGTTCCGCAGCGGCAAGCCGGAGAGCATGGGCGTGGGCCTGGCGCTGTCGCATGCGACCATCGAACGTCTCGGCGGCGAGCTGTGGACCCAGCCGGCGCCCGGCCACGGCGCCCGGGTCGGCTTCCGGCTGCCGCTCATCGCCCTGGAGACTGCGCCATGAACGATTCCCCGCTCGGCCTGCTGGTCGACGACGACCCGCTGTACCTGCGCACGCTGCAACGCACGCTGGCGCGGCGCGGCATGCAGACCCTCACCGCCGACAACGGCGCGGCGGCGCTGGCCCTGGCCGCCGACACGCCGCCCGACTACGCGCTGATCGACCTCAAGCTCGGCGACGAATCCGGGCTGGCGCTGATCCAGCCGCTGCGCGCGATCCGCGCCGACATGCGCATCCTGCTGGTCACCGGCTACGCCAGCATCGCCACCGCGGTGGAGGCGATCAAGCTCGGCGCCGACGACTACCTGCCCAAGCCGGCCACGGTGCCGATGATCCTGCGCGCGCTGGAGCTGGACGGCGAGCCGGTCGAGGACGACGACGCCGGCGACCTGGTTCCCGATGCGATGACCCCGCTGAGCCGGCTGCAGTGGGAGCACATCCAGCAGGCGATGCACGAGACCGGCGGCAACATCTCCGCCGCCGCGCGCCTGCTCGGCATGCACCGCCGCTCGCTGCAGCGCAAGCTGGCCAAGCGCCCCAGCCCGCAGAATCCGCCGCGCGATCCCTTGCGCTGAACGGCTCTGCCCGGGCCGCCGGTGCCCGCGCCGACATGACGTGGCGGCCTCACGGCCCGACGGTGATGGCATCCCACACGCAGGGGGGCGATCCGCTTCCGGCGCCGCAGCGAGGCGGGATATGCTGCACGCCCCGACCTGCCGCACCGTGCCGATGGACACCGCAGCCCGCACTCCGCCGTCGCAGGCCCTGCCGAGGTACGTGGCCGCGCAGCTGACCCAGGCCATCGCCCTGCTCGGCCGCGAACGCGGCCACCTCCATCGCGGCATCCACCAGGGGCGCAAATGCATCCGCCGCAGCCGTGCCGCGCTGGCCCTGGCCGCGGACGCGCTCGGCCCCGCCGGCGCGGCGCTGGACGCGCAACTGCGCACGATCAACCGCAGCCTGTCGGCGGCGCGCGATGCGCAGGCGCTGGTCGAGGCCGTGGCCCGGCTGGAAGACCAGGCGCAGGGCGAGAAGCGGCGCAAGCTGCTGCACCGCGCGCGCCGCCGCGCGGCGAAGGCGCGCGCGCCCGCGCTGCGCGCGGTGCTGGCCGCGGATCCGGGATTCGCGCGGCTGCGCCGGCAGCTGTTCGACCTGCAGACCGCGATCGCCGGCCTGCCGTGGCGCGAACTGAGCGAGGAGATCATCGAGGACGCGCTGGCCGCCAGCGCCGCACAGGTCCGGCGCGCCGCGCGCAAGGCGGCCAAACGCGGCGACGACGAACACTGGCACCGCTGGCGGCGGCGCGCGCGCCGGCTGTCGCAGCAACGCGGCCTGCTCGGCGAACTCGGCTGGCGGCTGCCGAAGGACCGCGACAAGGCCGTGGCGCTGGTCCTGGGCGAACAGCAGGACTACTCGCTGCTGCTCGCGCACTGCGGCGACGCCTCGCCGTTCAAGCCGGGCGACCGCGCCGAACTGCGCGCGCTGGCGCAGGCCAAGCTGCACAAGCTGCGGCGCCGGCTGGCCAAGTCGGTGGCGCGCTGAGCCTGGCGCGGTGCCGGTCGCCGGCACCGCGCACGAGGCGGCGCGCGCTCACCAGAACGTGGCGTACAGCGCGATCAGGATCGCCAGCACGCCGGCGGCGCCGGCCTTGAAGCTGATCGTGGTGCCGTAGGCGACGTCGTCGGTGCGGATGGTGTCGCGCCCGGGCGCGGCCGGGGTGGCCAGCGAGACCACCACCGCCAGCAGCAGCGACAACAGGAACACCAGGCCGATGCGGTCCATGAACGGCAGCGCCGGCCAGGCCAGCTTGAGCACGATCGACAGCGCGAACGAGCCCAGCGCCGCGGCCAGCGCGCCGGCCTCGTTGGCGCGCTTCCAGAACAGGCCGAGCATGAAGATCACCACGATGCCCGGGGTGAAGAAGCCGGTGTACTCCTGGATGTACTGGAAGGCCTGGTCGAAGCCGCCGAGCAGCGGCTTGGCGGTCAGGATCGCCAGCACCACCGATACCGTCGCGGCGATGCGGCCCACCCGCACCAAGCGCTTCTGCTCGGTGTTCGGGCGCGCCTTGGCGTAGAAGTCCAGGGTGAAGATGGTCGCCACCGAATTGATCTTCGACGCCAGCGAGGCCACGATCGCCGCCACCAGCGCCGCGAACACCAGGCCGAGCACGCCGGTCGGCAGCAGCTGCATCATCGTCGGGTACGCGTGGTCCGGCTTGCCCAGCCCGGGCGCGAGCATCACCGCGGCGATGCCCGGCACCACCACCACCGCCGGCATCAGCAGCTTCAGGAACGCGGCGAAGACGATGCCCTTCTGCGCCTCGCCGATGTCCTTGGCGGCCAGCGCGCGCTGGATGATGTACTGGTTGAAGCCCCAGTAGCTGAGGTTCATCACCCACAGGCCGCCGATCAGCACGCTCAGCCCCGGCAGGTCCTTGTAGAACGGGTTGTCCTTGGACAGGATCATCTGGAAATGCTCCGGATGGTTCTGCCACAGGGTGTGGAAGCCGGCGAGCATGCCTCCGTCGCCGCCGATCTTGCTCAGGGTCAGCCCGGTCACCAGCAGCCCGCCGAGCACCAGCAGCGAGACCTGCACGATGTCGGTGAGCGCCACCGCCTTCAGCCCGCCGTAGATCTGGTAGGCCAGCGCGAACAGGCCCATCAGGGTCAGCGCCAGCACCTGGTCCATGCCGGTGACCTGCGCCACCGCGATCGAGCCCAGCCACAGGATCGAGGTCAGGTTGACGAACACGTACAGGCCCAGCCAGAACACCGCCATCAGCGTGCGGATGCGGTTGCCGTAACGCTGCTCGAGGAACTGCGGCATCGTGTAGATGCGGTTGCGCAGGAAGATCGGCAGGAAGAACTTGCCGACGATCAGCAGGGTCAGCGCGGCCATCCACTCGTAGGACGCGATCGCCAGGCCGATGGCGTAGCCGGAGCCGGCCATGCCGATGATCTGCTCGGCGGAGATGTTGGCCGCGATCAGCGACGCGCCGATCGCCCACCACGGCAGCGTCTTGCCGGCGAGGAAATAGTCCTCGGCGCTCTTGCTGTGCCCGGCCTTCTCCCGCGACACCCACTGCGCCAGGATGAAGATGCCGGCCAGATAGACCAATACGATGGTTACGTCCAACGTCGCCAGACCCACTGCACATTCTCCCGTTCGGCCGCAGCCATGTCGTAGTCGATTGCCGATCGCCTGGCCCTGCCCCGATGGGCACCGGGGACAGGGTTCGGGCGAAGCCTCGGACGGTCCGGCGCAGGAAACCGCGCCATCGCTCGTCCGTTCTTGCGAGTAACGTGTTGCCTGGTGCCGTGGTCGCGGCGCCGGACCGGCGCGGCCGCCTCGCGCGCGGCGCCGCGATCCTCGGGATCGCCCTGCCCCTGCGGATGCCCGCAGGAGCGGGACTATCGGTGCCGGGTCAGCGCACCGGGCAGTCGAGCACCGTCTGCGCCTCGTTGCTGGCGCCCAGCGCGATCCGCGACACCGCCAGGTCCAGCGCGCCATCGCTCTCGATCACCGGGATGCGCTCGAGCTTGGACACGTCGCCGCCGGCCACCGCGAAGCACTTCAGCGGCACGCCCAGCGTGCGCCATTCGTTCTTCGGGAACGCCGCCAGCGTCTTGCCCAGTTCGAGCCTGGGCGCGCAGCCCTGGCCGCAGGCCACGCCCAGCGTCGGGTTGCCGCCCGGCGCCGCGCCGAGCTTCAGGGTCAGGATCAGCTGCACGTCGCCGTTGCTTTCGCGCGACACGTCCAGCGGCTTGGGCAGCACCAGCGCCGCGGCCGCCTTGCCGCCGCCCGACCACACGAAGCGGCGCGCGTCCTCCTGCGCCTTGTGGTCGATCGCGCTGACCTTCAGCGTGCCGTCGGCCAGCGCCGCCGGCATCGTCGCCGCCGGCAGGTTGGCCTGGCTGGCGCCCTGCAGGACCAGGTTGATCCCCGGCGCCGGCTTGCCGCGCTCGAAGTACACCCCGCCCACCGCCTGCGCGCCGGACACGCCGGACACCTCCGACAGCCGCGGCAGTTCGCCCTTGTCGGCGTAGGTCAGGCCGTAGCCGAACGCGAACTGCGGGTTGTAGTTCTTCTGCCCGACGTTGTTGGCGTACTGCGTGGCGGTGCGCGGCCAGGAGAAGCTCAGCTTGCCCTTGAAGTCGTGCTGGATGCCGCCATCGGGCTTGCGCAGCAGCACGTCGGCGACGCCGGCGCCTTCCGAGCCCGGCAGCCACGCGGCGACGAACGCGTCGGCGGCGTTGATCTCGCGGTTCATCCACAGCGGACGCCCGCTCAGGAACACCGCCACCACCGGGATGCCGTCGGCCTTGAGCCGCTTGATCAGCTGCAGGTCGCTGTCGTCGCCGGGCTTGTACAGCAGCGTGGCGATGTCGCCCTGGAACTCGGCGTAGGGGTTCTCGCCGAACACCACCACCGCCACGTCCGGCTTGGCCTGGTACTTGCCGTCGATCGCCAGTTCGGCGCTGCCGCCGGCGGCCTTGACCTGCTGCTGCAGGCCTTCCCATATCGTGTTGCCGTTCGGGTAGTCGGCGCGCTTGGTGCCGGTGCCCTGCCAGTTCAGGGTCCAGCCGCCGGACTGTTTGCCCATGTCGTTGGCGCCGTCGCCGGCGACCAGCACCTTGCTCTGCGGCTTCAGCGGCAGCAGCTGCTTGTGGTTCTTCAGCAGCACCAGCGACTCGCGCACCGCCTGCCGCGCGATGGCGCGGTGCGCCGGCGCGCCGAGCAGTTCGAATTTGCCGCCGAGCGGGCGCTGCGACGGCTTGCCGGCCTCGAACAGGCCCAGGCGCAGCTTGACCCGCAGGATGCGGCGCACCGCGTCGTCGAGCCGGGTCATCGGGATCTCGCCCGTCTGTACCGCCTTCAGCGCGCTGTGGTAGTAGCCCTTCCAGCTGTCCGGCGCCATCAGCATGTCCACGCCGGCGTTGAACGAGGCCGGGCAGTCGTCGTTGCTGCAGTCGGCGACCTGGCCATGGCCGTTCCAGTCGCCGACGACGAAGCCACCGAAGTTCATCCGGCCCTTGAGCACGTCGGTCAGCAGCGGCTGGTTGCCGTGCATCTTGACCCCGTTGAAGCTGTTGAACGAGGCCATCACCGTCTGCGCGCCGGCCGCGATCGCGGACGGATAGCCGGCGCCGTGGATGTCGCGCAGCTGTTCCTCGCTGATCCGGGTGTCGCCCTGGTCCTTGCCGTCGGTGGTGCCGCCATCGCCGAGGAAGTGCTTCACCGAGGCGATCACGTGCGAGCCGTCGAGGAAGCCCGGCTGCCCGGGGATGCCCTGCAGGCCTTCGACGACCTTGCCGGCGAAGCTGGCGACCACCTCCGGCGACTCGGAATAGCCTTCGTAGCTGCGGCCCCAGCGGTCGTCCTGCGGCACCGCCACGGTCGGAGCGAAGGTCCACTCCATGCCGGTGGTGCGCGTCTCGGCGGCGGTGACCTCGCCGATCTGGCGCATCAGCTCCGGGTTGCGCGTGGCGCCCAGGCCGATGTTGTGCGGGAACAGCGTGGCGCCGACGATGTTGCTCTGCCCGTGCACCGCGTCGATGCCGAAGATGATCGGGATCGCGTGGCGGCCGCCGGCGCTGTCCATCGACGCGTCGTAGAAGGCGTCGGCCAGCGCCAGCCACTGCGCCGGCGTCGCGTCGTACTTGCCGCCCGGGTCGGAGTTGCCGCCAGCCAGCACCGAACCGATGTGGTACTTGCGCACGTCGTCGGGGGTCATGCTGGCGATGTCGCCCTGCACGATCTGCCCGACCTTCTCCTCCACCGTCATCTGCGCCATCAGCTTGGAAATGCGCGCTTCCAGCGCCGGATCCTCGGCCAGCGGCCACGCCGGCGCGGGCCAACGTTCCGGATGCACCGGTGGGGTGGCGGTGGCCGCGGCGGGCGCCGACTGCCCGGGGCCGATCGCGGCCAGCATCAACAAGCCGAGCGCGGCCGCCATGGCCAACGGATTGCGGGTCGGCGCAGACACGCCACTGGACTGCTTTTCCAAGATATCCCCTCCAGGAACGGTGATTGCGACATGCGCGCCTGCAGCCGGAACCGATCCGGGGCGCTCAGCCCGCCTACGCTTTCTCAATCGGCGGACGGTGTCAACCAACGTGCGGAGTATGCCATTCGCGCAATGGCATATCGGATTGCGCTATAGCGAAGGAATACCTCATCGCCTGTGATCCCACGTCCGGTGCATGCGCGCCTGCGTGTGCATGGCCGGTGGCGTCGATGCGATTGCTGCAGCACAGCATGAGCCCGATGGCGCACTGCGCAAAACAGGCGCGTCCCACGCCGGGCGGCCCGGTCCGGTTCGGCCGCCCGGATCCGGGCGTCGGCAGGCAGCCAGCCGGCGTTGGCGGCCGCGACTGCTGCGTGCGGCCTGTGCATTGCGAAAGACACCGACGTGCGGCCAGCGGCGGTCGGCCAGCATGCCTGGCGCTACGCCCACCGCATGGGTTTGCCTCCACGCCCCTTCGTCCATCAAAGAAGGCCGACGTTCGCCCAGCGCACTCGCGACACGGCGAACGCCCCGGCTCGGATGCTTCGAAAGCTGCACCGCGCGACCGGGCATCCGCAGGCAGCTTCCACGCATCCCCACCCCGAATGCCCAATCGCGCGCCACCGCGCGCTTGGCCTATTGCAACTTCTTCGCCGCTTCCAGGTGCTGGGCCACGTGCTCGCGGGTCATCTTCAGGTGCGCCACCACCGCGTTGGTCTTGGCGCTGGGAATCAGTTGGTCGTCGAGCAGGGTCAGCGCCTCCTGGTGGCCCTTGACCATGGCCTGCACGTACGCCTTCTGGAAGGCCGCACCGTCCAGGCCGCGCAGGCTGCGCAGTTCCGCCTCGCTCTTCTTGAGTTGCGCGGAGACCTTGGCATCGTCGCTGTCGGGCATCAGCTTGTCGGTGGCCTGCTTGTTGGCGCTGTGCTCCTTGATCATCATCTCGGCGTAGTCGCGCACCGGCGTGTCGACCTTCTTCTCCACGGCCAGGCGGCCGCTGTCGATCTCGTGGTTGTTGATCGCGTTCAACACGCCCAGCCCGACGCGTTCGTCCGCGGTGGCCGGGCTGTTGGCGGCGGCATTGCCCTGGGTGCCGGCCGCCGCGGTGTCGCCGGCCGCCGTGTCGCCGGCCGCGGTACCCGCCGCGCCGGCGTCCGCCCGCGCCATGCCCGCGGCGCCCTGCCCGCCCGCCGGGCTGCCGTCGGCGCCGGTGGATGCGGTGCCGTCCGCCACGCCGGGCGTATTGCTGTCGTGGGCGGTGTCGTCGCGGCGCTCGCATGCCGTCGCCAGCGCGACGGTCAGCGCCAGCACCGTGATCTTGGATAGGGTCTTCATGCGCAAAGCCTCCTGGTTGGACCTGCGCAGTGTCTTTGCCCCACGGTGACCGGCCCGTGCAGCCGGCGTATACGCGGCGCGAGACGCGGCGGCCTCGGCCTGGGCCGCGCTCGCTACATCGAACCGGCGCGCGGCGCCGGATCGGTCGCCAGCAGTTCCACGCAACGCTCGCAGGCGGTGTCGATCTTCTCCAGGCAGTCGCGCAGCATCTCCTCCTGCCCGAGCTCGGCCGCGCGCTTGGCCAGGCGCCCGGCCATGCAGATGGAGTTCACCTGGTTGCGGATGTCATGCAGCAGCTCTCGCTCGCCCATCGTCTTTCCTCGCCGACACCGACCTTGCACCGAGCATAGCCGCAGCGCGTGAAAGGCACGCGCAAAAAACGCTAACGCGACTTGCGGCCGCGCGCGCGGGTCTGGATCCGGATCTCCGACAGCAGCGTATCGATCGCCACCGGCTTGTTGATGTGCGAAGTGAAACCGGCCGCCAGCGCGCGCGCCACGTCCGCCTGCGCGCCGAAGCCGGACAGCGCGAACGCCGGCACCTGCTCGTAGCCGGGCAGCTGGCGCAGCCGGGTGATCAGCGCCAGGCCGTTCATGTCGGGCATGCCGATGTCCGAGAGCACGATGTCGAAGCGCGAGGCCGCCGCCAGTTGCAGCGCCTCGGCGCCGCTGGTCGCCACGCTGACCATCGCACCCTCCAGCTCCAGCAGCGCCGCCAGCGATTGGACCGTGTCGCGGCTGTCGTCCACCACCAGCGCGTGCAGCCCTGTGAACGGCTCCGCCCCGGCTTCGGTCTGCAGCGCCGTGCGCGCGACGGCCGGCTTGGCCAACGGCAGCCACACCACGAAGGTGCTGCCGCTGCCCAGGCCCTGCGACAGCGCCTCGACCCGCCCGCCCTGCTGGTCCACCAGCTGCCGCACCAGCGCCAGGCCGATGCCCAGCCCGGTCTGCTTGCTCGCCACCCGCGCCGCCGCCTGCCCGAACATGTCGAACACGCGCGGCAGGAAATCCGGGCTGATGCCCAGGCCGGTATCCTCCACCGCCAGCCGGCCGTAGCCGCCGACCTTGCTCAGGTGCACGGTGACGCGGCCGCCTGGCGGGGTGAACTTGATCGCGTTGGACACCAGGTTCCACACGATCTGCTCCACCCGCTGCGGGTCGCCGCGCACCAGCAGGTCCTCGTCGTCGCACAGCACGCTCAGCTGCAGCTCGGAGGCCGCCGCATCGGCCGCGGCCACCTCGACGATGTTGCGGGTCAGCGGCAGCAGCGGCAGGTCGGTGATGTTCAGGTGCAGCTTGCCGGTGCGGATGCGCGACAGGTCCAGCAGGTCGTCGATGATCTTCGACTGCCCATGGATGGCGCGCTTGACCACATCGATGATGCCCACGCTCTTGCTCGAGTTGCGGAACTCCGGCATGCGCGACAGCAGCTCGATGTTGACGCTGATCAGGTTCAGCGGATGCTTGAGCTCGTGCGACATCACCGCCAGGAAATCGCCCTTGAGGTCCTGCTCGCTGCGCGTATCGGCATCCAGCGCCGCGGCCGGCGCGCTGGCCGACGCCAATGCGCGTTCCGGCGCCTGGCGCCAGAGCAGCTTCAGCGACTCGGCGGCGGCGACGCCGAGCGGGATCGTCATCTCGAACAGGTCGACGAGCTCGCCGTCCCGGCAGCGCAGTGCGCGGCGCTCGGTGCGCGGCTCGCGGCCCGGTGCCGGCGCGGCCGCCTCGCCGCCGGGCGCGCGCGCCTGCGACGGCGGATACAGCTGCGCGAACGGCGTGCCGAGCATGGCGTCGGCGTCGTAGCCGAGGATCTGGCCGGCGCCGGCGCTCCAGCAGCGGATCGCGCCGTCCGCATCGACCGCGACCACGCCAAGCTCGCCGCCGTCGCCGGGCGGCATGCCGGCCGACGGCCCCAACTCGCGCGCCTGCTGTTCGGCGCGGCGCAGGCTGGTCACGTCGACGAAGGTCAGTACCGCGCCGTCGATGCGGTTTTCCTGGGTGCGGTACGGCAGCACCCGGGCGATGTAGCTGCGGCCGTCGATCGCCCGCACCTCGCGCTCGCGCACCTGCAGCGAGGAGAACGCGGCCTGCGCGTCGGCCGCCAGTTCCGGATAGTCCAGGCGGTGGGTGATGTCCAGCAGGCGCCGGCCGACGTCGGCCGGGATGATGCTGAAGATGCCCTCGGCATGCGGCGTGTAGCGCTTGATGCGCAGTTCGGCGTCGACGAAGATCGTGGCGATCTCGGTGGAGGCGATGAAATTGCGCAGGTCGTCGTTGACCTCCGCCGCCTCGTCCACCTTGGTCTTCAGCTCGTAGTTGACCGTGGTCAGCTCCTCGTTGAGCGACTGCAGTTCCTCCTTGCTGGTTTCCAGTTCCTCGGTGGCCGAGCGCAGTTCCTCGTTGATCGCCTGCAGTTCCTCGTTGGAGGCCTTCAGCTCCTCGGTGGAGGTCTCGGACTGTTCGATCGTGGTCTGCAGCCGGTCGCGGGTGGCCTGCAGTTCCTCCTCCAGCCGCAGCAGCACCGCGTCCTTGGCCGGCGATGCGTCCTGCGTCGCCTGCTTGGGGCTGAGCGTGTCGTCGACCTCGTCGAAGAACACCAGCATGAAGTCGGCATCGGCATCGGGGTCGCGGAACGGCCGCACCACCATGTTGAGATAGCTGCGCATGCCGTTGCGTTCCAGCCGCACCTGCCGCGCCTCCACGCTGCGCTTGGTGTGCACGGCCTGGAACAGCGCGCTGCGCAGCTCCAGCCGCAGCGCCGGGTCCACGACCGACAGCAGGTTGTAGCTGGGCTCGCCGCCGGCGAACTTCATGAACCGGCCCACCTCGCTGGACATGTGCACGATGCTGTAGTCCTGCGCGACGATCACGCTCGGCGGCGCGTAGTGCTCGAGCACGCGCTGGTGCACCTCGGCGAAGGAGAACCCGCGCGCGCGCGCGGACGGCAGCGGCAGCGCGCTCGCCGGCTGGCCCGCGCGCAGCGGCAGGCTCGGCGTCAGCAGGCTGCGCGACTGCGCGCGGGCGCGGAAGATGCGGCTCTTCTTGTCCACCGGCTCGAACAGCGCCGAGGCCGCGTCGGCCGATTCGGAACTGCCCAGGAACAGGTAGCCGCCGGGGTTGAGCGCGAAATGGAACATCTGCAGCAGCCGCGCCTGGATGTCGCGGTCCAGGTAGATCAGCAGGTTGCGGCAGCAGATCAGGTCCACGCGCGAGAACGGCGGATCGCGCAGCACGTTGTGCAGCGCGAACAGCACCCGGTCGCGCACGTGCTTCTTGACCCGGTACTGATGGTGCTCGCGGCCGAAA
Source organism: Xanthomonas sp. (assembly GCF_017163755.1). Classification (GTDB taxonomy): domain Bacteria; phylum Pseudomonadota; class Gammaproteobacteria; order Xanthomonadales; family Xanthomonadaceae; genus Xanthomonas_A. The sequence continues at coordinate 12,011 of NZ_JAFIWC010000031.1, forward strand.
TACTCGCGCAGCCGCGCCGGCGGCACGTCGGTCACGATCGAGTCCGGGTACAGCCCGGCGCGCGCGCGCGCCAGCGCGCGCTCGTCGATATCGGTGGCGAACACCTGGACCGGCGGCGGCGACTCCATCCGCGCCGCTTCGTCGCACAGCAGCATCGCGATCGAATACGGCTCTTCGCCGGTCGCGCAACCCGGGGTCCAGACCCGCACCGCGCCGCTGTCGCGCCCGCGTTCCATCAGGCTGGGCACGATGTCCCGTTCCAGCGCCTCGAACGCCTCGCGGTCGCGGAAGAAATTGGTGACGCTGATCAGCATGTCGCTCAGCAGCGCGCCGGTCTCGGCCTCGTTGGCGGCCAGGAAGTCGCGGTAGCTGGCGATGTCCTTGAGCAGGTTGACCTGCAGCCGGCGCTCGATGCGGCGCAGCACGGTGGCGCGCTTGTAGTGGTGGAAGTCGTGGCCGGTGCGCACGCCGAGCATGCTCAGGATATCGCGCAGCGTCTCCTCGTCGCTGCGGCTGGCCTGGACCTTGGTGGCCATCGTCGGCTCGTCGATCTCGCCCTTGGCCGGCAGCACGATCTGGCGCGCGTTGAGCCACAGCTGCATCAGCTTCTGCGGCATTTCCGCGGTGGGCAGCACGAAATCGACGAAGCCGCTGGCGATCGCGTTGCGCGGCATGTCCTCGTACTCGCTGTCGTCCGGCGATTGCGCCAGGGTGACGCCGCCGTATTCCTTGAGCGAGGCGATGCCGACCGAGCCGTCCGAGCCGGTGCCCGACAGCACCACCCCGACCGCGCGGTCGCGATGCGCCAGCGACAGCGTGCGGAAGAAGGTGTCGATGGCGGTATGGCGCCCGCGCGGGCGCTCGGCCTGTTGCACGATCAGGCTGCCGTCGTTCATCAGCAGGTCGACCGACGGCGAGATCACGTAGACGTGGTTGCGCTCGATCTTGCGCGGCTCGGTGACCTGGACCACTGGCATGCGCGTGGCGCGCTGCAGCAGCTGGTCGGCGCTGCTCTCGTGCTTGGGCGACAGGTGCAGGATGACCACGAACGCCATGCCGTTGTCCGCGGGCAGGTTCGACAGCAGCGTCGATACCGCGGCCAGGCCGCCGGCCGAGGCGCCGATGCCCACCACCGGAAAATCCAGATGGCTGATCTGGATGGTGCACTCGTCGCTTTCGGCTGCATCGGCTGAGATCGTCATCGTTGGATCGAGGGAGAGCGCCAGGGCCGTTCATGTTACCGCCCGGCTTGTGATTTCTCCGCATTCAACGAACGTTCACCCGCCTTTTCGCGCGCGGCGACGTCTGGAGCTCTTCGCTTTCTGCCGGCCGAACAGGCCGCAGCACGTGCTCTGGCAGGCGTGTATTTCCGCGCGATATGCGTCGTTATGCGGTTTTCCCGCGCATTCATGAGGATGTGCAGCATCGCGAACGAACATCGCGGGCGTACGGTCTCACAACTGCATCTGTCTACGGCGCAGGTCCAAGACGCTGGCGCAGGATCTTCTTCTACTACCGTGCCTTGCGCAGCCCTCGCTGGCCAACCGCCCTGCACGCGCGCCAAGGCGCGCGCCCAGCCATGCGCAGGCGCATGGGACGGGACGGGACGCGGCGCATCGCGATCGCACCGCGTGGGGAGCGGCAGGCGCGATCGCGTCTATTCACCGCGGCCTGCAGCGATCGTCCGCCGAGTTGACGCGGATTTCGTTCGTTCGCGATTCCTTCGCAGGCCTGGCCGGCCGCCGTTGCACCCGGCGCGAGCGCACCGGGCGCGCCCGCGCTACGCCCGCGCACGCCAGCGAAGCTCAGCCGCCGGCCTGCAGCCGCGCCAGCACCGCGCGGGTCACCGGATCGGCGATCTCGGTGTCCTCGCCCTGCAGCGCCGGCAGCAGCTGGCTGGCCAGCTGCTTGCCCAGCTCGACGCCGAACTGGTCGAAGGCGTTGATGCCCCAGATCACCGACTGCACGTAGACGCTGTGCTCGTACATCGCGATCAGCGCGCCCAATGCCTGCGGGGTCAGCGCATCGAGCAGGATCAGCGTGCTCGGGCGGCCGCCCGGGTAGTCGCGGTGCGGATCGTCGCTGCCCTGCCCGTTGCCCAGCGCCTCGGTCTGCGCCAGCAGGTTGGCCAGCAGCGCCTGGTGGTTGACCAGGTAGGGATCGTCGTTGCGGATGGTGCCGATGAAATCGGCCGGCACCACGCTGGTGCCCTGGTGCAGCGCCTGGAAGAAGCTGTGCTGCACGTCGGTGCCGGCGCCGCCCCACCACACCGGCACGGTATCGGTCTGCACCGGCGTGCCGTCCAGCCGCACGCGCTTGCCCAGGCTCTCCATCACCAGTTGCTGCAGGTAGGCCGGCAGCAGCGCCAGGCGCTGGTCGTAGGTCATCACCGCCTGCGTGGCGTAGCCGAGCGCGTTGCGGTTCCACAGCGTGGTCAGCGCGTGCAGCACCGCCACGTTGCGCTGCAGCGGCGCGGTCAGCGCGTGCTCGTCGAACTGCGCCGCGCCGGCGAGCAGTTGCTCGAAGCCGTCGGCGCCGATCGCCAACGCGATCGGGAAGCCCACCGCCGACCACAGCGAATAGCGCCCGCCGACCCAGTCCCACATCGGCAGCACGCGCCCGGCGGCGATGTCGAAGGCCTTGGCGGCGCGCTCGGGATTGGCGCTGACCGCGTACAGGCGCTCGCTGCCGCCGAGCCAGTCGCGCAGGATCTGGCCGTTGAGCAGGGTTTCCTGGGTGCCGAAGGTCTTGGAGATCAGCACGCCGGCGGTGCGCGCCGGGTCCAGCGCGGCCAGCGTGCGCTGCATCGCCGCGCCGTCGACGTTGGAGACGAAATGCACGCGGAACCGGCCGCCGTCGACCGGGCGCAGCGCGTCGGCGACCAGGCGCGGGCCCAGGTCCGAACCGCCGATGCCGACGCTGACGATATCGGTGACCTCGGTCTGCGCCAGCGCATCGATCAGCGCGCGCATGCGTTGCTGCACCTCGCGCGCGGTGGCATTGGCCTGCGCGGCCACCGGCGCGCCGCTGAGGTCGCCGCGCAGCGCGGTGTGCAGCGCCGCGCGGCCCTCGGTGACGTTGACCGTCTCGCCCTGGAACAGGCGCTTGAACGCGCCGGCCACGTCGTGCTCGGCGGCCAGCGCCAGCAGCGCATCGAGCGCGGCGCGGTCGTATTTCTGCCGCGCGAAATTGAAGTACAACGGCCCGACCTGCACTGCCAGCGCTTCGGCACGACCGGGCTCGGCGGCCAGCAGTTCGGGAAGACGGGCCCCGCGCAGGCGCTGGGCGTGGGAGTGCAGTGCGTGGAAACCGTTGGACTGTGTCATGCGGCCTGCTTCGGGATGCTGTGGTTGGTGTGGGTGATCTTGTTGGCGCCGTCCACGTAGACCAGGGTCGGCTGGAAGCGCGCGGCCTCCTCCTCGCTCATGCCGGCGAAGGCGGCGATGATGATCAGGTCGCCGACCTGCACATGGCGCGCGGCGCCGCCGTTGAGCGAGACGATGCCGCTGCCTTCGTCGGCGCGGATCGCGTAGGTGCTGAAGCGCGCGCCGTTGGTGACGTCCCAGATGTGCACCTGCTCGAACTCGCGGATGCCGGTGGCGTCCAGCAGCAGCCCGTCGATGGCGATCGACCCTTCGTAGTTCAGCTCCGAATGGGTGACGGTGGCGCGATGGATCTTGGTCTTCAACAGGCTCAGTTGCATGGCTCGCGGTGCTGCGGTGGGGAAAGGCGCGCAGTTTAGCAGCCGGGGGGTTAAGCGGCAGCGGCAGCAAGGCCCGGCGGCCCGTGCGGGCGTTGTCCGATAGCGTCCCGGCATGCCGACCGCAGGACATGATTGGCTGCCTGATGCGGCAATGCGCGGCGCGAACAACGTCGGCCGCGGCCGAGCGGCGGATCCCGCGGCACGGATAGCGTTGCCAAGCGGCAAGCCTGCCAGCGTCGGGGCTGAAGCCCCTCCCACAGTGCACCCAGCTGGCTCGCCGCAAGTCCCTGTAGGAGCGGCTTCAGCCGCGACGAACGAAGCGGAAGGCTCGACGGCTTCGGACACCGACGGGGCTGAAGCCCCTCCTACAGTGCACCCAGCTGGCTCACAGCAAACCCTGTAGGAGCGGCTTCAGCCGCGACGAACGAAGCGAGAGACCCGACGGCTTCGGACACCGTCGGGGCTGAAGCCCCTCCTACAGTGCACTCGGCCGGCTCACAGCAAACCACTGTGGGAGCGGCTTCAGCCGCGACGCGCGACGCCGACCTGCGATCCGTCCCTTCGACCACATTCGGCACGGTGCCGACGCCGACGCCACGGCAGCCACTGCGCGCTGCCGCGCTCAGAACTCCAGATTGTCGATCAACCGGGTGCGCCCCAGGCGCGCGGCGATCAAGGCCACGCGCGGGCCTTCCTGGTCCTGTGGTTCGCTCAGGTCGGGCAGGCGCAGCACGGTGTAGTCGACGTCGAAGCCGGCGTCCTGCAACTGCCTGGTCGCCGCCGCCTCGACCTCGGCGCGCGGGGTCCCGGCCAGGTGGCCGTCGCGCATCGCCAGCAGAGCCTGGCGGATCTGCGCCGCGCGCGGCCGCTCCTCGGCCGACAGGTACTGGTTGCGCGAGCTCATCGCCAGCCCGTCGGGCTCGCGCACGATGCTGCCGCCCAGGATCTCGATCGGGAACGCCAGGTCGGCCACCATCTGCCGGATCACCGCCAGTTGCTGGTAGTCCTTCTTGCCGAACGCGGCCACGTCCGGCTGCACCTGGTTGAACAGCCGCGCCACCACCGTGCACACGCCGTCGAAATGGCCCGGCCGGCAGGCGCCTTCCAGCACCTCGCTGACCCCGGGGGTGTGCATGCGCAGCGCCAGCTCCACGCCCAGCGGGTACATGCTCTCCACCGTCGGCAGCCACAGCACGTCGCAGCCGGCGTCCTCCAGGCCGCTGGTGTCGGCCTCGGGGGTGCGCGGGTAGCGGGTGAAGTCCTCGTTCGGGCCGAACTGGGTCGGGTTGACGAACACGCTGGAGACCACCCGGTCGGCGTACTGCCGGGCCAGCATCACCAGCGAGAAGTGCCCGGCGTGCAGGTTGCCCATGGTCGGCACGAACGCCACGCGCAAGCCCTGCCGCTTCCAGCCGGAGACGACGGCGCGCAGCCGCGCCAGTTCGGTGATGGTCTGGATCATTTGGCGTAGGCGTGTTCGGCGTCGGGGAAGGTGCCGGCGCGTACCGCGTCGGCGTAGGCGCGCACGGCGCCGGCGATGGAGCCGCCTTCGGCCAGGAAGTCCTTGACGAAGCGCGGCCGGCGGTGGCCGCTGTCCAGGCCCAGGAAGTCGTGCAGCACCAGCACCTGGCCGTCGCAGTCCGGGCCGGCGCCGATGCCGATGGTGGGGATGGCGACCTCGGCGGTGATCCGCGCGGCCAGCGGCGACGGCACGCATTCGAGCACCAGCAGCGCGGCGCCGGCCGCGGCCACCGCCTTGGCGTCGGCGAGCAGCTTGGCCGCCGCGGCCTCCTCGCGGCCCTGGATCTTGTAGCCGCCGAAGGTCAGCACCGACTGCGGGGTCAGGCCCAGGTGCGCGCACACCGGGATGTCGCGCTCGCTGAGGAAGCGGATCACCTCCAGCTTGTGCCCGGCGCCCTCCAGCTTGACCATCTCCGCGCCGGCCTGCAGCAGCCGGGTCGACGCGTTCAGCGCGCGCTCGGGAGTGGCGTCGGACTGGAACGGCAGGTCGGCCACCAGCAGCGCCCGCTGCAGCACCCGGGCCACCGCGGCGGTGTGGTAGGCAATGTCGGCCACGGTCACCGGCAGGGTCGAGTCGTGGCCCTGCACCACCATGCCCAGCGAGTCGCCGATCAGGATCAGGTCCACGCCGTTGGCGTCGAACGTGCGCGCGAAGCCGGCGTCGTAGGCGGTCAGCATCACCAGCTTCTGCTGGCGGCGCTTGGCCTCGGCCAGGGCGGGAACGGTCCAGGGCTTGCTGTCGGCGTGGCTGCTCATTAGCTCATGCGGTGCGGTGATAAGCCGGGCATTATCTACCGATTGGCGCGATTCCGTCGGTTTCGATGCGGTCGCGTATGTCACGCACCGTTCCATGCCCGGGAATGACCGCCCCGGCGGCGATCTCGGCCAGCGGCAGCAGCGCGAAGGCCCGCTGGTGCAGGTAGGGATGCGGCACCTGCAGCCCGGGCAGGTCGATCACCGCGTCGGCGTACAGCAGCAGGTCCAGGTCCAGCGTGCGCGGGCCCCAGCGCTCGCCCGGGTCGCGGCGGCGGCCATGGCGGCGCTCCAGCGCCAGCAGCGCGTCCAGCAGCGCCGGCGCCGGCAGCGTGGTGCCCAGCACCGCGGCGGCGTTGATGAAGTCCGGCTGCGCCTGGTTGCCCCAGGCCGGGCTGCGGTACAGCTGCGAGGCGCGCAGCAGGCGGGTCTGCGGCAAGCCGTCCAGCTCGGCCAGGGCGGCGCGCAGCGTGGCCACGGCGTCGCCCAGGTTGCCGCCCAGGCCGACGCAGGCTTCGACCGGCGCGGCGGCGGTCGGCGCGCTCACTCGGCCGGCGCGGTGCTGTCCGGGCGCCGCCGCCGGCGCCGGCGGCGCTTGGGCATTTCCTCGCTGTCGGCCGGCGCCAGCGCGACCTCGTCGCCGACGTAGTCGATTTCCGGGTCGAAGCCGCGCGGCGGCGGCGCGAAGCCCGGCTGCTGCTGCAGTTCGCGCCAGTAGGCGATGTCGGCCTCGTGCTCGGCCGAGGCGAACTGGCGCAGGATCAGGAAGTCGAACGCGGCGCGGAAGCGCGGATGCGACAGCGTGCGCACCACCCGCTTGCGCAGGCGCGAGCTGAAGCGCGACTGCAGCAGCCAGATCTCCTGCATCGGCAGCGAGAAGCGGCGCGGCAGCGCCACCGTGGTCAGTTGGTGCAGGGTCACCCGGTCGGCGGCGCGGCGCTGCGCCTCCTCCAGCTGCATGCCCTGCTTCTGCAGCGCCATCAGCGCGCGGCAGTAGGCCGGCCACAGCAGCAGCGCGAACAGGAACGCCGGCGATACCGGTTCGTCGTTGGCCACCCGCGTGTCGGTGTTGCGCAGGCCCTCGACCAGCATCCGCCGCAGCGCGCCGCTGCGGTTGGACTTCAGCGCGGCCGCGCTCTCCGGGAACAGCGCGGCGAACAGGCCGTAGCGCTCCAGGCCTTCGAAGCTGGCCACGCCGTTGCCGGACAGGAACAGCTTCAGCACTTCCTCGAACAACCGCGCCGGCGCCGCTTCGGACAGCAGCCCGGCCAGGCGCGGGATCGGCTCGGCGGTGGCCGCCTCGATCTGGAAATCCAGCTTGGCCGCCAGCCGCACCGCGCGCAGCATGCGCACCGGGTCTTCGCGGTAGCGCTGCTCTGGGTCGCCGATCAGGCGCATCAGCCGCGCCTGCACGTCCTCGAAGCCGCCGGTGTAGTCGCGCACCGAGAAATCCTCGATCGCGTAGTACAGCGCGTTGCAGGTGAAGTCGCGGCGCACCGCGTCGTCCTCGATGCTGCCGTAGACGTTGTCGCGGACCAGGCGGCCGTTGTCGAGCTCGCGGTCGCCGCTGCCGTCGTCGACGTTGGCGCGGAACGTGGCCACCTCGATGATCTCGCGCCCGTACACCACGTGCGCCAGGCGGAAGCGGCGGCCGATCAGGCGGCAGTTGCGGAACAGCTGCTTGACCTGCTCGGGGGTGGCGTCGGTGGCGACGTCGAAGTCCTTGGGCTGCAGCTCGACCAGCAGGTCGCGGACCGCGCCGCCGACCAGGTACGCGCCGAAGCCGGCTTCGCGCAGCCGGTAAAGCACGCGCAATGCATTGGGGCTGATGTCCTTGCGCGAAACGTTGTGCTGGTCGCGCGGGATCAAGTGCAGAGTGAACGGCGATGGAACTGGCGGATTGATGATGGCGCTTCCGTATCGAGTTGCGGGATTGCCGACGGGCGGCTAGCCCCATATACTAGCGCCCTGCAATCGGCGCGACCAATACGCTCCCTTCGTCTAATGGTTAGGACGTGGCCCTCTCAAGGCTAAAACAGGGGTTCGAGCCCCCTAGGGAGCACCAACTTCGCACCGGTCGCAGTGAAAACCACAAAAGCCCCGCCATCGCGGGGCTTTTGCGTTTCCGGCGGGCGCCGGCATGCGGCGGCCCACGGCGCCATGCCCCGCCGGCCCGGCCGGGCGGTCGCGAGCCGGGCGCGTGGCGGCGGCAACGCGAACGGGCGCCCCAGTGGCGCCCGTCCCCTGCGGCGGCGCATCGCGCCACCGCGTCGTCCCCTGCCCGGCACGTACCCGTGCCGGGGGCGGGTCCGGCCTCAGCCCTGCATCTGTTCCAGCTCGCGGCCCTTGGTCTCGTACACGTACTTGAGCACGAAGAACACCGAGATGAAGGCGGCCACGGTGTAGATGCCGTAGGCGCCGGCCAGGCCGATGCTGCCGAGCAGGATCGGGAAGCTGACGGTGATGGCGAAGTTCGAGGTCCACTGCGCCGCGCCGGCCACCGCTAGGCCCGAGCCGCGGATTTGGTTGGGGAACATCTCGCCCAGCATCACCCACATCACCGGGCCCCAGGACATGTTGAAGAAGATCACGTAGACGTTGGCGGCGATCAGCGCCAGCCGGCCCATGCCCGGCGACAGCGCCAGCTTGCCGGCCTCGTCCAGCGACGCGCTGGCGAAGGCCAAGGTCACCAGCGCCAGCGACACCGCCATGCCGGCCGAGCCGATCCACAGCAGCGGCTTGCGCCCGATCTTGTCGATCAGCATCACCGTGACCAGGCAGGCGCCGATGCTCAGGCCGCCGGACAGCACGTTGATCAGCAGCGCGTCGCTTTCGGAGAAGCCCACCGCCTGCCACAGCACCGCGCCGTAGTAGAACACCACGTTGATGCCGACCAGCTGCTGGAACGTGGCCAGGCCGATGCCGATCCACACGATCGGGCGGATCTTGCCGGTGGCCTTGCTGACCAGGTCCGACAGCTTGGGCCGGTGCTGGTCGGCGGCCAGCGAGCCGGAGATCTCAGTGAGCTTGGTCTGCGCCTCGCGCGGGCCGTACAGCTTGGTCAGCACGGTCAGCGCATGCTCGCGGCGGCCCTTGACCACCAGATAGCGCGGGCTTTCCGGGATCGCCAGCAACAGCAGCAGGAACACCAGCGATGGGAACGCCTGCATCCAGAACATCCAGCGCCACGCCGCCTGCCCCAGCCACAGCGCCTCGGTCGAGGCCCCGGCCGCCTTGGCCAGGAAGTAGTTGCTGAGGAAGGCGCAGAACAGGCCGCTGATGATCGCGATCTGCTGCACCGTGGCCAGGCGCCCGCGGTAGCGCGCCGACGCCACTTCGGCGATGTACGCCGGCGACATCACGCTGGCCGCGCCGACCGCGAAGCCGCCGAGCACGCGCGCGAGGATGAACACCAGCGAGGTGTGCGCCGCGCCGGCCGCCAGCGCCGACACCAGGAACAGCACCGCCGAGATGATCAGCACCACCCGGCGGCCCCACAGGTCGGCCAGGCGCCCGGCGAAGAACGCGCCGATCGCGCAGCCGAGCAGCATCGAGGCGACTTCGAAGCCGATGCCGGCCTCGCTGGACTGGAAGGTCTGCTTGAGTCCGTCGACGGTGCCGTTGATCACGCCGCTGTCGAAGCCGAACAAAAAGCCGCCGATCGTCGCCACGCAGCTGATCAGGACGATGAAGCGGGTGTTTTCGCCGGCACTGGCGGCGGTGTCGAGTGAAGCGCTGGACATGGGATCACCTGGATTCGTGCAAGGGGCCGGGGACGCCGGGCATGTGCGGATACTGGCACGGCGCGCCGCGGCGCGCCGGCCCGGGCAAGCGTCAGCGCAGCAGGTACTGGTTGATCAGGTTCTCGTAGGCTTCCTGGCGGCCGCTGCGCTGCTGCGGCGCGCCGGCCTTGAGCGCATGCGCGTGCAGCTGCGCCAGCGTGCTGCGGCCGGCGGCGAACTCGGCGCCGGCGCCGCTGTCGAAGCTGGCGTAGCGCTCGGCCCGCCACTGCTCCAGCGGCGAGGACGTCAGCAGCGCATGCGCCACCTCCAGCCCGCGCGCGAACGCGTCCATGCCGCCGATGTGCGCCAGGAACAGGTCCTGCGGGTCGGACGACTCGCGCCGCACCTTGGCGTCGAAGTTCAGTCCGCCCGGCGCCAGACCGCCCTGCCGCAGCACCACCAGCATCGCCCCCACCGTGTCGTACAGGTCGGTCGGGAACTGGTCGGTGTCCCAGCCGTTCTGCGGGTTGCCGCGGTTGGCGTCGATGCTGCCCAGCAGCCCCGCATCGGAAGCCACCTGCAGGTCGTGCTCGAAGCTGTGCCCGGACAGCGTGGCGTGGTTGGCCTCGATGTTGAGCTTGAAGTCCTTGTCCAGCCCGTGCTCGCGCAGGAAGCCGATCACCGTGGCGCTGTCGAAGTCGTACTGGTGCTTCATCGGCTCCATCGGCTTGGGCTCGATCAGGAAGTTGCCGGTGAAGCCGATGCTGCGCCCGTAGTCGCGCGCGGCGGTCAGGAACCGCGCCATGTGCGCCTGCTCGCGCTTCATCTGCGTGTTGTGCAGGCACGCATAGCCTTCGCGCCCGCCCCAGAACACGTAGTTCTCCCCGCCCAGCGCCACCGTGGCGTCCAGCGCCGCCTTGACCTGCACCGCCGCGCGCGCCACCACGTCGAAATCCGGGTTGGTCGAGGCGCCGTTCATGTAGCGCGGGTGGCTGAACAGGTTCGCCGTGCCCCACAGCAGCTTGATCCCGGTGTCGGCCTGGCGCTGCCTGGCGATGCCCACCATGTGCTGCAGGTTGGCCTCGTACTCGCCGATGTCCTCCGCGTCCGGCGCCAGGTCGATGTCGTGGAAGCAGTAGTACGGCACGCCGAGCTTGGTGAAGAACTCGAACGCCGCATCGGCCTTGGCCTCGGCGCGCGACAGCGCCGCGCCGCCGGCATCCCACGGATAGGCGCGCGTGCCCGGCCCGAACGGATCGGCGCCGTTGCCGCAGAAGCTGTGCCAGTACGCCACCGCAAAGCGCAGGTGCTCGGCCATGGTCTTGTCGCCGATCCGCTTGTCGGCGTCGTAGACCTTGAACGCCAGCGGGTTGTCCGAGGCCTTGCCTTCGAACGGGATGCGGCCGATGCCGGGGAAATATTCCTGGGCGCCGACGAAAACGGAAGTGCTCATGACGAAGTCCTGGTTGCGTTTGGGGGAATGCGGAACGGGAACGAAAATACTCAGCCGGCGTAGAGCGGGCCGATGGCGTGCAAGTGTTGCAGGAAAGTCCGGTAGTGCGCCTGGTACTGCGCACCGCGCTGCGGGTCCGGCCGCGCGGCCAGCGACGCGTCGTCCTGCTGGTGCGCCAGCACCACCTCGGCCAGCGTGGCGCGCGCGCCCTGCGCGTGGCCGTCGGCCCACAGCGCCTGCAGCGCGGCGCCGAACGCGGCGCCCTCGGCCTGCGCCGGCACGTGCACCGGCAGCGCGAACAGGTCGGCGACCAGCTGCCTCCAGCCGGCGCTCTTGCTGCCGCCGCCGGTGACGTAGATCGAGTCGAAGCGCAGCCCGGCGTCGACGAAGGCGTCGAAGCCGTTGCGCAGGCTGTAGGTCGCCCCTTCCATCGCCGCACGGTAGAAGTGCGCCGGGGTGGTGTTGTGCAGGTCCATGCCGGTCAGGCAGCCGCGCGCGGCCGGCAGGTTCGGGGTGCGCTCGCCGTTGAAGAACGGCAGCAGCACCAGCCCGCCGGCACCGGGCTCGGTGGCGGCCAGCAGCGCCTCGCCTTCGCCGGTCCTGATCCCGAACAGGCGCGAGATGGTCTCGGTGGCGACGGTGCAGTTCATCGTGCAGATCAGCGGCAGCCAGCCGCCGCTGGACGAGCAGAACGCGGCCCAGCGCGCGGCGTCGTCGACCACCGGCCGGTCGGCGTAGGCGAACAGCGTGCCCGAGGTGCCCAGGCTCATCGTCAGCCGCCCCGGCACCACGTTGCCGGTGCCGATCGCGGCCATCATGTTGTCGCCGCCGCCGGTGGCCACGCGCACCTGCCGCGGCAGGCCCAGCGTCTGCGCCGCCGCCGCGGACAGCGCGAAGGTGGTCTCGGTCGGCACCAGCGGCGGCAGCGCCGCGGCCAGGTCGCGCTGCGGGTCGATCGCCGCCAGCAACGGCGCCGACCACTGCCGGGTGCGCACGTCGAGCCAGCCGCTGCCGGAGGCGTCGCCGAATTCGGTGTAGCGCTCGCCGGTCAGCCAGAAGTTGACGTAGTCGTGCGGCAGCATCACCGAGCGCATCGCCGCGTATGCGTCGGCGCGGTGCTTGCGCGTCCACGGCAGCTTGGAGGCGGTGTAGCCGGCGAGGATCGGGTTGCCGGCCAGCTCCACGCAGCGCTGCGCGCCGCCGGCGGCGGCCATGATCTCGTCGCATTCGCGCTGGGTGCTGGTGTCGCACCACAGCTTGACCGGCGCGGTCACCTGCCCTTGCGCGTCCACCGGCACGAAGCCGTGCTGCTGGCCGGACACCGCGATCGCGCGCACCTGCGCACGCTGCTGCGCGCTGAGCGCGGCGAAGCAGGCGACGATGCCGTCGATCCACCACTGCGCCTGCTGCTCGCGGGTGCCGTCGTCGCGGCTGATCAGTTCCAGCGCGTGGCCGTGCGTGGCGACCACGCGGCGGCTGTCCGCGTCGTAGGCCAGCAGCTTGACGCTCTGCGTGCCCACATCCAGGCCGATGTACAGGCTCATCGCCGCACCAGCGTGTCGTTGCGCAAAACCAGTTCCATCGTCGCTCCAGGTTGAAGGTCGGCGCTCAGGGTCTGCCCGCCGTATACCACGGTGTAGTGTCCGCCGCGATCGCTGGACAGGCGAGCGCTTTGCAGGCGTCCGTCACGCCATGCCAGGTCCACGCCGGCGGCGCCGCGCACGCGCAGCCCGCGCACCTGCCCCTGCGGCCATGCCTGCGGCAGCGCCGGCAACAGCCAGATGCTGCCGCCCCAGCTTTGCAGCAACATCTCGGTGATGCCCGCGGTGCCGCCGAAGTTGCCGTCGATCTGGAACGGCGGGTGCGCGTCGAACAGGTTCGGGTAGCTGCGCTGCGGCGACAGCAGCTTCTTCAGGATCGCGTAGGCGTGCTCGCCGTCGCCCAGCCGCGCCCACAGGTTCAGCCGCCAGCCGATGCCCCAGCCGGTGGCGTCGTCGCCGCGGATCTGCAGCGAGCGCTTTGCCGCGGCCGCCAGGTCCGGGGTGTCGCGCGGGTTGATCTGCGCCGACGGGTACAGCGCGTACAGATGCGAGACGTGGCGGTGGTGGATTTCCGGCGCCTCCATGTCCCAGTCCTGCTGCCACTCCTGCAGCTGCCCGGCCTTGCCGATGCGGTGCGGCGGCAGCTGCGCGCGCAGCGCCGCCAGCTGCGCGGCGAACTGCGCGTCGCGCCCGAGCAGCCGCGCGGCCTCGATGCACTGCCCGAACAGGTCGCGCAGCAGCTGCGCGTCCATCGACGGGCCGGCGCACAACGCCGCGCCGAACGGATGCTGGTTCTCCGGCGAGATCGACGGATTGGTGACCATCGCGCCGGTGCCCGGGTCGCGCACCAGGGTGGCGGCGAAGAACTCGGCCGCGCCCTTGAACAGCGGGTAGACGCGCTGCAGGTAGGCGCGGTCGCGGCCGTAGTCCCAGCGGTCCCACAATTGCTGCAGCAGCCATACCCCGCCCAGCGGCCACAGGCTCCACTTGGCGCCGTCGATCGGCCCGGCCTGGCGCCACAGGTCGGTGTTGTTGTGCACCACCCAGCCCGGCGCGCCGTACAAGGTGCGCGCGGTGCGCGCGCCGGTGCGCGCCAGGTCGAACAGCATCGCCTCCAGCGGCTCGACGCATTCGTGCAGCGCATTGGCCTCGCTGGGCCAGTAGTTCATCTCGGTGTTGACGTTGATGGTGTACTTGCTTTCCCACGGCGGGTCCATCAGGTCGTTCCACACCCCCTGCAGGTTGGCCGGCTGGCTGCCGGCGCGCGAGCTGCAGATCAGCAGGTAGCGGCCGTACTGGTGGTACAGCGCGTCCAGCGCCGGATCGTCCTGCGGCTGCGCGCGCACGCGCTCGTCGGTGGGCCGCTGCGCCGCGGCGTGGCCGCCCAGGTCCAGGGACACGCGGCGGAACAGGCGCCGGTGCTCGGCGAGGTGGCGCGACAGCAGTTGGGCGTAGTCCAGCGCGGCCGCCTTGCGCAGGGTCTGCTCGGTGGCGCGCAGCGGGTCGCCGCCGACGTCGTCGTAGCGCCGGTAGCTGGTGGCCGCGGCCAGCAGCAGCACCACCTCGTCGGCGCCGTCGATGCGCAGGCGGTCGCGCTCGAACGCCAGCTGGCCGCCGCGCACCCGCGGCAGCACGCGCAGCGCGAAACCGAGCTTGCCGTCGATGCCGTAGCGCGCCGCATTGCGCCCGTGGAACAGCAGGCCGTCGCCGTCGCGCAGCACCTCGCCGGCCTGCGGGCTGTCGATGCCCACGCGCAGCGACAGCGCGCCCGGCCTGTCGGCGCTCAGGCGCACCACGATGCACTGTTCGGTCGGCGAGACGAACACCTCGCGCCGGTACGTGGTACCGCCGCTGACGAAGCGCGTGGTCGCCACCGCGCTGTCCAGGTCCAGCTCGCGCCGGTACTCGCCGATGTCGTCGGCGCGCGCGTGGTCCAGCAGCAGGTCGCCGAGCGGCTGGAACGGCATCTGCTTGAGCGGGCGCGACAGGAACTTGGCATCGGCCAGCGCCTCGGCCTCGGCGTAGCGCCCGGCGAAGACCAGCGCGCGGATCTGCGGCAGCGCTTCCAGCCCTTCCGGGCTGTCGGCATGGTACGGGCCGCCGGCGTACAGCGTGTCCTCGTTCAACTGCACGCGCTCGTGGGCGATCCCGCCCCATACCATCGCGCCGAGCCGGCCGTTGCCGACCGGCAACGCCTCGACCCACTGCGTCGCCGGCTGCCGGTACCACAGCGTCAGCGCGTCGGGGCCGGGCGGCGGCGGCGCGGCCTTGGCCGCGGCGGCGCGCGCCGACGACGGCCACGGCAACGCCGCCGCGGCCACGCCGACGCCCAGCGCGGCGCACAGGCCGCGGCGGGTCAGGTCCGCGCTCATCGCCGGGCTCCGTGGCGCGCACGGCGCGCGCCGCGCGATGCATCGCGGCACGGTCCGGTGGCGATGCGCGGAGGCGGCAGGCCGGCCGCGTTCCCCGGCCCGCTCATCGCGCCTTGCGCTTGGCGCCGGCCGCCGGCGCCTTGACCGTCTTCGCGCGGCCGTCGTAGACGAAGCTGGTGTCGGCCTTGGGCTCCAGCGCGCCGGCATCGGTGCGCGGGCCGCCGACGAAACGCACGCGGATGGTGCGCTTGGCCAGCATGCCCGGGTAGCCGCCTTCGCGCGCGCCCACGCTCAGTTCGCCCTTGGCCTGGTTCCAGACCAGCGGGATGCGGCTGAACTCGCCCTTCTCGTAGCCGTAGCCCTTGCCGTCGTCCTCGTACAGCGAGAACGCGCCGTCGGCGCCGGTGTAGACGACCACGGTCAGCGGCGCGTCCGGCTTCTCGTCGACGTACTGCTGCACCGTGGTGGTCGGCACGATCGCGCCGGCGCGCACGAACAGCGGCATGCGCTGCAGCGGCGCGTCGGCCTCGATGCGCTGGCCGCCGTCGAAGCGCTTGCCGGTGTAGAAGTCGTACCAGGCGCTGCCGGCCGGCAGGTATACCGGCCGCGAAGTGGCCTTGAACCGGGTCACCGGTGCGACCAGGAACGCCGGGCCGAACAGGTACTGGTCGGCGATGTCGCGGACCTGCGGGTCGTTGGGGAAATCCATCGGCAGCCCGCGCATCATGCTGCCGTCGCGGTGGTAGGTGTCGCCGGCCAGGGTGTAGATGTACGGCAGCAGCGTGTAGCGCAGCTTGTCGTAGTACACCATGCTGTCGTAGTACGGGGTGCCTTCCGGGGCGATGTTCCAGATCTCGCGGTACGGGAACTGGCCGTGCGAGCGGAACAGCGGCACGAACGCGCCGAATTGGAACCAGCGGGTGTTGAGCTCGCGCCATTCCGGCAGGTGCGCCGGGTCCTGGTCCTCGTAGCGCTTCTCCACCGAGAAACCGCCGATGTCGAAGGTCCAGTTGGGCAGGCCCGACATGGACACGTTGACGCCGGCGGAGATCTGCTCGCGCATGTCGTCCCAGCGCGAGACGATGTCGCCGCTCCACACCGCCACCGCGTTGCGCTGGGTGCCGGCATAGCCCTTGCGCGAGAGGATGAACACGCGCTTGCCGTCGGCGGCGCGGTCGCCTTCGTAGACGCCCTGGGTGTGCGGCAGCGGATAGGAGTTGAAGAACTCGGTGGACGGGCCGAGCGCGGTGGGCGTGGTGCGCGCCTTGCGCTCGCCGATGTCCAGGTTGGAATGCACGTCCGGCTCGTCGGCGTCCATCCACCACGCATCGAAGCCCTTGCTGTTGAGCTTTTCGTTGATCTGGCGCCAGTAGATGGACTGCGCCTGCGCCGAATACGGGTCGTAGAACGAATTCTTGTAGCCCTTGCCGATCCAGTCCAGCTCGCCGACCTCGACGTTGCGCTTGTACATGTAGCCGGCCGCGTCCAGTTCCTTGTAGTTGGCGGTGGTCGGGTAGAACTTGGGCCAGATCGAAATCATGATCTGCCCGTGCAGGTCGTGCACCTGCTTGACCATGCCGTCCGGGTCGGGGAAGTTCACCGTGTCGAAGTCGTGCGAACCCCACGCGTTCTCCGGCCAGTACGACCAGTCGAGCACGATGTTGTCCACCGGCAGCTTGCGCCTGCGGTACTCGGCCAGCGCGCCGACCAGTTCGTCCTGGGTCTTGTAGCGCTCGCGGCTCTGCCAGAAGCCGTAGGCCCACTTCGGCAGCAGCACCGCCTTGCCGGTCAGTTCGCGATAGCCGGCGATGACCTGGTCGGCGTTGTCGCCGGCGACGAAGTAGTAGTCGATCATCTGCCCGGCCTCGGACCACAGCGACAGGTCCTTGGCCTCGGCGGCCGGCAGCGGGTCGCGGTGCAGCAGCGCGATGTAGCTGGGGTCGATCAGGTCCCACTCGACCTTGACCTTGTGCCGCTGGCCCGGCTGCAGCGCGAGCGTGAACTCGTGGTGCCACGGGTTCCAGTTCTGGCGCCAGCGGTCGATCACCAGCTTGCCGTCCACGTACAGCTTGGCGTACTCGCTGGCGTACAGCGAGAAGGTGTGCGCGCCGCCGCGCTTGGCCTCGATCTCGCCTTCCCAGCTGACCTGCATGCGGCTCTTGTCGCTGGGCTTGGCCTTGCTCGGGAACTTGCTCAGGTCTTTCAGGTATTGGTAGTTGATCTCCTTCTCGCGGCGCTCGACCACCTGCTTGCCGTTGACCGAATAGCGCGCGGTGAGCGCGCCCGGCTTGCCCTTGGCGTCGTACAGCTTCAGCGACGCCGGCAGCGGCTGCAGGCCGCGCGGGTCGCCCATGCGGGTGATGGAGTTGTTGTCCCAGAGGATGCCGTAGTTGCGGCTGGACACCAGGTACGGCACCGCCAGGTCGATATTGCTCTGCAGCAGCTCGACGTTGCGGCCCTTCTGGTTCATCCAGCCCTGCTGGTGCTGGCCGAAGCCGTAGAACGCTTCGTCGTCGGGCGAGGCGAAGCGCTGGCGTGTGCTCAGGTAGGCCTTGCCCTCCACCTTCAGCGGCGAGAAGCTGCGCCCGCCGGCCACTTCGGCCAGCAGCGGCTTGCCGCCGGCATCGACGAAGCTGACATGGCCGTCGACCGTGGACACCTGCGCGGTGACCTTGGCGGTCTTCACCTGCACCGTGTCGCCCTGCTCGTCGAGCTGGAACGCGGTGTCGCCCTGCACCGGCACCCGCATCAGGCTGGGGGTGCGCTGGAAGTCGCCGTCCGGATCGGCGCTGACGCGGATGATGCCGCTGTCCACCACCTGCAGGCGCACCGGCGCGGCGCCCTTGGCGCTGGGACGCACGGTGACGCCGTCGGCGTCCTGCTTCACTTCCTGCGCCTCGGCGCCGGCGGCGAGCACGGCCAGCGCCAGGGCCAGCAGTCGCGGCAGCGGCTTCATCGCCAGGCGGGCGGGTCGGTTCGGGTTGTGCATGTTCACTCCTTGGTATCGCGTGACGGCGCCACCTCGATGGCGGCGCCGAGGTGTCAGTAGGTGGCCAGCTTGATCTTCAGCAGTTGCGGCACGCTGGAGAAATTGACCCCGTAGTCGGTCTGGTCGCCGTTCCAGTTGCGCTGGAACCGCCACTGGCCGCCATCGTAGAAGCCTTCCTCGACCCGGTCGTAGACCATGTTGGCGGTCGCCTCGCTGGCCGGGTGCAGGGTCACTCGCGCGTGATAGGCGGTGACCAGGAACTCGTCCGGGCCCAGCTCGGCGATCAGCGCCGCGCCGATGGGTTCGGGATTGCCGGGCGGCTCGCCCTTGAACCAGAACTGCGGCACGCCGTAGGTGATGGTCGCGCTCCAGCGGTCGTTGAGCCGCAGCTCCTGCACCGGCTGTCCGGGTTCCTCGGCGGTGCCGTGCAGCTTGCCTTCCGAGGCGGCCTTGGCGAACGCGCGCATGCCCAGGCCCACCGACTTGAAGCCGAGCGCGAACGGGGCCAGGGTGGCCTCGTCCACGTTCTTGGCGCCCAGCGGATAGTTGGAGTAGCGGGTGTAGTCGATGCCGAAGGTGGACCAGCCGATGCCGTCGTGGCCCAGCGTCGGGTACAGGTAGCGCGCGTATTCGGGGCGGTTGCCGGTCTCGGCCACGAACAGCGCGTTGTCCGCGCGCGCGTAGCGCTCGAGCACCGTGGTGTACATGCGGTACTCGGGCATGTAGATGTCCGGCGCCAGCAGGTCGATGTGCGGCGCGGCCGCCTTCCAGACGTCGAGCACGTTGTCGGTGGGGCCGCCGCTGGCGTACTGGCCCGGCTGGCCGGGATTGAACGGTCCGCGCAATGCCGCGTTGACGTACATCGGCAGCGGGTATTCGGCCTTGCCCGCCTCGGCCAGCTGGTCGATGAAGCGGCCGATGTGCCAGGCGTGGAAGAACTCGTCGGCATCGGCGCCGAACACCTGCGCCCAGGTGCCCGGCTGCCGGCCCAGCTTCTTCACCAGCGCATCGGGCACCGGGCCGTCGAAGGCCTGCTGCGCCATCGGCGAGAAGTCGCGCACGCTGCCGTAGGTGCCCGGCTCGTTCTCCGGCTGCACCATGATCACGGTGCGTTGCGGATCGGCCTGCTTGAGGTGCTTCATGAAGGCGACGAAGGCCTTGCGGTCGGCCTCCAGCGTGGCCGGCGCCAGCGGCGACAGCGAGCCGATGCGCTTGCCGTCGCGGGTGACCACGCGCGGGAAGCGCGCGTTGTCAGTCTTGACCCAGCGCGGCGTGTAGTTCGGTCCGTTGTTCTTCCAGGTGCCGAACCACAGCAGCACCAGCCGCACCTTGCGCTCGCGCGCCTGCGCCAGCAGCGTGTCGACGAAGGAGAAGTCGAACCTGCCCTCTTCCGGCTCCACCTGCTCCCAGGCGATCGGCACCTGCACGGTGTTGGGGCCCAGCACTTCCATCGCCGGCCACACCTGCTCCAGCGCCGCCGGATAGTTGCTGGAATTGTTGACCTGCGCGCCGAGGATCAGGAACGGCTCGCCGTCCACGAGCAGCGCGTGCCTGCCGTCCTTGCTGACGAACTGCGGGATCGGCGCCTCCTTGGCCGCCGGCGCGGGCGCCGGCGCAGCGCCGGGCTGGCCGGCGGCGGGATCGACGGCGCCGCTGCGCGCGGCAGGCGGGTCGGGTTCGCCGGACTGGCACGCGGCCAGGGCCAGCGCCAGTGCGGATACCAGCAGCGGACGCCAGCGCGGGGGCGCGGCGCGATGGCGCGGAACAGGGGTTTTCATGCGGGTAGGACTCCGTGTCACCAGGTGTCGGTTCGGAAGGGGGAAACAGGCAGTTGTTCGCGGTTGACCAGATTGGCCTCGGCGGGGTTCTCGCTCCAGCCATAGCGCACCGCCAGCGGCTGCGGCACCTGCGCGCTGCCGACCACGACGGTGTCGCCGTCGATGCGCGCCCGCGCCGGGTGGAAGCGGCGGTCGGCGCCGGCCACGCGGAAGCCTTGCAGCGCGCCGCCGCCGCGCACCGCCAGCGCGCTGCCCATCGGATCGAAGTGCAGCGTGGCCGTGCCCGCGCCGAATTGCGCGCGCTGCAGCACCGGGGCGCTGTACACCAGCGACTCGCCGTAGGCGACGTGCCGCGCCGCCAGCGCCAGGCGATGGCCCACGTCCTGCTTGTTGGTCGGATGGATGTCGCCGGGCTCGCCGATGTCGATGGTCACCGCCTGCGCGGTCGCCGGCAGCGCCAGCGTCCTGGACTGCGATTCGCGCAACAGCGCCCACGGGCTGAAATCGCCCTGGTCGGCGCCGGCCCTGAAGTTGGCCAGCTGCACCCACAGGAACGGCAGCCGCGGCTGCCCGCGCTCGCTGCGCCACTGCCGGATCATCGCCGCGAACTGCTCGCGGTACTTCACCGCGCCCGACGCGCTGGCGTTGGTCTCGCCCTGGTACCAGATCACGCCCTTGAGCGGATACGGCTGCAGCGGGTGGATCATGCGGTTGTACAGCAGCGTCGGCAGCTGGTTCTTGTTGTCGGCCAACGACACGGTCACCTGCGCCGGGCGGAACGTCCAGTCCTGCAGCGGGCGTCTGGCGCCCTCGCCCACCTGCACGAAACGCTCGGCGGCGTCGCCGTGCATGCCGCCGCCACCGCTGAGGTCGGTCACCCGCACCGCGACCTGGTTGACCCCGGCCTTCAGCGCCGCCGCCGGCACCCGGTACACGCGCGGCAGGTTCCATTGCTTCTCGGTCCGGCCGACCGGCTGGCCGTTGACGTAGGTGATGTCCGAATCGTCGATCTGACCCACGCCCAGGCTGATGCCGGCCTGGGCTTCGGCGGCGCTGAGGGTGAACGAGGTGCGGTACCAGGCGATGCCGTCCATGCCCTCGTAGCCGCTGGCCTCCCATTGCCGGTCGACCGGGATGCGGTCCCAGTCGCGGTCGTCGAAGTCCGCTGCGCGCCATTGCGGCGGGTCGGCTTGCGCGGCCGGCCAGCGCGCGATGCGCTGCCGCGTGGCCGCGGCGGTACGCGCATCGCGCGCCTGCATCCGCGCGCTGGCGTCGGCGCTCTGCCGTGCGTCCAAGCCCAGCGATGCGGCATCCATCCACGCCTCGATCGCGCTGCCGCCCCAACTGCTGTCGACGATGCCGATCGGCACGCCGGTGCGCTGGCGCAGCTCGCGCGCGAAGAAGTAGCCCACCGCGGAGAACTCGCCGGCATTGTCCGGCGTGGCCGCCTTCCACTGCCCGCCGGCCAGCCGCGACTCCGGCTGCGCGGACCACGACTTGGGCACCTTGAAGTGGCGCAGCTGCGGATCGGCCGCTGCGGCCGCCTCGCGCGCGCCATCGCGCGCCTGCGCCAGCGGCCATTCCATGTTGGACTGGCCGCTGGCCAGCCACACGTCGCCGACCAGCACGTCGCCGATGCGCCGCCGGGTGCCGTCGCCCTCGACCTCCAGCACGTACGGCCCGCCGGCCGCATGCGCCGGCAACTGCGCCTGCCAGCGGCCGTCGGCGGAGGCGACGGCGCTTGCGGCCTGGCCGTCCAGGCGCACCTGGACGCGTGCGCCGGGCGTGGCCCAGCCCCACACCCGCATCGGCACGTCGCGTTGCAGCACGGCGCCGTCGCCGAACAGCAGCGGCAGTTCCAGCGTCGCCCAGGCCGAGCCGGGCAGCGCCGCCAGCGCCAGCACGGCCAGCCATTTCACGCTCGGGTGCACGGAGTTTGTCATTGCCTCGATCCTGTGGTGGTCGATCCGTCGATGTACGGCGCGGCGACGGCCGCATCCGGCAGGCGCTGGAACCGGCGCTTCGCCCGCCATACCGCCAGGCCCTGGCCGCACGGACTACTCGGCATCGCCATACACGATGCCTCGGCCGCCGGTGGCGAAATAGACCCGGCCGACCCGGCGCGGATCGCCGGTGACCGCATAGGGACGGCCGAAGCGGTGCGCGTCGTCGTCGATGCGTTGCCAGCGGCGGCCTTCGTCCTCGGAGCGGAACACGCCGCTGACGCCGTCGACGCTGCCGGCCAGGAACAGCATCGGCGCCGCGCCATCGCGCGGCGCGCGGCCCAGGCCGAGCGAGCGTGCCTCCTGCACCTTCGCCAGCACGCTCAGCCCGCCGTTCGCCCAGCGCATCACCCCGTGGCTGGGGCTGGCCAGATACACCACGCCGGCGCGCGCCGGGTCCGGGCGCAGCTGCGGGCGGCTGCGTTCGGCGCGCGCCGGCACGCCCACGTCCACGCCGCTGTCGCGGAACTGCCGGCCGCCGTCGTCGCTGAAGTAGAAGCGTCCGCTGGCCGCGTCCACGCCGTACCAGCGCCGCGGATCGACCCGGTCGGCCTCGATCAGCACGGTATCGGCCAGGCCTTGCACGCGCTGCCAGTGCCGGCCCCAGTCGTCGCTGGCCCACGCGCCGCCGCGCTGCGGCGACCAGATCACGCGGCTGCCGTCGGCATTGATCGCGATATGCCCGGCGCCCTCGCCCGCCGGCGGTTCGCTGGCGAACGCGGACCAGCTGGTGCCGCCGTCGCGCGACCAGGCGGCGCGGATCTCGCCGTGGCGCCGGTCGCGTACCGTGCCGCTGCGCACCACGAGCTGCGGCGCCTGGCCGGCGGCATCGATGCTCTCGCCGTTGGTCAGCCGCGGCCCGGCGAACTGCGACTGCGCGCGGTCCAGCGCATCGTGGCGGAACCCGTCGATGTCGCCGAGCGCGCTGAGCAGCGGCGCGCCCTGCGCCGGGCTGAGCAGGTCCAGCGGCACCGTCTCCTCCAGTCCGGCGTCGGCGAACCACCACTGCACCTGGCCGCCGGCGTCGAACGCGCGCAGGTTGCGCGAGGCCCAGATGCCGTAGCCGGTGACGAACAGCGCGCGGTCGCTGTCGAATGGGTCGATCGCCAGCGACGCCATCCAGTGCGGCCGCGCCTGCGCGGTCCACGGCGCGGCGTCGTGGTCGAAGCGCGAGCGCGGGAACAGCGGCGCCCAGCTGCGTCCGCCGTCGGTGCTGCGGTAGATGTCGTCGCTCGGCCGGTAGCGGCGGAAGGTGCTGGCGATGAGCGTGTCCGGCCGGCGCGGGTCCACCGCCACCGCGCCCCAGCCGAAGCCCGGCCCGGCGTCCGGCTGCGGCACCGGCGTGATGTCGGTCCAGCGCGCCGCGGCCGGCTCGTACTTCCACACCGCGCCGTTGGCCATCAGGTCCGGGCCCGGTTCGTCGCCGTAGCTGAGGTAGTAGATGCCGTCGCCGGAGCGCGCCATGCGGCTGGGGCGCAACCCGGTCGGCTGCCCCGGTAGCGGCTGCCAGCTGCGCCCGCCGTCCTCGGATACGAACAGGCTCTGCGCGACGGTGGACACGCCGGCGTAGATCCGCTGCGAGGCCTTGCCACGCTCGGCGCTGGCCGGATCGAACACCACGAACACGATGCCCACCTGCTGGCGGCGTCCGGCATGGTTCACCGCGCTGGCCGACGCGCCGCTGGCCACCGCCGGGAACGCGCGCACCGGCTGCCAGTGCTCGCCGCGGTCGTCGCTGCGCCACAGGCCCGCATCGCGCGAGCCGAGCAGCAGCACGCGACCGTCGTTCGGATCCACCGCCAGGCGTTCGCCGTTGCCGCGGCCCAGTTCGTTGCCGCCCAGCTTGAACGGCAGGTCGGTGCGGGCGAAGCTGCGGCCCTGGTCGTGCGAGCGCAGGATCGCGGCATGGCCGGCGCGCTCGTGCGTGTAGGTGCCCGCGGCCAGGTACAGCGCCTGCGGATCGCGCGGATCGATCGCGAACCCATCGATGCCCATCAGGTTCTCGTCCGCCGCGCCGAGCCAGTCGGTCAACGCGGTCCAGCGTGCCGACGCCGCGTCCCAGCGGTACGCGCCGCCGACGTCGGTACGCGCATACACCAGGCCCTGCTGCGCCGGATGGAACAGCAGCCCGCTGACGAAACCGCCGCCGCCGATGGCGACGTTGCGCCAGCGGTACGGCACCTGCTCGACCGCGGCCGCCGGCAGGACCAGCAGCGCGGCCAGCAGCACCGAGGCGAGCGCCCACAGCGCGCCGCGGGCGGCACCGTGGGCGCGACGCGGCGCGCGCATGCGCATGCTCAGCCCGCCGCGCATGGCACGGGCGCGCCGCGGCGCGCGCAACGGTGCACGTTCCGCGGCGGCGGAACATGGCGGTACTGCAACGACATGGATTCCCTCCCAGGACACATGTACTTGGGTCGCCGGACGCAGCGCCGCGGGGCCGGCAGCCGCCCCGCCGCCTCGGGCGCGGCGCGGCGCCGCGACAGCATCGGCGGCCGTGGCGCAGGCAAAGGCCGCAGCTTGCCGGCGCGGGTCGAGCATAGGCGCGGCAGCCGATCGCGCGCAAACCGCCACGTCATGTCCGCGCATCCGTTGCGGCCGGCACGGGGCCGGCGCGGCGACACCTGCGCCGCCGGACACGTATCGCGCGCACGCCGGTGCCGCAACGCGGCTGCCGGAGCGCACCGGGGTACGCCGCCGGCGCGCACGCGGACACGCCCGGCGACGCCGCGGCGGCGGTCCGTCCCGCACTCAGTAGCTGGCCCGCAAGCTGAAGCCATAGCGGCGGTCGTTGATCTGCCAGTCCTGCTGCCGCGAACGGAAGCCGGTATAGGTTTCGATCTTGGAATCGAGCAGGTTGCTGCCGTCCAGCGACACCGACCACACGTCGTTGATGTTGAAGCGCAGCGAGGCGTCCAGCTGGCCGTACTCGTCGTTGTACACCGGCAGGTTGCCGGTGCCGTTGCCGGCGGTGGTCACCAGCCATTCGCTGCGCCAGTTGTAGGCCACGCGCGCGGAGAAGCGCGCCTTCTCGTACATCAGGATCGCGTTGTAGCTGTTCTTGGACAGCCCTTCCAGCGGCACGATCAGCGCATTGCCGTTGGTGTCGGTCGCGCCCGGGCTGGGCGCCTCCGAATGCACGTAGGTGTAGTTGGTCTGGATGCCGAAGCCGCTCAACCAGCCGGGCAGGAAGTCGAAGAACTGGGTGTAGCCGACCTCCACGCCCTTGACCGTGCCCTGGTCGCCATTGACCGGGCGGGTGATCTGCCACACCTGGCCGTCGTAGACCTCGTTGAACACCGCATTGGCGATGAACCCCTTCACCTTCTTGTAGAACACGGTGCCGTACAGCGTCGAGCCCTGGCCGAAGTACCACTCCAGCGCGGTGTCGAACTGGTCGGCGGTCATCGGCTGCAGGTCCGGGTTGCCGGCGCCGCCGGTGCGCGTGGTGACGCCGCCGGCGTCGTTGGCGCTCAGGCTCAGATTGGGATTGAGCTTGTCGAAGGTCGGACGCGAGATGCCGCGCGAGGCGGCCACGCGCCATTGCAGGTTGTCGCGCAGGAACCAGCGCAGATTGAGGCTGGGCAGCACGTCGGTGTAGGTCTGCTGCGCGCTGACCGGCAGCAGGCCGCCACCCTCGGCATCGGTGGCGGTGCGCACGCCGGTCGAACTGACTTCGGTGCGCACGACGCGCAGGCCGATGTTGCCGTCGAACGGCACCTCGCCGTCGGTGCCGAAGCGCAGCACGCCGTAGGCGGCGTAGGTCTTCTCGCCCTGGGTGTTGATGTGGTTGGGGCCGAACTGCAGCGGCGTGGCGCCGAACGCGGCCAGGGTCTGCTCGTAGTTCTCCACCGCGGCGTCGGATGCGGTCAGGGTCGGCCCGAAGAAGTAGCCATCGCCGCGGAACGCGTCGGTCACCGGGTTCTGCACCAGCGCCACGCCGGGCATCTGCGCGAACGGCACGCCGGAGCAGTCCTGCGTGGTCGCCGGCAGGCACATGAAGCGCCAGACGTTGCCGCGGTTGGTCGCGTCGCGGTCGGTGTAGCGCACGCCGGCCTTGAAGCTGCGCGCGAAGCTGTCGTCGAACGCCAGGTCCATGTCGGCGCGCCAGGCGAACTCGGTCGCCTCGTTGTCGTCCTTGTTGTCCAGGTGCCAGCGCCAGCCGCCGTAGTTGGCCGGGTTGGCGGCGAAACCCTCCGCGCCGTTGGCGTCGGTGATCCACATCCGCGCCAGGTCGCCGCTCAGGTCCATGTTGAGGTACGGTGCCGGCGACGCGCTGCCGGTGTTGATGATGTAGCGCGTGGACTTGGTGGTGGCGTCGATGTACTGGAAGTCGGTGGACAGGGTCAGGCTCGGGTTGACCGCCCAGCGCGCGCCGCCGGAGTAGTCGCTGGTCACCGAGTGGCGCCGGGTCAGGCTGGTGTTCGATTCGATCGGCACGTCGCGGAACACGCCGCGCACCATCTCGCCGCGCTCGTTGAACTCGAAATCGCCGGCATCGATGCTCGGCGTGATCGGGTTGTTCCCGGTCAGCGAGAAGAACGAATAGTCGTGCCACTGGAAGCGGTAGTCCGAGCGCAGCCCCTGCAGGTAGACCTCCACGTCGTCGTTCGGGCGCCACTGCAGCGCGACGGAGCTGGTCTCGCGTTCGCGGTCGCCCAGCGTGCTGGTGATGCCGCCGCCATGCGGCACGTACACGTCCTCGCCCACATGGCCGGGAATGTCGTTCTGCAGCCACCAGGTGGAGATCGTGCCGACGTCGCGGCGGAAGCTGCCGTCCTGCTTGGACGCGTTGACCAGCACGCCGATCTCGCCGATCCCGGTCTGCCAGCGGTTGCTGAACAGCCCCGAGAACGCGGTCTCGCCCTCGTCGGCCAGGTCGTAGTAGTTGTACTGCACGCCGCCGGCGAGCTTCATGCCGTCGAAGTCGAACGGCAGGCGCGTACGCAGGTCGACGGTGCCGCCCAGGCCGCCTTCGATCATTTCCGCCGACGGGTTCTTGTAGACGTTGACCCCGGCCAGCAGCTCCGCCGACACGTCCTCGAAGCTCAGTCCGCGGCCGTCATTGGCGGTGAAGATGTCGCGGCCGTTGAGCTCGGTGCGCACCTGGGTCAGGCCGCGTATGGCGATGGTGCTGCCCTCGCCGTAGTTGCGCGCGATCTGGATGCCGGAGATGCGCTGCAGCGCCTCGGCGACGTTGTTGTCGGGCAGCTTGCCGATGTCCTCGGCGACGATCGAATCGACCACCTGGTCGGCGTTCTGCTTGATCGACTGCGCCTTGGTGACGCTGCTGCGGGTACCGGTGACCTGCACCGTGTCCAGCTGGGTGGTCGCCTCGGACGTCGCCGGCTCGGCGCCGGCCACGCGGCCGGTCGCGTCCTGGGCGTAGGCCTGCGTGCTCAGCAGCGCGGCGATGCTGGCGGCGATGAGCGAACGGCGCACATCGCGCGAACTGCGGTGGCCTGGTGCGAAAACGCGGGCATTGCGGTGGTGCGCTGACATGGTGCTCTCTCCAGTGCCATGTTCCGTTCGTTGGCAGGCAGCGTCGCTGAGGGGGACCTGCGGCCAGTGCCGCATCCGCGGCCGTCCAAGCAGCCGCCGGACCGGCGGCCGCTGGGCGGCACGTCGGACCGGCGTCGCACGCAGGGCGTGCGCGGGTTACAGGCTCGCGCGCAGGGTGATGCCGTAGCGGCGGTCGTTGATCACGAAGTCGCGCAAGCGCGATTCGTAGCCCAGGTAGCTCTCGTTGCGGGTGTCGAGCAGGTTCACCCCGTCCACCGAGACCGACCACACGTCGTTGATGTTGTAGCGCACCGACGCGTCCAGCTGGCCGAAGCCCTTGTTGTACACCGGCAGGTTGCCGGTGCCGTTGCCGGCGGTGGTCACCAGCCAGTCGCTGCGCCAGTTGTAGGCCGCACGCGCCGAGAAACGCGCCATCTCGTAGCTGAGGATCACGTTGTAGCTGTTCTTGGACAGGCCCTGCAGCGGCACCGTCAGCGCCTGGCCGTTGGTGTCAGTGGCGGTCGGGCTCGGCGCCTCGCTGTCGACGTAGGTGTAGTTGGTCTGCAGGCCGAAGCCGCTCAGCCAGCCCGGCAGGAAGTCGAAGAACTGGGTGTAGCCCACTTCCACGCCGCGGACCTTGCCGTCCTTGCCGTTGACCGGGCGGGTGATCTCCCAGGTGTCGCCGCCGTAGACTTCCTCGAACACCGCATCGGCGATGAAGCCCTCGACCTTCTTGTAGAAGACCGTGCCGTACATCATCGAGCCGGTGCCGAAATACCATTCCAGCGCGGTATCGAACTGGTCGGCCTTCATCGGCGCCAGATCCGGGTTGCCGGCCGAGCCGGTGCGGCGGGTGGTGCCGTCGCCGCCGTCGCTGGTGCCCAGGCTCAGGTTCGGGTTGAGCCGGTTCAGGTCCGGGCGCGAGATGCCGCGCGAGGCGGCGAAGCGCCACTGCAGGTTGTCGGTGAGCATCCAACGCAGGTTCAGGCTCGGCAGCACGTCGGTGTAGGTCTGCTGCACGTCCACCGGCAGCAGGCCGCCGCCCTCGGCGTCGGTACCGGTACGCACGCCCTGCGAATCGACCTTGGTGCGCACGATGCGGATGCCGATGTTGCCGTCGAACGGCACCGCGCCGTCGTCCACGCCGAAGCGCAGCACGCCGTAGGCGGCGTAGGTCTGCTCGCCCTGGGTGTTGATGTTGTTCGGGGCGAAGACCAGCGGCGAGGCGCCGAACATCGCCAGCGTCTGCTCGTAGTTGCCGACCAGCGCATCGGAGGCGGTCAGCGTGGGGCCGAACGCGCGCGAATCGCCGCGGAAGAAGTCGGTGATCGGGTTCTGCACCAGCTCCGCGTCCGGATACTGCGAGAACGGCGCGCCGATCGGCATCCAGCGCCACACGTTGCCCTTGTTCTCCGCGTCGCGGTCGGTGTAGCGCACGCCGGCCCTGAAGCTGCGCGCGAAGCTGTCGTCGAACGCCAGGTCCATGTCCGAGCGCCAGGCGAACTCGGTGGCCTCGTTGTCGTCCTGGTTGTCCAGGTGGAACTTCCAGCCGGTGTAGTTGGCCGGGTCGGTCAGGTAGCCCTGGTTGCCGCTGGCATCGGTCACCGACAGCCGCGGCAGGTCGCCGCTGAAGTCCACGTTGAAAAACGGCACGCTGGTCATGCCGGTGCCGACGATGTAGCGCGTGCCCTTGGTGGTGGCGTCGATGTACTGGAAGTCGGTGCTCAGGGTCAGGTTCGGGGTCACCGTCCACTTGGCGCCCAACGAATAGTCGGTGGTCACCGACTTGCGCCGGGTCAGGCTGGTGTTGGAGTCGGCCGGGGTGTTCTGGAAGGTGCCGCTGACGAACTCGTTGCGGTCGTTGACCACGATGTCGTCGTAGCCCTGCATCGGCGCCTGGCCGCTGTAGGCGAAGAACGAATAGTCGTGCCAGCTGAAGTCGTAGTCCGAACGCAGCACCTGCGCGGTGACCTCGACGTCGTCGTTCGGGCGCCACTGCAGCGCGAACGCGCCGGTCTTGCGCTTGCGCTCGCCGACGGTGGTGTTGATGCCGGCGCCGTGCGGCACCGAGATCGCCTGGCCCTGGTAGCCCGGCAGGTCGGTCTGGGTGTACCACGGCTCGACCGAGATCGTGTCCTGGCGGAACGGGCTGGTCTGCTGCGAATAGTTCACCAGCAGGCCGATCTCGCCGATGCCGGTCTGCCAGCGGTCGCTGAACATGCCCGAGAACGCCGGCTTGCCGTCGTCGGCCAGGTCGTAGTGGTTGTACTGCACGCTGCCGGCGATCTTGCGCCCGTCGTAGTCGAACGGCAGGCGCGTGCGCAGGTCGACGGTGCCGCCCAGGCCGCCTTCGATCATGTCCGCCGACGGGTTCTTGTACACATTGACGCCGGCCAGCAGTTCCGCCGACACGTCCTCGAAGCTGAGCCCGCGGCCGTCGTTGGCGGTGAAGATATCGCGGCCGTTGAGCTCGGTGCGCACCTGGGTCAGGCCGCGGATGGCGATGCTGCTGCCTTCGCCGTAGTTGCGCGCGATCTGGATGCCGGAGATGCGCTGCAGCGCCTCGGCGACGTTGTTGTCGGGCAGCTTGCCGATGTCCTCGGCAACGATGGAGTCGACGATCTGCTCGGAATTCTGCTTGACCAGCTGCGCCTTGGTGACGCTGCTGCGGGTACCGGTGACCTGCACCGTGTCCAGCTGCGTGGCCGGATCGGCCGTGGTCGAAGCGGGCTCGGCCTGCTGCGCCTGCGCGGCGGACGCGGCGACCAGGGCGGCAACGGCAAGGGCGATCGCGGAACGGCGCAGCGCGCGATCGGAAAGACCACGGGTAGAACGGAGCGCCACGGTCCGCTGTTGCGGACAATGGCTATGAGACGCTGACATGGTGCTTCCCTCCCAGGACACATGTACCAACGGTTCGACGATCGCGCCGGGATGGCAGGCGTCGCCGTTTCTAGTTGTCCGGCCACGCCTGCTGATGCGGCGTGTTGCCGTAAGCCGCACGGGCGTTGCGGGATGCAGCGCACATATGGACCGGAAACCGGTCCAGGCTCGATCGAAGCATAGGGCGCGCATACATGCCCCACCAATGAAAAATTCACGCGCAGCTATTGCGATTTCATATATGAAGCAGCTGTCCGCCAGCGATAACGCTTACATGGCGGCAGCGATTCTGGCGATCCGGCGCCCGCGACCACCCTGCCGCCCTGTCCCGACATCCGCGGCCAGCCGCCGTACCGGCCCGAGGCGTTCCCCTGGCAGCGGACCGCATCGCCTGCGGGGCGGTCTCGGCTTTCGGTGCGGCGCGGCTCCAATGCGGCAGCGCCGACGGCCCCCAGCGCCCGCCTGCAGCCGAAAAAAAAGCCCGCATGCAGCCGCATGCGGGCGGAGGAAGCGCGAATTTCCCGCGCGCCGCTACCAGTTGGCGCGCAGCACCAGCGAATAGCGGCGGTCGTTGACGAACCAGCTGCGCGTATACAGGCGGTTGTCGATCTCGCCGTCGGCGTAGGACGTCGGCCCCATCAGCACCTTGGTCACCGTGTTGGTCAGGTTGTTGGCCTGGATGCCCAGCTGCAGGTGCGGGGTGAAGCGGTAGAAGGCCGAGGCGTCGAGCTGGCCGTAGTCGTCCGCCCAGGTCGGCAGCTTGGTCGCCACGTCGCTGGCGGTCAGCAGGTAGCGCGAACGCCAGTTGTAGGCCAGGCGCACCGACAGCGGCCCCTTCTCGTAGATGCCGGCCAGGTTGTAGCTGCGCCGCGACAGCCCTTCCAGCGGCAGCGCGACCCCGGTGACGGTGGTCTGGGTATACGGGTCGGTGGCGCTGTTGACCCCGCCGCTGCTGTCGACGAAGGTGAAGTTGGCATTGACGCCGAAGCCGCTCATCCAGCCCGGCAGCGAGTCGAAGAACTGGGTGTAGCCGTACTCGAAGCCGCGGATGCGGCCCTTGGCCATGTTGTACGGGCGCGTCACCAGCCAGTCCTGGCCGCCGTAGGTTTCGGTGACGGTCTGGGTGGAGAAGTAGTCCTTGACGCTCTTGTAGAACACGGTCAGGTACATCATGTCGCTGGTGTCGAAATACCACTCCAGCGCGGTGTCGTACTGGTTGGCCTTCATCGGCTTGAGGTTGGGATTGCCGGCGGTGCCGGTCCACTGCGACACGCTGCCGTCGTCCTCGGTCTCCGCGGCCAGCAGCAGGTACGGCTGCAGCTGGGTGTAGTCCGGGCGCGCCATCGCCTTGGACGCGGCGATGCGCCACTGCAACGCATCGGAGAACCTGAAGCGCACGTTGAGGCTGGGCAGCACGTCGGTGTAGCGGCCCTGCGCGTTGTTCTCGAAGTACTGGCCGGTGTATTGCGCCTTGAGCGCATCCGGCGCCGAAGTGTCCGACAGGTCCGGGAACTGGCCGTAGCCGGCCGCCTCGGTCCTGGTCTGCACCACGCGCACGCCGAGGTTGCCGTCCACCGGCACCCCCAGCGCCTCGTCGTTGCCGAAATACAGCACCGCATAGGCCGCCTGGGTGCGCTCGAACTGGCGGTTGGTGTCCTGCAGCTGGTACTGGTCCGGCGCCCAGCCCCAGCCGCGCAACGCCACCACCTGCTCGATCAGCGCCGAGGTGCCGGCATAGTCCTTGACCGCGCCGTTGCTGGGGAAGTACAGGCTGTTGGGCACGCTGACCTTGCCGCGGAACAGGTTCGAATACGAATACAGCGACGAGGACGCGGTCATGTAGCTGGCCAGATCCGCCAGGCCGGTGCTGTTGCCGGGAATCATCGCCCAGTTGTCGCTGATCACGCCCCAGTTGTAGCCGGAGTTCTTGTTGGTCTGGGTGCGGTCGGTGGCGCGGATGCCGGCGCGGAAGCTGCGCAGCCATGGGCTGTCGTCGTAGGTGTATTCCAGGTCGAAGCGCGTGGCCAGTTCGCGGCCGCGGTTCTTCGCCAGGTGGTCCATCGCCGCGCTCCAAAAATAGTTGGAGGGCTCGGCGGTATAACGGCCGTCGGCGATCGCCACCGACGGGTACTTGCCGCCCAGGTCCACGCTCAGCCCGGGCAGGTAGACCGAACTGAACAAGGTGAAGTCCAGCGAGTCGCTCTCCGAGCGCACCAGCTGCATGTCGCCGCGCAGGGTCAGGTTGCCGGTCAGCCGGTGGCTGAAACCGCCGGCCAGGTCGGAGGTTGTGGTGCTCTGCTGCGCGTAGCGGTTGTCGGTGTTGAAGCGCACCCCGTCGGTGGTCAGGTTGCCGCGCCAGGAACTGGACACCGGCGATCCGCCGACGAAGCGGCCCTGGTCGTCGTATTCGAAACCGGTGCCCGGGGCCGGCAGGATCGTATTGGTGTCGTCGTTGAAGAACGCCGCGCGCTCCTGCCAGTTCATGTCGTACGTCGAGCGCAGGTACTGCACGTAGATCTCGGTGTCGTCGCTGGGCCGCCACTGGAACGCCCCGGCCACGCCGCGTCGCTTGCGCTCGAAGTCCAGCTGGCGCCAGTTGACCCCGCCGGGCACGTAGACCTGGTCGAAGTCGGTGCCGGCGAGCAGCGCCGGGTCGTTGCGGCGCACGAACGGCTCGACCTGGATGCCGTCGCTGCGCGTGGCCAGCTCCGAATACGCCACGTCGAACATGAAGCCCATCTCGCCCATGCCGGTGTCCCAGCGGTCGCTGAACAGGAACGAGCCGGACGGCTTGTAGCGCTTGCTGAAATCGCCGTAGTTGACGTCGGCGGTGAAGCCCATGATCCGGCCGGGCTGGTCGAACGGCATGCGCGTGCGCAGGTTGACCGTGCCGCCCAGGCCGCCTTCGATGATCTCCGCCGACGGGTTCTTGTACACGTCCACGCCCGCCATCAGCTCGGCCGGCACGTCCTCGAAGCTGAGCCCGCGGCCGCTGGCGGCGCTGAAGATGTCGCGGCCGTTGAGTTCGCCGCGCACCTGGGTCATGCCGCGGATCATCACCCCGCTGCCTTCGGCGGAGAAATGGTCCGGATCGCTGCGCGCCATGAAGTGGTCGATGGTCACGCCGCTGACCCGCTGCAGGGTCTCGGTGACGCTGCGGTCGGGCAGCGCGCCGATGTCCTCGGCGCTGACCGAGTCGATGATCTGCTCGGCGTCGCGCTTGATCGTCTGCGACTTGATCAGGCTGGCGCGCACGCCGGTGACCTCGACCGCGTCCAGCTGGGTGATCGGGTCGCCGCTGCGGCGTGTCGCCGCCTCGTCGGCCTGCTGCGCCATCGCCTGGGTGCTGAGCAGCAGGCCGATGCCCAGGGCCATCGCGGAACGACGCAAATCGCAGGTGGAACGCGGGCCTGCGGCCCGGATGGCCGGACCACGGTAGTGACGCGATGCCATGATGCTTCCCTCCCAGGAGACATGCATACACACGGGCGACGGTCGCGCGCTAACGCGCCGTCCTGCTGGTCATGGCCGGGCTCGCGGCCCGTGCCGTATCGCAGGTCGGGCCGGGACGCGGTGCGCGGACCCGTGCCAAACGTCACGATGGACCGAGCCTAGGTCTGGGTTCACGCAATTCAAATGAAATTTTCACGTCTATCGATACATGTTTTTACATGTATCGATTTAAGTCGAGAATAGCGGCTCGATCGCCACAGATGACCACCCGTTAAAAGTAGTTGCCGCCTGGAGAACAGTTACGGGTGCAAGGACCCAGGGTTTTCGCGTCGCAAATGCTGCATGACGGCACGATGACAGCGGCTGCGACACATATATATATGTAGGAGGCAGTTCACCGCCACGCCGAGCCAGGCGCGCCTGCGCATGGCCCGGGCGCGCCGGCTCAGTCCGTCGTGCGGTCCGGATACAGGCGCTTGGCGGCGCTGCGCAGCGCGAGCAGGATGCGCTCGGCGCCCGGCGGCAGCAGGTAGTCGCGGCGCCGGATGATGCCGAACGATTCCATCCGCACCCCCAGCGCTATCGGCAGCACCGTCAGCAGCTTGGCCTGCACGTAGGGCGCCACCGCGTCGGCCGGCAGCGCCGCCAGCAGGTCGCTGCCGCGCAGCAGGCTGGTCATCACCGGCAACGACGAGGTTTCGATCACGTTCTGCGGCGTGGGCACGCCGTGTTCGAGGAACATCGCGTCCAGCCGCGCGCGCAGCACGCTATCCACCGGCGGCAGCACCCAGCCATAGCGCGCCAGGTCGGCATGGCGCAGGTCGCCGCGCGCGGACAGCGGGTGCCCGGCGCGCGCCACCGCCGAATGCGGCTCGTCGGCCAGCGGCTCGAACTCCAGCTCGTCGCCGCCGTGCGGGCCGAGGATGCGGCCGATCACGATGTCCAGCTGCCCGTCCAGCAGCTTGGCCACCAGCGGCCGGCTGTAGTCCATCTCCACCCGCACCAGGATCCCGGGAAACTCGCGCTTGACCTCGGCGATCGCCTGCGGCACCAGGTTGGTGCCCGGGTTGACCACGGTGCCGATCGACACCTGGCCCATGCGGCCCTCGCACAGCGCGGCGATCTCCTCCTGCGCCCGGCTGATCTCCGACATCGCCGCGCGCGCGCGACGGATCAGCACCTGGCCGTACCAGGTCGGTTCCACGCCGCGCGCATGGCGCTCGAACAGCTTGACCCCGAGCAGGTCCTCCATCTCCGCCAGCAGCTTCGACGCGGCCGGCTGGGTCATGCTCGCCGCCTCGGCCGCGCGCAGCACCGAGCGATGCTCGTGCAGTTGCAGCAGCAGCAGCAGGTGTCGGGTCTTCAAGCGCGAGGCATTGAACCAAGGGTTGGCGGAAGCGGTCATTACAGAGCGGGATCCTGAAGTAACGGGGAGTGCGTATTCACCAACGGAATAGGATATGTCGAAAATTTCATTTGCCGTGCATACCTTCACACGCGCACCCTATCGGCCAACCGCGGCTAGCGCCGCGCCCCGCCCCAACGCCAGACCCGCCTCGTGGACGCGCGGACGCTTCGCCTGCGCACATGATAAGGACGATCAGCCAGGAGGAAGGCCGATGGCAACCGATAGTTCGTCGCGAGCGGGGTTCCTCTCCCGGGCGCGAGCGCGCTTGCGGCCATGCCGCGCATGCCCCGCCTGCGCTCCCTACCGCGCCACGCACCCCATCAGGTAAGCCGATGCCCGCCGCCTCACCCTTCCAGTTCCCGTTGATCGCGATCCTGCGCGGCATCACCCCGGCCGACGCGCTGGACCATGTCGGCGCGCTGGCCGAGGCAGGATACGACGCGATCGAGATCCCGTTGAATTCGCCCGACTGGGCCGACAGCATCGGCCAGGCCGCGCAGGCCTTCGCGCAGACCTGCTGGATCGGCGGCGGCACGGTGCTGCGCGTGGCCGACGTCGACGCCCTGGCCGACCTGGGCGCACGCTTCATCGTCACCCCCAACACGCGCCCGCCGGTGATCCGCCATGCGGTCGCGCGCGGCCTGCAGGTGGTGGCCGGCTTCGCCACCGCCAGCGAGGCCTTCGACGCGCTGGACGCCGGCGCGCAGATGCTCAAGCTGTTCCCCGCCGCCACCTATGGCCCGGGCCACCTGCGCGCGCTGCGCGCGGTGCTGCCGGGCACGGTGCCGCTGTTCGTGGTCGGCGGCGTCAGCCCCGCCACGCTGCCGGACTACCTGAGCGCCGGCGCGATCGGCGCCGGCATCGGCGGCGAACTGTACAAACCCGGCCAGTCGCTCGCCCAGACCCGGGCGCAGGCGGCGGCCTTCCGGCAAGCCTATCTGGACCACGCATGAAGATCGTCCGCCTCACCACCTACCACGCCGCGCCGCGCTGGCTGTTCCTGAAGATCGAGACCGACGAGGGCATCACCGGCTGGGGCGAGCCGGTCATCGAGGGCCGCGCGCGCAGCGTCGACGCGGCCGTGCACGAACTGAGCGGCTACCTGATCGGCAAGGACCCGGCGCGGATCAACGACCTGTGGCAGCTGCTGTACCGCAGCGGCTTCTACCGCGGCGGGCCGATCCTGATGAGCGCCATCGCCGGCATCGACCAGGCGCTGTGGGACATCAAGGGCAAGACCCTGGGCGTGCCGGTCTACGAACTGCTCGGCGGGCTGGTGCGCGACCGCATGAAGACCTATCGCTGGGTCGGCGGCGACCGCCCGGCCGACATCATCGCGCACATCGAAAGCTATCGTGCGCTGGGTTTCGACACCTTCAAGTTCAACGGCACCGAGGAGATGAAGCTGGTCGACGGCCCACGCGCGGTGGATGCGGCGGTGGCCAAGGTCGCGCAGATCCGCGAGGCGTTCGGCAACGCGATCGATTTCGGCGTCGACTTCCACGGCCGCGTCGGCGCGCCGATGGCGCGGGTGCTGCTGCGCGAGCTGGAGCCGTTCAAGCCGCTGTTCGTCGAGGAACCGGTATTGCCGGAACTGGCCGAGTACTACCCGCGGCTGGCCGCGTCCACGCCGATTCCGCTGGCGGCCGGCGAACGCATGTATTCGCGCTTCGACTTCAAGTCGGTGCTGCAGGCCGGCGGCCTGTCGCTGCTGCAGCCGGACCTGTCGCATGCCGGCGGCATCACCGAATGCCTGAAGATCGCCAGCATGGCCGACGCCTACGACGTCGGCCTGGCCCCGCATTGCCCGCTCGGCCCGGTCGCGCTGGCGGCCTGCCTGCAGGTCGATTTCGTCTCGCACAACGCGGTGCTGCAGGAACAGAGCATCGGCATCCACTACAACGAAGGCGCCGACCTGCTCGACTACGTGTTGAACAAGGAAGACTTCGCCTGCGACGATGACGGCTGCATCGCCGCGTTGCCCAAGCCGGGCCTCGGCGTGGAAATCGACGAGGAACGCCTGCGCCATGCCCACGAGAATCCCCCCGACTGGCACAACCCGGTCTGGCGCCACGCCGACGGCAGCATCGCCGAATGGTGAGCCGTTGAACCCGCGGCACACCGCCGCGCTGGCGGTGGACAGCCGCTGCGCGCACGGCGAAGGCGTGCTGTGGTGCGAGCGCCGGCAGGCATTGTTCTGGGTCGACATCAGCGGCCGCCAGCTGTGGCGCCACGACCCGGCCGGCGCCACCACCCGCCGCTGGGACCTGCCCGACCGCCCCGGCTGCCTGGGCCTGTTCGACGACGGCCGCCTGCTGCTGGCGCTGGCCAAGGGCCTGTACGCCGCCGATCCCGACGCCGCCGACGGCGCCGCGCTGGCGCTGCACAAGCTGGCCGACGTCGAGCCCGAACGCGACGACACCCGCAGCAACGACGGCCGCGCCGACCGCCACGGCAACTTCGTGTTCGGCACCATGAGCGAACGCGACGACCAGGCCCCGGTCGGCAGCTTCTACCAGTGGTCGGCGCGGCATGGCCTGCGCCGCCTGCCGCTGCCGGGCGTGGCCATCCCCAACGCGATCTGCTTCAGCGCCGATGGCCGCACCCTGTACTACTGCGACTCGGTGCGCCCGCAGATCCTGTGCTGCGACTACGACGCCGATGCCGCGCAGACCGCCAACAGCCGCGTGTTCGTCGAGCTCGACCGCACCGATGCCGAGCCCGACGGCGCCATCGTCGATGCCGAAGGCCACCTGTGGAACGCGCAGTGGCGCGCCTGGCGGGTGGTGCGCTATCGCCCCGACGGCAGCGTCGAGCGCATCGTCGCGCTGCCGGTGAAGCATCCCACCTGCCCCGCGCTGGGCGGCGCCAACGCCGACACGCTGTACCTGAGCACGTCGCGGCTGGACCACGAGGACGCCGAACTGCAGCGCACGCCGCAGGCCGGCGGCGTATTCGCCGCCGCGGTCGGCATCGCCGGCCTGCCCGAAGGACGCATCGCAAACGCATGATCGCCATCGACTGGGGTACCAGCAGCCTGCGCGGCTATCGGCTCGGCGCCGATGGCGCGGTCCTGGAGCAGCGCCGCAGCGACCAGGGCATCGGCGCGTGCGGCGGCCGGTTCGCCGACACCCTGGCGGCGCTGGTCGACGGCTGGGCCGGCGACCTCGTGCTGTGCGGGATGATCGGCAGCCGCAACGGCTGGATCGAACTGGGCTACGCGCCCTGCCCGGCCGACGCCGCCGCGCTGGCCGCGGCGATGCGGCCGCTGCAGGATCCCGCGCTGCCCGGGCGCACGCTGTGGTTCGTGCCGGGCGTGTCCAGCGGCGCCGACACGGTGCCGGACGTGATGCGCGGCGAGGAAACCCAGCTGATCGGCCTGCTCGACCGCCTGCCCCACGGCCGCCACCAGGTGTGCCTGCCAGGCACGCACAGCAAGTGGGTGGAGCTGCGCGACGGCCGCATCGTCGCCCTGGCCACCGCGATGACCGGCGAGCTGTACGCGGTGCTGCGCCAGCACAGCCTGCTGGGCCGGCTGATGAGCGGCGACGACGCGCACTTCGACACGCCCGCCTTCGATGCCGGGCTGCAGCGCAGCGGCGAACCCGGCGGCCTGCTGCACCACCTGTTCGGCGTGCGCAGCCTGGGCCTGTTCGATCGCCTGCACGGCGCCGCCGCGCCGTCGTACCTGTCCGGCCTGCTGATCGGGCACGAACTGCGCGCACGCCTGCCGTTGGAGGCGCCGGTGCACCTGATCGGCGGCCACGGCCTGCTGAGCCGCTACGCGCATGCGCTGCGGGCGCTGGGCATCGACTCGCAGGCGCATCCGGAGGACCTGGCCGCGCGTGGCCTGTACCGGCTGGCGCAACGGCGCGGCGGCATCGGCGACTGAGTGCGGGCGCGGGGGCGGGATCGCGGGCTTGGCGCCTTCGGGACCGGGGACCGGGGACCAGGGACCCGGAGAAGCGACTGCCGAGGCGTAACGATCTTGCACGGGATCGCTCTCTCGATGCAGCAACCAGGTATGGATATGTGCATCGCCGGAGCGCTCGCCTGCGCGCTGCCCTTCGGCCGCATCCGGTCATTCGCTACGCGGCGGCGCCGACTGCTTTAGAATTGCCGGGTTAATCGCCGGACCGAACCATGCCTTTTGTCGTCACCGAAAACTGCATCAAGTGCAAATACACCGATTGCGTGGAAGTGTGTCCCGTGGATTGCTTCCACGCCGGGCCCAACTTCCTGGTGATCGATCCGGACGAGTGCATCGACTGCACGCTGTGCGAGCCGGAATGCCCGGCCAATGCGATCTATCCCGAAGACGACGTGCCCGCCGGCCAGGAGGGCTTCGTTGCGCTGAATGCCGAACTGTCCAAGGCCTGGCCGGTGCTGACCACGCGCCAGGAGCCGCTGCCCGACGCGGCCGACTGGGACGGCAAGCCGAACAAGCTGCCGCTGCTGTTGAAGTAGCGTTCCACATCCAGCGGGGCGGCGGCCGCGTACAGCGCGCTACGCCGCCACACACGCTGCCGGGCCACTGCGGCCATTGCCGCGGGGAGCATG
This sequence comes from Xanthomonas sp., assembly GCF_017163755.1. Taxonomy (GTDB): domain Bacteria; phylum Pseudomonadota; class Gammaproteobacteria; order Xanthomonadales; family Xanthomonadaceae; genus Xanthomonas_A. The sequence continues at coordinate 51,652 of NZ_JAFIWC010000031.1, forward strand.
AGTGACCCCGCATACGCCACCGAGCCACTTCAGCCATCGCCGCAGCACTTTGCCGCCGACACTGGTCCGCTATCGCCCCATCTACGCCAATAGCGCTTGTTGTGGGAGCGACTTCAGTCGCGACGGGCTTTACCGGTAAGGCCCGTCGCGACTGAAGTCGCTCCCACAGTCGCGCCGGTCGAGCGCCAGCGCCGCCCGCGCAGGCCTTTACCTCTCCCCCAAACGAAACGGGCGCCCTGCGGCGCCCGTTCCCTTGTCTCGCAGCGGTCGGCGCGAACGCCGACGGCCGCCGCCCGCTCAGCCGCCCAGCTTGGCCTTCAGCGCCGCGATCAGCTTGACCGGGGCTTCGCCGGTGGCCGGCAGGCCGCGCGGATCCACCGCCGAAACGTAGACGCCGGCGTCCACCGCGACCACGCGGACCAGGAAGTTGCTGCCTTCGTAGGCCACGTCGTAGGAACCGAGCACCTGCGCGCGGCTGGCGATGGTGACGCCCTCGGTGCTGCCGAGCGCGTCGCCGACCTTGGCGAACACCGCGTCGCGCGCGCCGGGCACCACGAAGCCGCTGTTCGACGCCGCCGGCGCCTGGCCCGGCGCGGTCGTGCTTGGGCGCTGCGCCGAGGAGGCCAGCGCCGGCACCTTCATCGCCGCCGAGGTATCGGGCGCATTCAGATCCGGCGGCACTTCCAGCGGGCGCATCTCGGGGGCCAGCGCGTAGTCGCCGCGCGGCTTGCCCTTGCGGAACCAGCTGCAACCGCTGGTGGCCGCGACCAGGGTGGTCGCCATGAGGACGGCCGTCAGCACGCGGTAGGAAACGGAAGCACGCATCGATAAATCTCCTGGGGGTCAGGCCGCGAGCGTTTCGCGGCTGGATAGTTCTTCCAACGCGGCTGCGTCGGTGGCAAGACGGTCGGCGGTGGCCTGGTGCGCCGACGACAGCGGCAACAACGGCAACCGCAGGCCCTGGCCGATGCCGGCGCGCTGCAGCAGCGCCTTGACCGGGATCGGGTTGGATTCGACGCCGCAGAAGTCGTGGAACGGCTGCAGGCGCGCGTCCCAGGCCTGCGTGGGTTCGCCCAGGCGCGCGCGGGCCAGGTCGCACAGCCGCCGATAGGCGCCCGGCAAGGCATTGGAACCGACCGATACCAGGCCGTCGAAGCCGTCCAGCATCGCCCGCGCGGCGCTGCCGTCGTCGCCGCTGAGCACGACGAAGGTCTCGCTGCGCAGCGCCAGCAGCGCGGCGATGCGCTCCGGTTCGCTGCGCGCCTCCTTGATGCCGACGATGTTCGGGTGCGCGGCCAGCTGCGCCACCGATTCGGGGAGCAGATCGCAGCCGGTGCGTCCGGGGACGTTGTACAGCACCACCGGCAGGCCGCCGTCTTCGGCCACCTGCAGGTAGTGCGCGACCAGCCCGGCCTGGGTCGGGCGCACGTACGGCGGCGTCACCACCAGCGCGTACTGCGCGCCGTTGGCGGCGGCACGGCGGGTCTGGGCGACGGTCTTGGCGGTGCCGGACAGCCCGGTGCCGGCCAATACCGGCACCTGCCCGGCGATGGCCTTCACCGCTTCGCGCAGCAGCAGGTCGTATTCCTCGTCCAGCAGCGTGGCGGCCTCGCCGGTCGATCCCGCCACCACCACGCCCTGCACGCCGCCGTCCAGCTGCCGTTTGAGCAGCTGCCGCCAGGCGTCGAGATCGAGGTCGCCGTTGCCCTGGAAGGGCGTGGCCAGTGCGGTGATGATGCCGGAAAGGGACAAGTGCCGGTTGCTCGGTGGGAAAAGGAGGGCCGCGTGCGGCCTGCACGGACGGGTTCGCCCCGCATGTTACTTGCGGCCTGAAAGCGCGGGCAAGTATGCTGCACACTGCACCGAGCGACCGCCCGGACGCCGTTCAGCCTTACGCAATGCCGGAAGCCCCTTTGACAGACACCACGCCCCGGCCCGCGCCGACCGAAAACCACCTCCTGATCAACGCCTACACGACGCATCCGGAGTCGCCGCTGTTGCCGGTGACGCGGCGCATCGCCGACAGCGGCTGCAATCTGGTCGACGCGCGCCTGGCCACGGTGGGCCGCGACGTGTCGGTCACCGCGCTGGCGACCGGCTCCTGGGACTCGGTCGCCAAGCTCGAGGCGATGCTGACCCGGCTCGACCGCGAGGAAGGCATGAAGCTGGTGTGGTACCGCACCGGCGCCAAGCAGGCGCAGTCGAACCTGCTGCCCTACATCGTCGAGGTCATCGCCGCCGACAAGCCGGGCATCCTGTTCCAGCTGGCCGACTTCTTCGACCGCCAGGGCATCACCATCGAGAACCTGCAGAGCACCCGCTACCGCGCGATGCAGACCGGCGCGGAGATGTTCTCGGCGCAGGTGACGATCGGGGTGCCGGCGAACATGCACATCGCCGCGCTGCGCGACGACTTCCTCGAATTCTGCGACCACCTGAACCTGGACGCGATCATGGATCCGATGAAGTTCTGACGCCACGCTGGACATCGGCACATTCGAACGCAGATGATGGCGATGCAAGCGGAGGACTGAGGCGATGAAGGACGGCGATACCCTGGACCGCAACACGCTGGCGCTGCCGCTGGCGCTGTCCGGCGGCGTCAGCGCCACGCTCGGCGATTACGCCGGACGCTGGCTGGTGCTGTACTTCTACCCGAAGGACAGCACGCCCGGCTGCACCACCGAGGGCATCGACTTCAACGCGTTGTTGCCGCGGTTCGAGCAGGCCGGCGCCAGCGTGCTCGGCGTATCGCGCGATTCGCTCAAGTCGCACGACAACTTCTGCGCCAAGCAGGGCTTCCGCTTCCAGCTGGTCAGCGACGCCGACGAGGCGCTGTGCCGCGCCTTCGACGTGATCCGCGAGAAGAACATGTACGGCCGCCAGGTGCTCGGCATCGAGCGCAGCACCTTCCTGATATCGCCCGACGCCCGGCTGCTGCGCAGCTGGCGCAAGGTCAAGGTTCCCGGCCACGCACAGGCCGTGCTGGACGCACTGCAGGCCGCCGCTTCGCAGTGATCATTCGCGCTTCTCGCATCCTTCGTCACCCTGCCCCGCAGGCGGTGATGGTTCGCCCCTGTCCCAACCCCAGGAATCCAAGATGACCCGAGGCAAGCGCATCTACGTGCTGGATACCAACGTGCTGATGCACGATCCGACCGCGCTGTTCAAGTTCGAGGAGCACGACGTGTTCCTGCCGATGCAGGTGATCGAGGAGTTGGACAACGCCAAGAAGGGCATGTCCGAGGTCAGCCGCAACGCGCGCCAGGTCAGCCGGTTCCTCAACGAGCTGATCGAGGGCGCCGGCGCCGAGCAGATCGAGTCGGGCATCCCGCTGAGCCATCCGCAGGGCATCCAGCTCAAGAGCAGCGGCAGCATCGGTCGGCTGTACTTCCAGACCCGACCGGTGGAACCCGGGCGCAGCTTCGGCACCGTGGCGCCGGACAACAAGATCCTGGCCGCGGTGCTGGCGCTGCGCGAGGACGGCCCGGAAACGCCGGTGATCCTGGTGTCCAAGGACATCAACCTGCGGATCAAGGCGGCGATCAGCGGCCTGGTCGCCGAGGACTACGAGAACGACCGCGCGCTCGACGATTTCAGCCTGCTGTACACCGGCGCGATCGAGCTGCCGGAGGATTTCTGGCAGAAGCACAACCAGGACCTGCGCAGCTGGAGCGACCGCGGCCGCACCTGCTACGAGATCGCGCTGGCCGACGACGAGGACTGGCACCCGAACCAGTACCTGTACCTGCCCGGCGACGACGAAGTGGAACTGCGCGTGGTCAAGGTCAGCGGCGAGCGCAAGGCGACGCTGGCGCTGGTCGACGACTTCCGCAGCGGCCAGCACGCGGTGTGGGGCATCGCCGCGCGCAACCGCGAGCAGAACTTCGCGCTCAACGCGCTGATGGACCCGGAGATCGACTTCGTCACCCTGCTCGGCACCGCCGGCACCGGCAAGACCTTGCTGGCGCTGGCGGCGGGACTTGCGCAGACCATGGACCAGCAGCGCTACCGCGAGATCATCATGACCCGCGCCACCGTGAGCGTGGGCGAGGACATCGGCTTCCTGCCTGGCACCGAGGAGGAGAAGATGACGCCGTGGATGGGCGCGCTGACCGACAACCTGGAGGTGCTGACCCACAACCAGGAAGGCGGCGCCTGGGGCCGCGCGGCGACCAACGACCTGCTCGCCAGCCGGATCAAGATCCGCTCGATGAACTTCATGCGCGGGCGCACCTTCCTGTCGCGCTACCTGATCCTGGACGAGGCGCAGAACCTCACGCCGAAGCAGATGAAGACGCTGATCACCCGCGCAGGCCCCGGCACCAAGATCGTGTGCCTGGGCAACGTCGAGCAGATCGACACGCCGTACCTGACCGAGACCACCTCGGGCCTGACCTATGCGGTGGACCGCTTCAAGGCCTGGCCGCACAGCGCGCACGTGACCCTGCGCCGCGGCGAGCGCTCGCGCCTGGCCGACTACGCCTCGGAGGTCCTGTGAGCGCGCGCGCGCGGCTGGGCGGCGCGGCGCTGGCGCTGGCCCTGCTCGGCGCGTGCGCCACCCCGCGCGGACCGAGCAGCGTGCCGACCGCGCTGAAGGCCGGGCAGTCGTGGATCGTCACCCGCAACAGCACCGCCGCACAGGTGCTCGACACCTGTTCGCGCGACAGCCCGGCGCGCCACGACGGCGCGGTGACCGGCTACTGGGCGCCGACGCTGGAGCAGATCGAGCAGTTGGAAGCGCGCCTGGCGCAACTGCAGCCGACCATCGCCGAGCCGGCCGCCTACGACCGCCAGTACGTGGGCATCCACTACAACGGCAGGCAGGTGATCTACGTCAACGCGTTCAAGCCGAACGACGACAGCGGCCTGGATCCCGGCAAGGATGCGGTGCGCGCCTGCGACGGCGGCGCCAACTTCTGGGGCGCGGTGTTCGACCCGGCCAGCGGCGCGTTCTCCGAGATCGCGGTCAACGGCGCGCTGTGAGCCGCATGGCGCCATGAGCGGGCGGCGCGCCTAGCGTGGGCTTCGAGCTGCCGCGCTGGGCATGGGCGTTCGCCGGCGCGCTGGCCTGCGTGGCCGGCATGGTCAACGTGGTCGGCTATCTGGGCTTCGAGCACCAGGCGGTGACCCACCTGACCGGCACCACCACCCTGCTCGGCGCGGCACTGGCCGACGGCGACATGCGCGCCATCGGCCAGCTGCTCGGCGTGGTGCTGGCCTTCCTGTGCGGCGCGGTGCTCAGCGGCATCATCGTGCAGGACAGCCGCCTGCGCCTGGGCCGCCGCTACGGCGTGGCGCTGGCGCTGGAGGCGGTGCTGCTGGTGCTGGCGATGCACGCGTTCAAGCAACAGCAGATCGCCGGCGCCCTGCTCGCCGCCTGCGCCTGCGGCCTGCAGAACGCGATGACCACCATCTACAGCGGTACCGTGGTGCGCACCACGCACCTGACCGGCATGTTCACCGACCTGGGCATCGGGCTGGGCCAGGCGCTGCGCGGCCTGCCGTTGCCGCTCAGGCGCATCCGCCTCAGCGCGCTGATCGTCGGCGGCTTCCTGTGCGGCGGCGTGCTCGGCGCATGGGCCTATCGCCGGTTCGGCTTCGACGCCCTGCTCGCGCCGGCGGCGCTCACCGGCCTGGTCGGGGCGGCGTACACGCTGCAGGCGCACTACCGGCGGCGCGAACGCTGACCGCGCGGCGTGGCGCCCGGGGCTTGCGTGCGTGCCTGCGCCGACCCGGCCACGCGCAGTCGCCAAGCCGCGCCCGGCGCTGCACAATCGGCGCATGAGCGAACCCACCGCCGTATCCGCACTGACCATCGCCGGCTCCGATTCCGGCGGCGGCGCCGGCATCCAGGCCGACCTGAAGACCTTCGCCGCGCATCGCGTGCATGGCCTGTCCGCGATCGCGGCGCTGACCGCGCAGCACACCCGCGGCGTCACCGCGGTGCACGTGCCGCCGCTGGAGTTCCTCAGCGCGCAGATCGAGGCCTGCTTCGCCGATTTCGACGTGGTCGCGGTCAAGCTCGGCATGCTCGCCAACGCGGCGGTGATCGAACTGGTCGCCGACGCGCTGCAGCGGCACCGTCCGCCGTTCGTGGTGCTGGACCCGGTGATGGTGGCCACCAGCGGCGCCAAGCTGCTTCAGGACGAGGCGCTGGACGCGCTGCGCCGCCGCCTGTTGCCGCTGGCGACGCTGGTCACGCCGAACATCCCCGAGGCGCAGCTGCTGCTGGACCGCCCGATCGACGATGCCGACGACGCCGAACACGCCACCGCCGCGCTGCTCGATGCCGGCGCGCAGGCGGTGCTGCTCAAGGGCGGCCACCTGCACGAAGGGCATCGGGTGGTCGACCGCTACGACGACGGGGTCAGCCGCAGCGAGTTCATCCACGCCCGGCTGCCGCTGGACGCGCACGGCACCGGCTGCACCCTGGCCTCGGCGATCGCCGCGCAGCTGTGCCAGGGACTGGCGCTGCCCAACGCCTGCGAAGCGGCCATCGACTACGTGGCGCGCGCACTGCAGGCGGGCTATCGCCCCGGCCGCAGCGCGGTCGTGGTGCTCGACCATTTCGGCGCCGCGCGCGCACCGTGAGCGCAGCGCCGACCGCGATCGACGTCGCCGCCGCCGACGGCCACCGCTGGTCGCTGCTGGCGTGCGTGCCGCAGGCGGCGCGCAGCGCGCTACTGTGGCTGCCGGCGCTCGGCGTGGCCGCGCGGCACTACCTGCCGTTGGCCGAGGCGCTGTCCGCGCACGGCGTGGCGGTGTTCGTGCACGAATGGCGCGGCAACGGCAGCAGCCAGCTGCGCGCCTCGCGCGAACACGACTGGGGCTATCGCCACCTGTTGTGCGAGGACCTGCCCGCCAGCCATGCCGCGCTCGCCGCGCGCAGCGCGCTGCCGCTGGCGATCGGCGGCCACAGCCTCGGCGGGCAACTGGCCTGCTGCTACGCCGCGCTGCATCGGCAGGCGTTCGCGCAGCTGTGGCTGGTCGCTAGCGGCACGCCCTACTGGCGCAGCTTTCCGGCGCCACGTCGCTACCTGCTGCCGCTGGCGTACCGGCTCCTGCCGTGGCTGGCGCGGCGCCAGGGCGCGCTGCACGGACGCCGCCTTGGCTTCGGCGGCACCGAGGCGCGCACCCTGATCGACGATTGGGCGCGGGTGGGCTTGAGCAACCGCTACGCGGCGTCCGGGCTCGCGCGCGATCTGGAGGCTGCGCTGGCGCAGCTGACCGCGCCGGTGCGCGGCGTGCTGCTGCACGACGACTGGATGGCGCCGGAGAGCTCGCTGCGCGCGTTCCTGCGAAAACTCTCGCCGTGCGCCACCGACATCCGCTACCTGAACGCTTCGCAGCTGGGCACCGCGGCGGATCATTTCGCCTGGATGAAGCGGCCGCAGGCCGTCGCCGCGGCCCTCGCCGGCGCGCCAGGCTGAATTTTTTCGCAAAAAGCATTGACGGGCCCAGGGGAGTCGGGAATAATTCCGCTCCTGACGACGCGCCCGTAGCTCAGTTGGATAGAGTACCTGGCTACGAACCAGGCGGTCGGGAGTTCGAATCTCTCCG
>NZ_JAFIWC010000032.1 GCF_017163755.1 Xanthomonas sp.
GCCATGCGCGCACCTGTTTCCAGCCGGGCCGCCGTTAGCCGGTTGATCCTACTCGGGAAAACGTGGGGATACCTCAGGGTCCGACCCCTCCCGCCGCTGGCCGTGATAGATCCAGGTCGAGGTCACGGCGGCCGCCGGCGCGACATACAGCATGATGTCGGTGAGCAGTTCCTCTTCCGAGAACTTGCTCCAGATGTCCGGGCCGCCATCGGCCCGGGTCGGAAGATCGGCCCACTTGCCGATCTTCTCCAGTATCCAGCCTGCCACGCCGACCGGGCTGTCGGCCATCGCGACGCCCAGGGTCTGCGGGCGCGTGCGCTGCTCGTGCGCGTAGCCGGTCTCCAGATCGAGGATGGCGTCGCGGCGGGCGATCAGGTCCTTCTCCTGCGCGGTCGTGGCCGTGGCGTCGCTGGCGAAGATGCTCACCATGTTGATGTGCAAGCCGAGCAGCGCGTCGGGCCGCAGGAACGCCATCCAACTGCCGATATGCGCGCCCCAGTCGCCGCCCTGGACGAGGTAGCGGGCTTGGCCGAACAGCCGGACCATCAGCCCGTGCATGAGCTCGGCGGCCCGGCGCGGACCGATGATGCCGGTGATCGGCGTGGAAAAAGCGAAGCCCGGGAGGGACGGAACCACGACGTCGTGCCCGTCCGCCGCCAGAGGCGCGAGGAGCCGCTCGAATTCAAGATACGACCCCGGCCAGCCGTGCAGGAGCAGAAGCGGCGGCTTGGATCCGTCGCCGCGCAGATGGACGAAATGCAGGCGCTCGCCCTCGACCTCGGTGGCGAAGTTGGGCAGCTGGTTGAGGCGCCGTTCGATCGCCCGCCAATCGTAGCGGTCCCGCCAGTAGGCGACGAGCCGCTTGAGGTCGTCGATCCCGACGCCTGCGCTCCATCCTCCGGCGTCCGCGAGTTGGCGCCAGTCGTAGGCGTCCACTTTCGCCTGGATGCTGGCGAGCCGTGCATCTGGAATGTCGATCGTGTAGGGCGAGACCATTGTTCACCTCATCGCTCAGCGGTGACCGCCACGTCGGTTGGCGAGCGGTACGTCCATGGGGCTGGAACTCGAGTCTTTCGGCCAACGCAACGATAGAGACCGGTCGCGCCTCGTGTCTATACTAAAAAGGCCGTCAACACCTTTGCGTTTTTCGCACAATTGCCCCATGGACATCGCTGGCGAACTGGAAGTCTTTACCCTGGTGGCCGAGGCCGGGAGTTTCTCGGCGGCGGGACGACGGCTGAAGCTGGCGCCGTCGTCCGTCACCCGGGTCGTCGACCGGATCGAAGCCCGCCTCGGCGTCCGCCTGTTGCTGCGGACGACCCGGTCGCTGACGTTGACCCCGGAAGGCGCGACCTATCTGTCCTCCGCGCGGCGGATCCTGGCGGACCTGCGCGAAACCGAACAGCTGATCGCCGACCAGAGCTCGCCGAAGGGGCGCCTGCGCGTGAGCCTCTCGCTCACCTACGGACGGATGTTCGTGGTGCCGCTTCTGCGCGATTTCCTCCAGCGCCACCCCGGCATCCTGCTCGAGGTGATCTCCACCGATGCCGTGATCGACATCGCCGCCGGCCAGGCGGACGTCGCGGTGCGCCTGGGCCCGCTCCCCGACAGCCCGCTCACGGCACGCAAGCTTGCCCAGACCCACAAGCTGATCGTGGCCTCGCCCGACTATCTCGCGCGCCGCGGTACGCCGGTCGTCCCCGAGGACCTGCACGGGCACGACTGCATCGGCTTCAACTTCAAGCGCGCCGCTCCGACCTGGCCCTTCCGCAAGGACGGGCGCGACTACGCGCTGCCGATCAAGGGCAGCGTGGAAACCAACAATGGCGAGACGCAACGCCAGTTGGCCATCGAAGGCCTCGGGATCGCGCGGGTGTGCGCCGAAACGGCGGAGGACGCGATCCAGGCCGGCCAGCTCGTGGCGCTCCTGGAGGCGTTCAACCCGGGCGACGGCGAGGAGGTCCATGCGGTGTTCGTCGGCGGCACGCACACGCCGGCACGGGTCCGCTGCTTCGTCGACTACCTCGTCCAGCGGCTGGGCAAGGTGCGTTGATCGAAACGTGCGCCGAGAGGAGTGGCTGGCTCGGCAGGACACGCGATAACGCCAAACGCGATGAGGCGTCCCGAAAACGAAGAACGCCGGCATTTGCCGGCGTTCTCGCTCACTCCAGCGGCGGCGCCGGACTCAGCCCTGCCACTTGCCCAGCGCGGCCAGGCCGTTCTCCTTGGCGCGCTCGTAGATCACCTGCTGCGCCTTGGCGAAATTGCCCTTCATGTCCTGCGACCACAGCTTCAGCGCGGCCTGCTGCATCGCACGGCCGTAGGAGAAGCTCAGCGGCCACGGCAGGTTGCCGAGCTGGTTCATCGCGTTCAGGTGCGCGGTGGACTGCTCGTCGGTCTGGCCGCCGGACAGGAACACGATGCCGGGCAGGATCGCCGGCACGGTGCTCTTCAGGCACATCACGGTGGACTCGGCCACTTCCTCGACGCTGGCCTGCTCGTCGCAGTCCTTGCCGGCGATGACCATCGACGCCTTCAGGATGGTGCCTTCGAGCACCACGTTCTGCTCGTACAGCGCGCCGAACAGCGAGCGCAGCGTGGCTTCGGTCACTTCGTAGCAGGTCTCGATGTCGTGGTCGCCGTCCATCAGCACCTCCGGCTCGACCATCGGCACCAGGCCCTGCTCCTGGCACAGCGCCGCATAGCGCGCCAGCGCATGCGCGTTGGTCTCGATGCACACGCCGGACGGGATGTCCTCGCCGATGGTGATCACCGCGCGCCACTTGGCGAAACGCGCGCCGAGCTTGTAGTACTCCTCCAGGCGCGCGCGCAGGCCGTCCAGGCCCTCGGTGACCAGCTCGCCGGGCATGCCGGCCAGCGGCTGCGCGCCCTTGTCGACCTTGATGCCGGGGATGATGCCGTGCTCGGCCATGTACTTGGCGAACGGCACGCCGTCCTTGGTCTTCTGGCGGATGGTCTCGTCGAACAGGATCGCGCCGGAGATGTAGTCGCTCAGCTTCGGCGTGGTCAGCAGCAACTCGCGGTAGGCGCGGCGGTTCTCTTCGACGTTCTCGATGCCGACGCCGGCGAAGCGCTTGGCGATCGTGCTGGTGGATTCGTCGATCGCGATGATGCCCTTGCCCGGGGCGACCATCGCCTGTGCGGTTTCGGCAAGCTGTTCGATGCTCATGGAGTTCCTATGGCACGGGGGAAAACCGAAGTATATCCCGCGGCGGCGCAGCCATTCCTTCACGGAATGCTTGCAACCGTTTCCACGCGGTAGACGAAGCGGAGACGTGCGCGCGTTGCGCCATCGGCGCAAAAAAAAGCCGCGCGCTGCCTGGGCAGCGCGCGGCCATCCGTTGCGGCACCGGGGCCGCGGGCGTTACAGCTCGCCCAGACCGCTGGCGCGGCCGTCCGGGCCCACCTCGAGCAGGCGCAGCGTGTTGGTCGCGCCGTGGGTCTCCATGTGCTCGCCGCTGGTGAACACCACGCGATCGCCCGGGCCCATGCGCTCGGCCTCGACCAGCAGGCGGATCGCCGCGCGCGCGGCCTCGCGCGGGGTCAGTCCGCGGCTGTCGAAGTTGATCGGGAACACGCCGCGCATCATCGCCATGCCGCGGCGCGCGCCGTCGTGGCGGGTGAAGGCGTAGATCGGCATCTTGGAGCGGAAGCGCGACAGGAAGCGCGGCGTGCCGCCGGATTCGGTCAGCGCGACCACGCCGCCCAGGCCCACGTGCTCGGACAGGAACATCGTCGCCATCGCGATCGCCTGGTCGGCGCGCTGCAGGTTGCGCTGCGCGGCCTCGAAGTCGGTGTCCATCTCGAACTGGCGCTCGGCGCCCAGGCAGATCCGCGCCATCGCCTGCACCGCCTTGACCGGGTAGGCGCCAGCGGCGGTTTCGGCCGACAGCATCACCGCATCGGTGCCGTCGATCACCGCGTTGGCCACGTCCAGCACCTCGGCGCGGGTCGGGATCGGGTTCTCGACCATCGACTGCAGCATCTGCGTGGCGGTGATCACCACTTTGTTCTGCGCCAGCGATTCGCGGATGATCTTCTTCTGCAGGCCGGGCAGCTCGGCGTCGCCGATCTCCACGCCCAGGTCGCCGCGCGCGACCATCACCACGTCGCTGGCCTCGACGATCTCGGTCAGGTTCTCGATCGCCTCGGTGCGCTCGATCTTCGACACCAGCGCGGCATAGCAGCCGTGCTGCTCGGCGATGCGCCGCGCGTCGTGCATGTCCTGCGCGTTACGGCAGAACGACACCGCGATGAAATCGACGCCGATCTTGGCGACGATGCCGATCAGTTCCTTGTCGCGCTCGGTCAGCGCGCCCAGCGACAGGCCGCCGCCCTGCTTGTTCAGGCCCTTGCGGTCGGACAGCACGCCGTCGTTGAGCACGGTGCTGACGATGCGCTCGCCCTGCACCTCGACCACCTGCAACTGCAGCAGGCCGTCGTCGAGCAGCAGCACGTCGCCCGGCTTCACGTCGTTGGGCAGGCCCAGGTAGCTGACCCCGACCTGGTTCTCGTCGCCGGCCGGCGCGTTGGCGTCGGCGACCAGGTCGAAGCGCGCGCCGGCCTTCAGCGAGACCTTGCCGCTGGCGAAGCGCTCGATGCGGATCTTCGGCCCCGGCAGGTCGGCGAGGATACCCACCTCGCTGCCCACGCGCTGCGCCGCGGCGCGCACTTCGGCGGCGCGCTTGGCCTGGCCGGACGGATCGCCGTGCGAGAAGTTCAGCCGCACCACGTTGACGCCGGCGCGGAACAGGTCTTCGAGCACGCCCGGCGGGTCGGTGGCCGGCCCGAGGGTGGCGAGAATCTTGGTGCGGCGCTGACGTTCGATCATGATGGGGAGCCTCCCGGGCAAAGAGTCGGAAATTAACACAGGCGGGTCGCCATCACGATTTCGTTGTGGCATACCCGCGGAATGATTCCGGCATGTCCTGCGGACACGCCGGGCCTTGGCCGCTGACGCCGCGCTGTCCTGGACGGGGACAATCGCGCGTCCTCGGCCACGCTCAGCCGTCGACCAGGCCGGGCAGTTGCGCCGGCTGCGCCGCCAGCTGGGTGGCGCCGGCGGCGCGCAGTTCGTCCTCGCTGCCGAAGCCCCACAGTACGCCGATGCTGCGCATGCCGTGGTGGTTGGCGCCTTCGATGTCCATGCGCCGGTCGCCGATCATGCGGCAGCCGTCGGCCTGCAGCGACAGGCGCCGCAGCGTCTCGGCGATCAGGTCGGGCTTGAAGCGGCGCTGGCCGTCGTCGCTGGCGCCGACGACCTGCTCGAAGTGCGCGCCGAACGGCAGCGTCTCGACGATGCGCCGGGCGAAGCGCTCGTTCTTCGAGGTCACCACCGCCAGGCGGTGGCCTGCGGCGACCAGCGCCTCGACCGCCGCGCCGATCTGCGGGAACACGGTGTGTTCGCGCCAGCCCTGGCTGTCGTAGCGCTGGCGATACAGCGCCAGCGCCTGCTCGACCCGCGCCGGATCGGCGTCGAAATGCGCGTGGAAACTGTCGCGCAGCGGCGGGCCGATCCAGCTGCGCAGCACGTCCGCCGGCGGCGCTGGCAGCGCCATCTGCGCGAAGGCATGCAGGATGCTGCCGACGATGCCGGCCTCCGAGTCGACCAGGGTGCCGTCCAGGTCGAAGAACAACGTATCGGTACTCACGCCCCGCGTGCCTCCAGCGCGGCGACCGCCGGCAGGGTCTTGCCCTCAAGGAATTCCAGGAACGCGCCGCCGCCGGTGGAGATGTAGCTGACCTGGTCGGCGATGCCGTACTTGTCGACCGCGGCCAGGGTGTCGCCGCCGCCGGCGATCGAGAACGCCGGCGAGGCGGCGATCGCGCGCGCCAGGGTCTGCGTGCCCGTGCCGAACGCATCGAACTCGAACACCCCGACCGGACCGTTCCACACCACGGTGCCGGCCTTGGCGATCAGCTCGGCGTAGTGCGCGGCGGTGTCCGGGCCGATGTCCAGGATCAGGTCGTCGTCGGCGACCTCGGCCAGCGCCTTCACCGTGGCCTGCGCCTCGGGCAGGAACTGCTTGGCCACCACCACGTCGCTGGGCAGCGGGATCGCCGCGCCGCGCGCGTTGGCGTCGGCGACGATCTTGCGCGCGGTGTCCAGCAGGTCCGGCTCGCACAGCGACTTGCCGACCGGATATCCGGCCGCGGCGATGAAGGTGTTGGCGATGCCGCCGCCGACGATCAGCTGGTCGACCTTGCCGACCAGGTTCGACAGCAGTTCCAGCTTGGTCGAGACCTTGCTGCCGGCGACGATCGCCAGCAGCGGCTTGGCCGGATGCAGCAGCGCCTTGCCCAGCGCATCCAGCTCGGCCATCAGCAGCGGGCCACCGGCGGCGACCGGCGCGAAGCGGATCACGCCGTGGGTGGAAGCCTGCGCGCGGTGCGCGGTGCCGAACGCGTCCATCACGAACACGTCGCACAGCGCCGCGTACTTCCTGGCCAGGGCTTCGTCGTCCTTGCCCTCGCCGACGTTCATCCGGCAGTTCTCCAGCAGCGCGATCTGGCCCGGCGCCACGTCCACGCCATCGACCCAGTCGCGCCGCAGCGCCACCTCGGTGCCGAGCAGCGCGCTCAGCCGCGCGGCCACCGGCGCCAGCGAATCCTCCGCGCTCCAGGTACCCTCCTTCGGCCGCCCCAGGTGCGAGGTGACCATCACCGCGGCGCCCTGCTGCAGCGCCAGCTTCAGCGTCGGCACCGACGCCACGATGCGCTGCTCGGAGGTGATCCGGCCTTGGTCGTCGATCGGCACGTTCAGGTCTTGCCGGATCAGCACGCGCTTGCCGGACAAATCGAGATCGGTCATTCGCAAAATGGGCATTGTCGGTCGCTCGCTATCGGGGGGAATTGCAAAGAAGAGAGGCGCGGTGCCGCGCTCGGCGCGGCCAGCGCGGCTTCGGAACGTCGGAATGGCCATCCATGGCCGCGCGCTCGCCGGACACAGCGAGACCGGACCATGCGAAGCATGCTGGCATCGGACCACGTTCCTCGCGATGAAGGACCGCCATTGTCGGAGGTTCGCGGCGATGCGGCAAACCCGGAGCGGGCCCGGCAGAGGTCATCGCGGGTCCACGCTTACTGGCGCAACGAATCGCGGGCGTGCCTCGCGGGCGCATCGCCCGCGCCACAACGCATCGCGCGGGGCCGCGAACGCCGGGCGGGATCAGCCGCCGCTGGCCGCCGGCGCCTTGCGCAGCAGGCTGAAGGCGAAGCCGACCACGATCAGCGCCGCACCGATCAGCAGCGCCCACAACAGCCAGGCCTTCCAGTCGCGTACCGGCGGCGCCGGCTGCAGCGCGGCCTCGCCCGCCAGCGGCGTCGCCACGCCCAGGCTCGCCTTGGCCGGCGTCCATTGCGGGCCGCGCTGGGCGCGCAACGCCTCCAGCGTGGCGGCCACCGGCGCCGCGGCACGCTGCGCACGCGCACTGCCGGCGGCCAGCGCGTACGGCGGGGCGCCCTGCGCCAGGAAGGTCAGCGTCTCCGGTTGATAGCCCAGGCGCAGCGCCGGGCGCTGGCTGCCCGGGTCCTGCGTCGCCAGCAGCCGCCAGTAGCGGTCGCGCACCGGCGCGGCCAGCGCCTGCGGCGGCGAGCGGTCGCTGTCCTTGCCGACCTGGAACGCCACCCATGGCCCGGCGCGGTCCTGCCACGGCGCTTCGGCGCCGTCGCGGCTCTGCACTCGCCATTCGATCGCGCTGTTGCCGGGCAGCGCCACGTCCACGCGCGCCACCGGGTAACGCCCCGGCGACTGGAATTCGAAGCTGCGCTGCGCCGCATCGGCGCGCAGCGCATCGAGCTGCTGCCAATGCCAGTCGGCGGCCGCCGGCGCGGCGGTCAGTTCGGCGCCGACCCCGCTCAGGCTCGGCAATGGCGCCGGCGACAACGGCACCAGCCGCAGGTAGCGGACCTGGCGCCCGATCACGATGCGCAGCTGCTGCAGGCGCTGTCCCTGGTTGGCCAGATCGACCAGCGTCGCCTCCGGCACCAGCACCTGCCAGTCGCGCAGGTCGTCGCTGGCTTCCACCCGGTAGCGCGCCTGCCGCGGCGCGTCGGCGGCCGCCCATTGCAGCGACAGCGCCAGCACCGGCTCGCGCAAGGCGGTGGCGTCGATCAGCCACCCCGCGCCGGCCGCATCGGCCGCCGAGCTGCCCACCCGGGTCTGGATGCGGCGCACGCTGCCGTCGGCATCGCGCTCGGCGATCAACTCCAGGTCGGCGCTGGCGCCGGCGCGGCCAGCCGGCAGCGGGAACCACGGCAGTGCCTGCTGGCGCGGCGTGGCGGCCGCCTGCTCGGCGCCGAACAGCGCCGCCGGCACCGGCTCGCCGTTGCCGTTGAACACCTCCACATCGCCGAGCGAGGCCAGATGCGCGCGGCGGTACACCGCATCGTCCAGCGTCACCCGGTAGGCGCCGGCATCGGCATCCTGCAGGGTCAACGGCCATTGCTGCGCGTAGTCCTCGCGCTGGCTGGCCGCCCACGCGGCGACCGGCAACAGCGCGAGCAGGATCAGACGTCTCATGCGGAGGCCTCCTCGGCCGGTTCGGCGCGGCGCGGCGGCGCCGGCGCGAAATATCCCACCACGGTGCACAACAGACCGTAAGCGATGAACGAGGCGATGCCGGCGACATTGCCCAGGTTGCCGCGGTCCACCAGCAGCAGCTTGCCCAGCACCACCGCCATCAGCAGCGCGCCGGCCAGCCACAGGCCGCGATGGCCGCGGCGCGAGCCCAGCACCCAGCCGATCACGCCGAGCACGCTCCAGACCACGGTCAGGCTGGTCTGCGCCACGCCGCTGGACAGCAGCCGTTCGTCCCACGCCACGCCGCCCCAGTAGTGCACCGCGTGCAGGGTGACGCTGGTGATCATCAGGAAGCCTGCCGCGGCCAGCAGGTACACGCGCAACGCGCGCAAGGCGGCCGGCGGCGCTGGCGACCACAGCCAGTGCGCCGCCAGCAACAGCACGATCGCCTGGGTCAGCTCCAGCGGATTGAGCAGCGGCAGCCACGGCAGCGGCGCGCTGCCGCCGGGCAGCGCCAGCGCCACCGTCCAGCCCAGCGCCAGCAGCGCGAAATAGCTGCTTTGCAAGGTGCCGCGGCAGCGTTCGAAGTCCGCGCCCAGCGGCGCGGCCAGCCACGGCCAGCGCCACAACGACACCGCCACGGCCAGCAGCCACGGCCACGCCAGCAGCGCCAGCTGCCAGCCCTGCGCCAGCGCGAAGCGCTGCGCCAGCCAGGCGCCGAGCAGCGACAGCGTCAGCGGCCATACCAGCCACCAGACGAACTGCGCCGCGCGCGCCATACCGCCGCCGGCACCGCGCAGGCAGATCAGGCTGCGCACGCCCAGTACCGCGAACAGCGCCCACGCCCAGGCACCGTGGCCGGCGAACGGCTGCCCGTGCGCCGCGGCCTGCATCGCCGCCAGCGGCAACGCCAGCAGCAGCCCGGCCAGGGTGGTGGCCGCCAGTGCCTGCGCCGGACGCCGCCGATGCACTTCCGCCGCCAGCCAGCCGCTCAGCGCGGCGAACCCCAGCCACACGTCCGCGCGCGCGTCGGCGGCGACGAAGCGCTCGACCTCGCCGATGCCGATGCCGCACCACCACGCCAGTCCCCACAGGTAGTACACCAGCGCTGGCGGCGTCCGCGCCGCGCGCCGGTACGACCAGGCGCTGGCGAAACCGGCGACCGCCAGCAACAGCGCGCTCATGCAGGTCGCATTGGCCACGGCGTGGACGTCGCGCCAGGCGCGGTCCAGGCCGATCACGAAACCGGCCGCCGCCGCCAGCTGCAACGCCGCGCCGCTGAGCTGCGGCAGCCAGCGCTGCTGGCGCAGGCCCAGCCACACCAGCGCCGCGCCTTCCAGCGCGAACACGCTGGCGGTGGCGTTGGCCGACAGCGCCAACGGCACCGCCAGCGTGGCGAAGCCGACCGCCAGCAACGCGTAGGCCTGGCCAAGCACGGCGAAGCGCTCGCGGCGGATCAGCGCGGCGGCCAGCGCCGCGTACAGCGCGGCCACGCCGACCGCGCACAGCGCCAGCGGCATGCGCTCGCCGTGCAGCAGGCCGGCCTGCAGCGAGAACGCGATCAACGGCGCGCCGAACACCAGGCTGCCGTCGATCGGATCGCGGCGATCGGCCGGCCGCCGGCGCGCGTACAGGATCGGGATCAGCAGATAGAAGGCGAAGAACAGCAGCAGGAACGGCTCGGTGCTGGCGAACTTCGCCGGCTGGTACTGCAGCACGCCCCACAGCGTGCCGATGCCGAAGGTGAAGGCGAAGCCGATCAGGTTCAGCACCCGCCACGGCCGGTACCAGGCGATCGCCAGCACCGCCGCGTTCAAGACCGCGTAGTACGAGAACAGGCCGACGTGGTTGCCGCTGCCGGTGGACAGCCAGATCGGCGCCAGGAACCCGGCGAGCACGCCGAGCACCGCCAGCGTGCGCGACTCCTGCATCACCGCCAGCACGCACATGCTCGCCACCAGCACGATGCTCAGCGCGAAGGCCGGCGCGGCCGGCAGCAGCCCGGACAGCTTGAACGCGGCGAACACGGTCAGCAGCAGCACGCCGATCGCGCCGCCCTGCAGCGCCAGCGCGAAGCTGCGCTTGCGCTCGCGCTGGCGCCAGCCGAACACCAGCCCGGCCATCGCCGCGGCGGCGATGCCGGCATAGCGCAGTTCGATCGGCACGCTGAGCCAGCCCTGGTCGCCGGCGTACTTGAGCAGCGCGGCGACGCCGGCCAGCAGCACCAGCATGCCGATCTTGACCGGCACGTTGCCTTCGGTGAACCAGCGCTTGGCCGCGCCCAGCGCGCGTTCGACCGGGCCCGGGCCGCTCGGCACGTAGGCGGCGGGCTCGGGCTCGGGCGCGTTCGGCGGCGTGGCGGCGAAAGGCGCCGGCAATGGCAGCGGCGGCGGTTGCGGCGGTTGCGCTGGCGGCGTTGCGGCGGCGGATGGATGGACCGGCGCGGCGTCGCCGTCATCCGGCCCGGCCGCGGCGCGCGCGTCCTCGGCGTCCGCCAGCGGCGCGGCCTCCCAGGCGTTCGCCGGCGCGGCCGCGACAGGCCCGTCGCGCCATTGCGCCAGTTCCTGCTCGAGCGCCGCGACCCGGCGCCTGAGCCCGGACAGCGACACCAGCGCCACGATCAGCAATACCGGCACCGCCAGTACCGCCAACACCACCACCACGATCAGCGTTTCCATCCCGCTCCTTGTCTCCCCCCGACGGCGCGGCGCCTGTTGCGACGGCACCCGCGCCAGCGGCCCGGCGGCGCCGGATCCACCCCCCCATGCTAGACGAGTTCGGCACGCGGGCGCTCGCCCGGCGGCGCGGCGCCGCTGGCGGGGGCCGCTCAAGCTTCGCCGCCGCGCGCCGATAGCGCCCTTATCCCCGGCTGCGCCGGCCGTTCTTCCGCCCCCACCTACCCGAGCCGATGAACCTGCCTGCCACCCCCACCGAGGTCGGGATCGACGACCACATCCGCTCCGTCGCCGGACTGTCCGACCAGTTGCTGGGCCAGCTGCGCCGCTCGCTGCAGCGCATCGACGAGATCAACCGCACCACCCACGTGATCTCGATGAACGCACGCATCGAATCGGCGCGGATCGGCCACGCCGGGCGCGGCTTCAGCGTCATCGCCCAGGAAATGGACGTGCTGTCGCGGCGCGTGGCCGATGCCACCCAGGACCTGGACAAGGTCGCCGCCAGCACCAGCGCCGACATGCGCCAGACCCTGCAGCGGCTGCAGGACGACGTGCGCCGCACGCGGCTGAGCGAACTGGCGCTGGGCAACATCGACCTGATCGACCGCAACCTCTACGAGCGCAGCTGCGACGTGCGCTGGTGGGCCACCGACGCGGCCATCGTCGCCGCCGCGCGCCATGGCCGCGGCGACGACGAACTGGCCTACGCGTCGCGGCGCATGGGCCAGATCCTGGATTCGTACACTGTGTACTTCGACCTGGTGCTGGCCGGCAGCGACGGCCGCGTGCTCGCCAACGGCCGGCCGCAGCAGTACGCCTCGGCCGGCAGCGACGTCTCCGGCCAGGCCTGGTTCGAGAGCGCCGCGCGCACCCGCAGCGGCGAGGAATTCGGTTTCCAGGAGGTGCACGCCAGCCCCCTGGCCGACGGCGAGCGCGTGCTGGTGTACTCGTGCACGGTGCGCGACGGCGGACGCGTCGACGGGCGCGTGCTCGGCGTGCTCGGCATCGTGTTTCGCTGGGACGCGCTGGCGCAGACGGTGGTGCAGCGCACGCCGCTGTCGGAGCAGGAGTGGGGCCGCAGCCGCGTGTGCATCGTCGATGCGCAGGGCCAGGTACTGGCCGATTCGGCAGGGCGCATGTTGCAGGAGCGGATCGACTTCCCCGGCCGCGACGCGCTGCTCAAGCAGCCGCGCGGCGCGGTGCTGTGCGACATCGGCGGGCGCCCGCATTGCGTCGCCCACGCCGCCTCGCCCGGCTACGAGACCTACCGCACCGGCTGGCATTCGTTGATCCTGCAGGCGCTGTAGCGCGGCCTGCGCGCCGGGCCGCCGGCGCGCTCAGGACGGCCCGATCCTGACCACCACCTTGCCCTTGGCGCGCCCGCTGTCGACGTAGGCCAAGGCCTGCGCGGCGGCGTCCAGCGCGAATACCCGGTCCACGACCGGCGTGATGATGCCGGCCTCGATCAACGCACCGAGCGCGCGCAGCTGATCGCCGCTGGCGGTCATGAACAGAAACGCGTAGCGGGCGCCGTGCCGCCTGGCCCTGCTGCGGATCCCGCCGCTCAGCATGCCGATCACCTGCCGCAGCGGCCAGGACAGGCCCTGTTGCACCGCGAAGTCCCGGTCGGGAGGCCCGGAGATGGAAATGAGCAGGCCGCCGGGCTTCAGCACGCGCAGCGACTTTTCCAGCACGTCCTTGCCCAGGCTGTGCAGCACGACGTCGTAGCCGTGCACGACCGTCTCGAAGTCCTGCGTCCTGTAGTCGATGACGAGGTCGGCGCCGAGCGCCTTCACCCACTCCACGTTGCCGGTGCCGGTGGTCGTGGCCACGAAGGCGCCCAGATGCTTGGCCAACTGGATGGCGATCGTGCCGACGCCGCCGGAGCCGGCGTGGATCAGCACCTTCTGCCCCTGCTTCAGCTTCGCCGTCTCGACCAGCGCCTGCCACGCGGTCAGCCCGACCAGCGGAACGGACGCGGCCTGCTCCATGCTCAGGTTCGCGGGCTTCAGCGCCAGCGCGCTTTCGCCGACCGCGATCCGTTCCGCGAACGTGCCGATGCGCGCCTGGTCCGGACGCGCATAGACTTCGTCGCCCGGCTTGAACCGCCGCACCTTGGAACCGACACGCACGACGACGCCGGCCAGGTCGTTGCCCAGGATCAGCGGAAGGCGATAGGGCAGGATCAGCTTGAACTCGCCCTTGCGCAGCTTCGCGTCGAGGACGTTGACGCTCGCCGCATGGATCTGCACCAGCACATCGTCGTCGCGCACCTCAGGCTCGGGCAGCTGGCCGATCCGCCCCGGATGCTTGCTGCCGTAACGCTCGATGAAGAACGCCTTCATGATCTTCCCCCGATGGAAACAAACGCGACTGCGAACGCGACCTCGAGCACGACGGCCAGCGCAATCCCGCTGCCCGCATGCCCCGCGGCCAGCTCCACGACGCCGAGCAGCGCAAGCAACGAACACGCCGTGACGATACCCGCTACCAGTGCCGCGCGTGCCGGCGACGGCGCCGCCTTCCTTGCCATGAACAACATCACCCCGATGCCCGCGTACAGCGCCGCCGCCCTTCGCGCCACCAGCTCGGCCGGCGGCGAGACACCGACGTTCCAGTTCGCCAGCATGGAACCCGGCGAGAACATCCAGATGCAGGCGATGACGAAGAACAGGACCGCGGCCAGGCTCGACAGCGAACGGAACCCCAGGCGCATGCCGGTCAACCGTTCAGGATGCGGGACAGCACGGACTGGTGGAACCAGCGCGGCGTCGCCCACATGAAGGCCACGTTCAACCTGTTGAGCAGCCCCGGCACCACGCTGATACGACCCGCGTCCAGCGCGCCGATCCCGGCCCGCACCACCGGCGGGGCCTGCATCATGAGCGTATTCAACAGCGGCGTGATCCGCTGCTGGGCGACGCTTGCGAAGCCGGTGTCGGTCAATCCCGGGCACAGCGTCGTCACGGTGACCCCGTCGCGCGCGAACTCCCGGTGCAACGCCTCGCCGAGACGAAGAACGTAGGCCTTCGCGGCCGAATACACCGCAAATCCCTCCACGCCTTGATAGGCCAGCATGCTCGCGACCTGCAGTATCTTGCCGCGCCGCCGCCGCCGCATGTCCTGGCCGAACAGATGCGTCATCGCGGTCAGGCTTGCGATGTCGAGCTGGATCATCGACAGCACCGGTTCCAGTTGCCCGCCCAGGAACGGTCCCTGCAGCCCGTGCCCGGCGTTGTTGATCAGCACCTCGATCTCGATGCCGCGCGCGTGCAAGCCGGCGTGAAGCCGACGCACCGCCGCGATATCCGACAGGTCCACCTGCTCGACGACGATGTCGATGCCGTGCTCCTGCCGCAACGACTGCGCCAGCGCCTGCAACCGGTCCAGCCGCCGCGCGACCAGGACCAGCCTGTGGCCGCGCTGCGCGTACTGCCTGGCGAACTCCTCGCCGAATCCACTCGATGCGCCGGTGATCAGCACCCAGCTATCGCGCTGCGTCTTCATGGTGTTTGCCTCGTTCGCGACGGTGCGCAGCGGCGGCCTTCAGGCAGCCGGCCGATAGCGTTCGGCGGCATTGGCCTGCCTGATGCTTCCCAGCAGCGCTTGCCTGGCGCCGTCGAGGGCGTCCCAGCGGCCGGCGTCGTGCAGCGGCGGGATGGTCACCCGTTCGCGGCGATCGAAGCCGACCAGCGCCGCATCGACCAGTTCTTCCACGTCCATCACCTCGGCCAGCGTGTTGACGTCGATGCCCGCGCGTTCCCAGATCTCGGTGCGGGTGGCCGCCGGCAGCACCGCCTGCACGTACACGCCCTTGGGCGCCAGCTCCAGGCTCATGCCCTGCGACAGGAACAGCACGAAGGCCTTGCTCGCGCCGTACACGGTCATGCCGAACTCCGGCGCCAGGCCGACCACCGAACCGATGTTGACGATCGCGCCGTTGCCCGACTGCGCCAGCCGCGGCGCGATCGCCGACGCCAGCCGCGTCAGCGCGGTGACGTTGAGCGTCAGCAGGCGTTCGATGCTCTCGCCCGACTGCCCGACGAATCCGCCCGACTGGGCCATGCCGGCGTTGTTGATGAGGATGCCGATGCCGGCGTCGTCGCGCAGCCGGGTTTCCACGGCGGCCAGGTCGTCCTGCGTGGTCAGGTCGGCCTGCAGCACATCGACCGCGACCTTGTGTTCCTCGCGCAGGCGCGCCGCGAGCGCGTCCAGGCGCGATTTGTCGCGTGCGACCAGGACCAGGTCGTGGCCGCGCTGGGCGAAACGCTGCGCGTAGATGGCGCCGATGCCGGTGGAGGCGCCGGTGATGAGGACAGTGGACGGGGTGCTCATGCGAGTGGTCTCTTCAGGTAAGGGAATCGGCGGGCCGCGATGGCGCCGCCTGTGCTCGGTGGTGCTTAGTTGCCGTGCCCGGCCAGCGCCGGATAGTCGGTGTAGCCCTTGGCGCCGCCGCCGTAGAGCGTGGCCGGATCCGGGGCGGCCAGCGGCGCGCCGGTCTTCAGGCGCTCGACCAGGTCGGGATTGCCGATGAACGCGCGGCCGAAGGCGAACAGGTCCGCGTTGCCATCGGCAAGCCTGGCGGTGGCCAGCGCCGGGTCGTAGCCGTTGTTGGCTACATAGGTGCCCTTGAAGCGACTGCGCAACGCGGCATAGTCGAACGGCGCCACGTCGCGCGGACCGCCGGTGGCGCCCTCCACCACATGCAGGTAGACGATGCCCAGCGCGCTGAGCTGCTCGGCGATGTAGTCGTACTGCGGCTGCGGATCGCTGCAGGAGATGCCGTTGGCCGGCGACACCGGCGAGATGCGCACGCCGGTACGGTCGGCGCCGATCTCCTTGGCGACCTCCGCGGCGACCTCGAGCAGCAGGCGCGCGCGGTTCTCGATGGAGCCGCCATAGGCGTCGGTGCGCTGGTTGGCGCCGTCCTTGACGAACTGCTCCAGCAGGTAGCCGTTGGCGCCGTGCAGCTCCACCCCGTCGAAGCCGGCGGCGATGGCGTTGGCCGCGGCTTGGCGGAAGTCGTCCGCGATGCCCGGCAGCTCGTCGAGCGCCAGCGCGCGCGGTTCGGAGACGTCGGCGAAGCCGTTGTTGACGAAGGTCTTGGTGGCGGCGCGGAGCGCCGACGGCGCCACCGGCGCGGTGCGCCCGGGGCGCAGGTCCACGTGCGAGACGCGGCCGACGTGCCAGAGCTGCACGAAGATGCGCCCGCCCTTGGCGTGCACGGCATCGGTGACCCTGCGCCAACCCTCGACCTGCTCGGGGGTATAGATGCCTGGCGTGTCCTGGTAGCCCTGCGCATCGGCCGAGATCTGCGTGGCCTCGGTGATCAGCAGGCCTGCGGAGGCGCGCTGGGCGTAGTAGGTGGCAGCCAGTTCGCCGGGCACCAGGCCTTGGCCCGCGCGGTTGCGGGTCAGCGGCGCCATGACGATGCGGTTGGCCAGCGTCAGCGGGCCCAGGGCGTACGGTTCGAACAGTGCGGCGGTCATGGTGGTGTTGGTTCTCGATGGATGGATGCGTGCCAAGCCAGTGCGACCTTTCGCGTGCGATGCGGCGGTCGTGGCGGCGGGGCGGAAGACACCGGGTGAGCGGGTCGTTCGATGAAAGCCGCTCTATGATGATGATCATAATCTAACTTGTCAACATTTTGATGATGACCAGCATCAATGTATGCTTGTCCCCGGGAAAGACAACGTCAGCGAGGCACCCCATGAAGGTCAGCAAGGCTCAAGCGCAGGCGAACCGCGCGCATATCGTCGAAACGGCATCGACGCTGTTTCGCGAGCGCGGCTACGACGGCATCGGCGTTGCCGACCTGATGGCGACCGCGGGCTTCACCCACGGGGGCTTCTACAAGCACTTCCCGTCCAAGGCCGACCTGATGGCGGAAGCGGCGGCATGCGGGATCGCGCAGACCGTGGCGCAGACGGGCGGCGTCGACACCCAGGAGTTCGTGCAGCATTACGTGTCGCGCAAGCATCGCGACGCCCGTGCCGCCGGCTGCACCATGGCGGCGCTGGGCGGCGACGCCGCACGTCAGCCGGAAGCGGTCCGGGCCACGTTCGCGGCGGGCATCGAAAGCCTGCTGGCGGCGCTGGAGCGCGAGGACGACGCCTCCAATGGCGCAGGCACCGGCGCAACGCGGGCCAAGCGCCTGGACATGCTGGCCCATGCCCTCGGCGCCATCGTCATGTCCCGGGCCTGCCCGGACGACTCCCCGCTGGCCGACGAGATCCTCGACGTGTGCCGCGCGGAACTCCTCGCCTCGCTGCGCCCCACCCCGGCTGCGGGCAAGCGTCGCGGCAAGTGAGCCGCGGCGTTGGCGACAGGTTGTGCCGACCCGCCAAAGCCGTCCGCGGCCGCACAGGGCCGCTCGTCCGCAGCGCCCGCGCAGGGACCTGCGGTCAGTCGGCCCCATGCACCGCCGTCCCGCCCGGCCGCGCATCGGCGCGCCGCTTGCCGGTCTCGGCGGGGCATGGTAGAAATCGCCACAGCGCACTCTTGGTGCGCCTGTCGCAGACGGATCCGCTGACGCAAGCTATCAAGGACGTATCGCAATGCCCATTCCCCGTAGTCGTCTCCTGCGCGCCATGTGCGCGGCCTGCCTGCTGGCCATGGCGCCGCTGGCCTCGGCCGGGCTGTTCGGCGACCCGGAAGAAATCGCACGCAGCTGGCTGGGCCACGACGCCTCCGAGCTGATGCTGCAATGGCCGGTCGACCGCGGCCTGTACACCTCGGAAAACACCGAGACCCGCGAAACCGCCTACACCTACAACTTCGGCACCGAAGCGCACTACCGCACCGACTACTGGACGACGCAGGGGCAGTTGGTCGGCGTCGACCGCGGCACGCCGATCTACCAGCAGGATCAGCACAGCCAGACCAGCTTCGTGCCGGCCGAGCACCATTGCGAGATCACCTTCGTCGCCAATGCCGAAGGCATCATCACCCGCTACGACTTCGCCGGCAGCAAGTGCAAGCCGTACATCCGCAGCTGGGGCCGACCGAAGAACAGGAAGTAGACACCGGGTGCCGGACGCGCCGGCCTCCGCCAAAAACCACAGGGGAATATCGATGAACGCAAACAACAAGCTCGTCCGCATCGCGTGGTCGGCACTGGCGGCGGCGCTGCTGTCGCTGTCGGCATCGGCCATGGCCGCGCCGCCGCGGCACGGCGCCATCGTCGCGCTGGAACCGATCGAGAACAAGAACACCGACGTGCCGGAAAAGACCAAGACCATCACCAAGGCCGCGGCCAGCCTCGGCGGCCTGGCCGGCGGCTTCCTCGGCATCAAGAGCCCAGTGGGCTCGGGCACCGGGCAACTGGCCGGCTCGGCCGCCGGCGAAGCGGTCGGCGCCAAGATCGCCGGCACCGGGCCGGCCGCGCACTACATGGTGAAGATCCGTTTCGACGACAAGTCGCAGGTGGTCGTGTCCAAGCCCAGCGCCGAAGTCACCGGCCTGGCCGTGGGCAGCCGGGTCCTCGTCACCGGCAGCGGCGAGAGCATGCAGATCGCCGCGGAGTGAGCATCGCGACGCCCTCTCCCCGCCGTTGCAGGCACCCACAAAAAAAGCGCCCGCAGGCGCTTTTTTTGTGGGCGGCGGGCGCTGCTTACTTCGCCACGACCTTGACCATTTCCAGGCACTTGTTGGAATAGCCCCATTCGTTGTCGTACCAGGACACCAGCTTGACGAAGGTGCTGTCCAGCGCGATGCCGGCATCGGCGTCGAAGATCGAGGTGCGCGCGTCGCCGCGGAAATCGGTGGCCACCACCTTGTCCTCGGTGTAGCCGAGGATGCCCTTCAGCGCGCCTTCGCTCTGCGCCTTCACCTCGGCGCAGATCTCGGCGTAGGTCGCCGGCTTTTCCAGCTCCACGGTCAGGTCGACCACCGACACGTCCGAGGTCGGCACGCGGAAGCTCATGCCGGTCAGCTTCTTGTTGAGCTCGGGGATCACCACGCCCACGGCCTTGGCCGCACCGGTGCTGGACGGAATGATGTTCTCCAGGATGCCGCGGCCGCCGCGCCAGTCCTTGTTGCTCGGGCCGTCGACGGTCTTCTGCGTGGCGGTGGCCGCGTGCACAGTGGTCATCAGGCCGCGCTTGATGCCCCACTTGTCGTTGATCACCTTGGCCAGCGGCGCCAGGCAGTTGGTGGTGCAACTGGCGTTGGAGACGATCGCCTGGCCGGCGTAGGTGCTGTCGTTGACGCCGTAGACGAACATCGGCGTGTCGTCCTTCGACGGCGCCGACAGGATCACCTTCTTGGCGCCGGCGTCGATGTGCTTCTGCGCGGTTTCCTTGGTCAGGAACAGGCCGGTGGATTCGATCACCACCTCCGCGCCCACTTCGTCCCACTTCAGCGCGGCCGGATCGCGTTCCTGGGTCAGGCGGATCTTCTTGCCGTTGACCACCAGGTGGTTGCCGTCGACCGACACCTCGCCGTCGAAGCGGCCGTGCACCGAGTCGTACTGCAACATGTACGCCAGGTAGTCGGGCTCGAGCAGATCGTTGATGGCGACGATCTCGATCTCGCCGCCGAAATTCTGCACGGCCGAGCGCAGCACGTTGCGACCGATGCGACCGAAACCGTTGATGCCAACCTTGATTGCCATGTTCAGTAGCTCCTGCGGCCGCGCCTGACGCGGCGGATGGAAGGGGAATCCCATTCTAACAGGACCGCTCCGGCCGCACCGTCGTCGCCGCTGCGGCGTACAGGCGCGGCACGGATTTGATCAGGATCAAGGCGTGACGGCGGCGCGCTGCGGACACTGCGCCCACCCCAACCGAGAACACCCCCATGCGCAAGACCTCTTCCCTGCTGCTGTCCGGCCTGGCCGCCGCCCTCGCCTTCTGCGCCGCGCCGGCGTTCGCGCAGGCGCAGGGCGACTGGACCCTCGGCGTCGGCGCCCACCAGGTGAATCCGAAGTCGGACAACGGCAAGCTCGCCGGCGGCACGCTGCCGCTGAGCATCGACAGCGACATCAAGCCCACCGTCACCTTCGAGTACTTCGTGCGCCAGGACCTGGGCATCGAAGTGCTGGCCGCGTTGCCGTTCAAGCACGACATCAGCGTCAAGGGTGTCGGCACGGTCGGCAGCACCAAGCACCTGCCGCCGGTGGTGTCGCTGCAGTACCACTTCAACAGCGCCGGCAGGGTGTCGCCGTTCGTCGGCGCCGGCCTCAACTACACCACCTTCTTCAGCGAGGACACCCGCGGCGCGCTGGCCGGCACCAAGCTGAAGCTGGAAGACTCGTGGGGCCTGGCGCTGCATACCGGCGTGGACTTCGCGCTCAACGACAAGTCCGCGCTGCGCGTGGACCTGCGCTGGGCCGACATCGACAGCAAGGTCAAGGTCGATGGCGTCGAGCTGGGCACCGCGCAGATCGATCCGCTGGTGTACGGCGTGGCCTACGTGCTCAAGTTCTGAGCGCACCGGCCCGCCGGCGAACCGAAGAAGATACGGGCGGTCCGCGACGGCGCGCTGCGCGCGAGCGCACCGGCCAGTGTGCCGCCGAGGCTTAGCCGCGCCGCAACGGCACCCGCCGGCGGATGCTGCCGCGGTCATCGGCGCCGGCTAGAATCGGCCGATGACCTCACGCACCCATTTGTCCGCCGCGCTCGCCCTGGCGATCGCCATCGCACCGTCCGCCGCGCTGGCCTGGGGCCCGCTCGGCCACCGCCTGGTCGCCGACCTGGCCGACACCCAGCTCACCGCCCCGGCACGCGCCCAGATCCGCACGCTGCTGCAAGGCGAGCCCGAGCCGACCCTGGCCGGCGTCGCCAACTGGGCCGACCAGTTGCGCGAGCACGATCCGGACCTGGGCAAGCGCAGCGCCGGCTGGCACTACGTCAACCTGGGCGAGGAGGACTGCCACTACGAGCAGAACCGCGACTGCCCCGACGGCAACTGCGTGGTCGAAGCGCTGCGCCGGCAGACCGCGATCCTCGCCGATCGCCGCCAGCCGCAGGCCGCGCGCGCACAGGCGCTGAAGTTCGTGGTGCATTTCGCCGGCGACATCCGCCAGCCGCTGCATGCCGGCTATGCCCGCGACAAGGGCGCCAACACCTTCCAGGTCCAGTTCGAAGGCAAGGGCAGCAACCTGCATGCGTTGTGGGACAGCGGCCTGCTGCGCAGCCGCGACCTGGACGAGGCGGCGTACCTGCGCCAACTGCAGGCGCAGCCGCTGCCGGCGCCGAGCGGCACCGCGCTGCCGCCGCCGGCGGCGCGGTGGGCCGAAGCCTCGTGCAGGATCGCGCTGCGCCCGGGCTTCTATCCGCCCGGGGCGAAACTGCCGCAGGACTACGTGCAGACCTGGCGCCCGGTGGCCGAGGCGCAGGTGCGCCAGGCCGGTACCGACCTGGCGGCCACGCTCAACGCCGCGCTGGGTAAGTAGCGGCGCCTGCGCGCAGCACGACGATGCCACTGCGCATGTCCGTCCTTTAACCGGCTGGGCTGGCCGGTCGATATCGACGCGCTCATCGTCGTGGGCAAGATCCGCAACGGCACCGATACCGCGAATGAAGATCAGGACGACCTGGGAAAGCGCTACCTTCTGGCTCCCCTCAAGCCGACCAGGAAGGGACCGCCTGAAGGCGATGCGTTGATCTCGCTTCTGCGAAAAGAAGCGCACGGCGAGCGGGAAGCGCATCGCCCTGGCGCCACCGCCATGAACCCGATGAAACGGGACACGATGGCGTTGTCCGCGCGCTAGGCGGCGTTCGTCTGCGCCCAGCGCACGATCTGCGCGGCGCTGATCGCGCCGGCCTGCCGCGCCAGCTCGCGCCCGTGCAGCAGCAGCGCCAGGGTCGGGATGCTGCGGATGCCGAAGCGCGCGGCCAATGCGGGCTGCGCCTCGGTGTCCAGCTTGCCCAGCCGCATCCGCGGCTCCAGCTGCGCCGCGGCCGCTTCGAACTGCGGCGCCATGGTCCGGCACGGGCCGCACCACGGCGCCCAGAAATCCACCAGCAGCGGCACGTCGCTGCGCTCGGCGTGCGCGGCGAAGTTGCCCGCATCCAGCGCCAGCGGTTGCGCGACGAACAGCGCACGATGGCAGCGGCCGCATTGCGGCCCCGCCGCCAGGCGCGACGCCGGCACCCGGTTCAGCGCCTGGCAGTGCGGGCAGGCGATGTGCAGCGTTTCGCTCACGCGCCGGCCTCGATGCTCTTGTCGCCGAGCAGCACGTTGCCGTGCGCGTCCTTCACCGTGACCTGCACGTCGATGCCCTGGCGCACGCTCTGGGTGACCACGCAGAACTGCTCGAACTGGTCGAGCACGCGCTGCAGCTGCGCATAGTCCTCGTTGCCGGCCGGCAGCTGCAGTTCCACCGACGCCTGCGGAATCCGCCAGTACCCTTCCGGATTGCGCGTCGGCGTGGCGGTGATGTGCGCGACCACGCCGGCCGGATCGTTCTTGTGCTTGCGCATCGCGAACAGCAGGCTGGCGGCCAGGCAGTTGGCGATGCTGGCCAGCAGGATGCGCGAGGGGTTGGGCCCGCGCTCCTGCCCCAGCGGCGCGGTCTCGTCGCTGAGCCACGGCTCCAGTTCGGTCTCGTCGAACTGGATGCGGAACGCGAAGTCGGTCTCCTGCTGCAGGGTCACCCGGATCGGGTCGCCGATGCTCATGCTGCATGCTCCAAAAAGCGGTGGTCGATGCAGGCGACTGTACCCGGGGACCGCTAAATCGGCGTGGATGGTCGTGCGCGCCGCTTCGGTCGGGTCCGCGATATCAGCACAGCAGGCAAGGCACGGCCCTCGCAGCCCGGTACAAGCCGCGGATGCCGAGGTCGGCAGGCGCACGCACTGAGCGGGCGGCGGCAGTGCGACCGTATGTCGCATGGAAGATTCGTGGCGGCCGATATACAAATCGACGTCCCCCCACACCCCTGAAGTCCCATGTCCCCTGCCTCCGCCCATGCCCTGGTCGAGCGTCCGCGCCCGCCACCCAGCGAAGCCGACGCGGCCAGCGACGCGGTGCCGCTACCCGGCGAACAGGTGATCGACCTGCGCGAACCGGGCGAGTTCGCCGCCGGCCACCTGCCCAACGCGATCAACCTCCCGTACAGCCTGCTGGAGTTCCGCCTGGCGGCCGATCCGGCACTGGCCCGGCGCGAGCAGCCGATCCTGCTGTACTGCGCCAGCGGCGGCCTGGCCACGCTGGCCGCGCTCGGCCTGCAGCGGTCGGGCTACACCGCGGCGCGCGCGCTGCTTGGCGGCTTCCTCGGCTGGACCGCGTCCGGGCGCGCCGTCGACTTCTGACCGATGGCCCGCAGCCGCGCCGTGGCGATGGACCCGGCGGCGATGCGCGCACGCCAGCGACGCCACGCGCCTGCTCAAGGCGCGCTGGGGCAACGAGAAGCGGCTGATGCTGCTGTGCCGGCTGGCCCAACGCGAGCAACCGGTGGGCGAACTGAACGCACGGCTGGACCTCAGCCCGTCGGCGCTTTCGCAGCGCCTGGCGCCGCTGCGCGAGGACGGACTGGCGAACACCCGGCGCGACGGCACACCCTCCACTATTCGCTGGCGCCAGGACCGGCGCGACGCCTGCTCGACGCCTTGCATGGCATCTTCTGCGGCGACGCGCGCTGCGGCCAGCGCTTTCGCGCCGTGCGCAGGCCAGATTGCGTTTGGCGCGCGGCGAGGAACACGCGACACGCAATGTCGGCGAGCCGCCGCGTGACGGCGCCATTCCAGGCGCATCTCGGGGGGCCTTCGGATGGCCGTCACCTATCACAACGGCAGGGACAGGCCCTAAGCTAAGCCGATGGACACCCTTCCTCGCGTGCACCCGTTCCACCATGCCGGATCCGGCACCTGGAGCTATGTCGTCGACGACGGCGTCGATGCGGCGTTGATCGATCCAGTGCTGGATTTCGATCCGGCCACCGCGACCACGTCGTCCGCCGCGGCGCAGCCGCTGGCCGATCACCTGCAGGCGCAGCGCCTGCAACTGCGCTGGATACTCGAGACCCACGCCCATGCCGACCATGTCTCCGCCGCGCAATGGTTCAAGCGGCGCTGGCCACAGGCGGTGCTGGCGATCGGCGACGGCATCGGCCGCGTGCGCGAGACGTTCGCGCCGGCGCTCGGCCTGCCGCGCGACTTCGACCAGGACAGCTGCCGCTTCGACCGCCTGTTCGCCGACGGCGATACCTTCGCCATCGGCCGCCTGCCGGCGCGGGTGATCGCGGTGCCCGGGCATACCAGCGACAGCGTCGCCTACCTGATCGGCGATGCGCTGTTCCCCGGCGATTCGCTGTTCATGCCCGACAGCGGCACCGCGCGCTGCGATTTCCCCGGTGGCGATGCCGCGCTGCTGTTCCGCTCGATCCAGAAGCTGTACGCGCTGCCGGACGCCACCCGCGTGTTCGTCTGCCACGACTACGGCGCCGGCGGCGGCCGCGAGGTCGCCTGCCTGAGCAGCATCGGCGAGCAGCGTCGGCACAACATCCACGTGCGCGACGGCGTGGCCGAGGCGGACTTCGTCGCGCAGCGGCAGGCGCGCGATGCGACGCTGAGCGCGCCGCGGCTGCTGCAGCCGTCGGTGCGCGCGAACATCCAGGCCGGCTGCACCGAGGGGCTGACCGCGGCCGATTGAGCCTTGCGGCGCGCTGGTGGTCTGCGCGGCATCGCCGCCCGGGCCAGGCATGGCCTTCGCTTCGCGCCCCCTCTGCCACTGCATATGCGATTCGGTTATGGCCTTACGCCCTGTGGAACGGACGCCTTCGACGCATGGCTTACCCGGATCGTGCGATGCTTCGCGGTCGCGCATCCGCCCGCCCTGCCGGCCGCCGCGATGTCCCATCGGAGATTCCCCCATGCCCGCACTGCGCCTGTTCGCCACGCCCCGGCCGCGGATCGCCACAATCCCACGCGCCTTGTTCTCGCTGCTTTGCCTGCTCCTGTTGCCGCTGACCGGCGCGGCGCAGGGTTCCGCCGCCGCGCAGCCGCCGCTGACGGTGTTCGCCGCCGCCAGCCTGAAGGAATCGCTGGACGAGGCCGCGGCGGCCTACCAGAAGGCCAGCGGCACGCCGGTGCGCGTGTCCTACGCGGCCAGTTCGGCGCTGGCGCGGCAGATCGAGCAGGGCGCGCCGGCCGACGTGTTCTTTTCCGCCGACCTGGAGTGGATGGACTACCTGCAGCAACGCGAGCGGGTCGATGCCAGCCAGCGCCACAACCTGCTCGGCAACACGCTGGTGCTGGTCGCCCCCGCCGCGAGCCAGGCCAAGGTGGATCTGCGCAGGCCCGGCGCCGTAGCCGCCGCACTGGGCGCGCAGGGACGGCTGGCGCTCGGCCAGACCAACACCGTGCCGGCCGGCAAGTACGCGCGCCAGGCGCTGACCCGGCTCGCGCAGTGGGACGGCGTGCAGGGCCGGCTGGCCGAATCGGAGAGCGTGCGCGCGGCGCTGATGCTGGTGGCGCGCGGCGAAGCGCCGCTGGGCATCGTCTACGGCTCCGACGCCAAGGCCGAGCCCAAGGTGCGCGTAGTGGCGGTGTTCCCGGCCGACAGCCACGCAGCGATCGTCTATCCAGTAGCGGCGCTACGCGCGGGCCGGCAGCCGGCCACGGCCGCCTTCGTGCGCTGGCTGGCGACGCCACCGGCGCGCGCGATCTTCCTGCGCCACGGCTTCTCCGCCGCGCAATGACCACGCGCATCTGACGTGTTCAGCCCGGAAGAGACCACCGCGATCGCGCTGAGCCTGAAGGTCGCGTTGACCGCGTCGCTGCTCAGCCTGCCGTTCGGGGTGGCGTTCGGCTGGCTGCTGGCGCGGCGCCGGTTCTTCGGCAAGTCGCTGCTCGATGCGCTGCTGCACCTGCCGCTGGTGATGCCGCCGGTGGTCACCGGCTACGTGCTGCTGATCGTGCTCGGCACGCAGGGGCCGGTGGGCGCATGGCTGCTGCAGCACCTGGGCGTGCAGTTCGCGTTCCGCTGGACCGGCGCGGCGCTGGCCAGCGCGGTGATGGGGTTTCCGCTGATGGTGCGGGCGATCCGCCTGGCATTGGAGTCCACCGACCGGCGCCTGGAGGCGGCCGCATCCACGCTGGGCGCCGGGCCGTGGCGGGTGTTCTTCACCATCACCCTGCCGCTGGCCTGGCCGGGCCTGGTCGCCGGCACGGTGCTGGCGTTCGCCAAGGCGCTGGGCGAGTTCGGCGCCACCATCACCTTCGTGTCCAATATCCCCGGGCAGACACAGACGCTGTCGTCGGCGATCTACGGCTTGATGCAGGTTCCGGGCGCCGAGTCGGGCATCTGGCGGCTGGCCGCGGTGGCGCTGGCGATCTCGCTGGGCGCGCTGCTGTTGTCCGAATGGCTGGTGCGCCGCCAGCGCGGGCAGGAGGACGCATGATGCGGCACCGCTACCGCCCCGCCCTGCGCCGCGGCGCGGCGTGCGCCGGACGATATGGTGCGCGCCGATGTTGAAGATCGACATCGAAGTGCAGCGCGGGCGCTTCCACCGGCACATGCGCATCGACGAGCAGGCGCGGGTGATCGCGCTGGTGGGCCCGTCCGGCGTCGGCAAGACCAGCATGCTCAACGCCATCGCCGGCGTGCTGCGGCCGCGCAGCGGCCACATCGCCATCGACGGCCGCGTGCTGTTCGACCATGCCGCCGGCATCGACGTCCCCACCCACCGGCGCCGCATCGGCTACGTGTTCCAGGACGCGCGACTGTTCCCGCACATGGACGTGCGCCGCAACCTGGGCTACGGCCGCCACGGCCGCGGTCAGGCGCAGCGCTTCGGTTTCGACGCGGTGGTGGAACTGCTCGGCATCGAGGCCTTGCTCGCGCGCCGGCCGAGCAACCTGTCCGGCGGCGAGGCGCAGCGGGTGGCGATCGGACGCGCGCTGCTGTCGCAGCCGGCGATCCTGCTGTTCGACGAGCCGCTGTCGTCGCTGGACCCGGCGCGGCGCGAGGAACTGATCCCCTACCTGCAACGCGTGCGCGACGAGATCCGCCTGCCGATGTTGTACGTCAGCCACCAGGCCGAGGAAGTGCAACGCATCGCCGATGCGATCCACCGGCTCGACGGGCCGGCGTGAGCGGCGCGACGGGCGCGCGAAGATAGCCACCGGCGGGCCGCGGCGCGAAACGCGCATCCGCTCGCGCGCTGCGACCTCGCCCGGCCGCATGCCGACACGGCATTCACCGCCGATGGCGACACTGATGCGCAACGCACGCGCCGGTGCCCGCCGATGAAACGCTACCGCAAGCACGATTTCCCGCTCGACCAGGTGCGCCGCTTCCTGGAGCCGGGCCCGGTCGTCCTGGTCAGCTCCGCCAGCAGGAACCAGCGCGACATCATGACGATGGGCTGGCACATGGTGATGGGTTTCGAGCCGTCGCTGCTCGCGTGCTATATCTGGAGCGCCAACCACAGCTACGGGCTGATCCGCCGCAGCAAGCAATGCGTGATCAACCTGCCGACCGCGGACATGGTCGATACCGTGGTCGGCATCGGCAACAGCAGCGGCGCGGAGATCGACAAGTTCGCCCACTTCGGCCTGACCGCGGTACCGGGCGAGCGCGTGGACGCGCCGGCGATCGGCGAGTGCTACGCGAGCTTCGAGTGCCGCCTGTACGACGGCAGCCAGATCGCCAGGCACGGCCTGTTCATCTGGGAAGTGGTCAAGGCGCACGTGGCGCGCGTGCCGAAACTGCCGAAGACGCTGCACTACCGCGGCGACGGCAAGTTCATGCTGTCCGGCCCCGACATCTCGCGGCGGCGCCTGTTCAAGCCGGAGATGCTGTAGACGGCTCGCCGCAGGCATCGACACACTGGCATCCGCAGCCGCCGCGGACACGCTGACGCCGCTTCCGCACCGCGGCCGGCCACGGTTTCGTCGCCGCCGACACCGCACCCGATCGGTCCTGATGCAGACAGGGACGCTAACGCGCGCCGCGTCCGCCCACCCGTCCGCTGCGTACCGTCGCCTCGCCTTCGCGCACCTCGAAGGTGAACGCATACGACAGCGTCACCGGCACCGCTTCCACCGACTGCGCATCGTCGCAGCGCCCTCCCTGCGCGGGGCGCTGCGCAGGACCGGCATAGGTGCAGATCGCCGCCGGCACGAAGCGCCAATGCGCGATCGCGTCATGCACCGCCCGCAGCAGATCGGCGTACTCGGGCGCGGCGCCGGCGCCGCACTCGGGACGATCGTTCAGCGCTTCGCTGCGCGCGACCTCGCCCTGCGCGGTCACGATCACGCGCACGCACACCGTGGTCGGCGCCAGCGTGCGCCGCGGCGAATCGGCCGGCAGCTGCGGCGTCGCGCTGTCCACCGGCTGCGGCATGCGGAACACCTGCTGCGGCTGCATCCGGTAGGACGCCGCCGCAGCGCCGGCGCCCGCGTCGGCACGCGGCGCGAGCAGGCGCTGATCCACCGAATCGACGCGTTGCGCCGGCTCAATCACTGGCTGGCCGGCGCAACCGGCCAGCCACAGGCAGGCCATCGCAACGCACGTCCTGGGCGCGTTCACCGCGACGCCGCCGTCGCCACCATGCCGCAGTACAGGCGTCGCTCCGGCGCAGCCCGAAGGACCGCGCTGGGGCGCGCACGGGGCGGCGTCATCGCTCGGTCGCTTATCGGCATAAGCTCCCCGGCGCTTTCTTGCCCCGCATGCGCCCAAGCACGGCGTGGCTATTCCGATAGCGTTAATAGGCCCTAAGCTATGCCGATGACCGACCACCTCGAAGACCTCGACGCCGCCGTCGCGCTGATCCTGCAACGCATCCGCGGCGCGCTGCGCGTCGGCGCGCCGCTGGGCATCGGCAAGCCGCATCGCCTGCTCAATGCGCTGTACGAACGGGTGGCCGCCGATCCGTCGCGTCCGCTGCAGATCTACACCGCGCTGTCGCTGAATCCGCCCGCGCCCGGCGGCGGGCTGCAGGGCCGCTTCGCGCGGCCGTTCGTGCAGCGCCATTTCGGCGACGACTTCCCGTACCTGAAATACGTGCAGGCGATGCAGCGCGATGCGCTGCCGGCGCACGTCCAGGTCGAGGAGTTCTACATGCAGTCCGGCGCGCTGCTCGGTTCGGCGCAGGCGCAGCGCGGCTACACCAGCCTCAACTACACCCATGCGGCCGAGGCGGTGGCGCAGCGCGCGCCGAACCTGATCGTGCAGAAGGTGGCGCGCGAACCCGGCGGCGCGCGGCTGTCGTTCTCGTGCAACAACGACATCACCCAGGACACGCTGGACGCGGTGCAGCGGCGCGGCCTGCCGCGTCCGCTGCTGGTCGCCGAGGTCGATCCGCAGCTGCCGTGGATCGGCGGCAGCGCGGCGGTGGATGCGGCGTTCTTCGACCTGGTGCTGACCCCGCCTGGCCCGTATCCGAAACTGTTCGGGCTGCCGCGGCAGCCGGTCGGCGACGCCGACTACGCGATCGGCCTGTACGCCAGCACGCTGGTGCGCGACGGCGGCACGCTGCAGATCGGCATCGGCACGCTGGCCGACGCGCTGAGCCACGCGCTGGTGCTGCGGCATACCGACAACGCGCGCTACCGGCGCGTGCTGGCGGCGCTGGACCCGGCGCTGGAACAGCACCCCACGGTGCGCCAGAGCGGCGCGCTGGAGCCGTTCCGGATCGGCCTGTACGGCTGCAGCGAGATGCTCAACGAAGGCTTCCGCCAGCTGGTGCAGTGCGGGGTGATCAAGCGCAAGGTGGTCGACGACGTCGAGCTGATGCAGCGCCTGCACGACGGCGTGGCCGATGCCGAAGACCACGCCCGGCTGCAGCGCGAAGGCGAATACCTGCAGGGTGCGTTCTACCTGGGCTCGCCGGAGTTCTACGCCTGGCTGCACGGCATGGACGCCGCCGAGCGCGCCAGCATCGGCATGCGCCGGATCAGCGAGATCAACCAGCTCTACGGCGGCAACGAGACGCTGGAGCGGCTGCAGCGGCACGACGCGCGCTTCTTCAACTCGTGCATGATGGCCACCGCGCTGGGCGCAGCGGTATCGGACGGACTGGAGGACGGGCGGGTGGTCTCCGGCGTCGGCGGCCAGTACAACTTCGTGGCGATGGCGCATGCGTTGCGCGACGCGCGCAGCGTGCTGATGTTCCGCGCGACCCGCGGCGAAGCGCGCACGCTGCAGTCCAACGTGCGCTGGAACTACGGCCACACCACGATCCCTCGCCACCTGCGCGACATCTACCTCAACGAATACGGCATCGCCGACCTGCACGGGCTGACCGACGAGGATTGCGTGGTCGCGATGGCCGGCATCACCGACGCGCGCTTCCAGCAGGAAGTGCTGCAGCAGGCCGTCGGTTCGCGCAAGCTGCGCGCCGACTTCCTCGCGCCGCCGCACTGGCGGCAGAACAGCGCCGAACGCGTGCGCCAAGCGCTGGCGCCGTTCCGCGCCGACGGCACCCTGCCCGACTACCCGCTGGGCAGCGACTTCACCGAGGTCGAGCAGCGCCTGTTGCGCGCGCTGACCTGGTTGAAGCAGCACACCGCCGGCAACGGCGCGAAGCTGGCGACCGTGGCGCGTGCGCTGTGCTCGGGCGCGCAGGGCGATGCCGCGTGCCTGCAGCGCATGGCGCTGGATGCGCCGCGCGGGTTTGCGGAGCGACTGCAGGCGCGGCTGTTGGGGTACGCGCTGCAGCGCACCTGCGCGCCGTAGCCCTGGGAGACCCGGGCGCGCGTGGCGTGTCCGTCGCCAGGACTTGCCGCTGGCGAGCGCGATCCCGATCCACGGACACGCATGAGCGGCGCACACCGCACGCGCCTGCGACGCGGCGGTCAGCCGGCAGTGGGCTTTTTCACGCGGACTAGCCGCCCGACCTGGGCATGGTGGGCGAAATCCCAGTGGAGCCGCCGATGTCCCGTTCGCCGCTGCATGCCGCCTGCCTGGGCGCGCTGTTGATCCTCGCCGCAGGTTCCGCGACCGCGCAGGCCGCGCCGCCCGCGCCGGCGCCGGGTGCCGACGATGCCTCCGACCTGCGCGCGCAGGTGCTGTTGGACCGCGCGCGCTTCTCCCCCGGCGAGATCGACGGGCAACCCGGCTCCAACCAGCGCCGCGCCGTATCCGCTTTCCAGGCCGGGCGCGGGCTCGCCGTCAGCGGCACGCTGGACGAGGCCACCTGGCAGGCGCTCAAGCAGGACGCCGCGCCGGCACTGGTCGCCTACACGCTCACCGCCGAGGACGTGGCCGGGCCGTTCCCGCGCATTCCCGACGACACCGCGGAAAAGGCCAAGCTGCCGGCGCTGGGCTTCGAATCGGTGGAGGAGCGGCTCGGCGAGCGCTTCCATGCCTCGCCGAAGCTGCTGCGCGCGCTCAATCCGGGCGTGGACTTCGCCCAGGCCGGCGCCAGCGTGCAGGTGCCCAACGTGCTCGGCACGCCGGCGCTGCCGAAGGCGGCGAAGGTGGTGGTCGACAAGTCCGATTCCAGCGTGCGTTTACTGGATGCCGCAGGAAAGGTGCTGGCGCAGTTTCCCGCCTCCACCGGCAGCGAACACGATCCGCTGCCGATCGGCGAATGGAAGATCAAGGGCGTGGTGCGGCAGCCCACCTTCCACTACAACCCCAAGCTGTTCTGGGACGCGGACAAGTCGGACAAGAAGGCCACGCTGGCCGCCGGTCCCAACAATCCGGTCGGCGAGGTCTGGATTGACCTGTCCAAGGACCACTACGGCATCCACGGCACGCCCGACCCGGCGCGGGTCGGCAAGAGCCAGTCGCACGGTTGCGTACGCCTGACCAACTGGGACGTGCAGGCCGTGGCTGCGGCGGTGGATGCGTCGGTACCGGTGACGATGCAGGAGTGAGGCGATGAAGACGTTGCTGACGCTGGCGTTGGCGGCCGTGGTCGCGGGGCTGGTGTATTGGACGTTGCGCGACAACCTGCGCGTGCGGCCCAGCGATACCGACGCCGCCGCGTCGGTCGGCGAAAC
This sequence comes from Xanthomonas sp., assembly GCF_017163755.1. Taxonomy (GTDB): domain Bacteria; phylum Pseudomonadota; class Gammaproteobacteria; order Xanthomonadales; family Xanthomonadaceae; genus Xanthomonas_A. The sequence goes on from NZ_JAFIWC010000032.1 coordinate 32,118, forward strand.
GGCGACACCGGCGGCGCAAACGCACGCGGCCGACCCGATGCCGGCCGATCCATCGCCGGCGTTGACGATGCAAGCCGCCGATCCGGGTGCAGCCAGCGCGGCGCCCGCGGTGGCCGCCAGCGCGCCCACGGCCGCTAGCGCTGCCGACGCCGCGGCACCGGTGCCGACCGGCCTGCTGATTCCGGTGCAGGGCGTGAGCGGCGCGCAGCTGCACGACACCTTCACCGATGCGCGCAGCGAGGGCCGCGTGCACGATGCGATCGACATCATGGCCACGACCGGCACGCCGGTGCTCGCGGTCGCCGACGGCACCGTCGAGAAGCTGTTCGACAGCCAGCGCGGCGGCCTCACCGTGTACCAGTTCGAGCCCAGCGGCCGCTTCGCCTACTACTACGCGCACCTGCAGCGCTACGCCGACGGCCTGGCGGAAAAGCAGCCGATCCGGCGCGGCCAGGTGATCGGCTACGTCGGCAGCACCGGCAATGCCGATCCCGCCGCGCCGCATCTGCACTTCGAGGTCCACCGCCTGGGTCCGGAGAAGCAATGGTGGAAGGGCGAATCGATCAATCCGTATCCGCTGCTGCGCGGGGAATCGGCGCCGCGGTGAGCCCTGCTGCAGGGTGGCCGCACGCCGCACCGCTGCTTGCGGCGTGGCCTGGCAAAGGCTCCTCGTTGCAAGCGGACCCTACTACCGTCGTCCGGCGACCAGCCAGATACGCCGCGCACGCAAGGCATCTTGCTCGCGTGCGAAAGAAAAGGCCGGCATGCGCCGGCCTTTTCCGTCCACACGATAGTCGTACGGCTACAGCGCCTTCGCCGCCTCGACCACGTGTTCGGCGGTGATCTTGAAGTGCTTGTACAGCACGTCCGCCGGCGCCGACGCGCCGAAGCTGTCGATACCCACCACCGCGCCGTCCAGGCCCACGTACTTGCGCCAGAACGCGGTGATGCCGGCTTCCACCGCCACGCGCTTGCGCACCGCCCTGGGCAGCACCGACTCCTGGTAGGCGGCGTCCTGGCGGTCGAACACGTCGGTGGACGGCATCGACACCACGCGGGTCTTCAGGCCGGCGGCGTCCAGCGCCTTCTTCGCTTCCACGGCCAGGCCCACTTCCGAGCCGGTGCCGATCAGGATCACGTCCGGCGCGCCGCCTTCGGCGTCGGCCAGCACGTAGCCGCCGCGCTCGATCTGCTTGATCTGCGCGTCGCTGCGCGGCTGGAACGGCAGGTTCTGGCGGCTGAACACCAGGCAGCTCGGGCCGTCGTTGCGGGTGATCGCGGCCTTCCAGCTCACCGCCGACTCCACCGTATCGCACGGGCGCCACACGTCGTTGTTGGGGATGTAGCGCAGCGAGGCCAGGTGCTCGACCGGCTGATGGGTCGGGCCGTCCTCGCCCAGGCCGATCGAATCGTGAGTGTAGACGTGGATCGCGTGCGCCGGGATCAGCGCGCTCATGCGCACGCCGTTGCGCGCGTAGTCGCTGAACACCAGGAAGGTGGCGTCGAACGGGATGAAGCCGCCGTGCAGCGCCAGGCCGTTGGCGATCGCGGTCATGCCGAACTCGCGCACGCCGTAGTACACGTAGTTCGCGTCCGGATCGTCCAGCGCGACCGACTTGCTGTTCTTCCACAGGGTCAGGTTGGAGTGCGCCAGGTCGGCCGAGCCGCCGATCAGTTCCGGCAGCAGCGGCGCGAACGCTTCGATCGCCATCTGCGAGGCCTTGCGCGAGGCGATGGTCTGGGCCTCGGCGGCCTGCTTGGCGATGTAGGCGTCGGCCTGGGCGATGAAGTCGGCCGGCAGCTCGCCGTGCGAGCGGCGGATCAGCTCGGCCGCCTCGTTCGGGTACTGCTTGGCGTACTTGTCGAAGGCCTGCTCCCACTCGGCCTGGCGCAGCGTGCCGGTGCCGCCGGCGCGCCAGCCGTCGTAGATCTCCTGCGGGATCTCGAACGGGCCGTACGGCCAGTCCAGCGCCTTGCGCGCGCCTTCCAGTTCTTCCTTGCCCAGCGGCGCGCCGTGCGAGGATTCCTTTCCGGCCTTGGTCGGCGCGCCGAAGCCGATGGTGGTGCGGCAGCAGATCAGGGTCGGCTTGTCGCCCTGCGCAATGGCGGCCTCGATCGCGGCCTTGATCGCGTTGGCGTCATGGCCGTCGACGTCGCGCACCACATGCCAGCCATAGGCCTCGAAGCGCGCCGGGGTGTTGTCGCTGAACCAGCCGGCGGTGTTGCCGTCGATGGAGATCTGGTTGTTGTCCCAGAACGCGACCAGCTTGCCCAGTCCCCAGGTGCCGGCCAGCGACGCGGCCTCGTGGGAGATGCCCTCCATCAGGCAGCCGTCGCCCATGAACACCCAGGTACGGTGGTCGACGATCTCGTGCTCGGGACGGTTGTAGCGCTGCGCCAGCAGCTTCTCGGCCAGCGCGAAACCCACCGCGTTGGCGAAGCCCTGGCCGAGCGGGCCGGTGGTGGTCTCCACCCCGGGGGTCTCGCTGTGCTCGGGGTGGCCGGCGGTCTTGCTGTGCAACTGGCGGAAATGCTTGAGCTCGTCCAACGGCAGGTCGTAGCCGGACAGGTGCAGCAGCGCGTACTGCAGCATCGAGCCGTGGCCGTTGGACAGCACGAAGCGGTCGCGGTTGAACCACTTCGGGTTGTTCGGGTTGTGGCGCAGGAAATCGTTCCACAGCACTTCGGCGATGTCGGCCATGCCCATCGGCATGCCGGGGTGGCCGGACTTGGCGGCCTCGACCGCGTCGGCGGCGAGGAAACGGATCGCATTGGCGAGCTGGCGGCGGGTAGGCGTCGTCATAGGGCTTCTATTGGACCGGGAGCGGGCGCGGGGGCGTCGGGTTGGCTATTGTCCCACAGGCGGGGGAGCGCGGGACTCGGGACTCGGGACTCGGGACTCGCAAGAGGCTAGCGGCCACACCCCTCTATCGCCGATCGCGTCCCGCAAATACCCAAACGATTACGGGGCAGCGCTTCCCGAGTCCCGAGTCCCCAGTCCCGAGTCCCGCGCCCCCTCCTCCCCCTTCGCCACCAGCGTCGTCAACGCCAGATCCCCGGTCACGTTCAACGCCGTGCGGCACATGTCCAGGAAATGGTTGACGCCCAGGATCATGCCGATGCCGACCGGGTCCACCCCGACCATCGCGCAGATCAGCGCCACCACCGGCAGCGAGCCGGACGGCACGCCGGCGGTGCCGATGCCGCCGAGGATGCACACCAGCATCACCATGAACTGCTGGGCGATGCTCAGCTCCACGCCGAAGAACTGCGCCAGGAAGATCACGGTGACGCCCTCGAACAGCGCGGTGCCGTTCTGGTTGGCGGTGGCGCCGACGGTCAGCACGAAGCGCGACACCTTGTTCGGCAGGCCCATCTCGTCGGCCACGCGCAGCGCGGTCGGCAGCGTGGCATTGCTGGAGGCGGTGGAGAACGCCATCACCGTGGCCTCGCGGGTGGCGCGGAAGAACGCCAGCGGCGAGCGCCCGGCGAACTTCACCGCCAGGCCGTAGGTCACCACCATGTGCAGGCCCAGCGCCAGCACCACCACGCCCACGTAGGCGCCCAGGCGGACCAGCAGCTCGAAGCCGAACAGCGCCGCCAGGTTGAACATGAAGCAGGCCACCGCGTACGGCGCCAGCCGGATCACCAGCCCGATCAGCGTCATCGAGATCTCGAAGATGCCTTCGATGCCGCGCCGCAGCGTGGCCACCTTGGCGTCGTCGCTGAGCACCATGCCCACGCCGAACATCACCGCGAAGAACATCAGCGACAGGATCGCGCCGTTGCTGGAGGCGGCGGCGACCACGTTGTCGGGCACGATCGACAGCAGCATGTCCATGCCGCGCGGCTGGCTCTTGCTCTGGTCGACGATCTGCGCGGTGCGCTCCACGTTCTGCTGCAGCAGCTCCTGCGCCAGCGCGCGGTCCACGCCCATGCCCGGCTTGAGCACGTTGACCAGCACCAGCCCCAGCAGCACCGCGATGCCGGACAGCACCACGGTGTAGCCGAGCGTCTTCCAGCCGATCCGGCCCAGTGCGCGGATGTCGCCCATCTCGGAAATGCCCATCACCAGCGCCGAGAACAGCAGCGGCACGATCAGCATGAAGATCAGGCTGAGGAACAGCTTGGAGAACGGCGTGGTTAGGTACTTGGTCAGCATCTGCACCCACGCCGCGTCGCCGCCGACGGTCAGGTGCGCGACCAGGCCGAACACCAGCCCGACGCCGAAGCCGATCGCCATCTTCCAGTGCAGAGGCATGCCGGCCTTGGCCTTCACGGGGGTGTCGGTCATCGTTTGCGCCTGGATAGGGGAAACCGGGAGCTTAACAAACCCGCCGTGGCGCACCGCAAGCCCTGCAGGCGGCGGCTGTGCCGCGCGATGTCCACCGTGGCATGGCGCGCGCGCTTGCCGCACGCGGAGACTGCGGGCCTTCGACGCCCGGCGGCGCAGCGCCGGGGCGAGCCGGTCCGCGGCGCTGGAACGGGCTACGTCCCTTGCACCGGCGGGCCAAGCGGGGTCTCGGGATCACGACGGAGCTTGCTGCGCAGTCCGGCGCTGCCGCCGTGGAGGCGGATCGACCGCCGCTTCGCAGCCACGGAGCCGCCGCCAGCGCCCCGCTCCCGCTCGAGGGCCAGACGCGGACGCTTCAGGCGTCGCGCGGATACAGCGGCGGCAGTTCGTCGACGACCGCGCGCCGGTCCGCGCCGCGCCAGCGCGGGCCGGTGCGGAAGGCGTCGCGCAGCGCGGCGCGCGCGCCGGGCAGGTCGCCGTCGCCGCCCCAGCGCGCCCGCTGCATGCGCGCGACCGCCTCGCGCTGCGCCGCATCGTCCAGGCGAGCCTGCACCGCATCCAGGTCGGCGACGCCGGCCATGCCGCACAGCACCGCCGCGACCTCGTCCAGCCCGCCGCCATCCAGCGCCCGGCGCAGGTCCGGCAAGCCATGCGTCGCCCGCGCCGGGCCCGGCGCCGCAGCCGCCGCGCCGTTGCCCGCGGCCGGCGCCAGGCGCGGCAGGCGGCGCATGCGCGACCACGCCCACAGCAGGGTCGCGACCCACAGCAGCGCGAACAGCGCCGCCAGGCCCATCCACAGCCACAGCGCACGGGAAGCGCCGGGGCGCGGCGTCGGCGCGATGGCGTTGTCGGCCGGCGCCGTGGCCGCGGGCGCATCGACGCTGGCCGGCGCCGGCGCCGGCGCGCCGGTGCCCGGCGCCACCTGCAGCTGCAGGTCGGGCAACGCGGCGGTGCGCGCGGCGCCGGCCTTCACGTCCCACCACGGCAGGCGCACGCCGCCGACGCTCAACGCGCCCGGATTCTGCGGCACGACCGAATAGCGCCGCGTCACCTTCAGCTGCGGGCTGCCATCGACGAACCGCTCGTCGTATTGCGGCGGCTCGGCGAACACCTGCGCGCCGGCGACGCTGGGCGGCGGCAGTTCCGGGAACTGCGCCTGGGTGGCGCCGCGCGCGGTCGCTTCGACCACGATGTCGGCGGCCTCGCCGACCGCCGCGCGCTGCGGCGTGGCGGTGTAGCGCAGGCGTAGCTCGTGCAGCGGCAGCCACGGCTGCGGCGCGTTGGCCGGTTGCGCGCGCACCTGCAGCGTCTGCGGCGCGCTGCGCGCGGCCAGCTCGCCGCCGCGGCCGAAATAGTCGTCGAAGAAACCGCTCGGCCCGCGTCCCTTGAAGCGCGCGCCCGGCAGCAGCAGCGGCCCGCTGCGCTCGGGCACCAGCAGGAAGCGGCGCTCGACCACGGTGTACATGCGCCCGTCGATCTCGCGCCGGCTCTGGCTGTCCTCGCCCACGCGCTGCAGCGAGGCGCCGGCCGGCGCGTCCAGGTCCAGTTCGCCCGAGCTCAGCGGCACGCCCAGGTACAGCCGCACCACCACGCCCACGCTCTGCTGCACGTAGGGGCCGGTATCGTCGGCAACGGTCTGCACGAACACGTCGGCGTCGCCGATCTGCGCCGGATCGCCACCGGTGGTGCCGGCAGGCGCGGGCGCCGCCGCGGCCACCTGCAGCCGCAACGGCTCGGTGCGCTCGTTGCCCACGCGCAGCGCCGGGATTTCCAGCACGCCGTCGCGGCGCGGCGTAAGCGCCACGCCGAACAGCGACTTCGATGTCACCTTGCCGTTGACCATCTGCAGCTGGCGGCTGCTGGCTTCGTCGCTGAGCGCGAAGTCGGCGCGCAGCGGCGCGTAGTCCGGCGCGCCCACGGTCTGGTCGGTCTCGATGTTGAGGGTCACGCTCTCGTCCGCGCCGATGCTGTCCCGGTCCAGCCACGCGCGGGTGGCCGCCTGCGCCGGCAGCGCGCACGCCAGCAGCAGTAGCGCGGCGGCGGCGGCACGAAGTCGCATGCCGCCCAGGAGCCTGCGATGGAGTGGACGATCGATCATGGGTCTTCCCGCTGCCTGCGTTCGTGTTCGAGCTTGAACTTGGCGCGCAGCAGGTTGCCCGGGTCGTCCGGCACCCGCCGCAGCCATGCCTCCACCGCCTGGCGCTGTTCGCGCTGCTGCGGCGTTTCCGCGGCCGCCGCCGCCGCGGCGCGCTCGGCCGCGGTCTTGTCCGCCGCGCCCTGCTGCGCCATCGCCTGCTGCATCTGCCGGCGCTGCGCCGCGTCGGCCTGCTGCTGCGACTGCGCATCGCCGGGCTTGGGCGGCGCCTGCGTCGGCGGCGATGGCGAAGACGACGACGGGTTCTTGTCCTGTCCCGGCGCCTGGCCCTGCGGCGACGGCGATGGCGGCGGTTGCGACGGCTGCCCGGGCTTGTCGCCCTGCGGCGACTGGCCCCGGCCGGACTGCGGCTGGCCCTTCGGATCCTGCTGTTGCTGGCCCGGGTTCTGCTGCCCGGGCCTGTCGTTCTTGGACGAGGACTGGCGCCTGCGCGCGGCATCGACCGCGGCGCGGTTGGCGCGCGCATCGGCCATGTCCGGATGCTGCTTCAGCGCCTTGTCGTAGGCGGCGATCGCCTCGTCGTAGCGGCCCTGGCGCGCCAGCGCATTGCCCAGGTTGTACCAGCCCTGGTCGCTGTCGATGCCTTCGAACTGCTGTTGCGCGGCGGCGTAGTCGCCCTTGCGGTAGGCCTGCACGCCTGCGTCCAGGCGCTGTTGCCGCACCTGGTCCGCACGCCGCCACAGGTCGCCGCCGATGGTGGGAGCCGGCGCCTGCGCATGCGCCGGTGTCGGCACGGCCAGCGGACCGAGCAGCAGGACCAGCACCGCCGCGCCGGCATGGCGGCGGAATGCCAGCAACGCCAGCGCCAGCAGCGGCAGCAGCAACCAGTAGCCCTGGTCCAGCCATACCCGTCCGCTGCGCTCGCCGTCCGCGGCGGCGTCCTGCTGCTGTTGCGGACGCAGCACGCCCAGCGCCTGCAGGTCCGCGTCGGTGGGCGCCAGCGCGGCGTAGCCGCCGCCACCGGCGCCGGCCAGCGCGCGCAGCGAGCCGGCATCCAGCCGCGCCTGGCCGATGCCGCCTTGCGCATCGCGGTAGGCCGCGCCGCGCGCGGTACCCAGGCCCAGCGCGGAGACACGGTAGCCCAGGCTCGCCGCACGCGCCGCGGCGCGCTGCGCGTCGGCGTCGGCGTGGTCGCTGAGCAACAGGATGTCGCCGCGCTTGAAGCTGCCCTGCTGCAGCAGCCGCACCGCCCAGTCGATCGCCAGGTCGGCGCGCTGGCCGGGCACCGGCATCACCTCCGGCGACAGCGCATCGAGGAACAGCGCCACGTTCGCCGCATCGTCGGTCAGCGGTGCCACCGTGTACGCCTCGCCGGCGTAGGCCACCAGCGCGATCTCCCCGCCGGCGCGCTGGCGCAGCAGCGTCGCCAGCTTCGCCCGCGCCTGCAGCAGCCGCGACGGCGGCAGGTCGCCGGCCTCGATGCTCGAGGACAGGTCCAGCGCGATCACCAGCGGCATCCGCGACTGCCACAGCGGCTGCTGTTCCTGGCGCCAGCTCGGCCCGGCCAGCGCCGCCACGGCGATCGCGTAGCCCAGCGCCGCCAGCCACATCCCGGCCAGCGTGTCCTTGCCGCCGCGCGCCAGCAGGTGCGGCAGCAGATGCGCATCCACGGTGCGCTGCCAGACGTTGCGCCGCCGGCGCCGGCGCAGCCAGCTCCAGCCGAGCAGCGGCAGCAGCAGCAACGCCCAGCCCCACTGCGGGCGCAGGAAATGCAGCGATTCGAAGAACACGCCCAGCGCGTTCATCGCGGCCTCCACGGCCACACGAACGACAGCAGGCCCAGGACCAGCGCCGCGCTCAGCGGCCAGACGTACCGCTCGATCCGCGGGCGCACCGCCGGCCCGGCCGAGCGCACCGGCTCCAGGAGCTCCAGTTCGGCGTAGATCGACACCAGCTCGTCGGTATCGCGTGCGCGGAAGAAGCGCCCGCCGGTGTCCTGCGCGATCTTGCGCAGCGTGTCCTCGTCGACCTGGTCGTCGCCGCCGCCAGCGGGCACCGACATGCCGAACAGCGAATAGCCGCTGCCGCCGAAGGCGATCGTATACACCCGCACCTTCTCGGCCCTGGCCAGTTCGGCCGCCTTCAGCGGCTCCAGCACGCCGGCGGTGTTGACCCCGTCGGTGAGCACGATCAGCACGCGGTCGCCCTGCGGCTGGTCGCGCAGGCGCTTGACCGACAGCGCGATCGCATCGCCGAGCGCGGTTTCGCGCCCGGCCAGCCCGACCACGCTGTCGCGCAACTGGTCGCGTACCGAGGCCAAGTCGGCGGTGAGCGGGGTCAGCGCATAGGCGCGCTGGCCGAACACCAGCAGGCCGATCCGGTCGCCGTCGCGGCGGTCGAGGAAGTCGGCCAGCACCGCCTTGGCCGCGGTCAGGCGGTCGACCGTGCGCCCGCCCAGGCTCATGTCCGGCTCGCTCATGCTGCCGGACAGGTCCACCGCCAGCATCAGCTGCCGCGCCTGCTGCGGCGGCGAGATCGGCTCGCCCAGCTGCAGCGGCCGCGCCGCCGCGCCGCACAGGCAGAACCAGGCCAGCCACAACAGCCACGTGCTGGCCCGCGACAGGCCGCCGCCGCGCGCCGCCGACACCGCGCGCAGCTGCGCGTCGTAGGGCACGCGCAACGCCGGCGCGGCGCTGCGCCGCGCCGGCAGCCACCGTGCCAACAACGGCAGCGGCATCGCCAGCCACAGCCACGGCCAGGCGAAGCCGGCCAGCAGTTCGCTCAGGCTCGGCCAATGCAGCGCGCTCATCGCCGCCCCGCCATCAGTTCGACGAAGCGCACGCGCGCCACTTCGGCCAGGCCCTGCACCGCCGCCGGATCCAGTTCGCGCCGGTAGCCGCCATCCAGCAGCAGGCGGCCGTGGCCCTCGGAGAACGCATGGCCCTTGCCGCCGTCGAGGAACTGCAGCCAGGCCTCGCCCTGCAGCGTGGCCGCGTCGGGTGCGCCGCGGCGGGCGGCGCGGCGCAGCAGCTCGGACATCGCCGCGACCTGCGCCGGCGCGTCGCCGCCGGCCAGCGCGCGATCGAAGCGCTGCCGCCAGCGGCGCCGGCGCATGCGCCGCCACGCCCACACCCCGAGCGCGGCGCCCAGCAGCGCCAGCACGAACGCCGCCAGCAACCACCAGCCCGGCGCCGGCGGCCACCAGCCCGGTGCCGGCGGCAGGTGCACATCGCGCAGCGGCAACTGTTCCGGCGTCATCGCGCGCCCAACCCGGTTGCGCCCGGCAACAGCCAGGATTCGCTCGGCGCATCGCTGCGCAGCGTGCGCACCTGCACCCCGCGTCCGGGCAGGTTGGCCAGCAAGGCCTCCACCGGCGCGACGAACGCCTCGTGCCAGCGCTCGCGCGCCGCGCCGCCGGCAAGATCGACCTCGACCCGCTGTCCGCCGGCCCAGAACGGCAACGTGGCCCGTGGCGGCGTCAGTTCCAGCGCATCGACCAGCAGCAGCACCACCACCTCGTTGTGCATCGCCAGCCCGGCCCAGCGCGAGGCGGCGATCTGCAGCGCGCTGTGCGGGTCGGCCAGCACCACCAGGCGCGACCCCGGGCGCAGCAGCTTGGCCGCGTGCTCCAGCGCCACGTCCAGGCCGGCATCGTCCTGCGGCGGCTGGGCGTACCAGCGCGCCAGCGCATCGAGCACGCGCAGCGCGCCGCGCGGTCCCGACGCCGGCGGCACCGGGGCTTCGCTGCGGCTGCCGCGCAAGGCCGCCAGGCGATCGCCCTGGCGCTGCGCGGCCCAGGCCGCGATCGCGCCGGCACGCGCGGCCTGCACCGACTTGAACCGCACCCGGGTGCCGAAGTACAGCGCCGGCGCGGTGTCGGCGACGATCAGGCTCAGGCGCTCGCGCTCGGCCTGGAACAGCTTGGTGTGGGTGCGCCCGCTGCGCGCGGTGAGCCGCCAGTCGATATGCCGCACGTCGTCGCCGGCCACGTACTCGCGCGACTCGGCGTATTCCATGCCGCGCCCGCGCACCGCCGCCGGCGCGCTGCCGCTGAGCCCGTGACGGCCGCGCCGCGGCGGCGGCAACCGCGTCGCCGCCGCGCGCAGCGCGACCAGTTCGGCCAGCGTCGGCCGCAGCCCGTCGGCGGCTGGCGCCTGGCCGGCCTGCGGCGACTCGGACGACGTCATGCGCATCGGCATCGCTGGCCTACCCCGCCTGTGTCATTCGGGCGCCCGGCACGCGCGCCGCGCGCGCGCCACCGCGCAGGCGCCGCGGCGCCTGCCGTTGCCAAGCGTTGCGCGTGCGACGGCATTCACGGCGGCGGCACCTTGTCCAGCAACGCCGCGACCAGGCGGTCGCCGTCCCAGCCCTCGGCGGTGGCTTCGTAGCTGGGCAGCACCCGGTGGCGCAGCACGTCCGGGGCGACCGCGCGCACGTCGTCGGGGGTGACGTAGTCGCGCCCGGCCAGCCAGGCGCGCGCGCGCGCGCAGCGTTCCAGCGCGATCGATCCGCGCGGGCTCGCGCCCCAGGCGATCCGCCGCGCCAGCGCCGCGTCGTAGCCGCTGGCATCGCGCGAGGCGAGCACCAGTTCGATCAGATAGCGTTCCAGCGGCGGTGCCACGTGCAGCGACAGCACCGCGCGGCGCGCGGCGAACACGTCCTCCATCGGCATGCGCGCCGGCGCGGTCTCGCCGTGGTCCAGCGTCTCGCGTGCGCGCTCGCGCGCCAGGCGCAGGATCTCCGCCTCGGCGGCGGCCTCCGGATAGCCGATGCGCACGTGCATCAGGAACCGGTCCAGCTGCGCCTCGGGCAGCGGGAAGGTGCCTTCCTGCTCGATCGGGTTCTGCGTCGCCATCACCAGGAACAGCTTGGGCAGCGCGTAGGTGTGGCGGCCGACGGTGACCTGGCGCTCGCCCATCGCCTCCAGCAGCGCGGACTGGACCTTGGCCGGGGCGCGGTTGATCTCGTCGGCGAGCAGGATCGGATGGAAGATCGGCCCGGGCAGGAACTCGAAGCGGCTTTCCTGCGGACGCCACACCTCGGTGCCGGTCAGATCGGCCGGCAGCAGGTCCGGAGTGAACTGGACGCGGGCGAAATCCGCCTCCAGCCGTGCCGCCAGGGCGCGGATCGCGGTGGTCTTGGCCAGGCCGGGCGCGCCTTCGACCAGCAGGTGGCCGTCGGCCAGCAGCGCGATCAGCAGCCGCTCGACCAAGGCGGACTGGCCGACGATGGTTTCGGAAAGGCCGTCGCGCAAGGCGAGGAAGGCCGCGTGCAGGCGAGCCTGCTCGGGCGCGGCGGACGAAGGTTCGGGAAGCGGGGGCGTCAGGTTCATGGTCCGAGTTTGACCTATCGGCGGTGAAATGGTTCTGGGCAAGGCCGATCGCGGCCGGGAAAATTCAGGCTTCCCTCACTCGCGACGGTGCATCGCGCACGCGCGAACGAAGAAGGGGCCCAGACGGGCCCCTTTCGGATACGGCGGCGATCGCGTATCAGCGGCTCTTGGCGACCCGCAGCACCTTCGGCGTCACGAATACCAGCAGCTCGGCCTTGCTCTTGCTGCGTCCGCGCTTCTTGAACAGGTTGCCCAGGAACGGGATGTCGCCGAGGAACGGGACCTTGGCGATGCTGGACCGGTCGGTGAACTCGTACACGCCGCCGATCACCACCGTCTGCCCGTCGTCGACCAGCACCGCGGTATTGATCTCGCGGCGGTTGATTTCCGGCACGGTGCCGTAGCCGTCCAGCACGATGTAGCGCTCGACCTCGTCCTTCTTGATGTTCATGTTGAGGAAGACGCGGTTGTCGTTGGTGATGGTCGGGGTGACCTTCAGCTCGAGCAACACTTCCTTGAACTGGACGTTGGCCTGCGACGTGCCGGTACCGCTGCTGGTGATGGTCACATAGCCGATTTCCTTGCCCTGCTTGATCACGCCTTCGCGCTGGTTGGTGGTCACGATGCGCGGATTGGACACGACTTCGCCGCGACCCTCCTCCTGCATCGCCGACAGCTCCAGATCGAGCGAGAAGTTGGCGCCCAGCAACGTGTAGGCGATGGCGCCGGGAGCGGTGGTGGTATAGGTGCCAGCCGCCAGGTCGACGTTCAGCCCGCCGGGTACGTTGGTTACGCCGTCTTGGATGATCGACGTGTTGTTCTCCAGGCTGCCGCTCACCGCACCGGTGTTGCCGCCGTACTGTCTGCGTCCGGAGATGCCGAACCTGGCACCGAGATCGCGCGCGAACGTGTCGGTGGCGATGACGATGCGGCCTTCGATCAGCACCTGGTCGACCGGCCGGTCGATCACGTCGATCAGCTCGCGCATCTGCGCGACCTTCTTCGGGATGTCGCTGACCATCAGCACGTTGGTGCGCTCGTCGGCCACCAGCCGGCCGCGCGGGGACAGGAAGCCGTTGTCGTTCTGGCTGCTGCCGCCACCGCCGCCGCTACCGCCGCTGCCACCGCCGCCGCTGCCGCCGATGCCCTTGGCTTCGGTCAGCGCTTTGAAGATGGCCTGCGCGTTGTGGTAGTTGATCTGGATGTAGTCGGTGATCAGGTCCTCGCGGTTCTCGATCGCGATGCGCGCGTCTTCCTTGTCCTGCTCGAACTTGGCCAGCTCCGGCTGCGGCGCGACCCACATCACCGCGCCGTCGCGGCGCTTGTCCAGGCCCTTGGCGCGCAGCACGATGTCCAGCGCCTGGTCCCACGGCACGTTGACCAGGCGCAGGGTCACGTTGCCCTGCACCGTGTCGGACGCGACGATGTTGAGGTTGGACTCCTCGGCGATCAACTGCAGCACGGTGCGCACCGGCACGTCCTGGAAGTTGAAGGTCACCGGGCGCCCGCTGTAGCCGCGGCTGGCTACCTGCGCCGCCGCCTGGCCGACCGTGGTGGCGTTGATCGCGCCCACCGCCGGCGCCGCCGCGCGCGGCGAGATCTCCACCACGTACTCGTTGCCGGACTGGTAGGCCAGCGACTCGAACGGGCCGTTGGTGCTCAGCACCAGCTGCGCGCCGCCGCCATAAGGCTTGGCGTCGATGCGCTGCACCGGCGTGGCGAAGTCGGTGACGTTGAGCGGCCGCTGCAGCTCGGCCGGCAGCACGGCATTGCCCACGTCGACCACGACGCTGTTGCCCTGGGTGCGCAGATCCGGGCTGGCGCCGGCGTCGCTGAAGCGCAGGATCAGCCGCCCCGCGTCGCCTTCGCCGCGCTTGAAGTCGATCTTCGAGACGCTGATCTTGGCCGCAACCGTCTTCGCCGGATCCTGCGCCCCCGCCGGTACCGACACCTGCGCCGGCGTGGCCGCAAACGCGCCGCCCGCCAGCATCGTCGCCAACCCCAACGCGCAGAACCGTACCTTCGCATGGCGCCGGATGGGACGCATGCTCAGGGCTTTGGAAAAAGTCATCGTGCTATCCCCATAATCAATCATTGATCGTCCAGCGCGACGGAAGCCGGACGTTCCAGCCAACCGCCAGCGCCATCCGGCACCAGTTCAATCAAATCGATGCGATCCTCGTGCACCCCAGTCACGCGGCCATCGCTCTGCCCCAGATACACGCCGGGACGCACGCGGTAGGTCACCTTGTCCGGGGCCATCACCAGCGCGACCAGGCCCGGCTCCCTGCCCAGCGTACCCACCATGTCCAGGCTATCCAGCGGGAACTGCTCCAGCGGTTCCTTGCGCCGGTTCGGATCCGGACGCAGGCCGCTGTTGCCGTCGGGATCGGCCCAGGCGTCGCTGAACGGATCGCGCATGCCCTGCGCCGCATACTCGAACGTCTCGAACTGCTGCATCACCGGCAACGGATCCAGCGGCGGCGCCGGCCGGGCGCGCACCTCGGCCACCCAGCTCTCCAGGTTCGGCGCATCGCCCGGCGTGCTGGTCACGCCGCGGCCGCAGCCGCTGAGCAGCGCCAGCAGCGCCAGCGCGGCGGCAAGCTTCAAACCCGCTGTCCGGCTCATGCGCCACCACCTTGCTTGGTACCCTTCTTCGCCTCGGCCGCGGCCTTCTCCTGCTCCTCCATCTCCTTGTCGTCGAGATAGCGATAGGTCTTGACCGTGCCGGACAGTTCGAGCTCGCCGCGCGCGGTGATGCCCGCCTTCTTGTCCTTGGGCTTGAGGTTGATATCGTGCATGGTCAGGATCACCACCCGCGGCAGCGAGGCGACGCCGCTGACGAAGGCGCCGAACTGGTGGTAGCTGCCCACCATGCGCAACGCGATCGGCTTCTCGGCGTAGAACTCCTTCGGCGATTCGGGCCCGGGCTGGAACAGCTCGTTGGCCAGGCCGCTGGACAGCGCGGTCTGCGAGATGTCGATGATCAGGTCGGGCATTTCGGTCCTGCTCGGCAGCTGCCGCAGCATCTGCTGCAGCACCTGCTCCATCTGCGCCAGCTGCTGCTTCAGCGGCTGCAGGTTGACCGCGCGGCCCTGCTCCTTCTCGAACGACAGGCGCAGATCGGTTTCCTTCTGCTCCAGCGTGGCCAGCTCCTCGCGCTTGCCGCTGATCAGCAGGAACCAGGACATGATCAGGATGAACAGCGCCAGCAGCACGCAGAAGCCGACCTTGGCCTGCTGCGGCCAGCTGCCCATGTTGTTGAAGTCGAGTTCTTTCAGATTGACTTTCTTGCTCATGACGCCGGTCCCTGTTGCGCTGGCGTGGCGGCGGGCGCGGCGGCCTCGCCAGGCGTGACGGACGCCGGCGCCGGCGCGGCGCCCGGCGTGGCGGGCGCCGCGGGCGGCGCAGCGGCCGGAGCCGGGGTCGCCGGCGTGGACCCGGCCTCCGGGCCGGTGGCCGCAGCGGCGTCGGCCGAGGGTTGCGCACCGGCCGCGGCGGCATCGGCGGCGTCGGCGCCTTCGCCCGGCACCGGCAGCTTCACCTTCAGCGTGAACACGTACGGCAGCGCCTTGGTGTCGACGACCGGGCCCTTGGCCTCCTTCTCGTCCTGCGCCTTGGCCTCGATCACGGTCAATTCCGGGTTGGTCATCCAGCCGGAGCCTTCCAGGTTGCGCATGTAGGCGCTGACCCGCGCGTTGGACTGCGAACGGCCTTCCAGGGTCAGGATGTCGCCTTCCTGATTCAGCGCGGTCAGCACCACGCCGTCGGGGATGGTGCGCACCAGCGAATCGAACAGATGCACCATCTGCGAACGCTTGGCCTGCAGCTCCTCGATGACCTGCTTGCGCGCCAGCAGGCGCGACTTCTGCTCGTCCAGCCGGTCGATTTCCTTGTTCTGCGCCTTGACCTTCTCGATCTCGGCTTCCAGGTACGTGTTGCGCTCGTTCTGGCCCGTGATCTGCTGGTCGTAGTAGAACCAGATCAGCAGCGACAGCAGCACGCCGCCCAGCGCGGCGAAGCCCAGCATCGCGTAGAACTCGCGCTCACGCTGCTTGCGGCGCTCCGCGCGCCAGGGCAGCAGGTTGATTTTCGCCATCAGTCAAAGCTCCTCAGAGCCAGGCCGGTGGCGATCATCAGTGCCGGCGCGTCCTGGGCCAGCGCATGCGCCTGGACCTTCGGCCCCAGGGTCATCTGCGCCAGCGGGTTGGCGACCACCGTCGCCACCCCCAGTTGTTCTTCCACCATTTCCGGCAGCCCGGCCAGCGCCGCGCAGCCGCCGGCCAGCACGATGTGGTCCACCCGGTTGAACTCGCTGCCGGCATAGAAGAACTGCAGCAGGCGGCTGATCTGCTGCACCGTCGCCTCCTTGAACGGCTCCAGCACCTCGATCTCGTAGCTTTCCGGCAGCCCGCCCTGGCGCTTGGCCATGCCGGCTTCCTCGTAGGTCAGGCCGTAGCGGCGCATCACTTCGTCGGTCAGCTGCTTGCCGCCGAACACCTGTTCGCGGCTGTACAGGCTGCGCCCGCCGCGCAGCACGTTGAGCGTGGTCATCGTGGCGCCGATGTCCAGCAGCGCGACCACGCCGTCGGCGGCCACCGGCAGCTCGTTGGCGACTAGCGCGAACGCGTTCTCGACCGCGAAGGCCTCCACGTCCATCACCTTGGCCACCAGCCCGCCCAGCTCCAGCGCCGACTGGCGCAGCTCCACGTTCTCCGAACGCGACGCCGCCAGCAGCACCTGCACCATCTCCGGGTTGTTCGGGATCGCCCCGAGCACCTCGAAGTCCAGGTTCACTTCGTCGATCGGGTACGGGATGTAGTTCACCGCCTCCAGCTCGACCTGGGCTTCCATGTCGTTCTCGTCCAGGTCGGCCGGCATCGGGATGATCTTGGTGATCACCGCCGACCCGGCGACCGCCGCGGCGGCATGCTTGGCGCGCGTTCCGGAACGGGTCACCGCGCGGCGGATCGCCTCGCCCACGGCCTCGACCTCGACGATGTTCTTCTCGACCACGGCGTTGGGCGGCAAGGGTTCGACCGCGTAATGCTCCACGCGGTACCGATTGCCGCTACGCGACAGCTGCAGCAGCTTCACGGCGGTCGAACTGATATCGACCCCGATCAGCGGTTGCTGACTTTTTGGGATAAGCCCCACGGATTTTCCCCTGCCGACGGGCACTTGGACGCCTAAGTTGCGCCCGCGCATTAATAACGAATTTTTTGCAATTGGCAACAGCCCGTCGCACAAGCAATGACCTGCGTCACGCTGCGCCCGTGGCCACCCCACCCCTTGCATCCCCGGAACCGGCCCCAGCCGACCCCCGGCGTAATCTATACTCTGCGCCCAAGAAATCTGCAATCGGAATCTCTCTCGATGCCCCGTTTTCGTCGTTGGCTGCGCTGGGCGCTGGTCACGTTCGTCGTTCTCGCCCTGATCGGGGCGGCAGCCGCCGGCGGTCTGTACTACGTCATTTCCTCCAAGCTGCCGGACGTGCAATCGCTGCGCCAGGTGGAGCTGCAGGAGCCGATGTACGTCTACGCCAGCGACGGCCGGCTGGTGGCGCTGTTCGGCGAGACCCGGCGCTACCCGATCACGATGAAGGACGTGCCGGAGCGGCTGAAGCAGGCGTTCCTGGCCACCGAGGACGCGCGCTTCTACCAGCACGGCGGCGTCGACTACAAGGGCATCGCGCGCGCGGTGTGGCTGCTGGCCACCACCAGCGACAAGCGCGTGCCGGGCGGCTCCACCATCACCCAGCAGGTCGCCCGCCAGTTCTTCCTGAGCTCGGAATACAGCTATACCCGCAAGCTGGCCGAGATCCTGCTGGCGCGCAAGATCGAGGCCGAGCTGAGCAAGGACGAGATCTTCGAGCTGTACCTCAACAAGAGCTTCTTCGGCAACCGCGCCTATGGCGTGGCCGCCGCCGCCGAGTACTACTACGGCAAGAAGCTCAACGAACTGAGCCTGGACGAGATGGCCTCGCTGGCCGGCATCCCCAAGTTCCCGTCCAGCGGCAACCCGATCAGCAACCCCGAGCGGGCCAAGCAGCGCCGCGACAACTATGTGCTCAGCCGCATGGCCGCGCTGGGCTTCGTCACCCCGGCCGAGGCCGAGGCGGCGAAGGCGGTGCCGATGCATGCCACCCCGCACGAGCGGCCGGTCGAGGTCGAGGCGCCGTACGTGGCCGAACTGGTGCGCCAGGAGATGATCGCGCGCTTCGGCGGCGACGTGCTCGACAAGGGCTACCACGTCACCACCACGATCGACCCGACGCTGCAGACCGCGGCCAACGCGGCGGTGCGCCACGGCCTGCAGCTGTACGACCGGCGCCACGGCTGGCATGGCGTGGAGCAGCACTTCGACGTGGCCGCCGATGCCGATGCCGCCGCGCTGGCGCAGCACCTGGCCGGCATCCAGGTGCAGGCCGGCATGCTGCCGACCATCGTCGCCAGCACCGGCAGCGACGGCAGCGCCACGGTGGTGCTGGCCAACAAGACCGAAGTGGTGCTGCCGGCCGCCGCCAGCCGCTGGGCCAACCGCAGCCCCGCCGCGCTGCTCAAGCGCGGCGACCTGGTCCGCATCCAGGCCGGCGAGAAGCCGGGCGAATGGGAGGTCACCCAGCTGCCCCGCGGCCAGTCCGCGCTGGTGTCGCTGGACGCCAGCAACGGCGCGCTGCGCGCGCTGGTCGGCGGCTTCAGCTACGCCGGCAACAAGTTCAACCGCGCCACCCAGGCGCGGCGCCAGCCCGGTTCCAGCTTCAAGCCGTTCATCTATGCGGCGGCGTTCGAGAAGGGCTTCAACCCGGCGTCGATCGTGCTCGACGCGCCGGTGGTGTTCCGCGACCGCCGCGGCAAGACCTGGTCGCCGCAGAACGACGGCGGCGGCTTCCGCGGGCCGATGCGCCTGCGCGAGGCGCTGGTGCAGTCGCGCAACCTGGTGTCGGTGCGCCTGCTCGACGGCATCGGCGTGGATTTCGCGCGCAAGTACATCAGCCAGTTCGGCTTCGAGGAAGCCGAACTGCCGCCGAACCTGTCGATGTCGCTGGGCACCGCGTCGCTGACCCCGCTGTCGGTGGCGCGCGGCTATGCGGTGTTCGCCAACGGCGGCTCGCGGGTGGACACCTGGATCATCGACAAGGTCGTCGACCGCGACGGCAACGTGCTGTTCCAGGAGCACCCGCCCACCGCCTGCCGCAGCTGCGGCACGGTCGGCGGCAGCGCGACGCCGGCCAGCCAGGTCGTGGACGGCTTCAACTTCGGCGCCGCGACCCCGCCGCCGGCGCCCAAGCCGGCCGCCACGGCCGCGCCGGCGGCGGTGGCCGAAGCGGAGAAGCCGGCCGATCCGGAGGCCAAGGTCGCGCCGCGCGCGATCGACGAGCGCACCGCCTACCAGCTGACGTCGATGATGCGCGACGTGGTCCAGCGCGGCACCGGCACCGCGGCCAAGGTGCTCGGCCGCGAGGACGTCGGCGGCAAGACCGGATCGACCAACGACCACCGCGACGCCTGGTTCTCCGGCTTCGGCGGCCCCTATGTCACCACGGTGTGGGTCGGCCGCGACGACTTCCGCTCGCTCGGCTACCGCGAGTACGGCGGCAAGGCGGCGCTGCCGATCTGGATCGAGTACATGCGCGCGGCGCTGAAGGACAAGCCGATCGCGCTGAACGAGCCGCCCAGCGGCATGGTCCAGGCCACGCTCAACGGCGCCACCGAGTGGGTCAAGGTCGAGGACATGGACCGCATCCAGGAATTCGACTACGGCCTGCAGGACCAGCAGACCGACGATGCGGCGTTCGATATCTTCTGAGGGGCGCGGGACTCGGGACCGGGGACTCGGGACTCGGCGGGCTCCGGTGCCGAGGCGGCGCTGGCTGGCGGACGCTGCGTAGCCGGGCACGATTCGAGCCGGCTGCAGCGCGTGGCCGCGCTGCATGCCGCTGTCACGGCGCTGTTGTACAGTCGGGGCAGGCTTTGAGGGAGGCGGCCCCATGCACCACGCGCGGCAACATGCCCAGACCCGTACCCACGAACGCCGCCACCGGCTGGCCCACGAGGCCGCGCGGCTGATGGCCGAAGGCGGCATTCGCGACTTCCACCAGGCCAAGCTCAAGGCCGCCGCCCGCCTCGGCATCCACGACGATGCGTCGCTGCCGCGCAACCGCGAGATCGAGGAGGCGCTGCGCGAATACCAGCGCCTGTTCGCCGGCCCCGACCATGCCGACGCCCTGCGTCGGCGGCGCGAGGCGGCGCTGCGCGCGATGGCGTTCCTGCACGCCTTCGCGCCGCGGCTGGTCGGCCCGGTCCTGGACGGCACCGCGGACGGCAACAGCCCGGTGCAGCTGCACCTGCACTGCGACGACGCCGACGCGGTGGCGCGCTTCCTCGAAGAACACCGGATCCCGGCCGAGTCGCGCATGCGCCGGCTGCGGCTGGACCGCGAGCGCAGCGACGATTTCCCGGTGTGGCTGTTCAGCGCCGAGGAGCTGGGCTTCGACCTGACCGTGCTGCCGTACGACGCGCTGCGCCAGGCGCCGCTGTCGCAGGTCGACGAGAAGCCGATGCGGCGCGCCTCCGCAGCCCAGCTGCAACAGCTGCTGACCGAGCAGGACATCGCCGACTACCAGCGGCGCTGATCCGGCAGCTGTACCGCCAAGGCGAGGACGCGCCACGGTCGCCCGGCGATTTCGCAGCGTGATCAACGCGGCAATGGATCGCATGGCCAAGCCGCGCGGCCGATCGACCCGGGGCCGCGCCATCTGGCGCGCATGGCCACGCGCGCACGGCTCGGCAGCACAAGGCGGCTCGGGCGAGGCGCCGTCCCGCAGCGGCGACGGCGACACCACCGGCGCCTGCCCGCCGGCAGTGCGCGCACCTAAAAAAAAACGCCCCGCGAGGCGGGGCGCCGTGGCGACAGGGACGGCCGCGCGATCAGCGCTGCGCGTCGCCCTTGTAGTCGCGCTTGTCGTAGCCGGTGTAGATCTGGCGCGGACGGCCGATCTTCATTTCCGGATCGACCTGTTGCTCCAGCCAATGCGACACCCAGCCGGCGGTGCGCGCGATGGCGAACATCACGGTGAACATCTCCACCGGGATATTCAGCGCCTTGTAGATGATGCCCGAGTAGAAGTCGACGTTCGGGTACAGCTTGCGCTGCACGAAGTAGTCGTCCTTCAACGCGGCCTCTTCCAGCTTCAGCGCCACTTCCAGCAGCGGGTCGTTGACGCCCAGCTCGCCCAGCACCTTGTGGGTCATCTCGCGGATGATCTTCGCGCGCGGGTCGAAGTTCTTGTACACGCGGTGGCCGAAGCCCATCAGGCGGAAGCCGGAGTTCTTGTCCTTGGCCTTGGCCACGGCCGAATCGACGTTGTCGGCGGTGCCGATCTCCTCGAGCATCTTCAGCACGGCCTCGTTGGCGCCGCCATGCGCCGGACCCCACAGCGCGGTGATGCCCGCGGCCACCGAGGCGTACGGGTTGGCGCCGGTGGAGCCGACCAGGCGCACGGTGGAGGTCGACGCGTTCTGCTCGTGGTCGGCGTGCAGGATGAACAGCAGGTCCAGCGCCTTGGCCACGACCGGGTTCATCTCCAGCTGCTCGCTCGGCACTTCGAACATCATGTGCAGGAAGCGTTCGACGTAACCCAGGTTGTTGCGCGGGTAGCGGATCGGCCAGCCGATCGAGTAGCGGTACGCGGCGGCGGCGATGGTCGGCACCTTGGCGATCAGGCGGATCGCGGCCAGGCGGCGCTGCTCCGGATCGTTGAGGTCCAGCGTGTCGTGGTAGAACGCCGACAGCGAGGCCACGGTGCCGGCCATCATCGCCATCGGATGCGCGTCGTGGCGGAAGCCGCCGAGGAAGTTCTTCAGCGACTCGTGCATCATCGTGTGATGCGTCACTTCGTGGTCGAACTTCTTGAATTCGTCGGCGGTCGGCAGCTCGCCGTTCATCAGCAGATAGGCCACTTCCAGGAAGTTGGACTTTTCCGCCAGCTGCTCGATCGGGTAGCCGCGATACAGCAGCACACCGTTGTCGCCGTCGATGTAGGTGATCGCCGATTTGCAGCTGGCGGTCGCGGTGAAGCCCGAGTCGTAGGTGAACAGACCGGTTTCTTTGGTCAACTTGGAGATGTCGACGCAATCGTTGCCCAAGGTGGGTTTGAGTACCGGCAGAACGACCGACTTGTCGCCGGCGTTCAGCGTGACCTGATCAAGATCGGACACAGTGTGCGCTCCTCAGTGGAAGGCGCCTGTCCGTGCTTTGCGAACAGACGCGTGAAGGAAGTCCACGGCAATTACCACGGATCGCGCCATTATCGCACAGCAACATTTGAGTAGTCGCTCGTACTGAGGCCGTACGGCGTTGGCCGGCGATGCGACACAGCGTTGCATCCCATCGTCGCTTGACGAAGGGATTCGGGCCGGAACCGGATTGAAACCAGAGCGACAAAAAAGACGGCCGCGCAGGGCGCGGCCGTCTTGGTGCAGCCTTACGACCGTCCGATCAGCGCGCGTAGCGCTTCTGGAACTTGTCGATGCGGCCGCTGGTATCGATGACCTTGTGCTTGCCCGTGTAGAACGGATGCGAAGCCGAGGAAATTTCAACCTTGATCAGCGGATACTCTTCGCCGTCCTCCCACTTGACCGTCTCTTTCGAGGACATGGTCGAACGGGTCAGGATCTTGAAATCGGAAGTGACATCGTGGAAAACGACGTCGCGGTATTGGGGATGGATGTCGGCCTTCATGGGCACGCACCGTAGGGGGCTGCTGGACAAGAGGGCAATGTTATCAACCCTTGGGCCTGCCGCGCAAGCCTTCCGCGTGCATCGGGCGCCGGGCCGCGGCCGGCGGGCGCCCGATGCGCAGCGGCAGGCGCCTAGCCGGCGCCGACCGCCGCGCGCGCCAGCCGCTCGAAGCGGGCCTGGTCGTAGCGGATCAGCATCGAAGCGTTGTCCGCCAGGCCCAGCTGGCGGTTCCAGTCGACCAGGGTGGCGCCGCGGCTGTGCGTCCCGGCCAGTTCGACCTGCAGCGGCCGCGCCTGCACCTCCAGCGCGCCGTCGGGCTGCAGCGCCCAGGCCATCGCCAGCGCGTCGGCCGCGTACCAGTGCTCGCCGCGCGAATCCTCCGACCACAGCCGGGTCTTGCGCGAGATCGCCTCGTAGAAGCGCGCCTTGTCCGCGTCGGCGGCCAGCCACTGCTCGACCTGGCGGTGCGGCAGGCCATGGGCGACGGTGGCTTCCCAGTCGGCCACGTCGATGCGCGGGAACGCGGAGAACACGATATGCGCCGCCTCCGGGTCGAAGGCGATGTTGAATTCGGCGGCCGGGGTGATGTTGCCGTGGCAGGTGATCGCCCCGCCCATCACCACGAAGCGCGGCACGCGCTGCGGCAGGGTCGGGTCGAGCTTCAGCGCCAGCGCGATGTTGGTCAGCGGGCCCAGCGCCACCAGCAGCAGGCGGCCGGCGTACTGGTGCGACAGGCGCAGGATGGCCAAGGCGGCGTGCTCGGCGGCGGCGCCATGCGCCGCCGCCGGCAGGCCGATGTCGCCGAAGCCGTCCATGCCGTGCACGTGCGCCGCGTCCACCGCCGGATGCAGGATCGGGTCGGCGCAGCCGGCGAACACCGGCACGTCCTGGCGCCCGGCCACCTCGCACAGCTTCAGCGCATTGCGCACGGTGTGGCCCAGGCCGACGTTGCCGGCGGCGATGGTCAGGCCCACCACCTCATGGCGCTCGTCGGCGAACGCCATCAGCAACGCCAGTGCGTCGTCAACGCCGGGATCGGTGTCGATCAACAGGGGAATCTTGTCGCTCATGCGGGATTCTTCATCAGTCCGTTCGGCCGCCGAGTCTGGCATTGCGGCAGGGGACTGGGAAGCGGGACCGGGGACCGGGGACCGGGGACCGGGGACCGGGGACCGGGCAAGGATCTTTGGCCGCGATCGCCTGTCAAGCGCCTTTCGAATTCATGCACATGGGCTTGACGCTGGAA
>NZ_JAFIWC010000033.1 GCF_017163755.1 Xanthomonas sp.
GGCAGCAGCAGGGCCGAAGCCGCCTGCCGCGCACTTAGCCAACCAGCGCGAAGCTCCACCTGTGGGAGCGACTTCAGTCGCGACGCGCGGAGCCGGCAGCTCCATCGGCTCCGGCAGCAGTCGGGGCTGAAGCCCCTCCTACAGTGCACCCAGCAAACTCAGCGCAAGGCTTCCTGTAGGAGCGGCTTCAGCCGCGACCGAAGGCATCGGCAATCCATCGGCTTCGGCAGCAGTCAGGACTGAAGCCCCCTGCAGCGCACCTATCAAACCAGCGCGAAGCCCCAACCTGTGGGAGCGACTTCAGTCGCGACGCGCGGAGCCTGCAGCTCCATCGGCTCCGGCAGCAGCCAGGGCTGAAGCCGCCAGCCGCGCATTTAGCCAATCCAGCGCGAAGCGCCGCCGGTGGGCGCGACTTCAGCCGCGACGCATGACACCTACACCCGCAGCCGCATCACCTCAGCGCCGTGCCGCCTCGCTGGCGTCGCGCGCCGGCTTGAACTCCGAGCCTTCGTCCCACGTCGGCCACTCGCGGCTGTCGGCCAGGCGCTGGCCCAGGTCGTAGAGCAGCAGCGTGTCGGCGGCGTGCCCGGCCGGATCCCAGGCGTCGCTCCAGCGATCGCAGGGCTGGTGGTAGCACTCGGCGAAATAGCGGTCGCGTGCGGCCTTGCCCGCGGCGACGCCGCCGTCGAGCTTGTCCAGGCCCGGGCCCACGGTGATCGCCGGCACGCCGGCGCGCGCGAACGCGAAGTGGTCGGCGCGGTAGAAGAATCCGGCCTCCAGATTGGGATCGGGCGAATACGCGCGGCCACGCGCCTGCGCCGCCGCGGCCAGGTCGCGCTCCAGCGACACCCGCCCGCGGCCCCACGAGGCGATGTCGCGGGTGGCGCCGTCGGGACTGAACATCTCGCTGTTGATCACCGCCACCGTGGTCTCCAGCGGCGCCAGCGGATGCGCGGCATAGTAGGTGGCGCCGAGCAGGCCCTTCTCTTCGGCGCTCAGCGCGATGAAGTACAGCGTGCGCTGCGGCCGCGGCCCGGCCGCGAACACCCGCGCCAGTTCCAGCACGCTGGCCACGCCGGTGGCGTTGTCGACCGCGCCGCGGCGGATGCGGTCGCCGCCGGCGTCGGCCGCACCCAGCCCGAACGCGTCCCAGTGCGCCGAATAGATCACCGTCTCGTCCGGGTGCGCGCCGCCCTCCAGCTTGGCGACCACGTTGTGGGTGACCACGCGCTCGCGCTTGAGCGCGAATGCCACCGACAGCGCGGCATCGCCCAGCGCGCGCGGCGTGAAGTCGGCGCGCTGCGCGCGGCGCTTCTCGGCGTCGAAATCCAGGCCGGCGCGCTGGAACAGCGACACCGCCAGCGCGCGCTGCATCCAGCCGCGTACCGGCACGTGCTGCGCGCGCGCCTGCGCGTCGCTGCGCTCGATGTCGAACAGCGGCGAGAGCCCGGAACTCTTCACCGTCGCCCAGCCGTACGCGGCCGGCGCGGTCTCGTGCACGATCAGCACGCCGGCCGCGCCCTGCCGGGCGGCTTCCTCGTACTTGTAGGTCCAGCGGCCGTAGTAGGTGACCGCGCGGCCGTCGAAGGCGCCCGGCTGCGGCGCGTCGAAATCGGCGTCGTTGATCAGCATCACCGCGACCTTGCCTTTCAGGTCCACGCCCTTGTAGTCGTCCCAGCCGCGCTCGGGCGCGTGGATGCCGTAGCCGACGAACACCAGCGGCGCATCCTTCAGCGCCACGCGCGCGCCGGGGCGCAGGCTCTGCAGCACCACGTCCTCGCCGTTGACCAGCGGCTGCGAGGCGCCGGCCACCGTCAGCGTGGCCGCGACCGGCCCGTCCACCTGCGCGCGCACCAGCGGCACCGCCTGGGTCCAGCCGCCGGCGTCGCCGCCCGGCTGCACGCCGGCCTTGCGGAACTGCTCGCTCAGGTAGGCGATGGTCTTGTCCTCGCCCGGCGTGGCCGGCGCGCGGCCTTCGAACGCATCGGAGGCCAGGGTGCGCACATGCCGTTCGAGCGCTTCGGCATCGATGCCGCCGCCGGGCAGCGCCTCGTTGGCCGCCTGCGCGGCGCCTCCCATGAACAGGCAGGCGGACAGCAGCAACATGCGCATCGGATTCACGGCAACGACCTGGAAAAACGGTGTGGCCGCACAGTGTAGAACGCGGCGGCGCCAGGAGACAGCGCGCGCGGCCGAAGCGTCGGCGCGATGGCCGGCGGGCGGCGTCGCACCGCGCCGGCGGCGCCGGTGCAGGCGCAGGCGCACGCGCAGCGCAGATCCCGCACCCGGATGGCCTTGCAAGGCCTGGTTGCCGGCGAACCCGGTCGCTTCAAGCGCATTCGCGTGCGCATCGGCACGGCCGGCGCACCACGCATCAACGCCGCGCGCCGTCCAGCCAGCATGCCAGCCCCTGCGCATTGAGTTCGATGTCCATGCGCAGCACCCGCTCCACGCCGGCGTCGTCGAGCGGGCAGCCGTGCGCGCGCGCACGCTCCAGGTACAGCGCGGTCAAGGCCGCGACCAGGCCGCGGTGGCGGTCGGGGCGGCCGTCGCAGCTGTGCGCGATCGCCACCATCGCGTCGATCTGTTCGGCCAGGTCCGCGCCGAGCTTTTCCGGCATCCGCACCGCGCCGTAGTGGGTCAGGTACATCGTCTGCGGCGCGTAGGCCAGCATCCGCTCGATCGATGCGCGCATGGCCTGCGGGTCGAACTGCACCGGCGAGGACGTGGGAATCACGAACGCGCCCTGCGCGCTGTCCAGCTCGCGGTACGACAGCCCGAAGGTGTCGCCGCTGAACCAGCCGCGGCTGCGCGCATCCCACACGCACAGATGGTGGCGCGCGTGCCCGGGCGTATCGATGCACAGCAGTTCGCGCCCGCCCAGCCACAGCCGGTGCCCGTCCTCGGCCGCCACCACGCGCGCCTCGGGCACGGCGCGGATCTGGCCATAGCTGCGCGCGATTTCCTCCTCGCCGTAGACCGCGGTGGCGCCGGCGATCAGCCGGGTCGGATCGATCATGTGCGGAGCGCCGCGCGGATGCACCAGCAGGCGCGCGTTCGGCAACTGCGCCAGCAAGGTGCCGGCGCCGCCGGCATGGTCCAGGTGCACGTGGGTCAGGATCAGCCAGTCGACATCGGCCGGCGCCAGGCCGGCGTCATCGAGCGCGGCCAGCATCGCCGGCAGCGAATGGCTGGTGCCGCAATCGACGAACGCGCCGCGTCCGTCCTCGACGATCAGGTACGCCGCGTCGAACTGCGCGCGCTGGAAACCGGTATCGATCGCGTGGATGCTGGGATCGCGTGGCATCGTGCAAGGGCTCGGGCTGGCGAGCCCTCATTCTAGGCACGCCGTCGGCAGCGGTCGACGACGCGGCGATCACGATACGGCCCTGCACAGGCATGACGCCGGCACGCGGGAGGCGCTCCCAATCTCTGCCCTTGCGCGCCGACAGGAGCACTGGCGACAGCGCCGCTGCAAGCAGGCGCCGCACGCTCTTCTATCGGCCCTGCAGTGCCGACGTATCGCGGCCCAGGCGCTTACGCAAGGCGTTGCGATCGATTCAAGCAGATCCACGTCGGCCGTTCGCACGTGCTCGGCGATGCGGTGCTGAGCGAGGTCGGGCGCCTGCTGGCCGAGGCGCGCCGCGCGGCGGACGTGCCGGCGCGCATGGGCGGGGAGGGCTTCGGCCCGGCTGCTGCCGGAGCCGATGGAGCTGCCGGCGCCGCGCGTCGCGACTGAAGTCGCTCCCACAGGTGGAGCTTCGCGCTGGTTGGCTAAGTGCCCTGCAGGCGGCTTCAGCGCTGGTTGCTGCCGAAGCCGATGGGTTGCCGATGCCTTCGGTCGCGGCTGAAGCCGCTCCTACAGGAAGTCGTGCGCTGAGTTTGCTGGGAGTACTGCGGGAGGCGTGCAGCGCCGACCGGCCATCGCCAGTCTTCGCGAGCCGCCGCGCGGACGGCGCGGCTACGCCGCCTCGCGCAGCTGCCGCAGCGCCGCCAGCACCGTGTCCGCCGGCGCGACCAGCTTGATCTCCGGCGTCTCCAGCGCGTCGGCCTGCTCGACCTGCTTGAGCACACCGATCAGCCGGCCGGCATCGCGCGGCGAGTCGAAGCCTGCGCTCTGCACCAGCAGTTCGCCGGCGCCGTCGAGCAGCTTGAAGTAGAACCGGCCGTCGTTGTCGCGGTACTGCTTGAACAGCGGCGGCGCCGGCTTGCCCAATCCGGCATCGGCATCGGCATCGGCAGGCCGGCCGGCGCCTGCGGACAGGTCGCGCAGGCCGACCGCGTCGCGCAGTTCGCGCAGGAAAGGCGTGGCGTAGCGCGCGCGCAGCCGCTGCGCGTTGTCGCGCAGGATCGCCTCGATCTCCGCCGGGCGCGCCATCAGCGCCTCGTAGCGCTCGCGCATCGGCGCGATCTCTCGATCCAGCCGCTCGAACAGCTGCTGCTTCGCCTCGCCCCAGCCGATGCCGTCGGCGAAGGCCTGCGCGAACGCCGCGGTCTCCTCCGCGCCGGCGAAGGCCTGGTACAGCTGGAACAGCGCCGAGCCGTCGGTGGCCTTGGCTTCACCCGGCGCGCGCGAGTCGGTGACGATCGAGAACACGCGCTTCTTCAGCTCCTCGCGCGGCGCGAACAGCGGGATCGTGTTGTCGTAGCTCTTGCTCATCTTGCGCCCGTCCAGGCCCGGCAGCGTGGCCACCTGCTCGTCGATCAGCGCCTCGGGCAGGGTGAAGTAGTCGCGGCCGTAGACGTGGTTGAAGCGCTGGGCGAAGTCGCGCGCCATCTCGATGTGCTGGATCTGGTCGCGCCCCACCGGCACCCGCTGCGCGTTGAACAGCAGGATGTCCGCCGCCATCAGCACCGGATACATGAACAGCCCGGCGCTGACCCCGGCATCGTCGTCCTCGCCGTCGGCGCGGTTCTTGTCCACCGCGGCCTTGTAGGCGTGCGCGCGGTTGAGGATGCCCTTGCCAGCCACGCAGGTCAGGAACCAGGTCAGCTCGGTGGTCTCCGGCACGTCGGACTGGCGGTAGAACCACACCTTCGACGGGTCCAGCCCGGCGGCCAGCCACGAGGCGGCGATCTCCAGCGTGGAGCGCTGGGTCCGCGCCGGGTCCTGCGCCTTGATCAGGCTATGCAGGTCGGCCAGGAAATAGAAGCTCTCGATCTCCGGACGCAGGCTGGCCGCCAGCGCCGGGCGGATGGCGCCGACGTAGTTGCCCAGGTGCGGGGTGCCGGAGGTGGTGATGCCGGTGAGGACGCGGGTGGTCATTGCGCAGGAGGCTTAGGACGAAAACCCGGCGAGTTTAACCGCTGCGCGGCAACCCCGTTGGCGATCGTCGCGCGTTCAACTGCATGTCCCTCCTTCCGGAATCGCCGCCATGCGCCTGCTTGCCTGCCTGCTGTTGATCGTCTCGTTATGCGGTTTCCGCCCGTTTGCGCCCGCCGCCGACGGGCCGGTGGAACTGGAAGTGCTCGACCGCGATGCCGATGCCTGGCTGCCGCAGCGGGCGCATCGCGGCGAGGCGTGGATCGCCGGCACGCCCGGGCACCGCTACGCGGTGCGCCTGCACAACCGCGGCGGCCAGCGCGTGCTGGCGGTGCTGTCGGTGGACGGGGTCAATGCGGTCAGCGGCCAGACCGCGGCCGCCGACCAGCGCGGCTACGTGCTCGCGCCCGGGCAGAGCATCGAGGTCGCCGGCTGGCGCAAGTCGCAACGCGAGGTGGCGCAGTTCGTGTTCACTGGCCTGGACGACAGCTATGCGGCGCGCACCGGGCGCCCGGACAACGTCGGGGTGATCGGCATCGCGGTGTTCGACGAGGCGCAGCCGGCGATGGAGGAATCGGCGGTCGCGGTGGCGGGGTCGGCGCGGCCGGCGCCGGCGCCAGTGCAGCGGGCCGAATCGGCGACCGGCGACATGGCCAGCGCGCAACGCCTGGGCACCGGCCACGGCGAGCGCGAGTGGTCGCCGGCCACCACCACGGTGTTCGTCCGCGCCAGCGCCACGCCGCGGCAGCTGACCCAGCTGCGCTACGACAGCCATGCGCGGCTGGTGGCGCGCGGGGTGATTCCGGCGCCGAAGCGGCAGCCGCGTTTCGCGCGCGCGCCGCAGGCGTTCCCGGGCGGCTTCGTCGCCGACCCGCCGCCGCGCTGAGCGCGACGCGCAACGCAGCACGGGCCGCGACGCGGCCCGTGCTGGTGATCCTGGAACGATGTTAGAAGGGGAATGCCGCGCTCAGTCGCGGTATTCCTTGCCCAGGCCGTCCTGGAACGTGCGCACCTCGCGTTCGGCGCGATCGCGATCCCAGCCGTAGCGCTCCTGCAGCTTGCCCGACAGGTACTGCGCGTTGCCTTCGGCCACGTCGAAATCATCGTCGGTGAGGTCGCCCCACTTGGCCTTCATCGAGCCCTTGAGCTGGGTCCACTTGCCGGAAATGATGTCCTTGTTCATAGCGTCGTTCTCGTCTGGCTTGCGCGGCGATTCGACCGCACGCCCAGCATCGCCAATGCCGCGTTGCGCCCAGGTCAATCCTGCGTCAACGGCACGTCGTCGCATGAACCGTTGCGGACGGGCGCATGGCAAAAAAAAACGGGCCGGCTGGGCCGACCCGTCTCTCGTTGCGAACGATCCGCCGATCAGTTCTTGGCGGCGTCTTCGACCTTCTCGCCCGCACCCTGTACATCTTTGCCGGCGCCAGCCACGGTGTTGCAGCCCGACAGCAGGCCCACCGAGAACATCGCCAGCAGCATCCACGCGAAAGTACGCTTCATAAGTCACTCCTTCTTGGGTCATGGAACGCGGCACGAGCGCCGCGCTTGGAATCAATCTTCAACGCCTACCGTCAAACCGCTGCGCTGCGGAACAATCGATCAGCACTTGCCGTCGTGGCAATCACCCGCCTTGTCTTCCACCTTCTCGCCTGCCTTCTGCATGTCTTTGCCGGCGCCCGCCATGGTGTTGCAGCCGGTCAACATGCCTGCGGAAAACAGGGTCAGTACCATCAAGGTCAGCAATCGCTTCATCGTCAATTCCTCGCAATAGGACGGATCGGCAGCATCGGCGACATCCGACGCACGACCTACCGTCTGGCGGTGAATCTGACTTCCCCACTGTGGATTTCACGTGAATGAACCCATTGTGCGTTCAGCGTCGCGTGGGCCACTGCGCCTAATCGCGCATCAGCGTGGACTTGCCGAACAGGCTTTCGACCAGGTCCACCGCCAGTTCCGCGGTCAGGTTGCGGGTGTCCAGCACCGGGTTCAGCTCGACGATGTCCAGCGAACGCATGCGCCCGCTGTCGGCGATCATCTCCATCACCAGCTGCGCCTCGCGGTAGTTGGGACCGCCGGGCACGGTGGTGCCGACGCCCGGCGCGATGCTGGGATCGAGGAAATCCACGTCGAAGCTGACGTGCAGGTGGGTGTTGTCGTCGATGCCCTCCAGCGCCGCCTCCATGGTCCGCTTCATGCCCATCTCGTCGATGTAGCGCATGTCGTAGACGTCGATGCGGTGCTGCTTGATCAGCCGCTTCTCGTCCGGATCCACCGAACGGATGCCGATCTGCCGCACCTGCTCGGGCCCGATCGCCGGCGCATCGCCGCCCAGGTGGGTCAAGGCCTCCGGCCCCAGGCCGCACAGGCACGCCACCGGCATGCCGTGCACGTTGCCCGACGGGGTCACGTCGCTGGTGTTGAAGTCCGAATGCGCATCCAGCCACAGCACGCGCAGCTGGCGGCCCTGCTCGCGGCAATAGCGCGCGACCGCGGTGATCGAGCCGATGCCCAGACAGTGGTCGCCGCCGAGCATGATCGGCATGCGCCCGGCGCGCAGTTCGGCGTAGCTGACCTCCATCAGCGCGCGATTCCATGCCACCACCTCGTCCAGATGGCGATAGCCGCCGACCGGCGCCTGCCACGGATTGCGCGGCCCATCCAGGTTGCCCAGGTCGCGCACCTCCACGCCATGATTGGCCAGCGCCTCGTGCAATCCGGCGATGCGCAGCGCCTCCGGCCCCATGCGCGCGCCGCGATGGCCGGCGCCGATGTCGGTCGGCACGCCGATCAGCGACACCGGCAGATAGTGAGAATTCATCGACACGCTCCAGCGAAAAATGTTCGCCAGTCTAGCGAGACGGTCGCGAGGCGACCCGCCGCGGCGCAGCAGGCGGCGCATGGATGCCGCGCGCGCAACCAAGCTGCGACGCAGTGCAGCGGAGACAGACGGGATGGTGCCGACACCCGGATTCGAACTGGGGACCTACCGCTTACAAGGCGGTTGCTCTACCAACTGAGCTATGCCGGCAAAGGCTGCGCGACGCGCGTGCCGCGTGGCGGCGCGCCATTCTAGCGCAGCGCGGCGCAGTCCAGTGAGCGCTGCCGCGCCGCGCCGAGCTGGCGGCGCAGCGCGCCGGCCTGCGCCGCGGACGCCACGCGCAGGTCCAGCCACCAGCGCGGCTGGCCGCTGCCGCCGCTGGGAATCAGTTCGACGTTGAAGCCGGCCTTGGCCAGTTCGGCACGGCGGCGTTCGGCGCCTTCGCGGCTGCGGTACTGGCCGAGCGCGATCGCGCCGGCTTCCTCGCCCTGGCGGATCGGATAGTAGTCGCGGATGCCGGCGGCGACGATGCGCTCGACCGCGGCCTTGACCCCGTCCTCGCCGCCGATGGTCGGCAGCAGCACGCGGAAGCTGGTGGCGTCGCTGTCGCCGACCTCGCGCACGCGCGCACGCGGCAGGTCCGCGGCCAGCGTCGCGGCGGCCGCATCGGCGGCGGCGCGATCGGGATACGGTCCCACGCTCAGGCACACCGGCGGCGCGGCGGCCGCATCGGGCTGCGTCGGCGTCGGCGCAGGCGCGGGCGCGGGCGGCGGCGTAGCGGCGGCGACGGACGCCGCCGGCACCGACGCCACGGCGGCAGAAGCCGGGGTGTCGGACGCAGGCACCGATGGCGAAAGCGGCACCGCCGGCAATGCGGGTTTGGCCGGCGCCGAGGCAGCGGGAGCGGGGCCGGCATCGAGCAGTTGCAGCGTCGCCACGCCCGGCGGCGGCGAAGGCGGCGCAGGAACCGGCGCGGCCTGCGGCTGCGTCGCCCACCACAGCGCCACGCCGAGGTTGAGGATGATCAGGACGACGAGCAGGGCGCGGACGAGCATGCGCCGATTCTACCCGGCGCCCTGCGCGGCGTCGTGGCCCGGTTGCGCCGCCCACAGCGCCAGTCCGTCCAGCACCAGCGAGGGCCGGTGCTCGGCGGCGTCCAGCCACGGCAGCAACGCCGGCGCGCCGCCGCCGTGGAGCAACAGCCGCGGCGGCCGCGACAGCAATGCCTGGCCCTGCTGCAGGCTGCGTTCGATCAGCGCCAGCGCGGCGCCGTCGCAGCCGGAGGCCAGCGCATCGGCGGTGTCGTCGGCGAACTCGCGATAGGCGCCGCCTTCGGCCGGCAGCTGCGCGGCGCGCTGCTGCAGCGCCTGGCGCATCGTGGTCGGCGATGGCGCGATGCGCCCGCCGTGGTGCTGGCCGTGGCGATCGAGCAGGTCGACGGTCAATGCGGTGCCGATGCCCACCACCAGCACGTCGCCGGCGCCGTGCGCGGCGAGCAGCGCCAGGAAGCGGTCCACGCCGAACCTGTGCGGCTGCGCGTAGGCGATGCGCACGCCGGCGCAGGCGGCCGCGCTGCGCGCCACGCGCACCTGACCGAAGCGCGCGCGCAGCGCGTCCAGCACCGCGGCGGTCAGCGCCGGCGCGGCGACGCTGGCCACGTAGGCGGTGTCGCCGCGCGGCAGCGCCGCGACCGCCGCCGCGTCCATCGCCTCGGCGCCGTGCGCCCACGCCTGCACCGCGCCGGCGCCGCGCGCGTGCCGCGCGGCGAACTTGAAGCGCGAGTTGCCCAGGTCGAACAGCCAGTCGCTCATGCCGGCCTCACGCTGACTTCGCCGGCATGGATCCGGCGTTCGCCGCCGTCGCAGGCGACCCGCAGCGCGCCGTCGTCGGCCAGGCCGAGCGCGCGGCCCTCGCTGACCACGCCGGCCTCGTCGATGCGCACCGTGCGCCCGGCCAGCAGGTCCAGCGCCGCGTAGCGCGGCAGGAACGGCGCCAGGCCCTGCGCGTCGAACAGCGCCAGCGCCGGCAGCAGGTGCGACAGCACCGCCGCGGCGATGGCGTTGCGCGAGACCTCGGCGCCGGCCAGGCTGGCCAGGTCGGTCCACGGCTGCCCGATGCCGGCGGCGCTGGCGGCCGGCATGCGCACGTTGAGTCCCAGCCCGATCACCGCATGCGCCGGGCCGGCGAACTCGCCGCCGCCCTCGACCAGCAGCCCGCCCAGCTTGCGCCCGTCGGCGAGCAGGTCGTTGGGCCATTTCAGCCCGACCGTGGCGAAGCCGCGCTCGCGCAGCGCTTCGGCCACCGCCACGCCCGCCGCCAGGCTGAGGCCGCCGAGGCGGCCGAGGCCGCCGGCGAAGCCGCGCGCCACCGACAGGTACAGGTGCGCCGCCAACGGCGAAGCCCAGACCCGGCCGCGGCGTCCGCGCCCGCCGGTCTGGCGCTCGGCCAGCAGCACCGCGCAGCCCTGCGCCGGCACCGGACGCGCCAGCAGGGCGCTGTTGCTCGAGGCCAGGCTCCAGGCGATCTCCAGCGCGCCCAGCTCGGCCCGCGCCGCCGGCGCCAGCGCCGCGCGCAGGACCTCGGCGTCGAGCAGTTCCAGCGGCCGCGCCAGCCCGTAGCCTTGGCCGGCGCGGCCGTCGATCTCGACGCCGGCCGCGCGCAGGCCTTCGATGCGCTTCCACACCGCGGCGCGGGTGAGCCCGAACGAACGCGCCAGCGCGTCGCCGGAAAGGCGGCCCTGGCTGAGCCGGGCCAATAGTTCGCGATCGTCCACGCCGGTTCCAACGCCTCGAAGGGGAAAATTATGCGGGAAGCGCCGCGCCGGCGCCTGGCCGGCCTGCACCGGCAACAAAGCCGCGCTAGAATCGGCGACCACCGCCGCTCGCCCCGGATGCCGACGATGCGCCGATTCGTGCTGTGCCTGACCCTGCTGCTGCTTCCGCTGGCAGCCGCCCACGCGTCCGACGCGCTGGTGGCCAAGGAGCGCGGCGCCTGCGTGTACGCCGACAGCGCCGAACCCGACGGCAGCGCGCCGCGCCCGGCCGCGCCGCGCGCACCGGCGTCCAAGCCGGCGCCCGCGCCCAGCGGCGGTGGCGGCGGCGACAGCGACCTGATGCCGCGCCTGCGCATGCCCAAGTGGCACAGCTTCCTGCCGGGGATGTTCCGCTGATTTCACGCTGGTGGCGCTGGCTGCGCCCGGCGCCGCCGGCGATCGACGACGCGCACTGGCGGCCCGTCCGCCAGCGCTGCGCCTGGGTCGCCGCGCTGGACGCGCCGCAGGAACAGCGGTTGCGCGCGCTGGCCGCGTTGTTCCTGCAGCACAAGACCATATCGCCGGTGGACGGGCTGGTGCTGGATGCGGCGCAGCGCGCGCTGCTGGCGGCGCTGTGCTGCCTGCCGCTGCTGCGCTTCGGCGAACAGGGCATGCGCGGCTGGTCGCAGCTGATCGTGTACCCGGACGCATTCCGGGTGCGCCGCAGCCATGTCGATGCGGCCGGCGTGCTGCACGAGTGGGACGACGAACTGATCGGCGAATCCTGGGACAGCGGCCCGTTGATCCTGTCGTGGGCCGACGTGCAGGCCGACCTGGACGAACCGCGCGCCGGCTACTGCGTGGCGGTGCACGAGATGGCGCACAAGCTCGACGTGCTGGACGGCGCGCTCGACGGCACCCCGCCGCTGCCGCGCGACTGGCAGCGGCAATGGGCCGCCGACTTCCAGCGCAGCTACGACGCGTTCTGCGCGCGCGTCGCCGACGGCCGCGCGACCGATCTGGATCCGTACGCGGCCGAGGCGCCCGAGGAATTCTTCGCCGTGGTCAGCGAATACCATTTCTCCGCGCCGCAGCGGTTGCAACGCGAGATGCCGGAGGTGGCCGCGCACCTGGCGCGGTTCTACGGGCCGCCGCCGTTCGCCGCGCGGTGAGCGGCCCGGCGCGCCGCGCCGGCGCGCGGCCGCGTCACACCAGGCGCAGGTCCCTGGCCTGCGCCTGCGGGAACACCCGCTGCAGCTGCGCCGGCGACAGGCCCCACATGCGCCCGAGCAGGCCGCCGAGCAGGTCGCGGTAGTTGGTCAGCACCGGGTAGTCGCGGTCCTGGAACAGCGCCGCGCGGGTCACCGCCACCTGCTCGCCGGCGATGCGCCCGCCGGCGATGCCGCCGCCCAGGACCCAGTAGGCGGTGCCGTGGCCATGGTCGGTGCCCTTGTCGCCGTTCTCGCGGAAGGTGCGGCCGAACTCGGACAGCACCACCACCACGGTGTCGCGCCAGTGCGGGCCGAGCGCGTCGGCGTAGGCCGCCAGGCCCTCGGACAGGTTCCTGAGATTGTTGGCGAGCGCGCCGGCGGTACTGCCCTGGTTGACGTGGGTGTCCCAGCCGCCGACGTCGACGAAGCCGAGCCGGTAGCGGTCGCGCATCAGCGTGGCGATGCGCCGCGTTTCCTCGGCGAAGGTGCGCGCGCTGGCGGCGCCGCGGTTGGCCTGCGCCATTTCCTCGCGCAGCGCCTGCGATACCTGCTGGCGCAGCGCCAGGCCCTCGTGCGCGGCCGACGCCAGCGGCGTGTCCTGGTACATCTGCGCCAGGATCGCCGCCTGCCGCGTATCGAACGCTGGCGTGGCGGCGCGCTTGAGCGACAGGTTCGGGACGTCGCCGCCGCCCTGGAAGCTCAGCGGCAGCGAATCGGTGAAGGCGATCGACGGCGTGCCGGTGGCCACCTGCGACAGGCGCGCCAGGAAGCCGGAGCGGTAGTCGCCGCGCTGGCCCGCCGCCGCGCCGGCCTCGATGTCGTCCTGGGTCTGGAAGTGGCTGCGCGACAGGTCGTCGGTGCCGGCGAACGGCACGAACGCCAGCTGCTTGCGCTGCCACAGCGGCAGCAGGCTCTCGCGCAGCGCCGGATTCAGCCCCCACTGCGCATCCAGCGCGATCGCGCTGTCCGCCTCGCCCGGATCGGGACGCGCGATCGCCAGGCTCGGCCGCGCCTCGTGGTAGAAGTCGCTCGCGTACGGCACCAGCAGGTTGTTGCTGTCGTAGCCGCCGCGCAGGAACACCAGCAGCAGGCGCGGCGACGGCGCGGGCGCCGCGAACAGGCGTCCGGCGAACGGCAGGCTGGCCGCGGCGGCGGCGGATGCGAGCAGGAACTGGCGACGGTGCATGGCGGTCTCCGCGGTCGCTGCGCTCAGCGGTAGTTGAAGTCCGGCGAGGCCAGCAGGAACGCGTTCCATTCCTGCTGCGAACGCGCCTGCGCCAGCGCCTGGCGCGTGGCCGGGCCGAGCTGCGGCTCGACCGCCTGGTAGTACAGCGGCGTGGCCAGCTGCGGGAACCCGGCGCGCTGCTGGCCGTCGAGGGTGAACAGCTGGGTGTTGCCGCCGCCGATCGCGCGCGCGATCTCGAAGCGCTGCGCCATCTGTCCGGAGCTGTTCCATGCGCTGGACTGCAGCGGCCAGCCGTCGGGGGTGATGCGCCCGTACAGCGGTTCGCCCATCTGGCTCAGCCAGCCGAGCAGCGGCCGCGGATTGACGATGACCTGGCCGTCGTAGGCCAGGCGCAGCGACGACACCAGGAATCGGTACGGATCCTTGAACTTGCGCTGCGCGCCAG
Organism: Xanthomonas sp.; assembly: GCF_017163755.1. Classification (GTDB taxonomy): domain Bacteria; phylum Pseudomonadota; class Gammaproteobacteria; order Xanthomonadales; family Xanthomonadaceae; genus Xanthomonas_A. The sequence goes on from NZ_JAFIWC010000033.1 coordinate 13,682, forward strand.
CGGCCATCTCCGGCGAGGTGAACAGGGTGCGCAGCACCTCGGCGATGTCTCCGTCGCTGCGTTCGAAGCTGCGCGCCATCCTCGCCACCAGCGCCGGGGGCGGATCGTCGGCGACGAAGTACTCGGCCAGGCGCCGGGAGACGAAGCGCGCGCAGGCCGGCTGGCGCACGATCAGTTGCACCGCGCGCTGCACCTCGTCGAAACCGCCGCCGGCGATGCGCTGGCCGAGCAGGGTCTTGTCGCCCGGCTGGTGCCGCGCCGGATTGAACTCGAACGCGCCGCGGCGCAGGTACTGCGCCTGCTGCGCCGGCGGCAGGCGCGGTGGCGCGTCGCGGTTGGGCGGCACGATGCCCACGCCGGTGAGGATCAGCGCCAGCTGCTGCACGTCGCGCTGGTCGTAGCCGCCGTCCACGCCGAGCGTATGCAGTTCCATCAGTTCGCGCGCATAGTTCTCGTTGACCTTGCCCTTGGCGTTCTGCGCGTTGTCCAGGTACTCGAGCATCGCCGGGCTCTGCAGCGTCGCCATCACCAGGTCGGAGAACTTGCCCAGCGCGTGCGGGCGGATCGCGTTCTCGCTGTAGTCGGCCACGGCCCAGCGCACCCGGCCCTTGTCGGCGAACACGCTGAAATGGTTGAGCCAGAACCACGCCATCTGTTCGCGCAGCTGGTCGCGCGAATACACCGCGCGCAACAGCTGCGCCTGCCTTGCCTGCGCCAGCAGCGCGTCGGCGCGCTGCTGCAGCGCCTTCTTCGCCGCGACCTTGGCCTCGCCGTCGGGCAGCGCCTTGATCGCCTGCTGGCGCGCCGCGAGCTCCGCGAGCAGGTCCTGCACCGGCGTGCGCAACGCATCGTAGCCGTCCAGCTGCGCGCGCACCTGCGCCGGCAGCTGGTCGTCGCCGGCGGCGGGACGCAGCTGGTCGCGCAGGAAGCGCTTGCGCCCGTCCTGCTGCAGCCGGGCGACGCTGGCGCTGTCCAGGCCGGTGGTCATCGACTGCAGCCAGCGTGCGTCGTCGTGCTCGATCAGCTTGCCGCTGCCGGCGATGGCCGCCACGGTGAACAGCACCAGCAGCGCCGACAGCAGCAGCCGCTGCGCATGGCGCAGCAGGCGGCGGCCACGCAGGCGCATCGGCGTGCGGGACGCGGAACGGCGCCGGACTGGGGGCATGCGGCTCCTCGCGCGGATGCGGCGGCAGGAAACGCGCAGTATCCGCGCCTGGGCAGCGGACGCGTTAAGCTTCCGTAGCCGGACGAGCGCGCATTTGCGTGGAATTCAGCCGCAGCGCGATGCGCGCGCCTGGATGTCGATGCCGATACGCCGAGGTCGACAGGTGCGCCACGCCGCAACGCGCAGGCGGACGCGCGAGTGCGGGAACCGCTACAGGCCCGGCGGCAATGTGACCAGGAAGCGTGCCCCGCCCAGCTCCTCCGAGCGCGTCACCTGCAGTTCGCCGCGATAGCCCTTGATCAGATCCTGCACGATCGCCAGGCCGATGCCGTGGCCGTGCACGCGCTCATCGCCGCGCACGCCGCGCTGCAGGATGTGGACCACGTCCTCCGGCGCGATGCCGGGACCGTCGTCGTCCACCGACAGCACCATGCCGGCGCGGCGGCTGCCGGCGGCCTGGGTCGGGCGCGCGGTCAACAGCACGCGCCGCCGCGCCCACTTGAACGCGTTCTCGAGCAGGTTGCCGAGCAGTTCCTGCAGATCGCCCGGCTCGCCGTGGAAGCGCGCGGCCGGATCGATGTCGAACTCGCACAGCACGCCCTTGGCCGCGTAGACCTTCTCCAGGCCGCGGACGATTTCCTCGGCGTTGGGCTCGATCGGCAGCGGCGCGGAGAACAGCTTGTGGCCGCTGGAAGCCGCGCGCGCCAGCTGGTAGGACACCAGGTTGTTCATGCGCCGCAGCTGGATGTCCAGTTCCTCGCGCAGGTCCACCTCGCGCGCGCCGCTGTCGAGCTGGGTGCGCAGCACCGCCAGCGGCGTCTTCAGGCTGTGCGCCAGGTCGGCCAGCGTGTTGCGCTGGCGGTCCAGGTTCTCGCGTTCGCTTTCGATGAAGGCGTTGATGCTGTCGGTCAGCGGCTCCAGCTCGCGCGGATGGCGGTCGCCCATGCGGATCGCTTCGCCGCGCTGCACCTTGGTCAGCTCGTTGATCACCCGCCGCAGCGGGCGCAGGCTCCACTGCAGGATCACGGTCTGCAGCAGCAGCAGGATCAGGCCGGCGCCGCCCAGATAGAACCAGACCCGTCCGCGGAACACGCGCAGCTGCGCGCCGAGCGCGCGGGTGTCCTCCATCACGTAGATGGTCACCGGCGTTTCCTTGTCCCGGCGCACGTAGGCCAGGCCGATGCCGTAGCGGTAGACCTCGCCCTCGCTGCCGTCGATCTGGGTCATCGGCAGCGGCCCGTCGAAGGTCTCCTGCCGCGGCTCCAGCATCTGCCCGGTCGGCGGCAGCGGCCCTTCGCTGGACATCGAGATCCAGCGTTCGTTGGGCATCACGATCTGCGCGTACAGGCCGCTGCCCGGACGGTCGAAATGCGTGTCCGGCGGCGGCTTGTCGTTGTTGATGTACAGCGAGCCGTCGCGCGCCACGTCGATGTTGTTGGCGTAGGCGGTGGCGTAGCTCTTCAGCCGTTCGCGCAGGTTGTTGAGCGCGGTGTCGGCGAAGGCCTGGTCCAGCGCGTAGCCGGCCAGGGCCAGGAACGCCACCAGGCTGAGGCTGGCGGCGAGCAGCTGCCGCGCCTGCAGCGAGCGCGGCAGCCAGCGCCTGACGAACCGGGAACGGCCGCGCACGTTACGCTCGCTGCCTGCGCGGTGCGGCTCAGCCTTCGTTGCGCGGGATCGCGAAACGGTAGCCGCGGCCGCGCACGGTCTCGATCGGCTTCAGCTCGCCGTCCGGGTCCAGCTTCTTGCGCAGGCGGCCGATGAAGACCTCCAGCACGTTGGAGTCGCGGTCGAAGTCCTGCTGGTAGATGTGCTCGGTCAGGTCGGCCTTGGACACCAGTTCGCCGGCGTGCATCATCAGGTACTCGAGCACCTTGTATTCGTAGCTGGTCAGATCCACGTTGCTGCCGCTGACGCTGACCGTCTGCGCCGCCAGGTCCAACGCGACCGGCCCGCATTCCAGGGTCGGCTTGCTCCAGCCGGCGGCGCGGCGCAGCAGCGCGTTGACCCGCGCCAGCAGCTCCTCGACATGGAACGGCTTGACCAGGTAGTCGTCGGCGCCCTGCTTCAGGCCCTCGACCTTGTCCTGCCAGCTGGAACGCGCGGTGAGGATCAGCACCGGGAACTTCTTGCCTTCGTCGCGCAGCGCCTTGATCAGCTCCATGCCCGACATCTTCGGCAGGCCCAGGTCGATGATGCCCACGTCGAACGGCACCTCGCGGCCCATGTACAGCCCTTCCTCGCCGTCCTGCGCGGCATCCACCGCGAAGCCTTCGCGCTTCAGGCGAGCAGCCAGGGTCTCTCGCAGCGGAGCTTCGTCTTCGACCAGAAGGATACGCATGAACTCTCCCTAGTGACTTGCAGATGGCCGACGGCCAGGACTTTGTTACAGAATGAACCGGACTATCCGGGCTCAGGGGTTATCGTTGCGTGGTGGTTCATCGGTCGGCACCGGACGCGGCGCGCGCGGCATCGGCCGCTGCGGATTGGGGTCGTCGTCCATGTAGCGGACCCGTCCGCGCCCATCCATGTACTTGACGCGGTTGATGTCGCGCCCGTCGAACGGCACCCGCTCGGCGCCAAGGATCTGGCCACCGGTGGAACGCTGCACCCGGCGCACCGCGTCGGACAGCGAGCTGCCGTCGCCACGGGCGCGTGCCGGGTCGCGCGCCTGGGCGATGGCCCCCGGACCCGGCCCTGGTCCCGGACCAGGCCCCGGCGGCACCTGCGCCCAGCCGTCACCGACCACGGCGATCGCGAGCGCGATCACGGCGGCGGTACTGCAGCGGCGGAGGGTGGCGGGTATCACGACTTGGCATCCTAACGGACTGGTCCGAAACGTTCAAAAGTTGTGAAGCGGACCCGTGCCGGCCTGGGTCGCGATTCTTGAAAATCGAGGCAAATTCTTGATTTTTCGGGGTGAATCCGGTCTGAACTTTTCCGTCCGCGGCCGCTGCCGTTCAGTCAAATGAATGCGCTAGAACACCTCGGCGACGCAGCAGCGCAGCGATCCGCCCCCTGCCTCCAGGGCCTCCAGCGGCACGCTGGCGACCTCCAGGCCCACCTCGCCAAGCTGAACGCGAACGCTGAACGGTAGCGCGGCGGCGGCCCGTTCGCTCATCCACACCCGCCGCGGATGCACGGCGATGGCGTTGGCGCAGAACGCGCGCTGCGCTGCGGGCTCCAGCAGCAGCCCGCCCTGCCCATAGAAGGCGGCGATGGCCAGCGCCAGCGCCGGGTCGGCGAATCCGGCCGGCGCCACCAGCGCGGCGCGCGAGGCCAGCACCGCCAGCACCACGTTGGCGTGGTACTCGCCCGGCGCCAGGTCGAACAGCAGCGTGGCGCGCAGCCCGAAGGCCTGGTGCATCAGCGCCGCGCCGGCCTCGTCGCAGCGCTCGGACAGGCCGCAGAAGCCCAGCCCGCGCGCGCGGTCGATCACCAGCGCGCCGGTCAGCTCGCACGGATGCGGCTGCTGCGACAGGTCGACTTCGGCGTAACCCAGGGTGACGGCGAAGAAGCCGCGGATATCGGCGCGCTGCGCCTCGCGCTGGCGCACCGGATGGCGCATGCGGCCGACGATCAGCCGCCCGGGCGCGGTGGCGAAGACGTTGTTGGGGAACACCGCGTCCGGCGCCGCCGGATCGCCGGGAAAGGCCAGCACCGGCAGATCCGCCGACAGCGCGCGCTGCAACGCACGGTGCTGGGCCAGCGCCAGGTCCGGGTGGAAATCCGCCGCGGCGGCCATGTAGCGGTTGTCCTGCGCCGACTGCTCGGCGCGGGCGAAGCCGTCCGGCATCACCAGGAACGCCGAGCGCGCGGTCGCCGGGCCGGCGTCGGCGGCGCAGCCGCGGGCGTAGGCGAAGAACGCCTGCCGATCGCGGGTGATCATGCCGCCGCGCGCGGCTCGCCGGCGGTAGCCTGCAGCGCCTGCTCGACCAGTGCCCAATCGGCGCCGGGACGATGCGCGCCTTCGCTGAGCACCTGGCGGAACGCGCGCCCGCCCGGCTGCCCGTGGAACAGCCCGAGCAGGTGGCGGGCGATGTGCTTGAGCGCGACGCCTTCGCCCAGTCGCGCCTCGACGTAGGGACGCAGCGCGCGCAGCAGCTCGGCGCGCGGCCGCGGCGCGGCGCCGCTCAGCGCCGCGTCCAGGCGGTGCAGCACGTAGGGATCGTGGTACGCCGCGCGGCCCAGCATCACCCCGTCCACCGCGTCCAGCTGCGCCTGCGCCGCCTCCACGCTGGCCAGGCCGCCGTTGAGCACGATCTGCAGCTGCGGGCGCTGCCGCTTGAGCCGGTGCGCCCAGTCGTAGCGCAGCGGCGGCACCTCGCGATTCTCCTTCGGCGACAGCCCCTGCAGCCAGGCGTTGCGCGCATGCACCACGAACAGCCCGCAGCCGGCGGCGGCGACCTGGTCGACGAAGGCGAGGAAGACCGCGTAGTCGTCGTCCTGGTCCACGCCCAGCCGGCACTTCACCGTGACCGGGATGTCCACCGCCTGCACCATCGCCGCCACGCAATCGGCCACCAGCGCCGGCTCGCGCATCAGGCAGGCGCCGAAGCGCCCGGCCTGGACCCGGTCGGACGGGCAGCCGCAGTTGAGGTTGACCTCGTCGTAGCCCGAGTCCTGGCCGATGCGCGCGGCCTGCGCCAGCAGCGCCGGGTCGCTGCCGCCGAGCTGCAGCGCCAGCGGATGCTCGGCCGCATCGAACCCCAGCAACCGCTCGCGGTCGCCATGGATCACCGCGTTGGCGTGCACCATCTCGGTATACAGCCGCGCCGACGGCGCCAGCACGCGATGGAACACGCGGCAGTGGCGGTCGGTCCAGTCCATCATCGGGGCGACGGACAGGCGCAGCGAGGCGGCATAGCGCGCGGACAGGTCGGAGGTCGGGAGCGGAAGCGTCATCGGGCGCGCGGTGCTGCGCTGTCGGCCTGCTGGCGAAAGCGTCAGATCATTGGCTTTGGGATCAATAGCTTACACGTTCGCCATGAACGCTGCCGATGCCTGCCCGCGCATTGACTTGCGCTTGACCCGCCGCCGCATCCGGCCTATCGTGCGCTCGCCGAAGGTATTCATCGCTTCATTCGGATGAAGGGATGGATTTAAACGGGAATCCGGTGAAGGCCGGCGCCGCAAGCGCCCGCCCATTCCGGAGCTGCCCCGCAGCGGTGAATGGAAACGACCTCCGTCAATGGCACTGGGCCGGCGCATGCCGGCCTGGGAAGCGGCGGACAGTAGGCGCGCAGCCGACACGGTGCGCTCGTCCATCAGCCCGAATACCGGCCCCGGCCGGAGGACGTGTCCTCCGATTCGACCTGGCGTCTCCGCGGGGAGGCGGCCGGAAGCCGTGCCGTGGCCCTGCGCCGCGCTGCGCTCTTCCGCCTGCCCGCGTGGCGCCGGTTCGCCCGCGGGGGCGAAGGTCGCTGGCGTGGCGGGCGTCCCGTGCGAACGGGCGGACGGCGCGCGGTTCCTTCGTTCCTCAATGCCCATGAACGCAATGAGGAAACGCACATGACGATCGTGACCAACCTGGGCTTCCCGCGCATCGGCGCGCGGCGCGAGCTCAAGCGTGCGCTGGAAAGCTACTGGCGCCGCGACACCGATGGCGCAAGCCTGCAAGACACGGCGCGGCAACTGCGCCAGCGGCACTGGCGGCTGCAGGTCGAAGCCGGGGTGGACCTGCCGCCCAGCAACGACTTCAGCCTGTACGACGCGATGCTCGACACCGCGTTCCTGTTCGACGCGATCCCGCAACGCTACCGCGCGCTGGCCGATGCCGATCCGCTGGCCGGCTACTTCGCGATGGCGCGCGGCACACAGGAGGACGGCCTGGACCTGCACGCGCTGGAAATGACCAAGTGGTTCGACACCAACTACCACTACCTGGTGCCGGAACTGGCGCGGCGCCAGCATTTCCGCCTGCGCGGCGACAAGCCGCTGGCCGAGTTCCTGGAAGCCAAGGCGTTGGGCATCACCACGCGGCCGGTGCTGATCGGGCCGGTGACCTTCCTGCTGCTGTCCAAGACGGTGGACGGCAGCGATCGCTGGGCGCTGCTGGACAGCCTGTTGCCGGTCTACGCCGAACTGCTGCAGCAACTCGACGCGGCCGGTGCCAACTGGGTGCAGATCGACGAGCCGGCGCTGGCGTTGGACCTGGACGTCGCCGCGCGCGAGGCCTATGGCCGCGCCTATGCGTTCCTGGCCCCGGCGCCGCGGCCGAAGCTGCTGCTGACCACGTATTTCGGCGAACTGGGCGACAACCTGGAGCTGGCCGCGTCGCTGCCGGTGGACGGCCTGCACGTGGACCTGGTGCGCGGCGTGGCGCAGCTGGACGCGGTGCTGCAGGCGTTGCCGGCCGGGCGCGTGCTGTCGGCCGGACTGGTCAACGGCCGCAACGTGTGGCGCACGCCGCTGGACAATGCGCTGACCCTGGCACGCTACGCGGCCGGGCATATCGGCCGCGAGCGCCTGTGGTTGGCGCCGTCGTGCTCGCTGCTGCACGTGCCGGTGGACCTGGAACAGGAAAAGGCGCTGGACCGCGACTTGTACGCCTGGCTGGCCTTCGGCAGGCAGAAGCTGCAGGAACTGCGCACGCTGGCCGACGCGTTGCAGGAGCTGCCGCACGCGCAGGTCGAGCTGGCCGCGGCGCGCGCGGCGCTGGAAGCGCGACGCGCTTCCGCGCGCGTGCATCGCCCCGACGTGGCACGACGGGTGGCGGCGCTGAGCGAGGACGCCGGGCGCCGCCAGTCGCCGTATCCGCAGCGGCGCGAGGCGCAACAGGCGGCGTTGCGGCTGCCGGCCTACCCGACCACCACGATCGGCTCGTTCCCGCAGACCGCGCAGGTGCGGCAGGCGCGTGCGCAACACAAGGCCGGCAAACTCGGCGATGCCGAGTACGACGCGTTCCTGGCGGCGGAGACCGAGCGCTGCGTGCGCGCGCAGGAGCAGATCGGGCTGGACGTGCTGGTGCATGGCGAGTTCGAGCGCAACGACATGGTCGAATACTTCGGCGAGCAGCTCGACGGTTTCGCCTTCACCAAGCACGGCTGGGTGCAGAGCTACGGCTCGCGCTGCGTGAAGCCGCCGATCATCTTCGGCGACGTGCAGCGCCCGACGCCGATGACGCTGCGCTGGACGCAGTATGCGCAGTCGCTGACCGACAAGCCGATGAAGGGCATGCTGACCGGGCCGGTGACGGTGCTGCAATGGTCGTTCGTGCGCGACGACCAGGAACGCGCGCAGACCTGCCGGCAGATCGCGCTGGCGCTGCGCGACGAGGTGCGCGACCTGGAGGCGGCCGGCATCGGCGTGATCCAGATCGACGAGCCGGCGATCCGCGAGGGCCTGCCGCTGCGCCGCGCCGAGTGGCAGGCGTACCTGGAGTGGGCGGTGCAGTGCTTCCGCATCGCCGCGGCCGGGGTGCGCGACGCCACCCAGGTCCATACCCACATGTGCTACTCGGAGTTCAACGACATCATCGAGGCGGTGGCGGCGATGGATGCGGACGTGATCTCGATCGAGACCTCGCGCTCGCGGATGGAACTGCTCGATGCGTTCGTGCGCTTGCGCTATCCGAACGCGATCGGCCCGGGCGTGTACGACATCCACTCGCCGCGCGTGCCCGGCACGCAGGAGATGGTGGCCTTGCTGGACAAGGCGCGCGCGGTGCTGGATCCGCAGCAGCTGTGGGTCAATCCGGATTGCGGGTTGAAGACCCGCGGCTGGCCGGAGACGCGCGCGGCGCTGGAAGCGATGGTGGCGGCGGCACGGCAGCTGCGTGCGCAACCGGCGCAGGCCGCGTGAGCGGCGATGCCCGGCGCGCTTCACGCCGGGCATCACACGCCGCACCGCCTAGCCCATCCCAGATATGCGCGGTTGTTGCGTTGCGTCTTTGTCGCGTAACACCGCCGCCGGTATAACCGTGACGAATCTCGCGGCGAGGGGGCGCCGTGCCCGCCAGGGCGCGCCGCCGTGTCGCACGGCATTTCCGGCAGCGTCCTTCGCCTGTTTGCAACGCCAGGGAGTGCGTCATGCCGAAGCTGTCGAGATTGTCCGCCGTCTATGTCCTGTGCTTCGCCGTCCCGGCCGGATCGGTGCAGGCCGCCGAACCGGTGCCGAAACAATTGGCCGGCCCGCCGGAGGAGTTCGCGCAGATGCGCGCACCGGCAGCGGCGGACAGCGCGGTCCTGTCCAAAAGCGCGCTGTTGCCGGTGGAGTTCGCCAGCGACCGCAGCGGCCAGGCGCAGTGGCAGGGCACGCTGCCGGTGGAGAACGGCCAGTTGCGCTTCGTGCTGTTGTCCGGCGAGCGCGATTGGCAGCCGCAGCTGCTCGCGCCCGGCGCGCGCGGCGGCAGCGCAGCGGCCGCGGCCGCCGCCGCGACCGTGCCCAGCGCCAGGGCCACGCGCCTGGGCGAAGGCGCAGCGGCGCTGCCCGCGCGCGAGTACCGCATCGACGGCGCCACCAACGGCGCCTGGACGCTAACCCTGCGCGCCGACGGCACCGCGCCGCAGCGCGGCTACGTGCTGATGCAGGGCGATGCGCGCACGCAGCTGGCCTCCTATCCCAGCGACCGCGCGCAACTGCGCAGCGGCCAGCGCATCGGCGTGACCGCGCTGCTCGGCGGCACCGACGACAAGGGCGCCATCGCCCTGGGCGCCGGCGCCGGGCGCATCGACGATGCGCAGCTGCGGGTGGTCGCGCCCGACGGCACGGTCACCCAATGGCCGATGGCCGACGACGGCCGCCATGGCGACGGCGCCGCCGGCGACGGCGTGTTCGCCGGCGATTTCCCGGCGCAGGCGCACGGCGCGTACATCGCGCAAGTGGTGGTACATGGCCGCGACGCCGGCGGCCAGCCGTTCGTGCGTACCGCCGAGCACGTGCTGCCGGTGCTGGATACTGCGCTGCGCGTGGTCGCCGATTCGGTGAGCGCCAGCGCGCAGGACGGCACGCGGCTGTCGTTGCCGATCGCGGTGAGCGCCAGCGGCAAGGCGCCGTCGCATTACCGGGTGCTCGGCGAACTGTGGGGTACCGGCCGCGGCGGCGCCGCGGTGCCGGTGGCGTGGCTGGGCGGCATGCTGGCGCCGCAGGACGGGCGCCTGCCGCTGAGCGTGGACGAACGCTGGATCGTCCGCGCCGGCGCCCGCGCGCCGTTCGTGCTGCGCAACCTGCGCATCGAGGACCCGGACCATTTCGTGCCGCTGGCCACCCGCGCCACGCTGCCGCTGACCTTGCCGGCACTGCGCCGCAGCAGCGTGGCGCGCGGCGGCGGCATCGACGAGGCGATGCGCATGGGACCGCGTCCGGCGTCGCTGTCGCGCGCCGGCAGCGACGCGCAGCCGCAGGCCACCGGCGCGCGGCTGCTGTTGCTGCACGGTTACTGCTCCGGCGGCGTGTGGCCGGTGGCGCAGTTCAGCAGTGCCTCGGCCTTCGTCGATGCCAACCAGAACCGCAGCCACGACCAGTTCGCGCAGCTGATCGCGCAGTTCGGCAGCCAGTGGAACTCGTTCGGCACCGTGGCGCACAGCCAGGGCGGCGCGGCCGCGCTGCACCTGCACGCCTACTACTGGAGCGGCCTGGACAACGCCACCGGCAACCGGCTGATGCAGTCGGTGGGCACGCCGTACCAGGGCACCAACCTGGCCGGCATCCTGGCGACGGTGGGTTCGTGGTTCGGCGTGGCCTGCGGCTCCAACAGCGACCTGACCTACAGCGGCGCCTCGGCGTGGCTGGCCGGCATTCCGGCCGCGTCGCGGGCCAAGGTGAACTACTACAGCACCTCGTTCGCCAAGACCAACTGGTACACCAACGACTACTGCAACGCGGCCTCGGACCTGGTGCTGGACGATCCGGAGGACGGCACCACCGAGCAGGTCTACGCGCAGTTGCCCGGCGCCATCAACCGCGGCCACACCACCGGCCAGTGCCACACCGGCGGCATGCGCGATCCGGCGCAGTACCTGGACGCCAGCCGCAACGCGGTGATGAATGCCAATGCGGCGAGGTGAAGTGAGGGCCGGGATTGGGGATTGGCAATGGCGGTGTCCGGGCATGGAGGCCTGGCACGCGCCGATGTACTAAAGCGGCAACGGCCGCCGCCATCGTTGGGCACACTCAATTGAACATGCGCACCTGTGACAGGGCGGCAAGGATGGCCTGACTTCCATTGGCGCGGTCTAGGCCCGGAGACTGTTGTAGGAGCGGCTTCAGCCGCGACAGGCCTGGCCCGTCGCGGCTGAAGCCGCTCCTACACGATCGCGCGAACTGGGGGTGACCGATCGATTGCGCTAAGGGCCGGCCTCGGCCACCGGCGTGCCGCTCTGCGCGTCGGCGCCGCCGCCCAGCACCCTGTACAGGGTGACGCGGTTGCTGGCTTCGGTCAGGCGCAAGGTGATCAGGTTCTGCTGCGCGGTGTACAGCGTGCGCTGCGCATCCAGTGCGTCCAGGTAGCTGTCCACGCCGTTGCGGTAGCGTGCGTCGGCCAGCGTGTAGCTGCGCTGCGTGGCCGCGACCAGCGCGCGTTGCGCGTCCAGGCGCTGGTCCAGTTGCGCGCGTTCGGCCAGCGCGTCGGCCACCTCGCGGAAGGCGGTCTGGATCGCCTGCTCGTATTCGGCGATGGTGATGTCCTTCTGGATCTTGCTCGCGTCCAGTTCGGCCTTCAGCGCACCGGCGCGGAAGACCGGCACGCTGATGGTCGGCACGAACGACCAGGTGCGGTTGCCGCCGTCGAACAGGCTGGACAGCGCGTCGCTGCTGCGCCCGGTCGAGGCGGTCAGCGAGAGGGTCGGGAAGAACGCCGCGCGCGCCGCGCCGATGTCGGCGTTGGCCGCCTTGAGCGTGTGCTCGGCCGACAGCACGTCCGGGCGCTGCAGCAGCACCCGCGACGCCAGCGTGGCCGACAATGGCGCCAGCGCCACCCCGGTCTCGGCGGCGGCGGCAGGTTCCGGCAACAGCGCGGCGGACAGCGGCGCGCCGACCACCAGCTCCAGCGCGTTGCGCGACTGCGCCAGCTGCGTGGTGTAGGCGGCCACGTCGGCGCGCGCGCTTTCCACGCTGGTCTGCACCTGCGCCAGGTCCAGCCCGGAGACGATGCCCTGCGTATGCCGGTATTCGGTCAGCTTCAGCGTCTGCCGCTGGCTGTCCAGGGTCTGCTGCGCCAGCGCCAGGCGCTGCTGGTCGGCGGCCACGGTCAGCCAGTCCGCGGCGACCTCGGCCACCAGGCTCATGCGCGTGCTGCGCTGGGTCTGCGCGGTGGCCAGGAAGGTTTCCAGCGCCTCGTTCTTGAGGCTGCGGATGCGGCCGAACAGGTCCAGCTCCCAGCTGCTCACGCCGACCTCGGCGGCATAGCTGCGGCCCACTTCCGAACGCCCGCTGGCGCTGGTCGCCGCGCTGCTGCGCGCCGCGCTCTGGCTGCCGGTCGCGTTCAGCGACGGGAACAGGTCCGCGCGCTGGATGCGGTACTGCGCGCGCGCCTTGTCGATGTTGAGCACCGCCACGCGCAGGTCGCGGTTGTGGTCCAGCGCCAGCGCGATCGTCTGCTGCAGGCGGCGGTCGAGGAACACCTCGCGCCAGTCCAGTTCGGCCACCGGCACGGCGTCGCCGTCCGTGCCGCTGCCGCTGTCGACGAAGGTCTCTGGCACCGGCGCATCCGGCCGCGCGTAGCCCGGCGCCATGCTGGCGCATCCGGCCAGCGCGGTGGCGCAGGCCAGTGCCAGCGCCAGGCGGGAAAGCGGCAGGCGCATCACGGGGTCACCTCGCCATCGTCGCGGCGCAGCGGTGCGGCCTCGGCCTTGTTGCCGGGAAACGCGCTGCGCACCATCACGTAGAACAGCGGCACGAAGAAGATGCCGAGCAGGGTGGAGACCAGGGTACCGCCAAGCACGCCGGTGCCCAGCGAATGGCGCCCGCCGGACCCGGCGCCACTGCTGACCACCATCGGCAGCACCCCGAGCATGAACGCCAGCGAGGTCATCAGGATCGGGCGCAGGCGCAGCCGCGCGGCCTGCAGCGTGGCCTCGATCAGCGGCTGGCCCTTGTCTTCCAGTTCCTTGGCGAACTCCACGATCAGGATGCCATTCTTGGCCGCCAGGCCCATCGTCGCCAGCAGACCCACCTGGAAGTAGATGTCGTTGGACAGCCCGCGCATCCATGTGGCCAGCAACGCGCCGACGATGCCGACCGGCACCGCCAGCATCACCGAGATCGGGATCGACCAGCTCTCGTACAGCGCGGCCAGGCACAGGAACACGAACACCAGCGACACCGCGTACAGCATCCAGGTCTGCGAGCCGGCGGCCTGCTCCTGGTAGGACATGCCCGACCAGGCGTAGCCCATGTTCTCGCCGGCCTGGCCGACCAGCGCGGCGACATCGTCCATCGCGTCGCCGGAGCTGATGCCGCTGGCGGCGCTGCCGGTGATCTCCATCGACTCGGTGCCGTTGAAGCGGGTCAGCACCTGCGGCGCGTAGGCCCACTGGCTGCTGGAGAACGCCGAGAACGGCACCATCGCCTCGCTGTCGTTGCGCACGTACCAGCGGCCGATGTCGCCGGGCAGCATGCGCGCGCTGGCCTCGCCCTGCACGTACACGCGCTTGACCCGGTTGTTGTTGAGGAAGTCGTTGACGTAGCTGCCGCCCATCACCGTGGCCAGCGTGGCATTGATGTCCGACGCCGCCACGCCGAGCGCGCCGGCCTTGGCATCGTCGATCTGCACGCGGTAGGTGGGCGCATCGTCCAGGCCATTGAAGCGCACCGCGCTCAGGCCCTGGTCGGCCGCGGCCAGCTGCAGCAGCTTCTGCCGCGCGGCCACCAGCGCATCGTGGCCGTTGCCGGCCACGTCCTGCAGTTGCAGGGTGAAGCCGGAACTGGAGCCCAGGCCGTTGATCGCCGGCGGCGACAGCGCGAACACCTGCGCGTCCTTCAGCGTGGCCATCATCGTGCCGGTGATGCGGTTGGCCACGTCCTGCGCGGTCGCGTCGCGCTCGGCCCAGTCCTTCAGCCGGATGAAGCCCATGCCCGAGTTCTGGCTGCTGCCGGCCAGGCTGAAGCCGGAGATGGTCATCACCCCCTGCACTTCCGGCTGCTTGAGGATGAACTGCGTGGCCTGGTCGATCGACTGCTGGGTGCGTTGCTGGGTGGCGCCGGCCGGCGTGCTGAACATCACCATCAGCATGCCCTGGTCCTCCTCGGGCAGGAACGAACTGGGCAGGCGCCAGAACAGCAGCGCCATCACCGCCAGCAGCGCCAGGTAGACCAGCGAGCCGAGCTTGCGCCGGCCGATGAGCGTGCCCACGCCGCGGCCGTAGCCGTCGGCGCCGCGCTCGAAGCGCGCGTTGAACCAGCCGAAGAAGCGCCCCAGCACGCCCTGGCGCGAGACGTGCCCGCCCTTCTCGATGGGCTGCAGCAGCGTGGCGCACAGCGCCGGGCTCAGGGTCAGCGCCACCAGCAGCGACAGCATCATCGCCGCGGCGATGGTCACCGAGAACTGGCGGTAGATCTCGCCGGTGGCGCCGCCGAAGAACGCCATCGGCAGGAACACCGCGGTGAGCACCAGGGCGATGCCGACCAGCGCGCCGGTGATCTGCCCCATCGAGGTATGGGTCGCCTGCTTGGGCGACATGCCCTGCTCGCTCATCAGCCGCTCGACGTTCTCCACCACCACGATCGCGTCGTCCACCAGCAGGCCGATCGCCAGCACCATCGCGAACATGGTCAGGGTGTTGATCGAGTAGCCGAGCAGCGACAGCACGCCGAAGGTGCCCAGCAGCACCACCGGCACCGCGATCACCGGCACCAGCGTGGCGCGCCAGTTCTGCAGGAACAGGTACATCACCAGCACCACCAGCACGATCGCCTCGAGCAGGGTCTTGACCACCTCCTCGATGGAGATGCGCACGAACGGCGTGGTGTCGTAGGCGACCTCGTACTTCAGCCCGGCCGGGAAATACGGCTTGAGCTGCTCGAGCTTGGCTTCCACCGCCTTGGCCGCGTCCAGCGCGTTGGCGCCGGTGGCCAGCTGCAGGCCCATGCCGGAGGCGGACTTGCCGTTGTACCTGGAGCTGGACGCATACGACTCCGCGCCCAGTTCCACCCGCGCCACGTCGCGCAGGTGCACGGTGGCGCCGCTGGCCTGCGACTTCAGCACGATGGCCTCGAACTGCGCCGGGGTCCTGAGCTTGCTGCGCGAGGTGACCGTGGCGTTGAGCTGCTGACCCTGCACCGACGGCAGCGCGCCCAGCGCGCCGGAGGAGACGTCGGCGTTCTGCGCCGAGATCGCGCCGCTCACGTCCGAGGGCATCAGCGCATAGGTGCGCAGCTTCTCCGGGTCCAGCCACACCCGCATCGAATATTCCGAGCCGAACACGTTGACCCCGCCGATGCCGTTGAGCCGGCTGATCGGGTCCTGCAGCGTGGACACCATGTAGTCGCCGATGTCGGTGCTGTCCATGCTGCCGTCTTCGGAGGTGAAGGCCAGCACCATGAACATGCTGCCGCTGGCCGACTTGGTGACGGTCACGCCGTTGCTCTTGACCGCATCGGGCAGCATCGCCTCGCCCTGCGAGACCTTGTTCTGCACCTGCACCTGCGCGGTGTCCGGATCGGTGCCGGAGTCGAAGGTCAGGGTGATCGATGCGGTGCCGGCCGAGGAGCTGCTGGAGGACATGTACAGCAGGTTGTCCAGGCCGGTCATCTGCTGCTCGAGGATCTGGGTCACCGAGTTCTGCACGGTCTCGGCCGAGGCGCCGGTATAGGTGGCGCTGACGCTGACCGACGGCGGGGCGATGTCCGGGTACTGCTCCAGCGGCAGCGAGAAGATCGAGATCGCGCCGGCCAGGGTGATCACGATCGCGATCACCCACGCGAAGATGGGACGGTCGATGAAGAAACGCGCCATGGGAAGTCCTCAGTCGGCCTTGCCGGCGCTGCCGGCGGCGGTGGGCACGGCCTTGGCCGGCGCCGCAGCGGTGCCCGCAGGCGCGCCGCCCGCCGCCGCAGCGGCGGCCTGGCCCGCGGCGACCTCGACCGGCTTCACCTGCGCGCCGGCGGCCACCTTCTGCAGGCCCTGCACGATCAGCCGGTCGCCGATCTTCAGGCCGTCGCTGACCACCCAGCGGTCGCCGATGGCCTCGCCGGTCCTGAGCACGCGCTGCTCGACCTTGTTGCCCGCGCCCACCACCATCGCCACCGCTTCGCCCTTGCTGTTGCGGGTGACGGCCTGTTGCGGCACCAGGATGGCCTGCTCGTCCACCGCCATCGACAGCACCGCCTTGACGTACATGCCGGGCAGCAGCAGGTGTTCGGGATTGGGCACCACCGCGCGCAGCTTGATCGTGCCGGTGGCGGTGTCCACCGCCGCATCCACCACTTCCAGCGTGCCGCTGCGCGCATAGGTGCTGCCGTCCTCCAGCACCACCTTGACCTCGGCCTTGCCGTCGATCGCCTTGAGCCGGCCGGCATCGAGCTGGCGCCGCAACTGCAGCAGCTGCGCGCTGGACTGGGTGACGTCGACGTAGATCGGGTCGAGCTGGTTGATGGTGGCCAGCACGTCGGCCTGGTCGGCGGTGACCAGCGCGCCGGGGGTGTAGCTGGAGGTGCCGATGCGGCCGCCGATCGGCGCGGTGATGCGGGTGTAGTCCAGGTTGATGCGCGCGCTCTGCAGCGACGCCTTGGCCGCCAGCACCGCCGCCTCGTTGGAGCGCAGCGTGGCCAGCGCGTCGTCGCCGTCCTGCTTGCTGATCGCGTCCAGCTGCACCAGCGTTTCGTAGCGCTTGGCCTTGGGCCGCGCCGACAGCACGGCGGCCTCGGCCTGGGCCAGGTCGCCGCGCGCGGCGTCGTAGGCGGCCTGGTAGGTGGCCGGATCAATCTGGTACAGCACCTGCCCGGCGACGACCTCGTCGCCTTCGGTGAACAGCCGCTTGCGCAGGATGCCGCCGACCTGCGGGCGCACCTGCGAGCTCATGTAGGCCACGGTGCGTCCGGGCAGGGTCTGGTCCATCGCCAGGCGCTGCGCGCGTACGGTCTGCACGCCGACCTCGGTCTCGCGTGGCGGCGGCGCCTGCTCGGGCGAGCAGGCAATCAGCGCAGCGGCGATCGTGGCCGCGAGCAGCCAGCGCGAGGGCAGCGGGAAACGGCGACGGGTAGCGGGCGACGGCATGCGACGAACTCACGGTCTAGCGGAAGCTGGCCACGCTACGGCGCGAATGTGCAGCAAATTTGGAGAATGCGCGGGGCGCTCAGGTTTCGCTTGATTTCGCCCACGGCGGCGCGGCTAATACACGGCATCCGCCGTCGCCGCGCCACCGCTTGCTTCCTCCACGATGAAACCGGGCATCACCGCCAAGCTGTTCCTCGCCATCCTGGCCGCGTGCGCGGCGGTGCTGCTGGTCAACGGCGTGGCCATGCAGCTGTTCCTGAAACGGGCGTTCCTGGACTACCTCAACGAGCAGGGCATCGAGCGGATGATGGAAGTGATGCCGCGGGTGCGCGCCGGCTACGCCCACCATGGCAACTGGGACTTCATCCGCGACAACCCGGATGCCTGGTTCCTGCTGATGCGGCCGGAGCGAAGCGCCACGCTGGCGCCGCGCGCGCCGCCGGTGTCCGACCAGACCGGCGCGGTATTGCGCTTCGCGCTGCTGGACAGCCGCTACAAGGTCCTGATCGGCAATCCCGACGTGGATCGCAGCGACGTGATGCGCCCGGTGGTGGTGGACGGGCGGACCGTGGGCTGGATGGCGATGCGCTCGTTCGAGAAGGTCCTGGCCGTGGCCGACGCGCGCTTCTACCAGGCGCAGCTGCGCGCATGGTGGATGATCGGCACCGCCTCGGTGCTGGTCGCCGCGTTGCTCGGCTGGCTGCTGTCGCGCACGCTGCTGCGGCGCCTGCGCGGGCTCACCGGCGCCACCCACCGCCTGGCCGCCGGCGACTACGCCACGCGCATCGACGCCCGCGCGCGCGACGAACTCGGCCAGCTGGCGCGCGACTTCAACCAGCTGGCGCAGGCGCTGGAGCACAACGAGCGCGCGCGGCGCGACTTCATGGCCGACATCTCGCACGAACTGCGCACGCCGCTGGCGGTGCTGCGCGCCGAGCTGGAGGCGCTGCAGGACGGCATCCGCCCGTTGACGGCCGGCTCGATGGCATCGCTGCACCAGCAGGTCGGCCAGCTCGGCAAGCTGATCGAGGACCTGTACGAACTGTCGCTGACCGACGTCGGCGCGCTGGCCTACCGGCGCGCGCGGATCGACCTGGCGGTGGTGCTGGAGACCACGCTGGCCGGCATGCAGGCGCGCTTCGCCGCGGCGGGACTGGCGCTGCGCGCGCAGATCGCCGCAGGCCCGTTGCCCGTGCACGCGGACGAACGCCGGATGCAGCAGCTGCTGGCCAACCTGCTGGAGAATTCGCTGCGCTACACCGACGCCGGCGGCCAGGTGCAGGTGCGTTGCGAGCGCGACGGACTGCAGCTGCGGATCAGCGTCGAGGACAGCGCGCCGGGCGTGGACGCGGACAAGCTCGGGCGCCTGTTCGAGCGCTTCTACCGCGCCGAGGCCTCGCGCAACCGCGCCAGCGGCGGCAGCGGGCTGGGCCTGTCGATCAGCCGCAACATCGTCGAGGCCCACGACGGCGACATCGTCGCCGGACCCTCGCCGCTGGGCGGCCTGCGCATCGTGCTGCGGCTGCCGGCGCTGGAGGACTGATGGACGCGGACGCCGAGCCGCTCGGACACGTCCTGATCGTCGAGGACGAGCCGCGCCTGGCCGCGGTGCTGGGCGAGTACCTGCGCGCGGCCGGCTACTCCCACGACTGGATCGCCGACGGCGCGCAGGCGCTGGGCGCGTTCCGGGCGCAGACGCCGGACCTGGTGCTGCTGGACCTGATGCTGCCCAACCGCGACGGCCTGGAGATCTGCCGCGAGTTGCGCGGCATCAGCGCCGTGCCGGTGATCATGGTCACCGCGCGCGCCGAGGAGATCGACCGCCTGCTGGGCCTGGAGATCGGCGCCGACGACTACATCTGCAAGCCGTTCAGCCCGCGCGAGGTGGTGGCGCGGGTGCAGGCGGTGCTGCGCCGCCATCGCCACGATCCGTTCGCCGCACCGGCCTCGGGCCTGGCGATCGACGAGACCGCGTGCCGCGCCAGCGTGCACGGCCGCGACCTGGACCTGACCCAGGTCGAGTTCCGCCTGCTGCGCACGCTCGCCGCCGCGCCCGGCCGCGTGTACTCGCGCGAACAGCTGATGGACCGCCTGTACGCCGACCACCGCATCGTCACCGACCGCACCGTCGACAGCCATGTCAAGAACCTGCGCCGCAAGCTCGCCGACGTCGGCGGCGAGGACTGGGTGCGCTCTGTGTACGGCGTGGGGTATCGGTTCGAGCTGTGACCTGAGCTCGCCGATGGGCGCAGGCGCCCCGTCGCTGCACCGAGCGCAGCGCTCGCGAGTCCCGAGTCCCGAGTCCCGAGTCCCGAGTCCCCAGGATCAGCGAAACACCACCGTGCGATGCCCGTTGAGCAGGATGCGGTGCTCCACGTGGCGGCGCACCGCGCGCGCCAGCACCTGCGATTCGATGTCGCTGCCCAGCCGCACCAGTTCGCGCGGGGTCATGGCGTGGTCCACGCGGGCCACGTCCTGCTCGATGATCGGGCCTTCGTCCAGATCGCCGGTGACGTAGTGCGCGGTGGCGCCGATGATCTTGACCCCGCGCGCGTGCGCCTGGTGGTACGGCTGCGAGCCCTTGAAGCTGGGCAGGAAGCTGTGGTGGATGTTGATCGCGCGCCCCGCCAGCGCCTGGCACAGCGTGGGCGACAGGATCTGCATGTAGCGCGCCAGCACCACCAGGTCGATGCGCTCGCGCTCGACCAGCGCCAGCAGCTGCGCTTCCTGCGCGTCGCGGTTGCCGGCATGCACCGGCAGGTGGTGGAACGGCACGCCGTAGGACGCGGCCAGCGGCGCGAAATCGGCGTGGTTGGAGGCGACCGCGGCGATGTCCACGCGCAGTTGCCGGCTGTGCGCGCGGAACAGCAGGTCGTTGAGGCAATGGCCCTGCTTGCTGACCAGCACCAGCAGCCGCGCGCGGCGCCGCGCATCGTGCAGCTGCCAGTCCATCGCGTAGTCGGCGGCCAGCGGCGCCAGTTGCGCCTGCAGCGCATCGACGGTGCCGGCCGCCGGCGCGTCGAAGTGCACGCGCAGGAAGAAGCGCCCGCTCTCCTCGTCGCCGAACTGCTGCGCGTCGAGGATGTTGCAGCCGTGCTCGAACAGCAGGCCGCTGACGCGGTAGACGATGCCGGTACGGTCCGGGCAGGACAGGGTCAGGATGTGGTCGGGGCGCATCGGGGCAATGATAGGGGAAGCGGCGGGACTGGGGACTGGGGATTGGGGATTGGGGACCCGGGACCCGGGACTCGATGCAGGGTGCGGAACGCGGGACGTGGCGTCGAGGCATGGCGGCATCGACGGCGGCTTAGGTCCCCTGCTCCGCGATCGCAATGGGCTGGGCGCGCCTGCTGAACGCGTGGACTGCCGTCGTGCCGGGGCGCGCTTCGTCGACTCCGCCCCCCCCTTCCGGCCGGCTCGGCACTTCGGCCGGCGCGAGAGCCACGCCGTGCGCGCAGCGGCTGCGGCATGTCCAACGGCGCAGCGCCCTGCGCGATGCACGATGCGCGCGCTTGCAGCGCGCACACCGCTCCGCGACCGCAGCGGCGACGCCGCGCTCACTCTTCGCCGAAGTGCTCGCGGTACACCGTCACCAGCCAGTCGATGAACACCCGCAGTCGCGGCGAGGACTGGCGGTGCTGCGGATACAGCACCGACACCGGCATCGGCGGCGAAGTCCATTCCGGCAGCAGCTGCACCAGGCTTCCGTCGCGCAGGTAGTCCTCCACCCCCATGCGCGGGATCTGGATCACGCCGTATCCGTGCAGCGCGCAGGTGATGTAGGACTGGGCGTCGTTGACCGATATCCATCCTTCCGGTTCCACCTCGTACACCTGGCCGTCGACCATGAACTCGAACGGGTAGTCGATGTCGTGGCTGCTGGCGAAGAAGCGCACCGCGCGGTGCCGCGCCAGATGGTCCGGATGCAGCGGCACGCCGTGCGCGGCGAGATAGGCCGGGCTGGCGCAGACCACTTCGTGCAGCGTGGCCAGCCGCCGCGCCACCAGCGACGAATCGCGCGGCCGGCCGGAGCGGATCGCGCAGTCCACGCCTTCGCGCACCAGGTCCACCAGCCGGTCGCCGCTGCCGATCGCCAGCCGGATGTGCGGGTAGCGCGCGTGGAACTCGCCGAGGCGCGGCAGCACCACGCGCACCGCGTGGCTGCCGTGCATGTCCACCCGCAGCAGGCCGCGCGGGCTGGCCGCGGCCTGGCGCAGCGTGCCTTCGGCGTCGTCCACCTCGGCCAGGATGTGCAGGCAGCGCTCGTAGAACGCCTGCCCGTCCACGGTGGTGCGGACCTGCCGCGTGGTGCGCTCCAGCAGCCGCGCCTGCAGCCGCGCTTCCAGCTGCTTGATCGCGTGGGTGGCGGTGGCGCGCGGCAGTTCCAGTTCGGCGGCGGCGCGGGTGAAGCTGCCGAGCTCGACGATCCGGGTGAACAGGCGCAGGGAATCGAAGCGGTCCATGCCGGCATTGTTGGCCGATATTGGATTGTTTTGCCAGTTCCGATGCATTTATCCACAAGCGGCCAACACCAAGAATGCTCCTCACGCCATCGCCCCGCGACGGCCTCACAGGAGCCTTCCGATGAACGACACCGCTTCCTCCCCACGCAAGACCGCGCTGGTCACCGGCGCTTCCCGCGGCATCGGCCGCGCCATCGCCCTGCGGCTGGCAGGCGACGGATTCGACGTGGTGGTCAACTACGCCGGCAACGCCGCCAGCGCCGAGGCCACGGTGCAGGCGATCGCCGAGGCCGGCGGGCGCGCCGTCGCGATTCAGGCCGACGTGGCCGACGCGCAGGCCGTGGCCAGGCTGTTCGACGGCGCCGCGCAGGCGTTCGGCCGCATCGACGTGGTGGTCAACAGCGCCGGCGTGATGCCGCTCGCGCCGGTCGCCGAGAGCAGCCTGGACGACTTCGACAAGGTCATCGCCACCAACCTGCGCGGCACCTTCCTGGTGCTCGCCCAGGCCGCCAAGCGCCTGGGCGAAGGCGGCCGCATCGTCGCGCTGTCGACCAGCGTCATCGCCAAGTCCTTCCCCGGCTACGGCCCGTACATCGCCTCCAAGGCCGGCGTCGAAGGGCTGGTGCGGGTGCTCGCCAACGAACTGCGCGGACGCGGCATCACCGTCAACGCGGTCGCCCCCGGTCCGGTCGGCACCGAGCTGTTCCTCAAGGGCAAGAGCCAGGAGCAGATCGAGCAGAGCGCTAGGCTGGCGCCGCTGGAGCGGCTGGGCACGCCCGAGGACATCGCCGCGGTGGTCGCCTTCCTCGCCGGCGCCGACGGCGGCTGGGTCAACGCGCAGGTGCTGCGCGCCAACGGCGGCTTCGCTTGAGATCCCGCGCCGTCCCGCGCCATCGCAGGGCGGCGCCCGCGCCGCCTGGCCCTACCGGAGAACAGCCATGAACCGCGATACCCCGAAGATCATCCTCATCACCGGCGCGTCCAGCGGCTTCGGCGCGCTGGGCGCACGCGCGCTGGCCCAGGCCGGGCACATCGTCTACGCCAGCATGCGCGACACCGCCGGCCGCAACGCGGCGCAGGTCGCCGCGGCCGCCGACTATGCGCGCAGCCACGGCGTGGACCTGCGCACGCTGGAACTGGACGTGCTGTCGCAGGCCTCGGCCGACGCGGCGGTCGCCAAGGTGCTCGCCGAGGCCGGGCGCCTGGACGTGCTCGTGCACAACGCCGGGCACATGGTGTTCGGCCCGGCCGAGGCATTCCTGCCCGAGCAGTACGCGCAGCAGTACGACGTCAACGTGCTCGGCACGCAGCGGGTCAACCGCGCCGCGCTGCCGGCGTTGCGCCGGCAGGGCCGCGGCCTGCTGCTGTGGGTCGGCAGCAGCAGCACGCGCGGCGGCACCCCGCCGTTGCTCGCGCCCTACTTCGCAGCCAAGGCGGCGATGGACGCGCTGGCGGTGAGCTATGCCGCCGAGCTGGCGCGCTGGGGCATCGAGAGCAGCATCCTGGTCCCGGGCGCGTTCACCCACGGCACCCGCCACTTCGCCCATGCCGGCACCCCGGACGACGCCGAACGCGCGCACGCCTATGCGCACGGCGCCAGCGCCGGGCTGGCCGAACAGGCGCAGTCCGGGCTGGCGGCCTGCGTCCCGGACGACGCCGACGTGGCCGAGGTGGCGCGGGCGATGGTCGCGATCGTGGACGCGCCGCACGGCAAGCGCCCGTTCCGCGTGCACGTGGACCCGGCCGACGACGGCGCGGCGGTGGTCAACGCGGTCGCCGACCGGGTGCGCAGCGAATTCCTGCGCCGCATCGGCCTGGGCGACCTGCTCGCGCCGCGCATGGCCGCCGAGGAGGTGTCCCATGGCCGCTGACGGCAAGCCCGGTCTGGGCCTGAACGCCGCCGAGTCGGCGGTGGCCGCCACCGCCGCGGCGCTGGCGGCGCTGGTGCTGGAGGTCCCGGTGTGGGCGATGTTCATCGGCTGGATCGCCTACTTCACCCGCGCCCCGAGCCTGCGCCAGGGCGCGGTCAACTTCGCCTGCGTGCTCGGCGGCCTGCTGCTCGGCATCGCCGCCTCGCTGGCGATCGCCGCGCTGGCGCCGCTGCTCGGCGCCGCGACGCTGCCGCTGGTGGTGTTCGTGGTGTCGTTGCTGGTGCTGTCGATGGCGCGCGTGCCGGTGTTCAACAACCTGCTCGGCTTCTTCCTCGGGCTGGTCAGCTGGTTCGCCGCGCACCAGCCGCCGTCGGTGGCGCTGTTCGCCGAACTGGCGCTGGCGGCGCTGCTCGGCTCGACTGCCGGCTGGATCGCCGCCGGCCTGCACCGGCGCGCCGCGCGGGGCGCGGCATGAACCGCGCGCCGGGCGCAGCGCGCGCATGGCGCGAGCCTGCGGCCTATGCGCTGCTGCGCGGCGGCTTCGGCGTGCTGCTGATGACCCATGGCCTGCCCAAGCTGCTCGGCACCGCGCACGGTTCGATGGCCGATCCGATGGGCAGTTCGATCCGCCTGATCGAGCACACGCTGCACCTGCCCGCCGCGCCGCTGCTGGCCGGGCTGGTGGCGCTGCTGGAAGCCGGCGGCGGGCTGCTGCTGGCGCTGGGCGTGGCCACCCGCCCACTCGCCGCGCTGGTGACGGTGCAGATGATCGCGATCTGCGTCGCGCTGGGTCCGACCTGGGTCTGGATCGACCGCGGCATCGAATTCCCGGCGCTGATGGCGCTGCTGGCGCTGTACCTGGCGGTGCGCGGCGGCGGTGCATGGTCGCTGGCGGCGGCATGGCGCCGGCGCGGCGACGGCCACGCGCGCGCCAGCTGATCCGGCCACGCGCGCCGCGTGCGTGCCGGGCGCTCAGCCCTGCCCGGCGCGGCGCGCGGCGACCTTGGCCAGCGCCGACCAGTCCAGTTCGCCGTCGCCGTGCGCGATCGCGTCGAGGAACTGGTCGCGCAGCACCGCGGCCAGCGGCATCGGCACGTGCCGGGTCTCGCCGGCGTTCAGCGCCAGGCGCACGTCCTTCAGCCCCAGCGTGGTCTTGAAGCCGGCCGGGCTGTAGCGCTGCTGCGCGATCATGCCGCCGTAGTTCTGGTAGGCCGGCGCGGCGAACAAGGTGCTGCCCAGCATGCCCAGGAACTCGGCCGCGTCCACGCCATGGCCGCGCACCAGCGCCGAGGCCTCGGCCATCGTGCCGATCGCGCTGGCCAGGCACAGGTTGGCGGCCAGCTTGACCGCATTGGCCTGCTCCGGCGCCGCGCCGAAATACCACGTCTTGCGCCCGATCACGTCCAGCAGCGGCTGCACCTGCGCCAGCGCGGCGGCGTGGCCGGCGGCCAGGATGTTCAGCTGCCCGGCTTCGGCCACGTCGCTGCGTCCCAGCACCGGCGCGGCCACATAGGCCACGCCGCGCTCGGCGTGCAGCGCGCTCAGTTCGCGCGCCAGCGCCACCGAGATCGTCGCCAGGTTGACGTGCACGCTGCCGGCGGCCAGCGCGTCCAGGGCGCCGCGGTCGAGCAGGGTCTCGCGCACCGCCGCGTCGTCGGCCAGCATCGAGAACAGGATCGGGCCGCGCACCGCCGCGGCCGGGCTATCGGCCCGCTGCGCGCCGGCCTCGGCCAGCGCCTGCGCCGGCGCGGCGCTGCGGTTCCATACGCACACGGCGTGGCCGGCGCGAAGCAGGTTGTAGGCGATCGGCCGGCCCATCGTGCCCAGGCCCAGAAATCCGATGGTCATGCGCGAAACTCCTTGTACGGGTGCGGCAAGGGCGAACGTCAGGCGTCGAACAGGCCGCGCGCCGAGCGCGGCTCGCAGCGCAGGTATTGCGGCGCCGGGCGCAGCCTGGCGCCCAGCGCGGCGGCGGCGTGCCACGGCCAGCGTGGATCGTAGAGGATGCCGCGGGCCAGCGCGACGGCGTCGGCGCGGCCTTCGGCGAGGATCGCCTCGGCCTGCTGCGGCTCGGTGATCAGCCCTACCGCGATCACCGGCATCGACGTCTGGCGGCGGATCGCCTCGGCCTGCGGCACCTGGTAGCCGGGCGCCAGCGCGATCTGCTGGTGGCGGTCCAGCCCGCCGCTGGACGCATGCAGGTAGTCGCAGCCCTGCGCCTGCAGCGCCTGCGCCAGCGCGATGCTCTGCGCCACGTCCCAGCCGCCGTCGACCCAGTCGGTGGTGGAGATGCGCACGCCCACCGCGATCCGCGGCGACACCGCCGCGCGCACCGCCGCGTGCACGCGCAGCAGCAGGCGCATGCGGTTGTCCAGGCTGCCGCCGTAGTCGTCGTCGCGCCGGTTGCTCAGCGGCGACAGGAACTGGTGCAGCAGGTAACCATGCGCGGCGTGCAGTTCGATCAGCTCGAAACCCAGCCGCTCGGCGCGGCGCGCCGACGCGACGAAGGCCTGGACGATCGCCTCGATGCCGGCCAGGTCCAGCGCCTGCGGCGGCGGGCCGTCTTCGGCAAAGGCCTGCGCCGACGGCGCCACGGTCTGCCAGCCGTTGGGCTGGTCGGGCGCGATCGCGCCGCCGCCGTCCCACGGCCGGTGCGTGGACGCCTTGCGCCCGGCATGCGCCAGCTGGATGCCCAACGGCATCGGCGACCAGCGCCGCACCGACCCCAGCACCGCGCGCAGCGCCGCCTCGGTGGCGTCGTCCCACAGGCCCAGGTCGGCGTAGCTGATGCGCCCGCGCGGCTCCACCGCGGTGGCTTCCAGGATCATCAGCCCGGCGCCGGACTGCGCCAGCTGGCCGAGGTGGATGGTGTGCCAGTCGCTGGCCTTGCCGTCTTCGGCGGAGTACTGGCACATCGGCGCGATCACGATGCGGTTGGACAACGACAGCGGCCCCAGGGCGAGGGGCGAGAACAGGTGGCTCAAGGTGGCGTTCCGCGGGGGGCGCCCGCGCGTGCGGGCAATGCGCCATTGCACTGCGGGCGCGCGCGCCGATCAACCACCGCCAGTGGATCAGTGCGTTTGTGCGCGCACCGAAAACGCGTGGCGCAACGCACGCACTTCGCGCATCCGCCTGTCGGGCAGCGCACGCGGGTAACGCCCTTTTTGCGGCGTCCGCCCCGGCGGCGATCGCCGCGTCACGGCGCGGCGGAGGCGGCCGGCAGCAGGAAGTCCAGCGCCTGCGCGCAGGACCGCGCGACCTTCAGCGTCAGCAGGTCGTCGCCGCGGGTACGGCCCAGATTGATCGCCGCGATCGGCAGCCCGGCCTTGGCCGCGGCCTGCACGAAGCGGTAGCCGGAATAGACCATCAGCGACGAGCCCACCACCAGCATCGCGTCGGCGCGCTGCAGATGCGCGAAGGCGCCGGCGACGCGCTCGCGCGGCACGTTCTCGCCGAAGAACACCACGTCCGGCTTCAACACGCCGCCGCAGGCGCTGCACGCCGGCACCGCGAAGGCGGCGAAGTCCACGTCCTCCATGTCCGCATCGCCGTCCGGCGCCTGGCCGGCCTGCAGCGTCGCCCAGCCGGGATTGAGCCGCAGCAGGTCGTGCTGGACGTCCTCGCGCGGCAGGCGCCGTTCGCAGCCCATGCAGCGCACCACGTCCAGGCGCCCGTGCAGGTCGATCACCGCCAGGCTGCCGGCAGCCTGGTGCAGCCGGTCCACGTTCTGGGTCAGCAGCACCTCGACCTGGCTGCGCGCTTCCAGCGCCGCCAGCGCGGCGTGGGTGGCGTTGGGCCGCGCGCGGCCGAAGCGCGGCCAGCCGACCAGGCTGCGCGCCCAGTAGCGCTGCCGCGTCGCCGCCTCGCCCATGAACGCTTGGTAGGTGACCGGCTGCGCGCGCTTCCAGTCGCCGGCGGCGTCGCGGTAGTCGGGGATGCCCGAATCGGTGCTGCAGCCGGCGCCGGTCAGCACGAACAGGCGCCGGTGACGGGCGATGAATTCCGCCAGCGACGGCAGCGGCGCGGCGTCGGCGGGATCCGGTGGCTGCAGCAGCTGATACATCGCGAAAATTCCGGGACGGCGGGTCTTCCTATCTTGAGCGTCCGTGGCGTCAACACAAGGTCGCCGCGTGAACGCGCCTGCGTTTCGTGGCGCACGGCCGCATGCATGCGGCCGATCGCACGCCTACAGCGGGTTGCTGACCTCGATCAGGTTGCCGTCGGGGTCGCGGAAGTACAGCGACAGGATCGGCCCGGTGGCGCCGGTGCGCTGCACCGGGCCGTCCTCGATGGCGACCGCCGCCGCCTCCAGTTCGCCGCGCACCTGCGCCAGCGGCGTGGCGGTGATGAAGCACAGGTCGCCGGAACCGGGCGTGGGCCTGCGCGCCTTCGGCTCGAACTCGCGCCCGGCGGCATGCAGGTTGATCTTCTGCGCGCCGAACGCCAGCGCGGTGCGGCCTTCGCCGAAGCGGACCTCGCGCATGCCGAGCACGCGGGTGTAGAACGCGCAGCTGACGCCGATGTCGGCAACGGTGAGGACGAGGTGGTCGAGCCGATCGATCTGCATGGTGCCTCCGGGCAGCGGAAAGCGCGCGGCCGACGCCGCGCGGAAAAAGCCGGCCGCTATTCGCCGCGCGGCGGATGCGGGCCGAAGCGGCCGTACGGGCGGCTGTCGTCGACACCGCGCCGCAGCACCTGCGCGGCGAGCAGCGCGATCGCCAGCAGCAGCAGGCACAACCCGGCCAGCGCGACCCAGCCGCCGTGCTGCCAGGCCACGCCGCTGAGCGAGCCGACCAGGCTGGCGCCGCCGTAGTACGCCAACAGGTACAGCGAGGCGGCGTGGCTCTTGGCGCGCCCGCCGAGACGCCCGACCCAGGCGCTGGCCGCCGAGTGCGCGACGAAGAAGCCGATGGTCAGCAACACGATGCCGACGATGACCACCGCCAGCGCATGGGCCAGTGTCAGCGCCACGCCGAGCGCCGCCAGCGCCGTGCCGGCCAGCACCACCGGCCCGCGGCCGAAGCGGTCCGACGCCGCGCCGGCCACCGACGAGGACACGATGCCGAACACGTAGGCGCTGAAGATCAGCCCGAGCTGGCTCTGGCTGAGCCGAAATTCCGGCCCGCCCAGGCGGAAGCCGGCGTAGTTGTAGACGCTGACGAACACGCCCATCAGCAGGAACGGAATCGCGAACAGCCACGGCAGATGGCGGTCGCGCAGGTGCCCGCCCCAGGCCTGCAGGTGGAAGCGCAGGTTGATCCCGGTGCGGCGCACGAAGTGCCGCGACGGCGGCAACAGCCACACGAAGCCGATCGCGGCCAGCAGGTCGACCAGGCTGAGCACCGCCAGCGCCACGCGCCAGTCGAAATGGTCGGTGAGCACGCTCATGCCGATGCGCCCGACCATGCCGCCGAAGGCGTTGCCGGCCACGTACAGGCCGGTGGCCGCGCCCAGCCTGTTGGCCGGCAGCTCTTCGGCCAGGTACACCATCGCCACCGCCGGCACCCCGCCCAATGCGACGCCGGACAGCGCGCGCACCAGCACCAGCGCGTCCCAGTGCGGCAGGCACGCGGCGACCAGGTTGAGCACGGCGGCCAACGCGATCGACGCGAACATCAGCCCGCGCCGGCCGAGGTTCTCCGACACCGCGCCGGCGCAGAAGATCGCCACCGCCAGGCCGCCGGTGGCCAGCGACAGCGGCAGCGAACTGGCCGCCGCACTGACCCCGAACTCGCGCGCGAACGCCGGCAGCAACGGCTGCACGCTGTACAGCAGCGAGAAGGTGGCGAAGCCGGCCAGGAACAGCGCCAGGCGGATGCGCAACAGCGGCGCATCGTCGAGCGCACGCACCGGATCGCAACGACTGGAGGTATTCACGGCAGCGCAGGTACGGACATGGGCGGCCAGTATTTGCCTGCGCCTACCCAGTGTCCAATATATGATGCAAGCACTCCCCATATCGTCTGGATATGACATGGAACTGCGCCATCTGCGCTATTTCCTGGCGGTGGCCGAGGAAGGCCACTTCACCCGCGCCGCGGCGCGGCTGGGCATCCAGCAACCGCCGCTGAGCCAGCAGATCCATGCGCTGGAGCGCGAGTTGGGCACGCCGCTGTTCCGGCGCACGCCGCGCGGCGCCGAACTGACCGAGGCCGGGCGCGCGTTCCAGCGCGAGGCGCGGCGCGTGCTGGCCGACCTGGAACGCGCCGGCGACGCGGCGCGGCGCGCGGCGCGCGGCGAAACCGGGGTGCTGCGGCTCGGCTTCACCGCCTCGGCCGCGTTCAATCCGGTCGTGCCGACGCTGGTGCGCAACTTCCGCCGCGCCTGGCCGGCGGTGGAACTGGCGCTGGAGGAAACCAACACCGCCGGGCTGCTCGCCGCGCTGGTCCACGGCCGCCTGGATGCCGCGTTCGTCCGCTACAGCGTGGCCACGCCGCCGGAACTGCAGTTGCTGAAGTTTCCCGACGAACCGATGAAGATCGCGGTGCCGGCGGCGCATCCGCTGGGCAAACGCCGCCGCGCGCCGCTGTCGGCGCTGGCCGGCGAACCCTTCATCCTGTTCCCGCGCAGCTTCGGCACCAGCCTGTACGACGAGATCCTCGACGCCTGCCGCCAGTCCGGCTTCGACCTGAAGATCGACCAGGAGGCGCCGCAGATGTCCTCGATCGTCAACCTGGTCGCCGCCGAGCTCGGCGTGTCGGTGGTGCCGGCCTCCACCACCCAGGTGCAGCTGCCCGGCGTGCGCTACCTGGACATCGAAGGCCGCGTGCCGATGGCGCGGCTGGCGCTGGCGGCGCTGCCGGCCACCGCGCAGGCCGCGCCGGTGGTGCGGCACCTGTGGCAGCTGGCGCAGGCGCACGCGGCGGGCAAGCGCGGCTAGTCATCCCCTGGCGCACCCTCACCGCTACGCACACGATCGCATGCCCCCACTGCATGAGCGGCTTCAGCCGCGACCAGCCAGCGGACCATCAGCCAGCGGACCATCGCCGATGCTGGAGACAGCCTGCCTGTTGTGGGAGCGACTTCAGTCGCGACGACGCCTTACCGGTAACGCCCGTCGCGACTGAAGTCGCTCCCACAGGCAAGCGCTCCCGTCCACAGCCTCAGCGCGACACCACTTCCCATCCCGCCGCATCGCGCAACACCTGCCCGCCGCGCACGCCTTCCACGACCACGCGTACGCCCTGCGCGTACGGCAGCTGCCGCTGCTCGGGAAA
Organism: Xanthomonas sp.; assembly: GCF_017163755.1. Lineage (GTDB taxonomy): Bacteria > Pseudomonadota > Gammaproteobacteria > Xanthomonadales > Xanthomonadaceae > Xanthomonas_A. The sequence goes on from NZ_JAFIWC010000033.1 coordinate 44,548, forward strand.
CCAGCGCCGCTGCGCATCGACCACGATCAGCAGGCCCTCATGATCGCCGAGCGGCGCGAACGCGTCGGACAGCGGCATGAACGCAGGCACCTCCATCCGGTCCCGCGCCGCGGTGGCGACCGCCGGCACCTGCGCGCTGGGCAATCCGACCTCGCTGATGCACAGCAACTCGGCCGCGCAGAACGCGCCGTTGGCGCTAGCGTGCGTCGGCAACGGCCTGCGCGCGATCAGTTCGAGCACCGCGCCGTCGGGCCCGGCGAAATACATCGATTGCGATTGCCACGCTGCATCGAGCGCGAACCGCACCTCGCCCAGCGGGTCGCGCAGCAACGGCACGCGCCGCGACAGCCAGTCGCAGGCGGCGTCGAAGCGCGCAGACGGGATGTTGAAGGCCAGATGCACGCTGCCGACCTCGGCGTCGGCGGGCAGCAGATCGAGCAGGCTCCAGCCGATGCGCACCTGCGTGGCCGCGACCGGGAGTTGCAGGACATCGCGATAGAAGGCGGCGCCGGCCGCGGGATCGCTGGCGGGCAGGCCTAGTTGGGTGATGCGCATGGCGGCTCCTTGTGCTGGAGCCGCTATTGGACGACCTCAAGCGTAGTTGAGGTCAAGCGCGTTGACGAGGGTGTACCGCGTACCGCGGAGGTCGTCAGGCACGGAAGTCCGACCATTGTTCGGCATGCGCTGTCGCGCTCTGCCGGCAATGTCACCTGTGGGAGCGACTTCAGTCGCGACGGGCCTTATCGGTAACGCCCGTCGCGACTGAAGTCGCTCCCACAAGGATGCTGCGCGGCGCAACGAGCGGCTGGCAGTTGCCTAGGAATTCGGCGAGACAGCGGCATGAGCGGCAAGCCCGCCGCTTCTTCCATTGATCGATGGCTCGTCGCCCAGGCAGTTGTTCATGCATGATCGTCGGTGCAGGAACCTGGGTGAACGGGTACCGGCTAATCGACGCACAGCATCGGCCGCAGCGACCGCGCTCAACCCAGGTGCGTACGCACCGCTTCGTCGATCTTGGCCGGCGGCACGAAGCCGGGCACGCGCGCCACTTCCTCGCCCTGGCGGAACAGCATCAGCGTCGGCGTCTGGCGCAGGCCCTGGGCACGGAAGAATTCCTCGCCCACGTCCTCCATCTTCACCTTCAGCAAGGTCACGCCCTGCGCGCTGTCGGTCTCGGCGAAGCGTTCCAGCGACTTGTCGAGCATGCGGCAGCCGGGGCAGTTGTCCTTGTTGAAGTCGGCCAGCACGCGCGGATGCGCGGCGACGGCGTCGGCGAACTGCTCGGCGGTGGAAACGGTGATGGTGGTCAGCATGGGCGAAAGCCTATCAAAAAATTCGGAGAGCACCGCCGCCGAACGCATCGGCCACGGCACCGGGTGATTGAAAACGGCGGCATCAGCGTGGATCCGGCGGCATCGGGTCCTGGACCGGGGTGGCTGCGCCGCCTGCCCGCGCCGCCAGGCATGGGTCGGGCGTGGCCGCCCGCGGCGCCGTGGCGGCAGCGGCGCCCGGCAGCGAGGCCGCGCGCAGCGCCAGCACCTGCGCGCACCATGCGCCGATCGCGGCGTTGTCGCGCTCGCCGTGCGGCATCTGCTCGATCTCCAGCAACGGATAGCGGCTGTCGAAGAAGCGCGCGATGCGCTTGACCGCGCCGCAGTAGTACTCCATGCCCCACTGCGTCTCGCCGGTGCCGAACGCGGCGACCTCGATCGCCTTGCCGGCCGCGTCGACCAGCTCGGCGATGTAGCGCTTCATTTCCGCCGGGGTGCGTCCGGCGTTGTCGCTCCAGCTGCCGAGCAGGTGCAGGTCGAAGCGGGCCGCACGCGCGGCATCGCCGAGCGCGCCGTGCAGGGTCTGCATGTCGGTATGGATGCAGGTCACCCGGTGCCCGGCCGCCTCGCACTGCGCCTGCACCCGGCGCGCGACATCGCGGGTGTTGCCGCTGAGCGAGGCGTAGGCGAGCAGGAGGTCCATAGGCGGGGATTGGGTTGGGGTTTGGGGGATTCGTAGAAGCGGGCAACGTGACGGCCATCAATCACGAATCACAAATCCGAATCCTGCTCCGAAGAGTCCACGGATCGGGAGGGGCGATCAGATATCCGGAAAAGCGGATTCGGCATCGCTGTTGCCAATCCCCAATCCCCGATCCCGGCCCCTCACAGATCATCGAAGCCGTTGTCCGAGTTGGTCTTCTTGTAGCTGGCGTTGCGCATCTCGAAGAAGTCGGTCTTGGTCTCGGTGAAGTTGTCCGCGTAGGCCTTGATCCACGGCATCACGTTGTCGCTGGCGTCGGTGTACAGCTTCTCGATGCCGAGCATGCCGGACATCTTGTTGGCGCGGTACTTCACGTACTGGATCATCTCGTCCACGTCGATGCCCTCGATGCCGTCGAGCACTTCCGAGGACCATTCGGTCTCCAGCCGGATCGCGTGCTCGAACGCCTGGTGCACGTAGTCGGTGAGCTCGTTGGTCTGCAGCTCGGCGTTCTCGCCGATGATGGCGCGGATCAGCTCGCTGATGAACTTGGTGTGGGCCAGTTCGTCGCGGTTGATGAAGCTGATGATCTTGCCGGTGCCGGTCATGCGGTTCTGCCGCACCAGGTTGTAGAAGTACGCGAAGCCGGAATAGAAGTTGATGCCCTCCAGGATCGAGGACTGGATCAGCGAGCGCAGCAACGTCTCGGCGGTCTTCTCGCGCATGAAGTCGTCGTAGGCCTGCATGATCGGCTGGTTGCGCGCGATGATGGTCGGGTGCGTGCGCGCGATCTCGAACACGCGGTTCTGGTCGGCCAGCCCGGCGATCGAGGCCAGCACGTAGGAATAGCTCTCGTTGTGGATCACTTCCTGCTGGCCGATGATCGCCGCGTTGGCGTGCGCGGCCGGATCGGTGATGTACTCGGCGACGTTGTAGATGAAGCGCGTCTGCGGCGAATCCAGCGTGGCCAGCAGGCCGATGATCGAGTCGTAGGCGTTCTTCTCGCGCGCCGACAGTTCGCCGTACTGCTTGGCGTCGCCCTTCATGTCCACCTCGTCGGGGATCCAGAAGTTGGTCGACAGCTCCTTGTACGCGCGATAGAACGACGGGTACGGGATGTCGTTCCAGTTGAGGATGCCACTGGTGGTGCCGTTGATGATCCCGGTGGAGCGGTTGGGATGCATCGGTTCGAGGATCTTGATGCGGTCGAGCGCGATGGCCATGGGTCGGATTCGGTAGTCGGATGGAGAGCGCCGGCCAGCGGCGCGGCGACAGGGCGATGCGGCAGCGTGCGGCGTTCCCGGGAACGCCGCACGCGTCGGGTACCGCTACGCGGCGGCGATCAGCTCGAGCACCACTCGCACTCGCTGATGTCGATGTCGTTGGAGCGCACGTAGTAGGTGGTCTTCAGGCCTTCCTTCCATGCGGTCATGTGCAGGTCGAGCAGGGTGCTGGCGCGGATGCCGCTGGGCACGTAGAAGTTGAAGCTGATCGACTGGTCGACGTGGCGCTGGCGGCGCGCGTTCTGGCGCACGCTGGCGAACTGGTCGACCCGGTAGGCACCCTTCTCGTAGTACGGATAGGTGTCCACGGTCAGGCCCGGCGCCACCACCGGGCGGCGGAAGTCCTTCTTCTCTTCGTAGTAGAACGCGCTGTAGATCGGGTCGATCGACGCGGTGGAGCCGGCGATCTGCGCGGTGCTCATGTTCGGCGCCACCGCGATCATCCACGCGTTGCGCACGCCGTTGACGCTGACCTGCGCGGCCAGTTCCTGCCACTGCGCGCTGTCGTAGCCGCGCTTGCTGAAGTACTCGCCGTTCTGCCAGTCGCTGCCCTTGAACACCTTGTAGGCGCCCTTTTCCTTGGCCAGCGCCAGGCTCGCCTGGATGGTCAGGTAGTTGATGCGCTCGTACAGCTCGTCGCAGTAGTCCTCGGCCTGCTTGGAATTCCACTCGATGCCCTTCTGCGCCAGCAGGTGGTGCCAGCCGAAGGTGCCCAGGCCGATCGCGCGGTACTTCTGGTTGGTGATCGTGGCCTGCGGTACCGGCAGGTCGTTGAGGTCGATCACGTTGTCGAGCATGCGCACCTGTACCCGGATCAGCCGCTCCAGCACGTCCGGCGACAGCAGGTCCGGCTGCGCGGTGACCGCGCGGCCCAGGTTCACCGACGACAGGTTGCATACGACGAAGTCGCCGGCCTGCTTGGTGGTCACGATCTGGTCGCCGCTGATCATCTCCTGGATGACCCGCGTCGGGCTCATGTTCTGCAGGATCTCCGTGCACAGGTTGCTGGAATAGACCATGCCCTGGTGCTTGTTCGGGTTCATGCGATTGACTTCGTCGCGATAGAACATGAACGGGTTGCCGGTCTCCAGCTGGCTGACCATGATCCGCTTGAACATGTCGATGGCCTTGACCACCTTGCGGCCGATGCGCTCGTCGGCCACCACTTCCTCGTACCTGGCGCGGAAGCTGCCTTCGCCGCGCTTTTCGTCGAAGAAGTCCTGCAGGTACCAGCCCTTGACCTCCTTCACCTCGTGCGGGTCGAACAGGTACCACTCGCCGCGGCGCTCCACCGCTTCCATGAAGATGTCCGGCACGCACACCGCGGTGAACACGTCGTGCGCGCGCAGGCGCTGGTCGCCGTTGTTCAGGCGCAGGTCCAGGAACGCCTCGATGTCGCGGTGCCAGATGTCCAGGTACACGGCGATGGCGCCCTTGCGCTGGCCGAGCTGGTCCACCGACACGGCGGTGTTGTTGAGCTGCTTGATCCACGGCACCACGCCGCCGCTGGAGTTCTTGACCCCGCGGATCGCCGAGCCGGAGGAACGCACATAGCCCAGGTAGGCGCCGACGCCGCCGCCGTGCTTGGACACGCGCGCCACGTCGGTGTTGGAGTCGTAGATGCCCTGCAGGCTGTCGTCGACGGTGTCGATGAAGCAGCTCGACAGCTGCCCGCCGATCTTGCCGGCGTTGGCCAGCGTCGGCGTGGCCACGGTCATGTACAGGTTGGACAGCGCCCAGTAGGCCTCGCCGACCAGCTGCATGCGGCGTTCGCGCGGCTTCTCGTCCTGCATCAGGTACAGCGCGATGGTCAGCCAGCGCTCCTGCGGCAGTTCGTAGACCTTGCGCGAGTTGTCGGTGGCCAGGTAGCGCGTGGCCAGCAGGTACAGGCCGTTGTAGGCGAACAGCTTGTCGCGCTCCGGGTCGATCATCCTGCCGGCTTCGGCCAGCTCGTCCTTGGAATAGTTCTTGAGGATGTCGATCGAGTACACGCCGCGGTCGGCCAGGCTTTCCTGCAGGCCGACATAGGAGCCGTACTTCTCGCCGGCATCGTAGAAGCGGTTCTTGCTGGCGCGCTTGTACAGGCGGTGCAGGTACAGGCGCGCGGCGAAGTATTCCCACTCCGGCGTGGCGATGTCCACGCGCGATTCGGCCTCGCGGATCAGGTAGTCGACCATCTCGTCGGCCGACAGGCTTTCCTTCTTCTCCACGAACGCGAACGCCTTGCGCTCGTAGTCGGCCACGTCCAGCTGCGGGAACTCGGCGTGGATGCGATCCAGGGTGCGCTGCAGGCGCGAGCGGTCGAAGGCCATGCGGCGGTTGCCGCCGTCCTTGACGATCCAGGTCACGGCGCGCTGGTCGTTGCTCGGCTCGGACGGGGTCGCGGCCGCGTCGGGCTGCGCAGTGGCGGCGGCGGTCGCCGTGGCGGCGCTGTCGTCGAGGGAGGAAGCGGCCGGCAGGCTGTGGGTCTGGTTCATGGGTGTCTCCAAGCGTGGTGCACGCGGCGGCCCGTCCCTCGCAGGCAGCGAGTCCGACCGGATCAGCAGCGTGGGGATGTGGTGTCGCAGCGGCCGCGACGGCGCAGGCGCGAGCCTGCGGGCGGTCACCGCTTCACCGACCCTCTCCCCCCGGAGATTCAACGGCCGGCACCGCGCTGTGTGCTTCGCGCGGCTGTCGGCAGGTCTTCGGGCTGATGGGCGGCGGCCGAAAGGCCGGTTCCTAGCCCGTCGCTTCCCAAGGCGAAGCCTCAGTGCATGTGACGGGTTCGTTCCCAATTACCGCTGCGGGGCAGCGCCGGATTTGGCGCTCGCGCGCCGCACCGGCTTCCCTTTTGATCCTGCGGCTTGGGGCCGCTGGAACCGACCACCACAAGATAGTGTGGTGTATGGATGTCGTCAACGCTAAATGTAGGTTTTCTTTGCAATCCCAAGCGACACAAGGGTTTGCGTGAGCGGGCACGGATCGGCGGCGATGGCGGGCGTCCGGGCAGCCGCCTGGAGCGGCAAGACCGTGCGTCGCGCAGGCCGTTGCGCCAGTGGCGGCGGCGCAGGGAGGTTGGGTCGTCGCGCATGCTGTCGGGCGGTCCGCGGACAGCGCGGGCGGCTGCCAATGGCGGCGTGGCTGCTGTGCGAGACGCGAGCTCGCGCGGCGCGCTGGCAGCGCAGGGGGCCGCTCGCCACGCGGGTGATCTTGGCTGTGGCCGGCAACCAGCCTTACACGGACACGCGCCCGGCGCTGGTGGCCGGGCGCCCAAGGTTTCGGCAGCGGACTGCCGAACGCTCAGTCGAGCACGGTCAGGGTCACGTCGATGTTGCCGCGGGTGGCGTTGGAATACGGGCACACCTGGTGCGCCTGCTCGACCAGCGCCTGCACCTGCTCGCGCGGCAGGCCCGGCACGCGGATGCGCAGTTCCACTTCGATGCCGAAGCCGACCGGCAGGGTGCCGATGCCGACGTGGCCTTCGATCGAGGTGTCGGCCGGCAGCGCCAGCTTCTGCTGCCCGGCGACGAACTTCATCGCGCCGATGAAGCAGGCCGAATAGCCGGCGGCGAACAGCTGCTCGGGGTTGCTGCCGTCGCCGCCGGCGCCGCCGAGTTCGCGCGGGGTGGACAGCTTCACGTCCAGCGCCTTGTCCGAGGAGACGGCGCGGCCGTCGCGGCCGCCGGTGGCGGTTGCAGTGGCGGTGTACAGGGCTTTTTCGATCGACATGGCAGGGGTTCCTTAGGGTGAGCGATAAGAGATCGGGAAACACATGTGGCGCGGATGCTGCGCCGGACGCCACGCCGGCTGTATGTTTGCTATCGACTCGCGCGCTACTTCCAACGCGTAGCGAGCGCGGATGCCGCGCGGCTCATCCGCACGCCGCCAGCTTGCCGCGCAATTCCTCCAGCTGGGCCTTCAACGCACGCAGCTGCTGCGGCGCGCAGTCGGCGGCGCAGAACACCTGCGCCGGCACCGCCTCGGCGCGGCTGCGCAACGCGCGGCCCTGCGCGGTCAGGCTGACGATCACCTGGCGTTCGTCCTGCGCCGCACGCGCACGCTGGACCAGTCCGGCCGCCTGCAGGCGCTTGAGCAACGGCGTCAGCGTCGCCGAATCCAGGAACAGGCGCTCGCCGATCTCCGACACGGTGAGCCCGTCGCCCTCCCACAGCACCAGCATCACCAGGTACTGCGGATAGGTCAGGCCCAGTTCGTCCAGCAGCCGGCGATACAGCTTGTGCATCGCTAGGTTGGCCGAATACAGCGCGAAGCACAGCTGGCTGTCCAGCTGCAGGTGCGAGGCGGCGGACTTGGCGCTGGAGGGACGTGGCTTCATGGTGTCGCAATTTACATAGCGCACTATCAAATTGTAAACGATATTTATCGATCGACGGGAAAGGCGCGGCCTATCGATAGTGTCCCTCGCCCGGATGCGCCTCGTCCGGACGCGCGCAGGTGCGCTTCTCTTCTGGAAAAGATCGATGGCGACCAGGGAAACACTCCAACTAGCGCTTACCGTCGCAGCCAAGCGTTGGAGCGTGCGGGCAGGTTCCGCGACACATTCAACTGCTCGGCGCCTTCGCAGCGACGAGAGCGGCTCGCGTGGGCCGCTGCCGCACGGTGGACCAGACGCATGCCTGCGGCCATCGCGGCCGAACGAACGCGGCGGCCGCGGCGCGGCGCGTCCGTCTCGACGCTAGGCCCGGTGCTCGATCGACAGGTACTCGGTGCTCTGCATCTCGATCAGGCGCGAGGCAGTACGCTCGAATGCGCCGGCCAGGCGCTCGCCGCTGTACAGCGCCACCGGCAGCGCGGCGGCGGTGCAGACCAGGTTGACCTGGCGGTCGTAGAGCTCGTCGACCAGGTTGACGAAGCGCCGCGCGGCGTCCTCGTTGTCGCGCGCGAAGCACGGGATGCCGCCGAGCAGCAGCGTGTTGAACTCGCGCGCGATCTCGATGTAGTCGCTGGTGCCGCGCGGACCGTCGCACAGCGCGGCGAAGTCGAACCAGGCGATGCTCTTGCCGCGCGCGCGCACCGGAATCTTGCGGCCTTCGATCTGGATGTTGCCCGGGCGCGCCTGGTCGCCGCCGCTGAGCTCGCGCCAGCGCCCGGCCAGCCATGCGTCGCTGTCGGCGTCCAGCGGCGCGCGGTACACCGGCGAGCGGGTCAGCGCGCGCAAGCGGTAGTCCTCGGTGCCCTCGGCGTAGAGCTCCACGCAGTACTTCTGCAGCAGCGCGATCGCCGGCAGGAAGCTCTCGCGCTGCAGGCCGTTGAGGTACAGGTTCTGCGGCGCGGTGTTGGAGGTGGTGACCAGGGTCACGCCCTCGGCGAACAGGCGCTCGAGCAGCCGCGCCAGCAGCATCGCGTCGCCGATGTCGGTGACGAAGAACTCGTCCAGCACCAGCACGCGCAGCTGGTTGCGCCACTCCTGCGCGATCCTTGCCAGCGGGTCGCTCTGCCCGGCATGCTCGCGCAGGCGTTCGTGCACGCCGCGCATGAAGCGGTGGAAGTGGGTGCGGTACTTCTGCTCGATCGGCAGGCCGTCGTAGAACAGATCGACCAGGAAGGTCTTGCCGCGGCCCACGCCGCCCCAGAAGTACAGGCCGCGCACCGGCTCGGGCTTCTTCCAGAACGCCGACAGCCGGTCCAGCCAGCCGTCCTGGTCGCTGTCCACGATCGCCTCGTGGATCCGGTCCAGCTGCGCCAGCGCCGGGTGCTGCGCCGGATCGTCGCGCCAGTCGCCGCGCGCCACGCCGGCCGCATAGCGCTGCGACGGAATCACCGCGTCGTTCATCGTCCGGCCCCCGTGCCGAGGCGGTACAGGCGCCGCCCGCGCTTCGTCGGCGCCATCGCCTGCCGCACCGCCGGCCTCACGCCTGCGCAGCCGGCAGCCACGCCTTGACGCCGTGCTGGACGGCGCCGCGCAGGTCGATCAGCTTGCGGTGGAAGAAATGGCTGGTGTCGGGCATGCGCACCAGCTCGGGCTGCCGCTCCAGCGTCTCCAGCCATTCGTATACCGCTTGCGGATCGACGATCTCGTCGGCGTCGCCCTGGATCAGCAGCCAGCGCTGCGGCGGTTCTACGCCGGCGAAGTCCCAGCGCCCGGCCGGCGGCGCGATCGAGATCAGCGCCTGCGGCTGCAATGCGGCGCAGGCGCGCAGCGACACGTAGGCGCCGAAGCTGAAACCGGCCAGCCACAGCGCGTCGTGCGGGCGCTGCGCGCGCACCCACGCCGCCACCGCGGCCAGGTCCTGCTGCTCGCCTTCGCCGTGGTCGAAGCTGCCGGCGGAGGCGCCGACGCTGCGGAAATTGAATCGCACCACGCTGATGCCCTGCTCGCGCAGCGCGCGCGCGACCATCGTCACCACCTTGTTGTGCATGGTGCCGCCCTCGGTGGACAGCGGATGGCAGACGATCGCCACCACCGGCAAGCGCGGCACGCCGGCGTCGGGAAGATCGACCGCCGCTTCGAGCGGGCCGGCGGGGCCGTCCAGGGTCAGCGCGGCGGATTCGTGGGGAAAAACGGGAGCGTCCATGCGGTCATAATACCGGGGCCGTGTGCAGGCCACATGCCGGCCGTTCGCACGCAGCGTCCCTTTTGCCCTTCCGCCGGATCCGCGCGCGTGCTGTTCCTTCTCCTGAGCGTCACCTGCAGCGTGCTGGTGTCGGTATTGCTGAAACTGGCGCCCCGCCGGCGCATCGATCTGGCGCAGGCGGTGACCTGGAACTACCTGGCCGCCGCCGCGCTGTGCGCATGGCTGCTGCAACCGCCGCTGGCCGCGCTGCGCGCGCCGGACACGCCATGGGTGGCGCTGCTGACCCTGGCGCTGGGGCTGCCGGCGCTGTTCGTGGTGCTCGGACGCGCGGTGGAGACGGCCGGCATCGTCCGCACCGATGCGGCGCAGCGGCTGTCGCTGCTGCTGTCGCTGGCCGCGGCGTTCCTGGTGTTCGGCGAGCGCGCCAATGGCTGGAAGCTGGCCGGCCTGGCGCTGGGATTGCTGGCGATCGCCGGCATCGCGCGGCGCCCGGCGCAAGCGCAACCGACGCTGGCACGCGGCGCGCCGTGGCTGCTGACGGTGTGGGTGGGTTTCGCCGTGGTCGACGTGATGCTCAAGCGCATCGCCCAGTCCGGGACCCCGTTCGCCGCGTCGCTGCTGGCCGCCTTCGCGCTGGCGTTCGTGGCGATGCTGGGCTGGCAGCTGTGGCGGCATGCGCGCGGCAGGCAACCGCTGGCCTGGCGCAACCTCGGCGCCGGCCTGCTGCTGGGCGTGCTGAATTTCGGCAACATCCTGTTCTACGTGCGCGCGCACCAGGCGCTGCCGGACAGCCCGGCGGTGGTGTTCGCGGCGATGAACCTGGGCGTGATCGTGCTCGGCGCGCTGGTCGGCATGCTCGCCTTCGGCGAGAAGACCAGCGCCTGGAACCGCGCCGGGCTGCTGCTGGCGCTACTGGCGATCGCGCTGATTGCCGTCGGCACGCACGTCTAGGACGCGCGGAGCGCGGAGCCGCGCTCCCTCCGAGAGAGGGGTTCGGTGAGAGTGCGGTTACCAAGCGTCTTGGCCGAGTCAGTGCAAGAGGCTTCGTCCGTACCCTCATCCGGCCTTCGGGCCACCTTCTCCCGAGGGGAGAAGGAACACGCTCTAGCCCCTCTCCCCCCGGGAGAGGGGTTGGGGTGAG
>NZ_JAFIWC010000034.1 GCF_017163755.1 Xanthomonas sp.
CACCCATGCCGATGACTGTCCGCAGTTGCCTTCTCCCTGCGGGAGAAGGTGCCCCGAAGGGGCGGATGAGGGTACGGGCGAAGCCTCGGGTGGTCGGGTGCTGGCAGGCGATCCGTGCCGGCGTGCCCTCACCCCAACCCCTCTCCCGGAGGGAGAGGGGCTAGAGCGGGCTTAGCGGATCGGCGGGTTCGGCCGCTGCGTTTGGTGGTTGCTGCGCCCACCCATGCCGATGACTGTCCGCAGTTGCCTTCTCCCTGCGGGAGAAGGTGCCCCGAAGGGGCGGATGAGGGTACGGACGAAGCCTCGGGTGGTCGGGTGCTGGCAGGCGATCCGTGCCGGCGTACCCTCACCCCAACCCCTCTCCCGGCGGGAGAGGGGCTAGAGCGGGCTCGGCGAGTATGTGCCGCCGCTGTCCTCAGCGGTCGTCGCGCAGCGAGCCGCCGGGCAGGAACACCCAGGTGCGGGTCACCTGCAGGATGTCGACGTTGTCTTCGGTCCTGGGCAACGGCGGGAACGGTTGCGCCATCTGCACCACGCGCAGCGCGGCGGCATCGAGCAGCGGCACGCCGCTGGAGCGCAGGATGCGGCTGCTCTCGACGCTGCCGTCGCGGCGCACGCCGACGCTGATCACCACCTGGCCGCCCAGCCGCTGCCGGCGCGCCTCGTCGGGGTAGTTGAGGTTGCCGACGCGCTCGGCGCGGTCGACCCAGGCGCGCAGGTAGTTGGCGTAGGCGTATTCGCGGGTGCTGGCGGAGACGAACTTGCGGTTCGGGCGCTTGGCGTACTGCTCCGAGCGCAGGTGCACCTCGGCGGCCAGGCGCGCCATTTCCGCATCGCGCTGCTCGCGGCGCGCGTCCACCGGCTGCGGCGGCGGCTCGGTGCGCGGCTGGGTCTGCGGCGCCGGCAGCGGCTGCTCGCCGCGCGCGCTGCTCACCACCCGCGGGCTCGGTTCCGGCGCGGCGGCCGCGGCCTGCGCGCGCTGCGCCTGCGGCGCCAGGCCGTCGCGCTGCTGCGGCACCACGCCCGGCTGGCTGTCGCGCGGCCGCTGCGGGGTGTCGTGCTCGCCGCCGCCCTGCTGGTTGGCCTGGGCCAGGAAGTCGGCCTGCTTCGGGGTCAGCGGGGTGCTGGTCTGGCTGAAGATCACGTCCAGGGTCGGCACCAGCGGCGCGTCGTCGTCGACCGCGAAGCCCACGCCCAGGATCAGCAGCCCGTGCACGATCAGCGACAGCACCAGCGTGGCGCTGAGCCGTTCGCGCTCGCCGATGCGCGGCGCGGGCGTCGCGGCGGCCGCGCTCATCGCGGCAGGTCGGCCTCGATCGCGTCGAACAGCAGCCCGGCGATGTTCAGGCCGTACTGCGCGTCCAGTTCGCGCACGCAGGTGGGGCTGGTGACGTTGACCTCGGTCAGGTAGTCGCCGATCACGTCCAGGCCGACGAAGCGCATGCCGCGGCGCTTCATCTCCGGCCCGACCTGGGCGGCGATCCAGCGGTCGCGCTCGCTCAGCGGCCGGCCTTCGCCGCGGCCGCCGGCGGCCAGGTTGCCGCGGAACTCGTCGCCCTGCGGGATTCGCGCCAGGCAGTAGTCCACCGGCACGCCGTCCACCAACAGGATGCGCTTGTCGCCGGCGCTGATGTCGGGGATGAAGCGCTGCGCCAGGGCCAGCTTGCGCCCGCCGTCGGTCAGCGTCTCCAGGATCACGTTGAGATTGGGGTCGCCGTTGCCGCTGCGGAAGATCGAGCGCCCGCCCATGCCGTCCAGCGGCTTGAGCACCGCCTGGCCGTGCCCGAGCACGAACGCCTTCAGCGCCGCCGCGTCGCGGCTGACCAGGGTCGGCGGGCAGCATTGCGGGAACAGCAGCGCGGCCAGCTTCTCGTTGAAGTCGCGCAGGCCCTGCGGGTCGTTGACCACGCTGGCGCCGGCGCGCTGGGCCACGCTCAGCACGTGGGTGTCGTAGAGGAATTCCGGGTCGAACGGCGGGTCCTTGCGCATCAGCACCACCTGGCCCGGGCCGAACGCCAGTTCGGCGAAGGCGCCCAGCTCGAACCAGCCGGCGGTGTCGTCGCGCACGCTCAGCGGCGCGGCCTGGGCCAGCGCGCGGCCTTCGTGCAGCGACAGCCCGCCGGGGCGCACGTAGTGCAGCCGGTGCCCGCGCCGCTGCGCTTCCAGCAACATCGCGAAGGTAGTGTCTTTGGCAATCTTGATGCTGGCGATGGGATCCATCACCACGATGACATCGAACGGCATGGCGGCACCTGGGGGATTGAGCGCAAGATGGTAGCGGGTCGGCGGGAACGGCGCGCAGCCGGCCGCCGCCGCACCGCCCGCGTGCCCCGCGCGGCGGGTCAAACTGTGACATAGTTGGCGCTGGTAGGGGCTGTGCGGGGGCGCCCTCTCGGCGGCCTTGACAGTACGAGCGGGTATTGGGATATACATGTCGTTTCGCAGCGACGTCGGTCCGATGAAGCGTCGCGCGCCTGGGGGCAAGTGAATGAGTGAAAACACGACTGCGGGTGGGGAACTCGCAGGACTGAGGGTCATGGTGATCGATGACTCGAAGACGATCCGCCGTACCGCCGAAACGCTGTTGAAGCGCGAAGGCTGCGAGGTCGTCACGGCGACGGACGGTTTCGAGGCCTTGGCCAAGATCGCCGACCAGCAGCCGCAGATCATCTTCGTCGACATCATGATGCCGCGGCTGGACGGCTATCAGACCTGCGCGCTGATCAAGGGCAACCAGCTGTTCAAGGCGACGCCGGTGATCATGCTGTCGTCGAAGGACGGCCTGTTCGACAAGGCGCGCGGCCGCATCGTCGGCTCCGAGCAGTACCTCACCAAACCCTTCACACGCGAAGAACTGCTGGGCGCGATCCGTACATACGTCAACGCCTGACCAGGGGGAAAGGCAAATGGCTCGAATCTTGTTGATCGAGGACTCACCGACCGACCGGGCGGTGTTTACCCAATGGCTGGAAAAAGCCGGCCATGAAGTGGTCGCCACCGACAACGCCGAGGACGGGCTGAAGATCGCCCGTGAGCAGGCGCCCAGCCTGGTGCTGATGGACGTGGTGCTGCCGGGGATGAGCGGCTTCCAGGCCACCCGCGCGCTGACCCGCGACGAGACCACCCGGCACATCCCGATCCTGATCATCAGCACCAAGAGCATGGAAACCGACAAGGTCTGGGGCATGCGCCAGGGCGCGACCGACTACATCGTCAAGCCGCCGCGCGAGGACGAGCTGATCGCCCGCATCAACCAGCTGGTGGGCTGATGCGTTCGCCCTTCGACATTCTCGAGGCCTACGAGCGCCGCAGCCTGGCGCACGCGGTGCAGATGCCCGAGCGCGAGTTCAACGAGAACATCTGGCGCGGGGTCGGCTTCCGCGTCGGCCAGCGGCACCTGGTGTCGGATTTCCGCGAAGTGGTGGAGATCGTGCGCATGCCGCCGATCACCCCGGTGCCGGGCGCGCAGCCGTGGCTGCTGGGCGTGGGCAACCTGCGTGGCAACCTGTTCCCGGTGGTCGACCTGAAACAGTTCATGGAGGGCCAGCGCACCTCGCTGCTGGAAGGCCAGCGCGTGCTGATCATGCGCCAGAGCGGCGGCGACGTGGCGCTGACCATCGACGAGCTGTTCGGCCAGCGCAGTTTCGACGAAACCCAGGCGGTGGAGCCGGGCGAGCTGGCGCAGGGCCGCTACGCGCACTTCGTCGATCGCGCGTTCCGCGGCGATACCCACGACTGGGGCGTGTTCTCGCTGTCGCTGCTGTCGCGCACACCCGAATTCCGTCAAGCCGCCGCCTGAGCGCGCGGCCTGCCTTCGCATTGAAGATCGAGGTCGAATCATGAGTACTGCACCGGACGCCCCCAAGGCCAGCAAGCTCGGCAGCGTGGGGACGAGTTTCTGGCTGGGCCTGCTGGCGCTGTCGCTGGTCGTGTTCGGCGCCAATACCGGCGTGGCGACCTGGCAGGGCAGCCGCCTGGCCGGCGCCAGCACCGGCGCGGCCGACCTGCAGGTGCTGTCGCAGCAGCTGGCCAACCAGGGCCGCGATGCGGTGTCCGGCAACGCGGCCACGTTCAATCAGTTCAAGCAGACCAAGGCGCGGGTGGAGACCACCGTTGCCGACCTCAACAGCCGCTATGCCAACGAGACCGGCATCTCCGGCCCGCTGGCCGAGCTCAACCGCACCTGGGCGCCGCTGGGCAAGAACGCGCAGCAGGTGGTGGACAGCGAGCCGGCGGTGCTGGCCCTGGCCGGCAACGCCGAGCGCTTCGTCGGCAGCGTGCCGCAGCTGCAGGCGCAGTTGAACGAGGTGGTGCGCGCGATGACCGTCGGTGGCGCGCCCGCCGCGCAGATCTACAACACCCTGCAGCAGGTGGTGGTGGCCGGCACCATGGCCCGCCGCGTCACCGAGATGCGCGCCGGCGGCAGCGGCGCGGCCAGCGCCGGCGACGCGCTGGCGCGCGACTCGGTGGTGTTCGGGCAGATGCTCGAAGGCCTGCGCAACGGCAACGAGGAACTGGGCATCGCGCCGGTGCGCAACGCCGCCGCGCTGGCCGCGCTGGAGCAGTCGCAGGCGCAGTGGGCGGAGATGAAGAAGGACCTGGACGCGCTGCTGGCGACCTCGCGCAGCCTGTTCGCCGCGCAGTCCTCGGCCGCGGCGCTGACCGCCGGCTCGGACAAGATGCTCAACGACAGCAAGAAGCTGTTCGATGCGTTCTCCGCGTTCGGCTCGGCGCGCGACACCCGCCTGTTCCCGAACTTCTGGCTGGGCGTGGTGTCCGGCCTGCTGGCGCTGCTGTCGATCATCGGCTTCGTGTGGACCTCGGTGCGCAGCCGCACCCGCGAGCAGGAAATCCGCTACCAGACCCAGGTCGAGTACAACAGCCGCAACCAGCAGGCGATCATGCGGCTGCTGGACGAAATCAGCTCGCTCGGCGAAGGCGACCTGACCGTGAAGGCCTCGGTGACCGAGGACATGACCGGCGCGATCGCCGACGCGATCAACTACGCCGTCGACGAGCTGCGCCACCTGGTGACCACGATCAACGACACCTCGGCCAAGGTCGCCATGTCCACCGAGGAGACCCAGGCCACCGCGCTGCAGCTGGCCGAGGCCGCCGGCCACCAGGCCGAGCAGATCGGCAGCGCGTCCGAGCGCATCAACGAGATCGCCTCGAGCATCGAGCAGGTGTCGCGCAACTCCAGCGAATCGGCCGAGGTGGCGCAGCGCTCGGTGGTGATCGCCGCCGAGGGCGCCGGCGTGGTCCGCGAGACCATCCAGGGCATGGACCAGATCCGCGACCAGATCCAGGAAACCTCCAAGCGCATCAAGCGCCTGGGCGAATCGACCCAGGAGATCGGCTCGATCGTCGAACTGATCAACGACATTTCCGAGCAGACCAACATCCTGGCGTTGAACGCCGCGGTGCAGGCCGCCTCGGCGGGCGAGGCCGGCCGCGGCTTCGCGCTGGTCGCCGACGAAGTGCAGCGCCTGGCCGAACGCACCTCCGGCGCCACGCGCCGCATCGAAGGCCTGGTGCAGACCATTCAGGCCGACACCAACGAAGCGGTCAGCTCGATGGAGCAGACCACCTCCGAAGTGGTGTCCGGCGCGCGCCTGGCCGAGGACGCCGGCACCGCGCTGACCGAGATCGAGCGCGTGTCCAACGCCTTGAACAACCTCATCAAGAACATCTCCATCGCCGCGCATCAGCAGTCGGCCGCGGCGACCGACATCACCCAGACGATGGACGTGATCCGCCGCATCACCGGGCAGACCTCGCAGGGCGCCGAGCAGACCGCCGAATCGATCGGCCGCCTGGCGCAGCTGGCGGCGGACCTGCGGCGCTCGGTCGCCGACTTCAAGCTGCCGGCGTGAGTGGATCGGAACAGGGTGGAAGGACGCACACATGAAGCATCGTGAGAAATTTCCGCACACCGCCGCCGCGTTCGCGCAGGCCGGCGCGTGGCCGTCCGCGGAGGCGCCGCGATGAGTGCGCTGCGCGATGCGATGAGCCATGCCGCGCTGGGCTGGGTCAAGCCGGAACTGGATGAAACCCTGCGCCAGGTGCGCAACGAGATCGAGTACTTCGTCGAGGAACCGACCGACACCGGCCGCATGCGCTTCTGCGCCGGCTACCTGCACCAGGTGCAGGGCACCTTGCGCATGGTCGAGCTGTACGCCCCGGCGATGGTCGCCGAGGAACTGGAACTGCTGGCCATCGCGGTGCAGAACGGGCAGGTCCCCGACCGCGACGAAGCCTGCGCCACGCTGATGCGCGGCGCGGTGCTGCTGCCCGACTACCTGGAGCGCCTGCAGGACGGCCATCGCGACATCCCGATCGTGCTGCTGCCGCTGCTCAACGAGATCCGCGCCGCGCGCGGCGAGTCCGGCCTGAACGAGAACGCGCTGTTCGCGCTGTCGCCGGATGCGGCCAGCGCCACCGAGGCCGAGCTCGATCATGCGCGCGGCAGCCTCAGCGGGCGCAACCGCGAACTGCTCGACACCGTCGGCACCGCGATCAAGGAAGAACTGCTGCGGGTCAAGGACGCGCTGGACCTGCACCTGCGCACCGGCGGCGACGTCGCCGCGCTGCAGGCCCAGGTCGACGAACTGGGCAGCGTCGCCGACACCCTCGGGGTGATGGGGTTGGGCGTGGCCCGCGGCGTGGTGGTGCAGCAGCGCGATTCGCTGCGCAGCATCGTCAGCGGCGAGCGCGAGGCCGACGAAGGCCTGCTGCTGGATATCGCCGGCGCGCTGCTGTACGTGGACGCCTCGCTCGACGACCAGGTCGCCTACCTCGGCGCCAGCGCCGGGGTGCAGGACGATGCCAGCGCCGCCGAGGCGCGGCGCACGGTCGAGGTGCTGGCGCAGGAAGCCATCGCCAACTTCGCCGCCGCGCGCGAGCATTTCGTCGCCTTCATCGAGACCAACTGGGACCACGACCGGCTGGCCGACGTGCCGCGCCTGCTCGGCGAAGTCGCCGGCGCGCTGCGCATGCTGGAACTGCCGCAGCCGGCCGACTACCTGGAAGGCGTGCGCCGCTACGTCGCCACCGAACTGATCGGCAAGCGCCGCGTGCCCAGCGGGCGCCAGCTCGATACGCTGGCCGACGCGATGGCGAGCCTGGAGTACTACCTGGAGGCGCTGCGCGAGCGGCGCCCGGGACGCGACGAGATCCTCGACATCACCCGCACCAGCCTGGAAACGCTGCGCTACTGGCCGCTGCCCAGCGAAGCGCCGGCGCCGCAGGGCGTGGTGCCGAACGCAGCCGATGCGCCGCCGTCGGCGGCCGCGCCGGAACCGGCCGACGTGTCCGGCGACGATGCCGCCCAGGCGCCCAGCGCTGCGGTCGCGCCGCCGCCGGCGCCGTCCTGGGACCTGGCGCCGGTCGCGGAGGCGCCGGTTCCGGCCAGCGTGCCGCCGCCGCTGCCGGGCGAGGCGCCGCAGGCGCCGCAATGGACGCTGGACGAGGGCACCGTGCCGGCCGCCGAGGGCGAGTCGTCCGACGCGGACGCCGCGCCCGGCGGCGACGCATCCAACGGCGTGGCGCCGCTCAGCTTCGATCCGGTCGCCGCCGAGCAGGACGAATGGTCGGCCGATGCCGAGCCGCTGCACATCAGCGTCGAGGCACTGGCGCTGGAAGGCGACGCGCTGCGCGCCGCGCCGGCCGACGCCGCGGCGGAGCACGCTCTGCCGCAGGCCGATGCCGATGACGGGCACGCGGCCGACGTCGCCGCGCCGGCCGGCTACGGCTTCGACCCGGTCGCCGCCGAATACGCCGAAACCGGATCGGACGCCGGGTTGCCGGCGGACGAACACGGCGATCCGAGCCTGGTCATCGTCGACGCGCCGGACATCTCCGCCGCGCCGGGCGACGGCGACGCGCTGGTGATCGAGCTCGAGGACGCGCCCGCGTTCGCCGACATCGGCATCGCCGGCGACGCCGACGACAGCCATGCCATCGCCTGGTCGGACACGCCGCTGTCGCTGCACGACGACGCCGAGGACGGCAGCGCACAGGCGAACGAACGCGCGGAGACGGACGATGCCGCGCCCGCCGACGTCGCCGCGCCGCGCGCCGACGCATCGGCCGACGCCGATCCGGACCCGTTCGTCGACCTGTCCTGGCCCGATGCCGCGCCGCCGCCGGAAACCCCGGTCCCGGGCGTGCACGAGGCCAGGATCAATCCGATCGAACTCGACGACGCGTCCAGCGCGTTCCTGGCGGAACTGGACGCGGCCGCAGCGCAGTTCGACGTCGCCGCGCCGCCGCAGGGCGAGGCCGTATCCGCGCAGGACGCGGCTGCCGCCGTCGCCGCGCAGGCCGAGCCGGCGCCGCCGCTGTCCGGCGGCTTCGAGGACGACAGCGGCGAGATCGACGACGACATCCGCGAGGTGTTCCTCGAGGAGTTCGACGAAGAGCTGGTCAACCTGGGCAACCTGCTGCCGGCCTGGCGCGCCTCGCCCGGGCACATGGAAAGCCTGCGCCCGATCCGCCGCGTGTTCCACACGCTCAAGGGCAGCGGCCGCCTGGTCGGCGCGCGCGTGCTCGGCGAGTTCAGCTGGAAGATCGAGGGCATGCTCAACCGCGTGCTCGACGGCAGCCGCCCGGCCAGCCCGGCCGTGGTGACGATGGTCGAACTGGCCTATGGCGTGCTGCCGCAGCTCAACGCGGCGTTGCGCGGGCATGGCGGCATCCGTGCCGACCTGGACGCGATGCAGGCCGTCGCCGACCGCATCGCGGCCGGCGAGGAGGCGTACTACTTCGCCACCGACACGCAGGCGGACGCGGCGCCGCGTGCCGGCACCCCGGCGTCGGTGGACAGCGTGCTGCGCGAGATCCTCGAAGCCGAGGTCGCCACGCACCTGGAAACCGTGCGCGAGTGGCTGGATCGCGCCCAGGTCGAGCCGCAGGTGGCCACCGAGGCGCTGCTGCGCGCGGTGCACACCATGAGCGGCGCGTTCGCGATGACCGACGTGCCGGAAATCACCGAGGTCACCGGGCCGGCCGAGAGCTACGTCAAGCGCGCGCTGGCCGCGGGCGTGGCGCCGGACGCCGATGGCGTGCGCGCGTTGGCCGACGCCGCCGATGCGATCGCCGGTACCATCACCGAACTGCAGGCGCCGTCGCCGGTGATCCCGCCGTTCACCGAACTGGCGCAGCGGCTGCGCACGCTGGCGGCGACGCTGCCCGAAGCGAAGTGGCAGCCGCCCGCACACGACGAAGACGACGAGGCGATGTCCGACGACGAGGCGCTGGATTCGCAGCGCCTGCAGGCCGCCGAACTCACCGCCGCCGACGACCTGTCGGCGTACCTGGGCGACGGCATCGCCTCCGCCACCACCGATGGCGAACGGGTCCAGGCGTGGACGCAGGCGTCGCCGGACGCGCACGCCGCGGCGTCGGATGCCGATGCCGATGCCGATACGAGCGTGGACGCGGTGGCGCACCGCGACGAAGCGCGGGTGGACGAGTCCACCGCCAGCTACGACGACGCCGTCGTCGATGCCACCCATGAGGTGCCGGAAGATCGCGCACTGCCGGCCGTGCCTGGCGATGCCGAGGCCGGCCATGAGGCGGCGCCGATTGCCGGCGATGTGGTCGATGCCGCTGATGGCGAGCGCGTGGACGCTGCCGATGCCATACAGGATGCCGAAGAAGCCGGCACACAGGATGCCGCTGCCGAAGACGCGCATGCGCCCAGCGGCGACGCCGGCTACGACGAGCAGGCGCCGGTGCTGGAGCGCGCCGAGGATCAGGCGTCGCTGGCCCAGGACGGCGAACTCGAGGAACTGACCGTCGCCGCGCCGTTGGCCGAAGACACGGTGCCGCCGGTGGAGAACGAATTGCCGCCGCCGGTGGAAGACGCCGGCGAAGCGCAGGCGCAGGACGCCTCTGCTGACGTGAAAGCGGAAGGTGAAGTCGAAGTCGGCGCAGAATCCGGCACCGATGCGGAATTCGGAGCCGACGCAAAAGCGGGTACCGATGCAGAGGCCGACATCGAGGCAGAAGCGGAAGCCGCCGGTGCCGACGCCGACGCAGGGCACGATCACGACCAGGAACGGCACGACGGGCACGGCTATGCGTTCAACGCCGAGCCCGGGCGGCCGGCGCACTGGCATGGCAACGAGCCGGAGTCGGCCAACGACGACGGCACGCCGGAGAGCGTGCAGGCCGCGTCGCCCGACGAGCCGTTCGCCGCTGCCGATGCGCTCGTCGATGCGGCGCCGCACGACGAAGACGCGGCACCCGACGAGGACCGCGCCGCGGAACCCGCGGCGCCGACGCACCTGACCGACGATGCGGGCGCGGTCGACGCGGCGCAGGCGGACGACGCGTCGCAGGCAGCGGCGTACGACGCCGAGGCCGGCCTTGGCGCCCCCTCCGCAGCGCACGCCGACCATGACGCCGACGCCGGCGCCGACCAGGACGCGCCTCTCGCAGCGACCACCGCTAGCGACGCCGAGACCGCCGATGGCAAAGCCGATGCCGATGCCGATGCCGATGCCGAGGCGCTCGCCGCCGACGCCGACGCCGACGCCGACGTCCAGTCCGGGCCCGAATCCCCGGCGCACGCCGACGCGGACGAGGCCGCACGCGCCGCCGCGCAGACAAGCGCGGACGTCGCCGCCGACCAGTCCGATGCCGACAATGCCTACGGCGATGCGGCCGAACCGGTGGCCGACGCCGCGCAGGCCGATCTGGCCGCGATCGACATGGGGCCGCTGGACTTCGGCGACCTGGATCGCGAGCTGATCGACATCTTCGTCGAGGAGGGCAAGGACCTGCTCGACCATTGCGACCGCCTGATCGCCGAACTGCGCGCCGCGCCGCAGGACCGCGACGTGCTGGGCGGCCTGCAGCGCGACCTGCACACGCTCAAGGGCGGCGCGCGCATGGCTGGGGTCAACGCCATCGGCGATCTCGGCCACGGCATCGAATCGCTGCTGGAGGCGGTCGCCGCCAACCGCACCGAGCTCGACCGCGGCGACGTGCAATTGCTCGAGCGCGCCTTCGACCGCCTGCACCAGCTGCTGACGCTGACCGGCAACCACCGCGCCGTGGCGATGCCGGTGGAGCTGATCGGCCGCATCGATGCGCGCACGCATGGCCGCAGCCCGGCGCCGGAGCTCGACGCCGAGGTCGCGGCGATGATCCACGACGCGGTCGATCCGGGCGCGGCGCCCGCGCCCGAGCCGGCGCCGCTGTCGGCCCCGGTGCCGGTGGAAGGCAGCGTCGACGAGGAGTCGACGATCGCGCGGCCGATGCAGGAACAGGTGCGCGTGCGCGCCGACCTGCTCGACCGCCTGGTCAACCACGCCGGCGAAGTGGCGATCTACCGTTCGCGCCTGGAGCAGCAGTTGGGCGCGTTCCGCGGCGCGATGGGCGAGCTGGACCGCACCAACGCGCGTCTGCGCGACCAGCTGCGCCGCCTGGACCTGGAGACCGAGGCGCAGATCGTCGCCCGCTACCAGCGCGAACAGGACCCGACCGAGCAGAGCTTCGATCCGCTGGAACTGGACCGTTTCTCCACGCTGCAGCAGCTCAGCCGCGCGCTGAACGAATCGGCGGCCGACCTGGGCGGCCTGCAGACCGTGCTCGACGACCTGGCGCGCCAGTACGACGGCCTGCTGCAACAGCAGTCGCGGGTCAGCTCGGAACTGCAGGACGGCCTGATGCGCGCGCGCATGGTGCCGTTCGACGGGCTGGTGCCGCGCCTGCGCCGCGTGGTGCGGCAGGCGGCCAGCGAGACCGGCAAGCAGGTGCACCTGACCCTGGACGGCACCCACGGCGAACTGGACCGCAACGTGCTCGACCGCATGGTCGCGCCGCTGGAGCACATGCTGCGCAACTCGGTCGCGCACGGGCTGGAAACGCCGGACCAGCGCCGCGCCGCGGGCAAGCCGGAGGAAGGCCACATCGCCATCCGCCTGCTGCGCGAAGGCTCGGAAATCGTGCTGGAAGTGGCCGACGACGGCGCCGGCCTGAACCGCGAGGCGATCCGCCACCGCGCCGAGCAGCGCGGGCTGATCGCCATCGGCGCCGAGCTGTCGGACACCGAGCTGGACTCGCTGATCTTCGCCTCCGGCTTCAGCACCTACGACCAGGTCAGCCAGCTGGCCGGCCGCGGCGTGGGCATGGACGTGGTGCGCAACGAAGTGCGTCAGCTCGGCGGCTCGGTGGACATCCACTCGGTCCGCGGCCAGGGCGTCACCTTCACCCTGCGCCTGCCGCAGACCCTGGCGGTGACCCAGGCGGTGTTCGTGCAGATCGGCGAGACTACCTTCGCCGTGCCGGTGGCCTCGGTCAGCGGCATCGGCCGCATCAGCCGCGAGCGCTTCGAGGCGGCCGACGGCGGCTACCACTACAGCGGCGAGGAGTTCGCGCTGCACGACCTCGGCTCGCTGGTCGGCCAGGCCCCGGCGCGCGCCGAAGGCCAGGCGCAGGTGCCGCTGCTGCTGGTGCGCGCCGGCGACCTGCGCGCCGCGGTGGCGATCGACCAGGTGCTCGGCAACCGCGAAATCGTGGTCAAGCCGGTGGGCCTGCAGATCGCCTCGGTGCCGGGCATCTACGGCGCCACCATCACCGGCGATGGCCGCGTGGTGGTGATCCTGGACGTGGCGCCGCTGGTGCGCCGCTACCTGGCGCAGCCGGCGCGCACGGTCATCGAGGCCGCGCCCACCGAACAGCGGCGCGTGCCGCTGGTGATGGTGGTCGACGACTCGCTGACCATGCGCAAGGTCACCGGGCGCGTGCTGGAGCGGCACAACTTCGACGTGATCGCCGCGCGCGACGGCGTCGAGGCGCTGGAGCGGCTGGAAGAGCGCGTGCCCGACCTGATGCTGCTGGACATCGAGATGCCGCGCATGGACGGCTACGAGCTGGCCACCGCGATGCGGGCCGACCCGCGCTTCAAGGACGTGCCGATCGTGATGATCACCTCGCGCAGCGGCGAAAAGCACCGCCAGCGCGCTTTCGAAATCGGCGTGCAGCGTTACCTGGGCAAGCCCTACCAAGAGTTGGACCTGATGCGCAACGTGTACGACCTGCTGGGAATCGCCCGTGTTCGCGAGTGACGGCGAAGGTCCCGGCAAGCCGGTGGCACTGCTGGCGCGTCCCGGGCAGGCGCGCGAGCGGCTGCGCGAGGCGCTGCACCAGGTTGGCGCCACCATCGTGCTGGAAGACGATCCGGGCGCCATCGACGCGCAGACCCTGGCCGACGCCGCGCCCGGCGCGGTGCTGATCGCGCTGGAGCCGGCGATCGAGGACGCGCTGGAACGGCTGGATTCGGTGCTGGACCTGCCCGGCGTGGTGGTGATCTTCGAAGAGGCCGAACTGGCCGCGCGCCGCGAGGGCTGGGAAGCGCAGCGCTGGGCGCGGCATCTGGCCGCCAAGCTGCAGGGCCACCAGGACGTGCTGCCGCCGGGGCGCGAGACCGAAGTGTCGCTGCAGCCGGAACCCGGCCTGCCGGAGACGCCGGCGCAGCTGCACGCCGATGCGCCGATCGACTTCCACCTGCAGGAAGCGGCCAGCCATGCCGCCACCGTGCCGGGCGACAGCTTCTACAGCTGGCAGCCGCCGGCCGCGGCGATCCCCGGCTTCGACGAACTGCAGTTCCAGCGCCAGCAGGCCGAGGCCGAGGCGATCGCCGCGCCATCGCGCGCGCCGGCCGGCGCGGGCGCCGCGAGCGCGCCGCCGCCGTTGCCGCCCCCGCCGCCGAGCGCGTGGTCGCTGGTCGACGACGACGCGGCGCTGATCGTGACGCCGCGCGCGCCGTTGGCGCAGGCGGAGATCTCCACCGGCGGCCTGTCGCTGGTCGCGCTGGACACCGACACGCCGGCCGCGTCCGCCGGCGCCGCGGCCGTGGCGGCCAAGGGCGCGGTGCTGGTGATGGCCGGCATCGGCGGACCCGATGCGATCCGGCGCCTGCTGGCCGCGTTGCCGGTCGGCTTCCCGCAGCCGCTGCTGGTGCAGTTGCGCCTGGATGGCGGCCGCTACGGCAACCTGGTCAAGCAGATCGCGCGCGTGTCGGCGCTGCCGGTGCTGCTGGCCGAGGCCGGCCAGCCGGTCAACGCCGGCAATGTCTACATCCTGTCCGACGACGTCGGCGTGGGCGGCGGCGACGCCGGCCTGCGCTTCGTCACCCAGGACGCCGGCGTGCCGGTGGTCAATGGGCTGCCGGCCGCGCACAGCGCGGTGCTGCTGCTCAGCGGCAGCGACCCGGCGCAGGTCGAGGCGGTACTGGCGCTCGCCGCGCAGGGCGCGTGGGTGGCCGGCCAGTCCGGCGAAGGCTGCTACGACCCGGCCGCCGGCGCGCAGCTGATCGGCCACGGCCATCCCGGCGGCGACCCGGTGCAACTGGCGCAGGCCTTGTCCGAGCGCTGGAGCGGCTGAGCCGCCGCGCGCGCATTCCCAGGTATCAGGACGTTATCCAATGAGCAGCTACGCCAGCAACGACGAAATCCGCGGTGTCCTGATCCAGGCCGGCAGCGAGCGCGTGCTGCTGCCCAACGCCACCGTGGCCGAGGTGATGTCGCGCGTGCCGGTCGAGCCGATCGGCGACGCCCCGCACTGGATGCTCGGGCAGATCGCCTGGTACGGCTGGAAGGTGCCGCTGCTGTCGTTCGCGCGGCTGACCGGCCTGGGCAGCGAGACCGTGGCCTCCAACAACAAGATCGTGGTGCTCAAGGCGCTGGGCGGCAACGCCGAACTGCCGTACTTCGCGCTGCTGACCCAGTCCTTCCCGCAACTGATCTCCGTCCCGCGCGACGGCCTGCTGGCCGACGCCTCCGAGGAAACCCTGCCCGCCGGCGTGCACATGCGCGTGCTGCTGGGCGAACAGAGCGCGCTGCTGCCGGACATGGAAGCGATCGAAGGGATGATCGTGGAGCGGTTTTCGGCTGTGGCTTGAGCGGCTCACTGGGCCGGTACCGGTAGTGAGTGTTTGGCCAATTGAATTGATCTGGTTTGCCTAATTGGATAGGCACGACTGAAGTGCCGAAAAGGAATTGATATGCGAAATGGACTTCTTTTGATTTTTTCGGTATCGATGTCTGTGTCGCAGACATTGTTGGGAAAAAATATCGGCCACGCGCTATTTAAGTTTTTATTTGCTATAGCGTCATTTGGCTTATTCGGCGGCATCGCGCATGCTCAAGATTATCCTACGCAGGCAGCTGCATATGCAGCATGCCTCGATAATGCAAAGCTAAACTATGACGCAAGAGTAGTGCCTTTTCAGGCGACGGACTATCGTTGCGAGCGGATCGCTCCACATGCAAATGGCTATACAGGCGCCATATTCCTTAAGAGTTGCGACACCTGCCCTTATCGCTGGAGTGTGGGCTATGGCGGATTTGAGTGGCCGGCTTCTTCGTTCAAGCCAGAGCTGAACGTTGGTCCTGTTCAATGCCAAGCTAAAGGAACGCACGTAGGCAATCCGATCAATGTAGCGACCGGCAACAAGTTTCAACAGGTCGTAGATATTGATGATCACTCTGGACTTGGTTTCGTCCGATATTATAACAGTTCCAAAGCTGGCGCGGAGGCTGCGCTTGGAGCTGGATGGACACACAGCTATTCCTCCAGAATCGTTTTTCCAGCCGACAGTTCTAGTGGCAAAATTGCGTATGCAAAGCGCCCCAACGGAAGGACGGTCACGTTCTTTTGGCAGCCGAGCGGAAAGTGGTTACCTGACGTCGGACAGACGGCTTCTCTGGTCGAAGGCCGTAATGCTAGCGGCGCCATCATCGAATGGCGGTTCAAAGAAAATAAGGGCGGCACAACCGAGGCGTACGACCTAACTGGCCGCCTTTTACGTATCGAGCCACTCAATGGTCTTACGACCCGTTTGACGTATGCAGACGTCTCCACTCAGTTTCCTAGCCATATTTCCTCCTGGCAAGGGCGCTCAATCCAATTGCACTACGATACGCTTGGTAGGCTGTCCGAATTGGTCGACCCCGATGGGGGAATATATACATATGCATACGATTCGACGGATCACCTGACGTCGGTTTCGACTCCTGACGGCTATACAGTCACCTACCTCTACGGCGAATTGCCGCAAACCTCTGGAGCGTCTCTGCCTAACGCGCTCACCGGTGTCGTCGATGAGTCCGCCAAGCGTTATGCAACGTATCGCTATGACACCGATGGCCGAGCAATAAGTTCAATGCATGGTGACAATAGCGATCGTTACGATGTTGGCTATATGAACGGCGGATACGTAAAAGTGACTGAGCCCTCAGGAGCATTGAACTATCGCTCTTTCACAACCCGCAACGACATCAGAACGGCGACAAACAGCTCCAGATCCTGCCCAGGCTGTGTCTCGTCCAGTGAAACGTGGAGCTATGACGAAAACGGACATTTGGATGAACATCAGGACGGCGCGGGGACCATCACCGATCACGATCAAGACGAGTGTGGCAGGGACCTCGTACTGACCGTAGCCAAGGGTAGCCAAGGACAGCGCACGACAACATATGTCAGAGATCCGTCATCCGGGCGTGTCCTTGAAAGCACAACGCGCGATCTTTCCGGAGAAATCGTCAGACAGACTGCATTGACGTACAACTCAAGAGGCCAACCTACTGCTTCACGCAATACCGATTCCAATGATGGTGCAGAGCGATTGTTCGTGTCCTCCTACTGCGAGCAGGAAGACTTGGACGCAGGGCGTTGCCCCCAGGTGGGTCTATTGCTCTCTACCGTTACTGGCATATCCGATGCACCGCGCAGAGTCGACTATACGTATTATGCAAACGATGAGTCATATTGTGCTTCGTCGTCCGCAACATGCTCCTATCGCAAAGGCGACCTTTGGAAAGTCACCAACGCCCTAGGCCAGGTGACCGAATACCTTTCCTACGACGGCGCCGGCCGCGTGCTGTCGGTGAAGGGCGCCAACGGCACCATCACCGACTACACCTACTACCCGCGCGGCTGGCTCACCGCCAGCAAGGTGCGCGGTGCCGACGACAGTACCGAGAGCGACGATCGCATCACCGCCATCGACTATTGGCCCACCGGCTTGGTCAAACGGGTGACGCAGCCCGATGGTGCGTTCATGTCATTCACCTACGATGCCGCGCACCGCTTGACCGATATCGCCGATGGCGCCGGCAACACGCTGCACTACACGCTGGACAACGCCGGCAACCGGGTCAAGGAAGACACCAAGGATGCATCCGGCGCGCTCAAGCGCACGCTGTCGCGGGTCTACAACCAGCTCGGCCAGCTGGCCACGCAGGCCACCGCCAGCGGCGATCCGACCGACTTCGGCTACGACGCCAACGGCAACACCAAGACGGTGACCGACGCGCTAGGCCACGTCACCCAGAACGACTACGACCCGCTCAACCGCCTGGCGCGCACGCTGCAGGACGTGGGCGGCATCAATGCCGAGACCAAGTTCGCCTACGACGCGCTCGACAACCTGACCAAGGTCACCGACCCCAAGGGCCTGGACACCACCTATACCTACAACGGCCTGGGCGACCTGACCCAGCTGACCAGCCCGGACACCGGCACCACCACCTACACCTACGACAGCGCCGGCAACCGCGCCACGCAGCTCGATGCGCGCAACATCAAGACCACCTACAGCTACGACGCGCTGAACCGGCTGACCAAGGTCGCGTATCCGACCAGTGCGCTCAACGTCACCTACACCTACGACGTGAGCCAGGCCGTGTGCGCCAGCGGCGAGACCTACGCCGTGGGCCGCCTGGCACGCATGCAGGACACCACCGGTAGCACCGACTACTGCTACGACCGCTTCGGCGATCTGGTGCGCAAGGTGCAGACCACCAACGGCAAGGTGTTCGTGCTTCGCTACGCCTACACCAAGGCCGGCCAGCTGAGCCGGCTGACGTATCCCGATGGCGCGGTGGTGGACTACGTGCGCAACGCGCAAGGCCAGGCCACCGAAGTCGGGGTGACCCCGGCCGGCGGCACCCGCCAGGTGCTGCTGGGCACTGCGACCTACTACCCGTTCGGGCCGGTGGCCGGTTGGTCCTACGGCAACGGCCGTCCGATGCAGCGCGTGCTGGACCAGGACTACCGCCCGCTGGCGGTCAACGACACCCGCAGCGACGGCCTGGGCGTAGGCTTTGCCTTCGATCCGGTCGGCAATCTCAGCGCCTTGACCGCCCCCGGCAACACCGCACCGGTCGTCGACCTGGACTACGACGCCTTGGGCCGACTGACCGCGTTCAAGGACGGCCCGACCGGCACGGTGATCGACGGCTACAGCTACGACGCCACCGGCAACCGCCTCAGCGCCAAGGTCAATACCACGACGCAGAGTTACGCCTACCCGGCTACCAGCCACCATCTGAGCTCGGTAGCCGGCACGCCGCGCACCTACGACGCGGTCGGCAACACCCTCTCGATCGGCGGCACCGCGCAGGAGTTCGTCTACGACGCCAACGGCCGCATGGGCCAGGCCAAGCGCGCCGGCGCGGTGGTGATGAAATACAGCTACAACGGCCGCGGCGAACAGGTGCGGCGGGTCGGCGAAACCAACACCTACACGCTGTACGACGAGAGCGGCCACTGGCTGGGCGATTACGACGTCAACGGCGTTCCGTTGCAGCAGGCGATCTGGCTGGACGACCTGCCGGTCGGCGTGCTGGCCGGAGGCAATCAGCTGCGCTACGTGCAGCCGGACCACCTGGGCACCCCGCGCGCGGTGATCGACCCGGTCCGCGACGTAGCAATCTGGAAGTGGGATCTGAAGGGTGAAGCCTTCGGCAACACGCCGCCGGACCAGGATCCGGACAAGGACGGCACGGCGTTCGTGTTCGATATGCGGTTCCCAGGCCAACGGTACGATGCCGCCACAGGGATGAACTACAACTACTTCAGGGATTACGACGCAGGCAGTGGTCGCTATGTTCAGAGCGATCCCATTGGTCTTAATGGAGGCATCAGCACCTACAGCTATGTGGGTAGCCGACCGTTCAATGCCATCGATCCTTTGGGTCTTAGTTCTCTTACGGCTTGCGCGAACCCTGCTAACGCTGCTGCCTGTGCAGCAGCAGGTGTAGGGACAGAAGCTGGGACCTCGGCTAGCGCTGGCGCAGCTGGCGCTACGGCTGCGGCTATCATTGGCGCAACAAGCGCGGATAGCACAAAAAGGCAATGCGAAGAAGAATGTGAGCCGCTATACAAAGTTGTTCGATTCTGGTTGCAAGACGTTAAGGATCGTTTCTGGGCGATGCGAGTGGACAAGCTCGATCTCTTTAGAACTAGGCCTACGGGCACCATGTCATGGGACGGGCACCAGCAGCAATTCAAACAATCGCAGGGAAATCTTCGCGCGGCACTACGGAGTGCAGAATCAAAGGGATGCTTAGCGTATCCTCTTGGTTCTTGGACTTGGGCAACGATGCCTCCTCCTGACAAGCCGTTTCCCAGGCCATGACTATGAAAACGAACCTTAATGACCTCGCCTGTTCGTGGGCAAAGATACAATCCATCGCCGAAGATACCAACGAATATGCCGAGCATGAGTGGGCGCTGCGCGAACTGGGGAATCTTATCGCGCTAGAACCGATTCAGGCTTGGCACGTAGTCGAATCAATCTACGAAGCTAACAAAGCTGATTCATGGGTTATAGAGAACCTCGGCGCTGGCCCTGTGGAAACTATGTTGCGAATGCATGGGTCGGCTGTATTGCCTCTTCTCTCCCTGTATTTTTCCGCAAATGAAGAATTTAAGGACGTTCTTAAGCATGTGTGGATCCACTCTTTACCGCCAGAAATCAGCAACCAACTGAGTAAGATTGTTAAATAAGCTCAACATCCGCGCTGTTTCTATGATGCTTGGAAAACGGGTTCCTAGCATGGTCGCTGAATTGATTAAGATGCCAGAGCCTCTAGCATTGGGCATACAAGGTGGCGCCGGCTAAGGGACGACTTTATGGAGCGAGCCGGTGGTCAACCTGAACGGCGCGATGCCTTGTCTATTGCTGCGTTCAGAGATGGCGGTGGCCTTATGAAAATTTTATATGTTGGCTTGATGGTCGCGCTTGTGGGTACTTTGGCGACTGGTGGGCTTATGAGATGGTTTGCCTTTATGAACAACCCGAAGCTCAAGCCATTTCGTTCTGTAGGAGATAAATGGGGGTTCTGGCTTTCAGTGGGTGCGGCAGTTGGTATGGTTGCTCTTACTGTGCTTTATGAGAACCTATCTCCCTAGCCGCCATTGTTCCCCAGGATCCTGTTCGCCACTTCCAGGTCGAACTGTTTGTTTCCAAAGATGGCCTTGGTGCCGAGCACCTTCTTGAACGGCGCCGAGTCCATGCCAAGGTTGTTCTTGCGCGCGACGAACAGCGCGGTCAGGAAGGGATATGCATAGTTGTCCGGCTCGGCGATGACGTCGTCGATCAGCGAAGGCGTGCCGAGGAGACCGTTTTCCGCCGCCGGCAGGTAGAACTCCAGTAGCCGCGCATATATTTTCGTTGCCGTCGCGTCTATCGCCTCGGGCGCAGGGGTCCGGATGATGCCGCTGGAGTCGTCGCCGAACTGCTTTGTCGCCTCCGACAACGAGCTCTTCGACAGGAACGACGCATTCAGCAGCCGGCTCGGGTAGGGCGGCGATTGGCCGATGCAGAAGTCCATCGCGTCGCACGCGTAGATCTCCAGGCCCGCGTAGTAGCCGTCGGCGTTGCGCAGGTGCTGGACGTATATC
Organism: Xanthomonas sp.; assembly: GCF_017163755.1. Lineage (GTDB taxonomy): Bacteria > Pseudomonadota > Gammaproteobacteria > Xanthomonadales > Xanthomonadaceae > Xanthomonas_A. Next base: position 20,704 of record NZ_JAFIWC010000034.1, read on the forward strand.
TCGCCGCGCTTTTGCTTCGAAACGAACAGGCCGAGCTTGTTCTTGCTTGCCTTCACGGTCGCGTGGGGCGATGCGGCCTGCTTGAGCTTCTCCAGCAGTTCCTTCTCCAGCGCTGTGCGGACTTCTACGCTCGTCATCTCTTCCTGCAGGTGGATTTGAAGGCCGCATTATGCCGCGCCAGCGATGGCCACGCTTCGATGTCGCGCGCGCGTCTGCCGACATGGCGAGGGGGCTGCATGCGATCGGTCGTGGGACGCGCAGCCCGCCCTTCGCGTCGCCAGCGTCTGCTCCATCGCCTGATGGTTCGCGGCGGCAGTTGTGGCGAAGCGCGCCAGACGGCCGCGATGCGTGGTGCGGCGTGTCGCGCGGCACCACGCATCGCGCCGGGCACGCGTCCACCGCCTCGTTCCTCGCTGCCGATACGTCGCACGGCGGCGCCGCCTGTCGTGGTCACGATGCCGGCGGCCACCGGGCTGTCGTCGCCGCCGCGCCGCCGCCATAAGCGCGCTTCCGTTCAGTGGCTGTCGGTGTCCGGTGGTCGCGGGCGACCATGACGCAACGGGGGGCGCCCGATGTCCCATTCCGCTCCGCTGGCGATTCAATCCGGCGCCGCTCTGTCGCATGATGCAAGGCTCGCCGCATGCGCTCTTCGCGCGCGGCGGCCTCCCTTCCCGCGCTGGAGCCCCCCAATGCACGAACGCCGCCATTTCCTCAAGACCGCCGCCTTCGGCGCCATCGCCACCGGCCTGGCGGCCGCGTGGCCGCGTGCGCGCGCCAGCGGCGCCGGCACGGTCGCGGCGCTGCCGCGTGGCGCCGCGCGGGTGATCTCGACGTGGGATTTCGGTGTGCCGGCGAATCTGGCCGCGTGGCAGGTGCTGTCGCAAGGCGGCGCGGCGCTGGATGCGGTGGAGGCCGGGGTGCGCGTGCCGGAGGCCGATCCGGACAATCCCACCGTCGGGCTGGGCGGCTATCCGGACCGCGATGGCCGGGTCACGCTGGACGCCTGCATCATGGACCACACCGGCAGCTGCGGCGCGGTGGCGTCGCTGGAACACGTGGTGCACGCCATCTCGGTGGCGCGGCGGGTGATGGAGAAGACGCCGCACGTGATGCTGGTGGGCGACGGCGCGCTGCAGTTCGCGCTGGCGCAAGGCTTCGAGCGCACCAACCTGCTCACGCCGGCCGCCGAAAAGGCATGGAAGGAATGGCTGAAGACGTCCAGGTACGCGCCGGAAGCGAACATCGAGAACCGCGCTTACCAGAAGGGCACGCTGCCCGGCGGCAAGGACAACCACGACACCATCGGCATGCTCGCGCTGGACACGCACGGCAACCTGTCCGGCGCCTGCACCACCAGTGGCATGGCGTGGAAGATGCACGGCCGGGTCGGCGACAGCCCGATCATCGGCGCGGGCCTGTACGTGGACAACGAGGTGGGCGGCGCCACCTCCACCGGCGTGGGCGAGGAAGTGATCCGCAACGTCGGCAGCTTCGCGGTGGTGGAGATGATGCGCCAGGGCCGCAGCCCGGCCGATGCCTGCCGCGAGGTGGTGATGCGCATCGTGCGGCGCAAGCCGCAGGCGACGCGCGACCTGCAGGTCGGCTTCCTGGCGATGAACAAGCGCGGCGAGGTCGGCGCGTTCGCGATCCAGCCCGGTTTCAGCTACGCGGTCTGCGATGCGCAGCGGCAGGATCTGCTGTTGCCCGGGCAGAGCCATTTCGCGAAGCCGGCGGCATGAGCGCGGTGGCGAAGGCGGGGCTGGAGGTGGCCGCCGATTCGGTGGGATCGGCGCTGGCGGCGCAGGCCGGCGGCGCGATGCGGGTGGAACTGTGTGGCGGCCTGGACGGCGGTGGGTTGACCCCGTCGTACGGCACCGTCGCGGTGCTGCGCGAGCGGCTGACGATTCCGCTGTACGTGCTGATCCGCCCGCGCGTGGGCGATTTCGTGTTCGACGAAGCGGAAGTGGAGGCGATGCGCCGCGACGTGGAGCAATGCGCGCGGCTGGGCTGCGATGGCGTGGTGCTGGGTGCGCTGGACCCGGCCGGCGAAGTCGACGTCGCCACGATGCGGGTGCTGATCGATGCGGCCGGGCCGCTCGGCGTCACCTTCCATCGTGCGTTCGACGTCAGCGCCGATCCGCTGCGCGCGCTGGAGGACGTGATCGCGCTGGGTTGCGAGCGGCTGTTGACGTCCGGCGCGCGCGAGACCGCCGAGGAGGGCGCCGAGCTGATCGCGGCGCTGGTGCGGCAGGCGGGCATGCGGCTGAGCGTGATGCCCGGCTCCGGCGTGTCCGAGACCAATTTGGCACGGTTGCGCGCGGTCACCGGCGCGCACGAATTCCACGGCTCGGCGCGCGGCCCGGTGGCCTCGCGCGCCTTGGCGCCGCATCCGCATGTCCGCAGCCTGGGCGGCGATCGGATGCAGACCGACGTGGAGCGGGTGCGGCGGATGGTGGCGGTGCTGGCTGGGGCGTAGCGTAGACAACCGCCGTGCGGTCCGTTAGTACCGCTATCGGGCAGTACACTGGGCCTGCCACCGGGTAGGGGCACATTGGCTAGCTGGATGCTCAAAGGAATGCGCCGCTATGAATGGATCAGTTATCAAATGGTTGAAAATACTGTCGATATCCCTGTTGTTCTCCGGCACCGTCGCAGCGCAGAGCACTCTGCAAAGCACGCTGGTCTCGGAGGCTAGCTATAAATCGGGATCCGTAGAGGCGCAGCAGGTACGGCAGTGGCTAGAGCTCAACGCGCCATTTCGGACCTCTTCCGAGATAGGCAACCCCGCGTATCTGGGTGACGTAACCGTGGTGGCGACGCGGACGGTGCCAGGCATGATGCAGCCCAGTGCGCCCGGCGACGGTCCGCCGTTGCCTCTGCCCGTCAATGGCGCCGAAGGCGACACTATCGAGATCACGTCCAGCAGCAGGGGATGGACCCAGACCTGGTCGTATGTCTGGAGAAGCGGTGGTTGGCGTCTCACCGCATACCGTTATTTCCAGACGGTGCCCCGCTGACGCATGGGCTGCAAGCCGAACGGCCTTGAGGCTTCTCGCCCCACAAAAAAACCAGCCTGATCGGCTGGTTTTTTTGTGGGGGAGCGGCATCGCCTTCTCCTGCTATTCCTCGGCGAGGTTGGAAAGCCGCTTCGGGTCCAGCACCACGTGCTTGATGCGCGTGCGTTTCCAGGTGTAGCTGATGTGCACCTTGCCGTCGCGGGTCTGGATCACCGCCGGATAGGAGAACTCGTCCTTCGGGCTGTCTTCCAGGGTCAGCACCCGCGTCCAGCGGGTGCCGTCGTCCGACAGCGCCACCGCCAGCACGCCGCGGCCTTCCCACCAGTCCTTGCCGGCCTGGGTGGGGTTGTAGACCAGCAGCGCGCGGCCGTCGGCCAGCACCACCGCGTCGGTACCGGAGTTGGGATTGGCCACGTCGAGCAGGGTCATCGGCTCCCAGCTACGGCCCTGGTCGCGCGACCAGGCGCTGAACACGTGGTTCTGCTGGCTGCGGCCGATGGCCTGCAGGTCGCCGTTGCGATGCACCAGCACGCTGGGCTGGATCGCGCCGATGCGCGTGGGGCCGTTGAGCGCCGGGCCGCGGGTCCAGTGCGCGCCGTCGTCGTCCGACCACTCCATGTGCGCGACCCAGCCGCCGTCCTCGCTGCTGCTGGGGCTGAGGATGCGCCCCGTCGCCAACTGCACCGGCTTGTTCTTGATCGGGCCGAGGATGCCGTCCGGCAGCCGGGTGGGAGCAGACCAATGTGCGCCGTTGTCGTGGGAGGTGGTCTGCATGCCCCACCAGCGCTTCGGGTCCGGGCCGACCTTGTAGAACAGGCGCAGCGGCCCGTGCGCCGGCTGGAATAGCACCGGGTTCCAAGTAGGCAGCGGTTTGCCTTCCGGCTGCGCGCCGTCGGCCACGCGCTGCGCCTTGTGCCAGCCGTGCGCATCGCGCCGCGCCACCCAGATGGCCACGTCGTCCGCACCTTCGTGGCGACCGCCGAACCACGCCGCCAGCAGGCCATCGCGGGTTTCCACCAGCGTCGAAGCGTGACATTGCGCGGTCGGCGGCTCGGCGTTGACGAACTCGCTGGAGATCACCGGCGACGGCGCCGCGATCGCGCGCACGGCGAACAGCGACAGCAGCGGAATCAGGGAAGGGCACCTCATCGTGGTGCGGTCCTGCACAGGTATGGGGGATACCTATTTATCATCAATTAAATACCATATGCTGACTCGCCGGCGGTGCCGGCCGCCCCTGACGCTGCAGGAAATCGTGATGCGCCTGCTCTCTCCGAGCCATTGGATCGCCGCCTTGGCCTGACTGCGCTGCCGCGCACACTGGGTCCGGACTTTTCCGACGTAAAGCCTTAGTGCAACGGGTCGCCTGGCGGCACCTGGAGTTCGGCGGGATCGCGCACTTCGGCGCCAATACCTGTCTGGACCGCGAGTGGGGCGGCGGCACCGCCAGCCCAAGGCGTTCAATCCCGACCAGGTCGATCATCCGGGCCAATGGGCGTGCGTCCGAGACCGCCGGCGCCAGGTATGTGGTCCCGCTCGCCAGCGCCACGACAGGTTCTCGCTGTGGCCCACCAGCGAGAGCGAGTACTCGGTGAAGAACAGCCCGTAGTTGCGGGCAAGGGCGACCTAGTGAAGATGGCCAACGAGGCGCGATGAGCGCGGAGTTGGCCGATCGCTATCAAATAAATCGGGAAGCACCGGCTTGTGAGTTAATCATTTGCCTGCATGATTGGGCGCTTAAGGCAGTGCTACGGCTTGGAGTGCTCGCCTTTAGGTACCTGCCACGCAATATCTGCCGGGCAATCGGTCAAACAGATTTCCTCTTGCACGAAGTCCGACTTCTTGGGCAACTTGCCTTTGGCGACGGTCTTCTCGTCGCGCAACAACAGGCCAGGCGCGAAGTAGACCGGCCGGATGGGGTCGTCGAAATTCGCATAGAAAAACAAGCTGTCTTCCACCGCCCACTCGTCAGCACCGTATCGGAATGGCTCTCCCGGACTGACCCGTTTGAGGATGGTGATGCGCTCCGGCTCTATCCGCACCGGGGTGAACGTTGGTTTGATCTGGGTGATGCGGCCCGAGTAGGGCGATCGTTCTAAGTGCTCGCGCTCCGACGGCTTTGGACTGTAGCCGCAGGCGTAACCTCCATCTTCCTCGCGCATGCAGCTATAGCGATAAGCGTAACCGGCAGGGGTTCCCGGAAGGCCCCGTGGCAAGTATCGGCCGGACTCGTCGATGGCAGTGAGGCGCGGCTCCAGTGGGTCGTCCGGCGGCCTATAGGGGTGCATCATGATCCGCCACCGCAAGCCGGTTTCCTTGTCGAAAAAGTATCCGTCCTCGCTGAACTGTAACAGTCGATCCTTGTATGTCTGCAGCGAGTAGGCGGCGTAGCTTCCGAGCAGATCCTGCCGATGCTCCTCCTTGCGCTGCATCAGTTCCGAGCCGACATAGCTCAGGTAGGTGTTGTAGTAGATGTAGCGCGTGGTCCAGCGCTTGATCGGTATCAGTTCGGACTCGTGGATAAATTCCGAACGCTCGTACCATCTGTAGCCATTGGAGGTATCTGAGAAAAGCTGCTCGCCTTCGCGCTTGGCCAGAAAGCGGTCGCACTGCGCCTTGTTCAACCTCAGCCCAAAGGGCCTTTCAATCAGGCGCGGCGGGGGAAGAGCTTCGATGGTCGGATTCAACTCGCGGCCCGGATTCGTATACTCATGGTGGGAGCTTCCACGCGTGGTGACTACGCAGTTTAGTGCGATTGCATTGGGAGCCTCGTCCATGAGGCGGAGTACGGCGTTGCTGGCGGCCGCTGCATGCATCTGTGTGAAAATCGCTACTCCGACCAGATAGTAGCCGAAGGATATTTTCATGATCATGTCCTATGCATCATCGCGCTTGATTCCGACGTTGTAGTTCTTCGGCAACTTCGGGAAGAGGCCTGCCCGGTTGGCCCAGCGTATCGGCCGTTCCTCGATAGCCGGCAAGATCGCGCGGCTGCAAGGCTGCGCGCACCCTCAAGGATGCTGCGACTTGCGCTCCGCGCCAGGTACCTGCCAAGCGATGTCCGCAGGGCAATCGGTCAAGCAGATTTCCTCCTGCACGAAGTCCGATTTCTTTGGAAGCTTGCCTTTGGCAACGATCTTCTCGTCGCGCAACAACAGGCCAGGGGCGAAGTAGACGGGTCGGATGGGGTCGTCGAAATTCGCATAGAAGAATAGCGTGGTTGTCCAAGCGCCCTCCTCCTTGCCATACTTGAATGGCTCTCCGGGGCTGACCCGTTTGAGGATGGTGATGCGCTCCGGCTCTATCCGTATCGGGGTGAATGTGGGCTTGATCTGGGTGATGCGACCGTAGTAGGGCGATCGTTCCATGCGCTCACGCTCGGAAGGTCTGGGGCTGTAGCCGCAGGCGTAGCCCCCATCTTCCTCGCGCGAGCAGCTATAGCGATAAGCATAGCCGGCTGGTGCGGAAGGAACGCCGCGCGGCAGGTACTGTCCGGATTCGTCGATGGCAGTGAGTTCCGGCTCTAATGGGTCATCAGGCGGGGCATACGGATGCATCATGATCCGCCATCTCAAGCCGGTTTCCCTGTCGAAAAAGTATCCGTCTTGGCTGAACTGCAACAGGCGTTCCTTGTACGTTTGCAGCGAGTAGGCGGCGTAGCTTCCGAGCAGATCCTGCCGATGTTCTTCCTTGCGCTGCATCAATTCCGAGCCGACATGGCTCAGGTAGGTGTTGTAGTAGATGTAGCGCGTGGTCCAGCGCTTGATCGGTATCAGTTCGGACTCATGGATGAATTCCGAACGTTCGTACCATGTATCGCTGGTGGAGATATCCGAGAAAAGCTGCTCGCCTTCGCGTTTGGCCAGAAAGCGGTCGCACTGCGCCTTGTTCAATAGAAGTCCAAAAGGCCTTTCAATCAGACGCGGCGGAGAAAGGTCTTCGATGGTCGGATTCAACTTGCGGCCCGGATTCGTATACTCATGATGGGAGTTTTCGCGCGTGGTTACTAAGCAGCTTAGTGCGATTGCGTCGGGCGCCCCATCCTGGAGACGGGGTACGGCGTTGCCGGCGGATGCAGCATGCATCTGCGTGAAAATCGCTACTCCGACCAGATAGTGGGCGAAGGAGATTAATCTTTTTGTATATATCTTCATGATCATTCCCTATGCATCATCGCACTTGATTCCGGCGTTGTAGTTCTTCGGGAACTGCGGGAAGAGGCCTGCCAGGTTGAGCCGGCGGGTCGGCCGCTCCTCGATAGCCGGCAAGGTCGCGCGGCTGCAAGGCTACGCGGCTGTTGCAGCGCGCAGATGGTTGTTGCGTGAGCCGTCCAATGTTTGGCGTTAGTAGTCGCTGAAATAGAGGTGTCGGCGCGGCCTCGCGTAGCTGCGATAGTGAAGCAACCACTGGCCCGATCTTCGAGCGCTGTCGCATCCGCTCATGCATGTTCCTCTGCCGAGCGGCGCTGAGCGTTCAATCGTGGAACACTGGCCTGCAGGCTCATCATTTGCTTCCAGGGATCGTATCCCTCAAGGACGCTGCGGCTTCGGCTCCGCGCCGGGCACCTGCCAAGCGATGTCTTCCGGGCAATCGGTCAGGCAGATTTCTTCCTGCACGAAGTCCGATTTCTTTGGAAGCTTGCCTTTGGCAACGATCTTCTCGTCGCGCAACAACAGGCCAGGGGCGAAGTAGACGGGCCGGATGGGGTCGTCAAAATTCGCATAGAAAAACAAGCTGTCTTCCACGTCCCACTCGTCAGCGCCGTATCTGAATGGCTCTCCCGGACTGACCCGCTTGAGGATGGTGATGCGCTCCGGCTCTATCCGCATCGGGATGAACGCGGGTTTGATCTGGGTGATGCGTCCGTAATAGGGGGATTGCTCGACGCGCTCGCGCTCGGAGGGTTTGGGGCTGTAACCGCAGGCGTAGCCCCCATCGTCCTCGCGCGTGCAGCTATAGCGATAGGCATATCCGGCGGGAGTTCCGGGAAGGCCCCTCGGCAAGTACCGACCGGACTCATCAATGGCAGTGAGACGCGGCTCCAATGGGTCGTCCGGCGGCCTATAGGGATGCATCATGATCCGCCAGCGCAAGCCGGTTTCCTTGTCGAAAAAGTACCCGTCCTGGCTGAATTGTAACAGTCGATCCTTGTATGTCTGCAGCGAGTAGGCGGCGTAGCTTCCGAGCAGATCCTGCCGATGTTCTTCCTTGCGCTGCATCAATTCCGAGCCGACATAGCTCAGGTAGGTGTTGTAGTAGATGTAGCGCGTGGTCCAGCGCTTGATCGGTATCAGTTCGGACTCATGGATGAATTCCGAACGTTCGTACCATGTATCGCTGGTGGAGATATCCGAGAAAAGCTGCTCGCCTTCGCGTTTGGCCAGAAAGCGGTCGCACTGCGCCTTGTTCAATAGAAGTCCAAAAGGCCTTTCAATCAGACGCGGCGGAGAAAGGTCTTCGATGGTCGGATTCAACTTGCGGCCCGGATTCGTATACTCATGATGGGAGTTTCCGCGCGTGGTGACTAAGCAGCTTAGTGCGATTGCGTCGGGAGCTCCATCCTGGAGGCGGGGTATAGCGTCGCTGGCGGCGGCCGTATGCATCTGTGTGAAAATCGCTACTCCGACCAAATAATAGACAGAGAAAATTAATCTTCTTGTATATATCTTCATGATCATGTCCTATGCATCATCGCACTTGATTCCGGCGTTGTAGTTCTTCGGGAACTGCGGGAAGAGGCCTGCCAGGTTGAGCCGGCGGATCGGCTGCTCCTCGATAGCCGGCAAGGTCGCGCGGCTGCAAGGCTACGCGGCTGTTGCACGTGATGTGCAGATGGTTGTTGTGTGAGGCATCCGAGGTGTGAGGATAGTCGTCGCCGACGTAGATGTGCTGGTCCGGCCGCGCATAACGGTGATCATGAAGCAGCGAGCCGAACCTGTCGGCGAGCGCGTTGTTGCGGACATGGGATCCGTTGAACGTGAACGCCGGCAGTCGATCAGGACGGCTGTCGACCTCGGTGATGTCCAGCGCGTCTCCCAGCTTGTGAAGAATCGAGCCCAGCATGGGGCGCCAGCTGCCTACGATCTTGACATGAGTGACGCCAGCCTGGGCGCAGGCCGACAGCAACATCATGTACACGAATGGGTGGTTGTGGGTGAGCACCTGTGCCTGGTTCAAACCCGTGATTTCCTCTGCATTGTCGCTGAAGCCAGGCGCCAGGCGAATGGTCAGATCCAATGGAGGTATGATGATGTCGCCGCCTTGGGAGCGTCTGCGGTTCGGCTGAGGAATGTTCTCGATCTGGCCGCTGTAGATGGGGTCTAGCAAGTCTGCCCATTCCAACTGCATGCGCAGCGCAGGTGGTGGGGGGGCACCCTGATCGCGCCCCGGGTTCCGAGGTTGAGGCGGCGCGTTGCGGTACTGCGCCGCTTGCTCCGGGCTGATCTGCCCATGCTGCTCGGCCCAGGCGATCTGACGTTCGCTGGGTTGCGCGATCTCGTACCAGGTGGTAATTCCGCCCTGAACATCCAGCGTCAATTGGCCCGTGATCCACCGCCGAATGTCAGCCATACCGTAGCTGCGAGTGAAGGTTCTCCAGACTCGACCATTCAAATCCCCAGTGTGAACGCTTGGAGATTGCGCAGCTAAGGCGGTCAGAACCTGATTTTCTTGCGGCTCCGGTCCCTCCGCAGCGCGCTCCGTGATAGTCACCGTCGTCAGGCCCTCCGCGGCGGGCACCACCCGATACATCACCAGATTCGCGGCATCATCGCGCCAGCGCTGCTCGTCGCCATTGGCGGCCGCCCCCAATACGATGCCCACTCGCGCAACCCCATCCACCGCCACCTCGGCGGTCTGAACCTGGCTCCTGTTTCCGGTGAACCGGGCCGGCTCGGTGCGCGTTGTGCCGGCATGGAGCACTTCCAGCGTAGCGGCGTCCACGATCAGGTACGGGAAATTGGTCAGGTAGGTCGCGTAGTCCCGCCCGTTGTTGCGGATGGTGTCGACGTTGTCGATGACGTACTTCACCCGTTGCTGGCCGGCGCGCAGGGTCAGCGTCTCGCAGTGATCCTGCGATTGCGGCATCGTCGCGGTGGTCGCGTTGAATGCCAGGCGCACGGTGACCACCGGATACCGGCCCTCCGGCTTGCTGCTGACGGCCTGGTTCACCGGCCGGCATTCGCCACCGGCCGGAGGCGCGATGGCCAGGGTGACGAGGACCGGGCCCCGGGTCTGGATCTGCTCGGTCCGCCCTTGGTCGTTGGTAGTGCCTTCGCGCGTGGTGGCGGTGGTGGCGCCCTGGTCGGTCCAGGTCAAGGTGTAGCGTCGCGCGTCGCGGATCGGCGTGCTCTGCTGATCCACCAGACGGAAACACAGGTGATGCGGCGCGGGTTGCGGGGTCTGGGTCATGTCGTGCTTCCTTGCGCATCGAGCGGCTGGGGCATGCAGCAGTTGGCGAGGTTTTCCTGCATGTCCTTGTCCAGGACTTCCCATTCCTCGTTGTCGGCCAGCTGTATCTTGAGTTGCTCCGAACGGTCGCCGCTCACGACCACGCGGCTGGTGCCGTCCTGATCGGTCCTGACGTCCTCGTATGTCCCGTCTTCGTGCCAGATGCGCAACACCTGGTCGCGGATCGCTTGGCCGGTGTGGTCCAGCAGCTTGACGCGCGCGGTGTACGGCTCGCGTCCCAGCAAATGGAACGGCAATGCCGCCAGGGACAAGGACCCACTCTCCCCACCCAAGAACGGATGCTGGCTGGCCTTGACCGTGAACTCGCCCGGGCAGGCGAAGGTGATGTCGCCGCCTTCCAGGGTGATGCTCGTCTGTCCGGCCTGCAGCACGATCTTCTGCTGCGCCAGCACGTCGATGCGGGTGTCGGTGGCGGTGACCGTCACTGCCTGGTCGGCCAGCAGTTCCAGGGTGCCGGTGTGCGCCTGCAGGCTCACCGGGCCAGCCGCGGCGATCAGCTTGATCGGTCCGCTCTGCGCGAACAGCGCGGCGTGCTGCCCGGACACCGCCGACAGCGTCTGCCCGGCGCTCAGGTGCGCATCGTCCTGCACGGTCAGCTGCAGGTTCTGCCCGGCATAGGCCACGCCGCTGGCCGGGGTGGTCCAGGCGACGTGGTCCGGCGATTCGCCGAGCAGGCGCGCCTCGGCGAAGCGTTCCACCGGGTCCTGGCCCTCGCGGCTGCCGTCGGCCGGCTTGGTCGCCGGCTGGCCGCCGACCGCGCCGGCGTACTTGCCCTGCGCCTGCGGGTCGATCGCCTCGCGCAGTTGGGTCACGCTGGAGTGGGCGTCCAGCCCCGGCACCTGCTGTTGGGTCAGGGTGTCGTGCAGCGCCTGCGCGGTGCGCTCGGCGCCTTGCAGCTGGGCCACCGCCTCGGCCACGTCCAGCGCGGTCGAGGCGCCCTGGGGGCGGGCGCTGCTGGACAGCAGCAGGCCTTGCGCGGCATGCACGTTGCCCCAGCCCTGCGAGGCCAGTTCGAAGCCCTGGCCGCGCAGCGCGCCACGCGCGGTGTCGCTGTGCTGGATCAGGTAGCCCAGCTCCAGCCGGGTGTCGGCCAGCGAGGTGTGCAGGCGCGTGCGCAGCTGGCCGGGGGTGTCGTCCAGCAGCCATTGCTGGGTGCCGCTGCCGTCGTGCGACTGGGTGTGCAGGCCGCTGAGCGTGCCGGGGTGGCTGGCGCTCTCGTCCAGGCCGCCGCCGAACGGCGGGGCGACCTCGCCGTTGTACAGCTGGCCGGTGATGCGCGGCTGGTCCAGGTCCCCGTGCAGGAACTCCACCAGCACCTCGCTGCCGATGCGCGGCAGGAAATGGCTGCCCCAGTTGGGGCCGGCCACCCACTCGGCCACCGGCACCCAGGTGCCGGCGCTCTGGTCGCCTGGCGCATGGCCGGGCTCGGCGCTGGCGCTGTCGCTCAGGCCGCCCGGGGTGGGCTGCGCGCCGCGCTGCCACGGGAACTGGATCCGCACCTGGTGGTCGCGGCTCGGGCTCACCGCCGCATCGGCCACGCCGACCACCCGGGCGCTCTGCGGCCCGTGCATGCGCGGGCGGTCCTGCGGCAGCGCGCGCAGCGGCGTGGCCGCCGGCACCGCCAGGAAGCGGTTGCGGTAGCTGCCGTGCTCCAGCTCCGGCGCATCCAGCAGCGCGACGATGCCCTGGCCCAGGTTGTTCACCGCCACGTGCTCGATCGACACCGGGACGAAGCGCTGGCCTTCGTGCTGCGCGTGCTGGCTCAAGGTGAACACCGCCCCGGCCGACAGCACGCGGGCGCTGCCGGCGCCGGCGTGCAGCGTGTGCGGCACGCGCAGCGCGTCCAGCCGCGCCTGCGCCTGGGCCTGCGCGGCCGCGTCCTGGGCGAAGCGCCCGGCGCGCGGCTGCACGTAGACCTCCAGCGGCGGCAGCCCGCCGGCCTCGGCCTGCGCCTGCGCGTTGACCGCGCGCAACTGCTCGCTGTGCCAGCTGGCCACGGTGCTGGCGGTGGGCACCACGCCGCGGCGCTCGCCGAAGGCGCTGATCGCATCGTCGGCCTCGGCCATGTCGCTGCGGTGGAAGCGGATCGTGCCGCTGTCCGGCGCCTGCGCCTGCGGGTCGAAGACCACCAGCGTGGCCGCGGCGGCCTCGCTGTCCTCGCCCTGCGCGTGCTCGTAGCGCCACGCCAGGCCGGCCTCGGCCAGCAGGCGGGTGACGAAGGCCCAGTCGGTCTCGCGGTACTGGGTGGTGATCGGGTGCGTGGGCAGCGCGGCCTGCAGCTCGAAGCGGAACGCGGCCTGCGGGTAGTCGGCGAAGATCCGCTCGCAGATCGCGCGCGCGTCCAGGTCCTGGAACACCAGCGCATTGCGCCGCAGTTCCAGCAGCGCCGTCCACGGCTCCAGGGTCAGCCGGTAGCGGGCCAGGCCGCCATCGCCGCCCAGCTGCGCCACCGCCGTGCACAGGCCCTGCCAATGGCGCGGGGTGCCGTCGGCCTGGCGCAGTTGCAGGTCCAGCGGCTGCTCCAGCAGCGCATCGGCCTCGAGGAACGCCGAGGTGGCCAGGCACTCGATCTGCAGCCGCGTGGCCCCGCAGACCGATTCCTGCCCATGGAAGCGCTCCACCACCAGCCCCTCCAGCGGGGCGCACAGTTGGATCAGGCGGGCGTGTTGGGACGGCTGCGCGAGCGACGCAAGCGCGCCCGCAAACGGAATCGAGATATCCATATCTTCGTACTCATAATTGTTTTATGAGGCCACGGCGCGTGGGCGTATGCACCACGCAAACCGATCCAGGCCAGCGACCATAGTGCCGGAATCGGTGCCGGTGGCAATGTCACTGCGTAGACAACGTTAGTCTTGTATTTCCGAACTTGTCAAGTTTTTCATTTCCGCCTATGCGCTGCTTCTTTCAAAGGCCATACCCCGGTGGCGAAGTGAGCACGGAACGAGGCGGCAGTAGTGAATGTTCGCTTAGGTGTTGCTCGAGCCCTTACCGTTGGGCGGACGACGCTTCAGTCCGCCGCCAACGCGCCGTTATCCAGGATATGCCGGGCGCCGCAAGCGCCGGGCAAAACGCGGCGCAAGCGTGCGGCATGGCCATTGGCCGTGCCGCGACAGGCGTTGCGTCCGCTGTCGATTTCCCGGGAACGCGCCATGTCCGCACCAACCAGCAACCCTCCCTCCACGGCGGCAGCGCCGAACGACCCGCTGCGCGCGTTCGCTGATGGCGTGCGCGGCCGCTCCATGGCCACCGAGGAAGCCGTGCAGCTGATGGCGTTCGTGAGCCGTACGCAGTCCGCGCGGCAGGCGTGCCCGCTGCTGGCGCCATCGCCCGCATCGCTGCGCATGCGCGATACGGTGCCGGTCGAATAGCCGGTTCTGCCGTCGCGACTTCTGCGTGCGGCGTGCGGGCGTAATGGCTAAAAAACCCCGGGCCACTGGTTCGCCTTACGCAACTGGCGTGACCTCGACGGTGCCCTAGTGGAAGGCGGGGTCTTCGACCTTGGCGATGGTCCAGTCCTGGAGCTTGCTCGCATCGTCCATCTGCAGCGGGAAGGTCTGCCAGCCGGTCAGCGGCTTGCCGTCGAGCAGCAACGACAACGGGGCAGGAGGAAATAGGCGCTTGAACCAGATATTTCCTCTGGCCTCGTTGTTGTCGGGGGTAACTAAGGGGCCAGCACCTATGGGCTGCTGCGGCAATGTTCTTCGCTGCGTTGTTCTTCTGATTGCGGGCTATCATTGCGGTTGATGGCCGACCTCACCACGACGCTTCGAGAACGCCTGGGGCTCGCGGACCCTGTTCCGGTAGGGTTCCAACGAGGCCGTGTCGAGAAGGCCGACGGGTTCGACCGGGAACGGATCGAGTACCGGGGACTCGAAGGCGACCTCATTCCGGCTTTCCTGTTCACGCCGAACGGGCGCGATACGCTTGGCGGCGTGGTTGTCTTTCACCAGCACAATGGGGAGTTTCACTTCGGCAAGAGCGAGGTGGCCGGCGAGGTGGGCGACGCGTTTCAAGCCTTCGGGCCGGCGCTCGCGCGTAGGGGCCTCGCCGTCTTGGCCCCGGACTCCATTACGTTCGAGGATCGACGAGGGGCGGTGCAGGGAGTGGAGCCGGATTACTACGATTGGCTTCAGCACTACAACGCCATGAGCTACCGGTTGCTGGAGGGCGACCTGCTGATGAGGAAGTGCCTGGATGACGCCCAACGGGCCCTGAGCGTTCTGCTCCAAGCCACTGGAATAGACGAGCGGCGCGTGGGGGTTGCAGGACACTCGTACGGTGGCTACACGGCGCTCTACCACGCGGCAGTTGACGCACGATGCAGGTTCGCATGCGTCAGCGGCGCTGTGTGCAGCTTCGACACGCGCCGCCGGGAAAATACCGGGATCACCCTTTTCGAGGCCGTGCCCGGACTCGCTCGTGAGATCGACACGAACGATGTTCTTTCAGCCATCGGACCTCGGCCGACAATGGTTGTGTCGGGTACCCAGGACAAGTATTCACGGGATGCAGACCAGGTCGTGGCCAAGGTCGCCGGCGACTTCATCACCGAGCTCCGTGTCGATCGCGGACACGCGCTCGATCAAGAGCGGTTCGATGCGATCGTCGAGTGGATCGTCGACCGCGTATCCAATCGGTGAGAACGGACGTCTAACGCCTCGATCGGGCTACTGTTGGACCCAAGGCGCGTGCATTGCGCTTGGTCGCTTCGTCCATCGGAACGGGAGGGTCTGCCAGCCCGTCAGGATTGCTGGTCAACTGCATGAAGTCCAGCATGGCGCTTAGTCGGCCACAAGCGCAGTTGAGTACACTTCAAGCCAGACGCGCCAATGGATCCGAAGCACTCGCGATGCGCACCACGACCTACAAGTACCCCCAAAGACCGGAATTTCTTCAGGACTGCTTCTATTGGAAAGGGCGCGGGTACCACTATTCCAGCGCCGCGCCTGAAGGAATACTTTCGCCTGATGGATGCTTGAATGACGATCCCTGGATCGCGCTTGCTTCGATCCTCGAATGGGCGAAGCAGGGGGATTACCGAAGACGCGCATGTCCAAGTGGTGGAGGATCATGCACCTTTCCAGCGGCCTTGCTAACTCCCCACGTTGATCCGCATCGCGGGGCGGCGGTTGTCAGACTATCGTGATTATGGGTTTGCGATCACTCACGTTGTGGCCTGTGGCCTGCCGCGTTTGCTGGTCGAACGTGATCGTTCCGCCACAGCCCAGTATCACGGCCACCTCGGCGGGATTCGCGGCCGCGTTCGTCTTGTAGAAAATTTCCAGCCCATGGCTGGCGGCGTAGTCGATGGTGTAGCGGTGGTTCCCGCCAAGCCCCAGCAGCCTCAGTTGCTGGGGGCGGACGTTCGGCGCGTTTCCTTGGTAGAGATAGAACGACGCGCCGACTCGGAGTTTGTGGCCGGGTTGCTGGAAGTTGTGAATTTCCGTCGAACACATGGTTGCGAAATCTGCAGCGCTCCAATGCGCGAGCGTCCATCCTTGCTGCATGGCGACCTGCGCGCCCTGAATCGATTCCATTTGGCCTTGCGCACGCTCCGCTGGCTGGGCCGCTGAGCCGGTGCAGGTGGCGCAGATACAGTACTGGGTCATGGAATATCCTTCGCGTGGAAAATTGAGAGGCGGCTGCCGGCGTGACGCTGCGTATGCTGCGCTGGAACGGACCCCCGCGCCACAAGGGGCCGTTCCGTTGGCCGCGTCGTTCACCGCCTACCGGGCGGTCTGTCCTTGAGCGCTTGCGTGCCCACCTGGTCCAGGATGCCGCGCGCCGCGCGGCCGGCGGTGTAGATGGCCTCTCCCAGCGCGGGCAGCGTGCGTGGATCCAGATAGGGCGCCGTGCCGGCGGCGAGGATGTCGCCATGCGCGGTGATGGTGCGGATCAGGCGGTCGAGCGCATCGGCCTGGTCGAGCGTGATGCCGAAGACAAAGCGGTTGGACGCCATCTCAGCGATCCTCCGGTGCGTGGTGGGCGATGGCCGCGTCAGTCCTTGCTGGCTACGCTCACCACCAGTTCGCCGTCGCGCACCTGCACGCGCAGCGTGCTGCCGATGGTAAAGCCCAGTTCCTCCATCCAGCGGCCGCCCAGGCGCAGCGCGGGCGTGGGCTTGCCGTTGGCGGCGTGGCCGTAGCCCACGGTGCACTGCTGCGGCGGGCGTGGGCGGCGGGGCGCGCGCGATGCGCGGGCACGATCGGCGGCATCGGCGGCGGCGACCTGTTCGGGCGTCAGCATGGGGATGAGCGTCGATTCGGCGATCGTCCACTGCGGGCAGTGGCGATGCTTGTGCGACTTGCGCTTGCGGGGAGTAGTGGGGCGGGGTGACGGTTGACGCATGGCACAGCCTCCTTGGCAGACAGAAACCCGCGCCGAAGGGCGACGGGATGTCGGGAGGTTAGAAACCGCACACAGCCGGCGGGCTTATTTCCCCGAAGGGTGTTGTATTCGCCGCCCTCCCGACGCAGACAGCGCGTCGGAGTGTGCCTGCGAACAGGCACAAAAAACCCACCGGTTTGACGGAGGTGGGTGCCGCTGTGTGAGGAGTTTCTACGCTCCTTGGGGGTAATGGTGCTACTGGTTTTTGGGGATGTCAACTGCTTTTGACCGTAAAACCAAGATGGGCTTTTAAGTGAGCCTGACCTGTTGTCCCCTATTACTCAAGAAACAGTGACCAGAAATCAATGTGCCTTGGCGCCCCATGCAGTTCATACCCATTCCGGCCGAAGTAGCGGCTGTACTCGTTTTTGAAATAGTCCTCGAGATTGAGCCCGTAGCAGATGATGTCTGATTGATACACCGACAGCACGGGGTTCCCTTCTTCCAAAGGCGAAGAGGGCATGTATCTATGGCCTCGGATTGGAATCAATGTTGGTGCTGCTTGAACTAGCTGTCTAAGTTGTTCGAAGGCGGCCTCATCATTGTCAGGACGTGGCCCCCATGACGGTAGCCACATCGAGTTCTGCTTTACATCAAACCACAGCCCATCCAGCGGCCAGTTAAATGCGCTGGCCAGGTAGGGGCTGTCCAGCTCTCGCCAGTTGGGAAATCTTTGCCCAACGGGCAAGGCAAATGACAAGAACCTTTTCAGGTCTGGCGGGAAATGGAAACCAAAGCGCGTTTCAGCCGCCATCAACTCCCGGGTCGTGAGCGCTGGAGCGAACACTACTCCAGCTTCCTCTAGAGCGGCCTTGATCTGTTTTAGCTGCATGAGGTTGGTCTGATTGGTGTGTTCCAACTATTTAGTTAAGTCACGCTGCGAGGCGTCGGCCTGAATTGTTATCGCCCATCGCAGGCGACCTGCTGGCTCTTCGCTGCTTTATCGCGCAGAGTCCAGCGACTGACAGGAGCGGGGTAAGGGTCGAGTTAGGCTTGGGCTCATTGCGGCAATTAAGTGCGATTCGGCCAAATTGGTTCTCTGGAAATGCCGTCGGGTACGAACCCAATTCCGCAGCTTTTACAGTAGTAGCCATTGACGAATTGCTCCAGTGGTGGTGCTTGCAGCTCTTCCCTCTTGCATTCATCAACAGCAAGTTGATCTTTGCGCTGGTACCCCGCTCGCTCTTCACCGTCCCCAAAGAGTTTTCTCGGACTTGCGGATCCAATGAGAAGTGTTTTCTCGCTGACGTGAGAACTACTCAAGCATTTAGGGCATGCGGTCGGAGTTTTAGGATGGCCCATATTCGCGCCTAACATAGAGAAAACTGGGGTCAGGAAAACTGGGGTCAAAACTGGGGTCAGAGTGCACTTCCCCTACACAGGCTCTCGATGTTACCCGATGGGGCGGCTCGTTTGGATGCGCGAGGCTGATCCCGCCTCAGAGCGGATCGCACATGCCACGCCGTCCCCGACTGGATCTACCCGGTGTCGCTCAGCATGTCGTGCAGCGGGGCAATGACCGGCAGCCATGCTTCTTTACCGACAACGACCGGATACGCTACCTGCAAGATCTGCATGAGCTTTCGCTCAAGTTTTGGATCGCCGTACATGCTATGTATTGATGACCAACCATGTGCACTTGCTGTTCACCAGCCAGCAGACCGGTGCGGCGTCAACGCTGATGCAGTCGCTTGGTCGCCGCTATGATGCGCTACATCAACACTCTATACCGTCGCACCGGCACCTGTGGGAAGGCCGCTACAAATCGTGCCCGGTACAGGATGAATTGTTAGTTTATTAGTCATTACCTACAAGTGCTCTTAAGTCGTCCTCTAACGCGCCGCGTACCTCCGGAACCTGATCTTTGAAATAGGTCCACGCTTTGCCCCACTGATCGAGCATGTTGTGATAACCACTTGTATCTGACTTGTCCTCCGCTCGGAGAAAACCAATATTGAGTCGAACTGCATGCGAGCGGATGTCATCTATGAGGGAGTCAACTTTGCTGCACGTGTCCTTTGGTAAGTAAATCTTGTTCTTGTCAAAGTACTCGAGTAGCGCGTTGAATGCGTCTGCGAACTGAGCGTATTTTTCCTGTTTTGTTGGTTCGCCAGCCATCTCAATTGGGGATGTGAAACTACCCCCGCGCCGCACAACGTCAGAAATAAGAGCATATATCTGCGCAATGACTTCTGCGCGCCGCTCATGAAGCTTGGAGAACACAACGCTTCGCTCTTGAGCAACGATAGCTAGATCATGGCGCAGCTTCTCGCTGGCGATCTGGTTCTCAGACTCAAGCGCGGCTCGATGGCTCTGCAGATTGCGCTGCAACGAGTTGTCGACAAACTTCTTGGCCAGCCACGCAATCGCGGCAACCGCGAGAGTGTTGCCAGTAATTGCGAGTAGGATGGTCTGCCAAGCTTCCATAGCGAGCTAGTCCCTGAATTAGGCCGACTTGCGAAGCCAGCTCGGTTTGAATTAATGTTAGATCGTATCGCTTGATTGCTGACGCTCAAGATGCTCTTTGACGACCATGTAAAGTCTCTGGATCGAGCGAGTTACAACCCGCTGGGTAGCTTCTTTGTCAATAAACTGGACTTCTCCAGGGTAAATTCCATTGTCAACTAGCGTCTTGAATATCCCGTCCCGTTGATCATCTTTAATTCCAATCCTGTCGCATATATCATCAAATGGACTAGAGGCGCCTGTCAGTGCAATCATCTCGGTACCGCGTAAGGGCGCTCTAAGCACGACCTCTTGTTGGGTGTCCTTAAAGTTCAGTAGTGCGGAAGCGTGGTGTCCATTTCGCGATGCATATGCTGTTACAGCGTGTTGAAAATGCTGTGAAGCCCATAACGCCGGAAAGCTAACAATGACTTCAGACTCGCTAGGGGTGTGCTTAAAAATTGCGGCTGATACTGCTCCATCTCTTGTGAGCCCTTTCAGCCTTTCGGCAAGTCTCAGATCTAGAGTCCAGCTGGCGACGCCCTCGTCCCGAGAGTCGCTAAGAAATAAATCAACCATCTCACCCTTGTGAATAAAGCGCTTCCTATAACAAGGGGCGGATACAGTTCTGAACTCACTGGGAAGACTTTCAACATGCTCGCAAAGGGCGCTAGCTAGGCTTTCTCTGCGCGATTGCATCTCGCGCCAGCCGTTCTGCCATGCGCCAAGCGCTCCAAGAAGTTGATCTGAGAAAATAATCATGAATGATTGTGATCGAACGCCCTAATTAAGCCGACCCGCGAAGCGGGTTCGGCTTGAGTGAGTTTTTAGGCTTCACTGCAACCACCTAGACAAGAATCCGTCTTTTAGACGTAGGTCGATCTTTGAACACGCCACAAGCTCTTCTAGGCATTTCTTGGACTTGGCTAAGTTATTGTCAAGATGCTCAATGTAAGACTCCTCGTCATCGTCTCGCATGAATTCTTTCAATGCCGCATTGGCACGATCTGAGAATAGAAATGCGCCGCTATCCGCAAGCCTTCTAACCTTGGGGTATGACGCGTCCCAAAAGTCGCTGATCTTTTTTTTAAACTCCTCGGAAAGCTCGCGATACTCAAGCTCTGCGTTATAGTGCTTGTCGAAGTAATAGACGATGTCAGAAAGCGCCTCAATTGCGCCTTGATATGCACTTACCCGCAGTTCCCACCACTTTCGATAGCGGTGATCTCTATTGGCCAAAAGTGATGAAAATAGGCCTGCAATGAGACCTACAGCACCTAGCTTGATCAGTTCGCCTGCAATGTCCATGAGTGAGGCCTAACTACTATTCGCCAGCAAGATGGTATTTAAAACAGGTGTGTAACGCACCTATGTTGCTATCTTTCGGAGCTGTATGCATTCCATCTCCGATCTTTCGTGAGTATCTCGGTTACATCATCCTTGCGTCTAATACCACGGCCATCCCCGAGTGCATCCCACACCGACCGACGCTACCACTTGTTGACAGCCGTCACAAGTTAAAGGCCGCTCGGCGCAACCGCCGGCGGCCCTGATTTTGTAGACAAGTTGTTTGATGCCGCGCCATCCAGATTTACCGGACGGCGCATTCTCCGGATAACTCAATTACCCGGCGTACTCCAAACCTGCGCCCTAACCCCACGCACGCTCGCCTCCGCCACACTATCCAAATCGAACACGATCACGCTGTTCTCGCCTTTACGCTGCATCGGCGCCGGGAAATACAACGCCCGCTGCGGCCCGATCTTCCAATGCCGCCCCAGGTTGTGGCCGTTGGCCCAGGCGAAACCTTTGCCGAAGGCCTGCATGTCCAGGAAGGTGTCGGTGGGCGTGCCGATCTTGACGGTGCCGCGGTGGAAGGCGGGGCCTTCGACCTTGGCGGTGGTCCAGCCGGTGAGCTTGTTCGCATCGTCCATCGGCAGCGGGAAGGTCTGCCAGCCGTTCAGCGGCTTGCCGTCGAGCAGCACCGGGTCGATCAGCCCGGCGCGGCCGTCGGCCATGCGTGCGCCGTAGTTGATGCGGCCGCTGTTCTCCACCAGCACGTCCAGGGTGTGGGTGCCGGCGGGGATGTCCACGTCCACGGCCACCTGCTGCAGGCGGCGCTCGGCGCTGCCGGCGAGGGTGCGGTCGATGTAGACGCGGGCGTAGTCGCGCACCTCGCCCAGGTACAGGCTGCCCTTGCGCGGGCCGGTGACGGTGGTGCGGTAGAGGATGTAGCCGTAGGCCTGGCCGAAGCGCTCCATCGGTTGCGGGCTTTCGGTGGTGGCGGCCGGGGCGGGCAGGTTGTCCCACAGCGAGGCCGATTCGCGCAGCGGCGTGGCCGGCAGGTCGGCGAAGCGGATGGGCGCCGGCAGCGCGGGCGGCTGCACGCCGGTGACGCGGGCGATGGCGTCGCGGAACAGCGCGAACTTGGGGGTGGGGCGGCCGGCTTCGTCCAGCACGGCGTCGTAGTCGTAGCTGGTGGTCTGCGGGGCGTAGTGGTCGCTGGGGTTCTTCTGGAAGTTGGCGCCGTTCATGAAGCCGAAGCTGGTGCCGCCGACGAACATGTAGAGGTTGGCCGAATGGCCCTGGCGCAGGATCCATTCGAATTCGCTGGCCTGTTTGGCGCCATCGGTGGCGGCGTGCCTGGCGCCCCATTGGTCGAACCAGCCGGCCCAGTATTCGCCCACCATCTGCGGCTGGCCGGGGCGGAACTTGGCCAGGGCCTGGAAGGCGGTCTGCGCCTCGCCCGGGGCGAAGTTCACCACCGCCAGGGTGTCGGGCAGGGTGCCGTTGGCGAGCATGTCGGCGCCGTCGGAGGTGAACAGCAGCGCCTGGTCGAAGCCGGCCTTGACGAACATGGCGCGGTTGGCCTGCATGTAGGCGTGGTCGTCGCCGTAGGAGCCGTATTCGTTCTCCACCTGCACGGCGATGATGGGGCCGCCGTTGCGGTTGAGCTGGGGCTTGACCTGCGCGGCGACGGCGTCGAGGTAGGCCTGGCTGGCGGAAAGGAAGCGCGGGTCCTGGCTGCGCACGCGCATGCCCGGTTCGGCGAACAGCCAGGCGGGGTAGCCGCCGGCTTCCCATTCGGCGCACACGTAGGGGCCGGGGCGCAGGATCACGTTGAGGCCTTGTGCGGCGGCTTCGTCGATGAAGGCGGCCACGTCGTTGTTGCCGCTGAAGTCGAACTGGCCCGGGCGCGGTTCGACCAGGTTCCAGAACACGTAGGTCTCCACGGTGTTCAGGCCCAGGGCGCGCGCCTTGTGCAGGCGGTCCTTCCAGTAGGCGCGCGGGATGCGCTGGAAGTGGATGGCGCCGGAGATGATCTGGTAGGGCTTGCCGTCGCGGGTGAAGTGTTCGCCCTGGGTGGCGAACGCGGGCCAGGGCGTGGCTGCGTGCGTCGGCTGTGCGGATGCCGGTAGGGACAGCAGGAGCGACAGGGCGAGGGCGGACAGGGAGCGACGCAGCATGGGGGGGTCTCTGGGGGAGTTTAAGTCGGGCTTTTTTGTAGGAGCGGCTTCAGCCGCGACCGGGACTTGCCGGTAACGCCCGGTCGCGGCTGAAGCCGCTCCTACAGGGGGGAGGGGCGGATCAAACGAACGACGGCGGCACGTCCTTCTTGGATGCGCCGTAGCGCTTGTTCGGTTCCGGGCCCATCTCGAAGCTCAGGGTGCCGCCGGCGGCCAGGTCGGCGTGGCGCAGCCAGGTGCGCGTGTGCGGCTTGCCGTTCCAGCGCACCGCCTGCACGTACACGTTGCTGGCGCTGTTGTTGTGCGCCTCGATCACCAGGGTCTTGCCGTTGCCCACCTGCAGCTCGGCGCGGTCGAACAGCGGGCTGCCGATCACGTAGTTGGCGCTGACCGGGTCCACCGCGTAGAAGCCCAGCGCGCTGAGCACGTACCACGCGCTCATCTGCCCGCAGTCCTCGTTGCCGGACAGGCCGTTGCGCGCGTCGTGGTACATCGTGTCCAGCAGCTGGCGCACGCGTTGCTGGGTCTTGTAGTGCTGGCCGGCGTAGGCGTACAGGTAGGCGACGTGGTGGCTGGGCTCGTTGCCGTGCGCGTACTGGCCGACCAGGCCGTCGATGTCCGGCGGCGCGTCGGCCGGCAGTTCGGAGCTGGTGGTGAACAGTTCGTCGAGCTTGCGCGCGAAGCCGTCGCGGCCGCCGAACAGGTCCATGTACTGGTGCACGTCGTGCTGGTTGAGGAAGGTGGCCTGCCAGGCGTTGCACTCGGTGAAGTCGCGCCACTGCTTCGTGTGGCCCATCGCGCGCGGATCGAACGGCGCCGCCCACTGGCCGTCCGCCAGTTTCGGCTGCACGAAGCCGCTGTCGCGGTTGAACAGCTGGCGGTAGTTGCGCGAGCGCTGCAGCAGCGCCTCGTACTCGGCCTGCGCGCCGGCGCCGCGCGCCAGGTGCGCCACCGCCCAGTCGTCGTAGGCGTATTCCAGGGTGCGGCTGACCGCTTCGTCGACCTTGTCGCTGGGGATGTAGCCGAGCTGGCGATAATGGTCCAGCCCGTGCGTGGTGTCGTGCATCGCGCGCTTGCGGTAGGCCGGCCACGCGGCGGCGTAGTCCACGCCGGCGAAGCCCTTGGCCTGCGCCTCGGCCAGCGCCACCGCGGAGTGGTAGCCGATCATGCAGCCGGTCTCCACCCCCTGCAGCGGCCAGATGCCCACGCCGTCCGGGCATTCGTTGGCGCCGCGCACCAGGCACTGCATCAGGTCGGGCACGCGCTCGGGCTGCACCAGGGTCAGCAACGGGTGCAGTGCGCGGTAGGTGTCCCACAGCGAGTAGGTGCTGTAGTTGTGGTAGCCCGGCGGCGCGGTGTGGATGGCCAGGTCCATGCCACGGTAGCGGCCATCGACGTCGCTGAACAAGGTGGGCGCGAGCAGGCTGTGGTACAGGCCGGTGTAGAAGATGCGCTTGTGCGTGTCCGATGCGGTCTGCACGCGCACGCGGCCCAGTTCCTTCTCCCACGCGGCGACCGCGTCGCGGTGCACGCGGGCGAAGTCGAAGTCGGGCAGTTCGGCGTCCAGGTTGGCCAGCGCGTTCTCGGCGCTGACCGCGGAAATGCCGACCTTGACCAGCAACGGCGCGGCGGCGGCGTCCGGGTAGTGCAGCGCGACCTTGAGCTGGGTGCCGTCGGCCTGGCGTGCATCGGCGGCCAGTGGCTGGTCCTGCGCGTAGATCTGCGCGCTGGCGAACGGCCGCGACAGGCGCATGGCGAAGAAGATGTAGCGGCCCTTGGCCCATTGGTACACGCGGCGGCCGCCGAGCAGGGTGCGCTCGTCGACGATGCGCAGCTGCACGTCGCTGAGCCGGGTGGCGATGTCCGGCTTGTCCTGCATGCCGTGGCACAGGTCCAGCAGCAGGTGCCCGGGCTTGCCGGCGGGGAAGTGGTAGCGGTGCAGGCCGGCGCGCGCGGTGGCGGTCAGTTCGGCGTGCACGCCGCTGTCCTTCAGGCGCACGCGGTAGTAGCCGGGCGAGGCGGCTTCGTCGGCGTGGTCGTAGCGCGAGCGGTAGCCCGCGTCCGGGTCGTCCAGCGCGCCGGGCACCAGCTTCACCTCGCCGGTGGCCGGCACCACCAGGAAATCGAGCATGTCGCCGATGCCGGTGCCGGACAGGTGGGTGTGCGAGAAGCCCATGATCGAGCCGTCGGACTCGTGGTAGCCCGAGCACGCGTCCCATACCGCGTTGTAGGTGTCCGGGCTCAGCTGCACCATGCCGAACGGCAGCGTGGCGCCGGGGAAGGTGTGGCCGTGGCCGCCGGTGCCGATGAACACGTCGACGTGGCGGGTCAGCTCGGCCTTGGCGGCGTTGTCGGCCGGCAACGCGTAGGCGCCGGCGGCCGCGCGCGCGCGCGGCGCGCCGCCGAGGCCGAACAGGGCCAGGGCGATGGCGCCCTGCAGGAAACCGCGTCGTGTGGCCATGGTGCTGTCCTCGGTGTGTGCGCGGGGTGGGAGGTCTGGGAACTGCGGTAGGGCGGGCGGTTGTGGGAGGGACTTCAGTCCCGACGCTTTACCGGTAGTGCGCGTCGGGACTGAAGTCCCTCCCACAAGACGCCGCGAGCGGATCAGCTGCGCAGCAGGTGCGGCTTGCGTTGGTGCAGGTCGACGATCAGCTCGCCGAACAGGGTATTGGCCCAGGCGAACCAGTCGCGGGTGAACGTGCCCGGGTCGTCCTTGTCGAAGGCCTCGTGCATGAAGCCGGTGCCGGCGTCGGTGCTCTTGAGCCAGTGCAGGCACTGGCGGATCTGCGCGTCGTCGTCGCTGGCCAGCGCGTACTGCATGATCGCCATCGGCCAGATCGTGCCCATGCCGCTGTGCGGGCTACCGACGCCCTCGGCGGCGCGGCCGCGGTAGAAGTAGGGGTTGCGCTCGCTCCACGCCAGCTGGCGGGTGCGCAGGAACACCGGGTCGCGGCGGTCGCAGCAGCCCAGGTAGGCCAGGCTCAGCAGCCCCGGCGCGTTGGCGTCGTCGATGAACAGCTGGTTGCCGTAGCCGTCCACCTCGTAGGCCCAGAACGGCTGGCCGTCGGCATCGCGCATCTGCCCGTACTGGCGGGTGGCGGCCTCGACCTGGTCGGCGAGCGCGCGGCATTCGGCGGCGAAGGCGGCATCGTGGTGGATGGCCTGGCTCATCGTCGCCAGCTGGCGCAGCGACGCCACCGCGAACAGGTTGGCCGGCACGAACAGCGGGTACACGCAGGCGTCGTCGGAGGGGCGGAACATCGAGTGGATCATGCCGTTGGGCTTGGTCGGCTGGCCGTAGCCCTCCAGCACCAGGGTCTCGGTGGCCAGCGGCGAGGGCCGCTGGAACGTGTACGGGCCGCGGTCGTGCAGGCGCTGCTGTTCGCGGAAGGTGCGCAGCACCACGCGCATCGCCTCGCGCCAGTCGCCGTCGAACGGCGCGGCGTCGCCGCTGGCCTGCCAGTATTCGTGCGCCAGCCGGATCGGGTAGCACAGCGAATCCACTTCCCACTTGCGCTCGCCCACGCCCGGCTTCATCTCGGTGATGTCGGCCACCGACCACTTCAGGCGCGTGCTCTGCCCGTCGGGCAGGAACGCGTTGGCGTAGGGGTCCAGGCGGATGCAGTAGGCCTGGCGCTGGATCAGGCCATGGAACATGCGCCGCAGCGCCGGGTCCTGTTTCGCCAGCGGGATGTACGGATGCACCTGCGCCGACGAGTCGCGCAGCCACATCGCCTCGATGTCGCCGGTGATGACGAAGGTGTCCGGCTTGCCGTCGCGGGTGCCGGTGCGCACGGTGGTGTCGAGCGTGTTCGGGTAGCAGTTCTCGAACAGCCAGGCCAGGCGCGGATCGCCGATGCCGGCCTTGACCGTACGCAGGCGCTTTTCCACCGCGGCGCTGGCGAAGCTGCGCTTGGACGTCGGCGGGCGTTTGCTGAGCAGCGCGTCGGTCGCGGCCGATGCGCTGGATGCGAACGCGGGCAGCGCGGCGCCGAGCAGGCCGGCGCCGGCGGTGGTGCCGAGCAAGGTGAGGACATCGCGGCGAGAGATACCGGGACTTGGGACTTGGGACTCGGGACTCGCCGAGTCACCGCACGGGAGCATGGGCTTGAAATCTTGGGTCATGCGTGACGAACTCCTGCAATATGCGTTGCGATGTGCTGTGCTTTTCCGAGTCCCGAGTCCCGAGTCCCGAGTCCCGGCGTCACCGCGGCAAGGGCGCCGTGCCCTGGATCGAAAACGCGGCCTCGCCGCCGGGGGCGTCGGTGCCGGGCTGGCCGCCACCGACGTAGATGCGGTAGTCGCCCGGCTGCACCGCGCGCTGGCCGGCGCGGTCGACGTCGCTGAGCCGCCGCGCGTCGAGCGTGAACTGCAGTTCGCGCGATTCACCCGGCTGCAGCGTCACCCGCTGGAAGCCGACCAGCGCGCGCAGCGGCGACTGCGCGCGCGGCGGGTACTGCAGGTAGACCTGCACCACCTCGTCGCCGGCGCGGGTGTCGTCGTTGCGCACGGTGGCGGTCACCTGCAGCGGGCTGCCCGCCTGCAGCGTGGTGGCCGACAGCCGCGGCGCGGCATAGCCGAAGCGCGTGTAGCTCAGGCCGTAGCCGAACGGATACAGCGGCGTGCCCTTGAAGTAGCGGTAGGTGCGCCCCTTCATGTCGTAGCTGACGTACGGCGGCAGGTCCTTGGTGGAGCGGTAGAACGTCACCGGCAACCGCCCGCCCGGGTTGTAGTCGCCGGCCAGCACCTGCGCGATCGCCGCGCCGCCGGACTGGCCCGGGTACCACGCCGCGACGATGGCGTCGGCATGCTGCTGCGCCCAGTTCAGCGCCACCGCGCTGCCGCTCATCAGCACCACCACCAGCGGCTTGCCGGCGGCCTTGGCGCGTTCGAGCAGCGCCTGCTGCGCCGGCGGCAGCGCGATGTCGTTGCGGTCGCCGCCGTCGAAGCCCGGAACGTCGATCTTGAGTTCCTCGCCTTCCACGTCCGGCGACAGGCCGACGAAGGCCACCACCGCGTCGGCTTGCGCGAGCGCCTGCTCGGCTTCGGCCAGCTGCGCCGAGGCCGGCGGCAGCCATTCCAGGCGCAGGCCCTGGTCCTGGCCGCGGTGCTCGAGCTCCAGGCGGATGCGGCGCGGGCGGGTGTCGTCGAAATGCAGTGCGGCCTCGACGTTGCGGCCGTCGCTGTTGTGCACGCCGGACGGCACGTGCTTGTCCTCGGCGTTGCCGGCGATCACCCGTTCGTCGTCCACGTACAGCCGCACCGGGTCGTGGCCGGCGCAGTCGAAACAGCGCGCCACGCGCACCGCCAGCGTGTAGTCGCCGGGGCCGGGCGGCAGCAGCTCGCCGGTCCAGCGCACCGAGTAGCGGTCGCGGTCCACGCCCTTGGCCGGCGCCACGCGGTCCCAGTTGAAGCTGACCGTGCGGTCCTGGCGCACGTGGCGCGGCTTGCCCTGCAGGTCCAGGTTGTCGAAGTACTCGCCGGTCAGCCCGGGACGGCCGTTGCTGCGCAGCGCGGTCTCCGGAATCATCGCCGGCACGCCGCTGGCCAGCGGCGCGCCCTGCGCGTAGCGGATGCGCTCGGCGCCGAAGCGCTGGCGCAGCCCGAGCAGCGGCGTCACCGGCGCCGACGAGGTGCCCTGGTAGTTGGCTTCCAGCGCCTGCAGCGCGTCGGCGTTGGGGCCGAGCACGGCGAGCGTGAGGCCGGGCTTGAGCGGCAGCGTGCCGTTGGCGTTCTTCAGCAGCACCATCGACTGCAACGCCGCCTGCAGCGCCAGCGCCTGGTGCGCCGGCGAATCGATGTCGCGCGCGCCGAGCCTGGCGTAGGGATCGCGGCGCGGCTTCTCCAGCTCGCCGAGCCGGTAGCGCGCCGCGAACAGCCGCACCAGCGACTGGTCCAGCAGCGCCTCGTCGGCCTCGCCGCGGTCGAACGCGGTGCCGAGTTCGCGGTAGGCGCGGCCGCAGTTGAGGTCGTGGCCGGCCTTGAGCGCGGCAGCGGACGAGCCGGCGTTGTCGGGGCGGAAGTAGTGGAACTGGGTCATGTCGTCGACCGCGTCGCAGTCGGAGACGACGAAGCCGGTGAAGCCCCAGTCGCCGCGCAGGCGGCCGTTGAGCAGCCAGTCCGCCGCGCACGCCGGCGTGCCGTGCAGCGAGTTGTACGCGCACATCACCGAGCCGGCGCGGCCTTCGACGATCGCGGCGCGGAACGCGGGCAGGTAGGTGGCCTCGGTGTCGCGCGGCGACACGTCCACGTCGAAGCCGTGGCGGCCCGGTTCCGGGCCGCTGTGCACGGCGATGTGCTTGGGCGTGGCGATGGTGCGCGGATGGTCCGGGTTCTCGCCCTGCAGGCCGTGGATGAAGCCCACCGCCAGCTGCCCGGTGAGGTAGGGGTCCTCGCCGTAGGTCTCCATGCCGCGGCCCCAGCGCGGGTCGCGGAAGATGTTGATGTTCGGCGACCAGATGGTCAGGCCTTCGTAGCGCGTGTGGTCGCGCCCCGGGCCGCCGCCCAGGTTGAACTTGGCGCGCGCTTCGGTGGACACCACCGTGCCCACCTGCTGCATCAGCGCCGGATTCCAGCTGGCGGCCAGGCCGATCGCCTGCGGGAACACGGTGGCGTAGCCGTTGCGGGCGATGCCGTGCAGGCCCTCGCTCCACCACTCGTAGGCCGGCACGCGCAGGCGCGGAATCGCCGGCGCAGCGTTCATCGCCTGGGCGATCTTCTCCTCGCGGGTCATCTGCGCCACCAGCGCGGCGGCGCGCGCTTCCGGGCTGGGCGGCGCGTCGGCGGCGCCGGCGATCGGGGAGCAGAGCACTCCCAACAGGCATAGCGCCTGTGGGAGGGACTTCAGTCCCGACGCTTTGACGGTGCCGCCCTGTCGGGACTGAAGTCCCTCCCACAGTGGTGCAGGCTGTCTGGTCTTTCCGATCCGCATCACTTCGCCTCCGCCGGCTCGGGCGGTGCGCCGGCCAGCGTGCCGGCCAGCTCGCGCACCTGCAGCGCAGCGCGCAGCGCGTCCAGCGAGGCGGCGCTGCGCACGCGCACCGTCACCGGCTCGCCGGGCAGCACGTCCAGCGCGTTGTCCGACAGCTGCGCATCCAGATCGCCGAACGACAGCCACACCTCGCGCGCCAGCGTGTCGCTGGACAGGGTCAGCGCATAGCCGTCGCCGTCGGCGCGCCAGTCGCTGCGCACGTTGGCCGCCGGCAGCTGCAGCTCCTTGGCCGCGGCGAAGAACACCAGGTTGCGCGACAACACACGCTCGCCATCGAGCAGCTCGAACACCGCGAAGCTGCGCTTGGGGTCGGCGCGGCGCAGCAGCTGCGCATCGCTGAAGTTGCCCACGCGCACACTGCTCAGCGGCGCCAGCGTGGCCTTCTTCTCGCTCTTGCTCAGCACCTTGCCGGACATGTCCATCACCCGCGTGCGCCAGCGCACGGGCAGCGGCGTGGTGCGGTCGGAGACCAGCGACACCTGGGTCTGGCCCTTGTCGTTGCGCAGCGCGGCGATCAGCTCCGGCGCGTAGAAGCGGCGCGCGTGGTAGTGCAGCGCCTTCCAGCGGCCGAAGTAGTCCAGGCTGGACCACGAGGCGCCCGGCCACACGTCGTTGAGCTGCCAGTACAGCGAGCCCATCGACTGCGGCCGCGATGCGCGCAGGTGTTCGGCGGCCAGGGCGATGCCTTCGGCCTGCATCAGCTGGCTCAGGTAGACGAAGCTCTCGAAGTCCTTGGGCTCGCCGAACTGGCGGCGGATGTA
Source organism: Xanthomonas sp. (assembly GCF_017163755.1). Lineage (GTDB taxonomy): Bacteria > Pseudomonadota > Gammaproteobacteria > Xanthomonadales > Xanthomonadaceae > Xanthomonas_A. Next base: position 51,245 of record NZ_JAFIWC010000034.1, read on the forward strand.
CAGCAGCAGGCGCTGGTTGCCGTTGCCCTTGTCGAACTTCTGGTGCGCGCGCATCACCGGCGATTCGGGCTGCAGGTCGCCGGCCTCGGCGAAGGCGCGGATGGTGCGCATCTCCGGGAACGACTGCAGGCCGTACTCGGACATGAAGCGCGTGTTGACGTTGAGGTACTCGGTGACCGGCAGCGCCGGCCCGCCCCATACCTTCCAGTAGTGCATGTCGCCGTCGTCGGGCTGGTCGGCGCCGCCGTCGAAGTCGGTGCCGGGCGAGGTGGCCCAGTACGGCACGTCGCCGTCGTACTTGCCCACCGCCTCGCGCAGCACGGTGCCGAACAGCGTGGTCATGCCGCGCTCGATGCGGGTGCGTTCCTCCGGGTCGATCGATTGCTTGAACTTGACCCGGTCGCCCCAGTTCTCCCAGCCGGTCTGCACTTCGTTGTTGCCGCACCAGATCACGATGCTGGGGTGGTCGCGCAGGCGCTTGACCTGTTCCTCGGCCTCGCGCCGGGTGTTCTCGCGGAACGCCACGTCGTAGGGCGGCACCGCGCCGCCGAACATGAAGTCCTGCCAGATCATGATGCCCAGGCGGTCGGCGTCCTCGTAGAAGCTGTCCGGCTGGTAGTGGCCGCCGCCCCACATGCGCAGCATGTTCATGTTGGCGTCGCGCGTGGACTGCAGGATGCCGCGCATGCGCGCGGCATCGACGCGGCTGGGGAAGCTGTCGAACGGGATCAGGTTGGCGCCCTTGGCGAACACCGGGATGCCGTTGACCACGATCGCGAAGCTCTTGCCCCAGTTGTCGGCCTCGCGGCGCAGTTCGACGCTGCGCAGGCCGGTGACGCGCTGGGTTTCGTAGGTGTCGCCGGCGGCGTCGCGGATGCGCGCCTTGAACGTGTACAGGTCCTGCGCGCCATAGCCGGCCGGGTACCAGCGCTTGGGGTTGGCGATGCGCAGCGGCACCACCACGGTGTTGCTGCCGGGGTCGACCGTCGCCTGCTCGCTCAGCTGCGCCACGCGCTGGCCGTCGGGGCCGAGCACGTCCAGGTCCACCTGCACGCTGCCGCGGCTGCCGGCCTGCACCTCCAGCTGCGCCAGCAGCTGCGCGGCGTCGGCGTCCACGCGCTGCTGGGCGATGTGCAGGCCGTCCACGCGCAGCGCGTCCCAGGCTTCCACCCGCACGTCCTGCCAGATGCCGGCGGTGACGATGCGCGGGCCCCAGTCCCAGCCGAAGGTGTACGGCGCCTTGCGCACGTAGGTGGAACTGTGCCGCGCCACCGGCTCGTCGCCGAACGCCGAGTCGTAGGCGCCGGGCAGCGCGTAGGGCTGCTTGGCCAGCCACGGCTGCAGCTTCTTGATCGGCGAGAACAGCCGCACCTCCAGCACGTTGTCGCCGCGCTTGAGCAGCGGCTTGGCGTCCACCCGCCACTGCCGGAACATGTTGTCGGCGCTGAGCAGCTTCTTGCCGTTGAGGTAGACCTCGGCGAAGGTGTCCAGCCCGTCGAACACCAGTTCGACATGGTCGCGCCGCAGCAGCGCCGCGTCGGCCTTGAAGCGGGTCTGGTACTGCCAGTCGGACAACCCCGCCCACTGGATCTTGGCCTCGTTGTCGCGATAGAACGGATCGGGCACCACGCCGGCGGCGATCAGGTCGGTCTGCACCGTGCCCGGCACCTGCGCCGGCAGCCACCTGGCCGCCTTGGGGAACTCCTTGGCGCGCGCCTCGCCCGGCGCCAGCCGCACCTGCCAGCCCTGTTGCAGCGACAGCGAGGCCGGCGGCGCGGCCAGGCCCGAGACCGGCAGCGCCAGCGCCGGCAGGCTCAGCGCCAGCAGCGCGAGCCGTGCGGACAGGCACGTGCGCGGTGGGGGAAGGGGGCGGCGGTGGGACAGGGT
>NZ_JAFIWC010000035.1 GCF_017163755.1 Xanthomonas sp.
CTCGGGACTCGGGACTCGGGACTCGGGACTCGGGACTCGGGACTCGGGACTCGGGACTCGGGACGGCAGGATGCTGCGCCGGTGTAAATCGCTGTCAAGCGATTTGATGAAAAATGTGCCGATTTTTTTGAGAAAAAAGCAGCTTTTTAGACAGCCTCAGCCAAGCCGCTTTTCTGTAGGAGGGGCTTTAGCCCGACGCCTTACCGGTAACGCGTCGGGGCTAAAGCCCCTCCTACAAATAAAGCGTAAAGCTGCGAACTTGCGAAAATCCCGAGTCCCGAGTCCCGAGTCCCGGCCTCAGTACCGTTTCACCCCCGCCACCGTGCAGCGCTCGATCTGCGCGTGCGCGGACGCCGCGTTCTCCTTCTCGCCGCGGGCCAGGCGCGATTGCTCGATCGTGGCCCAGTGCCGGCGGCACAGCGGGCCGGTCTGCGAGCCCAGGTCGATGGCCCGCTTGGCGAAGGCCTCGGCCTGTGCGTCGTCCTTCAACAGCAAGGCCAGCTCGGCGCGCTCCTGCAGCAGCGCCGGGTCTTCCGGCACCAGTTGCAGCGCCTGGTCCAGCGCGGCCACCGCGCCGCCCAGGTCGCCGGCGGCGCGCTTGCGCTTGGCGCTCTCGCGCAGGTCCTCGACCTGCGGATCGCGCAGCGGCTGCACGCTCAGTTCGGTGTCGTCGGCGCCGCCGCTGGCCTCGATCAGCGCCAGCCGCTGTGCCGGCGTGGTGGTGTCCACCGGCGCGGCCGGCGGGGGCGGCGGCGCACTGACGCAGGCGGACAGCAGCAGGCTGAGGACGATGGCGGTGGGGGCGTATCGGGTCATGGCAGGCATCCGTGGATCATTGCGCCGGGGGCGTGGAGGCGGCGTCGGCGGGGGCCGCTTCCTTCTTGTCCAGGCCGAACCAGCTGCGCCAGCCGCCGCTCTCGCCGCTGCCCTCCGACTCCTCGGGCAGCGCCGGCGGCGGCGCGCACGGCGCGTAGGCGGGCGCGAAGCCGGCGACGAACGGGAACTGGCGCGCGCCGGGGCAGCTGGCATCGGTGCTGTTGGTGCCGGCCGGATCCACCCACTGCCAGTCGATGCCCTTGCCCTGCACCCTCAGCGGCGAACTCGGCAGGCGCGAGAAGATCCCCGACCACACCCGCATCGCGCCGGTGGCGCCGTACAGGCCGGTCTGCTTGTTCTGGTCGTTGCCGATCCAGACCACCGCCAGGTGGTCGCCGGTATAGCCGGCGTACCAGCTGTCCAGGCCATCGTTGCTGGTGCCGGTCTTGCCGGCCGGGGACAGCCTGCCCAGGCCGTCGCCCATCAGCTGCCGCGCGGTGCCGTTGCTGACCACCTGCTGCAACGCGATCCCGACCAGGTTGGCGGCGATCGAGTCGCCCTGCTGCGCCGGCGCCGGCGATTTGTCGTAGCGCTTGAGCAGCTTGCCCTGCGGATCGAGCACGCCGCGCACCGCGTGCAGCGGCTGGATCTCGCCGCCGGAAGCCAGGAACTGGTACAGCTGTGTCATCGCGTAAGGGCTCTGGTCGGTCGCGCCCAGGATCAGCGAGGGATTGACCTCGGCCTCGAGCCCGGCCAGCACCTTGACCAGCTGCGCCACCCGCTCCGGCCCGACCTGCATGCCGACCCGCACCGTGGCCTGGTTGTAGGAATGCGCCAGCGCATCGACCAGGCGCACCGTGCCGTGGCTGCGGTTGTCCGAATTGCCAGGGGTCCAGCGCTTGCCGCGGCTGAGCTGCACCGTCACCGGCGAATCGTCGACCCAGCTGGCCAGCGAATAGCGGTCCGGCTGCGCCAGCGCCAGCAGGTACACGAACGGCTTGAGCAGCGAGCCGACCTGGCGTTGCGCCTCGATCGCGCGGTTGAAGCCGGGTTGCGACACGTCGCGGCTGCCGACCACCGCCAGCACGTCGCCGTTGTGGGTATCGGTCAGCACCAGTCCGGCCTGCAGCGGCGGTCGCTTCTTGTTGGTTTCCAGCGACTTGATGGTGCGTGTCACCGCGCCCTCGGCATAGGCCTGCGCCGACGGCGACATGCCGGTCAGCACGCTCAGCCCGGCACCCTGCAGCGCGCTTTCCGGATAGTCGCGCGCCAGCTGGCGGCGCACCAGGTCCACGTAGGCCGGGAAGCGGTTGGCGGCGACCAGGCCGGGATTCTTGGATACGCCCAGCGGCGCGGCCAGCGCGGTCCGGTACGCGGCCTCGTCGATCAGCTCGCTCTGGCGCAGCTTGCCGAGCACGAAGTTGCGCCGGTCCAGCGCACGTTCCGGATAGCGCCGCGGGTCGTAGTACGACGGGCCCTTGACCAGGCCGATCAGCAGCGCGACCTGCTCGGGCGCCAGCGAATCCAGGTCGCGGCCGAACCAGAACTCCGCGCCGGAGGCCACGCCGTGGATCGCCTGGCCACCGCGCTGGCCCAGGTACACCTGGTTGAGATACGCCTCCAGGATGGTGCGCTTGTCGTAGCGCGCCTCCATGATCAATGCGTACAGGATCTCGTTGAACTTGCGGGTGAGGGTCTGCTCCTTGCCGATGCCGAGCAGGCCGCTGCGCGCCAGCTGCTGGGTCAGCGTGCTGGCGCCCTGCCGGCTCTTGCCGCCGGAACGCAGCATCACCCAGGCCGCGCGCACCATGCCGCTGAGGTCGATGCCGTGGTGGTAGTTGAAGTCGCGGTCCTCCACCGCCTGCAGGCCGGTGACCAGCAGCTCGGGCACTTCGTCGACCCGGACCAGCCGCCGCTCTTCCTGCTTCTGGCCGTACAGGGTGGCGATGCGCGCCGGATCCAGCCGCGCCGCGTTCAACGCCTTGCGCGTCTGCGCGTCGCGCAGCGACGCCACGCGGCCGCCGGACAGGCTCACTTCCACCCGCCTGGGCGCGACCCGCCCGTCGACATCGACGTAGCCGCGGCTGGCGATCACGAAGCGTCCGCCGTCCTGCTGGTAGGTGCCCGGGCGCATGCCGCCGGTGTCCTCGCGGTAGCTGGCCGCATCCAGTTCGGTCTTGAGCGTCTGCGCGTCCATCGCAGTGTCCCGCGCCAGCGCCAGCGGCCGCGCGTAGACCCGGGTGGGGATCTGCCAGCGCAGCTCGCCGAAGCGCTGCGTCACCTGCTTGTTCAGATAGACCGTGTACGGGATCAGGAAGCCCAGGCCCAGCGCAACCGCCGCCAGGCCCCAGGTGAGCAGACGACGACGCCAGGGCGAGACATCGCCGTCGAGGTCGTCATGGTCCTGATCGTCGGTGTCGTGGTGATCGTAGCGTCGTGGCACGGGGATGCGAGAATGTAAATTCCGGCGAGTCTAGCGCAGCCCAGCAGGCAGCGCGGCGCGCCGGCCCCCTCGCTTAAGCTGGAGTTGCAACGGATGTCGATGTCCTGGGCCGACGCGCGCTACGCCCTGAACCGCCTGGCCGGCCTGGTCCGGCGCGGGCTGGCGAGCCTGCGCACGCGCGGCTGGCGCAGCACCTGGCAGCGCCTGCGCGTGCACACCCGGACCCTGCCGCCGCCGCGGCGCGCGCTGTACCAGGTCGCGCCGGCGCCGTTCGCGCCGTTCGCGGTGCCGTGCAGCCAAGCGCCGCTGGCGAGCATCGTCATCCCGGTCTACAACCACAGCGCGCATACCCTGGCCTGCCTGCGCGCACTGGCCGCGCATCCGCCCGCCGCCGCGTGCGAGATCCTGGTGATCGACGACGGCAGCAGCGACGAGACGTCCGAGTGGATGCCGCGGATCGGCGGCCTGCGCTACCACCTGCGTCCGCGCAACGGCGGCTTCATCGCCAGCTGCAACGACGGCGCGGCGCTGGCGCGCGGCCGGTACCTGGTGTTCCTCAACAACGACACCGTGCCGCAGCCGGGCTGGCTCGACGCGCTGCTGGACACCTTCGCCCAGCTGCCGCAGGCCGGCCTGGTCGCCGCGCAGCTGCTGTACCCGGACGGGCGCCTGCAGGAAGCCGGCGGCGTGGTCTTCGCCGACGGCGGCGCATGGAGCTACGGCCGCTTCGAATCGCCCGACGACCCGCGCTATGCCTATCTGCGCGACATCGACTACGGCTCCGGCGCGGCGCTGGCGATCGCGCGCGAGCGCTTCCTGGCGCTGGGCGGTTTCGATACCCGTTACGCACCGGCGTACTACGAGGACACCGACCTGGCCTTCGCCGTGCGCGCCGGCGGCCTGCGCACGCTGGTGCAACCGTCGAGCCAGGTGGTGCACGACGAAGGCACCAGCAACGGCACCGATACCGGCAGCGGGATCAAGGCCTACCAGGTGCGCAACCGCGGCGTGTTCGCGCAAAAGTGGGCCCAGGTGCTGCCGCGGCAGCTCGTTCCCGGCACCGTGCCGGATCCGGCGCGGCTGCATCGGCACCAGCGCCAGGTGCTGATCATCGACGAAGCGCTGCCGCAGCCGGACCGCGATTCGGCGTCGCTGCGCCAGCTCAACCTGATCCGCCTGCTGCTGGACGAAGGCGCGCACGTCGTGTTCGTGCCCAGCGGCCGCGAGCACGCCAGCCGCCACAGCGAGGCCCTGCAGCGCCTCGGCGTGGAGGTGTGGTACGCGCCATACCTGAAAAGCCTGGCGCAGTGGTTGCGCGAGCACGGCGCGCGCTTCCATGCGGTGCTGCTGGTGCGTCACCACGTGGCCAGCGAATGCCTGCCGCTGCTTGCCGAGTTCGCCCCGCAGGCGCGGCGCCTGTTCGACACGGTGGACCTGCACTACCTGCGCGAGCGCCGCGGCGCCGAGCTGGCCGGCGATGCGCGCCTGCTGCGCGAGGCCGAGCGCACCCGCGCGCGCGAGCATGCGGTGATGGCGCAGGTCGACGTCACCGTGCTGGTCAGCGCGGCCGAACGCGAACAGCTGCAGCGCGAGGCGCCGCAGATCCGCACCGCGCTGGTCTCCAACCTGCACGAGCTGGCCGGTCCCGGGCTGCCGTGGGCGCAGCGCCGCGACCTGGTCTTCGTCGGCGGCTTCCGCCATCCGCCCAATGTCGACGCGATGCGCTGGTTCCTGCAGGACGTGTTCCCGATGCTGAGCCAGCGCCTGCCCGGCATCCGCCTGCACTGCATCGGCGCGCACGCGCCCGAGGACCTGCTGCGGCTCGGCGCGGCGCTGCCGGGCGTGGAGCTGCACGGGCACGTGCCCGACATCGCGCCGTACATGGACGGCGCGCGCCTGGCCATCGCGCCGTTGCGCTTCGGCGCCGGGGTCAAGGGCAAGGTGAACCTGAGCATGGCCCACGGGCAGCCGGTGGTGGCCACCTCGTGCGCGGTGGAAGGCATGCATCTGCGCGATGGCCACGACGTGCTGGTCGCCGACGACGCGGCCCAGTTCGCCGCCGCCGTAGTACGCGCCTACCAGGACGAAGCGCTGTGGAACACGCTGGCGCACAACGGCCTGCGCAACATCGCCACGCACTTTTCGCTGGATGCGGCGCGCGCCATGGTGCGCGAGGTATTCCTGAAATGATCGGCGGGCGATCTACTGCGTAAGCGGAAGGCACCGGCCGCCGCTAGGGCAGCTCGTTGCGACCGATTCGCCAGACCGGCCTGAGCGCCACCCGGCCCTTGGGCATGGCCCGACCGCTTCCCGCTTCTCGTTTTCCGATTCCCGTTTCACCATTCCCACCTTCGCGACCCGCCCAGCCCGGCTCAGCGCTCCGGCGGCAGGCTGCGCAGGCGCTCGGCGAACGCGGCCAGTTCCGGCGTGGCCGGGTCGATCGCGCGCGCGCGGCGCAGCGCCTGGCGGGCGAAGCCGGCATCGCCGGCGCTGAGCCGCTCGTCGCCGACCGCCACCCAGCGCTGCGCCAGCCGGCGCCGTGCGGTCGCCACGCCGTCCGCGCCCGGCGCCAGCGCACGCCACGCGTCGTAGCAGGCGCCCGCGGCCAGCACCCGGTTGCCGCGCAACTCGTCCTCGAAACAATCGCCCAGCGCGGCCAGCACGCGCCGTTCGGCAGCGCGCACGCGCGCATCGCGCGGCGCCAGCGCCTGCGCGGCGAGCAGCTGGTCGTAGGCGCTGGCACCGGGCGGCGTCAGCCACTGCCCGCGCGCCTCGGCCTGCGCGATCGCGTCCAGCAGCCGGCGCAGGCGCCGTCCGCGCTCGGCCGGCGACATCGGCGACTGCAGCGACGCCTGCGCCTGGCGCGCGCGCGCCAGCGCCTGTTCGGCATCGGCCAGGGTGCGCGGCTCGGCGCCCAGCGCGCGCGCCCTGTGCAGCGCGCGTTCGGCGTCGGCGAAACCGAAGTCGGCGGCGTAGCGCGCAGCCTGCATCGCGTAGGCAGCCGCCGTGCGCGCCTGGCCGGACTGCGCGGCGGCATCGCCCGGCACCGCCGCCAGCACCTGCGCGAAACCGCGCGCGGCCGCGTCCAGGCGTTGCCGGCGCAAGGCCTGTTCGGCGCGCTGCTGCACTGCTTCCAGGGCGCGGTTCAAATCCGCCTGCGCCGCAGGCAGTTCGACATGGCCGGGATCGTAGCCGCGGACGCTGGCGACCAGCGTCGCCGCGCTCGCGATCTCGCCTTGCGCCAGCGCCGCGCGCGCGCGCTGCAGCACTTCCGACAGGGCGTCCTCGCGGCCCTCCAGCGCCTCGGTGCGCTCCGGCGCGAAACCCAGCACCTGCCGGTACAGCGGCAGCGCGGCATCGTCCGCGCCGTCCAGGCGGCCTTCGCGGCGGGCCTGCGCCGCGTCGCGCAGCAACTGGTCGATGCCGGCATGGGCGGCCTGGCGCCGGCGCAACTCGTTCTCCAGCGCTTCGGCATCGGCGCGCGGCACCTGCAGTTCGCGCGCCAACGCCAGCGCCGCGCGTGCCTGCGGGTAGCGTCCGGCGGCCAGCGCCGCGCGCGCCTGGCCGAGCGCGGCGCGGCCGGTCGCGGCCAGGCCGCTGCGCGCCTGGCTGCGGTCGCTGTCCAGCGCCAGCGCCGCCTCGAAGCGTTGCCGGGCGCCGCTGCCGTCGGCGGCGCTGAGCCGTCCGCTGCGCAGCGCCGCGTAGCCCTGGTCGAGCAACTGCTGGATGCGCGTGTCCGGCCACAGCTTGTCGGCCAGCGGCTGGCGGAACACCACCAGGGTCATCGCCGCCGCCAGCAGCAGCGCCAGCACCCGGCGCCAGACACGCCGGTCGCGCCACAGCGGTACGCGCCGTGGCGCGCGCCGGGGTCTGTCGCGGGTCGGATCGGGCGGCTGGCTCACCCGCGCAGCTTAACGTGCGTCCATGGCACGGCGCCGACGCCGCCACTCCCGGCGCATGCGCAACGCACGCACGCCGCCACGGCTCAGCCCAGCCGCCGCGCCTCGTCGACGCCGGGCAGCGCATCGAGCTTGCCGAGCAGCGTGGACAGCTGGCCGTAGTCGCTGACCTTCAGCCGCAGCCGCAGCTGTGCGCGGCCGCTGTCGCGCACGTTGTCGCTGTTGATCTCCAGCACGTGCGCATCCTCCTGCGCGATCAGGTTGCTGATGTCCTTCAGCAGCCAGCGCCGGTCGACCGCGCGCACCAGCACGTCCACTTCGTAGCCGCCGCCGGCTTGGCCCCACTCCACCGGCAGCACGCGTTGCGGATTGCTCGCGGCCAGGCGCGCGAACGCCGGGCAATCGAGCCGGTGCACGGTGACGCCGCGGGTCCGGGTCAGGTAGCCGGCGATCGGCTCGCCGGCGACCGGCTGGCAGCAGCGCGCGAGCTGCACCAGCAGGTTGCCGACGCCCTGCACGGTGAACTTGGACTTGGCCAGGCCGCTGCGCCGTGCCGTCGGCCGCGGCACCGCCGGCGCGGCGGGCTGGGCCAGCGCGCGCTCGGCCTCGTGCAGCGCGCGCCCGACCTGGCTGGGGCCCACGTCGCCCAGCGCCACCTGGATGTACAGCTCGTCGATGCCGTCGGCATGGAACTTCTTCGCCGCCGGCAGCAGGTCGGCGTGCTGCAGGCCCAGGCGCTTGAGTTCGCGGTCGAGCAGGTCCTTGCCGGCCTGCACGTTGCGCGCGCGGTCGAGCTTGTGGAACCAGGCCCGCACCTTGTCGCGCGAGCGGCCGCTGGCCAGGTAGCCGTTGGCCGGCAGCAGCCAGTCGCGGCGCGGCTCGGCCTCCTTGCCGGTGAGGATCTCGACGCGGTCGCCGCTGCGCAGCTTGTGGGTCAGCGGCACGATGCGGCCGTTGATCTTGGCCCCGCGGCAACGGTGCCCGACCATGGTGTGGACGTGGTAGGCGAAGTCCAGCGGGGTGGCGCCCTGCGGCAGGTCGAGCACCTCGCCGCGCGGGGTCAGCGCATAGACCCGGTCCTCGGCCAGCTCCGCATCCAGCGCACCGGCCAGCTCGCCCTGGGCGCCGTCCTGCGAGTGCTCGAGCAGCTGCCGCATCCAGGTGATCTTGCGGTCGAACGCCTTCTCCGCGCCCTTGCTGCCTTCCTTGTAGCGCCAGTGCGCGGCCACGCCGAGCTCGGCCTGGGCGTGCATGTCGTGGGTGCGGATCTGCACTTCGATCGTGCGCCCTTCCGGGCCGACCACCGCGGTATGCAGCGAACGGTAGTCGTTGGCCTTGGGCCGCGCGATGTAGTCGTCGAACTCGCTGGGCACCGGCGCCCACAGCGCGTGCACCACGCCCAGCGCGGCGTAGCAGGCGGCCACGTCGTCGACCATCACCCGCACCGCGCGCAGGTCGTACAGCTGGTCGAACGCCAGCCGCTTCTTCTGCATCTTGCGCCAGATGCTGTAGATGTGTTTCGGCCGGCCGCTGATCTCCGCGCGCAGGCCCTGCTCGGCCAGCGCCTTGGACAAGGCCTTCTTCACCGCCTCGAGGTAGCGCTCGCGCGCCACCCGGCTCTCGTCGACCTCGCGCGCGATGCGCCGGTAGGTGTCCGGTTCCAGGTGGCGGAACGCCAGGTCCTCCAGCTCCCACTTCAGCTGCCAGATGCCCAGGCGGTTGGCCAGCGGCGCGTGGATGTCGCGGGTCAGCTGCGCCAGGGCGCGGCGCTGCTCCTCGGGCAGCTTGTCGGCCACGCGCATCTTGGCCAGCTGCCGGGCCAGCAGGACCGGCACCACGCGCAGGTCCTGCACGATCGACAGCAGCAGCCGGCGCAGGCCCTCGCTGTTGCGCCCGGCCTCGCGCCCGGCGTGCAGCGCCCAGACCTGATCGGCCGCGTCCTGGCCGTCGAGCAGGCCGCTCACCGCCTGCGCGCGCGCCGCCGGCGCGATCGGCAGCTGCGCCAGCTGCGCGCGCAGGCCCGGCAGGTCGAACAGCAGCGCGGCGACCAGCGCGGCCTCGTCGGCCGACAGCAGCGCCAGCGCGTCCAGGGTGTCGGCCAGCACCGGCCACGGCTCGCGGCTGTGGCGGTCGGTCTGCGGCGCCTGCCAGGCCTGCAGCAGCGCTTCGCGCAGCGCAGGCGGCAGCATCGCCGCAGACGGACGCTGCAGCAGCGTCTCCAGGGCGGTGAGCGGGGAGTGGTCCAAGGCTTAAGACATCTGCGAAATCGATGCGCCTACACTAACGCGCTTGCGCGCCCGCCCACAATTGCGGCGGCCGCCGCACGCACCCGGGGCTCAGTGTGACCGCCTTCCACGTTGTGGCCGCTTCACCCAAATTTCACAACCTGGGCCAGGCACGCGCCTATTCTCGAGACGACGCTTGCCTCGCCGCAGTCGACGAACGCAGGTGTCGTCCCGTTGGCCACTCAATCAAGAGGTAGTGCGATGAAGACGTGGAAGAAGCCGATGATCCGGGAAATCTGCGTAGGCGCGGAAATCAACTGTTACGCCTCCGGCGAGCTCTGATGGTGCGATAGCCCCCTTCCTCAGCGGACCGATGCGCGACCGGCAGGCGCCATAGACGGAGACCGGATGCACATCATCGTATTGGGATCGGCGGCCGGCGGAGGGCACCCGCAGTGGAATTGCCATACCCCCGCGAGCCTGCGGGCCTGGCAGCAACAACCGGGTGCCCGACGTCGTACCCAGGCCAGCATTGCGGTCAGCGCCGACCGCCAGCGCTGGCTGTTGGTCAACGCCTCGCCGGACTTCCGCCAGCAACTGCTGGCCACGCCGGCACTGTGGCCGCAACAGGGCCTGCGCCATTCGCCGATCGAGGCGGTGCTGCTGACCAGCGGCGAGATCGACCATATCGCCGGCCTGCTTTCCATGCGCGAGAGCCAGCGCTTCGCGCTGCACGCCAGCGGCCGCGTGCTCGACCTGCTGGCGCAGAACCCGGTGTTCGACGCGCTCAATCCCGAGTTCGTGCAGCGCCATGCCTTCGCCCTGGACACGCCGCTGGCGCTGCTCGGGCTGCAGGTCACGCCGTTCCCGGTGCCCGGCAAGGTGCCGCTGTTCATGGAAAGCCGCCAGCACGGCGACCTTGCCGGATCCAGCGAAGAGACGCTGGGGCTGACCATCGACGACGGCCGCCACCGCTTCCACTACGTGCCCGGCTGCGCGGCGATGACCGACGCGCTGCGCGCGCGCCTGCGTGGCGCCGAGCTGGTGTTCTTCGACGGCACCCTGTGGCAGGACGACGAACTGGTCCGGCTCGGCGTCAGCGCCAAGACCGGACAGCGCATGGGCCACCTGAGCATCGACGGCGAGGGCGGCACGCTGCGCGCGTTCGCCGACCTGGACGTGGCGCGCAAGGTGTTCATCCACATCAACACCACCAACCCGATCCTGCACGCCGGCTCGCCCGAACATGCCGCGGTGGCCGCGCAGGGCTGGGACGTCGGCTACGACGGCATGGAGATCACGCTGTGACCGCACTGCTCACGCCCGACCAGCTGGAAGCGGAACTGCGCGCGATCGGCGCGCGCCTGTACCACGACCAGCATCCGTTCCATGCGCTGCTGCACGGCGGCCGGCTCGACCGCGGCCAGGTGCAGGCGTGGGCGCTGAACCGCTACGAGTACCAGCGCTGCATCCCGCTGAAGGACGCGGCGATCCTGGCGCGGATGGACGACCCGGCGCTGCGCCGGATCTGGCGCCAGCGCATCGTCGACCACGACGGCAGCGCCGAGGGCGAAGGCGGCATCGCGCGCTGGCTGCACCTGACCGACGCGCTGGGCCTGGACCGCGAACTGGTGCAGTCCGGGCGCGCGCTGCTGCCCGGCACCCGCTTCGCGGTGCAGGCCTACCTGCACTTCGTGCGCGAGAAGAGCCTGCTGGAGGCGATCGCCTCGTCGCTGACCGAACTGTTCGCGCCAGGCATCATCGGCCGCCGCGTGGCCGGCATGCTGCAGCACTACGACTTCGTCTCGCGCGAGGCGCTGGCCTATTTCGAACACCGCCTGCACGAGGCGCCGCGCGATTCGGACTTCGCGCTGGACTACGTCCGGCGCCACGCCGACACCGTGGAAACGCAGGAACAGGTGAAGGCCGCGCTGCGCTTCAAGTGCGGCGTGCTGTGGTCGCAGCTGGACGCGCTGCATTTCGCCTACGTCGAACCCGGCGTCGCCTGGCCGGAAGCCTTCGTCCCGGCGCCAGCGCCGGCGCAGGCCGTGGCATGAGCGCGCTCGCGCCGGACAGCTGCCCGCGGCTGGCGCCGGGCGTGCGCCTGCAGCACGACCGCACCCGGGAGCAATGGGTGCTGCTGGCGCCCGAACGCGTGGTGGAACTGGACGAGATCGCGCATGCGATCGTCTCGCGCTGCGACGGACAGCGGCCGCTGACGGCGATCGCCCACGAGCTGGCCGGCGAATTCGATGCCGATCCGGACGAAGTGCAGCGCGACGTTCTCGAACTGGCCGCACAGCTGTTCGACAAGCGGCTGCTGCGCGCATGAACGCGGTGACCGCCATGGACGCCACGCGCGCGATCGCCCCGCCGCCGCTGTCGATCCTGCTCGAGCTGACCCATCGCTGCCCGCTGGCATGCCCGTACTGCTCCAACCCGATCGCGCTGGCCGGGCTGCGCGAGGAGATGGACACCGCCGGCTGGCGCAGCGCGCTGGATCAGGCCGCGGCGATGGGCGTGCTGCAGGCGCACTTCTCCGGCGGCGAACCGATGCTGCGCAAGGACCTGCCCGAGCTGGTCGCGCACGCGCGCGGGCTGGGGCTGTACAGCAACCTGATCACCTCCGGCGTGGCCGGCGGCGCGCCGATGCTGGCGCAACTCGCCGACGCCGGGCTGGAGCACGTGCAGCTGAGCGTGCAGGACGCCGACGCGGCCGGCGCCGACCGCATCGCCGGCTACCGCGACAGCCTGGCCAAGAAGCGCGCGTTCGCCGCCGCGGTCACCGCGCTCGGCCTGCCGCTGACGATCAACGCGGTGATCCACCGCCACAACGCCGAAGGCGTGCCGGCGATGATCGAGCTGGCGCTGGAACTGGGCGCCGAGCGCCTGGAAGTGGCGCACACCCAGTACTACGGCTGGGGCCTGCGCAACCGCGCCGCGCTGATGCCCAGCCGCGAGCAGATCGACGCCACCGTGGTCGCGGTCGCCGACGCGCGCGCGCGCCTGCAGCAGCGGCTGAGCATCGACTTCGTCACCCCCGACTACTACGCGCACCGGCCCAAGGCGTGCATGGGCGGCTGGGGCCAGCGCTTCGTCAACATCTCCCCGCGCGGCGACGTGCTGCCCTGCCACGCCGCCGAAACCCTGCCGGACATGGTGTTCGAGAACCTGCGCGAGCGTCCGCTGGCGGCGATCTGGCAGGACGGCGACGCCTTCACCCGCTTCCGCGGCACGGCGTGGATGCCGGAGGTCTGCCAGGGCTGTCCCAAGCGCGAGATCGACTGGGGCGGCTGCCGCTGCCAGGCGCTGGCGCTGAGCGGCGATGCCGCCACCCTGGATCCGGTCTGCGAACGCGCCGACGCCCATGCGTCGGTGCAGGCGCTGGCGCGCGGCGAGGCGGCCGCGCCCGCGCCGGAGTTCGTCTACCGGCGCCCGCTGCGCGAAACCGCCCCCCGCGAAGGCGGCTGAAGCGGACGCGTCCGCCGCGGCGCCGGCGGCGCGGCCTTCGCCTTGCCGGCCATGCGCCGCACGCGTGGCGAGCGACTACACTACGCCGCATCCCAACGCCGGACTTCCAACATGCTCCTTGCGCGCCTCACTCCTGTGGTCCTGTGCGCGGCCTTCGCCATGGCCGCCGTCCCCGCCGCCGCCCAGCGCGCCGTGTCCGGCGACCTGCAGACGCAGATGTCCGCGCAGGAGTTCAAGGCCGCCGGGCTGGACAAGCTGTCGCCGCAGGAACTGTCGGCGCTGAACGACTGGCTGCAGGGCAAGGTGGCCAAGGACACCGCCACGGCCCTGGAAAAGGCGAAAGAGGAAGGCCGCCAGGAAGTGATCGTCAAGAACCGCGGCTTCTTCGATTTCGGCAGCAAGGAACCGATCGAGAGCACGCTGGTCGGTCAATTCAGCGGGTTCGGCAAGGGCCGGCGCTTCGTGCTGGCCAACGGCCAGGAATGGGAGCAGATCGAACCGGCCAGCCTGGCCGGCGTGCGCCTGGACGCGCCCAAGATCAAGATCCGGCCGGGCCTGATGGGCGTGTGGTACCTGCAGGTCGCCAACTACAACACCCAGGCCAAGGTGCGCCGGGTCAAGTAGTTCCGGCATTGGCGATGAGCGGGACTCGGGACTCGGGACTCGGGACGGCAGGATGATGTCCCGGGGAAATAGCTGTAAAGCGATGTGATGAAAAAATTGCCATTATTTTTTCAAGAAAAGCGGCGCTTTTCCCGCAGCTGCGGCACGACTGCTTTCTGTAGGAGGGGCTTCAGCCCCGACGCCTTACCGGTAAAGCGTCGGGGCTGAAGCCCCTCCCACAGAAAAGCAAAGATGCGGCGAACTTGCGAAAATCCCGAGTCCCGAGTCCCGAGTCCCCGAGTCCCCGAGTCCCGACCGGGTCCCGGGTCCCGGGTCCCCAAACAATCACCGCAACCCAGCCACCCGCTGCGCCAGCTTCTTCGCCGAGATCCCGGCCTTGGCGCCGAGTTCCTGCGCGAACAAGGACACGCGCAATTCCTCCAGGTCCCAGCGCAGCGCCTGCCATTGCGGATCGCCGCTGCGTCCGGCCGCGGCGGCGGCGGCCAATGCGTCGACGAACGGCTTGAGCTCCAGCATCCGCGCCTGGTCGCGCGCCGGATCGCGCTTGGCGCGTTCGGCGCGCAGGATCATCGCTCGCAGGTAGCGCGGGAACTGCGCCAGCGCCGTGGCCGGCGTCTCGCGCAGGAAGCCCGGATGCACCAGCGCGGCCAGCTGCGCGCGCAGGTCGTCGAGGTTGCCGCTGGCCCAGCCCATCAGCGGCGATTCCAGCTGCGGCTTCAGTTCCGCCGCCGCGCCCATGATCGCCTCGGCCAGCTTCAGCCGCTCCATCGCCTCGCCGAACAGCTGCTTGCCGGCCGCATCGCGGCGCTGGGCGAAGCTGCCCGGGTCGCGGATCGCGTCCAGGCCGTGTTCGAGCAGCGCGTTCATCGCCGCATCCACCAGGTCGCCGCGCAGGCGTTCCTGCGACTCGATCGCCGCGTACAGCAGCCCGGTCTTCGGCGAGACCGGCAACTGCTTGCGCGCCTGCTTGGCCTTGTCCGCCAGCGCGATCTCCAGCAGCCGGCGCACGCCGCGCGGATGCGCCGCTTCGGCCTGCGCGCGGTCGGCGAAGATGCGCAGCGCCGCGGTTTCGCCCTCGTCGACCAGCGCCGGATAGGCCGGCACCCCGGCCTCGCCGGGCACCTGCAGCGGGATCGGCGCGGACGGGAACTCGCGCAGGCCCTCGGCGGCCATCTCGCGCCCGGCGCGCGCGGCGAACGCCTGCCCGGCGCGCTCGCCGAAGCGCGCGCGCAGCGCGTCCAGGTCGCGCGATTCGGCCAGCACCTTGCCGGCGTCGTCGCGCAGGCGCAGGTTCATGCGCAGGTGCGGCTCCAGCGCCGCTTCGTCGAAGTCCAGCGCCGCCACCGCCGCGCCGGTGGCGCGCTGCAGGAAGCGCGCCAGTTCGCCGCGGATGTCGTCGGCGCCGGGCTGCGGGAACGCCTCGTAGAACGCGCGCGCGAAATCCGGCGCCGGCACGTAGTTGCGCCGCTGCGCCTTGGGCAGGCTGCGGATCAGCGCCGCCGCCTTGTCGGCGACGAAGCCCGGCGCCAGCCACGACAGCCGCGCCGGGTCCAGCGCGTTGAGCAGGTGCACCGGCACCTCCAGGGTCACGCCGTCGTCGGCCGCGCCGGGCTCGAACTTGTAGTGCAGCGCCAGCCGCGCATCGCCCAGCGCGAAGTACTTCGGATAGCGGTCGGCCTCGCTGCCCTCGCCCGGCAGCAGGTCGGTCAGCGTCCAGTGCAGCGTGCGCCGCTGCGCGGGCGGCAGCGTCTTCCACCACGCGTCCAGGCCGCTGGCCGAATGGATCTCGCCCGGAATCCGGTCCAGGTACCAGCGCGCCTGCCAGTCCTCGTCGGCAACGATGCCGGCGCGGCGCAGCTTGGCTTCTTCCTCGTGCGCCTGCGCCAGCACCTTCTGGTTGTCGGCGACGAAGCTGGCGCGGGTGTTGATCTCCCCCGGCACCAGCCCCTGGCGCACGAACAGCTCGTGCGCGCCGGGCGGATCGATGCGCCCGTAGTGCACCGGCTTCTTCGGCGCCAGCACCAGCCCGAACAGGCTGATCTGCTCGGACGCCAGCACCTGCCCCTGCGCGCGCGACCAGTGCGGATCGAAGTGCTTGCGCGCCAACAGGTGCGGCAACTCGGCGATGACCCAGTCCGGTTCGATCGCGGCATTGATCATGCCCCACACCTTCTGCGTGTCCAGCAGCGTGGCCGGCAGCACCCACGGCGGCGGCTTCTTGGCCAGCGCCGAGCCCGGGAACAGCAGGAAGCGGCGCTGCCGCGGCGCCAGGAAATCGCCCTTGTCGCTGCGATGGCCGACCTGGGTCGGCAGGCCGGCGAGCAGCGCGCGGTGCAACGCCTGGTAGGCGGCGCTGCGTTCGCGCTCGCTCGCGCGCGGCGCGTCGGCATCGGTGGCCGGGGGCGCGGGCCTGGGTTCGGCCGGCGCGGGCGCGGCCGCCGCCTCGCTGCGGCCTTCGCGCGCCAGCCGCGCAGCGCGGTGCAGCTGGCCGCGGGTGGCGCGCGCGCTGGTCTCGGCATCGCGGGCCGGGGGCGGCGACGCGGCGCCGGCCAGCAACGGCGTCAGCGACGCCGCCGCCGGTTCCTCGGTCCAGCCCAGTTCCTCGCACAGCAGGTGCAACTGGCGGTGCAGTTCGCGCCACTCGCGCATGCGCAGGAAGCCGAGGAAATGCCGCCCGCACCAGTCGCGCAGCCTGGACTGGGTCAGCTCCTCGTGCGCCTGCCGGTAGCCGTCCCACAGGCGCAGGATGCCGACGAACTCCGAGCGCGCATCGGCGAACTTGGCGTGCGCGTTGTCGGCCGCCTCGCGCGCTTCCGGCGGGCGTTCGCGCGGGTCCTGGATGCCCAGGAACGCGGCGATCACCAGCATCGGCCGCAGGCAGCCGTGCTGCTGCGCGGCCACCAGCATCCGCGCCAGCTTCACGTCCACCGGCAGCCGCGCCATCTTGCGGCCGATCTCGGTGAGCGTGCGCATGCCGTGGCGGTCGGCGTCGCTGACCGCGCCCAATTCCACCAGCTGCTGCCAGCCGTCGGCGACCGCGCGCTCGTCCGGCGGCTCCAGGAACGGGAAGTCCTCGATCCGGCCCAGGCCCAGCTGCAGCATGCGCAGGATCACCCCGGCCAAGCTGGAGCGGCGGATCTCCGGATCGGTGAATTCCGGCCGCGCCTGGAAATCGGCCTCGGCGTACAGCCGGTAGCAGATGCCCTCGGCGATGCGCCCGCAGCGGCCCTTGCGCTGGTTGGCGCTGGCCTGCGAGATCGGCTCGATGTGCAGCCGGTCCAGCTTCTGGCGCGGGCTGTAGCGCTTGATCCGCGCATAGCCCGGGTCGATCACGTAGCGGATCCGCGGCACCGTCAGCGAGGTCTCGGCCACGTTGGTGGCCAGCACCAGCCGCCGCCGCGGGCCGGGCTTGAACACCCGGTCCTGGTCGCTGGTGGACAGTCGCGCGTACAGCGGCAGCACCTCGGTCTCGCGGTACTTGCGCCGTTCCAGCGCCTGGTGCGCGTCGCGGATCTCGCGCTCGCCGGGCAGGAACAGCAGCACGTCGCCGCGCGGGTCAAGCCGGGTGATCTCGTCCACCGCGGCCACGATCGCGTCGTTGACGGTGCGCTCGCCGGCGCGGTCCTCGCCCTCGCCATCCGCACCGCCGCCCTCGCCTTCCAGCGGCCGGTAACGCACTTCCACCGGAAAGGTGCGGCCCTCCACGCTGATTACCGGCGCGCCGTCAAAATGCTCGGCGAAACGCGCGGTGTCGATCGTCGCCGAGGTCACGATCACCTTCAGCTCCGGGCGCTTGCGCAGCAGCTGCTTGAGGTAGCCGAGCAGGAAATCGATGTTGAGGCTGCGCTCGTGCGCCTCGTCGACGATGATCGTGTCGTAGCTGGAGAGCCAGCGGTCGCTGGCGATCTCGGCCAGCAGGATGCCGTCGGTCATGAACTTGATCCGGGTGTCGTCGCCGACCCGGTCGTTGAAGCGCACCTGGAACCCCACCGCGCCGCCGACCGGCGTGCGCAGTTCCTCGGCCACGCGCGTGGCCACCGCGCGCGCGGCGATCCGCCGCGGCTGGGTGCAGCCGATCATGCCGGCCACGCCGCGTCCGGCCGCCAGGCACAGCTTGGGCAACTGGGTGGTCTTGCCCGAACCGGTCTCGCCGGCGATCACCACCACCTGGTGGGCGCGGATCAGCGCGACGATCTGCTCGGCTTCACGCGCGATCGGCAGCTGTTCGTCCAAGGTGATCGGCGGCTGCGACGCGGCGCGCGCCTGGAACCGCGACAGCGACGCGCCCAGCGCCTGCTCGAAGGCGGCCTCCAGTGCGGCATTGCCGGGCGCGGCCTGCCAGCGCGACCATAGGCCGAACAGGCGGCCGCGGTCGCGGGTCATCGCGCCGTCGATCGCGCCGCGGCGCTCGCGCAGCCGGGTGGCCAGTTGCTTTTCGATAGTGCTCATCAATCAGGTGCCGTTGAACTTTGAATTACATCGCATGCTTTAGTCTGTCTATTGTGACGCCATATCGTTCATAACCCTCAGGAGCACGCCCCATGGCCAAGAACAAGACCCCCGTCAAGACCAAGACCCCGACCCAGCCGCTCGCGGCGCTTGCGCCGTCGGCCCCGAACATCGATATCGGGATCAGCGGCGGCGACCGCAAGAAGATCGCCGACGGCCTGTCGCAGTTCATGGCCGACGCGTTCACCCTGTACCTGAAGACCCACAACTTCCACTGGAACGTGACCGGGTCGATGTTCAACTCGCTGCACCTGATGTTCGAGACCCAGTACACCGAGCAGTGGGGCGCGCTGGACGACGTCGCCGAGCGCATCCGCGCGCTGGGCTTCAACGCGCCGGGCTCGTACAAGGAGTTCGCCGCGCTGACCTCGATCCCCGAAGAGCCGGGCCTGACCGACAGCGCCGACTGGCGCGAGATGGTGCGCCAGCTGGTGGTCGGCAACGAGGCCGTGTGCCGCACCGCGCGCAAGGTGCTCAAGGTCGCCGACGACGCCGGCGACGACCCTTCGGTGGACATGCTGACCCAGCGCCTGCAGACCCACGAGAAGTATGCGTGGATGTTGCGGTCGCTGCTGCAGTAAGCCCTGGGGCTTCGCCCCTGGCGGGCTTACCCAAGGTTTCGCCGATGGCGAAACCTTGGGCCCCTGCTCACTCGCCTCCCACAACCCCGCGCCTGTCGGCGCGCCCCCTTGACTCAAGGGGGCTTGCACGCTGAAAGCTCCACGCAAGAGGCCTGCTGCCTCGCCTACATCCTGCATACTGACGTCCCAGGGTGGCCCCCCACCTACATGGACGTTCGATGACCGCCCCGTCTCCGTATCCCTCGCTGCGTCGCCCGCTGCTGGCCATCGTGCTGGGGTGCGCCGTCGGCGCCATGGCTGGCCTGGCCGCCGGCTTTCACGGGTGGTGGCTGCTGGGCGACTCGGGCGTTCCCAGCAATGGCGGGCATGGCCTGGTCGCGCTGCTGCTCGCCGTGCTGACCGCGATCAACTACAGCGTCGGCTTTCTGGTGCCCGCGCTGAACTGGTTCGCCGGAGTGTGGACCGCCTGCGTCGCCCTGGCCCTGGCGGTGGACAGCTGCCAGCCGCAGCAGCGCAGCGTGCCGAAGCTGACCGCGCTGGCCTTGCTGCTGCTGGCGAGCGGCCTGGGCATGCTGGCGGTGGCATGGTGGGCGCACGGACACGACCCAGACCACCCGGCGCAGCTGGTAGCGCTGATCGCGCCGGCGCTGGCGTGTTCGGCAGCGCTGCTCGTCGCGCTGCCGGCGCTGCTGCTCGGCCACTTCGTCGGCAGGCGCCGCGCGCGTCGGGCAATGCCTACGCCTGCCGCATCGCTTGCCTGACGCCGCGGCGCTCGGCGGCGGCGCTCGGCCGCACTTGACCTACGCGGTATCCTAGGCCGATGCAATCACCCGCTCATACCGTGCTCGGCCGCGTGTTCGGCTACGACCGATTCCGCGGCCCGCAGCAGGACATCGTCGAACACGTCGCCGCCGGCCAGGACGCTCTGGTGCTGATGCCCACCGGCGGCGGCAAGTCGCTGTGCTACCAGATTCCCTCGCTGCTGCGTGACGGCACCGGCATCGTCATCTCGCCGCTGATCGCGCTGATGCAGGACCAGGTCGAGGCGCTGCGCCAGCTCGGCGTGCGCGCCGAATACCTCAATTCCACGCTGGACGGCGAAACCGCCCAGCGTGTGGAGCGCGAGCTGCTGGCCGGCGAGCTGGATCTGCTCTACGTGGCCCCCGAGCGCCTGCTGACCCCGCGCTTCCTGTCGCTGATCGAGCGCAGCCGCATCGCCCTGTTCGCGATCGACGAGGCGCACTGCGTGTCGCAATGGGGCCACGATTTCCGCCCCGAATACCGGCAGCTCACGGTGCTGCACGAACGCTGGCCGCAGACCCCGCGCATCGCCCTGACCGCCACCGCCGATCCGCCGACCCAGCGCGAGATCGCCGAGCGCCTGGACCTGACCCAGGCGCGCCACTTCGTCAGCTCCTTCGACCGCCCCAACATCCGCTACACCGTGGTGCAGAAGGACAACAGCCGCCGCCAGCTGCTGGATTTCCTGCGCGCGCACCGCGGCAGCGCCGGCATCGTCTATTGCATGTCGCGGCGCAAGGTCGAGGAGACCGCCGAGTTCCTGGCCAAGGAGGGGCTCAGCGCCCTGCCCTACCACGCCGGCCTGCCGGCCGAGGTGCGCGCGGCCAACCAGCGCCGCTTCCTGCGCGAGGACGGCATCGTGATGTGCGCCACCATCGCCTTCGGCATGGGCATCGACAAGCCGGACGTGCGCTTCGTCGCGCACACCGACCTGCCCAAGTCGCTGGAAGGCTACTACCAGGAAACCGGCCGCGCCGGCCGCGACGGCGAGCCCGCCGAGGCCTGGCTGTGCTACGGCCTGGGCGACGTGGTGCTGCTCAAGCAGATGATCGAGCAGGGCGAGGCCGGCGAGGACCGCAAGCGCGTGGAGCGGCGCAAGCTCGACCAGCTGCTCGGCTACTGCGAATCGATGCAGTGCCGGCGCCAGGTGCTGCTGGCCGGCTTCGGCGAGACCTACCCCCAGCCCTGCGGCAACTGCGACAACTGCCTGCAGCCGGCCGCCGCGTGGGACGCCACCGTGGCCGTGCAGAAGGCGCTGAGCTGCGTCTACCGCAGCGGCCAGCGCTTCGGCGTCGGCCACCTGATCGACATCCTGCGCGGCAGCGACGGCGAGAAGATCAAGCAGTTCGGCCACGACCGGCTCAGCACCTACGGCATCGGCAAGGACCTGGACGCGCGCGCCTGGCGCGGCGTGTTCCGGCAGCTGGTCGCCACCGGCCTGCTGGAAGTGGACAGCGACGCCTACGGCGGCCTGCGCCTGACCGACGCCAGCCGCGAGGTGCTCAAGGGCCAGCGCCAGATCATGATGCGCCGCGAGGCGCCCAGCCGCGGCCGCGAGCGCGGCGACCGCAGCGGCAGCCCGCGCACCGGCCTGCCGGTGCAGCCGCAGGACCTGGGCCTGTTCAACGCCCTGCGCGACCTGCGCGCCGGCCTGGCCAAGGAGCAGAACGTGCCCGCGTTCGTGATCTTCCACGACAGCACCCTGCGCAACATCGCCGAGCAGCGCCCGACCAGCCTGGACGAGCTGGCGCATGTCGGCGGCATCGGCGGCACCAAGCTGTCGCGCTACGGCCAGCAGCTGATCGACATCGTCCGCGCGCAGGGCTAGCCAGCTCGGCGGCGCGGCGCCGGCCGCAACGCGCGAGCGGACGGGCGCCGGGGCGGACCGCGCGCGCATGCCGGCGCCAGCGTTTCGTGTCGGCACTGGCACAAAAATCCCCGGCCGCCGACAGGCCGGGTTCAACGTGGTATTGATAGCTTCGGTCCACGATGGCGGGAACCTCCGCTTCCACTGTCGCGCCCATACCCTCCTGGCGTACGTCCGATGAAACGATCCTCACTAGTGCTAGCCTGCCTCCTGCTCAGCGGCCCGGCGCTCGCCCAGACCGGTGCCGACAGCGACGCGACCAAGCGCGCGCTGGACCTGAGCGTGCCGCAGGAACCGATCAAGTACGCGTCGGACCCGGTCTACAACGCCGATCCGCCCGGCGCCTACTACGGCGACACCAGCGGCACCTCGGCCTCGGCGCAGAAGGCGCAGGCCGCCCAGGCCCAGGCCGAGTACGCGCAGGCGCAGGCCGACCGCTGCAAGGGCGAAGTGCACGGCAGCGTCTCCACCGGCATCGGCTATTCCAAGCGCGGCGGCAACAGCAACTACCAGGCCGCCGACCTCAACCTGTGCAAGACCTACTACAACGACGACGGCAAGCCGCGCCAGATCGGCATCAGCATCAGCGTCGGCCAGGGCGAAGGCCCCGGCTTCGGCTACGGCCCGGGCTGGGGCGGCGGCTACCCGTACGGCGGCTGGTAGTAGCCAGCAGGCCGGTCGTCGCGCCGCCGGCGCGCTTGCATCGCCGGTAGCGGCGGGGCTACTACCGCTACGCTTTTTTTGCCTGGCGGCGAAACGCGCCACGCCACCACCACCACCGAATGCATCCACGGCCCGCCCCGACGCGCAGGCTGGCGGCAGCCGCGGCCTGTGCCCAGCGCGTGGACGCCAGCCGGAGGCGGCCGGCGCAGCAGCGCGACCAAGCGGCCGCCATCGCACTGCGGCCACCGCCGCACCGCGCCAGCGCCAGCGGCGATCCGGCATCGTGTCCGCCCCAGTAGACTACGCGTCGGCAGCAACACCGGCACCTTTTGGCGCATCGTCGGCTGGCGAAAAAACCGCCAAAGCGATCTACAGCGCCAGGCCCGGAATGGGGGCCGCGATGGAGCGCAACGTCGAGCGCCTGCCGATCGCGGGTGATCGCTATCCCTTCAGGACGAGCGACACGTCCGGATATCGGGCGCACATGAAGTCGACGAACGCCCGCACCTTCGGGGCCGCCAGGCGCCTGGACGTGTGCAGGACCCATAGCGCAGGTTCCACTCCGGATATCGTGCCCCACTGCACCAGCTCGCCGCGGGCGAGCTGATTCCATGCGATGGACTGCGGAATGAGCGCGGCGCCGCCGCCGGCGATGGCGGCGTCGCGGATCATCAGGAAGGACGAGAACCTCAGCCTCGGGATGGGCTCCAGGATCAGGCGCCCGTCGTCGAGATTCCAGGTGGTCGGCTGGAAGCTCGACATCACGATGCCGGGCACCGGCCTGGCCGCGCCGGGCGCCGGCAGGGGCACGTCGGGCGCGGCGACCACGACCAGCCGGTCCTTGGCGAAGCAGCGGCCGACCAGGCTGCTGTCCGGGCTGGGATTGATCCGGATCGCGGCGTCGAACTGTTCCTCGACCAGGTCGACCACGCGGTCTTCCGCCACCACCTCCAGCGTGACCTCGGGATAGGCGGCGCAGAACTCGGCGCCGATGCGCCCCATCGCCAGCTGCGAGAACAGGACGGGCGATGCGACGCGCAGGCGCCCGCGAGGCGCCGATACGCCCTCCCGCGCCGCCGCCATCGCTTCGGACACCTCGCCCAGCGGCCCTTCGGTCCGCGCCATCAGCAGCTGCCCGGCTTCGGTGAGCTTCAGGCCGCGGGCGCTGCGCTCGACCAGCCGCACGCCCAGTTGCTCTTCGAGGTCGGAAATGCGCCGCGACAAGGTCGCCTTCGATCTGCCGCTGGCACGGCTCGCCTTTCCCAGGCCCTCGTTCGCGGCGACAAGCGTGAAATCGATCAGGGCGTTCAGGTCCATGGTGTTCCGTTTTTGAAACCGCCTATCTACATCTTGGCGTCTTAGTTTTAGTAATGCAACGGCATATCTTCTGGTCACCACCACCCGACACGAGGAACTACAAATGACCACTACCCAACGCGCTGTACTGATCCGAAGCTACGGCGGCGCCGATGCCGCGCAGGTGGCCGACGTCGCAAAGCCCACCGCAGGGCCGGGCCAGGTCCTGGTCCGGGTCCGCGCCGCCGGCGTGAACGGCCTCGATTGGAAGGTCCGCGAAGGCTATGTGCGCGACGCCTTCCCGCTGCAACTGCCGGCCGTGCTGGGCCTCGAACTGGCGGGCGTGGTCGAGGCCGTCGGCCCAGGCGCCTCCCGCTTCCGTGTCGGCGATCGCGTCATGGGCTCGATGGGCGGGCTCGGCGCCTACGCCGAGTCCGTGGCGGTCAACGAAGCGAACCTGTCCCGCACGCCGGAAGGCCTGGACGACGTCCGCGCCGCCGCCATCCCGGTGGCGGCCGTGGCGGCCTGGCAGAGCCTGCACCATGCCGGACCGCTCCGTCCGGGCCAGCGGATCCTCATCCACGGCGCGGCGGGCGGACTGGGCGGGTATGCCGTGCAGTACGCCAAGCGCGCGGCGGCCGAGGTGTTCGCGACGGCGGCCACCGAGCACCTGGACTACGTGCGCAGCCTCGGCGCCGACCATGTCATCGACTACCGGTCGCAACGCTTCGAGGACTTCGCCCGGGACATCGACCTGGTGCTCGACTACGTCGGCGGCGAGGTGCTCGATCGCTCGTGGCAAGTGCTGGCGCCCGACGGCGCCATCGTCGGCACGACATCGCCGGACATCCTGGCCCGCACGCCGGCCGGCCGCCGCGGCCTGTGGTTCATGAACAAGCCCGACGCGGCACTGATGGAAACGCTGGCCGCGGACATCGCCAGCGGCACGCTGCAATCCAAGGTCAGCGAGGTGGTCGGTTTCGCCGACCTCCCGCTGGCGATCGAACGCAATCGCACCGACTCGCGGGCCGGCAAGGTCGTGGCGGACTTTTCGCGCTAACCCACCCTTTTACCCACTGCAGGAGATTCACCATGAGCATTCTCGTCACCGGTGCCACCGGCACCATCGGTTCCCTCATCACCCAGCGCCTCGCCGATGCAGGCGCCGACGTCAGGGCGCTGGTCCGCCAGCCGGGCAAGCGGAGCTTCCCGGCAGGCGTCACCGAAGTCGTCGCCGACCTCACCGACGTAGCGTCCATCCGCGCGGCGCTGTCGTCGGTGCGCACCCTGTTCCTGCTCAACGCCGTCACCCCCGACGAGGTGACGCAGGCCCTGATCGCGCTGAACCTGGCCCAGGAAGCCGGCATCGAGCGCATCGTCTACCTGTCGGTGATCCATGCCGAAAAATTCACCAACGTGCCGCACTTCACCGGCAAGCATACGGTCGAGCGCATGATCGAAAGCCTCGCCATTCCCGCCACCGTTCTGCGCCCGGCGTACTTCATGCAGAACGAGGGCATGGTCCAGCAGGCGATCCAGGACTACGGGGTGTACCCGATGCCGATCGGCTCGGCCGGTGTGGCGATGGTGGACGCGCGCGACATCGCCGACGTCGCCGTCGCGGAACTGCTGCGACGCGACCGCGCGCCTGCCGCGCTCGCGCCGGTGACGCTGGACCTGGTCGGCCCGCAGGCGCTGACCGGCGCCTCTGCGGCCAAGGCCTGGAGTTCGGCGCTCGGTCGCGAGATCGCCTACGCCGGCGACGACGTGGCGGCCTTCGAAGCGCAGATGGCGGCGTTCGGCCCCGGCTGGATGGCCTACGACATGCGCCTGATGATGGCCGGCATCCAGAAGTTCGGCATGCACGGCGCCGAAGGATCGGTGGAGCGGCTGCAGGCCATCCTGGGGCGCCCGCTGCGCACCTACGAGGACTTCGTCCGCGAGACCGCCGGCCGGGCCTGAGCGGCGCGCGGTGCGCGGCAGGCGCTCTCGCGCCGCCGCGCAAGGCGGGATCCAGCAGACGGTGCCGCGCAAGACGGCACTCGGTGCACCCATTCGAGACGGCCATGCGAGCGAGCGATCACCTCGCGGTCAACGCCTGGAACCACGAGCGAACCGCACGCACCGATGGAGTCTCGCGCCGCGCGCACGACGTCACGCGACTTTCCCGAAGCCATGAAAAAGGCGCTCGCCGCGAGGCAAGCGCCTGATTATTTGGTGGGCCGTGATGGATTCGAACCATCGACCAAAAGATTAAAAGTCTTCTGCTCTACCAACTGAGCTAACGGCCCAAAACAAGGCCCCGGCCTTGCGCCGGGGTGCGTATTCTACCCCAGGCCCGGGACAACGCGAAATCAGGCGTAGTGGGTCGGATCGGGCGCGCCGGCATCGGCGAAGCCGGCGGCGCGCAGGCGGCACGCGTCGCAATGGCCGCAGGCGCGGCCGGCGGCGTCGGCGCGATAGCACGACACGGTCAGGCCGAAGTCCACGCCCAGGCGCAGGCCCTCGCGGACGATATCGGCCTTGCTCATCTTCTGCAGCGGCGCATGCACGCGCAGGCCCGCGCCTTCCACGCCGGCCTTGGTCGCCAGGTTGGCCAGCTTCTCGAACGCATCGATGAACTCCGGGCGGCAGTCCGGATAGCCGGAGTAGTCCACGGCGTTGACGCCGCAGAAGATGTCGGCCGCGCCCAGCACCTCGGCCCAGCCCAGCGCCACCGACAGCATGATGGTGTTGCGCGCGGGCACGTAGGTGACCGGGATGCCCTCGCCGCCGGCGTCGGGCACCTCGATGTCGTCGGTCAGCGCCGAGCCGCCGATGCTGCGCAGGTCGACGTTCACCGTCTTGTGCGCCACCGCGCCCAGCGCCCGCGCGACTCGGTCGGCGGCCTCCAGTTCGGACGTGTGCCGCTGCCCGTAGCGCACGCTCAGCGCATGCACCGCGAAGCCCTGTTCGCGGGCGATGGCGACGACGACGGCGGAATCCATGCCGCCGGACAGTAGGACTACGGCGTTTTTCATCTGAGTGCCGGGAATGGGAAATGGGGAGACAGTAATCGGCAGAGCGTAACAGCCGACGCTTCGCGAACGGCAAAGGGAGCAGGAAAGAGAAGGTTATGAGCAGGCGCTGCGCTGGCAGTCCGGCGCTGTTCCGATTCCCGTTTCTCCATTCCCGACTTCCAAGTCGCACACGAGTGCGACTTCACCGCCCCGGCTCGTCGTTCCACAGCAGCTTGTGCAACTGCATCTGGAAGCGCACCGGCAGGCGGTCGGCGACGATCCAGTCGGCCAGTTCGCGCGGGGTCAGTTCGCTCTTGCTCGGCGAGAACCACACCGTGCAGCGCTCGTGCAACGCATGCTCGGCGACGATGCCGCGCGCCCACTCGTAGTCGGCGCGGCCGCACAGCACGAACTTGATCTGATCGCGCGCGGTCAGCAGCGGCAGGTTGTCCCAGCGGTTGCGGTGCGCTTCCTGCGAGGCCGGGGTCTTGATGTCGACCACGCGCGACACGCGCGGATCCACCTCGGCGATATCCAGCGCGCCGGAGGTCTCCAGCGACACGTCGTAGCCGGCATCGCACAGTTGCTGCAACAGGCGCAGGCAGCGCTTCTGCGCCAGCGGCTCGCCGCCGGTCACGCACACGTGGCGCACGCCGTGGCGCGCCACTTCGGCCACGATCGCGTCGATGTCCCACCACTGCCCGCCATGGAACGCGTAGGCGGTGTCGCAGTAGCTGCAGCGCAGCGGGCAGCCGGTCAGGCGCACGAACACGGTCGGCCAGCCCGCGCTTTCGGCCTCGCCCTGCAGCGACAGGAAGATCTCCGTCAGCTTCAGGCGCGGCAATGGGCTTTGGATGATCTCGCTGGGAACGGCGGCCATGGCGGGAAGTATGCGCCCCGCGACGATGGCGGCAGCGAGGGAGGAATCAGCGCAGTTGCTGGCCGATGCGGATCGACTGCAGCCGATCCTGCGCGGTGCGCGCCGCATCCGAACCCGGATACTGGCTGCTCACCTGCTGCAGGGTCTGCTCGGCGTCCTGGGTGCGGCCTTCGCCGTACTGCGACAGGCCCAGCTTCAGCAGCGCGCCGGCCGCCTTGTCGTGGGTCGGATAGCGGGCGAGCAGGTCGCGGAACTGCGCCTCGGCCAGCTGGAAATTCTTGGTGGCGTAGTAGCTCTCGCCCAGCCAGTACAGCGCATTGGGCGTGTACACGCCGTTGGGGTAGAGCTCGAGAAAGCTCTGGAACAGGTTCGCCGAATCGGCGTAGTTGCCGGCCTTCAGCGCGTCGAACGCGACGTTGTAGCTGGTGCGCTCGTCGTTGGTGGCGGCCAGGGTGCCGGCGTCGCCGTGCACCGATGGCGGCCGCTCGGAGGCGGCAGCCGCGGCGGGCCTGGCAGCGGGTGCTGCGGCAGGCGCATTGGCCGGTGCGGCGCCAGTGGCCGGCGGCAACGGCGGCATCGCGCCACCCTCGATCCGGTTCAGGCGACCGTCCAGGTCAAGGTATTGGTCCTTCGAACGCTGCTTGAGCTGTTCGTTTTCGTTCTGCAACTGCTCGATCGTGGCCTGCAACGACTGCATCTGCGTCCGCAGCTGGTTGAGCTGGTTCAGCACGTCGGTGTTGGCCTGGGTGTTCATCGCCTGCTGCTCGAGCGCGGTCACGCGGTCGGCCAGGCTGGCGCGCTGCGCATGAGCCGGCGCGGCGGCCACCAGGGCCGCCGCGACGATCATCGATGTGAGGACACCGATACGCATCTATTACTGAGCCGTGTAGACGATCTCGACGCGGCGGTTCTGCGACCAGCAGGACTCGCCCGACTCGGTGCACACCGGGCGCTCTTCGCCGTAGCTTACGACGGTCAGCTGCGCAGCCGAGCCGCCGTTGGCCTGCAGCGCCGAGGACACGGCGTTGGCACGACGCTCGCCCAGGCCCATGTTGTACTCGCGCGAACCGCGCTCGTCGGCATTGCCCTGCAGGGTGATGCGCGAGGACGGACGGTCACGCAGGTACTTGGCGTGGCACGCCATGATGGCCTGGAATTCCGGCTTCAGCGAGTCCTGGTCCAGATCGAAGTAGACCACGCGCTGGCGCAGGCAGGCATCGGTGTCCAGGTCGCCCGGGCCGTACAGGCCGGAGGTCGACGGGCCGGTCGGAGCGGTGGTACCGGAGGTACCGGTGGTGTCGGTCTGGGGCTGTTCCTTGACCTTCTTGGAGCAGCCGGCCAGAGCTGCGACGGACAACAGCGAAACAAGTAGAACGCGGGTGGTCTTGTTCATGGCGATACCTTTGTGGCTCCTGAGCCGATGAGGGGTTCAACAGCCGAATATTAACATCAAACTTACATTGTCAACGGGCAGTCCGGTACGGCGACCACGACGGCTCGCGCACGTCGCCATCGGCCAGGACCAGGCGCTGGCGCACGCGGGCATCGGCCGAAACCGCGTACAGGACGCCGCGGCCACCCTCGCGCGCGGCGTACAGGACCATGCTGGCATTGGGCGCGAAGCTCGGCGACTCGTCCAGCGAACCCGTAGACAAAGTGCTCCAGCGCGGCGAACCCAGGCTGCGGTCCATCATCGCGATCTTGTACGTATTGCCGCTGCCCTGGGCCACGGCGATCTTGTTGCCGTCGAAGGACACGCTGGCGGTGGCGTTGTAGTTGCCCTGGAAGGTCACCCGGCTGGCGCTGCCGCCGCCGGCGGCGACCTGGTAGATCTGCGGGCGGCCGCCGCGGTCGGACGTGAAGTAGATGGTGCTGCCATCCGGCGACCAGGTCGGCTCGGTGTCGATGCCGAAATGGTTGGTCAGCTGGGTCAGCTGCTTGCTGCCCAGGTCCATCACGTAGATCTCCGGATTGCCGCTGCGCGACAGCGCCAGCGCCAGGCGACGGCCGTCCGGCGAGAACGCGGGCGCGCCGTTGATGCCGCGGAAGCTGGAGACCAGCTGGCGCGCGCCGGTGGCGATGTCCTGGATGTAGATCGACGAATTGCCGCGCTCGAAGCTCACGTAGGCCAGCTTGCGCCCGTCGGGGCTCCAGTTCGGCGACAGCAACGGCTCGGCCGAGCGGACGATGGTCTGCGGGTTGTAGCCGTCGGAGTCGGCGACCATCAGCGCGTAGCGCATCGCCCCGCCCTTGCCGCTGGCGGTGACGTAGGCGATGCGGGTCCAGAACGCGCCGCGCACGCCGGTGATCTTCTCGTAGATCGCATCGGCCATCTGGTGCGCGACGTCGCGCATCGCGCTGCCGCGCGCGGTCATCGCCAGACCGAGCATGCGCTCGCCCTTGGCCACGTCGAACAGCTCGTACTCGACCCGGTAGGCGCCTTCGCCGGCGTCCATCACCCGTCCGACCACCAGGTAGTCCTGCTTCAGCGCGCGCCAGGTCGGGTACTGCACCTCGCTGCCGCGGGTCGGGCGCTCGACGATCTGCGCCTCGGGCAGGTTGCGGAACTGGCCGGAACGGTCCAGGTCGGCGCGGACCACGGCGGAGACGTCGGTGGACGGTGCCGCCGCCGCGCCCTGGTAGGGCATCGGCACGACGGTGATCGGGGTCGCCGACGCGTTGCCGCCGACGATGTCGATTTCCAGGCCCTTGTCCTGTGCGGACGCGGCCAGGGGGAGCAACAGGGCGGTAAGGACGGCAAGCCAGCGCGGCAGTTTCTTCATGGGTCGCTCAGCGGTACTCAGGGAGGCGCACAGAGATAGCAATGCGCGGGTGAACGTATTCGCAATCATGAACCATTGGCGTGTGAAGCCGATGGCAGGACGCGGATTATGGCGTATATGGCCGGGACCCGGGTTCGGGACTCGGGCCTCGAAAGCCGTGCCGGGTCTGCCGGGACGAATGCGGCCTGCTTCCGAGTCCCCAGTCCCGAGTCCCGAGTCCCGGCGCCTCAACGATCCTGCGCAGTGAAGTTGAAGGTCAGCTCGCGCACGAACACCGGCTCGAAGCCGCGGTAGGGCAACGGCTGCGCGCGCAGCACCGCGGCCTCGATCGAGCGCCGCCCGGCCTCGTCGTAGGGGCAGTCGGGACTGACCTTGGCCTCCATCACCGTGCCGCCGGGGATCTGCTTGATCGAGATCTTGCACTTCTGCCCCAGCGGCACCGAGTCCGGCCGCACCCATTGGCTGAGCACCGCCTGCTGGATCGCCGCGGCGTACTTGGCCGACAGGTCGGTGTTGGTGCCGCCCTGCCCCGGCGCGGCCTGCGGCGTGGCCGCGGCGGTGGCCGAGGCCTGCTTGGCGCGCGCATCGGCCAGCTGGCGCAGCTTCTGCTCGGCCAGCTTGGCCTCGCGGTCGGCCTGCTCACGCTGGCGGCGGATCTCGGCGATCTTCTTCTGCCGTTCCTCTTCCTGCTGCGCGGCCAGGCGCTGTTTCTGCTCGGCTTCCTGCTGCCGCTTCTGTTCGGTCAGGTCGACCTGCTCCTGGCGGCGCTTGGCCTCCTGCTCCTGCTTCTCCTTCTCCTGGGAGATGGCGGTGCGGGTCGCGCGGTCCTGGTCCACCTTGTCCGGCACCGGGATGAAATCCTGCGCCTGCTGCTGCCGCGGCGTCGGGGCGTCCTGCGGCGTGGGCACCGGCACCGGTTGCGGCGGCGGCACCGTGTCTTCCTCGGCGACGTCCTTGACCGGCTCGGGCAGCGGCACCGGCTCGGGCTTGGGCGCATCCTTGACCGCGCGCTGCGCCGAGGCCACGTCCGCCGGCGACACCACCAGCGAGGCCTCGACCATCGGCGAGCCGGCGGCCGGCTCCACCTCGCGCACCGGCGACCACCACCAGGCGAAGAAGAACAGCAACGCGATCAGCACGTGCACGCCCACCGCCAGGGCGATGCCGTACATCAGGCCATCGTTGTCCTCGCCCGGGCGCAGCGAACGGGAGTCGGCTTCAGCGTGCATTGCCACCGGGCTGACTCATCAAGCCGACCTTGGGGACGCCCGCCTGCTGCAGCATGACCATCGTGTCCATGACCAGCTGGTAGTTGGAGCTGCCGGGCGCGGCGACGAACACCGGCACGTCCTTGTTCTGGCCGACGAAGGCCTTGAGCTTGGCCTGCAGCTCGGGCGCGCCGATCTGCTCCGGCTTGCCGTCCTGCAGGGTCAGCGTGTAGCGGCCCTCGGCGTCGACGGTGACGATGACCGGGTCCTTCTTGCTTTCCACTGAGCGCGCGGTGGAATCGGGCAGGTCCACGTCCACGCTCAGGCTGAGCAGCGGCGCGGTGACCATGAAGATGATCAGCAGCACCAGCATCACGTCGATGTACGGCACGACGTTGATCTCGGACTTGAGCTTGCGGCGCTTGCGGCGGGAAAAGGCGGAGGTCATGCGGGAATCCTGGGATCGTGGGCGAGGCGCGCGGCGCTCAGTCGCCGCTGGCCTGTCGCTGCAGGATGGAGCTGAACTCTTCGGAGAAGGTCTCGAAGCGCACGGCCAGGCGCTCGACCCGGGTGGTGAAGCGGTTGTACGCCCACACCGCGGGAATCGCGACGAACAGGCCGATCGCGGTGGCGAACAGCGCTTCGGAGATGCCCGGCGCGACCGCGGCGATGCCGGCCTGCTGGCCGCTGTTGATCATGTCGTGCATGGTCACCATGATGCCGAACACGGTGCCGACCAGGCCGACGTAGGGCGCGGTGGAACCGATGTTGGCCAGCAGCTCCAGGTTGCGCTCGAGCCGGTCCACTTCGCGCGCGAAGGTGGCGCGCATCGCCCGCTGCGCGCCTTCCAGCTGGATGCGCGCGTCGAGCTTGCGCTTGTCGCGCAGGCGGGTGAACTCGCGGAAGCCCGCTTCGAAGATCGCCTCCAGCCCGCCGACCACGCGGTTGCGGTCGGCCGCGCCGGCATACAGCTTGGTCAGGTCGGTGCCGGACCAGAAGCGGTTCTCGAAGTCGTCCGCCTCGCGGTTGGCCTGCTTGAACACGCGCGCCTTGCGGAAAATGATCACCCAGCTGATCAGCGAGCCGAGCAGCAGCAACAGCACGATCACCTTGACCGGCAGGCTGGCCTTGAGCAGCAGGTCCAGGTAGTTGATGCCGCCGTGGGCGGTGCTGGCGACGGCCTGGGCGGCGGTCTGGGTCACGTCCTGCGGCAGCGCCTCCACCACCGTGTCCTGCAGGGCCAGAAGCAATGCGATCATCCGTTGTTCCTCAGTAATTCGGCTTCAGAGATTTCGAGAACTTTCAATTCGTCGTACAGCGCATCGTCCATGCCGCGCGGGCGGAAGCTGCCGGCGCCCAGCGCCGCGACCTTCACCTGCGCGCTCAGCAGCAGCTCGCCCTCGCGCAGCACCGACTGCGAGAACAGCAGGCTGGCGCGCTTGCACTGCGACAGCGCCGCGGTGACCTGCAGCGTATCGTCAAGCCGCGCCGGGCGCAGGAAATCCAGGCGCATCGACCGCACCGCGAACACCAGATCGTGTTGCAGCCGCAGCCGTTCCTGTCCGTAGCCCAGCGCCCGCAGCCATTCCGTGCGCGCCCGCTCCATGAAGGCGACGTAGCGCGCGTGGTAGACCACGCCACCGGCGTCGGTATCTTCCCAGTAGACGCGTGTCGGCCAACTGAATAGATGCCGGGACTCGGGACTCGGGACTGGGGACTCGGCGGTCATGAAGCCGGCCTGGCCGAAGAGAAAACCCGGTGCACCATAGCGATGCCGCGATTCAAAACAGCTCTCCCGAGTCCCGAGTCCCCAGTCCCGAGTCCCGCCGCGGCTGCAAGCCCAAGTGCAGATACGCCTTGTTGGTGACCATGCGACCACGTGCGGTGCGGATCAGGAAGCCCTGCTGGATCAGGTACGGCTCGACCACGTCCTCCAGCGTGCCGCGCTCCTCCGACAGCGAGGCGGACAGCGATTCGACCCCGACCGGGCCGCCGTCGAAGAAGTCGATGATGGTGCGCAGCATGCGCCGGTCGAGTTCGTCGAACCCTTCCGGGTCCACCTTGAGCATCTGCATCGCCGCCTGCGCGACCTCGGTGTCGATATGCCCGGCCGCGCGCACCTGGGCGAAGTCGCGCACCCGCCGCAGCAACCGGTTGGCGATGCGCGGGGTGCCGCGCGCGCGGCGCGCGATCTCCTCGCAGCCGTCCGCCGAGCAGGCGATGCCGAGGATGCCGGCGGAGCGGCGCACGATGCGCGCCAGTTCCTCGGGGCTGTAGAACTCCAGCCGCTGGACGATGCCGAACCGGTCGCGCAGCGGCGCGGTCAGCAACCCGGCGCGGGTGGTGGCGCCGATCAGCGTGAACGGCGGCAGGTCGATCTTGATCGAGCGCGCCGCCGGGCCGTCGCCGATCATGATGTCGATCTGGAAGTCTTCCATCGCCGGGTACAGCACTTCCTCGACCACCGGCGACAGGCGGTGGATCTCGTCGATGAACAGCACGTCGTGCGGCTGCAGGTTGGTCAGCAGCGCGGCCAGGTCGCCGGCCTTCTCGATCACCGGCCCGGAGGTCACCCGCAGGTTCACCCCCAGCTCGTTGGCGATGACGTGGCTGAGCGTGGTCTTGCCCAGGCCGGGCGGACCGAAGATCAGCACGTGGTCCATCGCCTCGCCGCGCGCCCTGGCCGCCTCGATGTAGATCGACAGCTGATCGCGCACCGGCTGCTGGCCGAGGTAGTCGTCCAGCCGCTTGGGGCGGATGCTCGCCTCGACCGCGTCGTCTTCGCGGGTGGCGCCGGTGGCGATGAGGCGGTCCATCAACGGGACTCGGGACTCGGGACTCGGGACTCGGCAAATCCTCCCGCCAACGGGCAGATCATCGGCAAGCGGGCGGCAGTGCTGGCAGGGATCGGCATCCCGCTATTGTAGGCAACTGACAGGCCGACTGGCGCTTTTCCGGGTCCCGAGTCCCGCAACCCGAGTCCCGGCCCCACTCAGATCTCCACCTGCGCGCCCAGCTCCACCAGCCGGTTGCCGGGGATGCGGAAGAAGCCGGTGGCCGGGGCGGCGTTGCGGTGCATCACCGCGAACACCTTGTCGCGCCAGATCGGCATGCCGCGGTTGGCGCTGGCGACGATGGTCTCGCGGCTGGCGAAATAGGTGGTGTCCATCGGGTCGAAGTAGATCCCGCCCTGGTCGCAGGAGCGCATCAGCGCCAGCGGCACGTCCGGGGTCTCCATGAAGCCGAAGCGCACGAACACCCGGTAGAACTCGTCGCCGATGGCGTCCATCTTCAGCCGCTGCTTGGCCACCGCGTACGGCACCGGCAGGGTCTCCACGGTCAGGAACACATTGCGCTCGTGCAGCACCTTGTTGTGCTTGAGGTTGTGCATCAGCGCGTGCGGCACCACGGTGGAGTCGGCGGTCAGGAACACCGCCGTGCCCGGCACCCGCACCGGCGGCGCCAGCATCAGCCCGGGCAGGAAGCTGTCGATCTGGATGCCGTCCTTGCGGATCTCCTCGCGCAGCAGCTCGCGGCCGCGGCGCCAGGTGCGCATCAGGGTGAACAGCACCACGCCCAGCGCCACCGGGAACCAGGCGCCCTGCAGCAGCTTGGCGCCGTTGGCGACCAGGAACGCGGCATCGATGACGAAGAACACCACGCACAGCGGCAGCACCCAGTTGCGCCAGCGCGGCCACAGCGCGCGCGCCACCAGCGCCAGCAGCAGGGTGTCGATCAGCATCGTCGCCGACACCGAGATGCCGTAGGCCACCGCCAGGTTGGTGGAACTGCGGAAGATCAGCACCAGCGCGATCACCATCACCATCAGCAGCCAGTTGATGCCGGGGATGTAGATCTGGCCGATGGTGTCGTGCGAGGTGTGCTTGATCAGCATGCGCGGGATGTAGCCCAGTTGCATCGCCTGGCGCGCGATCGAGAACGCGCCGGTGATCACCGCCTGCGAGGCGATCACCGCCGCCAGCGTGGCCAGCACGATCATCGGGTACAGCGCCCATTCCGGCACCGCCTCGAAGAACGGGTTCTTCACCGCCGCCGGATGGTTGAGCACCAGCGCGCCCTGCCCCAGGTAGTTCAGCACCAGGCACGGCAGCACGAAGAAGTACCAGGCATGGCGGATCGGGCGCGCGCCGAAGTGGCCCATGTCCGCGTACAGCGCCTCGCCGCCGGTCACCGCCAGCACCACCGCGCCGAGGATCCACACCCCGTGCCAGCCGTGCTCGATGAAGAAGCGGATCGCCCACCAGGGATTGAACGCCTTCAGCACCTCCGGCGCGTCGATCACGTTCCAGATGCCGATCGCCGCCAGCGACAGGAACCACAGGCAGGTGATCGGGCCGAACACCTTGCCGACCTTCTCGGTGCCGAAGCGCTGGCCCAGGAACAGCACCACCAGCACCATCACCGTGATCGGCACGATGAACGCGTGCATGCCCGGCGCGGCCACCTCCAGGCCCTCGACCGCGCCGAGCACCGAGATCGCCGGGGTGATCACCCCGTCGCCGAAGAACAGCGAGGCGCCGAAGATGCCGAGGATGCCGACCACGTAGGCCGAGCGCGAGCCGTTGCGCATGGTGCGCTGGGTCAGCGCCATCAGCGCCATGATGCCGCCCTCGCCCTCGTTGTCGGCGCGCATGATGATGGTGACGTACTTCAGCGTCACCACGATCATCAGCGACCAGAACGCCAGCGACAGCACGCCGAGCACGGTGTCGTGGTCGCTGGTCAGGCCGTAGTGCGGCGAGAACGCCTCCTTCAGCGTGTACAGCGGGCTGGTGCCGATGTCGCCGAACACCACGCCGATGGCGCCGACGATCAGCGCGAAGCCGGCCTTGCCGCGCGAAGCGTCGTGCGCGTGGCCGGAGCCGGGGGAAGGGGGGCAGGTCGAGGACATGAGGGAATCAGCTTATCGCCGCAGGGCGTGAAGAGAGGGGGACAGCGTCAACGCAACGCGGCCTGCAGGGCCTTGCGGATCACCGTGGCCACGTCGCCGCCGGCGGCGCCGGCATCGCGCGCCATCTTCGCCGCTTCGGCCGGCTTGTAGCCCAGCTGCTGCAGCGCCACGGTGGCCTCGGACACCGCGTCGTTGCCGAGCTGGCCGGTGATCGGCGCGCCACCGCTGAAGTCGGCCGCGCGGTCGCGCAGCTCCACCACCATGCGTTCGGCGGTCTTCTTGCCGATGCCGGGGATGCGGGTCAGCGCGGTGACGTCGCCGGTCTGGATCTGCCGCGCAAACTCGTCGACGCTGACCCCGGACAGCACCGCCAGCGAGATCTTGGCGCCGACCCCGCTGACCCGCTGCAGGTCGCGGAACAGCCGGCGCTCGCCCTCGCGCAGGAAGCCGTACAGCGACACGCTGTCCTCCTTCTGCGCGTAGTGGGTGAACAGGATCACGTCGCGACCCACGTCCGGCAGGTCGTAGAAGGTGCTCATCGGCGCTTCCAGCTCGTAGCCGACCCCGCCCACGTCGATCACCAGCCACGGCGGCTGCTTGTAGGCGAGGATGCCGCGCAGACGGCCGATCATTGGAGCGCTCCTTCGGGACTCGGGACTCGGGACTCGGGACTCGAGGGGTTTGCTGCGCGGTGGGGATGGAGGGACACGGCCCGGCACGCCGGCGATCTCACAGAACGCGGCAATCCGCCGTTCCGAGTCCCGAGTCCCGAGTCCCGAGTCCCGACATATTTCGTCATTTCCTGCTCCAAGCCTGTTGCGTACTGACGCCCAGGCGCTGCGCGGTGGCGCGCACGTGGGCATGGGTGATGGCCACCGCCAGCGCGTCGGCGGCGTCGGACTGCAGTTTTCCGGTCAGGCTCAGCATCAGTCCGACCATGTGCTGTACCTGCTGCTTTTCCGCCGCGCCCTTGCCGACGATGGCCAGCTTGATCTCGGTGGCCGCGTATTCGTGCACCGGCAGGTCGCGCAGCACCACCGCGCAGATCGCCGCGCCGCGCGCATGGCCCAGCTTCAGCGCCGCGTCGGCGCTCTTGCCCATGAACACCCGCTCGATCGCCACTTCCTGCGGCTGGTATTGCTCGATCAGCGCACCCAGCCCGTGCAGCAGGCGCTTGAGCCGCTGCGAGAAGTCGCCTTCGCCGAGCAGCACCAGCGGCGCATGGTAGACATGCGTGGTACGGCCGCTGCCGTCGATGTCGATGATGCCCACGCCGGTGCGCTGCGAGCCCGGGTCGATGCCGAGGATGCGCACTTTGGCGGGACTCGGGGCTCTGCCGGGACTCGGGACTCGGGACTCGGGACTCGAAGAGCTGGCTACGCGACTGGTTCGGGCGGGTACGGCCCCGGGCAACGGCGATCCGTCAGGCCCCGTCGACTCGCTGTTCCGGGTCCCGGGTCCCGGGTCCCGAGTCCCGGCAGCGTCCCGAGTCCCGGCCGTCGCCACGTCAGCCGCCACTCAACGCGGACTGTTCGGCATTGGAATAGACCGCCTGCACATCGTCCAGGTCTTCCAGCATGTCCAGCAGCTTGCGCACCTGCGCGGCGGTATCGCCTTCCACGGCGATGTCGTTGTCGGCGCGGAAGCTGATCTCGGCATGGTCGGGGGTCAGGCCGGCCGCCTGCATCGCGTCCTTGACCGCCTGGAACGCGTCAGGCGAGGTCATCACGTCGATCGCGCCGTCCTCCGGGTAGACCACCACGTCGTCGGCGCCGGCCTCGATCGCCGCCTCGGTGATCTTCTCCTCGTCGGCGCCGGAGGCGAAGCTGAGCACGCCCAGGCGCTTGAACATGAACGCCACCGAGCCCTCGGTGCCCATGTTGCCGCCACACTTGCTGAAGGCGTGGCGCACGTCGGCCACGGTGCGCACGCGGTTGTCGGTCAGGCAGTCGACGATCACCGCCACCCCGCCCGGCGCATAGCCTTCGTAGCGGATCTCCTCGTACTCGACCCCTTCCAGCTCGCCGGTGGCCTTCTTGATCGCGCGCTCGATCACGTCCTTGGACATGTTCGACGCCAGCCCCTTGTCCATCGCCACGCGCAGGCGCGGGTTGTTGGACGGGTCGCCGCCGCCGGCGCGCGCGGCGACGCCGATCTCGCGGATGATCTTGGTGAAAATCTTGCCGCGCTTCGCATCGGATGCGTTCTTGCGGGCTTCGATCGAGGGGCCTCTACCCATGGGGCGTTCCGGACATCAATAAGGACAAGCGGCGGATTTTACTCGATTGCGCCGCCGCGCCCGCATCCGCCGGCCCGATCACGCGGCGAAGCGGCCGGCGCGCAGGAACGTGGCGGTCTGCCTGGCGGCCTGCGCCGAGAACAGCAGGCCGCTGTGGGTGGTGCGCACCAGGCAGTGGTCGCGCAGCCCCGGCAGGCGGGTCTCGGCCAGGGCCACGGTGCCGTCCGATTCCGGGCCTAGCGCGGCGACGCGGTTGCCCAGCCCGACCGCGACGCTGCCGGCGACCACACCCACGTCGGCCGGCCCGTCCCAGCGGCCGAGGCCTTGCTGCAGCAACGTCGCGCAGCGGCCCAGGGTCGCGGCCAGGCCGTGGCGCACCAGCGCCTGCGCCACCGCGCTGCCGGCCAGCGGCGAGCCCAGGCAGACCACCCGCGGCACCGGCAGGCAGGGCGCATCGCGCAAGGCCTGCAGCGCGATCAAGCCGCCCAGGCTGTGTCCGACCAGCGCCACCGGGCCGGCCTCGGCCAGTTGCTCGATCCGCTGCCGCAGCCGCGGTATCGCCGCCTCGACGCCGCCGAAGGCGCTGGAGTAGCCGAACGTGGCGGCGGCGAAGCCGGCCGCGCGCAGCCGCCAGGCCAGCGGGCCGATCCAGGCGCGCCCGTTCCAGATCCCGTGCAGCACCAGCACCTGCCGCGCAGGGCCGGCAGCGGCCACCGGCCCCGCCGTCGCCGCACCGGCCGGCTCAGCCACAGCTGACCTTGCCGATGACATTGTCGGCACCGATGAACACGTTGAGCCGGTCCTCGCGCAGGTCGCGCGTGGTCGGCTGGCCCGGCGCGATCGGCCGCACCAGGCCGGCGCCGCTCTCCTTCCATACCCTGGCCAGGGTCGCCTCGTCGGCGACCTTGCCTACCGCCCAGGCCACCGGCCCGGCCTGGCAGCGGCCGTCGCCCTGCACCTGCGGCCCGCCGCTGGCCGGCTGCAGCGCGGCGCGCGGCGCGCAGGCGGCCAGCAGCAACGGCAGCAGCGCGAAGGTGAGACGCAACGAATGGCGCATGGCGATCTCCTGGCGGACGTGTCGTGCCGAGTCTAGGCGGTGTCGCCCATAGGGTTCGTGCAGGCGACCGGTGGCGGCCGAGGAACCCGGTAATCCGGGCCAGGAACGGAGCAACTGCGCGCGGAGGCTGGAAAGCGCTACCGGCACAGCGTCAGAAGGGCTCTTCCCGGCCCCCCGATCCCGAATCCCCACTCCCGGCCGCCCCCACCGGCATGCACCGGGCCAGGAAATCGGCCACCGCGCGCACCGCCGGGGCGCGGCGCAGGTCGCGGTGCACCACCAGCCACACGTCGCGCTGCAGGGCCGCGGCGCCGGCGTCGAGCCGGGCCAGGCCGGGATCGCCGGCGGCGGCGAAGTCGCCGAGCAACGCCACGCCGGCGCCGGCGCGCGCGGCGGCCTGCTGCACGTCGGCGCTGCTGCAGCGCAGGACCTGCGGCCGGGTGCCGGCGAAACCGCGCAGCCACTGCTGCTGCAGGCGCGGCGCGTCGTCCAGCGCGTCGTCGTAGCCGATGAACTCGAACCGCTCCGGCGGCGTCCGCGCCAGGTACTGCGGCGACGCATAGAAGGAGAACGTCAGCTGGCCGAGGCGGCGCACCACCAGGTCCGGCTCCTCGGGCCGGCTCAGCCGCACCGCCAGGTCGACCTCGCTGCGCAGCGAGGCGAAGCGCTTCTCGGCGATCACCCGCAGCGCGATGCCGGGATGGCGGCGGCGCAGTTCGCCCAGCCGCGGCCCGATCAGCGTGGCCGCGGTCACCGGCGGCGCGCTCAGCGCGACCTCGCCCTGCACGCCTTCCTGCCCGGCACGCGCCGCGCGCGCCACCGCGTCGGCGCCGTCCTGCATCTGCCGGCCAAGCGCGGCGATGCGCGCGCCATCGGCGGTCAGCGCGTAGCGGCGCTCGCGCCGGTCGACCAGCTTCAGCCCCAGCGCCGCCTCCAGCGCGGCGATGCGCCGCGCCACCGTGGCGTGCTCCACCTCCAGCCGGCGCGCCGCAGCGGTCAGCGACCCGGCCTGCGCGAACGCGGCGAAGTGGCGCAGGTCGTCCCAGTCGAGCATGTGAATTTTTTCCCGATACAGGTGAGCGCCTCGGGAATATCACGCAAGCGGCAAGGCGCGCAAGCTTCGCCCCTGTCGTTCGCCCAGGTGCCGCCGATGTCCCGCTCCCTCTCCCTGACCTATGCCGGCGTGATCGCTGCGACCTTCTTCTGGGGCAGCAATTTCAACGTCGGCGCGCACGTGATCCGCCACATGCCGCCGATCAGCATCGCGGTGGAGCGCTTCGCGCTGGCCAGCGCGGTGCTGCTGATCGCGCTCGGGCTGGCCGGCAAGTTGCGGCTGGCGACCCTGCGGCGCAACGCCTGGCCGCTGGCGGCGGTGGGCGTGCTCGGTGTCACCGGCTTCAACCTGGCGATCTTCTATGGGCTGCGCTCGACCTCCCCGGTCAACGCCTCGCTGATCATGGCCACCACGCCGCTGTGGACCATGCTGCTGGCCGCCTGCTGGGAAGGCGAGCGCATCGGCGCGGCGCGCGCGGCCGGCCTGCTGTGCGGACTGGCGGGCGTGGCGCTGGTGATCGGCCGCGGCGACCTGGGCGCGCTGCTGCACCTGCAGCTGGCGCGCGGCGACCTGCTGATGCTCGGCGGCTCGCTGGCGTGGTCGCTGTCCACGCTGCTGTCGCGGCGCTGGGTGCACGGCGCCACCGCGCTGGAGACCACCGCGTACTCGATGCTGTTCGGCACCCTGGCGCTGCTCGCGCTGGGCCTGGCGCTGGAGCACCCGTTCGGGGCGATGGCCGCGGCGCCGGCCAGCGCGCACCTGGGCATCGTCTACCTGTCGCTGTGCGGGGCGGTGCTGGCCTACCTGTTCTGGTTCGACGCCGTGCACAGGATCGGCGCCACCCGCACCGCCAGCTTCTTCAACCTGGTGCCGGTATCGACGCTGCTGGTGGCGCTGGCGCTGGGCACGCGGCCGAACCTGTGGCAACTGCTCGGCGTCGGCGCGGTGATCGCCGGCGTGGTGCTGGCCTCGCGGCAGGCGCCGGCGCCGCGCGCAGTGCCGGTGCCGCAGGCGTTGCCCTGTCGCGGTTGAAGCCTTGCGTACACGACGCGGCTACTCAGGTGCAGCGTCGGCGCCTGGCGAAACCTCTCCCCCTGCGCCCGCGGAACCGCGGGCTGCACCGCGATCACCAGCCCTGGGCAGGCGCATGCGATCGGATAGCAGGCGGCGATGCTGCGCTCGACCGCAGCGTGCTAGCGCGCCGCCACCCGCACGCGCGCGCCCTCGGCCAGCAGCGCGTTGGGCGCCAGCACCACCTTGTCGCCGGCGGCCACCCCGGACAGCACCTCGATCTCCAATCCCAGGTTGCGGCCCAGTACCACCTCCACGTAGCGCAGCCGCTGGTCCTCGCTGACCTTGGCCACCTTCGCCGCCGCGCCGTCCTGCACCACCGCCGCCAGCGGCAGCACCGCCGCCGGCGCCGCGCGCGGCACCTGCAGGCGCACCTGCCCGACCATGCCGGCGGGCAGGCGGTTGTCGGGGTTGGGCAGGCGCAGTTCCACGCGCATGCCGCCGGCCTCCTCGGAAATGCGCTGCGCGGTGCGCACCACCTCGGCATCGAAGCGCTCGCCGGGCAGCTCCGGGAACGCCACCTGCGCGCGCAGGCCCGGGCGCACCTGCAGCGCCGCGCTCTGCGGCACGTCCACGGCGATGCGCAGCGGATCCAGCGCATCGATCCGGAACATCGGCACCGTGGCCGAGGCGGTATCGCCGACCACGCGGTCGCCGCGCTCGATGTTGCGCGCGCTGACCACCCCGTCGAACGGCGCGCGCACGCTGCCGAAGCCCTGCCGTTCGCGCGCGCTGGACAGCTGCGCGCGCGCCGCATCCAGCGCCGCCTGCGCCGCGTCGCGCGCGCCCAGCCGGCTGCTGTAGTCCTCGCGCGAGATCAACTGGCTGCGCAGCATCGCCGCGGCGCGGTCGTAGTTGCCGCGCGCCAGGGCCAGGTCGGCTTCGGCCTGCGCCATCTGCGCCTGCGCCTGGCGCACCGCCTGGTCGATCTCCGGCGCGGCGATGGTGGCCAGGACCTGGCCGGCGCGGACGCGGTCGCCCAGATCGACCAGGCGCGCGCTCACCAGCCCGGTGGCGCGCGCGTAGACCTGCGCGGACTGCCCGGCCTGGGCACGTGCCGGCAGCGTCAGCACGTAGTCGGCGGCGGCCGCGCGCGCCTGCACCAGCGCCACTTCGGGCGCCGCGGCGGGCGCGGGGACCGCGCGTCCCTTGTCGCAGCCGGCAAGCGCAACGCAGGCCACGGCCAGCGCCGCAACGGCGCCGGCCAGGTGCGGGAACGGACGCGGCGCGATCTGGATGGCATTCATCGTGAGACTCCTTCGCCGGCGGCGAGGCCATCGGCGGTTGCGGTTGCGGCCGCGGCGTGGCGGCGGTTGTGGCGGCGGCCGAGCACGGCCAGGATCGAAGGCACCAGCAGCAGCGTGGCCGGCGTGCCGAACAGCAGGCCGCCGATCACCGC
Organism: Xanthomonas sp.; assembly: GCF_017163755.1. Lineage (GTDB taxonomy): Bacteria > Pseudomonadota > Gammaproteobacteria > Xanthomonadales > Xanthomonadaceae > Xanthomonas_A. Next base: position 42,798 of record NZ_JAFIWC010000035.1, read on the forward strand.
GCGGCCCAGCGGCGCGTTCTGCTCGCCGCCCTCGCCCAGCCCCAGCGCCATCGGCACGATGCCGAGCACCATCGCGCTGGCGGTCATCAGCACCGGCCGCAGGCGCACCGCCGCGGCCTCGTAGGCGGCCTGCTCCGGATCGTGGCCCTGGGCGATCAGATTGCGCGCGAAGCTGGTCACCAGCACGCTGTTGGCGGTGGACACGCCGATGACCATCATCACGCCCATCAGCGCCGGCACGCTGAGCGGGGTGCCGGTGACGAACAGCGCCACCGCCGCGCCGGCGATCGCCAGGGGCAGGCCGGACATCGCCACCAGCGGCTGCAGCCACGACTGGAAGTTGACCACCAGCACCAGGAACACCAGCACCGCCGCCATCATCAGGCCCGAGCCGAGCTCGCCGTAGGCGTTCTGCATCTCGCCCGCCTGGCCGACGATCTCGATGCGGTTGCCCGGCTTGAGCCGGGTCTGCATCTGCACGGTGATGTCGGTCAGCGCCGCGTACACCGAACCGAGGTCGCGGCCCTGCACGTTGGCGATGACGCTCACGGTCGGCGCCATCATCACCCGTCCGACGCTGGCCGGCACCGCGCGCGGGGTCACCGTGGCGATATTGCGCAACAGCACGTTGCCGTTGGCGCCGATGCGCAGCGGCGTATTGAGCAGCGCGTCGATGCCGTCCAGGTCCTGCGGCAGCACCTGCAACTGCACCGTATAGGAGGTGGCGGTGGCCTGCTCCACCCAGTACACCGGGGTCACCGTGCCCGACGAGCCCAGCACCGCCAGTACCGCGCGGCTGGCGTCCTGGGCGCTGATGCCGAGCTGGGCGGCGCGGCTGCGGTCGATCGCGATGCGGTACTCGGGCAGGTCGAGCACCTGCCGCACCATCACGTCGGTCGCGCCGGGCACCTGCTGCAGCCGCGGCACCAGCTCGCGCGCCAGCGCCAGGTTGCCGGCGGCGTCGCGGCCGTTGAAGCGCACTTCCAGCGCGCCCACCGCCGAGCCGGCCAGGGTGCGGCCGGTGGCGTCGGGCGGACGCTCGAACAGGCGCACCTCCGGATAGCGCTGCGCGATGCGCGCACGGATCGCCTTCAGGTAGTCGGCGGTCGGCGCGTGCGGGGTGCGCAGCTGCAGCATCAGTTCGGCCTCGAACGCACCGACCACGGCGCTGTCCACCCAGGCCAGGTTGACCGCGTCGGGAATGCCGATCTGCTCGTAGACGGTCTGCAGCTCGGCCGGCGGAATGATCTGGCGGATCTCGCGCTGGATCTGCGCCAGCCGCTGCGCGGTCTGCTCCAGCCGGGTGCCCGACGGCAGCCGCACCTGCAGCCGCAGCTGCCCGGCATCGACCTGCGGGAAATACTCGCGCCCGAGCATCGCCGCCGCGCCCAGGCCCAGGGCCAGCAGCGCCAGCGCGGCCAGCGCCAGCACCCCGCCGTGGTGGCCGAGCCGGTACAGCAGCGCGTGGTGGCGCTCGCGCAAGCGCTCCAGCGCGTGCTCCATGCGGTGATGCAGGCCGAGCAGCGCGCGCTCGGCGGCCCAGCGCGGCTGCTGGCGGCTGCGGATGTCGGCCGGCAGCAGCAGGTAGCACAGCACCGGGATCAACGTGCGCGACAGCAGGAACGAGGCCAGCATCGCGAAGATCACCGCCAGCGCCAGCGGCGTGAACACCCACGCCGACAGCCCGGTCATCAGCAGGATCGGGGTGAGCACGATGCAGATCGACACGGTGGAGACGAACTCGGGGAACACCACTTCGGCGGCGCTGTCCAGGATCGCGCTGCGCACGTCCTTGCCCAGGGCGATGTGGCGGTTGGTGTTCTCCACGTCCACCACCGCGTTGTCGACCAGGATGCCGATCGCCAGCGCCAGCCCGCCCAGGGTCATCACGTTGAAGGTGTAGCCCAGCAGGTACAGCGCGGTCACCGAGGCCAGCAGCGCCAGCGGGATCGCCGACAGCACGATCAGGCTCGAGCGCCACGAGCCGACGAACACCAGCACCACCGCCGCCACCAGCAAGCCGACCAGCAGCGCCTCGTGGCGGATCGAGCCGATCGCGTTGTCGACGAACACCGACTGGTCGAAGATCGGCTCGATGCGCGTGCCCGGCGGCGCCGAGGCGGCGATTTCCGGCAGCCGCTCGCGCACCTGGCGCACGATCTCCACCGCCGACGCGCCGCCCATCTTGATCAGCGCCACCGAGACCGCGTCGGCGCCGTCCATGCGCGCGATGTTGGTCTGCAGCGCGCCACCGTCGCGCACGCTGGCCACGTCGCGCACGTAGATCACGTTGCCGCCGCGGCTGGCGATCGGCAGGTCGAGGAAGCCGGCGGCGCTCTCCGGGCTGGTCTCCAGCGAGATCTGCAGCTCGCGCGCGCCTTCGCGGATGTTGCCCGACGGCAGCGTCGGGCTGCCGCGCTCCAGCGCCCCGGTCACGTCCTGCGGGGTCAGGCCGTAGGTCTGCAGCGCCTGCGGGTCCAGGTCCACCATGATCTGCCGCGCCGCGCCGCCGTACGGCAGGCTCATGCGGATGCCCGGGATCGACTGGATCTGCGAGCGCAGCTGCAGGCGCGCGTAGTCGTACAGCTGCGCCTCGCTCATCGTCTCCGACGACAGCACCAGCTGCAGCACCGGGGTGCTGGAGACGTTGTTGCGCACCACCAGCGGCGGCGAGGTGCCCGGCGGCATGCGCCGCAGGATGGTCTGCGACACCGCGGTCATCTGCGCCAGCGCGCGCTCCAGGTTGACCCCGGGCTGGAAGTCGGCGCGCACGATGCCGATGCCGTTGAGGCTTTCCGAGCGCACCTCCTTCAGATCGTCGACGTTGTTGAGCACCGAGATCTCGGAGAACGAGGTCAGCTTGGCCGCCATCTCCGCCGCCGGCAGGCCGGCATAGGTCCAGATCAGGTTGACCGAAGGAATGCCGACCTCGGGCAGGATGTCGGTGGGCATGCGCCGCGCCGATTGCAGGCCGAACAGCAGGATCAGGAGGGCGAGCACGCCGATGGTGTAGCGGCGCGACAAGGCGTACTGGACGATCCACATGCGGACGGGCTCCGTGGGGGCGGGGGCGGCGGTCGCTGAGCGGATAGTGTGCGAAGCGCGAACATCGCCACAAGACCCGCCGACGACGCGGAGGCCTGCGGATGGCGGCTGCAGGCTCGGTGAAAATACGCTGTCCGCGCTAGCCCGTTGCTGCCGAAAGATTGCCCGATCCTGCACAACCGCCCAGCATCGCGCCGGCTCGCGCTACATTCGCGCAGGTCCGCCTTTTTCGCCAATCCCCCATGATGCCCCCTTCCTCCACCAACCCAAGCGTACCGCCCGCGGTGGCCGCGGCGCTGGCCGAACTGGCCGCGCGGATTGCCCGATCGACCGCCTCCGGCGACGGCGTCCACGCCACCGCGCTGGCCCCGCTGCAACTGGTGCGGATCAGCGCGCCGACCCCGTGCATGCCCACCCTCTACGAGCCGCGCCTGTGCGTGGTGGTCCAGGGCAGCAAGACCGCCACCCTCGGCGCGCACCACTATCGCTACGACCCGCTGCACTACCTGGTGGTGTCGATGACCCTGCCGATGCTCGGCCAGGTGATCGAGGCCAGCCCCGACCAGCCCTACCTGTGCCTGCGCCTGGACATCGACCCGACCTGCATCGCCGGGCTGCTGCTGGACAGCGCGGACAGCGGCGGCGTCGCCGGCGAAGCGGCGTACGCGGCGCAGGTCACCGCGCCGCTGCTCGACGCGGTGCTGCGGCTGATGCGCCTGCTCGACACCCCCGACGACCTGCCGGTGCTGGCGCCGCTGGCGATCCGCGAGATCCTCTACCGCGTGCTGCAGGGCGACCTGGGCGGGCACCTGCGCGCGCTGGCGCTCAACGACGGCCAGCCGCAGCGCATCGCCCAGGCGGTGGCGCTGCTGCGCGAGCGCTACCTCGACCCGCTGCGCATCGAAACCCTGGCGCGCAACGTGCACATGAGCGTGTCGGCGCTGCACCACGGGTTCAAGGCCGCCACCGCGATGTCGCCGCTGCAGTACCAGAAGCAGCTGCGGCTGCACGAGGCGCGGCGGCTGATGCTGCTGGAGGGGCTGGCGGCGGCCGCGGCCGCGCACCGGGTCGGCTACGAGAGCCCGTCGCAGTTCAGCCGCGAATACAAGCGCCTGTTCGGCGCCTCGCCGCGCGCCGAAGTGGCGCAGGTCCGCGGCGAGCCGGCACTGACGCTCAGCGCGGCAGGCGCCGCAGGATGAACTCCAGGTCGCGGGTCTGCCCGACCGGGAACTCGTAGGTGCCGACCTTCTCGAAGCCGTAGCGCGCATAGAACCGCTGCGCGCCGAAATTCTCCGACCACACGCCGATCCACAGCGTTCGCGGGCCTTCGCGCTCCAGCCAGGCCAGCGCGGTCTCGAACAGGCGGCTGCCCCAGCCGCTGTTCTGGTGCGAACGCAGCAGGTACAGCCGCTTCAGTTCGCCGTCCCCCGGCTTCGCCTCGGCGTGCGGCAGGCCGCACGGGCCGGCCGCGGCGTGGCCGACCGCCACGCCGTCGTCCTCCAGCAGCCAGACCGCATAGTCCGGGTGCTGCAGGATCGTGCGCTGCCGCGCCGCGGTGTAGGTCTCCTCGAGGAAGCCGTGCAGGTCCTGCGGCGAATACAGGTGCCCGAAGGTCTCGGTGAACGTGGCCGCGGCCAGCGCCGCGAGCGTGGCGGCGTCGTCCGCGGCGGCCTGGCGGATCGCCAGCGCCATCGCTCAGCCTTGCTCCGGCTTGGCGCGCACCTGCACGTGCACTTCGGCCAGCTGCTCGTTGCCGATCGGCGATGGCGCGCCGGTCATCAGGTCCTGCGCGCCGGTGGTCTTGGGGAACGGGATGACGTCGCGGATCGACTCGGTCCCGGCCATCAGCGCGGCGATGCGGTCGATGCCGAAGGCGATGCCGCCGTGCGGCGGCGCGCCGTAGTTCAGCGCATCGAGCAGGAACCCGAACTTGATCCGCGCCTCTTCTGCGCCGATGCCGAGCAGCTCGAACACCGCCGCCTGCATGTCGGTGCGGTGGATACGGATCGAGCCGCCGCCGATCTCGTTGCCGTTGAGCACCATGTCGTAGCCGCGCGACACCGCGGTCCTGGCGTTGGCGCGCAGGTCCTCGATGTCCTCCACCGCCGGCGCGGTGAAGGGGTGATGCAGGGCGACGTAGCGCCGCGCTTCCTCGTCGTACTCGAACATCGGGAAGTCGGTGACCCACAGCGGGCGCCAGCCGTCGGCGACCAGGCCGAAGTCCTTGCCGGCCTTCAGCCGCAGCGCGCCCATGAAGTCGGACACCTTGCCGTAGGCGCCGGCGCCGAAGAACACGATGTCGCCGTTGCCGGCGCCGACGTGCGCGATGAGCGCGGCGAAGGCCGCTTCGCTGAAGAACTTGGCGATCGGCGAGGTGACCTCGCCGTTGTCGCCGATCTTGATGTAGGCCAGGCCCTTGGCGCCGTACTTGGCCGCGTGCGCGGCGTACTCGTCGATCTGCTTGCGCGACAGGCGCGCCCCGCCCGGGATGCGCAGCGCGGCCACGCGGCCGTCGGCATCGTTGGCGGCGGCGGCGAACACCGCGAACTCGCTGTCCTTGACCAGCCCGGCCACGTCGACCAGTTCCAGGTCGATGCGCAGGTCCGGCTTGTCCGATCCGTAGCGGCGCATGGCCTCGGCCCAGGTCATGCGCGGGAAGCTGGGGTCCAGCTCGACGTCGATCACTTCCTTGAAGATGGCGCGGATCATTTCCTCGACGAAGTCCTGCACGTCGCGCTCGCGCACGAAGGCGAACTCCATGTCCAGCTGGGTGAACTCCAGCTGGCGGTCGGCGCGCAGCGCCTCGTCGCGGAAGCAGCGCGCGATCTGGTAGTAGCGGTCGAAGCCGGCCACCATCAGGATCTGCTTGAACAGCTGCGGCGACTGCGGCAGCGCGTAGAACTCGCCCGGGTGCATGCGCGCCGGCACCAGGAAGTCGCGCGCGCCTTCCGGGGTGACGTTGGCCAGGATCGGGGTCTCGATGTCCTGGAAGCCCCTGGCGTCGAGGTGGCGGCGCAGCGCCTGCACCAGCTTGATGCGGGTGCGCTGCATGCGCTGCATTTCCGGGCGGCGCAGGTCCAGGTAGCGGTACTTCAGGCGGGTTTCCTCGCCCGGGTTCTCGTGCGCGTGGAACGGCAGCGGCGCGGCCTTGTTGAGGATGGTGATGCGGCTGGCGATCACCTCGACCTGGCCGCTGCGCAGCTTGTCGTTGACCGCATGCCGCGCGCGCACCACGCCTTCGACCTGCAGCACGTCCTCGTAGCCGAGTGAGGCGGCCACCGCGAACACCTCGGCGTTCTCCGGCTCCACCGTCACCTGCACGATGCCTTCGTGGTCGCGCAGGTCGATGAAGCACACGCCGCCGAGGTTGCGGGCGACATCGGTCCAGCCGGCCAGGGTGACGGTCCGGCCGATCAGGGTCTCGTCGACCAGGCCGCAGAAGTGGGTACGCATCGAAAACTCCAGGAAGGACATCCGCCGCAGAAGGCGCCGGCAAGCCGGATATTCTGCGGTGCGGCGGCGGCGCGGGCAAATCGCGCCGCGGCTCATCCGGCCTTAAGTCGCCGTACCGCTATATTCGGCGCACACAAACGTGTGCCGGAGGGGACCCATGTTGAAGCGACTGAGCGGATGGCTGGTGGTGGCGGGACTGGCCCTGGCCAGCGGACCGGTGGCGGCGCAGAGCACGCGCGCCTATGCCCCAGAGGACCTGCGGCAGCTGTCGGTGCCCGGGCGGGTGCGGGTCATCGAGCGCGAATACGCCGACCAGTCGCGCGGCCGGCAGATCCCCGACGACCAGTTGGAGTTCTACCTGGACCAGATCGACCGCGGCTGGGGGTTCGGCCGGGTCAAGCAGGACATCGCCACCTCGCTGCGCGGCAGCAGCGGACAATGGCGCCCGCAACCGGGCTCGAACTCGCAGACCATCGCCTGCTCCAGCAACGACCGCAAGCGCCGCCAGTGCGCCACGCCGTTCCGCGGCCGCGCGGTGCTGGTCGGCGCGCTGTCCGACTCGCCGTGCATCGAGGGCCAGACCTGGGGCTCGGGCCCCGGCGTGGTGTGGGTGGACCGCGGCTGCCGCGGCCGCTTCGCCGAAGGCCGCGGCGGCTGGGGTGGCGGCAACGGCGGCGGCGGCCCGGTCGGCGGCGCCGGCACGATCCGTTGCGAGAGCCAGGACCAGCGCCAGCGCGTGTGCAACACCGGCTGGCGCAACGCGGTGCTGGTGCGCCAGCTGTCGGACACGCGCTGCATCGAGGGCCGGACCTGGGGCCAGCGCGGCGGCAGCGTCTGGGTCGACGGCGGCTGCCGCGGCGAATTCGCCGAAGGGCGCGGCGGCGGCGGCAGCGGCGGTGGCGACTGGGGCCCCGGCCAAGGCCGCCCGCCGGTCGATGGCGGCTATACGGTGACCTGCAGCAGCGACGACAAGCGCCGGCGCAGCTGCGCCTGGGACCCCCGCCAGGGCCGGCCGGTGCTGATCCAGCAGCTGTCCAGCACGCGCTGCGTCGAGGGCCGCAGCTGGGGCTACGACGACCGTGCGCTGTGGGTCAGCGAGGGCTGCCGCGCACGCTTCGGCGCACGCTGAGCGGGTAGCGCGCAAACGCAAACGGCCCGGAGGCGACTCCGGGCCGTTCGTATTTGCGGGGCGCCGGTTCAGGTCGCGGCGGGCTTGGCGGCCGGCGCCGGCGTGGCAGCGGCAGTCGCCGCAGGCTTGGCCGCGGTATCGCTGGAGGCGGACGCCGCGGCCGGCTTGGCGTCGCCGCCGTTGCCGCCGCTGGACTCGGCCAGGTTGCGCTTCTTGTCGCCATCCTTCTTGAAATCGGTCTCGTACCAGCCGCTGCCGGACAGGCGGAACGACGGCGCGGTCAGCTGGCGCTTGACCGCGGACGCGCCGCACGACGGGCAGGCATCCGGATCGGGATCGGAGAGTTTCTGCAGGCGGTCGAAGCTGTGACCGCACTCGGCACATTGGAAAGCGTAGATCGGCATGGCGGCAAAAACGCGAGAGGAACAGAGGCCGCCAGTATGGGGCCCGGGCGCTGGCTTTCAAGCGGCGCTGTCGCATGGCCGCCAAGCCGACGAAAGCCCCTCTCCCACCGGGAGAGGGGTTGGGGTGAGGGTACGGCGCGAAAGCGTCTCGCTGAGCTGAGTGCACGAGGCTCCGCCCGTACCCTCATCCAGCCCTACGGGCCACCTTCTCCCAAAAGGGGGCCATGGTCCCGATGGGAGAAGGAACAGCCGCGGCGTGCCTTAGCCCCTCTCCCACCGGGAGAGGG
>NZ_JAFIWC010000036.1 GCF_017163755.1 Xanthomonas sp.
CCCGGGGGTGATCGCGAGTGCGTTGCAGTTGTGCTTTTCTGTGGGAGGGGCTTCAGCCCCGACGCTATCGGTAAGGCGTCGGGGCTGAAGCCCCTCCTACAGAAGATCGGATTGGCTGGAGCTGCGAAAAGGCGCTTTTCTCCAAAAAGATCGGCTTTTTTTTGTCAAATCGCTTGACAGCGATTTTCGCTCGGACACCATCCTGCGGTCCCCGGTCCTCAGATCACCCCCAGCTCGCGACCGATGCGGGTGAACGCGTCGATCGCACGGTCCAGGTGTTCGCGTGTATGCGCGGCGCTGATCTGGGTGCGGATCCGCGCCTGGCCCTTGGGCACCACCGGGAAGAAGAAGCCGATCGCGTAGATGCCTTCCTCCAGCAGCCGCTCGGCGAACTTCTGCGCCAGCGGCGCGTCGTACAGCATCACCGGGCTGATCGGGTGGGTGCCGGGCTTGATGTCGAAGCCGGCCGCGGTCATGCGCTCGCGGAAGTAGCGGGTGTTGCCGACCAGGCGCTCGCGCAGCTCGCCGGCGGCCTCGAGCATCTCGAAGGCCTTGATCCCGGCGGCGACCACGTGCGGCGGCAGCGAATTGGAGAACAGGTAGGGCCGCGAGCGCTGGCGCAGCAGCTCGATCACCTCGCGCCGGCCGGTGGTGAAGCCGCCGAGCGCGCCGCCCATCGCCTTGCCCAGGGTGCCGGTGAAGATGTCGATCTGGTCCATCACCCCCTTGACCTCGGCCGAGCCGCGGCCGGTGGCGCCGAGGAAGCCGGTGGCATGGCATTCGTCGATGTGCACCAGCGCGCCGTACTTGCGCGCCAGCGCGGTGATCTGGTCCAGCGGGGCGATGAAGCCGTCCATCGAGAACACGCCGTCGCTGGTGATCAGCTTGGTCTTGCAGCCGGCCGCATCGGCGGCCTGCAGTTGCGCCTCCAGGTCGGCCATGTCGCAGTTGGCGTAGCGGAAGCGCTTGGCCTTGCACAGGCGCACGCCGTCGATGATCGAGGCGTGGTTCAGCGCGTCGGAGATGATCGCGTCGGCTTCGCCCAGCAACGGCTCGAACAGGCCGCCGTTGGCGTCGAAGCAGGCGGCGTAGAGGATGGTGTCCTCGGTGCCGAAGAACGCCGCGATGGTCTGCTCCAGCTGCTTGTGCAGGTCCTGGGTGCCGCAGATGAAGCGCACCGAGGCCATGCCGAAGCCGTGCGTGTCCAGCGCGTCCTTGGCCGCCCGGATGATGTCCGGGTGGTCGGCCAGGCCGAGGTAGTTGTTGGCGCAGAAGTTCAGCACGGTGCGGCCGTCGGCCAGCCGGATCTGGGCCGATTGCGGGCCGGTGATGATGCGCTCGGACTTGAACAGGCCCTGCGCGCGGATCGCGTCCAGTTCGTCGGCGTAGTGCTGGGTGAGGCTGGCGTCGGTCATGGCGGCACGCGAAGGCGGAAGAAGCGGAGATTTTAACGTGCCGTGTGCGATGGTCGGCGCGCGTCATGCACAAATGGCATAAGCATCGGCCCGGAAGTCATTTCACCGGGCGCATGCCGCTGCGCAGCATGGCGCTCTGGCCGTCGCCCCCACGGCCGGCGCGCCCGTGCCACCACCCACGCTTCGGAGATCGTCCCCATGCCCAGCCCCCTGCTGCGCCGGTTCCGCCCGCTGCTCGCGCTCGCGCTGCTTGCGCTGGCCGGCGCCGCCGCCGCGCGCGACGTGCAACTGCTCAACGTCTCCTACGATCCCACCCGCGAGCTGTACCGCGACTACAACGCCGCCTTCGCCAAGCACTGGCAGCAGAGCAGCGGCGACACCGTCGCGGTGGAGACCTCGCACGGCGGCTCCGGCAAGCAGGCGCGCTCGGTGATCGACGGGGTCGAGGCCGACGTGGTGACGCTGGCGCTGGCCTACGACGTGGACGCGATCGCCGAGAAGGGCAAGCTGATCGATCCCGGCTGGCAGAAGCGCCTGCCCGACAACAGCGCGCCGTACACCTCGACCATCGTGTTCCTGGTGCGCAAGGGCAACCCGAAGCAGATCAAGGACTGGCCGGACCTGCTGCGCACCGGGGTGGCGGTGATCACCCCGAACCCGAAGACCTCCGGCGGCGCGCGCTGGAACTACCTGGCCGCCTGGGCCTACGCCGACCACATCTTCAAGGGCGACCGCACGCGCATCCTCAACTACATGCGCGCGCTGTTCCGCAACGTGCCGGTGCTCGACACCGGCGCGCGCGGCGCCACCACCACCTTCGTCCAGCGCGGCATCGGCGACGTGCTGCTGGCGTGGGAGAACGAGGCGTTCCTGGCGCGGGAGGAGCTGGGCAAGGACCAGTTCGAGATCGTGGTGCCGAAGCTGTCGATCCTGGCCGAGCCGTCGGTGGCGCTGGTCGACAAGAACGTGGACAAGCACGGCACCCGCGCGGTCGCCGAGGCCTACCTGAAGTACCTGTATTCGCCGGAAGGGCAGAAGATCGCGGCGCGGCACTACTACCGCCCGCGGCATCCGGAATACGCCGATCCGGCCGACATCGCGCGCCTGCCCAAGGTGCAGCTGGTGACCATCGACCGCGCGTTCGGTTCGTGGAACAAGGCCCAGGCCGAGCACTTCGCCGAAGGCGGCCTGTTCGACCAGATCCAGGCGAGCAAGTAGTCCGTGGTGGCGAACGCCCCGGCCGTGGCGCGGCGTCCGTCGCGCCGCAGGGTGATCCCCGGGCTCGGGCTGAGCCTGGGCATCACCCTGGCCTGGCTGAGCCTGGTGGTGCTGATCCCGCTGCTGAGCCTGGTGCTCAAGACCAGCGGCCTGGGCTGGCAGGGGGTGTGGCAGGTGTGGAGCGAGCCGCGGGTGCTGTCGGCGCTGCGGGTGAGCTTCGGCACCGCCTTCGCCGCGGCCGCGTTCAACGCGGTGATGGGCACCTGGGTGGCGTGGGTGTTCGTGCGCTACCGCTTTCCCGGCAAGCGGGTGTTCGACGCGATGATCGATTTGCCGTTCGCGTTGCCGACCGCGGTGGCCGGCATCGCGCTGACCGCGCTGTACGGCGGCAACGGCTGGGTCGGCCGCTGGCTCGAGCCGCTGGGGCTGAAGATCGCCTACACCCAGTTGGGGATCGTGGTGGCGCTGGTGTTCGTCGGGCTGCCGTTCGTGGTGCGGATCGTGCAGCCGGTGCTGGCCGAGGCCGAGCGCGAAGTCGAGGAGGCCGCGGCCACGCTGGGCGCCGGGCGCTGGCAGACCATCGTGCGGGTGGTGCTGCCGCAGCTTTGGCCGGCGGTGCTGACCGGCTTCGCGCTGGCGTTCGCGCGCGGCGTCGGCGAGTACGGGTCGGTGATCTTCATCGCCGGCAACCTGCCCAATGTCACCGAGATCGCGCCGCTTTTGATCACCATCCGCCTGGAGGAGTTCGACTACGGCGGCGCCACCGCGATCGCCGCGGCGATGCTGCTGCTGTCGTTCGTGATGCTGCTGGTGGTCAACGGCCTGCAGGCGCTGCTGGCGCGGCGCGGCCAGGCGGTACGCTGAGATGAGCGATAACCTGTCCTCGCTGACCCTGCCGCTGCCGGAGAACGCGTTGCCCGCATCGCCCGCCGTCCGTCGCCGCCGACACGCCACGGCCACCACCGAGCCGTGGTGGGTGCAGGCGCTGTTGATCCTCGGCGCGCTGGGGTTCCTGCTGGCGTTCCTGTTCCTGCCGCTGCTGCTGGTGTTCGTCGAGGCGCTGCGCAGCGGCCTGGGCGTGTTCTGGCGCGCCATCTCCGACCCGGACGCGCTGGCCGCGATCCGCCTGACCCTGCTGGTCACCGCGATCGTGGTGCCGCTGAACCTGGTGTTCGGCGTCGCCGCGGCGTGGGCGGTGAGCAAGCACCGCTTTCCCGGCAAGCGCATCCTGGTGAGCCTGATCGACCTGCCGTTCTCGGTCTCGCCGGTGGTCGCCGGGCTGGTGTTCATCCTGATCTTCGGCCGGCCCGGCTGGGCCTGGCCGCTGATCGACGAAGGCGTGCGCGTGCACCTGCCACTGCTGGGCAGGGTGCTGCTGCAGCTGCCGGAGACCGTGCTGGTGCAGCTGCCGAAGATCGTGTTCGCGGTGCCGGGCATCGTGCTGGCGACCACCTTCGTCACCTTCCCGTTCATCGCCCGCGAGCTGATGCCGCTGATGGAGCAGCAGGGCAACGACGAGGAGCTGGCGGCGCTGAGCCTGGGCGCCAGCGGCTGGCAGATGTTCTGGCGGGTGACGATGCCCAACATCCGCTGGGGCCTGCTGTACGGCGTGCTGCTGTGCAGCGCGCGGGCGATGGGCGAGTTCGGCGCGGTGTCGGTGGTGTCCGGGCATATCCGCGGCCGCACCAACACCCTGCCGCTGCATGTGGAGATCCTCTACAACGAATACGCCTACAGCGCCGCGTTCGCCTGCGCCTGCCTGCTGGCGCTGACCGCGCTGCTGACCCTGGCGCTGAAGTCCTACCTGGAATGGCGGCACGGCGAATCGCTGGCCGCCAACCACCGACACTGAGGCTGCGATGACCATCCGTGTGCAGAACCTGGGCAAGCGCTTCGAGGGCTTCGCCGCGCTCGACGACATCAGCCTGGACATCCGCAAGGGCGAGCTGCTGGCGCTGCTCGGCCCGTCCGGCTCGGGCAAGACCACGCTGCTGCGCGTGATCGCCGGGCTGGAGCATGCCGACGCCGGGCGCGTGCTGATCGACGGCGAGGACGCGACCGGGCTACCGGTGCAGTCGCGGCGGGTCGGCTTCGTGTTCCAGCACTACGCGCTGTTCCGGCACATGACCGTGCGCGACAACGTCGCCTTCGGCCTGCGCGTGCGCCGCGGCGCCGAGCGCTGGGCCGAAGCGCGGATCCGCGAGCGGGTCGCCGAGCTGCTGGCGCTGGTGCAACTGGACGGCCTGGAGGCGCGCTACCCGACCCAACTGTCCGGCGGCCAGCGCCAGCGCGTGGCGCTGGCGCGCGCGCTGGCGATCGAGCCGCGGGTGCTGCTGCTGGACGAACCGTTCGGCGCGCTGGACGCGCAGGTACGCCGCGACCTGCGCCGCTGGCTGCGCGATCTGCACGACCGCACCGGGCTGACCACGGTGTTCGTCACCCACGACCAGGAAGAGGCGCTGGAGCTGGCCGACCGGGTGGCGATCCTCAATCGCGGGCGCATCGAGCAGCTCGGCAGCCCGGCCGATGTCTACGAACGCCCGGTGTCGCCGTTCGTCTACGGCTTCGTCGGCGCGGTCAACCGGCTGCCGGCGCAACTGCGCGACGGCAAGCTGCAGGTGGCCGGGCTGGCGCTGCCGGCACCGGACACGCCGCTCGCCGCCGGCGCGGTCGATCTGTACGTGCGCCCGGAAGACCTGGCGCCCGACGAGGCCGGCTGGCCGGCGACGGTGCTGTCGACGCAGCGCAGCGGTTCGCGGCTGCGGCTGCGCGCACGGCTGACCGGGGGCGAGGACGAGGTGGAGGTGGAGCTGCCGGCAGGCGAGGGCACGCCGCGCTACGAACCGGGACAGGCGCTGCGGCTGAACGCGCGGCGCTTCGGCCTGTTCCGCGCCGCGCCGGGTTGAGTCCGGCGCGACCGGCGAACGGACCGGCGGTAGACAAACGCGGGCCGGCAGCGGACACGCGGCAGACAGTCACGCGCGAAAGTGTTGCACTGCAAGAACAAAACGGTTAAAAAACTGTGAAGGCAATGGCGGGCACCGCACATTGCCGGTGTCTTGCCCCCCACACAGGAGATTCGCCGGTGAACAAGATCAAGCTTGGTTATGCCCTGGCCGTTGCCTTGACCGCGCTGCCGCTGAGCGCCCTTGCCCAGGACGAGGAAGCCTCGTCGCCGTTCTCCGCCTCCTTCGGCGTGACCAGCGACTACGTGTTCCGCGGCGTGTCGCAGACCGACGAGGAACCGGCGTTCCAGGCCGGCGTCACCTACACCTCGCCGATCGGGCTGTATGTCGGCGTGTGGGGCTCCAACGTCGATTTCGGCCCCGGCGACCCGGACTGGGAAGTGGACGGCTTCATCGGCTACGGCGTCGACTTCGCCGAGAACTGGAACTTCGACGTGATGATCAACCGCTACGGCTATCCCGGCGCGGGCGCGGCGAACTACAACGAGCTGATCACCAAGACCACGTTCCTGGACACCTACGCGCTGACCGTGGCCTACACCGACGACGTCTACGGCCTGGACGAGGACAGCTTCTACTACGCGCTCGACGGGAACTGGGCGCTGCCGCAGGACTTCAGCATCGGCGCGCACGTCGGCCGCACCACCTATGCCAGCGCGCTGCCCGAATGGCAGGACTACACCGACTACAGCGTCACCGTCGGCAAGAGCTTCGGCCCGCTGGGCCTGACCGTGGGCTACTACGACACCGACGACAAGGGCACGCAGAACTTCGGTGAGAAGCTGGCCGACCACCGCGTCGCGGTTTCGGCGACGGTCAGCTTCTGAGCGCCCGCGCCGGAACATGAAAAAAGGCGCCGCAAGGCGCCTTTTTTTCGGGCTGATCCGGGTGCCGGTCAGTACCAGCTCAGCACCACCTTGCCGGCCTTGCCTTCCTCCATCAGGTCGAAGCCCTTCTGGAACTCGTCGATCGGCAACTGGTGGGTGAGCACCTTGCCGAGCGGGAAGCCGGACAGCACCAGCTGGGTCATCTTGTACCAGGTCTCGTACATCTTGCGGCCGTAGATGCCCTGCACGGTCAGGCCCTTGAAGATGATCTTGTCCCAGTCCGCGCCGGCGCCGCGCGGCATGATGCCGAGCATGGCGATCTTGCCGCCGTGGTACATGCAGTCGAGCATGTCGTTGAAGGCGCGCGGGTTGCCGCTCATCTCCAGGCCCACGTCGAAGCCCTCCATGTGCAGGTCGGCCATGACCTCCTTGAGCGGGGTGTTGCCGACGTTGACCACGCGGGTGGCGCCCATGTCGGCGGCGAGCTTGAGGCGGAAATCGTTGACGTCGGTGACCACCACGTTGCGCGCGCCGATGTGCTTGCAGATGCCGGCGGCGATGATGCCGATCGGGCCGGCGCCGGTGATCAGCACGTCCTCGCCGATCACGTCGAATTCCAGCGCGCAGTGCGCGGCATTGCCGTACGGGTCGAAGAACGCGGCCAGCTCCGACGGGATCTGGTCCGGGATCGGCCACAGGTTGCTGGCCGGCATCACGATGTACTCGGCGAAGGCGCCGTCGCGGTTCACGCCGATGCCCACGGTGTGCGGGCACAGGTGCGGCCGGCCGCCGCGGCAGTTGCGGCAATGGCCGCAGACGATGTGGCCTTCGGCGGACACGCGCTGGCCCACGTCGTAGCCGGTGACGCCGGTGCCCAGCTCGGCGATGCGGCCGACGAACTCGTGGCCGATGGTCAGGCCCGGGCGGATGGTGCGCTGGCTCCAGTCGTCCCACAGGTAGATATGCAGGTCGGTACCGCAGATCGCGGTCTTCTCGACCTTGATCAGCACCTCGTTGGGACCGGGCTGCGGCACCGGTACCTGTTCCAGCCAGATGCCCTTGGCCGCTTCGCGCTTGACCAGCGCCTTCATTGTTTGCGCCATGGCGGTGCAAGACTCGCAAGTTGAGAGGGCGCGAAGTATAAGCCCGCGCCGGGCGCGGCCATGTTGCGGCGCGCGTGCGCCCATTGGTCGCGACGGCGAGCTTTGTTACAGTCGTTACTATCTAACGTTCGCCACCAAGGACCGCCCGATGCGCCTGAACCTGCTCGCCGCCGCCATGCTCGCCAGCCTGGCCTGGATCCCGACCGCCCACGCCGGGGAAGGCATGTGGGTGCCGCAGCAGCTGCCGGACATCGCCGGGCCCTTGCAGCAGGCCGGGCTGAAGCTGTCGCCGCAGCAACTGGCCGACCTGACCGGCGACCCGATGGGCGCGGTGGTGTCGCTGGGCGGCTGCACCGCCAGCTTCGTGTCGCCGCAGGGGCTGGTGGTCACCAACCACCACTGCGCCTACGGCGCGATCCAGCTCAATTCCACCCCGCAGAAGAACCTGATCCGCGACGGCTTCAACGCCGCCAGCCCCGGCGCGGAACTGAGCGCCGGGCCAAACGCGCGCATCTACGTGCTCGACCGCATCACCGACGTCACCGAGCAGGCGCGGGCGGCGATGGCCGCCGCCGGCGGCGATGCGCTGGAGCGCACGCTGGCGCTGGAAGCCTTCGACAAGGCCCAGGTGGCGGCCTGCGAGGCCGAGGCCGGCTACCGCTGCCATCTGTACAGCTTCGCCGGCGGCAACAGCTATCGCTTGTTCCGCACCCTGGAGATCCGCGACGTGCGCCTGGCCTATGCGCCGCCGTCGGGCATCGGCAAGTTCGGCGGCGACGTCGACAACTGGATGTGGCCGCGCCATACCGGCGACTTCTCGTTCTACCGCGCCTACGTCGGCAAGGACGGCAAGCCGGCCGCCTACGCCAAGGACAACGTGCCGTACCAGCCCAGGCACTTCCTGAAGTTCGCCGACCAGGCGCTGGGCGCGGGCGATTTCGTGATGGTCGCCGGCTATCCCGGGCGCACCAACCGCTACGCACTGGCCTCGGAGTTCGATGCCACCGCGAACTGGGCGTACCCGGTCGGCGCGCGCCACTACCGCAACCTGATCCGGCTGGTCGAGCAGGCCGGGCAGAAGGACCCGGACATCCAGGTCAAGTACGCCGCGACGATGGCCAGCTGGAACAACGTGGCCAAGAACTACGAAGGCCAGCTGGAGGGCTTCCGGCGCATCGATGCGGCCGCGCAGAAGCAGTCCGAGGAACGCGAGGTGCTGGCGTGGCTGAAACGGCAGGGCCGCAGCGGCCGCGCCGCGTTGCAGGCGCACGAACAGCTGTTGGCGCTGGGGCGCCAGGCGCAGGCGACCCGCGACCGCGACCTGGTGCTCGGCCAGCTGCGCCGCACCGGCAGCTTGGGCGCGGCGCTGTCGCTGTACCGGCTGGCGATCGAGCGCGCCAAGCCGGACGCCGAGCGCGAGTCGGGCTACCAGGACCGCGACCTGCCGTCGATCGAGGGCGCGCTGAAGCAGATGGAGCGCCGCTATGCGGCTTCGATGGACAGCCAGCTGCAGCGCTACTGGCTGGACGAGTACCTGAAGCTGCCGGCGGCGCAGCGCCTGCCGGCGCTGGACCAGTGGCTGGGCGGCGACGCGCAGGCGGCGGTGGCCAAACTGGCCGGTACCCGCCTGGGCAGCACCGAGGAACGGCTGAAGTGGCTGCAGGCCGACCGCGCCGCGTTCGAGTCCAGCGACGATCCTGCGATCCGCTACGCGGTCGCGCTGATGCCGACCCTGTTGCAGCTGGAGCGCGAGCAGAAGCGCCGCGACGGCGAGGACCTGCTGGCGCGGCCGCGGTTCCTGCAGGCGCTGGCCGACTACAAGCGCAGCCAGGGCGAGTCGGTGTATCCGGACGCCAACTCGTCGCTGCGCATCACCTTCGGCAACGTCAAGGGCTATGCGCCGAAGGACGGGGTGGCCTATACCCCGTTCACCACGCTGGAAGGCGTGCTGGCCAAGGACACCGGCGCCGATCCGTTCGATTCGCCCAAGGCGCTGCTCGACGCGGCCCGGGCCAAGCGCTACGGCGGACTGGAGGACCGGCGGCTGGGCTCGGTGCCGGTCAACTTCCTGTCCGACCTGGACATCACCGGCGGCAACTCCGGCTCGCCGGTGCTCGATGCGCACGGCAAGCTGGTCGGCCTGGCGTTCGACGGCAACTGGGAGTCGGTGAGCTCGAACTGGGTGTTCGATCCGGCCATGACCCGGATGATCGCGGTCGATGGGCGCTACATGCGCTGGATCATGCAGGAGGTGGCGCCGGCGCCGCAGCTGCTGAAGGAGCTGGATCTGGCCCCGTAAGCCGGTAGCGCAACCCGGCCGGCCGCCTTGCGCGCTGTACGGCGCCCATGCGCCGGCACGGCCGCGCGCGGTTCAGGGTTTGCTGCGCTGCGGAGCGGGTATCATGCCGCTCCCCCGTTTTCGGCTCGCCGGCTGCCGGGGCCTCCCCCAATGGAATCCCGCTGCATGCGCATCCTGCTTGCTCGTCACGGCGAAACGCCGTGGAACGCCGAAGGCCGCTATCAGGGCCAGATCGACATCCCGCTTTCGCCGGTGGGCGAGTCCCAGGCCCTGGCGCTGGGCGAGCGCCTGAAGCACGTGGCCCTGGCCCGCGCCGTCGCGTCGCCGCTGGCGCGCGCGCAGAGCACCGCGCGGCACGCGCTGGGCGAGGCGCGCGCGGCGATGCTGCTCACCGATCCGGACCTGCAGGAAATCGCCCATGGCGAATGGGAAGGCCTGCTCGCCAGCGAGATCAACGACAAGGATCCGGCGCGGCTGCGCGCCTGGCGCGAGGAGCCGGACACGGTGCTGATGCCCGGCGGCGAGTCGCTGCGCCAGGTGCTGGACCGCTCCTGGCGCGGCCTGACCCGCGCCGCCGAAGGGCTGGGCGAGGACGACACCTTGCTGGTGGTCGCGCACGACGCGGTCAACCGGGTGATCCTGTGCCGGGTGCTCGGGTTGCCGATCGCCAAGCTGTGGAGCTTCCGCCAGGCGCCGACCACGCTGAACCTGCTCGAAGGCCCGGACATGGATCACCTGGAAGTGGTGCGGCTGAACGACTGCGCGCACCACACGCCGTTCTTCGGCGAGGCCAAGCACCGGGCGTTGTAGGACTCTCCAGGTCCTCACGCCATGATTCGCTGACGCGATGCAAAACCACATTCAAGTGCTTTCGCGCTTGACGCGCGAGTCGCTTTTCTTTGCTTGTGCAAGGAAGGCTCTACAGCGGCCGGAGGCTGATCAAAGTAACCCAAAGAAAGCACACCCGGGCGGCGCGCCCTGCGCGCTGCGCGCTCCGGGTGCGCAAGCCGACCGGACATTTTTCGCCGGCACATCCATGCCGGCGAAAAACGGCGCGCATCGTGCGCGCCGCCCCTTCTGGGTTTTCGTCCGATCGGCTTGCCGTGCCTCACGGGACCCGTAGAAGCCAACGCGAATGCAAAGCGCGCTCCTGGCGGTTCAAGCGCTGCCGGGGCATCACCCGAGTCGAGTCGAACGCATGAAAACCCTTCCCGAATGGCTCGCCCACATCGAGCAGCAGCATCCCAGCGCCATCGCGATGGGCCTGGAGCGCGTGCGCGCCGTGGCCGGGCGCATGGGGCTGGGACGGCCGGCGAAGAAGGTCGTCACCGTCGGCGGCACCAACGGCAAGGGCTCGACCGTCGCCTTCGTCGAGGCGATCGCGCGCGCCGGCGGCTGGTCGGTGGGCACGTACACCTCGCCGCACCTGCTGCGCTACAACGAGCGCGTGCGCATCGACGGGCAGGAGGCCGGCGATGCGCAACTGGTGGCCGGCTTCGAGGCGGTGGAGACCGCGCGCGGACAGACGCCGCTGACCTATTTCGAATACGGCACGCTGGCGGCGTTGTGGCTGTTCCAGCAGGCCCGACTGGACCTGGCGGTGCTCGAGGTGGGCCTGGGCGGACGCCTGGACGCGGTCAACCTGGTCGATGCGGACGTGGCGGTGATCACCACCGTCGACATCGACCATACCGAATGGCTCGGCGCGGACCGCGAGGCCATCGGCGAGGAAAAGGCCGGCATCGCCAGGGCCTGGAAGCCGCTGGTGCTCGGCGAGATCGACCCGCCGTCGAGCGTGCTGCGCCGCGCCTACGCGATCGGCGCCAACGCGATCCGCGCCGGCAGCGACTTCTTCCATGAACCCATCGACGAGGCGCACTGGCGCTGGCGCGACGTCGGCACCCGACTGGAGCTGCCGTACCCGCAGTTGCGCGCGCCGGTGCAGCGGGCCAACGCCGCCACGGCGATCGCCGCGCTGCGCGCGTTGCGCACGCCCTTGCCGCGCGCCGCCTACGCCGACGGCGTGGCCCGCGCGCAGCTGGCAGGGCGCCTGCAGACCTTCGCCCGCGGCGGCGTGGAGGTGGTGGTGGACGTCGCCCACAACCCGCAGGCCGCGCGCGAACTGGCGGCGTGGCTGCAGGCGCAGCCCGGCAGCGGCGCCACCGTCGCGGTGTTCGCGGCGCTGGCCGACAAGGACGCGCCCGGCGTGGTCCAGGCGCTCGCCGCGCAGGTCGATCGCTGGCAGCTGGCCGGCCTGCAAGGCGCGCGCGGACAGAGCGCCGCCGCGTTGCAGGCGCGCCTGCACGGCACCGCCGCCGCGCAGGCGGCGCTGGCCGACAGCGTGGCGCAGGCGC
This sequence comes from Xanthomonas sp., assembly GCF_017163755.1. Taxonomy (GTDB): domain Bacteria; phylum Pseudomonadota; class Gammaproteobacteria; order Xanthomonadales; family Xanthomonadaceae; genus Xanthomonas_A. The sequence goes on from NZ_JAFIWC010000036.1 coordinate 12,183, forward strand.
TGCAGCAGGCGCTGGCGCAGGCGCGCGACGGCGACCGAGTGCTGGTGTTCGGTTCGTTCCACACCGTGGCCGAGGCGCTGCACTGGCTGCATTCAGCCGCTTGACCCGCCGCGGGGCGGCCCCACCTTATAATCGCCGCGGCGCTCCGCCATGCCGCCTCCCCAAAGCTTTCCGTGGATACTGCCCTGAAACAGCGACTGATCGGCGCCATCGTCCTGGTAGCGCTCGCCGTGATCTTCCTGCCGATGCTGGTCAAGGGCCCTGCGCCCGACAGCGGTGTGGCCAACGTGCCGCTGAAGGCGCCCGCCGCGCCTGGCGACGGCCAATTCGAAACCCGCGAGCTGCCGCTGGTCACGCCTGGCGATGCGCCCAGCGGCGGTGCCGTGGGCATGGCCGGGCCGCCGGCCCCGGTGCAGGACAACCCCGACGCGGCCGACCTGGCCGCGCCGGCCGCCGCCGGCCAGGCGGCCCAGCCGCTGCCGCCGGCCGTGGCGGCCGGCAACTACGCGGTCAACTTCGGCGCCTATGCCACCGCCGCCGACGCCGATGCGGTGATCGCGCGGCTCAAGCAGGCGCAGCTGCCGGGCTTCCGCGAGAGCGCCACGATCGGCGGCCGCCAGGCCTGGCGGGTGCGCATCGGGCCGTATGCCGACCGCGCCCAGGCCGAATCGGTGCGCCTGCAGGCGGTCAAGGTGCGCAACGACGTCAACGCCCAGGTCGTGACCCTGGACGCGCCGAGTTCAGCGGTGGCCGCACCGGCGGCCTCGACCGTCGCCACGCCGGCGCCGGCCGCCTCCGCCACCCGTACCGAGACGCTGCCGCCGGAGCCGGCCAAACCGGTCGCCGCCGCCAAGCCGGCGACTCCGCCGCCGGCGCCGAAGCCGGAACCGGCCAAGCCGGCGGCGCAGGCCCCGGTCGCGGCCAGGCCCGCGCCCACCGCGCCGTCGATCCCGGCCGCCAGCGGCACCGGCTTCGCCGTGCAGCTGGGCGCCTTCGGCAAGGCCGACGACGCCAACGCGCTGCGCGACAAGGTGCGCGCGGCCGGCTTCAGCGCCTTCGTCGAGCAGGTGCGTACCGACAAGGGCGCATTGAGCCGCGTGCGCGTGGGCCCGGTCGCCAGCAAGGCCGAGGCCGAGCAGCTGCGCGCGCAGGTCGCGTCCAAGGTCGGCATCAGCGGCATGGTGCGACCGCACCCTTGAACCGGCATCGCCCCGCGCGCCGACGCCGCGCTGCGCCCGCACCCGGCGCACGCGCATGATCGACCTGGTCCTGCTCGCGGTGATCCTGGTCTCCGCGCTGCTCGGGCTGCTGCGCGGCTTCGTCGGCATCGTGGTCGGCACCTTGTCCTGGCTGCTCGCCGGCTGGGCCAGTTTCCGCTTCGGCGGGCAGGCCGGGCGCTGGCTGGCCGACGGCGCCGAGCCCAGCCTGACCCAGTACCTGGGCGGTTATGCGTTGACCTTCGTGGCGGTGATGCTGGTGGTCGGGGTGATCGGCATGCTGATCCGCTCGGCGGTGAAGGCGACCCAGCTGACAGGCACCGACCGCGCGCTGGGCTTCGGCCTGGGCCTGCTGCGCGGCGGCCTGATCGCCTGCGTGCTGGTGCTGTTGATGGGCTTCACCCCGCTGACCCGCGAGCCGGGCTGGCGCGAGTCGCTGCTGTTGCCGTTGCTGCAGCCCGGGACCGACTGGATGCGCGCGCACGTGCCGGACTGGTCGATGCCGCAGCTGAACCTGCCGGCGATGGATTTGGGCAAGCCGGCCGAAGCAGGCGATAATGCCGCGGTGGACCAGGCCCCGCCGGCGCCGGGACTGCAGCAGGCGCTGTCGCGCGCATTGGGCGCGGGCGCCGCGGCGCCACGCCAGCCGGCCGAAGCCTTGCCTCCCAACATCGATCCGGCGCAGACGCGTTCCGGAGATCCCGATCCCGCGCGGGACGGTCCCCACGGCCAGGCACGGCCACCTTCACAATAGCGGCGCAGGTCGTCGCGGAGAGCGCTCAAATGTGTGGCATCGTCGGAATCGTCGGCAACCAGAACGTGGCCGGACAGCTCTATGACGGCCTGACCGTCCTTCAGCACCGCGGCCAGGACGCCGCCGGCATCGCCACCGCGGACGGCACCCGGCTGCGCGTGCAGAAGGCCAACGGGCTGGTCCGCGACGTGTTCGACTCGCGCAAGATGGCGGTGCTCGAAGGCCGCGTGGGCATCGCCCATTGCCGCTATCCCACCGCCGGCTCGGAGGGCATGGACGAGGCGCAGCCGTTCTACGTGAACTCGCCGTACGGCATCGCGCTGGCGCACAACGGCAACCTGATCAACACCGAGGTGCTGCGCCAGCAGGTGTTCGAGGCCGATCGCCGCAACATCAACACCGAGTCCGACAGCGAAGTGCTGCTGAACATCTTCGCCTACGAGCTGGATGCGCAGCGCACGTTGAGCCCGGAGGCGGCGATCCGCGCGGTGGCCGGCGTGCACCGCCGCTGCAAGGGCGGCTATGCGGTGGTCAGCGTGGTGCTGGGCCTGGGCCTGGTGGCGTTCCGCGATCCGCACGGGATCCGTCCGCTGGTGCTGGGCAAGCGCGACCATGCCGAGGGCAGCGAGTACATCGTGGCATCGGAGTCGGCGGCGCTGGACATCCTCGGCTACCAGCGGGTGCGCGACGTGCGTCCCGGCGAAGCGCTGGTGATCACCGCGCGCGGCGAGCTGTTCTCGGAGATCTGCGCCGAGCCGGCCGAGCACACCCCGTGCATCTTCGAGTACGTGTATTTCGCCCGCCCCGACTCGATGATCGACAACGTGTCGGTGCACAAGGCGCGCATGCGCATGGGCGTGAAGCTGGGCGAGAAGATCCTGCGCCTGCGCCCGGACCACGACATCGACACCATCATCCCGATTCCCGACACCTCGCGCGACGCGGCGCTGGAAATCTCCAACGTGCTCGGGGTGAAGTACCGCGAGGGCTTCATCAAGAACCGCTACGTCGGCCGTACCTTCATCATGCCCGGGCAGAGCGAGCGGGTGAAGTCGGTGCGCCGCAAGCTCAACCCGATCCACCTGGAATTCCGCAACCGCGTGGTGCTGCTGGTCGACGACTCGATCGTGCGCGGCACCACCAGCCAGCAGATCGTGCAGATGGCGCGCGACGCCGGCGCGCGCAAGGTGTACCTGGCCAGCGCCGCGCCGCCGGTGCGCTTCCCGAACATCTACGGCATCGACATGCCGGCGCCGGAAGAGCTGATCGCGCACGAGCGCAGCATCGAGGAAGTGGAGAAGTTCCTCGGCTGCGACTGGCTGATCTACCAGGACCTGGAAGACCTCGAGGCCGCGGTGCGCGAGGGCAACGCCGAGCTCAAGCGCTTCGACTCCTCGTGCTTCAACGGCGACTACACCACCGGCATCGAACCGGGCTATTTCGAACGCATCCAGCAGCTGCGTTCGGACGAGGCGAAGAAGAAGCGCCGCGCCTGATCGGCGTGGCGGCGCACGGCGCAGGCGCCTGGGGCGTTTGCGCCGATCGGTCTGCACGCGGGCGGACCTGTGGCGGGCGACTTCGATCGCGACGGAACTGCGATGAGCGCCGGCTGGCACCTGTGCCACGCGAGTGGCTCCCGCGAGTAACGCCACCCGGATGCACGCTGTTCCAGCGCCGCCTGGGCGCGCACACGCCCGACGACGTTCTGCCGCGGCGATCGGGCGGCGCGGGCGTTCGACCGGACCCGGGCACGTCGGCGCAGGTAACATCGTTGCCCCCGCGCAACATCCGCACGACGAGGAAAGCACCGCATGACCGTGGACCTGTTCGAGGCCGCACGCGCCTGCCTGGACGCGGCCGATCCCGCCGCCAAGGTCGCATCGACGCAGCGCCACGCGCAGGCCTATGCGCGCGGCGAGTTGCCGCTGCCTGTCGCCGCCCCGACGCCGTTGCCGATCGGCATGCCGGGACGGCCGCCGCGTCCGCGGCTGGTGCATCCGCGCGAACTGCCGCGGCGCGGGCTGGGCAGTGCCGAAGGTCGCGCCGCGTTCGTCCACGCGATTGCGCACATCGAGCTCAATGCGATCGATCTGGCCTGGGACGCGGTGTACCGCTTCCGCGGGTTGCCGGATGCGTTCTACGCCGACTGGGTCGCGGTGGCCGACGACGAGTCGCGCCATTTCGTGCTGCTGCGCGACCGCCTGCGCGAACTGGGCCACGAGTACGGCGATTTCGATGCGCACAACGGCCTGTGGGAGATGTGCGAGAAGACCGCGCACGATGGCCTGGCGCGCATGGCGCTGGTGCCGCGGGTGCTGGAGGCGCGCGGGCTGGACGTCACCCCGGGGATGATCGCCAAGCTGCGATCGCTCGGCGACGACGCCACCGCCGATATCCTGGAACTCATCCTGCGCGAGGAGGTGGCGCATGTCGCCGCCGGTTCGCGCTGGTATCGCTGGTACTGCGCGCGCGCCGGCATCGAGCCGCGCGCGCGCTTCGCCGAGCTGCTGCGCGAATACGCTGGCGGCTACCTGCACGGTCCGTTCAACCTGCAGGCGCGGCTGCTCGCCGGTTTCGACGAGGACGAACTGCTGGCGCTGCAGCGGCAGGCCACCTGACGGCGCGCATCGGTGGCGGCATCGGTGACGAGCGGGTGGCGATGCGGCAGGAAGGGTGCCGCTCGCGCGGCGGACTGATCTGATCCGAGCAGCGGCGTGCCGTCCATGGCGATATGCAGTCGCGGGCCGCGCAGTGCGCGTTCTGGCGGACCACGGCGACGGCGCACGGCTGGATGGCGGTCACATCCGGCCAGGAATGCTCATCTCTTAGTTGCACATGAATGCAACTTGAAGCTTGCGCCCGGCACGGGGCACGCGGCTAATCGAAGCTTCCGGCGCCCCCGCGCCGGGACGCTACGCCTCCTTCCGCTTTCCACCCCTGGGAGTACGCCATGACTTCGAAGTCGATGTGCTGCGTTACCGCGATGATCGCCCTGTGCGCCGCCGGGACGGCCAGCGCCGCCGGAAAACCCCTGTTCCAGAGCAGTCAGTACGTGTCCAAGGCCGTTGCGGGCGAGCCGGCGCTGACCCGGCTGCTGGCCAACCCGGCCACCAGCGCGGTGCAGCGCGTGCAGGTCGACGCCGCCGCGGTCGACGGCACGCAGCGACAGCTGGAGCTGGAACTGCTCGGCCAGCGCGTCACCGCCACGCTGTTGAAGACCGAGCAGCTCGAAGGCGGCAACAGCATCTGGTACGGCAACCTCGGCGCCGCCGCCACCGCGCGCGGCCGCACCCTGTCCGGCCTGGACCCGTTGAACTCGGCCATCCTGGTGCGCAGCGGCGACACCGTCACCGGCACCATCCGCAGCAACGGCCGCCTGTTCCACCTGCGTCCCATCAGCGGCGGCCACGCGCTGGTCGAAGTCGACGAGCGTCGCCTGCCCGCGGACCATCCGGCCGACTACGGGCTGCTGCCGACCATCCAGATGCCGCAGTCGCTGATCGACGAGCGCGTCGGCACCGCGGGCGCGTCCGCCGGACCCACCGCGACGATCCGCGTGCTGGTGGTGGCCACCAACCAGGCGGTCAGCGGCTACGGCGGCAACATGCAGTCGCTGGTGCAACTGGCGGTGGCCGAATCCAACCAGGGCTATGTCAACAGCAACGTCGGCATCAATCTGGTGCTGGCCGGCTACAGCACCACCAGCTACGCCGAGTCGGGCAACTTCACCACCGATCTGAATCGGTTCCGCGGCACCAGCGACGGCTACATGGACGCCATCCACACCACGCGCAACAGCGTGGCGGCCGACGTCGGCGTGCTGGTGATCGACAACAGCAGCTATTGCGGGCTGGCCTCGGGCATCGGTTCCACCGCCGCCACCGCCTTCGCCGCGGTGTACTGGGACTGCGCGACCGGCTATTACAGCTTCGCCCACGAGATCGGCCACCTGCAGAGCGCGCGCCACGATCTGGCCACCGACCCGAGCACCTCGCCGTATCCCTACGGCCATGGCTACCGCTACGGCAACAGCTGGCGCACGATCATGGCCTACAACTGCAGCAGCAACTGCCCGCGCCTGAACTACTGGTCCAACCCGAACATTTCCTACGGCGGCGTGCCGATGGGCAATGCGAGCACGGCCGACAACCAGCGCGTGCTGGTCAACACCAAGGCCACCATCGCCGGCTTCCGCTGAGCCGCCGCACCGCGTGCCGCCGTTCGCGCCCGGCAGTCGCAGGCATGGAACGGCGGCATGCGCCAGGCATGTGGACGCGCTACGCGATGCGGCTTTCTGGGCGTCGTTGCAGGACGTGCCTCGCGCGCCGGCGGTGCGCGAATGCGCTCTCGTTGCAGGGCGCTACAGCTGCTGCAGCGCGCAACCGTCCGCGTCCACGCGCAGCACCGAACCCTGTTCGTACCAGTCGCCGAGCACGATGCGGGTGCAGGCGCGGCCGTCCACGTCCAGCGCGTGCACCGCGGGACGATGGGTATGGCCGTGGATCATGCGCTCCACGCCGAAGCGGGTGAACGTGGCGAGCACCTCGTCCGGCGCCACGTCGGTGACGGTTTCGAACTGCGCGCGGTCGCCGTGCTTGAGCTCGGCCTGGCGCGCCTGGCTGGCAGCGCGCGCCTGTTGCGCATAGGCGATGCGCGCGGCCAGCGGCTGCGCCAGGAACTGCTGCTGGAAGGCCGGGTCGCGGGTCTGCGCGCGGAACGCCTGGTAGGCGGTGTCGTCGGTGCACAGCAGGTCGCCGTGCAGCAGCAGGGTGGGGCGCCCGTACAGGTCGATCAGACACGGGTCGGGCAGCAGCCGGAAGCCGGCACGCCGCGCATAGTCGGCGCCGAGCAGGAAATCGCGGTTGCCGTGCATGAAGTACGCCGGCACGCCGCCGCCGGCGAGCGCATGCAGTTCGGCGGCGACCGCATCGGCGGCGGGCGACGGGGTGTCGTCGCCGATCCACGCTTCGAACAGGTCGCCGAGGATGTACAGCGCCTCGGCGTCGCGCGCCTCGCCGCGCAGGAAGCCGAGGAACAGCTCGGTGATCGCCGGCCGGGCCGGATCCAGGTGCAGGTCGGAGATGAACAGCGTGGTCATGGGGTTATTGTAGAGCCGGGATCGGGGACTCGGGACCGGGGACTCGGGACTCGGGACTCGGGATTTTCGCAAGTTCGCCGCATTTATGCTGTTCTGTAGGAGGGGCTTCAGCCCCGACGTCTTACCGGTAGAGCGTCGGGGCTGAAGCCCCTCCTACAGAAAAGCAGCTGCGCCTGAGCCGCAAAAAAAAGCTGCTTTTTCTAAAAAAAGCGGCCCTTTTTGCATCAAATCGCTTGACATCGATTTGCCCCGGGACATCATCCTGCCGTCCCGAGTCCCGAGTCCCGAGTCCCGAGTCCCGAGTCCCGAGTCCCGAGTCCCGAGTCCCGAGTCCCGAGTCCCGATTCACCCAAGCAGCGCCGAAATCGGCAACACCCACAGCGACACGCCGGCCAGCGCCGCGCCGATCGCGGTGGCGGCAAGCACGTCGCTGGGATAGTGCAGCCCCAGCACCACGCGCGACAGCGCGACGCAGGCGATGAACGGCACCAGCAGCGGCGCCAGCCACGGGTAGTAGGCCAGCGCGACGATGCCGAAGGACACCGCATGCAGCGTGTGCCCGGAAGGGAAACTGAACTCGTCCAACGGCGCGACCCAGGCGCGGATGCGCAGGTCCGCCGCGTACGGGCGCGGGCGCCGCGTCCAGCGCTTCAGGCCCTTGTACAGGCTCAGCGCGACCACGCCGGTGGCGGCCATGTGCGCCGAGGCGTAGACGCCGTCCATGCCGTCGCACACCACCAGCAGGGTCATCAGCGAGTACCAGAACACGCCGTCGCCGAGCCGGCTGATCATCGCGAAGAAGCGCCGGACCGAACGCCGCCGGCACCAGTGATTGGCGCGCCGGCACCAGCGCGCTTCGTGGCCGTGCCAGACCTCAAGCCGCGTGGACGGTGGCATGCGCCCTCCTGCTCAGTACCAGTTCGCTCAGCAGCGCGTCGAAGTCGGCCACCACCTGCTCCGGGCGCAGCCGCTTCATCGCCGCGCAGGCCGCTTCGCCCATGCGCTGGCGCAGCGCGTCGTCGCCGGCCAGGCGCACCGCGGCGGCGATGAAGCCGGCATCGTCGTTCACCGCCGCGCCGTTGACGCCGTCGCGCAGGTATTCGCGCGCCGCGCCGTAGTCGAATGCCACCGCGGCCACGCCGCTGGCCATCGCCTCCAGGGTGACGTTGCCGAAGGTCTCGCTGCGGCTGGGGAACAGGAACAGGTCGCCGCTGGCGAAGTGCCGCGCCAGCGCATCGCCGCGCTGGATGCCGCAGAAGATGAAGTCGGGATTCTCGTGCGCCAGGCGCTCGCGCATCGGGCCGTCGCCGACCCACACGAAGCGCGCCTTCGGCCGCACCTGCTGCAGTTGCCGGAACGCGCGCACCGCCAGCGGCAGGTTCTTTTCCGAGGCGATGCGGCCCACGTACAGCGCCGCGAAGCCGTGCCCGTCGATGCCCCACTCCTCGCGCAGCTGCGGGTCGCGGCGCTGCGGATCGAACTGCAGGCTGTCCACCGCGCGCGCCAGCAGGCGCACGCGTTCGAAGCCCTGTCCGGTGAGGAAGTCCTGCAGCTCGCGGGTCGGCACCAGGGTCGCGTCGGCCTGGTTGTGGAAGCGCCGCATCCAGCGCAGCGCGGTGGCCTGCAGCCAGGCCGCGCCGTACTCGGGCAGGTATTCGTCGAAGCGGGTGTGGAAGCCGGTCGCCACCGGGATGCCAAGCCGCCGCGCCGCGCGCAGCGCCGACCAGCCCAGCGGGCCCTCGGTGGCGATGTACACCGCATCCGGCGGCGCGGCCTGCCAGTGGCGGCTCAGGCGGCGGGTAGCGGGCAGGCCGAATTTCAGCCCGGGATAGCGCGGCAGCGAGGCGCCGCGGACCAGCAGCGGGTCGTCGTTGCCCTGGTCGCCGGCCTGGCGCGGACGCACCACGTCGACCTGGTGGCCGCGCGCGCGCAGCCCGATCTCCAGACCCTGCACGGTCAGCGCGACGCCGTTGACCTCCGGGGGGTATGTCTCGGTGACGATCGCGTAGCGCATGTGCAGGCTCCGGTTTGTGCCATCTTGGCCGGAGGCAATGAAGCGATCATGTCCAGCAGATGTAGGGAAGATGACGCCGGCAACAGGCGTTTAGCTGCGCTTGGGCCATCGGCCTCGACTAGCGTCGCGGCCGCAACCCGATTTTCGCCAAGCGCGCATGACCTCTCAGGCCCCGCAGCCGTAACCGGCCACGCGACGCGGCATGCTTTTCCGAGTCCCGAGTCCCGAGTCCCCAGTCCCGGCCCTCAGGCCACGAACGGCCTGAAGTTGATCCCCAGCCCGGCCATGCCCTCGATCTCGCCGATCAGGTCGGCGCGCTGCAGCGGCCGCGACTCGATCCACGGCTGCGACAGGATCAGGCTCAGGTCGTTGCCGTTGGCCTTCAGTTCCAGCGTCGGGATCGGGTCGGGCTCGTGCGCGCGATGCAGCAGCACCGCCAGCCGCAGCAGCGCGGCCTTGCGCTTGGCGCTGAGCAGCAGGCGGTCGGGCAGGGCGTCGAACGCGGTCTTGGGCACGTTGCGGCGATGGGTGCGCACCAGCGCCGCCAGCACCTGCTGTTCCTGCCGCGAGAAACCGGCGATGTCCGAGTGTTCCAGCACGTAGGCGCCGTGCACGTGGTACTGGCTGTGCGCGATCACCTGGCCCAGCTCGTGCAGGCGCGCGGCCCAGCCGAGCATGCGCCCGTCGTCGGCGTCCAGCGCCCACTCCTGCGCGACCTGTTCGAACAGCGCCATCGCGGTGGCCTGTACGCGCGTGGCCTGCGCCTCGTCGATGCCGTAGCGCAGGGTCAGCGCGGCGACCGCGGCGTCGCGCGGATCGTTCTCGCCGCCGCGGCCGAGCATGTCGTAGAGGATGCCTTCGCGCATGGCGGCCTTGCTCACCATCAGGCGCTGCAGGCCCAGCGCCTGGAACGCGGCTTCCAGCACCAGCACGCCGCCGGCGATGATCGGCCGGCGGTCGGCCGACAGGCCGGGCAGGTCGATGTCCTCGATGCTCTTGGCCAGCAACAGGCGTTCGCGCAGCTGCGGCAGGGCCTCGGCGGTGATCGCGCCCTTGGTCAGCTTCATCGCCGCGCAGATCTCGCCGATCGCCTTGTGCGTGCCGGAGGAACCCAGCGCCTCGTCCCAGCCCAGCGTGCGGTACAGCCCGGCGAACTGCTGGAACTCGGCGCCGATCTCGGTCAGCGCGTCCTTCCACTTCTTCTTCGACAGCTTGCCGTTGGGGAAGAAGCGGCGCGTGCTGGCGATGCAGCCGGCCTGCAGGCTTTCGCGTTCCAGGGTATGGAAGCCGCGGCCGATGATGAACTCGGTGGAGCCGCCGCCGATGTCGATCACCAGGCGCTTCTGCTCCGGCTTGGGCGGCTGCGCGTGCGCCACGCCCAGGTAGATCAGCCGCGCTTCCTCGCGTCCGCTGACCACCTCGATCGGATGGCCCAATGCGGTCTCGCCGGGGATCAGGAACGCCTGCGGCGAACGCAGCTGGCGCACGGTGTTGGTGGCCAGCGCGCGCACGCGCTGCGAGGGCACGTCGCGGATGCGCTGGCCGAAGCGCGCCAGGCATTCGAGCGCGCGCTGCCGCGCTTCGGCCGACAATCCGCCCTTGGCGTCGAGGCCGTCGGCCATGCGCACCGTCTCGCGCAGGCGGTCGACCACCCGCAGCTGCCCGAGCTGGTACCGCGCGACCACCATGTGGAAACTGTTGGAACCCAGGTCGACCGCGGCCAGCAGGTCGCCATCGCGCAACGGCGTAAACGTCGGGGAGATCGAAGGCATGTGCGGAATGGTAGCCGATGGACGGTGCGCGCACCGTCCTGGCGCCGACCAGTCTACAGACCGTCCAGCAACGCCAGCTGCGCCGAATGCGGCGGCTGGTCCTGGCCGGGGGTCAGCTTGCGGTAGTTGCCGCTGGCGTCCAGCTCCCACGCGTTGAGGTTGTCTTCCAGATAGTTCTTCAGCACTTCGCGGTGGATGCGCTGGATCAGCGCCGGGTCCAGGATCGGGAAGCAGGTCTCCACGCGGCGCAGCAGGTTGCGTTCCAGCCAGTCGGCGCTGGCGCAGAACAGCTCCGGCGCGCCGTCGTTGCCGAACCAGTAGACGCGGCTGTGCTCGAGGAAGCGGCCGACGATGGAGCGCACGCGGATGTTGTCCGACACGCCGGGCACGCCCGGGCGCAGCGTGCACGCGCCGCGCACGATCAGGTCGATCTTGACCCCGGCCTGCGAGGCGGCATACAACGCGCGGATCACCTGCGGTTCGTTGAGCGCGTTCATCTTGGCGATGATGCGGCCCGGGCGCCCGGCCGCGGCCAGCTTGGTCTCGCGCTCGATCCGTTGCAGCAGGCCCGGATGCAGGGTGAAGGGCGATTGCAGCAGGCGCTTGAGGCGGATCTTCGGCGCCAGCCCGGACAGCTGCTGGAACAGCAGGTGCACGTCGTTGCCGATGTCCGCGTCGGCGGTGATCAGGCTCAGGTCGGTGTAGGCGCGCGCGGTGCCGCTGTGGTAGTTGCCGGTGCCCAGGTGCACGTAGCGGCGCAGCTTGCGGCCTTCGCGGCGCACGATCAGCAGCATCTTGGCGTGGGTCTTGTAGCCGACCACGCCGTATACCACCTGCACCCCGGCTTCCTGCAGGCGGTCGGCCAGGCCGAGGTTGGCCTCTTCGTCGAAGCGCGCGCGCAGCTCCACCACCACGGTCACGTCCTTGCCGTTGCGCGCGGCCAGCACCAGCGCATCGACGATGCCCGAGTCCTTGCCGGTGCGGTACAGGGTCTGCTTGATCGCCAGCACCTGCGGGTCGATCGCGGCCTGCTTGATCAGGTCGAGCACCGCGGTGAACGCGTCGAACGGATGATGCAGCAGGATGTCGCCGGCCGCGGCGACCTCGAAGATGCCCTCGCTGTCGCGCAGCGTGCGCGGGTTCATCGACGGGTACTTCAGGTCCGGGCGCTGCACCAGGTCGTAGACCTGGTTGACCCGGCTCAGGTTGACCGGGCCGTTGATGCGGTAGACCGCGTTCTCCGGCAGCGCGAAGTTCTGCAGCAGGGTGCGCATGATCGACTTCGGGCAATCCTCGGCGATCTCCAGCCGCACCGCCGGCCGGTAGCCGCGGTTGACCAGTTCGTCGCGCAGCGCCAGCGCCAGGTTCTCCACTTCCTCCTCGTCCACCACCAGCTCGGAATTGCGGGTGACGCGGAACTGGTAGGAGCCCATCACTTCCATGCCCGGGAACAGCTCGTCGACGAAGGTCGACAGCACCGAGGACAGGAACACGAAGCTCTGCCCGCCTTCGGACAGGCTCGCCGGCAGCTGGATGATGCGCGGCAGCGAGCGCGGCGCGCGCACGATCGCCAGGTGGCCGACGCGCCCGAACGCGTCCACGCCCTTGAGCACCACCACGATGTTCAGCGACTTGTTGAGGATCTTCGGGAACGGGTGCGCCGGGTCCAGGCCCAGCGGCGACAGCACCGGCATGATCTCGTTGCGGAAGTACGCGCGCAGCCAGCGCTTCTGCCGCGGGTTCCACGACTGCCGGCCGAGCACGCCGATGCCGGCATCCTTCAGCGCCGGGCGCAGCACTTCGTTCCAGCAGCGGTACTGCTGGTCCACCAACTGCGCGGCGCGGTCGTGGATGGAGTTGAGGATCGCGCTGGAACTGAGCCCGTCCGGCGCCGGCGGCAGGCCGAACTCCAGGGCGTGGCGCACGGTGGCGGCGCGGATCTCGAAGAACTCGTCCAGGTTGGTGCAGGAGATGCACAGGAAGCGCAGCCGCTCCAGCAGCGGCACCTGCGGGTCCTGCGCCTGCGCCAGCACGCGGAAATTGAAATCCAGCTGCGACAGTTCGCGGTTGAGGTACAGGGACGGCTCGCGCAGCGGATCGACGGGCAGGTCCGGTGGCGGGGTGGGCGGCAGGGCGGCGGCGCGTGGCATGGGTTTACTCTTCGGCATTATTGCGTCAAGCGGAAGTCAGGGTGGCATGGTCGTGGCGCGGATGCACGCGGCCGGCGCCGAAATGGCAGGAGAACGTGCTGCCCTTGCCGACTTCGCTGTCGATGTCCAGCCGCGCCTGATGCAGGCCCAGCACGTGCTTGACGATCGACAGGCCCAGGCCGGTGCCGCCGCTTTCGCGCGAGCGGCTGCTGGACACGCGGTAGAAGCGTTCGGTGATGCGCGGCAGGTGGTGCGCCGGGATGCCGTAGCCGCTGTCGCGCACCGACAGCACCGCGCCGTCGCCTTCGCGGGCGAAGGTGATGGTCACCGTGCCGCCGGCCGGGGTGTAGCGCACCGCGTTGGTGACCAGGTTGGAGAACGCGCTGTGCAGTTCCTTGTTGGAACCGAGCAGGTCGCAGCCGGCCTCGTCGTGCACCTCGATGCTGTGCCGGCCCTGGCTGTGCGCCTCGGCCTCGCGGCGCAGCGTCGCCAGCATCGGCGCCATCGCGATGGTCTCCTCGCTGGCGTGTTCCTGCGATTCCAGCCGCGACAGGGTCAGCAGGTCCTCGACCAGCTGGGTCATGCGCTGGGACTGCTTGCGCATCTCGGCGATCATCGGCCCGGAATCGGGGAAGTCCTCCGGGTCGAGCATGTCCAGGTAGCCGTGCACCACGGTCAGCGGCGTGCGCAGTTCGTGCGAGACGTTGGCGACGAAGTCGCGGCGGACCTGCTCCAGCTGCAGCAGCTTGCTGACGTCGCGCGCGACCAGCAGCCAGTAGTCGTCCGAATAGGGGATCAGGCGCAGGTTCAGGCGCAGGCGCTCGTCCAGCGGCGAGGGCGTGTCCAGCATCGGTTCGGCGTTGCGTCCGCCGGCCAGCCAGTGCGCCAGCGGCATCGGCTGCAGCCGCGCCACCACCGGCGCGCCCAGGTCGCCGGGATGGCGCAGCCCCAGCAGCGTGCCGGCGGCCTCGTTGAACCACTGGATGCGCTGGCTGTTGCGGTCCACCACCACCACCGCGTCCGGCAGCGCGGCGGCGGCGGCGCGATAGGCGCGCAGCATGTCCAGCAGGCGCCGCTTGCGCGTGCGCATCTCCGCCTGGCTGCGGTACAGCAGGCGGTCCAGCTCGTTCCACACGCCGGTGCCGGCCGGCGGCTCCCAGCGCTGGCGCGCGGTCAGCCGGCGCAGCACCCGGCGCAGCCGCCAGTAGTGCCAGCTCATCACCGCCAGCGAGGCCAGCGTCAGCGCCATCCACACGTGGCCGCCGAGCCAGCCGGCGAGCACCGCCAGCAGCAGCAACACGGCGAGGGTGCCGAGGGTCTTGAACCAGGCCGAACGGATGTGGCGGGGCATCGGGAATCGCGCACTCTGTCGCAGGGAAGCCGTCCGCCGTTTATAGCAGGCCGGCAGGGGCTCAGATCGAGGAAGAGAAGCGGTAGCCCGAGCCGCGCACGGTCTGCACCATGTTCTCGACCGCGAACGGCTCCAGGGTCTTGCGCAGGCGGCGGATGTGCACGTCGATGGTGCGCTCCTCGACGTAGACGCTGCCGCCCCACACGTGGTCGAGCAGCTGCGCGCGGCTGTACACGCGCTCGGGATGGGTCATGAAGAAATGCAGCAGGCGGTATTCGGTCGGGCCGATCGGCACCGGCGCATCGCCGGCGAACACCCGGTGCGCGGCGCCGTCGATGCGCAGCGCGCCCACCGAGACGCTGCCGTCCTCGTCGTCGTCGCGGGTACGGCGCATCACCGCGCGGATCCGCGCCAGCAGCTCGCGCGCCGAGAACGGCTTGACCACGTAGTCGTCCACGCCCGCTTCCAGCCCGCCGACCCGGTCGTTCTCTTCGCCGCGCGCGGTGAGCATGATGATCGGCACCTCGCGGGTCATCGCGTCCTTGCGCCAGCGCCGCGCCAGTTCCAGGCCGCTGGTGCCGGGCAGCATCCAGTCCAGCAGGATCAGGTCCGGGACGCGGTCGGCGATGGAGGTCTGCGCCTCGCGCGCGTCGCCGGCATGCACGGGTTCGAAATCGCCCTTGCGCAGGGCGAACGCCACCATGTCGCGGATGGCGGGTTCGTCGTCGACGATCAGGATGCGTTTCTGCACGACGGCACCGTGGTACTGGGAAGGGAGGGTGCCAGTAGACTACGGTTTTATTACGCTTGGATGACGCCTGCCATGCGGAGGTTTCAGCGCCGTTGCATGTCCGGGTCCTGGATGCCCTGGCGGCGCAGCTCCAGCACCGTCGGCGTGATCGTGGCGATACGCGCGTCGATGCGCGCGCGCGCCACGTAGTCCAGGTCCTCGCGCTTCTTCAGGTTCTGCAGCTGGATCAGCGCCTGCTCCGGACGCCCGTTCAGGTAGGCGACCTCGGCATAGGCTTCGCCGGCGCGGTTGCCGTCGCCGGCCAGCTCGCAGGCGCGGGCGAAGGTCTGCTGGAACACCGGGTCGTCGCCGGCGCCGCCGAACAGCGGCCGCAGCACGGCCTGCGCGCGCTGGGCGGCGTCGCGTCCGCCGCGCTCGTTGAGCGTGCCGGCGTAGCTCAGCGCCACCGCGCGGTTGCTCGGCAGGCGCTTGAGCAGGGCCTCGAAGCGCTGGTCGGCCTGCTGCCTGCGCCCGGCGCGCGACTCGGCCTCGGCGACCGCCAAACCCAGCCACCAGTTGTCCGGGTGGGCGTCGAGCAGCGCTTCCAGGGTCTGCAGCGCCTCCTGCGCGCCGCCGCCGCCACGCAGCCGGGCCAGCGCCAGGCCGTAGCGCTGGGCGTCGCTGAGCCCGGACTTGCGGCCCTGGCGCAGGCCCTCGTATTCGCGGATCGCCTCGGCCGGGGTATTGGCGCTGAGCACGCGCAGCCGCTCCCGCGCCCAGTCGAACTGGCCGCTGGCGCCGCGCGAATAGGTGTCGAACGGCAACTGCAGGGTGCCGGGCAGCAGCGGGTTGCCGGTCGCGCCCAGCGGCTGGCTCAGCGACACGTCGTTCGGGTCGACCCGCTCCTGCAAGGTGCCGCCGGGCACGCTGGTGGTCAGCAGCACGGTGTCCTTCTTCATCCGCGCCGCGCGTTGCCGCGCCTCGCTGATGCGGGTGGTGGTGACCGGGTGGGTCATCAGGTAGTCGGGGGTGCTGTAGCCGCCCTGGTTGCCGCGCATCGCCAGCGACATCCGCTCGAAGAAGCCGGCCATCGCGTCGACGTCGTAGCCGCTGCGTTCCAGGGTGCGGATGCCCAGGCGGTCGGCCTCGGACTCGTTGCTGCGGGTGTAGTCGATCTGCCGCTGCTGCATCAGTCCCAGGCCGCTGGCGATCGCCGCCTGGGTGGCGTCGCCGCTGGAGCGGCCGCCGGCCTGCTGCGCGGCCACCACCGCGGCCAGCATGCCGAGCAGGATCGGCACCTGGTCGCGCTGCGCCCGTTCCACGCCGCGCAGCACGTGCTGCTGGGTGATGTGCGCGATCTCGTGCGACAGCACCGCGGCCACCTCGTCCTCGCGCTCGGCGGTCAGCACCAGGCCGGCGTTGACCGCCACGTAGCCGCCGAGGGTGGCGAAGGCGTTGATCTGGCGGTCGCGCAGCATGAAGAACGTGTACTTCTGCTGCGGCTGGTCGCTGTTGGCGCCCAGCCGCGTGCCCATGGTCTGCAGCCAGTCGTCGATCAGCGGGTCTTCCAGCACGTAGCCGTAGTTGCGCAGCTCGGCCAGCATCATCTTGCCGTACTCGGCCTGGCGCGCCGGGGTCAGCAGTTCGCCGGCCGAGGAGCCGATGTCGGGCAGCTTGTTCTCCTGGGCGGGCGCCACCGCGGCGGCGACGGCCAGGGTGATCGCGGTGGCAAGCGGCAGCAGGCGCAAGGAGGGCTCCGGAGCAGGGCAGGTGCGGCAGGGCCGCCGGTTCAGGGCGGGTGAATCGCGGTTAATCCGCAGTGTTGCGGCGGCGGCCTCGAAAATCCAGCCGCCCGCTACCATAGTGGCTTGGACCTCTTTCAACGCGTGGAGTTTCCCGT
Organism: Xanthomonas sp.; assembly: GCF_017163755.1. Classification (GTDB taxonomy): domain Bacteria; phylum Pseudomonadota; class Gammaproteobacteria; order Xanthomonadales; family Xanthomonadaceae; genus Xanthomonas_A. The sequence goes on from NZ_JAFIWC010000036.1 coordinate 29,169, forward strand.
GGACAACCAGCAAGCCGATGCCGGCCAGGCCGGCGGCCCCCCGATCATCCTGTACTCCACCGCGATCTGCCCGTATTGCGTGGCCGCCAAGAACTTCCTCAAGAGCAAGGGCCGCAGCTGGACCGAGGTGCGCATCGACCTGGACCCGGCCGAGCGCGAGAAGATGGTGGCGCGCGCGCGCCGCACCAGCGTGCCGCAGATCTTCGTCGGCGACACCCATGTCGGCGGCTACGACGACATGATGGCGCTGCACCGCGCCGGCAAGCTGGAGCCGCTGCTGAACGGGCAGGCAGCCGGGGACCCGGCATGAGCGAGGAGCAGGGCGGGGGCCAGGACCGGGTGCGCGAGTTCACCGAGTTCCGCCAGCGCATGAACCAGCGCATCCTGGCCGAGCCGAACCAGGTGGTGCGGCGCTTCTTCGCGCTCGATACGCAGACCTACCAGGCCGGCGCGCTGGACGTGAAGACCAAGGAGCTGCTCGGCCTGGTCGCCTCGCTGGTGCTGCGCTGCGACGACTGCATCAGCTACCACGTGGCGCAGTGCAAGGAGGCCGGGGTGGAGCGCGACGAGTTCTTCGAGACGTTCTCGGTCGGCCTGGTGGTCGGCGGTTCGATCGTGATCCCGCACCTGCGCCGCGCGGTGGATTTCCTCGACCGCCTGGAGGCCGGCGACGCCGCCGCGCCGGCCGGCCACGACCACGGCTGAGGGCCGCGCCGGCGCCCGGCCGGTTTGGGCCGCCCGGCCGGATCGGGCATAATTGCGCCACAAACCTTCTCTTACGCGCCGCAATCCGGGCTGCCGGCCGGCGTTTCCCCCTCAGTTCGGAATCCCAATCAAATGACGCAGACAATCACGGTCATCCGTGGCGATGGCATCGGCCCGGAGATCATGGACGCCACCTTGTTCGTGCTCGACGCGCTGAACGCTGGCCTGACCTACGAATACGCCGACGCCGGCCTGGTCGCGCTGGAAAAGCACGGCGACCTGCTGCCCGCCACGACCCTGGATTCGATCCGCAAGAACAAGGTGGCGCTGAAGAGCCCGCTGACCACGCCGGTGGGCGAGGGCTTCAGCTCGATCAACGTGGCCATGCGCCGCCAGTTCGACCTGTACGCCAACGTGCGCCCGGCCAAGTCGTTCCCGAACACCAAGTCGCGCTTCGGCGACGGCGTGGACCTGATCACCGTGCGCGAGAACACCGAAGGCGCGTACCTGAGCGAGGGTCAGGAAGTGTCGGCCGACGGCGAGACCGCGGTGTCGATGGCCAAGGTGACCCGCAAGGGTTCCGAGCGCATCGTCCGCTACGCCTTCGAGCTGGCCCGCGCCACCGGCCGCAAGAAGGTCACCGCGGTGCACAAGGCCAACATCATCAAGTCGACCTCGGGCCTGTTCCTGAAGGTCGCGCGCGAAGTGGCGGCGAACTACCCGGAGATCGAGTTCCAGGAAATGATCGTCGACAACGCCTGCATGCAGCTGGTGATGCGGCCGGAGCAGTTCGACATCATCGTCACCACCAACCTGTTCGGCGACATCCTGTCGGACCTGTGCGCCGGCCTGGTCGGCGGCCTGGGCCTGGCCCCGGGCGCGAACATCGGCGTGGACGCGGCGATCTTCGAAGCGGTGCACGGCTCGGCCCCGGACATCGCCGGGCAGGGCAAGGCCAACCCGTGCGCGCTGCTGCTCGGCGCGGCGCAGCTGCTCGACCACATCGGCCAGCCGCAGAACGCCGAGCGCCTGCGCAAGGCCATCGTCGCCACGCTGGAGGCCAAGGACGGGCTGACCCCGGACCTGGGCGGCAGCGGCAACACCATGGGCTTCGCCAAGGCCATCGCCACCCGCCTGTAATCCAGCGCGTGGAAAACAGAAAAGGGCGCCGCGAGGCGCCCTTTTCGTTGCCGGACAGGACCGGGACTGCGAAGCTTTCCGAGTCCCGAGTCCCGAGTCCCGAGTCCCGCTCAGTTCCGAGTCCCGCTCAGTTCCGCGACTGCAGCTTCGACAGCAACCGCAGGAACTCCACGTACAGCCACACCAGCGTGACCATCAGCCCGAACGCGCCGTACCACTCCATGTACTTCGGCGCGCCCTGTTCCACGCCGGTCTCGATGAAGTCGAAGTCCAGCACCAGGTTCAGCGCCGCCACCACCACCACGAACAGGCTGAACAGGATGCCGACCGTGCCGGAGGCATGGATGAAGGGGATCTGGATGTTGAAGAACCCCAGCACGATCGTCGCCAGGTAGACCAGGGCGATGCCGCCGGTGGCCGCGACCACGCCGAGCTTGAAGTTCTCGGTGGCCTTGATCAGCCCGGTGCGGTAGGCGAACAGCAGCGCGAACAGGGTGCCGAAGGTCAGCAGCACCGCCTGCAGCACGATGCCGTTGAAGCGCACCTCGTACATCGCCGAGATCGAGCCGAGGAAGAAGCCTTCCACCAGCGCATACAGCGGCGCGGTGACCGGCGCCCAGGTCTTCTTGAACGTGGTGATCAGCGCCAGGATGAAGCCGCCGATGGCACCGCCCAGCACGTAGCCGATCATGCCCGGCGCGACGACCTCCTTGCCGGCCGCATCGACCGACAGCGACTGGCTCCAGGCGAATGCGGCGGTCAGCACGGTCAGCAACAGCAGGATGCCGGTCTTGTTGACGGTGCCGTTCAGGGTCATCGCCTGGCTGTCGCGCGAGACCACCGCGCCGCTGCCCAGGTCGAGGAACGTGGAGTCCTTCAAGGCGGGATTGCCGCTGCGAATCATGCTGTTTCTCCCTGTAAATAAGATGGAATCGGCGTTGTCGGCCGCAAGCGCAGAGCATAGCGCAAGCGCCGGTGGCGAAGGTTGTCGTTGACACCGGCGCCCCAGCTTCCCACAATAGCCGACCTTTCCGGCCCTGTGTCGCGAGGGTTTGTTCCGCCGGGGTATAGCGCAGTCTGGTAGCGCGCCTGCTTTGGGAGCAGGATGTCGGGGGTTCGAATCCCTCTACCCCGACCAATCCGATATCCAATGGCGGAGAGGAATGCGACAATCCGGCCCGGGCGCCCGTAGCTCAACCGGATAGAGCACCGGCCTTCTAAGCCGGCGGTTACAGGTTCGATTCCTGTCGGGCGCGCCATCACCGGCGCCGGACGGGACGTTGCAAAGCTTCAATGGTGGCTGTAGCTCAGTTGGTTAGAGTACTGGATTGTGATTCCAGATGTCGGGGGTTCGAGTCCCCTCAGCCACCCCAATTCGCGTCATCCCCGTTCGCGGGGCTTGCAGTAGGATGATTGACCGCATACACTATGCGACCAGTTTTCGGGGCCGTTAGCTCAGTTGGTAGAGCAGTTGACTCTTAATCAATAGGTCCAAGGTTCGAATCCTTGACGGCCCACCAAACAGAAGGCACCTGCTCCGGCAGGTGCCTTTTTCTTTGCTGGCAGGCCTGCAACAATGTGCCGGCACAGGCGCTCCGGGCGCTCGATGCGAAAGTGGCGGAATTGGTAGACGCCCTGGTTTTAGGTACCAGTGCCGCAAGGCGTAGGGGTTCGAGTCCCCTCTTTCGCACCATTCAGGTCTGCGCCGGCGGCTTCGCACGCGTCGCACGCGCCACGCGACCCGGCGCCGATACAGCGGCCCTCCGGGCCGGCGCTACGCCCTTGCCCCGCGCCGCTGGCAGGCGCCGCCGGAATCGGCGAAACTATCCGGCTGCGGCGGCCGTGCGTGCCCGCGTAAACCCGTATCTTCTATATCGTGCCGAGAGCCGTTTCGGGCTCCCGGTGGCAGGAGTCCACATGCAAGCTTCGATCGAAACCACCGGTACCCTGGAACGGCGCCTGACTTTCACCCTGCCGGAGGATCGCCTGCAAACCCATATCGGCGGGCGCCTGCGCGAGGTCGCGCGCACCGCGCGGATCAAGGGTTTCCGTCCCGGCAAGATCCCGGCCAAGGTGATCGAGCAGCGCTTCGGCCCGCAGATCCGCGCCGAGGCGATGGACGGCCTGCTGCGCGAGACCTTCGACTCGGCGGTGCGCGAGCATTCGCTGCGCCTGGCCGGCAACCCGCGCATCGACCGCGCCGGCGACAGCGAGCTCGAGTTCGTCGCCACCTTCGAAGTGGTGCCGGACTTCGGCGACATCGACGTGTCCACGCTGCAGGTGACCCGCCACACCGCCGAGGTCACCGAGGCGGACATCGAGCAGATGATCGAGAACCTGCGCCTGCAGCGCCGCACCTGGCAGCCCGCCGGGCGTCCGGCGCAGGAAGGCGACCTGGTGACGCTGGAGACCTGGTCGCAGGCCGGCGACGAGCGCCTGCCCGCCGAGGGCGTGGAGAAGGGCAGCAGCGTGATCGGCTCCGGGGTGATGTTCCCGGCGATCGAGCAGGGCCTGGTCGGCCTGTCCAAGGACGAGGAAAAGACGCTGACGGTCGATTTCCCGGCCGACTGGCGCGTGCCGCAGCTGGCCGGCAAGCAGGTCCAGGTGCACGTCAAGGCGGTCGAAGTGGCCGCGCCAGTGCTGCCGGAGGTCGACAAGGACTTCATCAAGAGCTTCGGTGTGAAGAGCGGCGACGCCGAGCAGTTCCGCAAGGACATCCGCGTCAACCTGGAGCGCGAGCTCAAGGGCGCGCTGATGAACCGCCTGCGCCGCGAGGTCGGCGAGCAGCTGATCGCCGCCTACGCGTCGGTCGAGATGCCGCCGCGGCTGGTCGAGAACGAGGCGCGTTCGATGCTGGCGCAGCAGGTCGAGCAGCTGCGCCGCAGCGGCCGCAACCCCGGCGAAGTGCCCGCCGACGCCCACCAGGGCTTCATGGACGCGGCGCGCAAGCGCGTGCTGGTCGGCCTGCTGGTCGGCGAGGTGGCGCGCCGCAACGAGCTGCGCCTGGACCCGAAGCGGGTCACCGAGACCCTGCGCCTGATCGCCTCGACCTACGAAGAGCCCGAGCAGGTCATTGAGATGTACCGCAACGATCCCCAATTGATGGGAGGACTGCAGAGTCGGGTGATGGAAGAGCAGGTGATCGACTGGATCGCCGAGCGCGCCCAGCACACCGAACAGGCGATGACGTTCCAGGACGCCATCCGGCAGTAAGGCGAGTCCTTCGCTAGAGCCCGCACGTTCCGTGTGCGGGGATTCAGGTAAGGCGAGTCCCTCGCAAGAGCCCGCACATCCGTGTGCGGGGATTCAGAAAGGCGAGTCCCTCGCAAGAGCCCGCACATCCGTGTGCGGGGATTCAACTAATCAGTAGGAGTTCCCGCGTGGACAATGTGACCAAGGCGTTGAATCTGGTTCCGATGGTGGTCGAGCAGACCAGCCGCGGCGAGCGCGCCTACGACATCTATTCGCGTCTGTTGAAGGAGCGGCTGATCTTCCTGGTCGGCCCGATCGACGACCACATGGCCAACGTGGTCGTCGCCCAGCTGCTGTTCCTGGAAGCGGACAATCCGGAAAAGGACATCAGCATCTACATCAACTCGCCGGGCGGCGTGGTCACCGCCGGCATGGCGATCTACGACACCATGCAGTACATCAAGCCGGACGTGAGCACGATCTGCGTCGGCCAGGCCGCCAGCATGGGCGCGCTGCTGCTGGCCTCGGGCGCGGCCGGCAAGCGCTACGCGCTGCCGAACTCGCGGGTGATGATCCACCAGCCGCTGGGCGGCTTCCAGGGCCAGGCCACCGACATCGACATCCACGCGCGCGAGATCCTGACCCTGCGCGCGCGGCTGAACGAGATCCTGGCCAAGCACACCGGCCAGTCGCTGGAGACCATCGCCCGCGACACCGAACGCGACAACTTCAAGAGCTCCGTCGATGCCCAGGCCTACGGCCTCATCGACCAGGTGCTGGAACGCCGTCCGGAAGAGTCCATCCAGCCGGCATAAGGCTTGCATGTACTGCAAAACGTGGCGTATTCCGCAGGGCCGGGGTCGGGCTAGCGTCCTCCCGGCCCTGTGCTATTCTCGAAATCGAACCCCCGTTCATCGGGTGGGGTAACTGGGTAAGCGAAGCAATGAGCGAAGACCGGCAAGGCCGTTCCGGCGACAGCAACAAGATTCTCTACTGCTCGTTCTGCGGCAAGAGTCAACACGAGGTCCGTAAGCTGATCGCCGGGCCCAGCGTGTTCATCTGCGATGAATGCGTCGAGCTGTGCAACGACATCATCCGCGAGGAACTCGAGGAGAAGGCGCAATCGGCACGCAGCAGCCTGCCCAAGCCCAAGGAAATCCTCGAGGTGCTGGACCAGTACGTGATCGGGCAGCTGCGCGCCAAGCGCACGCTCGCCGTGGCCGTGTACAACCACTACAAGCGCATCGAGAGCCGTCAGAAGAATGACGAGGTCGAGCTCGCCAAGTCCAACATCCTGCTGGTCGGGCCGACCGGCTCGGGCAAGACGCTGCTGGCCGAGACCCTGGCGCGGCTGCTGAACGTGCCGTTCACCATCGCCGACGCGACCACGCTGACCGAAGCCGGTTACGTGGGCGAGGACGTGGAGAACATCATCCAGAAGCTGCTGCAGAAGTGCGACTACGACGTCGAGAAGGCGCAGCAGGGCATCGTCTACATCGACGAGATCGACAAGATCTCGCGCAAGAGCGAGAACCCGTCGATCACCCGCGACGTGTCCGGCGAAGGCGTGCAGCAGGCGCTGCTGAAGCTGATCGAAGGCACCGTGGCCTCGGTGCCGCCGCAGGGCGGGCGCAAGCATCCGCAGCAGGAGTTCCTGCAGGTGGACACCAAGAACATCCTGTTCATCTGCGGCGGCGCGTTCGCCGGGCTGGACAAGGTGATCCAGCAGCGTTCCAACGACGCCGGCGGCATCGGCTTCGGCGCCAAGGTCAAGAGCAGCGAGCGCAAGCAGGAAGTCGGCAAGATCCTGGCCGAGGTGGAGCCGGAGGACCTGATCAAGTTCGGCCTGATCCCCGAGTTCGTCGGCCGCCTGCCGGTGGTCGCCACCCTCGAGGAGCTGGACGAGCCGGCGCTGATCAAGATCCTGACCGAGCCGAAGAACGCGATCACCAAGCAGTTCAAGAAGCTGTTCGAGATGGAGAGCGTGGAGCTGGAGTTCCGTCCGGACGCGCTGTCGGCGATCGCGCGCAAGGCGCTCAAGCGCAAGACCGGCGCGCGCGGCCTGCGCACCATCGTCGAGTCGGTGCTGCTGGACACCATGTACGAGCTGCCGTCGCAGGAAAACGTCAGCAAGGTGGTGGTGGACGAGTCGGTGATCGAGCACAAGTCCGAGCCGTACCTGATCTACCAGACCCCGCCGGCGCCGCCGAAGGTCGCCTCCGCCGAGTGAAGCGGAGGTGACGCCGGAGGACCGCGTCCGCGTGCCTCCCGGAGCCAGCTAAGCGGTTGAAACCAAAGGGGCTTGTCCGGTCCCCTTGCATCGTCCAGCCGATGGCCCCATAACGGGGCCATCGGCATTTTTATGCCCCGCAAACCGCATCCCACATCGGAGCCCTCATGGCCCAGTCCAAATCCGAAGTCCTCGATCTGCCGGTCCTGCCGCTGCGCGACGTCGTGGTCTTCCCGCACATGGTCATCCCGTTGTTCGTCGGCCGCGACAAGTCCATGCGCGCGCTCGAGCACGCGATGGAAGCCGACAAGCGCATCCTGCTGGTCGCGCAGAAGTCCGCCGAAACCGACGACCCGGTGGCCGCCGACCTGTACAACGTCGGCACGCTGGCGCAGGTGCTGCAACTGCTGAAGCTGCCCGACGGCACCATCAAGGTGCTGGTCGAAGGCCTGTCGCGCGTGAGCGTGGACAAGGTGGTCGAGCGCGACGGCGCGCTGCAGGGCGAAGGCAGCGAGATCGACGCCGCCGAATCGCGCGAGGAGCGCGAGGTCGAGGCGATCGCGCGCTCGCTGATGTCGCTGTTCGAGCAGTACGTCAAGACCAACCGCAAGCTGCCGCCGGAACTGCTGCAGACCCTGTCCGGCATCGACGAGCCCGGCCGCCTGGCCGACACCATCGCCGCGCACATCGGCGTGCGCCTGTCCGACAAGCAGCGCCTGCTGGAGACGCTGGAAGTCGGCGAGCGCCTGGAGATGCTGGTCGGCCTGGTCGACGGCGAGATCGACGTGCAGCAGCTGGAGAAGCGCATCCGCGGCCGGGTCAAGTCGCAGATGGAGAAGAGCCAGCGCGAGTACTACCTCAACGAGCAGATGAAGGCGATCCAGAAGGAACTGGGCGACCTCGACGACGCGCCGGGCGAGCTGGAGGAACTGGCGCGCAAGGTCGCCGAGGCCGGCATGCCCAAGGCGGTGGAGACCAAGGCCAAGGCCGAGCTCAACAAGCTCAAGCAGATGTCGCCGATGTCCGCCGAGGCGGCGGTGGTGCGCAACTACCTGGACTGGCTGCTCGGCGTGCCGTGGAACAAGCGCAGCAAGGTGCGCAAGGACCTGAAGGTCGCGCAGGAGACCCTGGACGCGGACCATTACGGCCTGGACAAGGTCAAGGAACGCATCCTCGAGTACCTCGCGGTGCAATCGCGGGTCAAGCAGATGAAGGGCCCGATCCTGTGCCTGGTCGGCCCGCCCGGCGTGGGCAAGACCTCGCTCGGCCAGTCGATCGCCAAGGCGACCAACCGCAAGTTCGTGCGCATGTCGCTCGGCGGCGTGCGCGACGAGGCGGAGATCCGCGGGCATCGCCGCACCTACGTGGGCTCCATGCCGGGCCGCATCGTGCAGAACCTCAACAAGGTCGGCAGCAAGAACCCGCTGTTCGTGCTCGACGAGATCGACAAGATGTCGATGGACTTCCGCGGCGATCCCTCGTCGGCGCTGCTGGAAGTGCTCGATCCGGAGCAGAACAACGCGTTCAACGACCACTACCTGGAAGTGGACCTGGACCTGTCCGAAGTGATGTTCGTGGCCACGTCCAACTCGCTGAACATCCCCGGGCCGCTGCTCGACCGCATGGAGGTGATCCGCATCCCGGGTTACACCGAGGACGAGAAGCTCAACATCGCCATGCGCTACCTGGTGCCCAAGCAGTTGAAGGCCAACGGCCTGAAGGGCAACGAGCTGGAGATCGCCTCCGACGCGATCGCCGACATCGTGCGCTACTACACCCGCGAATCGGGCGTGCGCAACCTGGAACGCGAGATCGCCAAGATCTGCCGCAAGGTGGTCAAGGAGATCGCGCTGGCCGGGCCGCTGGCGGTGCCGGCCAAGAAGGCGGCGCCGAAGAAGGGCGCCATCGCGCGCAAGGAGAAGCCGCGGGTCAGCGTCAACGGCAAGAACCTGGACAAGTACCTGGGTGTGCGCCGCTTCGATTTCGGTCGCGCCGAGGAGCAGAACGAGGTCGGCTTGGTCACCGGGCTGGCGTGGACCGAGGTCGGCGGCGACCTGCTGCAGATCGAATCGACGCTGGTCCCGGGCAAGGGCGCGGTGATCCTGACCGGCCAGCTCGGCGACGTGATGAAGGAATCGGCGTCGGCGGCGCTGTCGGTGGTGCGCTCGCGCGCCGAGGTGCTCGGCATCGAGGTCGACTTCCTGCAGAAGCACGACGTGCATCTGCACGTGCCCGATGGCGCCACGCCCAAGGACGGCCCCAGCGCGGGCATCGCGATGGTGACGTCGCTGGTGTCGATGCTGACCAAGGTGCCGGTCAAGGCCGACGTGGCGATGACCGGCGAGATCACCCTGCGCGGGCGCGTGTCGGCGATCGGCGGGCTGAAGGAGAAGCTGCTGGCGGCGCTGCGCGGCGGCATCCGCACGGTGATCATCCCGGAGGAGAATCGCAAGGACCTGTCGGACATTCCGGACAACGTGACCCGCGATCTGAAGATCGTGCCGGTGAAGTGGATCGACGAAGTGCTGGATCTGGCGCTGGAGCGCCCGCTCGGTCCGAAGGCGCCCGCCAACGGCGAGCAGGCGCCGGCGCGGCGCAAGTCCAAAGCATCCTCGACCGCGCGCGTCAAGCACTGAAACGTCCTGAACCGCGGCCGCGCTATCGGCCGAAACCCGCGTCATTGCTGGCTTTTCAGCTTGCGCGGGTGCAGGGCCGCTGGTATAAAAGCACGACTTGCGAGCACCGCAACAGGGCGTGCTTGGTAGTAAGTGTCCATCGGGGCCTCGCTCAGCGAGGCGGGTTCAGCCCACGTCCCGATCCTCAATTTCGCGGTTTTCTGCCGCACACGGAGTCACTAAGAAATGAATAAAGCCGAATTGATCGACTGCATCGCCGCCGCTGCGGATATCTCCAAGGCTGAAGCCGGCCGCGCCGTCGACGCCGTCGTGTCCGAAGTCACCAAGGCGCTGAAGAAGGGCGACAGCGTGACGCTGGTGGGCTTCGGTACCTTCCAGGTGCGCGACCGTGCCGAGCGTACCGGCCGCAACCCGAAGACCGGCGACTCGATCAAGATCGCGGCCTCGAAGAATCCGACCTTCAAGGCTGGCAAAGCGCTGAAGGATGCCGTAAACTAATCGACTCGCTAGGGTGCTTAGCTCAGCGGTAGAGCGTCTCCTTTACACGGAGAGGGTCGGGGGTTCGAAACCCTCAGCACCCACCAGAGCACCGAGCGACAAGTTTCAAAACGCGGAGTGGTAGTTCAGTCGGTTAGAATGCTGGCCTGTCACGCCGGAGGTCGCGGGTTCGAGTCCCGTC
>NZ_JAFIWC010000037.1 GCF_017163755.1 Xanthomonas sp.
GGCGTCGGGGCTGAAGCCCCTCCTACAGAAAGCAGCAATGCAGGCACTCGCGACCATCCCCCGGGTCCCCGGTCCCCCACTCAGAGCACTCATCCATCATGGCCCTGGAAATCGAACGCAAATTCCTCGTCGCCGGCGACGGCTGGCGCCACGCCGCGCATGCGGTGATCCCGATGGCGCAGGGCTACATCAACGACCAGGCGGCAATGGACAGCGGCGCGCAGAAGGCGTCGGTGCGGGTGCGCATCCAGGGCGAGGAGGCGTTCCTCAACCTCAAGTCGCGCGAGCTCGGGCATACCCGGCAGGAGTTCGACTACCCGATCCCGCTGGACGATGCGCGCGCGCTGCTGGCGCTGTGCGTGGGCGGCAGGATCGACAAGCGCCGGCACCTGGTGCGGCACGCCGGACACCTGTGGGAAGTGGACGAATTCCTGGGCGACAATGCCGGGCTGGTGGTGGCCGAGATCGAGCTGCGCAGCGCCGACGAAGCCTTCGCCAAACCCGACTGGATCGGCGCCGAGGTCACCGACGAGTCGCGCTACTACAACCTGGCGCTGGCCTCGCATCCGTTCTGCCGCTGGCCGCGCGACTGAGCGCCGGAAACGGCATGGTCGCCGCGTCGTAGCGGCGGCGACGATCTGCCGTATGCTTTTCCGAGTCCCGAGTCCCGAGTCCCGAACCCATGCGCATCGACATCTGGTCCGACGTGGTCTGCCCCTGGTGCTGGATCGGCAAGCGCCGCCTGCAGCAAGGCATCGCGGCGCTCGGCGCGGATGCGCCGGCGCTGGACATCCATTGGCATCCCTACCTGCTCGATCCGGACGCCGGCACCGAGCCGGTGCCGTTGCGCGAGGCCTATGCGGCCAAGTTCGGCGGCGCCGCGCGCACCGAGCAGATCCTGGCGCAGACCCAGGCCACCGCGCGTGCCGAGGGCCTGCCGTTCGATTTCGGCCGCGGCCAGGTGCGGGTGACCACGCTGCCGGCGCACCGGTTGCTGTGGCTGGCCGCGCGCGAGGGCGACGCCGAGGCGGTGACCGAGGCGCTGTTCCACGCGCATTTCGCCGAGGGCCGCAATCTGACCGACCTACGCACGCTGGTCGATGCCGGCGCCGCCGGCGGGCTGGCGCCGGCGCGGGTGCAGGCGCTGCTCGACGGCGACGAGGGCCTGGCCGAGATCCGCGCGCAGCTGGGCCAGGCGCAGGCGCTGGGCATCCGCGCGGTGCCGACCTACGTGATCGACGGCCGCCACGCGATCCAGGGCGCGCAGCCGCCGGAGGTGTTCGCGCAGGCCCTGCGTGGCCTGATCCCCGCCGCGGCGGCGGATCCGGCGCGCGACTGCGGTCCCGACGGCTGCGCGCGCTAGCGCTGTTGCGCCAGGGCCCGCCCCGGCCGCGCCTGAAGCCGGCGCCGGCATCTGCGACAATGCCGCCCACGCGCGCTCCTCAGCGCCGGCAGGAGAACATCGCATGCTCGTGATCGGCGTGGCCGGTACCGAACTGACCGCACAGGAACGCGACTGGCTGCAGCACGATGCGGTGGCCGGCGTGATCCTGTTCAAACGCAATTTCGCCTCCAAGGCGCAGGTGGCCGAGCTGTCGGCCGCGATCCGCGCCGCCGCGCCGCGCCCGCAGCTGATCTGCGTGGACCAGGAAGGCGGGCGCGTGCAGCGCTTCCGCGACGGCTACAGCGCGCTGCCGCCGCTGGAGGGCTTCGGTGCGCTGTACGCGCGCGACCGCGATGCGGCGTTGGCGCTGGCCGAACAGCACGCCTGGCTGATGGCCAGCGAGGTGCGCGCCAGCGGCGTGGACCTGAGCTTCGCGCCGGTGGTGGACCTGGCGCGCGGCAACCGCGCGATCGGCGACCGCGCCTTCAGCGACGACCCGCAGGTGGTGGCCGCGTTCACCGGCGCCTACGTGCGCGGCATGCACAGCGTCGGCATGGCCGCCACGCTCAAGCATTTCCCCGGCCACGGCACGGTGCTGGAAGACACCCATGTCGACGATGCCAGCGACCCGCGCACGCTGGAAGTGCTGCGCAACGAGGACCTAGTGCCGTTCGCCGCCGGCATCGCCGCCGGCGCCGACGCGGTGATGATGGCGCATGTGGTCTACCCGCAGGTCGCGCCGGAGCCGGCCGGATATTCGTCGCGCTGGATCCAGCAGATCCTGCGCCAGGACATGGGCTTTCGCGGCGTGGTGTTCTCCGACGACATCGGCATGGCCGCCTCGTTCGTCGCCGGCGGGGTCAAGGCGCGCGTGGATGCGCACCTGGATGCCGGCTGCGACGTGGTGCTGGTCTGCCACCCGCCGCTGGTCGAAGAATCGCTGCGCGCCGTGCAGCACCGCTCGCTCAACACCGCCGCGCTGCTCGGCCTGATCGGCCGCGGCGGCCTGGGCTGGGACGGCCTGCTCGCCGACAGCCGCTACGGCGCCACCCAATCCCATCTGCTCGCAACCCTCGGAAAAACCGCCTGATGTCTACCCTTACCATCGCCCAGGCCCTGGCCCAGGCCGACCTGCTGGTCGATCGCCCGCAACTCGACCAGGCCATCTCGCGCATGGCCGAGGCCATCGCCGCCGACTACCGCGGCGAAACCCCGGTGTACCTGACCATCATGCACGGCGCGCTGCCGTTCGCCGGCCAGCTGGGGCTGGAACTGGGCGCGCGCGGCCAGGACCTGCAGTTCGACTACCTGCACGCCACCCGCTACCGCGGGCAGACCGTCGGCGGCGAACTGGTGTGGAAGCACCGCCCGGCCACCGCGCTGTACGGGCGCCGCGTGCTGCTGCTCGACGACATCCTCGACGAGGGCCTGACCCTGCAGGCCGTGCGCCAGTGGTGCCTGGAGCAGGGCGCCACCGACGTGCGCATCGCCGCGCTGACGGTCAAGCAGCACGACCGCTGCGTGGCCGGCGTGTGCGCCGACTACGTGGGCGTGGAAGTGCCGGACCGCTACGTGTTCGGCTTCGGCATGGACGTCAACGAGCTGTTGCGCAACCTGCCGGCGATCTACGCGATGAGGGAATGAGCCGCGCGCCCGTTCCCGCCGCCGCGCCGGCCGTCGGGCGGCGGCGCACGCGCCCCTTTTCCTGATCGAGAATCCGCATGGACAACATCGCACTGGCCGTGATCGGCGGCACCGGCGTCTACAAGCTCGCGCAGCTGGACGATATCCAGAGCCACGAGGTGCAGACCCGCTACGGCAACCCGTCCGGTCCGGTCCGCGTCGGCACCCTGCTCAGCCACCGCGTGGCGTTCCTCGCCCGCCATGGCGAGGGCCATTCGCTGCCGCCGCACAAGATCAATTACCGCGCAAACCTTGCCGCATTGCAGCAAATCGGCGCCTCGCGGGTGCTCGCGCTCAATACCGTCGGCGGCATCACCGAGCGCTTCGGGCCGCGCGTGCTGGCCTGCCCGGACCAGCTGATCGACTACACCTGGGGGCGCGTGTCCACGCTGTGCGAGGAGCCGGGCAGCGAGGTGCTGCACGTGGATTTCGGCCATCCGTATTCGCCGATGTTCCGCAGCAAGGTGCTGGCCGCCGCGCGCGTCACCGGCGCGGCGCTGGTCGACGGCGGCTGCTACGGCGCCACGCAGGGGCCGCGGCTGGAGACCATCGCCGAGATCGCGCGGCTGCGCCGCGACGGCTGCGACCTGGTCGGCATGACCGGGATGCCCGAGGCGGCGCTGGCGCGCGAGCTTGGCCTGGAATACGCCTGCCTGGCGATCGTGGCCAACTGGGCCGCCGGTTGCGGCAACGCCCAGGAGATCACCCTGGCCGAAGTGCTGGCCAACGTGGAGGCGGCGTCGGCGGGCCTGCCGGAGCTGGTGGGCGAACTGGCGCGGGGGTGATTGTCTTCAAGGCACAAGCTTTGCATACTCCGCCCGTGCGGATGCCGCACAACCACCCATTCATTGCAAAAGGTCTCGCATCACCATGCCGAACGGTACCGTCAAGTGGTTCAACGACGCCAAGGGATTTGGCTTTATTTCACCGGAAGACGGCAGCGCCGATGTTTTTGCGCACTTCTCCGCGATCAATTCCAAGGGCTTCCGCAGCCTGCAGGAAGGTCAGCGCGTCACCTATGAAGTGACCCAGGGCCCGAAGGGCGCGCAGGCCTCCAATATTACGCCTGCCGAGTAATCCGGCCACTCGGTTGTGCTGTTCTTGAACCCCGCTTCGGCGGGGTTTTTTATCGGTCGCGATGCCGCTGCGCATCGCACGGAGCAAGCGGACGAATGAAGCAACGGATGCATATCGCGGTGGTGGGTTACGGCACGGCGGGGCAGACCCTGGCGCTGCTGCTGGCGCGCGACGGCCATCAGGTGCAGGTGTTCGAGCGCGCGGCGCAACCTGGCCCGGTCGGCGCCGGGTTCCTGCTGCAGCCCACCGGGATGCAGGTGCTGTGGCGCATCGGCCTGCTCGACGCCGCGCTGCGCCATGGCGCGCCGGTGCGCCGCCTGTACGGCGAGACGCCGTGCGGGCGGGCGGTGATGGACATGCGCTATCACGGCCTGGATGCGCGGCTGTTCGGCCTGGGCATGCAGCGTGGCGCGCTGTTCTCGCTGCTGGCGCAGGCGTGGGATGGGCACGACACGCTGCACCGCGACACGCGCATCGTCGCCATCGACGACGGACTGCGGCGGATACAGGACCAGCATGGGCGCTGGCACGGCCCGTTCGATCTGGTGATCGCCACCGACGGTTCGGCGTCGACGTTGCGCGCGCAGGTACAGGGCACCCGCCTGGACCGGCTGTACCCGTGGGGCGCGCTGTGGTGCCTGCTGCCGCGCGGCGACTGGGCGTTCGCCGACGAACTGCGGCAGCGCTACGTCGCCGCGCGCAAGATGATCGGCCTGTTGCCGGTGGGCACGCGCCCGGGCGACGATGCGCCGCGGCTGAGTTTCTTCTGGAGCCTGCCCACCGCCGACTTCGATGCCTGGCAGGCGCGCGGCATGGACGCATGGCTGGACGAGGTCGGGCAGCTGTGGCCGCAGGCGCGCGAGCGGCTGGCCGGCATCGGCGAACCGGCGCAGCTGGCGCGCGCCAGCTATCGCGATGCGGTGCAGCAACGCTGGTACCGCGGACGGCTGGTGCTGGCCGGCGACGCGGCGCATTCGATGAGCCCGCAGCTGGGGCAGGGCGTGAACATGGCGCTGATGGATGCGCTGGCGCTCAGCGACGCGTTGCGCGAGGCGCCGGACCTGAACAGCGCGCTGGCGCGCTACCAGGCGCAGCGCTACGCGCACGTGGCGGTGTACCAGTTCTGGAGCCGCTGGCTGACGCCGCTGTTCCAGTCCGAACGCGACCTGGTCGCGCGCGTGCGCGACGTGGGCATGCTGCCGATGGGGCGGCTGCCGGGCGGGCGCGGCCACATGTTGCGCGTGCTCAGCGGCACCCAGCACGGCTGGTTCGGCAAGCTGGCGCTGGAGCCTGCGTTCCTGCAGGCGCTGGCGGCGGCGGACCTGCTGCGGGACAGGGGGGAAGAGCGCGAGTAGTCGGGACCAGGGACCGGGGACCAGGGACCGGGAAAAGCAGGAGCGTTGCGCTTCTGGCTTTTCCCGGGTCCCCGGTCCCGGGTCCCGCAACCAGTGGCTGCGCCCGCGTTCCCGGCGCAGCTGCCGCTCGTGCATCGCCGATCGTCGGCGTGCGCTTAGGCCATGAGATCGACTGCACCGGCGTTGCGCCGATGCCAGCGGCCAGCGTTCCAACGCACCGGCGTCGATCGAATGTGTATCGATAACGCCGTCGCAGCGGCCGCGCCAGGCGCAGACGCACTGGCGCATGTGTCCGTACCGTCGGCGATACGTGCTTAGCGCGTGGTGCTGATCATCCTCGCTGACGCTGGCGCAGCGACCGCGTCAAGCGATCGGGCTCCGCTGCGTTGCAGCTGCATCCGGCGCGAAACGAACATCGCTGCGACGGCTTGCGCGTATGCCTGCGCAGGCGCAGGCGCTACAGCGTGTCGCCGGTGGCCAGCGGCAACGCCAGCGCCTCGCCATCGACGCAGGCCACCAGCCGTTCGCCGGCGGCCAGGATCGGCGGCACGCCCGCGGTGAAATGCGAGAACGCCGGCAGCACCGTCATCCGTTCGCGCAGCCAGAACGACGGCCAGCGCTGGCGCAGGCCAGGCAGCTTCGCCAGCGGGTGCAGGTGCCCGCACAGCACGTGCAGGCGCGCGCTGGGCATCGGCTCGTGGCGCAACGCGAACGGGCCGTCTTCGACCTGTTCGCCGAGCAGCTCGATCTCCAACCCGGCGCGCGCCAGCGCGCGATCGTGGTTGCCGGCGATCGCGGCCACGCGCAGCTGCGGCCGCGCGGCGCGCCATGCATGCCAGTGCCGTTGCCAGGCCGCCGCCGGCGCCGCGCCATGCAGCACGTCGCCGAGGATCCACAGTTCCTGCGCCGCCTGCGCATGCAGCAGCGCATCCAGGCGCTGCAGGTCCAGCGCGGTGCCGCCGCTGGGCAGGCCGATGCCGGCGCGGCGGAACACGTCGGCCTTGCCCAGGTGCAGGTCGGCGATCAGCAGCCGCCGCCGCGCCGGCCAGTACAGCGCGCGGTCGCCGAGCAGCGTCATCGGCTCGCCGGCCAGGGTCCAGGACAGCTCAGCGGTCATGGCGCCGCTCCAGCTGCGCGGCGGCGCGCATCACCCGCGCCTTCCAGTCCTCGGTGCTGAGCTGGCCGCGGATGCTCTCGGCCCACAGCGGGAACGACAGCGGGGTCAGGCTGCGCGGCGTGCGCAGCGCCAGCGTGCGCCCGGCGCAGTCGTGCAGCGTGGCGGCCAGCCGGGTCAGTTCCATCTCGCCCTGCAGCACCTCGCGCTCGGCCTGCACCAGCAGCAGGTGCCCGGGGTCGAAGCGGCTCAGCACGTCGTACAGCAGCCCGCTGGAGGCCTGCAGCTGGCGCAGGCTGCGCGGCGCGCCGCCGGGCAGGCTCGGCGGCAGCAGGCCGGACACACGCGCGATCTCGCGGAACTGGCGCCGCGCCAGTTCGCCGAGGTTGAGGCTCTCGCGCAGGTCGTCGAACAGCTGCTCCGGGCTCAGCAGTTCGCGCAGCAGGACCTCGTCGGCGAGCGCCTCCTGCGCCGGCGACAGCACGAAGCCGTAGTCGTTGGCGGCGAAGCTGAAGGTGTTGCGCTGGCGACGGCCCCAGCGCAGCGCAAGCAGCGCGGCCAGGCCTTCGTGCACCTGGCGCCCGGCGAACGGGAACACGAACACGTGGCGGCCGTCGCGGGCGCGCACGCTCTCCACCAGCAGCCGGTCCGGCGCCGGCAGCGCCGACAGCGTCTGCTGCAGCCCGAGCAGCGGCGCCAGCGCGCGCATCTCCTCGTCGCCGCGCGGATCGGCGAACACCGCTTCCACTTCGCGTCCCAATGCCGACGACAGCGGCATGCGCCCGCCCATCCATTTCGGCACGGTGCCGTCGCCGCCCTTGGCGATGCGCACGTAGGCGGTCATGTCTTCCAGCCGCACCAGCTCCAGCAGCCGCCCGGCGAACTGGAAGCGGTCGCCGCGGCGCAGGCGGCCGACGAACTGCTCTTCCACCGCGCCGAGCCGGCCGCCGCGCAGAAAGCGCACCGCGACGCTGCCGTCGCTGGTGATGGTGCCGATCGACAGCCGGTGGCGCAGCGCCACGCGCCGGTCCTGGACCCGGTACACGCCGTCCTCGCCGAGCACTACCTTGCGGTAGTCCGGATACTGCGCAAGCGCGCGCCCGCCCTGCACGACGAAGTCCAGCACCGCGGCCCAGGTGCCGGCGTCGAGCGCGGCGAAGGCGTCGCTGCGGCGCACCTCGGCCAGCAGCGCATCGGCGCGGAAGCCGCCGCCCAGCGCGCAGGTGACGCAGTGCTGCGCCAGCACGTCCAGCGACAGCCGCGGCGCGGGACGCGACTCGATGCGGCCGTGGGCGATGGCGCGGCGCGCGGCGGCGTACTCCACCAGCTCCAGCGCGTGCGACGGCACGCACACCACGTGGCCGGCCTCGCCGGGACGGTGCTTGCCGCGCCCGGCGCGCTGCAGCAGGCGCGATACGCCTTTCGGGCTGCCGATCTGCAGCACCTGGTCGACCGCGGGAAAATCCACGCCCAGGTCCAGGCTGGAGGTGGCCACCACGCAGCGCAGGCTGCCTTCGCGCAGGCCGCGCTCGGCGGCGCTGCGCAGTTCCGGGTCCAGCGAACCGTGGTGTAGGGCCAGGGTCTGCGGCGCCTCCGGCCATACCGAGGCCAGCGCCTGGTGCCACAGCTCGGCCTGCGCGCGGGTGTTGGTGAACAGCAGGCTGGTGCGCACCGCCAGCAGCTTGTCCAGCACCCGCGCCAGCTGCGCCAGGCCGAGGTGGCCGGCCCACGGGAAGCGTTCGCCGCTGGCCGGGGTCAGCGTCTCCAGGGTCAGCGTGCGCGGCTTGACCCCGGAGACGATGGTTGCGCCCGGCGACTGCGGCAGCAGCACGTCGCGGGCCTCGTCCAGGTTGCCGAGCGTGGCCGACAGGCCCCACGTGCGCAACGCCGGCGCCCACGCGCGCAGCCGGGCCAGGCACAGCTGCAGCAGCACGCCGCGCTTGTTGCCGAGCAGCTCGTGCCATTCGTCGACGATCACGCAGCGCAGCGACGCCAGCTGCGCGGCGGTGTCGGGATAGGTCAGCAGCAGCGCCAGCGATTCGGGCGTGGTCACCAGCGCGTCGAGCCTGCCGCTGCGCGCCAGGCGCTTGTCGCGCGCGCTGGCGTCGCCGGTGCGCACGCCGATCTGCCAGTCCAGGCCAAGCGCGGGCATCGGCTCGCGCAGCGCGCGCACGGTGTCGGCGGCGAGCGCGCGCAACGGCGTGATCCACAGCACCTTCAAATCGCGTTGCGCCTGGCGGCGCGCGCGCGGGGACGCGGCCTTGCCGGGCGTCGCCGCGCCGGACCCGCGCAGGGGCGCCGGTGCGGCACGCGCCTGTTCGCGCAACGCCTCCAGCAGCGGCCCGCCGAACGCGGCCAGGGTCTTGCCGCTGCCGGTGGGCGTGTGCAGCAGGCCCGATTCGCCGCGCAGATAGCGTTGCCACACCTGGCGCTGGAATGCGGCGGGCTTCCAGCCCTGCGCGGCGAACCAGGCGTGCAGCGGCGCGTCGGCCGGGCGCTTGCGCGCCGTGGAGTTCATCGCGCAAGCGCCTGCAGGCTGGCCAGGCGGTCGGCTTCGCGGTACGGCTTGTCGTGGCGCCAGCGCAGGATGCGCGGAAAGCGCACCGCGATGCCGGACTTGTGCCGGCTGCTCTTGTTGACCGCCTCGAAGCCCAGTTCGAACACGTGGTACGGCGTCACCGCGCGCACCGGGCCGAAGCGTTCGGTGGTGTGGGCGCGGATCCAGCGGTCCAGCGCCAGGATCTCTGTATCGTCCAGGCCCGAGTACGCCTTGGCCACCGGCACCAGCTGCTCGCCGTCCCACAGGCCGAAGGTGTAGTCGGTGTACAGCGTGCTGCGGCGGCCGTGGCCGGCCTGCGCGTACAGCAGCACCGCGTCGATGGTCAGCGGTTCGATCTTCCACTTCCACCAGTCGCCGCGGCGGCGCCCGGACTGGTACGGCGAGGACGCGCGCTTGAGCATCAGCCCTTCCACGCCGCGCTCGCGCGAAGCCTCGCGCAGCGCCGCGGCCGCTTCCCACGACGCGGCCTGCACCTGCGGCGACAGCGCGATGCGCGGATCGGCGTGCGCGTCGAGCAGCGCCTGCAACTGCGCGCGGCGCTGCGCCAGCGGCTGCTCGCGCAGGTCGATGCCGTCCAGTTCCAGCAGGTCGTAGGCCAGCACCCGCGCCGGCGTATCGGCCAGGGTCTTGGCGCCGGGCTTGCGCCGCTGGATGCGCGTCTGCAGCGCGGTGAACGGCATCGGCGCGGCCTCGCCGTCGCGCCAGCCCATCAGTTCGCCGTCGATCACCGCATCGCGCGGCAAGGTGGACGCGGCCGCTTCGATCTCCGGAAAGCGCCCGTCCAGGCGCTCCTCGCCGCGCGACCACAGCGCCACCTCGCCGTGGCGGCGGATCAGCTGCAGGCGGATGCCGTCCCATTTCCATTCCAGCTGCCAGTCGTCGATCGCGCCCAGCGTGGCGGCGTCGTTCTCCAGCGGCGAGGCGAGGAAGAACGGATACGGCTGCTGGCGGTCGCTGGGCAGCTGGTCGGGCGAGAGCAGGTCCTGCAGCGCTTCGGGCGTCGGCGACCACGCGCCGAGCATGCGCTGGGCGATGCGCGCGATATCCAGCCCGGACAGCGTCGCCAGCGCCTGCTGCACCAGCCGCTGCGACACGCCCACGCGCAGCGCGCCGGTCAGCAGCTTGTTGAACAGCAGGCGCTCGTCGAAGCCCAGGCCGCGCCACCCGGCGACCACCGCCGCGCGCCGCGCCGCCTCGTCCTGCGCGGCGACCGGCAGCAGGCGCTCTTCGATCCAGTCGCGCAGCGGCGTGGGGTCGGACAACTCGGCCGGGTCGTCGAGCAGCAGGGTCAGCGTCTCGGCCAGGTCGCCGACATGGTCGTAGCTTTCTTCGACCAGCCAGCCGGGCTGGCCGCTTTCCTGCGCGATCCATTCGCGCAGCTCGCGGGTGTTGGCGATGCGCCGCAGCTTGCCGCCGGACAGCAGCCAGATCGCCCAGGCCGCGTCGGCCGGCGGCGCCTGCCCGAAATACGCGACCAGCGCCGCGCGCTTGTCCAGCGTGGCCGTGCTCTGGTCCAGCTGCCGGTACAGGGCGGCGAAGCGCTTCATTCCTCGGCACCGTAGTCGGTGCGGAACGCCTCGGCGGCCACGCCGCGTTCGTTCAGCGCGCGGATGATCGCATCGGTGTTGCCGTGCGTGGCGATCACCCGCCGCGCGCCGGTTTCGGCGATGGTGCGCAGCAGGTCCGGCCAGTCGGCATGGTCGGAGACGACGAAGCCGCGGTCGTAGTTGCGCCGGCGGCGGTTGCCGCGCAGCCGCATCCAGCCCGAGGCGAAGCCTAGCTGGGCATGGCGGAAGCGGCGCAGCCACGGGCTGCCCGCCGCCGACGGCGGCGCCAGCACCAGCTGCCCGGCATAGTCGGCGCGCTTGTCCAGTTCGGCCACCGCGCGCGTGTCCAGCATCGCCACCCCGGCCTGGCGGTACACCGCCACGCCGGCGGCGATGGCGCCGTGCAGCAGCGCCGGCTGGTCGTCCCACGGCTGCAGTTCGGCCAGCACCCGCTGCGCCTTGCCCAGCGCGTAGCAGAACAGCACCGCGGCCTCGCCGCGCGCGGCGCACTCGCGGCGCCAGGCGACGATCTCGCGCGCCACCTCGCCAGTGTCGGGCCAGCGGTACACCGGCAGGCCGAACGTGGCTTCGGTGATGAAGGTGTCGCAGCGCACCACTTCGAACGGCGCGCAGGTCGGGTCGGGTTGCCGCTTGTAGTCGCCGGAGGCGACCCAGACGTCGCCGTCCACCTCCACCCGCACCTGCGCCGAACCGAGCACGTGCCCGGCCGGATGCAGCGACACCTGCGCGGCGCCCAGCGCGAAGCGTTCGCCGTAGCCGTGGCTGCGATAGGCCTGTTCGCCGAGCCGCCAGCGCAGGATCGGCAGGCTCGGCGCGGCGCAGTGGTACTCGCCCATGCCGGCGCGCGCGTGGTCGCCGTGGCCGTGGGTGATCACCGCGCGCGGCACCGGCCGCCAGGGGTCGATATGGAAGTCGCCGGCCGGGCAGTACAGCCCTTCCGGGCGCAGCACGATCAGGTCCGCGGTATCGGGTTTGGCCATGCGCGCCACTGTGTCCAACGCGGTGTGCAGGAGATGAGAATCCGCACCGCGCAACGCCGCGCCGCGGCAGCGCCGGATCGGCCACAATGCCCGCCTACGCGCTTCTGGGAGGAGGATGCATGGACCCGTCATTGCCGCCGTTCGCCACGCACGCGGTGGACAACCAGCCGCCGCCGTTCGAACCGCGCGACCTGTGGGCCGACGACGTGGCGCTGCGCGAGGCGGTCGCGCGCGAGGGCGGTGGCGCGTTCGCGCCGCGCTTGGCCGCCTATGGCGCGCTCGCCGGCGACGCGCTGTACGCGCTGGGCTTCGATGCCAACCGCGACCGGCCGCGGCTGCGCACGCACGACCGCTTCGGCCAACGCATCGACACGGTCGAATTCCATCCGGCGTATCACCAGTTGCTCGGCGCGGCCAAGCGCCACGGCGTGGCCGGCCTGTCCTGGCACGAGCCGCAACCCGGCGCGCACGTGGCGCGCGCGGCGCTGAGCTTCCTGCATCACCAGGCCGAGGCCGGCACCAGTTGCCCGCTGACCATGACCCACGCGGCGGTGGCGGTGCTGCGCCAGGACCCGGCCCTGGGCGAATGGGCGGCCAAGGCCGCCGCACCGCACTACGACCCGCGCGACGTGCCGATCGCCGCCAAGCCCGGCATCACCGTGGGCATGGGCATGACCGAGAAGCAGGGCGGCTCGGACGTGCGCGGCAATGCCACCGTGGCCACGCCGCTCGGCGCCGGCGGGGAGTACGCGCTGGTCGGGCACAAGTGGTTCTTTTCCGCGCCGATGTCCGACGGCTTCCTGGTGCTGGCGCAGGCGCCGGGCGGCCTGACCTGCTTCCTGCTGCCGCGGCGGCTGCCCGACGGGCAGCTCAACGCGCTGCGCCTGATGCGGCTGAAGGACAAGCTCGGCGACTGGTCGAACGCGTCGAGCGAGGTGGAGTTCGTCGGCGCGCGCGCGCAGCGCATCGGCGAGGAAGGGCGCGGCGTGGCGCGGATCATCGGCATGGTGATGATGACCCGGCTGGACTGCATGCTCGCCGCCGCCGCGCAGATGCGCATGGCGCTGGCGCAGGCGCTGCATCATGCGCGCCATCGCATCGCCTTCGGCAAGCGGCTGGTGGAGCAGCCGCTGATGCGCAACGTGCTCGCCGACCTGGCGCTCGAATCCGAGGCCGCCACCGTCTTCGCGCTGCGCGTGGCGCGCGCGGTGGACGCGGCCGAGCGCGATCCGGCGCAGGCCGCGTTCGCGCGCATCGCCACCGCGCTGGGCAAGTACTGGTTGTGCAAGCGCGCGCCGGCCTTCGTCAACGAGGCGCAGGAATGCCTGGGCGGCGCCGGCTATGTCGAGGAGTCGATCCTGCCGCGGCTGTACCGGCAGGCGCCGCTGAATTCGATCTGGGAAGGCAGCGGCAATATCCAGTGCCTGGACGTGCTGCGCGCGCTTGCGCGCGAACCGCATAGCGCCGCGGCGCTGGCAGCCGAACTCGACGCCGCCGCCGGAAGCGCGCCGCAGTATGACGCGGCGCTGGCGACGCTGCGCGCGCCGTTGGCGGGCGAGGGCGGTGCGGACGAATATGCCGCACGCACGATCGCCGAGCGCCTTGCGCTGGCGTTGCAGGCGTCGCTGCTGCTGCGTGCCGGCGGCCCGGCCGCCGCCGCGTTCGTGCGCAGCCGGCTGGCCGGCGCGCACGGACTGGCGTTCGGCACCCTGGACGCGCAGGTGCCGGTCGACGCGCTGCTGGCACGCGCGCTGCCATGATCCTGCCCCACCGATGGCGGGGCGCACTGCTCGCGGGGCTGGCCTGCCTTGCGCCAGGCACGGTCCAGGCCGTGGACGCGTGGCCGCCGCCGCTGGCGCCGGAAAGCCAGCGCGCCGATGCGGTCGTGGTCCACAAGGCGCAGCGGCGCATGGAGCTGCTGCGCGACGGCAAGGTGCTGGAACGCTATCGCATCCAGCTCGGGCGCGCGCCGCAGGGACCCAAGCGCCAGCAAGGCGACCGGCGCACGCCGGAGGGCGACTACCGGATCAGCTTCCGCAATGCGGCCAGCCGCTTCCACCTGTCGCTGCGCGTGTCGTACCCGAACGCGCAGGACCGGCAGCAGGCGCGGCAGCGCGGCGTCGATCCGGGCGGGGACATCATGATCCACGGCGGCACGCCGCCAGGCTTCCGCGGCGACTGGACCGACGGCTGCATCGCGGTGACCGACGCGCAGATCGAGCAGATCTGGCGCCGCGTGCCCAACGGCACGCCGGTGCGGATCGTGCCGTGAGCGGCGCTGCCGACAGCATGTCGAGGGCTTCTTTTTTTGATCCGCGCGCGCATACCGACGCGTCCGCCTGATCCCTGCGCGGTCGGATCGCGAAGCGGGCGATCGCTTGCTTCGGCTCGGCGGGCGTCGGCCGAGGCCGACGGCGAGCAGATGCATGCCTGGTCCAGAACATGATGCATGGGCGTGCATCGCGTGTTCGCCAAGGCCTCGATTGTCAACGCGCTGCGCTTTCGCCAGACCTAGTGCGCGGGTCAGTCCAAGGGATATCGAAGTGCCGCGGCCTGCTGTTCGGCGTGCTCCTGTCCGATCCACAATCTGTTCCCGTCCGGGTCGTCGATGCGGAATTCGGTCATGCCGTAGAACGAGACCTGCAGTTCGGGAACGTCCACGCCGTTGTGGCGTAACTGCCGGTGGTACTGGACGATGTCCTCCGGGTACAGGTACAGGACCGACGTACGCGCAAGCGCCGGCGCGACGTTGATCGACTCGTCCACCATCAGCCGGCACTCGCCGAAGCGCAGCATCGCCCAGCGCCAGTCCTCGTTGCGGCGCTCCACGTCGAAGCCGAGCCGCTGATAGAACGCGACGCTCTCGGGCATGCTTCTCACCGGGAGCATCGGCACGAGGCGATGCATCTTCATCGCAAGTATTGCGCGCAGAGAAAGAAGCCCGGGTGCCGATCGCAGGCCATCGCGATGCGCAGACAGCGCGCACCCGGGGCGCGCGCTGCGGACAGCGAACGAGGCAGCGCCGGTCGCTGCGCGGCGCCTGCGCCGGATGCCGCCGCGACCATCAGTGCCGCGTCCCGCGCTTGCCGCCGGCCTTGGCCTCGGTCGCTTCCACCGACAGGGTGAAGCTGCGTTCCTCGCCGCCCTGCATCGCGCCGACCCCGACCAGCTGGCGCTTGATCTCCTCGCCGCGGCCGTTGCGGATCGTCACCACCACGGTGTACTCCCATGCGCTGCCGTCGGCCGGGTGCTGGATCGTGCCCTGGACGCGCAGCGGCACCGTCGCGGCCACCGCCGATTGCTGCGCCGCCGAGTCGAAACGCAGGTGGTGCTTGCACGCCGGGCAGACGCTGGCGCTCTCCAGGATGGTCGCCTTGCAATGCGGGCAGGTCCGGGTCGCCCCCGGCGTGCCTGGACGCGGCGTGCTCATGCGCCGGCGTCGGACTCCGCAGGCTTGCCGCCCTTGCGGCCGCTCTTGTCGTCTTCCCAGCCGAAGTCGGCCTGGCCGCGCATCCGCGCGCCGGCGGCGACGGTCAGCGAGCCGGCCTTGACGTCGCCGATCAGCGCGCCGGACGCCAGCAGTTCCACCTGCGATGCCGACTCGATGTTGCCCTCCAGCTCGCCGGCGATGATCACCTTGTTGGCGCGCACGCCGCCGCTGAGCTTGGCCCCGGTCTCGATGGTCAGGTCGCCCTGCACGTTCACGTCGCCCTTGAACTTGCCGGCGATGCGGATATGCCCGGTGCCTTCGATCTTGCCTTCGATGGTGATGTCGGCGGCGATCAGCGATTCCTTCGCCGCCGGCGCCGCGGCGCGGACCGGGGTGGGAGCGGCGGCGGCCACGGCGGCGACCGGTTCGCCGATGCCCGGATCGGCCGCGGGCCGGGGCTCGGGCGGAAGCGCGCCGGTCGGGGAATTCGGCGGCAGGCCGTCCTTGCGCGGGGAACCCTGATCTTTCCAGATGGACATGCGGTGTCGCCTCCGTCGGGGAAAGCCCGACTATCGCCGCTCTACCGCAAGCGTTTTGTGATGGTTATCTCTAAATGCGCGGTTGTCACGTCGCAGCCCGGCGGGTTCAGCCCATGCCGTCCAGCGCCGAATCGAACGGCTGCACCTGGTTGCGTCCGCTGCGCTTGGCCCGGTACAGCGCGGCATCGGCCTTGCGCAACAGCGTGGTGGCGACCACGCCGTCGCGCGAATAGCTGGCCAGGCCCACCGAGATCGTTACCGACGGCAGCGCCTTGCCGTCCAGCGCGATGCTCAGTTGCTGGGCCGCGCCGCGCAGCTGCTCGGCGATCAGTAGCGCTTCCTCGGCCGACGTCTCCGGCAGGATCACGGTGAACTCCTCGCCGCCGTAGCGGCAGGCGATGTCCTCGCCGCGCAGGCGCGACGCCAGCATCTGCCCGAAACCGGCCAACAGCGCATCGCCGCCGGAATGCCCATGCAGGTCGTTGAAGCTCTTGAAGTGGTCCACGTCCAGCATCAGCAGCGACAGCGGCATCGCGCGCCGCGCGCAGCGCGCCAGTTCGTGGTTGAGCGACTCTTCCAGGTAGCGGCGGTTGTACAGGCCGGTGAGCGGGTCGCGGATCGACTGCAGGCGCAGCGACTCGCGCAGGCGCAGGTTGCTCAGCGCCAGCGACAGCTGCTCGGCGGCCGCTTCGGCGATCGCCAGCCGCGGCAGCGGACCGGTGCCGTGC
Organism: Xanthomonas sp.; assembly: GCF_017163755.1. Lineage (GTDB taxonomy): Bacteria > Pseudomonadota > Gammaproteobacteria > Xanthomonadales > Xanthomonadaceae > Xanthomonas_A. The sequence goes on from NZ_JAFIWC010000037.1 coordinate 16,419, forward strand.
GCGGACAGGAACACGAAGCCCAGTTGCGTGCCCTGCGCCGACAACGGGATGCAGGCGGTGTTGATCGCGGTGTCCGCGGCGCCGTCCACGTGCGGGCAGGCCGGGTCGCGCCGCAGGTCGTGGACGCAGTGGGTCTTGCCGCGGCGCAGCGCCCAGCAGTCCTGCGGCGCCACTGCCGCCTCGCTGCGCGCGGCCGCTTCGCCCCAGCCGACGATGGTTTCGGCGCGGTCCTTGGACGCGCGCAGCAGATACACCTGGCCGCCGGCCTCGGGCATCAGCGAGGCCAGCATGCGCGCGGTCACCGCCAGCGCTTCCTCCGCGTCCAGGCAGCTCTGCAGCATGCCGGTGTAGCGGCTGAGCGCGTTGAGGTCGGCGGTGCTGCGTTCCAGTTCCTCCACGCTGCTGCCGAGCCTGGCGTTGGCCACCGACACCGCCTGTTCGGCGGCGCCGCGGTTGCGCAGTTCCTTGAACAGCAGGCCGTAGGCCACGCCGACGCTGCCCAGCCCGAGCGGGATGCCGGCCAATGCCAGGATCAGCAGCAGGTCCGAGCTGCGCCGGTTGGAGCGGTCGCGGGTTTCCAGCAGATCGCGCTCCACATCGATCATCCGCTGCACCTGCTCGCGCACTTCGCTGGAACTCTGGAACACCGTCGGCGACATCGCGCGCTGCAGCGCCGCCAGTCCTTCGCGCTGGTAGAGGTCCAGCAACTGTTGCATCTGCGCCAGCCGCTGCCGCGCCGCGCGCTCGAGCGTCGCCGCGTTGGCCCGTTGCTGCGGGTTGTCCGCCACCCGCACGCGCAGTTCCTGCAACTGCCGCGGCAGGCGGTCGGCGCTTTCGTGGAAATTGCTGAGGTAGGCCTGGTTGCCGGTGAGTTCGTAGCCGCGCGCGGACGACTCGGCGGACAGCAGGCTGGCCTGCACTTCGTCGATGTCGCTGATCACTTCGTGCGTGTGCGCCACCAGCGCCGCGTCGGCGATCGAGCGTTGCGCGCCGACGAACACGCCGGCGCCGATCAGCACGAAGACCAGGGCGGAGAACAGAAGGGCCAGGCGGGTTCTGATCCGCACGCGTTGGAACGTCGACATGGGCGAAATTGTAACCACCCTGCCAACGGTCGGACGTTCGGGGAACGAAAGCGGGGCGCAGGTCACGCCGTGGCGTGTTCGTTGCGGTTTGCGAAGGAGTGTGCCGAGCGGCTATGTGCAGCAAGGTGGGGCACTTGCTCCATTCTGGGATCAGCCCCGGCGGTTGGGTGCATCGCTTCGCTTGTCGCCACTGAGGTCGCCGCTACAGGGGCTTAGGGCGAGTCGGCTGGGCGCTTTGTCGAAGAGACGACTGCGCGCCAGCGCCGGTCCTGCACATGAGCGTTGCGGTGCGCCCGTGGCTCCGGCCGCATCCGGCGTGCTGCGCGGATGCGGCGGCCATCGACCCGCGTTACCGGGTCATTGCTTCTCGGGGTTGTCGTTGTGCGGATCCTGGTTGGCGTTCTCGCGCGCCTTGTCGGCGAGCTTCTGCGCGGCGTTGGCGGTTGCCTCGCTGGCGTCGGCTGCCGCTTCCTTGGTGGCGGCCGAGGCATCCTGCACGGCTTCGGAGTTGGCGGCACGATGCGCGGCATCGCGGACATCGGCGGCGACTTCGCGGCTGGTCTGCGCGGCCTGGTCGGCGGCTTCCTTGGCCGCTTCGCCGGTCTGCTCGGCGGCCACCTTGGCATCGTGCTGCGCCTGCTGCGATTCCGGGCCTTGGCAGGCGGACAGCGCCAGAGCGCCCAGCAGTGCCACGATCAGGGTCTTGTTCATGCGGGTTCTCCGTTCGGTGGGTGACGCGGCGCAGCCTAGGCGCCGGCGCATGCACCCGGCGTCAACGCTGGCGCACGGCAATGGCGCGCGTTCAGGAACGGCGCCAGCGCAGCGACCGGCGCTGCAGCACCAGGTCCCAGGTCCACAGGCACAGCGCCAGCGCCGCGCCGGCCTCGGCGAAGGCGAACAGCAGCAACAGGCCCTTGCCCAGCGGGATCAGGAACACCAGCCACCAGTAATTGCCGCTGAGCTGGTACACCAGCCCGCGCCGGCGCCAGATCCGCACCGCGGCGAGCAGCAGCGCCGCATCGACCAGCACGGTGCCGGGCACGCGCTGGTCGACGGCATGGACCAGCAGCAGCCCGCTGCCGATCAGCAGCGGCAGGAACGACAGCCGCAGCCACGGTGCCGGCGACGGCGCCGCCTCCGGCTCGCTCTGCCAGCGCAGCAGCACGCAGGCCAGCACCCACAGCGCCCACGACCCGCCGATCGCCGCCGCGACCTGGGCGCTCCGCGACAGCGTGCGCGCCAGGTCGGCCGGCTCCGCCGACCACGCCCCCAGGCTCGCCAGCAGCCACAGCGCCAGTGCGGCCAGCAGCGAAGCGACGGCGCAGCGCGCCAGCCCCAGCAGCAGCCTTGGCCGGCTCAGGCGGGTCATGTCGCCAGCACGGGTCCAGAACGCGACCTGCTGCCGATCCACCGGCGCCGGCAGGTCATCCAGACGGCCGTGGTCCAACTGCAGCGCCAGCCGGCGCAGCGTGCTCGGGCGCCCGAACGGCAGGCCGGCCCACAACGCCTGCGGCAGCGCGAACGCGCGCGTCAGCTGGCGCATGCGCGTGCGGAACCATGGCACGTTGGGGGCGACGCCCTGGATGCGCCGGCCCAGCACGGCGACGTTCTCCGGCTGCACTTCCCAGGCCAGGTGCAGGCGTTCCTGCAGCATCGGCAGCGCGTGCGCGGCGGTCCCGGCGGCGATGTCGTCCAGCCCGAAGAAATCGAGCAGCACCGCGAAGTTGTCCCGCCGCAGCGGCGGCGTGTGCTGCTGCAGCCGGTAGCACAGCAGCCCGCCCACCTGCGCCTTGTGCTGCAGCGACCACAGCGCCGGCTGGCACTGCAGCCAGTCCTGCAGCGCGGGCGGGTCGGCACGCAGCGCCAGCGCGATCGCCTCGCCGCACAGCGAATCGGCATCGACCTGCGGTTGCGGAGCGTGCGCGGCATGCGCCGGCGCCGGCGCCGCGTGTGGCGGCAACGGCGGCGGCTGCGCGGCGCCGTGCTGGCGCAGCCGCCAGTCGTGGACCAGGGCGTCCAGGTCGATGCCGGCATCGGTGGTGCCGTCTTCGTTGTCGTCTGCGGTATCGGTGTCAGGGTCGGTATCGGTAGCTGTATCCGACGCCGTGGCGCTGCCGACCGCCGGACCGCCGCGGCCAGGGTCGACGGCGGGGCGGCCCGCGTCTTCGCCGCCCGCCGAAGCGCCGGGCCAAACCGGTGCGGCATCGGCATGCTCCATTGCCTCGCCAGCGGCGTATTCGTCCATCTCCGCCTGTGCGTACTGCGCGTCCGCCTCGCGCGCACGCGCCCAGGCCAGCGCCGCCTGATACGCCGCGTGCAGTTGCTGGAAGCCGTCCGGGTCGGTGTCCGGGCGGTGCTGCCGAAGCCGTCTGGCGTAGGCGCGCTTGATCGCGGTGGCGTCGGCGTCCGCTGGCAGCTCCAGCCAACGCAACGCCCAGTTCAAGCGCGCGGCTCCAGCGTATCCAGCGCCTGGCTGAGCTGCTGGCGATGCTCGCCGATCAGGCGCGTGTCCTGGGTGTCGAGCACGCCGCGGAAGGCGACGATCCAGCCCTGGATCTGCTCGCGCAGGTGCAGGTATTCCTCGTACATTCGTTCGGCACGCGCGAGCAGGCTCAGGTTGTCCTGTTGTTCGCGCGGATGGATCTTCAGCGCCTGCAGCGCCGCCAGCCGCTCGCGGATCTGCTCGGCGCTGAGCAGGCCCGGGTTCTGCTCGAGGATCAGTTCGTGCCGCTGGCCGCTGTGGTGCTCGGTGACCTCCACCTGCAGCAGGCCGTTGTTGTCGTAGGTGAAGCGCGCGGTGACGCCCTTTTCGCTCTTGGGCAGGTGCCTGGGCAGGGCCACGCGCAGTTCGCCGAGCTTGATGTTCTTGGCCACCAGCGGGCTCTCGCCCTGGTACACGTCGAGCACCAGGTGCTCCTGCTCGTCGTGGATGGGATAGAAGTCGTCCTCGCGGCTCACCGGCACGGTGCTGTTGCGCTGGATGATCGGATGGAACAACCCGGTGCGCAGCTGTCCCTGCGCGTCGCGCGAGGCGACCTCGGTGCCGAGCGTGTAGGGGCACACGTCGGTGAGGATCACTTCCTCCAGCTTGGCGTCGCGCGCCTTCATCCCCGCCGCCACCGCCGCGCCCAGCGCCACGGTCTGGTCGGGATTGATGTGGCGCATCGGCAGCCGCCCGAACATGCGCGTCACCAGCCGCGCCACCAGCGGCATCCGCGTGGCGCCGCCGACCAGCACGATCTCCTCCAACTGCGCCGGCTGCAGCCGCGCATCGCGCATCGCCCGTTCCAGCGGCGTGCGCATGCGCTGCACCAGCGGCTCGGCGAGGCGGGCGAAGCGTTCCTCGTGCAGCGTCCATTGCAGCGACTGGCCGGCCAGGTCGATCTGCAGCGTCGCCTCCTGGCCAGCGGACAGTTCGCGCTTGGCGGTCTCCAGCCGGCGCCGCAGCTGGCCGGTCTCGTGCACGCTCAGCGCCGCCGGCGCGAGCTTGTGGTCGGCCAGGAACGCCTGCAGCAGCAGGTCGAGGAAGTCCTCGCCGCCGAGGAAGTTGTCGCCGGCGCTGGCGTGGACTTCGATGACGCCTTCGAACATCTCCAGGATCGATACGTCGAAGGTGCCGCCGCCCAGGTCCAGCACCAGGAAGCGGCCGTGGCCCTCGCGGTCCTGCAGGCCGTAGGCGAGGGCGGCGGCGGTGGGTTCGTTGATCAGCCGCTCCACGCGGATGCCGGCCAGCTCGCCGGCGGCGCGGGTCGCCTTGCGCTGCGCATCGGAGAAATACGCCGGCACGCTGATCACCGCTTCGCGCACCTTCTCGCCGAGCGCGGCCTCGGCATCGGCGAGCAGCGAACGCAACACCATCGCCGACAGTTCCTCCGGGCGGAAGCGGTGCTGGCCGAGCCGGGTCTCGCGGTCGCTGCCCATCCAGCGCTTGAACGCGGCCACGCTCAGCTGCGGGTGGCTGACCAGGCGTTCGCGCGCCGCCTGTCCGACCAGGATCCCGCTGTCGTCGACGCTGACCACCGACGGGGTCAGCAACTCGCCCAGCGCGTTGGGGAACAGCCGGCTGCCCTGTTCGGCGTACGCGCCGATCAGCGAATGGGTGGTGCCGAGGTCGATACCGACGATCATGGGGCTGGCAGGTCCTTTGCGTGGGCGGCCCTCGGGCCGGTGAGCGGTCGCGGAATGATAGCGTCGCGCCGGCGCGCCACGCGCCGGTCGCGCGGATCGCAGGCAAAGAAAAAGCCGCTGGCGAACCAGCGGCTTCTTCAGACATGCCTGAAGCGAGAAGTTATTACTTCTTGGCTTCTTCGGCAGCGTCCTTCGCCTGGTCAGCGGTGTCTTCCGCGGTCTTGGCGGTGTCGGCAGCCTGGTCGGCAGCGGCGTCGGTCGGAGCCGCACCAGCGGCCTGCGAAGCGTCGGCCGCGGTGTTGGCAGCGGTGGCGGCGGTGTCGGCAGCAGCCTGGGCGGAATCGGCAGAGGCCGAACCGGCAGCGGCGGCCTGGTCGGCAGCGGCCTGCGCGTCGGTGGCGGCTTCGTTAGCCGAAGCAGCGGCGTCCTGCGCCTGCTCCTGCTTCGAGCATGCGGCCAGGGCCAGGCCCAGGGCCATTGCGATCAGCAGCTTGTTGATGCTCATGTGTGTCTATCCTCGTCGTTTAGTTAGGCAACGCGCTAATGCGCGCCTCTTACATGATGACAAGCCAAAGTCGGCTGTCAAGCGCACGCGCATTCATTTTTGTGTTTTAACAGTTAAATTCAATCAAATCAATTCGATGGCGATGGCCGTGGCCTCTCCGCCACCGATGCACAAGGTGGCGATTCCGCGGCGGCCGCCGCGCGTGCGCAACGCGTTCACCAATGTCACGACCAGCCTCGCGCCCGACGCGCCGATGGGGTGGCCGAGCGCGCAGGCGCCACCGTTTACGTTGACCTTGGCCGGGTCCAGGCCGAGCTCCTTGATCGGCGTCATCGCCACCACCGCGAAGGCTTCGTTGATCTCGAACAGGTCCACCTGGTCCAGGCTCCAGCCGACCTGGTCGATCAGCTTGCCGATCGCGCCGACCGGGGCGGTGGTGAACCATTCGGGCGCCTGCGAGAACGTGGCGTGGCCGACGATCCGCGCCAGCGGCGCGATGCCGCGGCGCGCGGCATCCTCGGCGCTGAGCAGCACCGTGGCCGCGGCGCCGTCGGAGATGCTGGAGGAGCTGGCCGCGGTCACCGTGCCGTCTTTCTTGAAGGCCGGCTTCAGCGTCGGGATCTTGGCCACGTCGGACTTGGCCGGTTGCTCGTCGCTGGCGAACACCGCCTCGCCCTTGCGCGTGGCCACGGTCACCGGCACGATCTCGTCGTCGAACGCGCCGCTGCGCTGCGCGGCCTGCGCCCGGGTGACCGACTCGATCGCGTAGGCGTCCTGGTCCTGGCGGCTGAAGCCGAACTTCTCCGCGGTCGCCTCGCCGAACACGCCCATCGCCTGGCCGTCGTAGGGATTGGTCAGGCCGTCCCAGGCCATGTGGTCCACCGCCTGGAAGTTGCCGTAGCGGTTGCCGGTGCGCGAGTTCGGCAGCAGGTGCGGGGCGTTGCTCATCGATTCCATGCCGCCGGCGACGACGATGCTGGCCGAACCGGCCTTGATCAGGTCGTGGCCGAGCATGATCGCCTTCATGCCCGAGCCGCAGACCTTGTTGATCGTGGTGGCGCCGGTGGCGTCGGGCAGGCCGGCCGCGCGCGCGGCCTGGCGCGCCGGCGCCTGGCCCAGGTTGGCCGGCAGCACGCAGCCCATGATCACTTCGGTGACGTCGGCGGCGGGGATGCCGGACTGGGCCAGCGCCGCGCGGATCGCGGCGGCGCCCAATTCCGGGGTCGGCACGCCGTTGAACTGGCCCAGGAAGGCGCCGATGGCGGTGCGCTTGGCGGCGGCGATGACGATCTCGGTCATGAGGCGATCCTGCGAAGGTTAGCCGCTGATTATCGGCCCCGGCGCAGGTTCTGCCAATCGCGCCGGACACGGGCACTGACGCGGGTGCGGGTTTCCAGTATAAATTTGCGCTGAACTCAGGTCCGCCTTTTTGCGGCCGCTAACAGGACGTCGCCGCCCCGCGTGGCAGTGCAAGGAGAGAGAGATGCAGAAGTTGATGGCACGGTCGCTGCTGGCGACCGCGTTGGCGGTCGCGCTGAGCGCATGCGGTGGCGGTGGCAGCAGCGGCGGCGGTCTGGTCCGTAACGACCCGCCGACCTCGCCGCCGCCGACCTCGCCGCCGACCTCGCCTCCCACGTCGCCGCCGACCTCTCCGCCGACCTCTCCGCCGCCGCCACCACCGACCTCGCCGCCGCCGCCACAGCCGGCGGTCGACGCGCACCTGGCGCTGACCAACAGCATCGCGGCGCACGACCAGGGCTACGACGGCAGCGACTACCGCATCGGCGTGGTCGATACCGGCGTCAACCGCAACCATCCGGCGCTGTTCGATCGCGTGAAGTCGAACAGAATCTACGTCGATCCGGCGATCAACAACGTCAACATCGACGACGTCGACGGCCACGGCACCACCGTCGCGCAGCTGGCCGCCGGCAGCGCGGTCGGCCTGTGGCCGGGCGGCGTGGCGCCGGGCGCGGTGATCGTATCGGCGCGCATCATCAACGACGAGTCGCCCGACGACGATGGCAGCGGCCAGGGCAACGAGACCGATGGCGCCCTGGGGCTGGCGGCGATCCACCAGGATCTGATCACCGACGGGGTCCAGATAATGAACAATTCATGGGGCGGCATCTACTGGACCGATGCCCGCGCCACCAACGAGATCGCCGACGAGTACCGCCCGTTCGTGCTCAACCACGGCGGCCTGGTGGTGTTCGCCACCGGCAACGAGTCCCGGCCCACCCCGTCCGATATCGCCTCGCTGCCGAGCCAGCCCGGCCCCAACGGCACCCTGCCGGCGGCGGACCTGGAGCGCGGCTGGCTGGCGGTCGCGGCGGTCGATTCGACCAACGCTACCCAGCTGGAGTCGTACTCCAACGCCTGCGGCGTGGCGATGCGCTACTGCCTGGTCGCGCCGGGCACCGCGGTGTTCGTCGATCCGGCGGCGACCACCGCCACCGGTGCCGGCGACCTGGACTACTACTACGGTGCCGGCACCTCGTTCGCCGCGCCGCTGGTGTCCGGCGCGGCGGCGCTGGTGTGGCAGGCCTATCCGTACTTCAGCAACGACCTGGTGCGGCAGACGCTGCTGGGCACCGCCACCGACCTCGGCGCAGCCGGCGTCGACGCCACCTTCGGCTACGGCCTGCTCAACGTCGGCAAGGCGGTGAACGGCCCGGCGAGGTTCGACTGGGGCGATGTCACCGTGTCCTTCAGCGGCAGCTCGACCTGGGCCAACGACATCGCCGGCAGCGGCGGGCTGGTCAAGCAGGGCAGCGGCTCGTTGACCCTGAGCGGCACCCAGAACAGCTACACCGGCGATACCCGGGTACAGGCCGGCACGCTCAGCGCGGCCAGCCTGGGCGGCTCCGATGTCACCATCAGCAGCGGCGCCACCCTCATCGGCACCGGGCCGCTGGGTGGCGACGTCCATAATGCCGGCACCTTCCAGGTCGGCACCGCGACGCTGAGCCTGAGCGGCAACTACGTGCAGACCCCCACCGGCCGCCTGGCGTTGCTGGTCGGCGACAAGCTCGCGGTGAACGGCACGGCCACCCTGCAGGGCGGCCAGCTCCACGTGCTGGGCAAGCGCGACTACGTGGTCAACAACACCGCGTACAAGGTGCTCGAGACCACCGGCGGGCTGAGCGGCACCTTCGACTCGGTCAGCACCCCGGCGAACGTGTTCCTGACCTCCTCGCTCGCCTACGACGGCTCCAGCGCCTCGATCACCGTGCAGGCGCTCAGCGTCACCGCGGCGGCGGCGGGCTTTGGCGATATCGGTGCCGCCACGCTCGCCTCCGCCACGCGCGTGGATGCGGCGTTCGCGCAACTGGATGCGCAGCTGAGCCAGGATCCGGCGACGGTCGATGCGTCGTTGCTGAAGGCGGCCGGCGCGGTGCAGCAGTCGCCGAGCGCGGCCGCGGCGACGGCGACGCTGCGCAGCCTGTCCGGCGAAGCGCACGCGGCGGCCACGGCGATGACCTTCGACAACATCGACCTGCAACGCCGCGCGCTGTCCGGCCGCTTCGACCGCCTGGTCGATCAGCCGCGCGCGATCGGCGCGTGGAGCCAGCGCCTGGGCGACAGCGGGCAGGGCAGCTTCGCCGGCAGCCGGTTCCAGCTCGACGGCTGGATGATGGGCCAGGACCTGCGCCTGGGCGAACATGCCGTGGCCGGTTTCGCCTTCGGCGAGACCCGCGCCAACGACGGCGGCGACGGTGGCCTGGACCGCAGCCGCGACCGTCAGGTGCAGGGCCAGGCCTATCTCGGTGCGGTCAGCGGCGACGCCTACGCGCTGGCGCAACTGGGTACCGGGCAGTACCGGCGCCAGCTCGACCGCAGCCTGCTGCTCGGCGACACCGTCGCCGAGGCGTCCAGCCGCTACGACGGGCGCTTCCTGTCCAGCAGCGTCGAGGTCGGCTACCGCTTCGGGCGCGGCGCGGCGTGGCTGACGCCGTATGCCGGCGCCGACTACAGCCGCGTCGACAGCGACGGATTCCGCGAACAGGGCGGCGACGGCTTCGGCCTCATGGCCGATGCCGCGACCACCTCGCGCAGCCAGGCGCTGGCCGGGCTGCGTGCTGGCTACGGCTGGCGCGGCTGGTCGCTGCAGGGCTACGCCGAATGGCAGCAGACCCTGGCCGCACAAGGGCTGCAGCGCCAGGCCAGTTTCGTCGGCGTGGACGCGTGGGCGCCGCTGGTCGACCTGCAGCCGGCGCGTTCGGGCGGGCTGTTCGGGCTGAGCGTCGACCAGCGCTGGGGCGCCGGCGCGCTGGGCTTCGGCTACGACCAGCGCTTCGGCCCGCGCGGCGACGATCACGCGATGTCGCTGCGTTACAGCCTGGGGTTCTGAGTCGGTCGCGGCGAGCGCGCAGGCCTTGTGGGGGGCTTCGGCCCCGACGCAGGCCCGCAGCGGAGAATCCGCGGCGCGTTCGTTGCGCTTGGCGGCCCGAGGTTGCCAAGGGCCACGCCTGCCGGGATGGCGCGGCTTGCGTCGCGCGGTTTTCATGGAGGACGCCGGTGGCCTTGGCCGCCGGTCCCGATGCACTGAGCGCTGAGGATCGCGTCTTCGTTCGTCGCGACTGAAGTCGCTCCCACAAGGACGCCTTGCGCGGAGAAGTCTGCGGGGTCTGGTGGAGCGCGTCTGGGGCTTGGCCATCCGTCCCGGCGCTCCGGGCGACGGATGGGTCGCGTCTTCGCTGGTCGTGTCCGAGGTCGCTCCCTGCAGGGCGATGCGTAGCAGCGAAGGTGGTGCAAGGGACTCCGGCGGACTCGAACCATCGATCCAGCGCGCGGATCGCCGGCGCCGCGCGCTGGGCAGGGCTATTCGCCGCGCAGGTGCGCCATGAATCGTGGCGCGGTGCGGCCCAGCGGCAGCTTGAGCTTGCCGATCGAGTGCATGCGCGCTTCGGCGATGCGGTCGGCGGCCTGCTGCGGCGGGATGTTCTCGCGCTCGGACAGGTCGAAGATCTTGCCGAGGTTGTGGTACAGGCTGCGGATCAGCCGCATCGCGCGTTCGCGGTTGTAGCCGTCGATCTCCAGCGACACGTTCATCACCCCGCCGGCGTTGACCGCATAGTCCGGCGCGTACAGGATGCCGCGGCGGTGCAGCTCTTCGCCGACCGCGGCGCTGGCCAGCTGGTTGTTGGCGGTGCCGCAGACGATCTTGGCCTTCAGCCGCGGCAGCGTGGCTTCGTCGATCGCGCTTTCCAGCGCGCACGGCGCCAGCACGTCGGCGGCCACGTCGTAGATCTCGTCGGGCTTGACCGCCTCGGCGCCGTACTCGGCCACCGCGCGCTCGACCAGCGCCGGATCCAGGTCGGTGACGTACAGCTTGGCGCCGCGTTCCTTCAGCAGCTTCACCAGTTCCATGCCGATGTGGCCCAGGCCCTGCACCGCGATGCTGACCTTGCCGATCTCCTCGTGGCCGAGCTTGCGCTGCAGCGAGGCCATCAGCGCCTGCAGCGCGCCGTAGGCGGTGAACGGCGCCGGGTCGCCGGAGCCGCCGTGCACCTGGTGCACGCCGGTGACGTACTCGGTCTCCAGGTAGATCTGTTCCATGTCGTTGACGTCGGTGCCCACGTCCTCGGCGGTGATGTAGCGGCCGCCCAGCGAATCCACGTAGCGCCCGAACGCGCGGAACAGCGCCTCGGACTTGTCCGCCTTCGGATCGCCGATGATCACCGCCTTGCCGCCGCCGATGTTGAGCCCGGCCAGCGCGTTCTTGTAGGTCATGGTGCGGCTCAGCCGCAGCGCGTCCTGCAGCGCCGCGTCGGTGCTGGGGTAGGGGCGCATGCGCACGCCGCCCAGCGCCGGGCCGAGCACGGTGTTGTGGATGGCGATGATCGCCTGCAGGCCCACGTCGCGGTTGTGGCAGAAGACGACCTGTTCGTGGCCGGTGGTGGCTAGCGTTTCGAAAAGCATTCGGTGGGGCTCCGCTGGCGTTGCAGGTGCTTGGCACCCTGGTCCCAGGAACTTTGCCTAATGAGGCGGCGAAAACAAAAAACGCGACGGTTCCGGAACGGGTCCTGATCGTCGCGATGCGCGCATTTTAAAGCAATTGGACGGCGCCGGCGGCATCGATGCCCGGCGCCTGCCGCAGCCGCGCCGGGCGGTCGTCTCGGTCCGAACTGCGACGCTGCGCGGGCCGCCGTGGCGTGTCGTGGTCGCCCATGCCGCCCCCTCGGTGCCAGAGGATGCGCGCGAGCTGTCAGCCCGGCGCGGGTGCGGGCGAGCCGGCCAGCGCTGCGGCGACGCGCGTGCCGTACGGCACGCCCAGCCCGGTGCACGCGTCCCAGCCGGGCGCGGCATGGAAACCGCCGTTGCCGCCTTCGACCACGTCGCGGCAGGCGTCGGCGTGGGCATACAGCCGCGGCGGCAGGAACGCGCGGCCGCCACCGTTGACCCCGTAGCAGCGCGCCAGCAGCGCGGCCCACAGCGGGGCGGCGGCGCTGGTGCCGCCCATCACCGCCGGCTGGCCATCGATATGCACGTAGTAGCCGGTTTCGGCATCGGCATTGGCGGCCACGTCGGGGACGCCGCGCATCGTCAGCGGCTGGCGCTGCGCGCCGGCGCCGGTCAGCGCCAGGCCCTGCTGCCACGCCGGCTGCGCGAACACCGCGCTCTGCCCGCCGCCGCCATGCGCCCAGGCCTGTTCGTGCGCGCCCTGCGCGTCCACCCGCAGCCGCGTGCCGCCACAGGCCAGCACGAACGGGCTGGACGCCGGGAAGCACACGTTCAGGCCCGGCTGGCCGTCGCTGGCGCCGTCGTCGCCGGACGCCACGCACACGGTGATGCCCATCAGCGCCGCGGCCTGGAACGCGCGGTTGTAGGCTTCGCGCGACTGCGGCGTCCACAGCGACTCGGTGAAGCCCCAGCTGATCGCCAGCACGTCGGGCGCGTGCTCGCGGTCGTGGATCGCGGCGACGATGGCCTCGAGGAAGCCGTTGTCGGTGTTCGGCGCGAAATAGACGACGATCTTCGCCGCCGGCGCGATCGCGCCGGCGATCTGCACGTCCATCTGCACTTCGACGTCGGCCCTGCGCGTGTTGCCGGTGGGCCGGTTCTGCGCGCCGGCCAGCAGCACCTCGACCACCTGCGGCGCCGGCTGCCGCAGTTCGGCGAAGTAGGCGGCCAGCTTGGCCGTCTCGTAGCCGCCGTCGAGGGCGATGATGCCGATGCACTGGCCGGCGCCGTCGTGCTCGGGGAAGCCGTAGAGCTCGGCCAGCTGCGCGGGCGTGTACTGCTGGGCGATCGCTGCCGCGACCGCGGGCGGGCGCTCCAGCGCGCGCGTCGGCGGCCGCGCCTGCGGCCGGTCGTCCAGGCCCAGCACCGCGGTGACGATGCCCTCCAGCGCCTTTGGGATCGACACCGCGCCGGTGCGTCCCCGAAAGCGGCGCTCGCCCTGCTGGAACTGGCGCAGGTCCACCCGGAACGCCGCGTCGAACTGCTGCACGCTGCCTTCCAGGATCGCCGTACCGCCGTGCGCGTGGGTCTGCTCGACGCGCAGGTCGTAATCGTCGGCGAAGGCCTGTATCCGCTGCAGGTCCTGCGCGCTGGCCGCGAAGCGCCCGGCGAACTCGGCGCGCGACAGCGCGGCCGGCGCGTCCGCTGCCGGCGTCCGCAGCAGTTGCGCGGCGGCGGCGTCCAGCGCCGGTTGGCGCAGCGCCAGCAGCACGCGCAGCCGCCGCTCGGCGGGGAACTTGCCGGCATCGACGCAGCCCGGCGGCGCAACGCGCTCGCTGCCGCAAAGGACGGTGTGGGCCATGCCGAACTCCAGCAGGAAGGGGATACGGCCGAGTATAGGCAGCGCGATCTCGCTGCCTGCGACCTCGCGTTCGCGCTTCAGCGGGAGATCAGCTGTCGCAGTCGCGACGCCGCCTGCGGCCGCTTCGCGCAAGCGGGCGCGCATCGTGCCGCGGGCACCGTATCAGCCACGGATGCTCGCGTTGGTCAGCGCGGCTGCATCCGCAGCGCGTCCGGCCGGCGCGTCGCGTCCAGTGCGCACGGATCCGCATCCGCTCGTCCAGCGGACGCGACACCCGCGCCTGCCGCGATCGGCTCGGATCGGTAGGCCTGCAGGTCGCGCAAGGCGGACGCGCCCGCAGCTCCGGCGGTCTCGTCGACGAACAAGCCGGCCGCGGCCTGGGCGCCGAGCAGGCGTGAGCGCAGCGCCTGCAGCCGGCGCTGCCGCTCCAGCGGATCGGCGGTTTCAGGCAAGGCGCTGGCCGCGTGCACATAAGCGGCGTAGCGGTCGAACCAGTCGAGCACCGCCTGCGCCTGCGCCGCGCTCATGCGCGCGGCCAGGTCGTCGCCCAGGCGCTGGCGGACGCGGACCGGATCCTGCGCGCCGAACGCGCTCAGGTACCCATCGAAATGGCGCCGCAGCCCGGCATCCGGCAAGACCTGGCCGCGTGCATCGAAATGCACGCCGCCGTCGGGCCGGTTGGCGCGCGGCGCCGGCGCCGGGGGCGCTGCGGGAGATGCGCGATCGCGTTCTGCCGCCGCGCGCAGCGAATCGCCGATCGCCTCGCCCAGCGGCTGCCGCGAGGCCGCGTCGCGCGGGCGCTCGCGCCACGCGGCGACCGTGGCGGCCGCGACCACCAGCACCGCGACCGCGATCCAGTAGGCGCCGCGCGGAATCGGCCGCGGCATCGGTTACAGGCCTGGGCGCTTGAGCTGACGGGTCCGGCCGCGGCAGAGCGTGGCCGGGCCGGAAGCGGACAGGCCGCGCAGGCGCAGCGGCATCTGCGGGGCTTGGCCGAAGCGCCCGTCGCTTTGCGTCATGGAAGCGGAGAACGCGCGGGCCGCCAGTGGCAGCGCGGCGATGGCGCACGACATCGAGTGCTCGAACATCGCGTCCTCCCCCAAGGATACGCCGCGGTACGGCGCCGCGTGCCCACTATCGCCAGGCCTGGCGACGCGGTCACGACGCGTTGCAGCATCGACGTGGAACGCGGCCGCTGCGTGCGGCGGCCGCGCTCCTCGCGGCTCAGCGATGCACCCAATAGCCGCGGTGGAAACGGTAGCCGGGGCCGCGGTGTTCCCAGCGCGGTCCCACGTACACATACCCCGGGCGCGCCAGCACGTAGCGGCCGCCGACCCAGACGTGGCGGCGCCCGTTCCAGTGCCAGTAGCCCGGGCTCCACACGTAGCCCGGGCGAACGACGACCCGCTCCAACCGCGGCGGCGGCGGCGCGCTGCGCACCGACACCTCCACCACCGTGCGCGCCTGTGCCGGCGATGCCATCGCCGCACCGGCCAGCCCGGTGCCCAGCAAGGCGCACAGCAACCAAGGACGAATCCACATGCGATTTCTCCAGCGACATCGGCGGCTGCCGACGTGGCTGGAAACGCGGCGCGTCGTGGTGCCGTTGACGCATGCCGATGCCCCATTCACGCGAGAGATATTTGCATGCTGATGTTGCAGCGCAACCTGCCCATAAGCGCCGGCAGGCCTAGAATCG
This sequence comes from Xanthomonas sp., assembly GCF_017163755.1. Taxonomy (GTDB): domain Bacteria; phylum Pseudomonadota; class Gammaproteobacteria; order Xanthomonadales; family Xanthomonadaceae; genus Xanthomonas_A. The sequence continues at coordinate 31,604 of NZ_JAFIWC010000037.1, forward strand.
TGACATCTTTCGATGTGATGTTATTTCTGATGAGCCTTCCCGCGTCCCGCATCCCGCTGGCGCAGCCGGACACCAGTCCGCTGCGTTTCGTCACCGCCGCGAGCCTGTTCGACGGCCACGATGCGGCGATCAACATCATGCGCCGGCTGATCCAGGGGCAGGGGGCCGAGGTGGTCCACCTGGGGCACAACCGCAGCGTCGAGGACGTGGTGCGCGCCGCGCTGCAGGAAGACGCCGACGCGATCGCGTTGTCCTCGTACCAGGGCGGCCACGTCGAATACTTCAAGTACATGGTGGACATGCTGCGCGAGCGCGGCGCCGGCCACGTGCGCGTGTTCGGCGGTGGCGGCGGCACCATCACCCCGGAGGAGATCGCCGAGTTGCAGGCCTACGGCGTCGAACGCATCTACCACCCCAACGACGGCATGAAGATGGGCCTGGTGGAGATGATCGAGGACGTGGTGCAGCGCGCTTCGCGCGCGCGGGACTCGGGACTCGGGACTCGGGACCCGGAACAGGCCGGCGCGTCGTTGCCGCACATCGACGACGAGATCGGCATCGGCCGGGTGCTGTCGGCGCTCGAGGATGGCGCGTTCTCCGAGTCCGAGCTGGCCCTGCTGCGCAAGCAGTGGCAATCCGGCCTGCCGGGCACGTCCGAGTCCCGAGTCCCCAGTCCCGAGTCCCGCACCCGGCGCACAGCGCCGGTGCTGGGCCTCACCGGCACCGGCGGCGCCGGCAAGTCCTCGGTCACCGACGAGTTGCTCAACCGGTTCCTGGCCAGTTTCCCGCAGATGCGCATCGCGGTGGTGTCGGTGGATCCGACCCGGCGCCGCACCGGCGGCGCGCTGCTCGGCGACCGCATCCGCATGAACGCGCTGCGCAGCCCGCGCGTGTTCATGCGCTCGATGGCCACGCGCCGCCAGCACGCGGCGACCAACACCGTGCTCAAGGACTGCATCGCGTTGCTGAAGGGCATCGGCTACGACCTGGTGATCGTGGAGACCGCCGGCATCGGCCAGAGCGATTCGGAAATCGTCGACCTGGTCGATTTCCCGGTCTACGTGATGACCAGCGACTACGGCGCGCCCAGCCAGCTGGAGAAGATCGACATGCTCGACTTCGCCGAGCTGGTGGTGCTGAACAAGTACGACAGGCGCGGCGCCGAAGACGCGTTGCGCGACGTGCGCAAGCAGTGGAAGCGCAACCGCGTCGCGTTCCAGATGGCCGACGAGGATGTGCCGGTATATCCGACCATCGCCAGCCAGTTCAACGACCCGGGCATCAGCTGGATGTTCGTCAACCTGTGCCGGCTGCTTCGCGGCAAGCTGGGGCTGGACGCCGCGGCCGGCGTGTCGCCGGGACCGTCTTCGATCGAGTACGCCGCGCATGCCGGGCAGACCGGCGCGGCAACCGGCCAGGCGCCTGCGGCCGGAGCGCTGCGCTGCGACTTCCGCCCCGAACTGGACACCACGCTGAAGGAGCCGCGCGCCACCGTGCTGATCCCGGGCGCGCGCGTGCGCTATCTGGCCGAGATCGCCGAACAGGGCCGTGCGCTCAATGCGGCGGTCGACAAGCAGGCCGAGGCGGCCGACCGCGCGCAGTCGTTCTGGCAGGCCTTGCACGAGCTGCAGGACCCGCGGCTGCCCAGGCAACTGGAGCTGTACGACGCGTCGGACCTGCTGCCGTCGCCGATGCAGCGCGGCGCGCCGGTGGAGAAGGCGCGGCTGCTCGACGACGACGGCGCAGCGCCGCCCGACGCGGCAACGCTGCCGGCTGGCGCGGTGCCGGCGGCGACGGCGCAGCACCCCGCCGCCGCCGACCGCACCCTGTTCGCGCTGCGCCAGCGCTACAACGACGCCGTGCAGGCGCTGTCCAACGAATCGCTGAAACTGCTGCGCGAGTGGCCGCAGCGGCTCAAGTCGATCACCGACGAGGTCACCGAGTACGAGGTGCGCGGCAAGGCCATCCGCGTGGAGAACTACCGCCAGTCGCTGAGCCACCAGCCGATCCCGAAGATCGCCGCGCCGCGCTACAAGAGCTGGGGCGAGCTGCTGAGGTTCCTCGGCAAGGAGAACCTGCCCGGCAGCTATCCGTATACCGGCGGCGTCTATCCGTACCGGCGCGCCGGCGAAGACCCGATCCGCATGTTCGCCGGCGAAGGCACGCCCGAGCGCACCAATCGCCGCTTCCACTACCTGAGCGTGGGCCAGCCGGCCGCGCGGCTGTCCACCGCGTTCGACAGCGTGACCCTGTACGGCGAGGACCCGGCGCCGCGTCCGGACATCTACGGCAAGATCGGCAATTCCGGGGTCAACGTGCCGACGCTGGACGACATGAAGAAGCTGTACTCCGGCTTCGACCTGTGCGCGCCGACCACCAGCGTGTCGATGACCATCAACGGTCCGGCGCCGATGATCCTGGCGATGTTCATGAACACCGCGATCGACCAGCAGGTGGAGAAGTACCTGCGGGCCGATGCGGCGCGCTGGGCGCAGGCCGAACGGACCCTGGCGCAGCTGTTCGAGGGCCGGGAGCGTCCGCGCTACCACGGCGAACTGCCGCCGAGCAACGACGGCCTGGGCCTGGCCCTGCTCGGCGTCAGCGGCGAGCAGCTGGTGGACGCACAGACCTACGCGCAGATCAAGGCGCAGACGCTGTCCAGCGTGCGCGGCACGGTGCAGGCCGACATCCTCAAGGAGGACCAGGCGCAGAACACCTGCATCTTCAGCACCGAGTTCGCGCTGCGCATGATGGGCGACATCCAGCAGTACTTCGTCGAGCAGAAAGTGCGCAACTTCTACTCGGTGTCGATCTCCGGCTACCACATCGCCGAGGCCGGCGCGAATCCGATCAGCCAGCTGGCCTTCACCCTGAGCAACGGCTTCACCATCGTCGAGTACTACCTGGCGCGCGGCATGCGCATCGACGATTTCGCGCCGAACCTGAGCTTCTTCTTCAGCAACGGCATGGACCCGGAGTACACGGTCATCGGCCGCGTCGCGCGGCGCATCTGGGCGCGCGCGATGCGCGAGCGCTACGGCGCCAACGAGCGCAGCCAGATGATGAAGTACCACATCCAGACCAGCGGCCGCTCGCTGCACGCGCAGGAGATCCAGTTCAACGACATCCGCACCACCTTGCAGGCGCTGTACGCGCTGTTCGACAACTGCAACAGCCTGCACACCAATGCCTACGACGAGGCGATCACCACGCCCACCGAGGAAAGCGTGCGCCGTGCGGTGGCGATCCAGATGATCATCAACAAGGAGCTCGGGCTGAACTTCTGCGAGAACCCGTGGCAGGGCAGCTTCATCGTCGAGCAGCTCACCGACCAGGTCGAGGAGGCGGTGTACAAGGAATTCGAGGCGATCAGCGAGCGCGGCGGCGTGCTCGGCGCGATGGACACCATGTACCAGCGCGGCAAGATCCAGGAAGAGAGCCTGTACTACGAACACAAGAAGCACGACGGCAGCCTGCCGCTGGTGGGCGTCAACACCTTCCTGCCGAAGGAGCATGCCGGCGAGGTGGCCACGCAGATCGAACTGATCCGCTCCACGGAGCAGGAAAAGGCCCAGCAGATCGGCAACGTGCAGGGCTGGCAGCGGCGCCGCAACGCCATGGCGTCCTCTGTCGCGCGCGCATGGTACGGCGATGCCGCGGCGCCGGCTGCGGCGGATGCCGCCGGCCTGGGCTACCTGCAGCGCACCGCGCGCGAACGCGGCAACGTCTTCGCCGCGCTGATGGAGGCGGTGAAGACCCACAGCCTGGGCCAGATCAGCCATGCGCTGTACGAGGTGGGCGGCGAGTACCGGCGCAACATGTAGCGCTGCGGTCGGAGCCGGTGGTGGCCGCGCGGCCTGCAGGTGATTGCGCCTGCCGGGTGTCGGCTGCCCGCCAGGTCCTGGCGTCCGCGTGCCCTTTCGGGTCTGTGCCCTTGCGGCGGTCGCCATGGCCGGCTCACTAGCCGCACCGAATGGCGAAGGGATGGGATCGTTGTTGCTGACGGCATGCGCGGCCGATGCCCGCACGGCGGAGCCGGTGGCGGACAGTGCCGCCGCAGCGTTGTGCGACACCATCGCGGCGATTGACCAGCGTCTGTTCGGTACCTGCAACGCCTGCGATCTGCCGGCGTTCGCGCAGCTGTTCGTGGCCGACGTGGCGTTCTATCACGACAACGGCGGGGTCAGCCGGGACCGCCTTCTGAAGGCGACGCTTGCTCGGTCGCGCCTCGCCTCTCGCGTTGCAGGCAGTTGCGGCGGCCACCGCAGGGCGCCGCCAGACGCCATCGAATACCCGCTCGGATCGGCGCTGCGCGCCACGTCCTCAGCGCAGCGGCACGTCCGCGACCTTGTCCTGGTAGTCGCGCTTGGGGTCGATGCCGAGCAGGACCTTGATGCCAGCCATCAGGCTGGAGCCGTTGAGCCAGATCTGCGCGTGGTCGGGGTCCAGGCGCAACAGCGCCAGCTTCGGATCGTCCTTGCCGTCCTCGTACCAGGCTTCGATGAAGCCGTTCCACAGCCGGTCGATCACCGCGCGGTCGTTGTCGACGCTCAGCGTGCCGCTGATGCTCGCGAACAGGTCGTGGTCCTTGGCGCTGAAGGCGGCGATGACGCGCCGCTGCGCGCTGTGCGCCAGCGCCTGCACCAGTGCATTGTCCTTGGCGGTGAAGAACCAGATCGGGCCGCCGCGGTCGCCTTCGAACTGCGCCGTCATCGGGCGCGCGTGGCCGTCTTCCACGCCGTCCAGGCCGAGCATCACCGTGCGGTCGGACTTGAGCGCCTTCCAGAATTTCTCTTCCAGTTCTTGCGGGCTGGCCATGCATGGTCTCCGGTGCGGCAACAGGAATGACCACTGTGCGCGGCGTCGCGCGCACGGATCGTGACGGTGGGGTGGGCGAGGCGTGGACGGCTAAGCCGGGAAGGCACGCTTCCAGTCGCCGAGGCCTTGCCGATCGCGCAGGTGACGAGCCGAGGCAGGCGGCCGGTCCGGCGCAGGTCTATGCGCCGTACCGCCAGGGCCGCATCGACTACTGCCGCGAGCTGGCGCAGGCGCGTCCGGCGCTGGCCAGGTTCCTGCAGGGCTGGCTGGCGCGTGCGCAGTGGTTTCCGCCGACGCTGCCCGCCGCCGGCGTGGCAGCCGGCACCGGCTGACCGCTGGCGCGATTCCATCTGCGCCACATGCCGCGCTGCCGGGTCTTCAGCGACGATGCGACGCGGCGGCGCGATCGGACACGCCGGTCAGGCGTATACCGGGTACGTCGGCGTTGCGCTCAGGATCAACGCGCGACGCCCGCCAGGCGCTTCAGGCGTCGGTGTCCGGCGCTTTGGGCGGGGTGTCCGTTGCGGCCTTGGCCGCCTCGCGCGCTTCGCGCTTGCGCGCGTCCTTCTCGTCCTGCTGCTTTTTCTTCGCGATCTCGCGCTGACGCTTCTCGAAGGAGTAATTGGGCTTGGCCAAGTGTGTGCCTGCCTCGTGGCGATGGGTGGCCAGTGTAACCGCTGGGGACCGGAACCGCTCGGGGAGG
>NZ_JAFIWC010000038.1 GCF_017163755.1 Xanthomonas sp.
GCCGCCAAGCAGGGCCGGGCAACGAAAGCCCCTCTCCCACCGGGAGAGGGGTTGGGGTGAGGGTACGGAGCGAAGCCTCGTGGATCGGGCGCACGAGGCTTCGCTCCGCACCCTCATCCGGCCCTTCGGGCCACCTTCTCCCGATGGGAGAAGGGATGTCGGCTTCGGTGGCGTGGCTGGGGCGTGGGCCTAGCGCCCCCGGTGCAGCGCGCTCAGTCGAACGCGAACGGGTCCGGATGCCCGGCGAACAGGCGCCGCGACACCTCGCGCTCGGTGGTTTCGATGTCGCCGATGAAGCCCTCGGCGTCGCCCAGCTTGGAGAACGCCTCGAAACCGCGCTCGAGGAAACCCTGCAGCTCCGACAGGCCGGCCGCCTTGGCCGGGCCGCGCGCGAAACGCAACAGCATGCGCACGCCCGGGGTATGCACCGCCTGCGCCAGGCCCAGGCCGACGCTGGCGATCAGGTCGATCTGATGCAGGCGCAGGCGGCGCAGGCCGGTCTGCCGGTAGGCCTGCGCGTACAGCGCGTCGTCCAGGCGCCGGCGCCGCGGCGCCAGCGCGTGCAGCGCCTCGGCCATGCGCAGGTCCAGCACGTGGGTCAGCGCGCCCAGTTCGATGCCGTCGGCGACCGTGTCCAGCAGCGACGCCGGCATCAGCCGCTGCATCATCGGCAGCACCTTGACGATGTCCGCGTCGCGGCGGCTGAAGTCGCGGTCGCCGTAGACGTCGGTGAGGAAGAACATCGCCGCCGGACGCCGTTGCGGATCCTCCAGGAAGTGCTCGAAGCTGCGCTCCAGCCGCTGCGACTGCCAGCGCCGCAGCTCCTGCAGCCAGCGCAGCGCGTTGCGCGGTTCGTGGGCCGGATCGTGCACGGCCTGGTGCCAGGCCAGGCGGCGGCCGAGGCGTTCGAGGACGGGATTGTGGCGCGGCATGAGCGTCGATGATGGTGGCAGCGGGGAGGGACCGCAAGCGTAGCCGCGCTCGGCTACACTCGCGACAACGTCTGCCGCGGACCGCGCATGCTCTCCCTCCACAGCGCCTCGCCCCGCCCCCGCTCGCACGGCCGCATCGGCCTGGCCATCGCCGGCGGCGGCCCGATCGGCGGCATGTACGGACTGGGCGCGCTGCGCGCGCTCGACGAGGCGCTGGACGGGCTGGACCTGACCCGACTGGACTGCTACGTCGGGGTCAGTTCCGGCGCATTCCTGGCCGCGGGCCTGGCCAACCGCATCAGCAGCGCCGAGATCTGCCGGATCTTCGTCACCGGCAACAGCGACGATGCGCATTTCCGTCCCGAGGATTTCCTGCGTCCCAACGTCTACGAATACCTGCGCCGCGCCTCGACCCTGCCGAAGCTGGCCTACGGCTGGTGGCACGACCTGCTGACCGAGCCGCGCAAGACCCGCTGGTCGGACCTGATCACCCGCTTCGGCGGGCTGGTGCCCAGCGGACTGTTCGACAACGCCGGGGTCGAGCGCTTCATGCAGGACGTGTTCAGCCGCCGCGGGCGCAGCAACGACTTCCGCACGCTCGGCGCCGATCTGTTCGTGGTGGCGGTGGACCTGGACAGCGGCGGCACGGTGCGCTTCGGCGAACCGGGCTTCGAGCAGGTGCCGATCTCGCTGGCGGTGCAGGCCAGCGCGGCGCTGCCGGGCCTGTACCCGCCGGTGGAGATCGGCGGGCGCCACTACGTCGACGGCGCCCTGCGGCGCACGATGCACGCCTCCACGCTGCTGGAGCGCGGCATCGACCTGATGATCGGCATCAATCCGCTGGTGCCCTACGACGCCACCCACGCGCCGCGCCGCGGCGGCCAGGTGGACCGCACCCGCCTGCTCAGCGGTGGCCTGCCGGCAGTGCTGTCGCAGACCTTCCGCACCCTGCTGCAGTCGCGCATGCAGGTCGGGCTGGAGAAGTACGCGCGCCAATACCCGCACGTGGACCAGCTGGTGTTCGAACCCAATGCCGACGACAGCGAGCTGTTCTTCACCAACCTCTTCAGCTATTCGGCGCGCCACCGCGTCTGCCAGCTCGCCTACCGCAACACCCTGGCCGACCTGCGCCGCAACGCCGCCGCGCTGGAACCGCTGCTGGCCGCGCACGGCATCGGGCTGCGCCGCGAGATCCTCGACGACCGCCACCGCACCTTCCTCGACGGCGTCGACGTGCAGCCGCGGCGCATGACCGAGACCACCGCGCGCCTGCGCCGCGCGCTGGACGACGTCGAACAGATCGTCGCGCGCCGCGGCGGCACGCGCGCACCCCATTCGCGGCGCGCCCGCTCCACCCGATGAGATCGCCGCGCTGGTGTGATTGCTCTAGCCAACGCCGTGAGTCTGGATCCAGCCACCACCCACCCGCTGAAGGAACCGCAACGCCATGGCCACCCTGAAGAAATCCGCACGCAAGAAGAAGAGTTCCGCCGGCGCCGCCGAGAGCGTGCAGTCGCAGGCGGAAAAACTGTCCAAGCGGCTGGGCGAATCGGCGCAGCAGGTATGGCTGGCCGGCGTCGGCGCCTTCGGCCGCGCCCAGGCCGAAGGCGGCAAGCTGTTCGAGACCCTGGTGAAGGAGGGCCTGTCGCTGGAGCAGAGCACGCGCAAGCTCGCCGGCGGCGGCGTGGAGGCGGTCCGCGACGCGATGGAGAGTCGGGTCGGCCAGGCGCGCGAGCGCGCGGTGGACACCTGGGACCGGCTGGAAAAGGTGTTCGAGGACCGGGTGCAGCGCGCGTTGCGCCGCCTGGAGGTGCCCAGCCGCGAGGATCTGGGCAGCCTGATAGAACGCGTGGACGCGCTGAACGCGCAACTGCGCAATCTGAACGGCGCGCCGAAACGCGCCGCGCGCAAGACCCCCAAGACCGCCGCGCCAGCGCCGGCGCCACGCAAGCAGGCGCCGAAGAAGACCGCCGCGAAGAAGGCCGCTGCCGCCAGGACCGCCACGCCGGCGCCGAAACGCAAGCCAGGCAAGCGCGCCACGCCTGCAGGCGGCGCCGAATAGGCTTTGTTGCAAAGCAGCAAGTTTTTATCGACAATCGAGCCGGACCCGCCAGTCCATCGAAGACCGTTTGCTCCCCTCCCCTCTCGGCTTCGGACTGGCGGGTCTTCTTGTGTCCGTCGTTCCCGCGGCAACGATCCTAGCGCCGCCGTGACGCGCCGACGATAAACTGCGGTCATTGAAAGCGTACGGCGCGGGTGTGAGCATGTTTTCCTGGATAGCGGCAACGGTAGTGGCCGTCGTGGCGTGGCTTGCGGCCACCCTCTACCTGTGGCTGGTGCGCCGCCGCGTCAACGAGACCCAGGCCGGCCTGCAGGCGCTGGCCGGGATGCACTGGCGCGATTTCTCGCGCATGGTCAAGCGCGCGATGCGCGAGCAGCGGCAGATGCAGGACGTGGACCTGGCCGAGGACGCCGCGCAGGAGCCGCAGAGCGACTTCGTGATGACCCGCGGCGATGCGCGCTGGCTGCTGTCGTGCAAGCACGGCCGCGCCTACCGGATCGGCTCGGCCGCGGTGAACGAGCTGGGCGCCGCCGCGCGGCTGGCCGGCGCGCAGGGCGGCATCTTGGTCACCGAGGGCAAGGTGCAGCGCGACGGCGTCGTGGCCGCGGAGAAGCAGTCGATCGAGATCCTCGACGGGCCGCGCATCTGGCCGCTGCTCAAGCCCTACCTGCCGAGCGAAGTGGAAGACGCGATCGTAGGCGCGGCCCGCAACCGCGCGCGGCGGCACACCGCGATCGCCGCGCTGGCGGCGTTCGCGCTGGCGCTGCTCGGCGCGCTGGGCAGCCTGGCGCTGCGCGACCACGCCGACGGCGCCGTAGCGACGGCCGCGACGCCGGCACCCGCGGCCGCTGTCGACACGGCCGAGCCGGCCACACCGGCGGCCGCGCCGGATCCGGGGGCAAATGCCGCTGCTTCCGCTCCACAGTCGCCGCCGCCTGTGTCCGCCTCGGCGCAGACGCCAGCGGCCGGCGGCGAGCCGCCCGGCGAACCGGACGAGGCCACGCTGCAGCGCGATCAGCAGTCCGTGTCCAGGGCGCTGGCCGCGACCCCGGGCGTGATCCGCGGCATCTGGCAGACGCGCATGACCCTGGTGGTGGACCGTGCCGGCGACGACGCCGCGGTATGGCCGCTGATCTGCAAGCAGGTGGAGCGCTACCCGATGCTGCGCACCGCGCGCATCCAGCTCAATCCGCGCCCCGGCCACGACGAGCCGGTGCGCTGGCGCCAGTGTCGAACGATGTGAGGGGGGGCGGGACTCGGGACTCGGGACTCGGGACTCGTAAAAGCGGATTGGCCGCCGACTGCCGAAAACCAGGCCAGCGAGTCGCAGGTGCTAACGCTTTTACGAGTCCCGAGTCCCGCGCTTCACCAATGCACCCCACGCATCAACGCGGCGAACGCGATCTGCTCCTGGCTGGGCTTGGCTTCGCGTAGCGCCTTGCGGTCGCCCTTGGCTGCGGCCGAGTCCGGGAACAGCTCGAAGGCGGTGTTCATCACCACCTCGTAGGCCTTCGGCGCCACCGCGTTGACCAGCGCGGCGAAGATGCCCAGCCGCGTCGCCACCCGGCTCGGGCGCTCGATGATCGCCTTGACCATCAGGTCGGCGGCCTCCTCCACGCTCAGCGTCGGCACGCTGTCGTACATCTTGGTCGGCGCGATCATCGGCGTCTTCACCAGCGGCATGTTGACCGTGGTGAAGCTGATGCCCTTGCCGGACAGTTCGCCCTGCGCGCAGCGGCTCCACGCGTCCAGCGCGGCCTTCGAGGCCACGTACGCGGAGAAGCGCGGCGAATTGGCCAGCACCCCGATCGAGCTGACGTTGATGATGTGGCCCTTGCGCCGCGCGGTCATGCCCGGCAACACGCCCATGATCAGGCGCAGGCTGCCGAAGTAGTTCAGCTGCATGGTGCGCTCGAAGTCGTGGAAGCGGTCGTAGCTTAGCTCGATCGAGCGGCGGATCGAGCGCCCGGCGTTGTTGATCAGCACGTCGACGTGGCCGTGCGCCTCGAGCACGGTCTTGAGCAGCGCATCGCAGCCGGCCAGGTCGGACAGGTCGGCGGTGTAGGCGAAGACCTTGCCGCCGTTGGCGTTCATCGCATCGCGCGCGGCATGCAGTTCCTGTTCGCCGCGGGCGACGATGATGGTGGTGGCGCCGGCCTCGGCCACGCGCCTGGCGGTGGCCAGGCCGATGCCCGACGAGCCGCCGGTGATCAGCACTACCTTGCCGCGCACCTTGCCCTTCAGGCTGCGATCGACGAACAGCTCCGGATCCAGGTGCCGTTCCCAGTGGTCCCACAGGCGCCAGGCGTAGTCCTCCAGCCGCGGCACGGCGATGCCGCTGCCCTTGAGCGCGCGTTCGGTTTCGCGGCTGTCGAAGCGCGTGGGATAGGTGATGAACTTCAGCACTTCGCGCGGGATGCGGAAATCGCGCAGCAGCATGCCGACGAAGCGGCGCACCGGCGGCAGGCTGCCGACCGCGGCGCGGATCCCCGACGGCACGAACGCGAACATGCGCGCGTCCACGCGCAGGGTCATCTCCGGCGCGTGCCCGGCGCGGCAGAACACGTTGAGCACTTCGCCCACGCGCAGCGGCTCCGGATCGGTCAGGTGGAAGGTGTGGCCGTCCAGCTTGGGCTTGTGCGCGATGTGGTCCATCGCATCGGCGACGAAATCCACCGGCACGATGTTGATGCGCCCGCCTTCGATGCCCAGCATCGGCGCCCACGGCGGCAGCAGCTGGCGCAGCTTCTTGATCAGCGGGAAGAAATAGTACGGCCCGTCGATCTTGTCGATGACGCCGCTGCGCGAATCGCCGACCACCATGCCCGGGCGGTAGATGCGCCACTTGATCCGCGTTTGCGCGCGCACCAGCGCCTCGGCGTCGTGCTTGGTGCGCAGGTAGGGGTCGTCCAGGCCTTCGGCTTCTTCGAACATGTCCTCGCGGAAGATGCCCGGGTACAGCCCGGCCGCGGCGATCGAACTGGTGTGGTGGAACACCCCGGCGTGGATCTGCGCGGCCAGCTCCAGCGCGTGGCGGGTGCCGTCGAGGTTGGCCGCGCGCTGCGCCTCGGCCTTGGCGGTGAGGTCGTACAGCGCGGCGAGATGGAAGAAGTGCTTGACCTTGCTAGCCAAGGCGCGCACCTGCGCGGCGCTCAATCCGCAGTTTTCCGCGGTCATGTCGCCCTGCAGGATCACCAGGCGCTTGGCGTCCCAGCCCTGTTCGCGCACCAGCGCATCGAACCTGCGCCGCGAGTCGGCGCGCACCAGCACATGGACCAGGCCTTTGCGGCGCAGCAGGTTGGCCACGAGGTGGCGCCCGATGAAGCCGCTGGCGCCGGTAACGAAATACGTCATGCCGAACCATCCTTCGTTCTGCGGCCGCGGCCCCTCGCCCCGTCCTGGCGCTAACTTGCCAGAGACCGGCGGGTAGGACAAACGTACGCCGCAGTGCGGCGCGCGCGTCACCCGTGCGGCGGCGCGTCAATTGCGCTGGATGCGTCGCGGCTGCGCGACGCGCCGACGCCTGCCGGCGACGCTCATCGGCCGCCCGGCGAGAAGCGCGCGATCAGGTCGTAGGTGTCGCCCAGGAACACCTGCCGCACGTAGGTGATGGCCTGCTCGCCGCGCCAGGTCTGGCGGTCGATCACCAGGCAGGCGGTGCCGGCCGGCACCTGCAGCCGCTGCGCCTGGGCGGCATCGGCGCCGATCGCGCTGATGCGGTGCTGCGCGCGCGTCCACGGCACATGCTGCAACAGCCAGCTGCCGGGCACGGTGACCGCGAAATCCATCTCCAGCGCCTCCGGCACCGCCGCCGGATTGATCACCCGCTCCTCCAGCGCGAACGGGCGCCCGTCGGCCAGGTGCAGGCTGCGCAGCGCCAGCACGCTGCCGGCGGCGGCGACCTCGGCCTCCTGCGGCACGCCAGCGCGCGGCTTGCGCCGGCACTGGTCGAGCAGCTCGAAGCGGTAGGCGTGGCCGCGCGCGGCGACCTCGACCGGGATGTCAGGGATGTCCAGCGCCACCTGCTCCATGTGCGGATGCGGCCGCGCGACGAACGAGCCGGCGCGGCGGCGGCGCTCGATCATGCCGGCATCGGCGAGCATCGCCAGCACCTTGTTGACGGTCATGCGCGAACAGCCGTACTGGGCCATCAGCTCGTGCTCGAACGGGATGCGATGGCCTGGCGGCCATTCGCCGCTGCGGATGCGGCCTTCGATTTCGCTGCGGATGCGCTGGTTGAGCGGCGCCGGCGGTGGGGTCTGCGTCATGCAGCACCTGCGCAGGGCGGCGATGCGCGGCGACACGGGCCGCATAGACGGGCGGAAAGGGCGATCATCCTTGCAACAGCGAGGCCAGCGCACGCGCGTAGGCGGCGGCGGTCGCATCGCGGCGGCGATGCCGGCCCTGGCTGACCAGCTCGCGGCCATTGCGCCATACCGAACGGACTGCGCCATTGCGCGCAGCGAACACCCAGCTGTCGAGCCAGGCATCGCCCTCGCGCGCGGCCAGCGCCGGATGCGCCGGGTCCAGCTCGACCAGGTCCGCGGGCGCGTCCACCTGCAAGCCGCACGCCACGCCTAGCGCCTGCGCCGCGCCGCACAGCGCCGACTGGAACAGGTAGCGGCCGCTGGACAGCGCCGGGTCGGCGGCCAGCACGTTGCGGCCGCGCAACTGCAGGCGCTGGCCGTATTCGAGCAGGCGCAGTTCCTCGGCCGCGTCGATCAGCACATTGGAATCGGAGCCGACGCCGAAGCGGCCGCCGGCGCGGGCGAAATCGCGCATCGGGAACACGCCGTCGCCGAGGTTGGCCTCGGTGATCGGGCACAGGCCGACCACCGCGCCGCTGCCGACGATCGCCTGCAGTTCGGCCGCATCGATGTGCGTGGCGTGCACCAGGCACCAGCGCGCATCGACCGGCGCGTGCGCGTACAGCCACTGCACCGGGCGCTGTCCGCTCCACGCCAGGCAGGCGTCCACTTCGCGGGTCTGCTCGGCGACATGGATGTGCACCGGCCCGTCGCACAGCGGCAGCAGCCGCTCCAGTTCGTCCGGGGTCACCGCGCGCAGGCTGTGCGGCGCGATCCCCAGCACCGCATCGTCCATCGCCAGCAGCGCATCGCGGCAGCCGTGCAGCAGGTCGGCATAGCCGTCGACGTCGTGGATCAGCCGGCGCTGCGCCGGGTTCGGCGCCGCGCCGCCGAAATCGGCGTGCGCGTAGAACACCGGCAGCAGGGTCAGGCCGATGCCGCTGGCGTAGGCGGCGGCGGCGATGCGGCGCGACATTTCCGCGCGGTCGGCATAGGCGCTGCCGTCCACGTCGTGGTGCAGGTAGTGGAATTCGCCGACCCGGGTGAAGCCGGCTTCGAGCATCTCCACGTAGGCCTGCTCGGCGATGGCCTGGAAGCTGTCCGGGTCCAGCCGCTGCAGGAAGCGGTACATCAGTTCGCGCCAGCTCCAGAAGCTGTCGCCGCTGGCGCCGCCGACCTCGGCCAGGCCGGCCATGCCGCGCTGGAACGCGTGGCTGTGCAGGTTGCCCAGCCCCGGCACCGCGATCACCAGGCGCTGGTCGCCCAGCGCGGCGGGCACGCCGCTTTCCACGTAGCCGATGCGCCCGCCGCGCACGCCGATGCGCACGTCTCGCGCCCACCCCTGCGGCAGCAGCGCGTGCGCGCACCAGAAATTGACCCACTCCGCCTGCGCCTGTGGCTGCACTGGACACCCTCCGCTACCGGCAATATTGTATATACAAAATAACCGACGAGCCCGCCCGTGACCATGCCCTGCGACACGCTCTGGCACAACGCCCACCTGATGACGCTCGACGCCGATGACGGCGGCCTGGGCGTGGTCCGCGACGGCGTAGTCGCCAGCCGCGACGGCCGCATCGTCTACGCCGGGGCCGCCGATGCGCTGCCCGGGGCGCTGGCGTCGCGGCGCAGCGTCGATTGCGGCGGGCGCTGGATCGGTCCGGGCCTGATCGACTGCCACACCCACCTCGTCTACGCCGGCAACCGCGCCGGCGAGTTCGAGCAGCGCCTGCAAGGCGTCAGCTACGCCGACATCGCGCGCGCCGGCGGCGGCATCGTCTCCACCGTGCGCGCCACCCGCGCCGCCGACGAAGCTGCGCTGCTCGCCGCGAGCCTGCCGCGGCTGGACGCGCTGCTGGGGGAAGGCGTGACCACGGTGGAGATCAAGTCCGGCTACGGGCTGACCCTGGACGACGAGCTGCGCCTGCTGCGCGTGGCGCGGCGCCTGGGCGAACTGCGCGCGGTCGCGGTGTCGCCGACCTTCCTCGGCGCGCATGCGGTGCCGCCCGGCGCCGACGCGCAGGCCTATATCGACGAGGTGTGCGAGCGCATGATCCCGGCGGTGGCCGCGCAAGGGCTGGCCGAAGCGGTGGACGTGTTCTGCGAGCATATCGCCTTCACCTTGGCGCAGACCGAGCAGGTGTTCCAGGCCGCGCAACGCCACGGCCTGGCGCTGAAGATCCATGCCGAGCAGCTGTCCAACCAGGGCGGCGCTGCGCTGGCGGCGCGCTACGGCGCGCGCTCGGCCGACCACGTGGAATACCTCGACGCCGACGGCATCGCCGCGATGGCCGCGGCTGGCACCGTGGCCGTGCTGCTGCCGGGCGCGTTCTATTTCACCCGCGACACCCAGCTGCCGCCGATCGCGGCGTTGCGCGCGGCCGGCGTGCCGCGCGCGCTGGCCACCGACTGCAATCCCGGCACCTCGCCACTGACCAGCCCGCTGCTGGCGATGAACCTGGCGGCGACGCTGTTCCGCATGACCGTGGACGAGTGCATCGCCGGCTTCACCCGCGAGGCGGCGCGCGCGTTGGGCCGCCTCGCGCAGGTCGGCCGGCTGCGCGCGGGCCTGTCCTGCGACTTGGCGATCTGGGACATCGAGGAGCCGGCCGAACTGGTCTATCGCATGGGCTTCAATCCGCTGCATGCGCGTATCTGGAGGGGACAATGAGCAACGACGAAATCCTGCTGCGCCCCGGCGCGGTGAGCCTGACGCAGTGGCGCGGCGTGTACCGCGGCGCGCGCGTGCGGCTGGACCCGGCCTGCGCCGAGGCGGTGCTGCGCAGCGCGCGGACGGTGGACGCGATCGTCGCCCGCGGCGAGCCGGTGTACGGCATCAACACCGGCTTCGGCAAGCTGGCCAGCGTACGCATCGAGCGCGACGACCTGGACGCGCTGCAGCGCAATATCGTGCTGTCGCATGCGGCCGGGGTCGGCGAGCCGATGCCGGCGGCGGTGGTGCGGCTGATGATGGCGCTGAAGCTGGCCAGCCTGGCGCAGGGCGCGTCCGGCATCCGCCCGTCCACGCTGGCGCTGCTGGAGGCGTTGCTGCGCCACGACGTGATACCGGTGGTGCCGTGCCAGGGTTCGGTCGGCGCGTCCGGCGACCTGGCGCCGCTGGCGCACCTGGCCACGGTGATGATCGGCGTCGGCGAGGCCTTCGTCGGCGGCCAGCGCCTGCCGGCGCGCGAGGCGCTGGCGAAGGCCGGCCTGCAGCCGCTCGCGCTCGGCGCCAAGGAAGGCCTGGCGCTGCTCAACGGCACCCAGTACTCCACCGCCTACGCGCTGGCCGGCCTGTTCGAGATCGAGACCGTGTTCCAGGCCGCGCTGGTCGCCGGCGCGCTGTCCACCGAGGCGGCGAAAGGCTCCGATACGCCGTTCGATCCGCGCATCCACGCGCTGCGCGGCCAGCCGGGGCAGATCGCCAGCGCCGCGGCGCTGCGCGGACTGATGCACGGCTCGACGATCCGCGATTCGCACCGCGACAACGACGTGCGCGTGCAGGATCCCTACTGCCTGCGCTGCCAGCCGCAGGTGATGGGCGCGGCGCTGGACGTGATGCGCCAGGCGGCGACCACGCTGGCGATCGAGGCCAACGGCGTGTCCGACAATCCGCTGGTGTTCAGCGACACCGGCGAGGCGCTGTCCGGCGGCAACTTCCACGCCGAGCCGGTCGCCTTCGCCGCCGACATGCTGGCGCTGGCGGTGTGCGAGATCGGCTCGATCAGCGAACGCCGCACCGCGATGCTGGTGGACCCGGCGCTGTCCGGGTTGCCGGCGTTCCTGACCCCGAAGCCGGGGCTCAATTCCGGCTTCATGATCCCGCAGGTCACCGCCGCGGCGCTGGTCTCGGAGAACAAGCAGCGCGCCTACCCGGCCAGCGTCGATTCGATCCCGACCTCGGCCAACCAGGAAGACCACGTGTCGATGGCCGCGCACGGCGCACGGCGCCTGCTGGCGATGGCCGAAAACGCGGCCAACGTGGTCGGCATCGAGTTGCTCGCCGCCGCGCAGGGCTGCGACTTCCACGCGCCGCTCCGCTCCAGCGAGGCGCTGGAGAACGTGCGTGCGCGCCTGCGCGCGCAGGTGCCGACCCTGCAGGACGACCGCTACTTCCATCCGGACATGGTGGCCGCCACCGCGCTGGTGCGCGATGGCGCGCTGGCGGGCGCAGTCGATGTGTCCCTGCCCGACGCAACGTCCAGCTCATGACCCCTTGTAGGAGCGGCTTCAGCCGTGACCGGGACTTACCGGTAACGCCCCGGTCGCGGCTGATCCCGAAAAGGGGACAAGAGCCGCTCCTACAAAAAAAGCGAGGCCCTGCATGACCGCCCTCCCCGATTGGCTCACCCTCCACCGCGGCGATGCGCCGCTGATCGTCAGTTTCCCGCATACCGGCACCGACCTGCCGCAAGCGCTGGCCGATCGCTTCGTATCCCCCTGGCTGGCCCGCCGCGATGCGGACTGGTGGGTGCACGAGCTGTACGCGTTCGCCCACGACATGGGCGCCACCACGCTGCGCTCGGCGGTGTCGCGTTCGGTGATCGATCTCAACCGCGATCCGAGCGGCGTCTCCCTGTACCCGGGCCAGAACACCACCGGCCTGTGTCCGCTGACCACCTTCGACAACCAGCCGCTGTACCGCGACGGACACAGCCCGGACGCAGCCGAGATCGCCCGCCGCCGCGACACCTGGTTCGCGCCCTACCACGCCGCGCTGGCCGCGGAGATCGCCCGACTGCGCGCGATCCACGGCACCGTGGTGGTGTACGACGCGCATTCGATCCGCTCGCATATCCCGCACCTGTTCGAAGGCGAGCTGCCGCAGTTCAACATCGGCAGCGCCGGCCCGTCCGGTACGCCCGATACCAGCTGCGACCCTGCGCTCGCCGATGCGGTCGAGCAGTTGTGCGCGGCCAGCGGCATGCGCCATGTGCGCAACGGACGTTTCAAGGGCGGCTACATCACCCGCCACTACAGCGACATCCCGGGCGGCGTGCACACGCTGCAGATGGAACTGGCCTGCCGCGGCTACATGCACGAACCCGAGTGCGTGGACGAACGCAACTGGCCCACGCCGCTGGACCCCGACCACGCCGCGCCGCTGCGCCGCACGCTGCAGCAGGTGCTCGCATCCTGTCTCCAATTCGCCCACTCCCGGAGCGCCGCATGACCCGCCTCGACACCAGCCGCACGATCCACGCGCCCACCGGCAGCACCCTGACCTGCAAGAGCTGGCTCACCGAGGCGCCGCTGCGGATGCTGATGAACAACCTGCATCCGGACGTGGCCGAGCGCCCGCAGGAACTGGTGGTGTACGGCGGCATCGGCCGCGCCGCGCGCGATTGGCAGAGCTACGACACCATCGTCGAAACGCTCAGGCGCCTGGACGACGACCAGACCCTGCTGGTGCAGTCCGGCAAGCCGGTCGGGGTGTTCCGCACCCACGTGGACGCGCCGCGCGTGCTGATCGCCAACTCCAACCTGGTACCGCGCTGGGCCACCTGGGACCACTTCAACGAACTGGACAGGAAGGGCCTGGCCATGTACGGCCAGATGACCGCCGGCAGCTGGATCTACATCGGCGCGCAGGGCATCGTCCAGGGCACCTACGAAACCTTCGTCGAGATGGGCCGCCAGCACTACAACGGCAGCCTGGCCGGCAAGTGGCTGTTCACCGGTGGGCTGGGCGGCATGGGCGGCGCGCAGCCGCTGGCCGCGGTGATGGCCGGCGCCTCGTGCCTGGCGGTGGAATGCCGCAGGAGCAGCATCGAGATGCGCCTGCGCACCGGCTATCTCGACACCTGGACCGACGACCTGGACGAAGCGCTGCGCCTGATCGAGGCATCGTGCACGGCGAAGAAGCCGCTGTCGGTCGGCCTGCTCGGCAATGTCGCAGACGTGCTGGACGAACTGTTGATGCGCGGGGTCAAGCCGGACCTGCTGACCGACCAGACCTCCGCGCACGACCCGGTCAACGGCTACCTGCCGCAGGGCTGGACGGTGGAAGAATGGGACGAAAAGCGCGTGTCCGCGCCGAAGCAGGTGGAGCAGGCCGCGCGCGCGTCGATGGCCAACCACATCCGCGCCATGCTCGCCTTCCACGCGCTGGGCGTGCCGACCGTGGACTACGGCAACAACCTGCGGCAGATGGCGCTGGAGGAAGGCGTGGCCGACGCGTTCGATTTCCCCGGCTTCGTGCCCGCCTACATCCGCCCGCTGTTCTGCCGCGGCATCGGCCCGTTCCGCTGGGCGGCGCTGAGTGGCGATCCGCAGGACATCGCCAGGACCGACGCCAAGGTCAAGGAACTGATCCCGGACAACCCGCACCTGCACCGCTGGCTGGACATGGCCGCCGAGAAGATCAAGTTCCAGGGCCTGCCCGCGCGGATCTGCTGGGTCGGCCTGGGCGACCGCGACCGG
Organism: Xanthomonas sp.; assembly: GCF_017163755.1. Classification (GTDB taxonomy): domain Bacteria; phylum Pseudomonadota; class Gammaproteobacteria; order Xanthomonadales; family Xanthomonadaceae; genus Xanthomonas_A. The sequence goes on from NZ_JAFIWC010000038.1 coordinate 13,725, forward strand.
CTGGGCCTGGCGTTCAACGAGATGGTCGCCAGCGGCGAGCTGAAGGCGCCGGTGGTGATCGGCCGCGACCACCTGGACAGCGGCAGCGTGGCCTCGCCGAACCGCGAGACCGAGGCCATGGCCGACGGCTCCGACGCCGTCTCCGACTGGCCCTTGCTCAACGCCCTGCTCAACACCGCCAGCGGCGCCACCTGGGTGTCGCTGCACCACGGCGGCGGCGTCGGCATGGGCTTCTCCCAGCACGCCGGCATGGTCATCGTCTGCGACGGCACCGAAGCGGCGGCCAAGCGCATCGCGCGCGTGCTGTGGAACGACCCGGCCAGCGGCGTGATGCGGCATGCGGATGCGGGATACCCCGTCGCCATCGACTGCGCGAAGGAGAAGGGACTGGATCTGCCGGGCATCCTGGGCTGAGTCACGCCTAGGCCACTCGCACCGGTCGGGACCAAGCACCGCCTGTCCCGGTCGCGCCATCGATCGCCCGTCCGGCGCGCGCCGGAACGGGCGCCGGCCCCGAAGCGCGACTGCGGTTGCTTCCCGTTACGTCTGGATCCCCTACAATCGGGCCACGATGTAGCGGGTCTGCGTTGGCCCGGTATGCGCCAACGCATCGATGTTGATCTACTCATGAAGTAACGCCATGCCTTCTGGCCGCGCGCCGCTCGAGGCAGCGCGCGGGCACGGGGCAGGATGCGATTGACTCGCCATTGTCACGGAGATGCCCTCGATGGGTCAGGAACAACGGATCGATTCGCTCACCGGCATCCGCGGCATGGCCGCGCTGCTGGTGGTCTACGCGCACCTGGCGGAGGAGCATTTCTTCGCGATCAGCGCGCTGCATCCCGGCGAGATGGGGGTCATGGTGTTCTTCACCCTCAGCGGCTTCCTGATGGCGTTTCTCTACGGCGACAAGCCGTTCGACTACAACGCGGTGGCGCGCTACGGTATCTCCCGCTTCTCGCGCATCGCCCCCGCCTACCTCACGGTGGTGATCGCGTCGTACCTGATCTACAACCTGGTCGACTCCAACTTCGTCTACGCGATCACCCATCGCAACCTCGCCCGCCACCTGCTGTTCTCCGGCAATGTCTCGGCGCTGTGGAGCATTCCGCCCGAAGTGCAGTTCTACGTGGTCTTCGTCGGCTTGTGGGCGGCGCTGTGGTCGCTCGGCAGCCGCGGCAATGCGGCGCTGCTGATCGTGGCGCTGGTCGCCGTGTTCGCGCTCATGGCCCATCGCGCGGCGCTGCCGGGCACCTTCGTCGGCTCCAAGATCCATTACTTCTTCACCGGCGTGCTGTTCGGCCTGCTGCGCAGCCGGGTCGCCGCCGGCGTCGGCCTGAGATCCCTCGGCGCGCTGCAGGCGGTGGCGCTGGTGGCGATCGGCCTGGTCGTGACCGGCATGGTCGCCATCGACCTGGGCTCCAAGCGCGAGCTGTACCTGAACCTCGAACCGGCGCTGTTCGCCGGCGTCTTCGTGTTCCTGTTCTCGTTCGACACCGGCCTGAGCACGCGCCTGTTCGGCAACCGGTTCATCACCCTGTGCGGCGAGTGCAGCTTCTCCATGTACCTGCTGAACATCCCGCTGATCTACGCCGCGATGAAACTGCTTGGCGACGATGTCCGCCCCACTCCATGGCTGGCGGTGCCGGTCACCGCGGCGATCCTGGTGGCGGCCTGGGCGATGTACCGGCTGGTCGAGATGCCGGGCAACACGCTGCTGCGCGCACTCGGGACGCGACTGCTGCTGCGCAAGCGCGCTGCGCCCGTCGCCGCGCCCGCCGTCGCGGTTCCGCTGGCGACGGATACGCCCCGTGCCGAGCAAGCCGGCTGAGGCCCGACCGCGCTTCCGCGGGCACTGGTCCGCGCCTGCTTCGCCGGAAGGCATGTCAGGTGCCGCGATTGCCCGGGCTTTTCATCGTGCCTCCGATCCCGCTTCTGCCAGGCCAGGGACGGCCGCCGCATCCGCTTCGGAGGCATCTGTGTACGCCAGGGCGATGAGTTGATCATTCGCCGCATGCGTACCGGGGTGCGTCGCGCGCCTGCTGACGTCCGCACCACTGCCAGGCGAACCCGCGCCGCGTTCGCCACCCATTCCCTCCCGTCCCAGCCCAGCCCTGCTCCGCCGTCGAAACGGGATCTGCGCTGTTGTCCGCCCGGGCGAGCCTCCACCGTCAGATATCGCCAGCCTATGTTCGTTCTGCTGTCCCGCCGCCTTGCCGCCGTCTCGGCCCGCCTGGCCCTGCTCTCCGTCGCGCTGCTGAACGGGCTCGCCGTCACCGCACACGCCGCCGCGCCCGCGCGTGCGGTCACCCTGGACGCGGTCGAGGTCACCGCCGCCGACGCCAGCGACGACGCACGCAAGGCGTTGCAGCGGATCCCCGGCGCCGGCAACGTGGTCGACATGAGCGGGGCGGGACAGGGCCGCGCCGCCGGCACGCCCGACGTGCTGGCCTACCAGCCGGGCATCCACGCGCAGTCGCCGGGCAATGAGGGCGCCAAGGTGTCGATCCGCGGCTCGGGCATCAACCGCGGCCCCGGCGCGCATGCCTCCGGCCTGTCGGTGTCGCTGGACGGACTGCCGCTCACCGGACCCGGCGGCACGCCGTACGAGCTGCTGGAGCCGCTGTGGCTGAGCCGTGTGGAGGTGCTGCGCGGGGCGAACGGATCGGAGCGCGGCGCACTGGCGCTGGGCGGCGCGATCGACTACGTCACCCGCAGCGGCCGCGACGCGCCGGGGCTGGAACTGCACTACCAGGCCGGCAGCCGCGGCTACCGCAAGCGCGGCGCCGGCTACGGCGGCGTGCGCGGCGAAGTCGACTACTACCTCGCCTACACCGACACCGCGTTCGACGGCTACCAGCGGCATGCGGCCGGCGACGGCAAGGGCGCGATGGCCAATGTCGGGTGGCAGGTCACGCCGCGGCTGCATACCCGCCTGCTGCTACGCTATCGCCAAACCGGGCACGAAACCCCCGGCCGGCTGACCCGCGCGCAGATCCGCCAGCACCCGCGCCAGGCCAATCCCGCCAACCTGGCGATCGACGCGCGCCGCCCGCAGCCGGGCAGCACCTGGATCGGCAACGTCACCACGCTGCGGATCGACGAGGACGCCACGCTGCGGGCCGGACTGGTCTACCACCGCTACCCGATGGACTTGAACGAGAGCCTGTACCGGCAGCAGCTGGACTACGCCGACCTCAACGGCACGCTCGACTATCGCCGCCGCCACGCCCTATTCGGCCGCGACAGCGTCACCACGCTCGGCCTGCGCGTCGTCCACGACCTGGACGCCGACGCGCGCGAGACGCTGCGCTTCGCCGGCAACGGCTACCCGGCCGGCACCCACACCCGCGACTTCGTCCACCGCGGCAGCGACAGCGTGCTGCACCTGGGCAACGACCTGACGCTGAGCCAGGCGCTGCGCCTGCAGACCGGGCTGGCCCTGGTGCATACGCGACGCGAGGTCCGGGTCACCTGGCCGGGCGCCGGCGAGAACCTGTCCGAACGCGACTGGGACTACGCCCCGCGCATCGGCCTCACCTGGCAGGCGGCGCCGCGGACGCAATGGTTCGGCAACCTGAGCCGTTCGGTGGAGCCGGCGCATCCGTGGTCGATGCTCTGGGGTTCCAACAAGTACTTCGCCTCCGGCAATGGCGCATCCAGCGGCCGCCAACGCGCCGCCGTGCCGCTGCGCAACCAGACCGCGGCCACGCTGGAAGTGGGCGCGCGCGGCGACGGCGCGATCGGCCACTGGGAGCTGACCGGCTACCACGCGCGGGTGCGCCACGAGCTGCTGAGCGTGGAGATCCAGCCCGCGCCCAACCTGCTCGTCGCCGAATCCAACGCCAGCCCCACCGTGCACCGCGGCATCGAGGCCGGCCTGGACAGCACGCTGCGGCAGGACGCTGCCGGCCGCCTGTCGCTGCGCCAGGCCTACACCTTCAGCGACTTCCGCTACCGCCACGACGCGCGCTTCGGCGGCAACCGCCTGCCCGGCCTGCCGCGCCACTACTACCAGGCCGAGCTGCGCTACGACCACCGCAGCGGCTTGTACGCCGCGCTCGACACCGAGTACGCATCGAAGATGGCGGTGGACTACGCCAACAGCGCCCACGCCGACGGCCACCTGATCTTCGGCACCCGCCTGGGCTTCGATGCTCCCGGCGGCCGCTGGCAAGGCTGGCTGGAGCTGCGCAACCTCGGCGATCGCCACTACGCGGCGACGGTGACCCCCGGCTACGACGACGCGGGCAAGGATGTCGCCCGCGCCACGCCCGGCGAGGGCTTCGGCGTCTATGCGGGAGCGCGCCTGCGCTTCGAGTGAAGCCGAACCGGGCCGCCAGGCAGGCATAGGCCGCACACGGACGGAACGCGGTCACGGCTTGCGACGGCCGGACTCAAGATCGCCGCGGACGCGCCGACAAGGAATGCAACGTTTCGAGGAGCCTTCATGGGCATCCTGATCTACCTGACTCCCGCCGTCGCGCTCTGGGCGCTCACCGCCACCATCCTGGCCTGGGTGTTCTTCGCGCGCCTGCGCCGCGAGCAGGACCAGCAGGCCAGCGCGCAGGACACCATCGCGCGGCACCAGGCCGCGCTGACGCAGCTGAAGGCGCGCGCAGCGGCCAGCGCGCGGGAGTTGGAGGCGCTGCAGCAGGCCTACGCCAGCGCGAGGCGGACGCTGGAAGAACTGCAGGCGCAAGGACAGGCACCGGCGCCGGCGCCGGAGACCGCGGAGCCGCCGCCGGCGCCGATCCTGGTGATGGAACGGCTGGACATCGCCGGCGAAGTCGGCACGCTGCTGGCGCACGTGGCGCGCGTGGCCAGGAGCATCCGCCGCTACAGCGCCTACAGCCGCGGGCACAACGCGCCGGAGCTGAGCTCGGCGCGCTACGACCTGCACTGGCTCTCCGACTGCCTGCACAGCTTCGACCAGGTCGGCCACGCCCTGGCGCGGGGCAACGTGGACACGCTGACCGCCGCCTGCACCGAACTGCTGTCGATGTACGAGCAGTACCTCAAGGACGGCTCCGGCTACAACAGCCGCGATACGTTCCAACGCCTGAGCAGCCACGTCCCGCTCGGCGACGTGACCGACGCCATCCGCTCGATCGCGGCCAAGGCGTCGCTGGCCAGGCAGGCGCAGGCCAGCGGGCAGGCGCAGCCGGCTCTGGCGGTCTGACGTCGTCGCAGACCGGGACTGGGGACTCGGGACTGGGGACTCGTGGACGCCGCGAGTGCAAAGATCGTGCGAGGCGCGAGCCGATGGCGCTTCCGCGCAGTGACCCGACGCTCTTCGAGTCCCGAGTCCCCAGTCCCGAGTCCCGGCCCCCCGGTCGCCGCCGCGCGCGTTGACCGTGCCGGTCGCCCGTGCTGTGATGCTCGCCGGTTCCAGGGAGCACTCCGATGGCGGACATCAAGGCGGCCTTCGAAAAGGCGGCCAATGACATCAAGCAGCGCGCCGAACGCCCCGACAACGACACCCTGCTGCGCCTGTACGCGCTGTACAAACAGGGCTCGGAAGGCGATGTGTCCGGCAACAAGCCCGGCTTCTTCGATTTCGTCGGCACCGCCAAATACGAGGCCTGGGCCAAGCTCAAGGGCATGCCGCAGGCCGAGGCGCAGAAGAAATACGTGGACCTGGTGAAGAAGCTGCTGGCCTGATGGCGCGCGACACCCGCCAGCGCATCCTCGACGCGTCGCTGGCGATGTTCAATGCCCAGGGCGAGCCGCACGTCACCACCAACCACATCGCCGACGAACTGGAGATCAGCCCGGGCAATCTGTACTACCACTTCCGCAACAAGGACGACATCATCGAGCACCTGTTCGCGCGCTACGAGGAGCGCATGGACGCGGCGCTGGAGTTGCCGGGCGCGCGCCTGCCCGGGCTGGAGGACATCTGGCTGCAGTTGCACCTGGTGTTCGAGTGCATCTGGGACTACCGCTTCCTGTATCGCGACCTGATCGAGATCCTCAGCCGCAGCCGGCGCCTGCGCCTGCGCTTCGCGCGCATCCTGCGCCGCGCCGACGACAGCGCGCAGGCGGTGTTCCTGGGCCTGGCCCAGGCCGGGGTGATGCGCGCCAGCAAGCAGGAACTGGACGGGCTGGCCACCAACGTGCTGGTGATCGCCACGTTCTGGCTCAACTACGCCGCCGCGCGCGGCGAGAAGGACGAGCAGCTGGCGATCCGCCAGGGCATCGTGCAGGTGATGCTGCTGATCGGCCCGTTCCTGCGCGAGGCCGAACGCGCCCACCTGGCCACGCTGATGCGCGCCTACCTGGACTGATTGGCCAGCGCGCGCGGCAACCGCTAGGCTTGCCGCCCCGGCCTTCCGAACGACGCACGTGAGAACCGTCACCGCCACCCGCTACGTCACCCCGCTGCGCGAAGGCGGCTCGCTGCCTGCCGTGATCGAGGCCGACGACGACGGCCTGTACGTGTTGAAGTTCCGCGGCGCCGGGCAAGGCCCCAAGGCGCTGATCGCCGAGCTGCTCGCCGGCGAACTGGCGCGTGCGCTGGGCCTGCCGATGCCGGAACTGGTGTTCGCGCTGCTCGACCGCGAGTTCGCGCGCACCGAGCCCGACCCGGAGATCCAGGACCTGATCCGCGCCAGCGAAGGCCTGAACCTGGCGCTGGACTACCTGCCCGGCGCGATCAACTACGATCCGGCCGCACTGCGCCCGGCGCCGGCGCTGGCCTCGGCGATCGTCTGGTTCGATGCCTATGTCACCAACGTCGACCGCACCGCGCGCAACACCAACCTGATGGTGTGGCACGGCCGCCTGACCCTGATCGACCATGGCGCGGCGCTGTACTTCCACCACGACTGGGAACACGCCGGCGCCGCCTGCGCCTCGCCGTTCGCGCGCATCCGCGACCACGTGCTGCTGCCGTTCGCCAGCGGCATCGCCCAGGCCGATGCCGAACTGGCGCCGCGCCTGGACGACGCGGTCATCGACGCGATCGTGGCGCAGATCCCGGACGCATGGCTGCAGGCCGAGGCCAGTTTCGACAGCGTCCAGGCGCATCGCCAGGCCTATGCCGATTACCTGAAGCAGCGCCTGGCGCTGCGCGCCGCGTTCGTCGAGGAGGCGCTCCGTGCCCACGCCGCACACGTATGACTATGCGGTCATCCGCGTGGTGCCGCGGGTGGAACGCGAGGAATTCGTCAACGTCGGGGTGATCGTCTCCTGCCCGACGTCGCGGCTGCTCGAAGCGGTGATCGAACTGGACGCGGCGCGGCTGCGGGCGCTGGACCCGACGCTGGACGTGGAACGGCTGCGCCCCTACCTGGACGCCATCCCGGCCATCTGCCGCGGCGAGCCGGACGCAGGACCGATCGCGCTGTTGCCGCCACGCGCGCGCTTCCACTGGCTGACCGCGCGGCGCAGCTCGGTCATCCAGATGTCGTCGGCCCACGTGGGCCGCACCACGCAACCCGAGCGCGTGGTCGAGCACCTGCTCGAACGCATGGTGCGGACGCCGCGCTAGGACGTCCGGGCAGGTTGCTGTTTGCTGTAGGAGCGGCTTCAGCCGCGACGGGGTTTCCCGGTACCGCCCGTCGCGACTGAAGTCGCTCCCACAGGGATATCCAGCGGTTCCACAGCGTGCTTTGCCACTAACGCCACGAACGCCACCAGGGAACGCCACGCGCCACCCGCTGCCGCCGCTGCCGCCGTTACTGCGAACGCGCGCTGCGCTGGGCGGCGGCGCCGCGCGGACGTCGCGCAACAGCGGGCTTCTTCGCCGCCCGCCCGGCCTTGGTCGAGGCCGCACGCTTGCGCGGCGCAGCACCCGGCGCGGGTTGCAGGCCGAGCTTGGCCAGGATCGGCTGCAGGCGCGCCTCGACCTCGGCGCTCAGCGGCCGTACCTGCCCGCGCAGCGCGGCGGCGCCTTCGCGCACGCCGGCTTCGGCGCCATCGGCCAGCAGCGCCGCGCGCGCCTTCAGTGCTGCGGCGCCGGCAGCGGCCTCGGCCGCCGCCGCGAGCGCGCGCTTGCGGGTCAGCGACAGCACGCCCAGCCCGGCCAGCCACAGGTGCCGCGGCGCCAGCGCTTCGGGCGCGCGCGCGGAAGTGGAACGCTTGTTCGTCGCCATCGTGATCTCCTCGGTGCCGGAAGCGGTACCGGCTCGCGGCATGCTGGCGCCGCCGGCTCGAGCAAACACACTATCGCCGCGGCGCTTGCCAGGCGGCGGCCGCGGCGCCATGCTCGGCGCGAACTTCAGGGAGGCCGGCATGGCAGCGAAACCGAGCGCATGGGCACCGTTTCCGTACGACGCCGACGCGTACGCCTACCCCGGCGACGCATTGAAGAAGGCCTGGCCCAAGCTGCACGCCGGCGACCGCGAGCCGTACCCGGATCCGGCACGCGCGCAGGCGCTGCTGGACGCGGCCGGCAAGGCCGGCAAGGGACGCGATGCGGCCGGCGTGTCGGCGGCGCTGGTCGATGCGTGGCGCGCGTTCCACCAGGGCCGGTTCCAGCAGGCCTACGACGCCGGCATCGCGCTTGGCGCGCTCGGCGCATCGGTCGCGGTGAAGGCGCTCGGCATCCATGCCAGCTACCTGGTCGAGGACGACAAGGAAAAACTGCAGCGCCTGCAGCAGGCCGCGACGCTGGCCGAAGCGGCGATCGACGCCCTGCCCGGCGAGGCCAACAGCCACTACCGGCACGCGTTCGCGCTGGGCCGCTACAGCCAGGGACTGAGCATCGTCAAGGCGCTCAAGCAGGGCATCGCCGGCAAGGTCCGGCAGTCGCTGGAAGCGGCGCTGGAGCGCGAGCCCAAGCACGCCGAGGCGCACATGGCGCTGGCGCTGTACCACGCCGAGATCATCGGCAAGGTCGGCGCGATGATCGGCGGGATCACCTACGGCGCCAAGGCCGCCACCGCCGAACGCCATATCGCCCAGGCACTGAAGCTGGCGCCGGATTCGCCGATCGCGCACGTCGAGCACGCCAACGTGCTGTTGCTGCTGCACGGCGACAAACGCGAGGACGCCGCGGCCGGCGCATTCGAGAAAGCGTCCAAGCTCAAGCCGCGCGATGCGATGGAAGCGCTGGACGCGGCATTCGCGCGCGAGCAGTTGGAGTAGCGCGGCGCCGGAGACGGGCCGCCGCAGTGCGCAGGCGGTACACCTGTGGGAGCGACTTCAGTCGCGACAGGCTTTGCCGGTAGAGCCCGTCGCGACTGAAGTCGCTCCCACAACGCTGGCGCTTACCGTGAGTATCCGATCGGAACGCTGCAACGGTGCAGGCCGACTCGCGCTTTCCAGCCGCGTCGATACAGCGGAGTAGCGCGGTGCCGGGCCAGCCGCCGGCAGTGCGCGTGCGGGCACGCCTGTGGGAGCGACTTCAGTCGCGACGAGCTTTGCCGGTAGAGCCCGTCGCGACTGAAGTCGCTCCCACACCGCTATCGCTTACCGTGAGTACCTGATCGGAACGCTGCAACGGCGCACGCCGACTCGCGCTTTCCTGGGGCGTTGACACGGTTTTGCCGCCCCGCCGTTTCGCCGCGTCCCGCATGCGCCGCGCGCCATGCGCGGCAACTTCCTGCCGTACATGGCATACCGCGCATCGCCGCACGAACTGCGCGACGGCGGGATGCATCCCGCACGCCGCGCACGCGCCGGCGTTCCCGGTGGTCACGACGTCGGCAGCGCGTAGGCGATCACGTAGTCGCCGGCCTTGGTCTCCATGAAGTGATGGCCGCCGGCCATGATCACCAGGTACTCGCGGCCGCCGGCCTCGTAGACCATCGGCGTGGCCTGGCCGCCGGCCGGCAGCTTGGCCTGCCATACGTTCTTGCCGGTGCGGATGTCGATGGCGCGGATCAGGTCGTCGGTGGCCGCGGCGATGAAGATCAGGCCGCTGGCGGTGACCACCGCGCCGCCGTTGTTCGGCGTGCCGATCTCGATCGGCAGGCCGGAGTGGATGCCGAACGGGCCGTTGCCGCGCGCGCTGCCGAACGGACGGTCCCACAAGGTCTTGCCGCTGGCCAGGTCGATGGCGCGGATGCCGCCGTACGGCGGCTGCTTGCATAGCAGGCCGGTGAACGGCAGCCGCCAGCCGGCGTTGACGTTGATCGCGTACGGCGTGCCCACCTGCGGATCGCCTGCGCCCTCGGCGCCGCCGGCATCGCCGCGCACGTCATCGCGCGGCGCCCAGCCCATCCTGTCGGCCTGGGCGCGCGGCACCAGCCGGTTGTAGTTCGGCATGTCGTTGTAGTTGGCCACGATCACCCCGCGGCGCGGGTCGATCGCCACGCTGCCCCAGTCCGAACCGCCGTTGTAGCCGGGATACTCGATCGAATGGCGATCGGCCTCCGGCGGGGTGTAGAGGCCCTTGTAGCTGGCGCTGCGGAACTGGATGCGGCACACCAGCTGGTCGATCGGGGTGAGGCCCCACATGTCGCGCTCGGTCAGGTCCGGCTTGCGCAGCGAGTGGTACAGCGAGAACGGCTGGGTCTTGGCGCGCATCTGCGGCTCGACGCCGCCGCCGGGCACCGGGCGCTCCTCGACGCCGACCAGCGGCTGGCCGGTGCGCCGGTCGAGCACGTAGATCTCGCCCTGCTTGCTCGGCAGCACCACCGCCGGCACCGTGCCGCCGGGCTGGGGGAAATCCAGCAAGGTCGGCTGCGAGCCCAGGTCGTAGTCCCACACGTCGATGTGCGTGGTCTGGAAATTCCACACCGGCTTGCCGCTGGTCACGTCCAGCGCCACCAGCGAGGTGGCGTATTTGCTCTCCGCCGCGGTGCGCGAGCTGCTCCAGTAGTCGGCGCTGGCGTTGCCCATCGGCAGGTAGACGTAGCCCAGTTGCTCGTCGCCGGCGGCGGAGGTCCACATGTTCGGCGTGCCGCGGGTCCAGGTCCGGCCGGGCGGCGGTGCGCCGTTCCATTCCGGGTGGGTCATGTCCCAGGCCCAGCGCAGCTGCCCGGTGACCGCGTCGAAGCCCTGGATCACGCCCGACGGCTCATAGCGCTTCTGCCCGTCCAGGACCTGGTGGCCGGTGACGATGACGCCGCGGACGATGGTCGGCGGCGAATTGATCGACACGTAGCCCGGCGGGGTGTCGCCCATGCCGACGGTGATGTCGACCTGCCCATGCTTGCCGAAGCCTTCGCAGGGCTTGCCGCTGGCGGCATCGACCGCGATCAGGCGCCCGTCCAGCGTGCCCTCGATGATCCGCGTGCGGCAGGCGGCCTCGGGCGCGGCGGCGGCAGCGACGGAGCCAGTGCCCTGCGCTGCCGCTTCGGCCGCGTTCGCCGCCTCGGGCACCTGGTAGTAGGTGACCCCGCGGCAAGCGGCGGTATACGGAATCGCCTGGTCGGGCACCTTGGGATCGTAGCGCCAGCGCTGGCGGCCGGTGCCGGCGTCCAACGCCACCAGCTGGTTGCGCGCGGTGCACAGGTACAGGCTGTCGCCGATCTTGATCGGCGTGGTTTCCGCGCCCCAGCGCTTGCCCGGCAAGTCGCCGGTGCGGAAGGTCCACGCGGTCTGCAGCGTGGCCACGTTGCCGGGGGTGATCTGCCGCAGCGGCGTGTAGCGGCTGCCGGCGTTGTCGCGTCCATAGGCGGCCCAGTCGGCGTCGGCCGGCGCATCCGCCGGTTGCGCGCCGGTGCGCGGCGCGGCGACCGCCGCGGCCATGCTGGCGACGTGAGCCAGCGCGCCGTCGGCCTCGATCACCCCGTGCGGCACGAACGCCAGCGCGAAGGCGACCACGAACACCAGCGCCAACGCGCCGGCGACGCCGCGCGACATGCCGCGCGACACCGGCCGGTCCAGGCGCGGCAGCAGCAGCGCCAGCACCAGGCCGAGGAACACCATCAGGCCCATGCGCGGCACCCAGCGCCAGTAGTCGGCGCCCGATTCCCACCACGCCCAGCCCAGCGACAGCGCGAACGTGGCCGCGAACCACAACGCGCCGGCATAGCGTCCACGCGCCAGCAGCACGCCGGACACCAGCAGGCCCAGTCCCGCCACCAGGTAATACCAGGAACCGCCCAGCGCCAGCAGCCAACCGCCGCCGCCGGCCAAGGCCAGGCCGATCAGTGCGCAGGCCACGCCAAACAGCGACAACGGCCAACCGCCACGGCGGCCCGTCTCATAGGATTTGTTCATCGCATCAGTCCTCGCAAGAACGCCGCGCGGAACATCCGCTGCGGCCACGACGCTTCGGCGCCGACGGGTTTTATCGCAGGCCGGCGGTGAACATCGCGCGTTCTATCGCGCGTTGCATTCCATATGCAGCGTTCCATCAAGCGCGCATCACGCAGCAGCAGCGATGCACGCTTCGGCACCATGCAGAAAACGTCGACACGGGCATTCAGCCGGCGTTTTTTGTGGCGTCCGTTCCTCGCGCGTTGCCGCGCGGCAGCCGCGTCCGGCACGTGGCGGCAACGCCATTTACGCCGATGCGCCACGCAGAAACGACGACGCCGGCGTTGAGCCGGCGTCGTCGTGGACTGGCGCTTGCGATCAGGCCTCCGGCGGCAGCTCGCCCACCGATTCGATCGCCGCGTCGGTCTCCTCGCCCACCAGAGGCTCTTCTCCCACCAGCGAACCGTCCAGCCGCTCCACCGCCTGCAGCTTCTCGCCCTTGGACAGCCGGATCAGGGTCACGCCCTGGGTGTTGCGGCCGACGCGCGAGATTTCCGAGGCGCGCGTACGTACCAGCGTGCCGCCGTCGGAGATCAGCAGCACCTCGTCCCTGCTGCCGGCCAGCACCGCGGCCACCAGCTTGCCGTTGCGTTCGCTGGTCTGGATGCCGATCACGCCCTGCGTGCCGCGTCCCTTGCGCGGGTACTCGGCCAGCGGCGTGCGCTTGCCGTAGCCGTTCTCGGTGGCGGTGAGGATGTAGGCGGCATCGGCGTCGTCGACCGGCTCGGCGATCGCGACCGCATCGCTGCCGCTGTCGATGATCTCCTCCACACCCTCGTCCTCGCCCTCCTCCTCGTCGCCGCCGCCGCGCGCCTGCTCGGCGACGATCAGGCTGACCACTTCCTCGCCCTTGGCCAGGCGGATGCCGCGCACGCCGGTGGCGGTACGGCCCATCGAGCGCACCGCATGCTCGCCGAAACGCACGGTCTTGCCGTTGGACGCGAACAGCATCACGTCGCGCGCGCCGTCGGTCAGCGCCACGCCGACCAGCGCGTCGCCCTCGTCGAGGTTGATGGCGATCTTGCCGCGCGCCAGGCGGAACGCGAACTCGCCGAGCGGGGTCTTCTTGACCGTGCCGTTGCGGGTGGCGAAGAACACGTAGCGGCCGTCGGCGTACTCGCGCACCGGCAGCACCGCCTGCACGCGCTCGCCGTTCTCCAGCGGGATCCAGTTGATGATCGGCCGCCCGCGCGCGTTCGGGCCGGCTTCCGGCAGCTGGTGCACCGGCAGCCAGAACACCTTGCCGCTGCTGGTGAAGGTCAGCAGCGTGTCGTGCGTGTTGACCAGCCACAGCTGGTCGATGAAATCCTCTTCCTTGGTCGCCGCGGCGCTGCGTCCGCGTCCGCCGCGGCGCTGCGCGCGGTAGGCGCTGACCGGCTGGCGCTTGGCGTAGCCGGCATGCGACAGCGTCACCACCACGTCTTCCGGCGCGATCAGGTCGAGGATGTCGAGGTCCTCCTCGCTGTGGCGGATCTCGGTGCGGCGCGCATCGCCGTACTCCTCGCGGATGTTGATCAGCTCGTCGCGGATCACCTGCAGCAGCACGTCCGGGTTCTCCAGGATGCGGATCAGCCCGGCGATGCTGTCGAGCAGCTGCTTGTATTCCTCGGTGAGGCGCTCCTGCTCCAGGCCGGTCAGGCGATGCAGGCGCATCTCCAGGATCTGCGTGGCCTGCACCTCGGTCAGCTGGTAGCCGCCTTCGACCAGGCCGACCCCGGCCGGCAGGTCCTCCGGCTTGGACGCTTCGGCGCCGGCGGCGCCGAGCAGCGAGCCGACCAGCCCGGCTTCCCAGCGCTTGGCCAGCATGCGCTCGCGCGCTTCGGTCGGGTTGGCCGAGGTCTTGATCAGCTCGATCATCTCGTCGATGTTGGCGAGCGCGACGGTCAGGCCTTCGAGGATGTGCGCGCGCGCGCGCGCCTTGCGCAGGTCGAAGATGGTGCGGCGGGTGACCACCTCGCGGCGGTGGCGGACGAACGTCTCCAGCATCTGCTTGAGGTTCATCAGCTGTGGGCGACCGTCGACCAGCGCCACCATGTTGATGCCGAACACCGACTCCATCTGAGTCTGCTGGTACAGATTGTTCAGCACCACGTCGGCCGCTTCGCCGCGCTTGATCTCGATGTAGATGCGCATGCCGTCCTTGTCGGACTCGTCGCGCAGCTCGCTGATGCCCTCGAGCTTCTTTTCCTTGACCAGCTCGGCGATCTTCTCGATCAGCCGCGCCTTGTTGACCTGGTAGGGGATCTCGGTGACCACGATCGCTTCGCGGCCGTTGTCCTGGATCTCGATCTCGGCCTTGGCGCGCATGCGCACCCGGCCGCGGCCGGTACGGTAGCCGGCGACGATGCCGGTGGTGCCGTTGATGATGCCGGCGGTGGGGAAATCCGGGCCGGGGATGTATTCCATCAGCCCGTCGACGTCGATGTCGGGCTGGTCGATCAGCGCGATGCAGGCGTTGATCGACTCGGTGAGATTGTGCGGCGGGATGTTCGTCGCCATGCCCACGGCGATGCCGGCCGAACCGTTGACCAGCAGGCTCGGGAACCGGGTCGGCATGACCGTCGGTTCCAGCTCCTTCTCGTCGTAGTTGGGCTGGAAGTTGACGGTTTCCTTCTCGATGTCCGCCATCATTTCGTGGGCGAGCCGCGACATGCGCGCCTCGGTGTAGCGCATCGCCGCAGCGGAGTCGCCATCGACCGAACCGAAGTTGCCCTGCCCGTCCACCATCAGGTAGCGCAGCGAGAACGGCTGCGCCATGCGCACCAGCGTGTCGTACACCGACTGGTCGCCGTGCGGGTGGTACTTGCCGATGACGTCGCCGACGATGCGCGCGGACTTGTAGTAGGGCTTGTTGCTGTGCGCGCCCAACTCGTTCATCGCGAACAACACGCGGCGATGCACCGGCTTGAGGCCGTCGCGCGCATCCGGGAGGGCACGCCCCACGATCACGCTCATCGCGTAATCGAGGTAGCTCTTGCGCATCTCGTCTTCCAGGTTGACCTGGATGATTTCCTTGGCGGATTCTGCCATTCGGGTTCCGTAGTCTGGTGGCTAATCGACCAGGACGCGAGCCCGCGGGCAGCGGGCCTGCCGGCACCTGAGAATCCGGGGCGCCAGGCGGTCGATCGAACCGCCGAATTCTACCACGACAGGCGCTGCGTTGCCCGGTTTTTGCCGGCCCGAACAAGCACTTGCGTCCCCGGCGGGGCCGGCGGAAGCGGCGCGCGGCGCCGCCGCCGATCAGCCGGCGAACGCGGCGCGCATGCGTTCGGCATCCGGCCGCTCGATCACCCCGCGCTCGGTGACGATCGCATCGATCAGTTCGGCCGGGGTCACGTCGAATACCGGGTTCCACGCGGCGACGCCGTCGGCGACGGTACGCACCCCGCCGACCCCGAACAGCTCGCCCGGATCGCGCTGTTCGATCTCGATCTGCGCGCCGTCGGCGGTGTCCATGTCCACGGTGGACGACGGCGCCACCACCATGAACCCGACGCCGTGGTGGCGCGCGGCGATCGCCAGCTGGTAGGTGCCGATCTTGTTGGCGGTGTCGCCGTTGGCGCAGATGCGGTCGGCACCGACGATCACCCACTGCACCGCGCCGGTCTTCATCAGGTGCGAGGCGGCCGAATCGGCGATCAGGGTCGCGTCGATGCCGTCCTGCTGCAGCTCCCACACGGTCAGCCGCGCGCCCTGCAGCCACGGCCGGGTCTCGCCGGCGAACACGCGCGCGATGCGCCCCTGCGCCATGCCGGCGCGGATCACCCCCAGCGCGGTGCCGAAACCGGCGGTGGCCAGCGAACCGGTATTGCAATGGGTCAGCACGCCGCTGCCGGCGCCGATCAGGCCGGCGCCGAGCTCGCCCATGTGGCGGTTGGCGGCCAGGTCCTCGTCGGCGATCGCCTGCGCCTGGCGCGCGAGCGCCTGGCGCCAGTGGGCGCCGGCGCCCTGCAACACCTTGCGCATGCGCATCAGCGCCCAGGCCAGGTTGACCGCGGTCGGGCGCGCCGCGTTGAGCCGCTGCAGCGCCGGCTCCAGCTTCACCAGCGCCTGCGCGCCGTCGTCGGCGTCGATCGCGTGCGCGGCCAGCACCACGCCCCAGCCGGCGGCGATGCCGATCGCCGGCGCGCCGCGCACCGCCAGCGTGCGGATCGCCTCGGCGACCTGATCGCTGTCGGTGCAGTGCACGTGCTCGACCACGAACGGCAGCTTGCGCTGGTCGAGCAATTCCAGCGCGTCGCCAGTCCACAGGATCGGGCGGATGTGGTCGTAGCGGGCGTAGTCGATATCGGCAGCGGTGGCGTTCATGCGCCCATTGTAAACGCCCGGCGCGGGCGCGGCATTTGGCGCGGCGCTCAGTTGACGCTGAACTCGGCGCGGCAACCCTTGTCCACCCACACGCCGTCGCGGTCCCAGCCCCAGCTTTCGTCCTGCACGCAGGCGGTGCCGGACAGCTGCCGGCGGATCTGCACGTCCTGGTGGATGCTGATGCCGCAGCGGCGCTTGGAACGGCCCTTGGATTCGCACAGCAGGAAGCGCGAGCCGACCGGGAATCCGGAGCCGTCGTTGGCGCCGATTTCGAATTCGCCGCGACAGCCGCGCGACACCCAGATCTCGTTGCGGCGCACGCCCCAGCTGCGCTCCTCGCGGCACGGCACCGACGACAGTTGCCGCATCAGCCGCACCGGCGCGCCGCGCAGCATCACCGGACAACTTTGTACGCGGCCGTCGGACTCGCAGCGCAGCACGCGCCGCATGGTGCCGCGCGGCAGGTCCGGCTGGTTGGGCCGGAATTCGGCGCGGCAGCCCAGGGTCACCCACACGCCGGTGCCGTCCGAGCCCCACTCGCTGCCGCGCACGCAGTCGTTGTCCGACAGCTGCCGCACCAGCTCCACGCCCTGATCGGTCGGCATCGGGCAATGTACCCAGCTCATGTCGCGCGACTCGCAGCGCACGACCGCCGCGGCATAGCCGCCTGCGGGGCCGTCGGCGGCCTGCAGCGCCATCGGCCAGACCGACACCGCCAATCCCAGCCAACACCACCCGCCGAGCCCATACGACCACTTCATGCTTGGCTCTGCCCCCTTGCGTAGAACCTGAACGACGAAGACGACGGAAATCCCTACACCGATGTCGTGCGTGGCCCGATCAAACCATCATCGGCAACGAGAAAGCAAGCCAATGGTTCATGAACGCTGCGGCGTTCATGCGCGCGCGAAATCGTAGGCGAGCACATCCGCGATGCGCGGCGTGCCGCGCATCGCCATCAGCAGCCGGTCCACGCCTACCGCCACGCCGGCGCAATCGGGCAGCGCCGGCAACGCGCGCAGCAGGCGCTCGTCCAGCGGCGGCAGCACCGCGCCGCGCGCCGCGCGCCGCGCGTGGTCGTGCAGGAAACGCCGGCGCTGCTCGGCAGCGTCGTTGAGCTCGTGATAGCCGTTGGCCACTTCGTACGCGCCCAGGTACAGCTCGAAGCGCTCGGCCAGCGGCGGCCGCCCGTCGCGAATGCGCGCCAGCGCGCACTGCGTGGCCGGCCAGTCGTGGACCACGGTGATGCGATCGTCGGGGAACGAGGGCTGGATGCGATGGGTCAGCAGCAGGTCCAGCCAGTCGTCGCGCTGCAGGCCGTCGCCGTCGATGCGGATGCCATGCAGCGCATGCTGCAGTTCGGCTACGGCCGCGACGAACGGATCGATGCCCAGCGTATCGACGAACAGTTGCCGGTAGGTGACGACCCGCAGCGCGGGCTCGCGCGCGACCAGCGCCAGTGCGGCGCGCACCAGTTCCACCGTTTCGTCGACCAGCTGCAGGTGGTTCCAGCCGACCCGGTACCACTCCAGCAGGGTGAACTCGGGATTGTGGCGGCCACCGGCCTCGCCGTTGCGGAACACGCGGCCCAGTTCGTAGCAGTCGCCGACGCCGGCGGCGAGCAGGCGCTTCAACGGGTATTCGGGCGAGGTGCGCAGCCAGCGCAGCGCGCTGCCGGCGTCGACATGGCCGCTGAATCGGGTCTGGAAGCTGTCGATGTTCGGCTCGGTGTTGCCCGCCTCCGACAGCATCGGCGTCTCCACCTCCAGCACCTGGCGCGCGGCGAAGAAGGCGCGGATCCGCGCGTTGAGCGCCGCGCGCAGGCGCAGCGCGGCGATGTCCACGGTCTCGTTCACCGGCTGCGCGCCCGGCCGCTGGCGCCCGCGCGGCGGTGCCGGTTCATCGCGCTGGCTCGTGTTCGGCCAGCAACGCCAGCAACTGCGCCTCGTCCCAGATCGCGATGCCCAGTTCCTGCGCCTTGTCGAGCTTGGAACCGGCCTCGGCGCCGGCGACGACGAAGCTGGTCTTCTTCGACACACTGCCGGCGACCTTCGCTCCCAGCGCCTCCAGCCGGTCCTTGGCCGCATCGCGGCTGAGCTGCTCCAGGCTGCCGGTCAGCACCACGGTCTGGCCGTCGAGCGGCCCGGCGGCGCGTTCGCTGCGCGCCGGCGCCGCGTCGAGCAGGCGGCGCATCGCCGCCTCGGCGTCGCGCAAGGCCCGTACCCTCGCCTCATCGGCCAGGTAGGCGGCCAGGTTGGCGGCGCCGGCAGTCGACAGGCCCGCGCCGGTCCAGCCGCTTTCGTTGGCGCGCAGCAGCGCATCGAGCGTGCCGTAGGTCGCGGCCAGCCGCTGCGCGCTCTTGCCGCCGAGCTTGTCCACCGGCAGCGTCGCCAGCAGATGCGCCAGGTCGAGCCGGTCGTGCAGCTCCGCCGGCGGCGTGCCGTCGTCGGAAAAGCCGATCCCGGCCTGGATCAGCGCATCGACGACGGCGGCGTTGCCCGGCTGCTCGAAGAACGTGGCGATCGAGCGCGCGACCTCGCCGCCGATGTCCGGCAGCGCCTGCAGCAGCACCGCTGGCGTGCTGCGCACGAAGTCCAGCGAACCGAGCCAGTGGGCCAACGACTTGGCGGTGGTCTCGCCCAGGTGCGGGATGCCGAGCGCGAACAGGAAACGCGGCAGCGTGGTGGCGCGACTGGCGGCGATGCCGTCGACCAGGTTCTCGGCCCATTTCGTCGCCAACTTGCCGCCCAGGTCCACGGCCAGGTGCTTGCGCAGGAACGGAGCGTTCTTCCACTGCGGCGGTTCCTGCGCGAGCAGCTTGCGCCCCTGCGCGTCGAGCGCCAGCGCGCCCTTGCTCTCGTCCACAGCCTGCACCAGGTCGGCGGCGGTCGCCGCGTCCAGCGCCGTCTTCATCCGCACCAGGTCCGCCACGCTCAGCGCGTACAGGTCGGCAAGCGAATGCACGAAACCGAATTCGACCAGGGCATCGGCCTGGCGATCGCCCAGGCCCTCGATGTCCATCGCCCGGCGCGAAGCGAAATGGCGCACGGCCTCCTTGCGTTGCGCCGCGCAGGCCAGGCCGCCGCTGCAGCGCCACGCCACCGCCTCCTCTTCCTTGACCAGCTCCGAGCCGCACACCGGACATGCGGCCGGCATCGTCCACGGCACCGTGCCGGCGGGACGGCGCTCCTCGATGACGCGCACCACCTCGGGGATCACGTCGCCGGCGCGGCGCACGATCACGGTGTCGCCTTCGCGCACGTCCAGCCGCGCGATCTGGTCGGCGTTGTGCAAGGTCGCGTTGGTCACGGTGACGCCGGCGACCTGCACCGGTTCCAGCCGCGCCACCGGAGTGACCGCGCCGGTGCGGCCGATCTGCACTTCGATCGCGCGCAGCAGCGTGGACTGCTCCTGCGCCGGGAACTTGTGCGCCAGCGCCCAGCGCGGCGCGCGCGAGACGAAGCCCATCGCCGCCTGCTGGTCGTAGTCGTCCAGCTTGTAGACCACGCCGTCGATGTCGTACGGCAGCGCGTCGCGCATGGCGCCGATGCGGCGGAAATAGGCGATCAGGCCGTCGAAGCCGGTGGCGGTGGCGACTTCGGGCGCGACCGGAAAGCCGAAGCGGCGCAGCAGTTCCAGGGTCTGCGAGTGGGTCTCGGGCAGCTCCAGGCCGCGCACCTCGCCCACCGAGTAGGCGAAGAACGCCAGCGGCCGGCGCCGGGTGACCGCCGGATCCAGCTGCCGCAGCGAACCGGCAGCGCCGTTGCGCGGGTTGGCGAGCAGCCTCTCGTTGCGCTCCAGCGCCTTCGCGTTCCAGGCGGCGAACGCCGCACGCGGCATGTAGACCTCCCCGCGCACCTCGAGCACGGCCGGCGGCGACGCGCCGAGCTCGCGCAGCTTCAGCGGCACCGAGCGCACCTGGCGCAGGTTGGCGGTGACGTCCTCGCCGGTGCTGCCGTCGCCGCGGGTGGCGCCCTGCACGAACACGCCGTCTTCGTAGCGCAGGCTGATGGCCAGGCCATCGAGCTTGGGCTCGACCGAGAATACCGGCGCAGCGAGCTCCAGCTCGCGCTCGATGCGGCGCTCGAAATCGGCGACCTCGGCGAAGCGGGTGCGGTCGTCCGCATCGTCCGCCACGCCCGCGGTCTCGAACGCGTTGGCCAGCGACAGCATCGGGATCGCATGCCGCACCTCGGGAAAGCCGCCATCGGGCCGCGCGCCGACCGTGCGCGTCGGCGAGTCGTCGCGCAGCAACTGCGGATGTTCGGCCTCCAGCGCCTCGAGCTCGCGCATCAGCGCGTCGTACTCGGCATCGGGAATCGACGGATCGGCCAGCACGTAGTAGCGGTGGTTGGCGTCGTCGATGCGGCGGCGCAAGGCGGCGACGCGCTGGAGAAGATCGGGCGAGGCGGTCATGCGCGGCCTGGTGGGTCTCGGGCCGGCGATTTTACCCGGGCGCCGCGGACGGCGGAATCAAGGCCTTGCCCATGGCCTGGCGTGCGGCTAGCGTTCGCCTTCTCACCCGCGCCTGTGGAGCTTCCCGTGTCGATGCCCGTCTCGCGTCGTTCGTTCCTGCAACTGGCCTCCTCGGGGCTGGCCGTCGGCGCGCTGGGCCTGGCCCCCGCGGCCGAGGCCGCGCGCCGCGCCGCGGCCGCGCCGGTGACCGCACCGGCGATCGGCCCGGTCTACCTCAACTTCAACGAATGCCCGCACGGCCCGTCGCCGGCCGCGCAGCTGGCCGCCAGCACCCTGATCACGCGGTCCGGACGCTATCTGTTCGGCCTGTCGGACGAACTGACCGAGCTGTTCGCCAGCCAGAACGGGCTGCCGCCGGACCACGTCGGCGCCTACGCCGGCTCCAGCGACCCGCTCAACCGCGCCGCGCGCGCGTTCACCTCATCCGGCGCGGCGGTGGTGATGGCCGACCCGACCTTCGAGGCAGTGGCCGACGTCGCCGCCGCCAACGGCGCGCCGGTACGCAAGGTGCCCCTGCGCAGCGACGGCGCGCACGACGTCAAGCGCATGGCCGGCATCGACCCGAACGCCGGCCTGATCTACCTGTGCAACCCCAACAATCCCACCGGCTCGGTCACCGCGCGCAAGCAGATCGAATGGCTGCTGGCGAACAAGCCCGTCGGCGCGATCCTGCTGGTCGACGAGGCCTATATCCACTACAGCGAACAGCCGTCGGTGATCGACCTGGTCGCGCGCCACCCCGACCTGCTGGTGCTGCGCACCTTCTCCAAGCTGTACGGCATGGCCGGGCTGCGCCTGGGCCTGGCGATCGCCGCGCCGCCGCTGCTGGCCAGGTTGAACGCACTCGGCGACAACCCGCTGCCGATCACCGCGCTGGCCGCGGGCATCGCCAGCCTGCGCGACCCGCAACTGGTGCCGACGCGGCGCGCGCAGAAC
This sequence comes from Xanthomonas sp., assembly GCF_017163755.1. GTDB lineage: Bacteria > Pseudomonadota > Gammaproteobacteria > Xanthomonadales > Xanthomonadaceae > Xanthomonas_A. The sequence continues at coordinate 35,601 of NZ_JAFIWC010000038.1, forward strand.
GCGCGGATCCGCAACGACACCGTGCAGTGGCTGCGCCGCCAGGGCTACAGTTGCCTGCCCTCGCAGGCCAACTGCTTCATGGTCGACGTCAAGCGCGATGGCCAGGACTTCGCCGCCGCGATGGCCGAGCAGAAGGTGATGGTCGGCCGCAGCTGGCCGATCTGGCCCCGGCGCATCCGCGTCACCGTCGGCACCGAGGCGGAGATGCTGCGGTTTCGCGAGGCGTTTTTGGTGGCGCGCAAGTAAGTAGCGGGACTCGGGACTCGGGACTCGGGACTCGGGACTCGGGACTCGGGACTCGGGACTCGGGACTCGGGACTCGGGACT
>NZ_JAFIWC010000039.1 GCF_017163755.1 Xanthomonas sp.
CAGCGACTGCGAGAACTTCCGGAACACGTCCTCGACCAGATGGTTGCCCCTTCATGAAAAACGTGGGGATGCCTCAGCCTCAGACTCTGACCCCGGTTTCGCTGCACTTTCGACACGGGGATTATCCAACGCGGGGTTACCAATCCTTACTGATGGAGAATCGTGTTTATATCCCCCAAAAGAAATCCAACTCCTTTCCGCTAAAAGTTAATTCATCTCCGGATTGTATTTCCAGCACAAATGAAGATTTGTCGCCACTAACTTTTAGCCTATTTATACTTAAACTTCTTCCCCATTCCCAACAAGCAAAAATACAGATTGACTCAACATTACAAATCAGCATGGCTCTATTTTTTGAATCAGAATCTCTGACAACAATCCTCGCCTTTCGCGAGCCCCAAATGAAATTTATATCTTCAAGCAACCAATCATGTAGATTTTCTTCAATCATCGCGAATTATCCAGTGGCAAGTGGGCTTCCGGAGATTCATTTGGAACAATTTTGCCGTTAATATCAAGCCGCTCTCCATATTTATCGTTTACATGGCAGTGCGGGCAGGGGTCTTGAGGATGAATTAAGACACGCTGCTCCCCAGTTACAGGATCAACATAAGAGCCTTTACCAGACAGGTTGTTGCCAGCCTTGACGTCGCTGCCGCGCACCAGGATGTTGCGGCCCTGCCTGTTGGGCGATTGGCTTGCACTTCGTAAGCTACCCTTCGTTTTTTCGCACTTCAGCCGCTTTGCATATTCAGCGGCGCGTCCCCATTTCATCCTTAACTTCGGGGACAAACCCATTTATCAGCAAAACAAGAGCCGTATAAATCAACCCACTTAATAGGCCTATCGCGGAAAAAATCAATATTCTTCTCGGTGCCAATTCTGACCAAAAATATGTACTGGTCCAGATGACATTCCACGCATTTTTCGCAAACGCGCCCTCAAGCAACAGCCACCCCCCAAGCGCACTGAATACTGCCGCGATCACATATCTATATTGATAGCGCGACCATTTCCAATCGACTAATAGTACGATAGGGCAGCCAACGATAAATCCCATGATGACAGCAATTGCGGAAAGGAGAAATATTCCACCCAGGCTAGCTTCACCAAACGTACCGCTCCCCCACATATACGGCACCATGAAGAAAAGAGCGGCGGAGATGCCACTGGAAACTGGTACCGCGGCCAGCCGAAGAAGTCCATTCATCCCTTTCACTGGCAAACCCTTATCCGCTTCCCGTTCGAGTCCGTAGTCATCGCACAATGGGGTTGCTTCGGTGCTGTTTCCCACGGCCATTTATTGACTGCTGCTTCACGTCCAATCTGATCCGTATTAGGCCCCCAAACCACCGCGGCTGCCCACTCGTTGGAGTTATTCATAGGACTGCTGCCAGTCCCCCATCCTATCGTGGATACCGAAAACCCGCCTTTGCCATCCGGGATCACCTGGCGAACGACAAACCCAGGTTCCAGCGCGTGCGCTCCGGGTACCGTGATGTTAATCAAGCTGCTGGTGCTTGGGTCAATCAGATGTGTAACATAACCCAATGAACCTGCTCCTATCGACAAGTAACTCACTACACCGTTGCCTGCTAATGCCTTTCCGTCCGTGCCAGGACCAGCATAACGACGTAGTGCGTCGAACTGCTGAGCGGGGCCACCACAGGAATTCAATAGCGCTATCACGCACGCGGTGGATGTCGTGCTGTATTCGTGAGGCTGCTTAGTACTGCCTGCAACATTTTCATATATCCCAAATAGACCTTGCCAATCTGTCCCTGGCTTACCCGGCGTGTACCCAAACCGCTGTACATTTTCCAGAAACTCATCCTTTGTCATATTCGAATCCTCATATATTGGCAGTCCCGCCGCCATATTCGCCGCTAACAGCAATGCATTGGTTTCAATGTCGGAAATGGCACCAAACGCCAGCTTATCCTTGTTGCTTTTAGCGAGATCGGCATTATAGATTGCACCAAAATTGCGCGCACCATCGACAATTTCCGGCATGAGCGCGTTGACGCATTCCACGGTATCACAAGCTTTGAGTTTTGCATCGTTCACCGCGTTAAGCCGCTGTGCTTCTTTCACTACTGCGTCGCGGCATGCATTGTCTGTGGGAGAACATAACTGCAACTGTGCACTAAGCTTGGCGACATCATCTTTAGAGAGATAATTATTCTCTGCCGCATTCCCGGCAATACGGCTTCCCAGTACCGCCTCGCTCAGGCTTCCGCCGGTCATCCCTCCCACCAGCGCACCGACCGCCTGCGATAGCGCCACGATCGTCTGCTTGTCCTCTTCCGGCAGCAGGTTCGGGTTGAACTTGCCGCTCACTGGATCGATCGCCCGCGGGTCGTTGCCATACAGTTCATTGGTCAGCCACTGCGCGGCTAATTCGCCGCCTGCACCGGCCAAGGCGCCGCCCGTCCCTGAGGACCCATTCACTTCCGCCAGCATCGCGCCGAGCAGCGCGTGCGAGAGCACTTGCATCGCCGCGTTAGGGTCGCTGCCGTGGTTGCCGTCGAACGTCCGGCCGACCAGCTGCGCCGCATACGGTGCCAGCGCATTGCCTGCCACCTGGCTGGTCCCTTGACCCGAGACACTTCCTACCAGTGCGGTTGTTACCGCCTGCAGCGCACGGCTGTAGTCGCCACCGGTCCCCCATTGCTGTTGGCTATCGTAGGCGACCTTATAGTCGGCGCTGTTGTCCAACAGCTGCTTCTGCTGTTTTTCAGGACTCAGAGCATCGAATGCCGCTAAGCCTTCCTCATCCAGGCCCTTCCGATACGCTTCTCGCGCGTTGTTGGCCTTGACCGCGGCATTAGCTGCGATGTCTCCAGCAACCTGCTTGCCGGTCTCCACCGCCGTCCCTGCCGCCGCCGCCATTGCCTGCTGCTCGGCCAGCACCTTGCGCACATCCGGCAGCGACGCCAGCGCCTCGTTTGCGCTGCTGGCGTCGGTATTGATCCCGGTCGCCGCCGCCGTGGTGCTCTTGCCGCCGATGACGATCTTGCCCTCGGTCAGCGTGGCCCGCGTGGTCGACGCATCCTTGCCGCTTTCGTACATCGGCATGCCGCCGCTGAAGTTGGCGGTGTTGGCCTGCCCGTAGCTGCCGTTGGCGATGTTGCTCTTGATGTCCCTGGCCTGATCGCCAGCGCCCAGTGCGACCGGATTGCCATCTGCGTCGGTTGCTGGTTTGCCGGTACTGCCGAACCCACCACTGATGCTGCCCGACGCCGCGCTGTAGCCCATCTGGTTCTTCAGATCGGTATACGTCAGCGAGTCGGCGGTCAGTTCGCTGTTGTCCGCGTTGGTACTGGCGATGGCGCCGCCGATCAGGTTCACGTTGCCGGCGGTGACGTGGTAGCCGCCCTCACCGGCGAACAGGCCCGACTGTTCGGTCACTCCCGCGTAGTTGCCGCTCGCCTTGGCTGAACTGGCGTATCCGCTGGCGTCCCACGCGGTGCCGAAGGACACCTGTATCCGTCCGCCGTAGCCGCTTTCCTTGGACTGGATGTTGGCGGTGTCCTGCAATGACTCGATGGTCAGGTCGCCGCCGGTCTGCACGTCGATGCGATCGGCCTTGGCCACGGCGCCGCGCAGCGTGGTGTCGCCCTGCGAGGTGAGGGAGACGTTCTGGCCTGCCAGCTGCGTGTTTTGCCAGGTAGTGCTTTCCGCATTCGACTTGTGGCTGCCTACGCTGGCCTGCGCATACACGTATACGCCGGTCTGTGCGCCCACCGAGGCGCCCACGCCCACTTCCACCCCGGCATGGCTGCCCTTGCTCTGCTCGGAACTGCTGGAGTTGCCCGTTTCCAGCACCAGGTCGCGTGCCGAGTCCAGGCTCAGCGTGTTGCCGGCGCTGAGGTTGCCCTGCACCACGTGCAGATCGCCCTGCGTGGTGGTCAGGCTGACATTGCCGCCACCGCTGATGGTGGAGCCTTGCGAGGTCTGGCTGCTGCCCTTGTACTGTTCCGTGCTGGTCGCGTAGCCCACGCCAGCCTCGACGCTGACCAGCGATCCGCTGCCGGCGCCGCCGGCCGTGCTGCTGATCGCGCTGGCCGCCCGGTAGCCATTGGCCGCCGCGGCCATGCCCTGCATCGCGGACAGCCGGCCGTCGGAGTTGCGCGCCGCATCCACGTTGTTGATCAGGTCGATCAGCGGCGACTTCACCCGCGCGAACACGCCGAACTTCAGCGTGTCGTCCTGCGACGAGGCTGAGTGCGTGTCGTTGGCGGTCAATACCTCGATCGACGCGGCGGTGATGTCCACGTCCTTGGCCGCCACCACGTTGCTGGCGCTCTGCGTGTAGGCGCCGCCCGCCGTCAGGCTGACGTTGCCGCCCAGGCTGCCCACGCTGCTGGCCACTTGGGTGACCTGCGCGCTATCGTCGCGATGATCCTCGGTGTGGTAGCCGGCGAAGCGCTCGGTGTCGGAGATGATCACCGTGCCGATGGCCTTGTTGTTGTAGGTATTGGCGTTACCGACCGTGTCCTGTCCGCTCTGGATCGTCAGGTCGCCCGCGGCGCGAACCGCGACATCGTCTTGCGCCGCGATGTTGCTGGCCGTCAGCGCGATATCGCCCTTGGTCGTGGTCAGGCTCGCATTGCCGCCGACGGACAACTGGGTACCGGTGATCGTGTCCGACTGGCCGTTGCCATCGCCCTTCTGGTTGTAGTTGCCGAACGGCGGGCTTGCGGTGTTGTTGGAGAAGCCCCAGCCCTTGCCGGTGCTGGCGTTGCCGCTGGACTCGGTGTTGTGCGCCACGCCGAACACAATGTCCTGGCTGGCCAGCAGCAGGGCATTGCCCTCCGCCGACAGCTGCGCGCCCTGGCTGGTGATCGAGCCGTCGCTGGCCAGCAGCGTCAGGTTGCCGCCGGCGCTCAGCTGGCTCACCCGCGCGTCGCTGGTGCTGTCGTTCTGCGCTGCGTTGGAGCGGTGCGCCCCGGCCTGGATGACCACCGGCGTGGTCGCTGCCGCGGTGCCGGCCATGTCGCCCTCGGCGCGCCGGCTGATCTTGCCCATGGTCGAGCCGCTGTCGGGCATGTTGTCGGTGGTCGAATCGCGGGCGCTGCGGTACGCCGCGGCCGGATCGTAGGTCACGCCGACGGAGAATCCGCTGGACTTGCTGGACTGGCTGCTCTGCGTGTCGACGGTGTCCTGCCGCGCCAGCAATGCGATCTCCTTGGCGGCCAACGTCAGGTTTTCACCTGCAGCCACATCCGAGGCCGCGATGGTCAAGCGATTGCCGGCGCTGACGATCAGATTGCCGTCCTGCGAACCAACCGCCGAGGCGTATTGCGTCGTCGACTCCATGGCGTCTTGGCTGTTGCTGCGCGACTTGCCGTATCCCACGCTGGCCACGCCGCCAGAGAGACCGCCGGTCAGGCCGGACTTCTTTTGGCTGCTGCTGTGGGCCTCGCTGCTGTGGTCCTGCGCCGATTCGATAGTGACGTCGTTGCCGGCGGCCAGACGCACGTCGCCATCGGCGAGCACCGTCGAACCGACCACGGCGATATCGTGGCCCGCCTTGATCTGCACGGTTTCGCCGCTGAGCGAGGTTCCCACCGCATAGCTGTCGTGCCATTCGTCGTGCGTGGTGGTGGTCTTGCTGGACAGGAAGCCCTTTTTCTTCTTCTGCATGTCCTGTTCGGCGTCGTGCTGCTCCTGGGTGGCGAGCAGGTTGACGTCGTGGCCGGCGGTCAAGGCGACGCCGCCGGTTTCGGAGTAGACCTGCGCGGCGGTGAGGTTGACGTCGTGGCCGGCCTGCAGGGCGATGTCGCTGCCGGCCGTGAACTCGGTGCCGTGCACGGTCTCGTCGCGGGTGCTGGTGGTCTGCTTGAAGCGCTTGCGCGTTTCCAGCGTGTCGCTGCTGTCCACCGTGGTCAGCGTGGTGCTGTTGATGTCGTTACCGGCGACCACCGCCAGGCCCTTGCCCGCATCGAGCTTGGCCGCGACCAGGTTGACGTCGTTGCCGGCGCTGAGGATCAGGTTGCCGCCGGCGGTGAGCGCCTGCTGGTCCAGGTCCTGGGTGGTGGTCGTGGTGGTGACCTTGGTCTTGCCCTGGCGCGTGCGGTCGGTGACGGTGCGGCTGTCGCCCAGCACCGATTCGACGTTGAGGTCGTGCCCGGCCGCGGCGATCAGGTCGCCGCCGGCCTTCACCTCGGCCTGGCGGATGGTGATGTCGTTGCCGGCGGCCAGTTGCAGGCTGCCGCCGGTGTCGATGCTGGTGCGCACCGTGGCCTTGCCGTCTGCGCCGGTGACCGGCGTCAGCGAGAGGTCGTGGCCGGCCTGCAGGGCGGCGTTGCCGCCGGCCTGGATCGCCACGCCGTGCAGTTGCAGGTCGTTGCCGGCGATCAGCGACAGGTCCTTGCCGGTGGTCAGGCTGGTGGCGTCGCCGCCGCGGGTGAGGCCGCCCTCGTCGCGCAGGGCGGTGGGCTGCAGCACCAGGTTGTTGCCGGCCTGCAAGGCGGCGCTGTTGCCGGCCTGCACGGTGGTGCCGGTGACGGTCAGGTCGCGGCCGGCGCTCATCAGCAGGTTGTTGCCGGCGCTGATGCCGGAGCGGATGTCGCCGCCGGCCAGCGCGTCGCGGGTGGTGCTGAGCAGGTCGTTGCCGGCGCCCAGCAGCACGTCGCGGCCGGCGATCTGGCCGCCGAGGTTCAGCAGGTCCTGCTGCGCCTGCAGCTCGACCGTGCCGCTGGCGGCGATGCGGCCCTGGTTGAGCAGGTTGCCGGCGGTGGCGACGACGTTGGCGCCGCTGATGGTGCCCTGGTTGGTCAGCCCGGCGGTGGCGTTGAGCGACACGTCGCCGTTGCCGCCGGCGAGCAGGGCGCCGTCGCTGCGCAGGGTCAGCGCGGTCTTCGTGGACAGGTACACGACCGGCACCAGCACCTTCTGGCCCTGATACTCCTGTTCCACCATCCACACGATGTCGTCGGTTAGCGCGGCCACCTGGGCGCCGGTCAGGCCGACGCCGACGCTGAGCTGCAGCGAACCGGCCGCGGCCACGCCGGCCTCGAGCAGCGCACGGTACTGCGCCACGCCGTCTTCGTAGTTGCCCAGGTAGCGGCGGCCGGTGAGTTCGGTGATCTGGTCCAGCACCAGGCGCTGTTCGTAGAAGCCGTCGCCCAGGCGGGTCTGGGTCCATTCCGGATCCACGCCGAGCTTGTCGAGCAGGAAGTCGCTGCTGATGAAGTTGTCGTAGTTGACGAAGCGCGGGTCGGTCTCGATCAGGTAGCGGCGGCCGGGGCCGTTGCTGCGGTAGGCGTTGATCCCGCCCAGGCCGTTGGCCGCGCGGCCGAGCGCGCTGACGCTGGCGCCGGTGGCGCCGACCAGGCGGTACAGGCCGCCGACCGGCAACGCGATGCTGCCGAGCGGCGCGCCGACGCCGCCGACCACCTGCGGCACCTGGCCGGTGCCCGGGTCGATCTGCTGGCGCTGGCCGCCGTTGCCGGCGCCGGACAGGCTGGCCTGGGTGATCTGCGCCTGCACCGGCCCGGCGTTGTGCATGCCGCCTGCGGCCAACGGGCCCTGGCCGGCGCCGATGTCGATGCGCGTGATGTTGGCGACCGCGAGGCGGTTGTTGACCCTCGACGCGGCGCCCGCGGCGGCGGTCTGCGCCTGCACGGCCTGGCTGCCGGCGCCGGTGGCGTTTTGCGCGCTGCGGCGGTTCAGCGTCGAGCCTTGGGTGGCGTTGAACGACGCGCCGCTGATGCTGCGGCCGTCGCTGCCGACCGCGCCGTTGCGGATCGTGGCGCCGTTGATGGCGACGCCCTGGCCGCCGGTCATGTTGGCGGCGAGGGCGATGTAGCTGGTGCTGCTGATCGAGGAGCTGAGTTCCTTGTCCTCTTCTTCGTAGTAGCAGATGACCTTCTGGCCCACCGGCTGCATGCAGTCGTTGGTGATGGCAGTGACGATGTGTTCGACATCGGTCTGACGCACCGTGCGGTTCAGCGCGAGCGCCTGGTTCACCACGGATTCGCCGTTGGTGATCATGCCGTCGGAAAGACCGCCGACACCGCGCTGATTGATGCCCAGCGCACCGGCTGCCGCGATGGTGGATGCGGTGTTGTTCACGTTGCCGGACAGGAAGATGTTTCCTCCCGCTACGATGCGTCCTTCGGCGCTCGCGGCCAGAAGCCGTTCCTGCTCGATCACGTCGTAACGCCGCCATACTCCAGCCGAGACTCCTTGATAAGGACGGGGCGCCCGTGCACCTTGGGTGTTCCGGATGGTGCCAGGGGTGATCAGTTCATCTGGCATGGCGGCATTCGCCGCCGCACGCTCTTCCGCCGTCAGCGGGCCTGTCGCGGTGCTCAGCACGCGTCGCTGGTTGTTGATCTGGTTGGCCGCGATCAGGATGCTGCCGTCGGCTTCGATGCTGCCGGACAGGTTGTTGACCACGCCGGTGCGCGCGGTGATCGTGCCGGCGCCATCGCGCGAGGCGCCGATGGCGATGTTGCCGAGGCTGAAGATCTTCGCGTCGCGGTTGAGCAGCTGGTCGCGCACCAGCAAGGTGGTGCTGCCGGTCGAGCCGATCAGCGCCGAGCCGTAGGCCGCGTTGCCGGTGGCGCCGCCCAGGTCGGCGCCGTTGACCAGCGTGCCGGCCTGCACCAGCACGTTGCCGCCGACGATGCTGCCGGTGTTGTACACGCTGCCGGCGGTCAGCTGCAGGTTGTTGCTGGCGGAGATGTCGCCGGCGTTGTCGACGGTGCCGGCGGCGGTCAATTGCGTGTTGCCCGCCTGCATCGTCGCGCCGGCGCGGTTGCCGATGTTGTTGGCGGTCACGGCCAGGCCGCGCGTGGCCTTCAGCGTGGACTCGTTGACCAGGTTGCCGCCGACGTTGAGCCGGAAGTCGCCGTTGCTGGTGATGTCGCCGCCGGCGCGATGGGTGTAGTCGCCGCGCACGGTCAGGTCGAGCAGGTTCTGCGCGAGGATGTTGCCGCTGCCGTCGAAGCCGACGGTGTCGATGACCACGTCGCCGGTGCCGCCGGTCGCGCTGCCGGCGCCGATCTGGCCGCCGCTGTTGCTCAGGCTCTGCAGGCCCAGGCGCACCGCCTGCTCGGCCTTGATCTTGCCGCCGCGGTTGTCGAGCGTGGCGCCGGCGCGCTGCATCAGGAAGCTGCCGCCGGCGTAGAGGTTGCCGCGCTGGTTGTCGAGCGCGTTGGTGTTGGCGGTGAGGTCGCCGCCGGCGACCAGCTGGCCGTCGCTGTTGACTACGCTGCCGGCGTTGAGCACCACGCTGCCGCGCCCGCCCAGGCTGCCGCCGGCGTTGCGCAGTTCGCCGCCGGTGGTGAGCTGGGTTAGGCCGCCGCCGTTGTTGGCGATGCTGCCCTGGCTGTTGTCGATGCGGCCGCCGGAGACGGTCATCGCGTTGCCGCTGTCGAGCTGGCCGCCGCTGTTGAGCAGCGCGCCGGTGACGGCGACGTTGAGATTGCGCGTGGCGCCGATGCGGCCGCCCTGGTGGTTGTCGAGCTGACCGCGCGCGGTCAGCGCCAGGTCGCGCCCGGCCTGCAGCGTGCCGGCGTTGTTGCTGACGTTCTCGGCGCCGAGGATGGCGTCGTTGCTGGCGCCGATCAGGCCGCCATCGTTGTTCACCGAACGGGCGATGTCGGCGCGCAGGTCGCCGCCGCTGCCGCCGCTGGCCACCGACTGCAGCGTGCCGCTGCGGTTGTCGAGGCTGTCGGCGCGCACGCCGAGGGTGCCGCCGGCGGCCTGCAGCAGGCCGCTGCGGTTGTCCAGCGCACCAGTCAGTTGGACGCTCAGGCCGCGTGCGGACACGCTGCCGCCGACGTTGCCCAGGCTGGCCGCGGTCAGCGTGGCGTCGCCGGCGGCGGCGATCGCGCCGTTCTGGTTGTCGATGCCGGCGTTGGCGCCGAGCTGCAGCTGGCCTTGGGTCAGGATGCGGCCGCCGACGTTGGCGACGGCGCCGCCGCTGGTCAGCGTCGCGATGCCGGTGCCGGCGTGTTCGATGCGGCCCTGCGCGTTGTTCAGCGACGCGGCGCTGAGGTTGAGGTCCTGGCCGTTCGTGGCCAGCTTGCCGTTGCTGTTGTCGATCGCACCGGTGATGGCGATGCGGGTCTGCCCGCTGCCGCTCTGCAGCAGAGTGCCGCCATTGTTCTTCAGCGTGGCCGCGGCCAGGTCCAGGCGCGCGGCCTGCATCTGCCCGCCGACGCCATCGAGGCTGCCGTTGTCCAGCGTGCCGCCGGCCTGCACGGTGAGGCTGCCGCCGGCGAGCAGGTCGGCGCCGCGATGGTCCAGGCCGCTGCTTGCGGTCAGGCTGGCGTCGCCGCCGACGCGGGTGGTGCTGCCGGCCAGGTCGAGCTGCGTGGCCTGCGCGAGCAGGTTGCCGGCGGCGAGCAGCTTGCCGCTGGCGCCCAAGGTGCGGTCGGCCCGCAGGTCCAGCGTGCCGCTGTTGCCGAGGCTGCCGTCGCTGCGGACGCCGGCGGCGGCGACGCCGCCGATGGCGATGTCGCCGCCGCGCAGGCTCAGGTCGCCGCTGGACAGGGTCTGCCCGGCGTTGTCGATGCGTTGCGCCTGCAGCGCGATGCCCGCGCCATTGACCGTGCCGCGCTGCGCCAGCGTGGCATCGCTGCCGAGCGTGACCTGGCTGGCCGACAGCGTGCCGGCGACGCTCAGGTCGCCGTGCGCCTGCAGCTGCAGCGCATCCGTCGCGCTGAGCGCGCCGCTCTGCGACAGCGCGCCGCCGGCCTGCGCGGTGAACGAGCCGGCCGCCGCCAGCGTGCCGCCGAGCGCCAGATCGCCCTGGCTGACCAGCGCGACGTCGCCGCTTTCGCTGCCGAGCTGGCCGCTGCTGGCCAGGCTCGCCGCTTCCACGCGCAGCGCATTGCCGGCGATCAGGTCGCCGCGGTTGTCCACCGCGCCGCTGGCGCTCACGCCCAGGCCCTGCATGCCGTAGGCCTGCCCGGTCTGCTGCATCGCGCCGACGTTCAATTGCAGTTGCCTGCGCGCGCGCAGGCCACCGGCATTGTCGAGCAGGCCGGCGATGTCCAGCGCCACGTCGCGCTGCGCGGACAACACGCCGCCCGACGCATTGGCCAGGCTGTCCGCGCGCACGCTCAGGTCGTTGCCCGCCACCACCTGCGCGCCGTTGCGCAGCGCGCCGGCCGCGTCCAGGCTCACGTCGCCGCCGGCCTGCACCGCGCCGCCCAGCGCCAGTTCGCCGCCGCTGGCCAGCGCCAGCGTGGTGCCTGCGTCCAGGGTGCCCTGGCTGTCGATGCGTGCGGCCGACAGCGTCGCCGCGCCGGCGCTGTGCACGATGGCGCCAGCGCCGGTGGTCAGCGCGCCGCCGGCGCCGAGCTGCGCCTGCTGCGCCGCGTGGACCTGGCCGGCGATGCCCAGATCGCGTGCGGCATGCAGCTGCAGCGACTGCTGCGCGCGCACCACGCCATCCAGCGCCATGTCGCCGGCCGATTGCAGCAGCAGCGACTGCGCATCCAGCGTGCCGGCCTGGCGCAGATCGCCGCCGGCCTTCGCGCTCAGCGCGGTGGCCGCGACCACGGTGCCGTCGAGCAGCAGGTTGCCGCCGGTGTCGATGTCGACCTGGCCGGTTTCGCTGCCGAGCTGGCCACGGCTGGCGAAACTGTCCGCCTCCACGTGCAGCGCGCCCTTGGCGATCAGGTCGCCGCGGTTGTCCACCGCGCCGCTGGCCTTCAGATCCAGCGTATCGCCGGCATGGGCGCGGCCGCTCTGTTGCAGGCTGCCCAGCTGCAGCGTCAGCGCCTGGCCCGACTGTAAGGTGCCGGCGTTGTCCAGCACGCCGTCGATGCGTGCGCCGAGCGCGCGTTGCGCGACGATGCTGCCGGCGGCGGCATTGCGGGCGCTCGCCGCATGCAGCGACAGGTCGCGGCCGGCGGTGATCTGCGCGGCGTTATCCAACGCCGCCGCGGCATCCAGCGCAACATCGCGCGTGGCCTGGACGGCGCCGGCCAGGCGGATGTCGCCGGTGCTGCGCAGGGCCAGGTCGGTGCCGGCGGCAAGCGCGCCGCGGCTGTCGATCGCGGCGCCGTCCAGTGTCACCGCGGCGGCGCCTTGCAGCACCGCGTTCGCGCCGACGGCGATGCTCGCGCCACGCAGCTGCGCATCGCCGCCGGCGCGCGCCTGCCCGTCCAGCGCCAGCGCGCGCTGCGCCTGCAGGTCCAATGCGGTGGCCGCTTCGAGGGAGCCGGCCGCGCTGAGGTCGCGCCCTGCACGCAGCGCGACCGACTGCGCCTGCAGCGCGCCGCTCTGGCGCAGGTCGCCCAGCGCGCTGGCGTCGAGCGTGGTCGCGGCGGCCACGGTGCCGCCCAAATTCATGTCGCCCTGGCTGCTGAGCTCGAGCTTGCCGGTCTGACTGCCAAGCTGGCCGCTGTTGCTGAAGCTGCCGGCATGGATGCGCAGGTCGCCGGCGGCGATCAGGTCGCCACGGTTATCCAGCGCGCCGGCGCTGTTCAGGCTCAGCGCATTGCCGGCGTAGAGCCGGCCGCTGTGCTGGAAGGCGCCCACGTCCAGCGCCAGCGCCTGCTTGCCGTACAGGCTGCCGGCGTTGTCGAACAGGCCGCCGACGCCGATGTCGAGCGTGCCCAGCGCCGACAGCGTGCCGGCGGCGCGATTGGCGGCGCTGGCGGCGGTCAGGTGCAGGTCGCGTCCGGCGACCACCTGCGCGGCGTTGTCCAGCGCGCCGGCGGCGGCCAGTGCGACATCGCCGCCGGCCTGGGCCAGGCCGGCCAGTGCCAGCGCGCCGTCGCTGCGCAGGCTCAGGTCGGTACCGGCATCCACGGTGCCGCGGCTGTCGATGCTCGCGCCTTGCAGGTTCACGGTGCTGGCGCCTTGCAGCACCGCGTCCTGGCCAAGCGCGATGTGCGCTGCCTGCAGGCGCGTGGCGCCCGTGGCGACGGCCTTGCCGTCCAGCGCCAGCGCGCGCTGCGCCTGCAGGTCCAGGCTGGCGGCGCTTTGCAGCGTGCCGCCAACGCTCAGGTCGCGACCGGCAATCAGCGTCGCCGACTGCGCCTGCGCGCTGCCGTGCTGCTGCAGGTCGCCCAGCGCCTCGGCGCGCAACGTCCCGGCGGCGACCACGATGCCGTCCAGGCGCAGGTCGCCGCGGCTGTCGAGCGCGAGCTGGCCGCGCTGGCTGCCCAGCTGGCCGCTGCTGGCGAGGCTGCCGGCGCTGATGCGCACGTCGCCGCCGCCGATCAGGTCGCCGCGGTTGTCCAGCGCGCCGCTCGCGGCGACGTCCAGGCTCTGGCCGCCATAGGCCTTGCCGGCCTGGGCGAAGCTGGCCGCGCTCAGGCGCAGGGCGCCGTCGGCGTGCACGCTGCCGTCGTTGTGCAGCGTCGAGACGCTGGCGATGGCCGCATCGCCGTTGGCCGACAAGGCCGCGCCGGCCGCATTGCGCACGCTGTCCGCGGCCACCGCCAGGTTGCCGCCGGCGATCACCTGGGCGTGGTTGTCCAGCGCCGTGGCGGCGTCCAGCGACACGTCGCCGCGCGCCTGCAACGTGCCCGCCAGCCGTGTGGCGCCGCCGCTTTGCACCGCCAGCGCAGTGCCTGCGTCGAGCACGCCGGTGTGGTCGATGTCCGCGCCGCGCAGGCGCAGCGCGCCGCCGGCCTGGACCTGTCCGGCCTGCACCAACGCGCCCTGCGCGCGCAGCTCGGCGTCGCCGCCGGCGGCCACGGTGGCGGCGCTGCGCAGGCGTCCGTCGGCGCTCAGGCGCAGTGCGCCGTCGGTCTTCAGCACGCCGTCGAACGATGCGTCGGTGCCCGCGTGCAACTGCGCGCTCGCCGCGCTCAGCGTGCCGGACTGGCGCAGTCCGCCCGCCGCCTGCGCCGTCAGCGCGCCCTTCGCCGCCACCGCGCCGTCGAGCACGAGTTCGCCGCGGCTGCGCAAGGTGGTGTCGCCGCGTTGGCTGCCGAGTTCGCCGGAAGCGGCGATGCGCGCCGCGTCCACGCTCAGCGCATCGCCGGCGACCAGGCTGCCGCGGCTGCGCGTGTCGGCGGCGGTGGCGACGTCGGCGTTGCGCCCGGCGTAGCTGCTGCCGTCGTTGGCGAAGCTGGCCGCATCGATCCGCAGATCGCGCCCCGCATAGACGGTGCCGGCGTTGTCCAGCGCACCGCCGCTCGCCAGCGCGACGTCGCCATCGCCGGACAGCACGCCGCCGGCGACATTGCCGATCGCCGCCGCGGCGATGTCCACGCGGCCGCCGGCGCTGAGCTGGCCAGCGTTGTCGAAGCGGCCACCGGCCTGCAGCGCCGCGTCCTGCCAGGACTGCACCCGCCCGGACAGGCGCATGTCGCCCTCGCTGCGCAGGCTGAGCCCGGCGCCGGCGTCGAGCACGCCCGCCGCATCGATGCGCGCGGCCTGCAGCGCCATCGCGCCGCCGCTTTGCAACGTGCCGGCGCTCTGCAGCCAGCTGCCGCCGGCACGCACCCGCGCCGCGCCGCCGGCGTAGGCCACGCCGCTGCTGCGCAGGTCGCCGCTCGCCTCCAGGCTCAGTTCGCCGCCGCTGTACAGGGTGCCGCCGGCGCCGAGTTCGGAACCGAACAGGCTGATCGCGCCGGCGCTGCTGCGCCCGCTGTGTTCGAACGTGCCGCTGGCGCGGGCGTCGAGCGCGCCGCTGGCGATGGTGTCGCCGCCCAAGCTCAGCTGCGCGGCGTGCAGGCGCACGCCGGCCTGCTGCGAACCGAGCGTGCCCTGCTGGCTCAGTGCGCCTGCGGCGCGCAGGTCCACGTCGTCGCGGGCCACCGTGGTGCCGCTGAGGCTGAGCTGGCCGGCGCTGTCGATCTGCAGGCTGCCGCTCTGCGCGGCCAGGGTGCCGCGGCTGACCACGCCGACGCCGGCTTCGGTGGCGATCAGGCGGATGCGGTCGGCGTACATGCCGCCGAGGTAGGCCACGTCGATGCCGATCGACGGCGCCGCGCCGTCGCTGCCGGGCAGCACGTCCAGCAGCATGCCGTCGTAGCCGATGCGCTGGGTGCCGGTGCTGGCGAGCAGGTCCTTGGCCCACACCGCGCCGTCCACGCTGAGCTGCCGCGACAGCAGGTCCAGGCGATCGACGTTGTACGCGTCCAGGCCGTTGCCGCCGATGCTCAGCGCGCCGCCGGTGACGTTGAATCCGTTCAGTGCGCCGTCGCTGCCGAGCACCGGCGTGCCGGTGGCCAGGGTCACCCGCGAGGTGTTGAGAAAGCCGCAGCCGTCGCAGGCGATGCCGTTCGGGTTGGCGATCACCAGTTGCGCCCTGGCGCCGGCGACTTCGGTATAGCCCTGCAGGCGGCTGGCGCTGGAGGTGACCTCGTTGAGGATCAGCGTGGCCGCGCCGCTGTGCTGCAGGTTGTTGTTGCCGGCGATGTAGCCGCCGAGCTCGGTCCTGGAGATCTGCGCGCTGTTGTTGAGGATCAGGCCGTTGGGGCCGACGTCGAAGCGCGAATAGCGGTTGTGCGAGACGCCGCGCGCGTTCGGGGCGACGATGTCCACCACCGGCACGCCGTTGGCCGCGACCTGCTGGCCTGGTTGCTGGCCGCCCGGATTGGCCACCGGCGCGACCTGCGCGTAGACCGGCACCGACGTCCAGGTGACCGTGCAGCACAGCAGCATCGCCACGCCGCGCTTGAGGCGCTCGGCCATCGTGGTGCCCAGATCAGCGGAATCCTTGTCCATTGCCGTCTCTCTCTCGTCGCAACAACAAAACACGGCCCGCCGGCTGGCGGACCGGCTCGAATCAGAATTGGTAGATCAGGCGCACGCCGTAGGCCGGCTGCGCGGTATCGAAATCGCGCGGCGCGTGCAGGTCCCAGCCCGCGAAGCCGTCCCAGTTCAACCCGCCGCGCGCGCCGCGCAGGCCGACGAATGCGCCGACCAGGCTGCGTCCGCTCTGCTCGCGGGCGCTGGGACCGGCGATGCGGCCGGCGTCCACGCCCAGGTACGGCGTGATCGCCAGGCGCTGCAGCGGCAGGTTGAGCGTGTTGCGCCAGTACGCGCCGCGTTCGGCGCCGAGGCTGCGTTCGCCATCGAAGCCGCGCACGCTGTAGCGCCCGCCCAGGGTGATGAACTCCGACCCGAGCAACAGCTCCGAGGCGGTCTGCGCGCGCAGGCTGCTGTCCCAGCTGGCGGCGACGCCGCCGAGCTTGAACGGCAGCCCGGTGCCGACGTCGAGGGTGGTGACGCCGTAGCGGAAGCTGGGAAAGCCCACCGCCGGGTCGTAGCCGGTCCACTGCCCGTCGAACCACGGCGTGCCGCGCCGGTGCGCCAGGCGCACGTCCAGCTGCATCGGCCCCAGGTAGCGGCGATGGCTCAGGTAGGCTTCGGCGCTGGTGGTGTGGCGGCGCTGGATGCCGATCTCCACGCCGTCCAGGTAGCTGCGCGCCTCGCGCTTGGCCACGGTGACGCCGGCGGTGGTCTTGCTGGTGCCGTTGCGGTGGATGACCCGCTGCAGGTCCAGCGTCGCGCTGTCGGAGCGTCCGCTGGACTGGAAGCTCTGCAGGAAGCCGTCCACGCGCTGGTGGTAGCGGTAGGACGACAGCGACAGCGCGAACGTCCACCAGCCCCACGGCACGCTGTAGCTGAGGCTGTTGCCGCGCGTGCCGCGCTCGGCGCCCTGATCCACCAGGTCGTGGTTGTAGCCGATCGACAGCAGGTCGTTGATGCCCAGCGGCGCGTCCAGCGCGAAGTCGATGCCGCCCTGCGCGCGGCCGGTGGCGCGCACGCCGGAGTCGTCGGCGTTGAGCACGGTGCGCCAGCGCCGGCCGTGCTGCAGGGTGACCACCAGGTCCGATTCGCCGGGCTGCTCGCCCGGGGCGATGTCGATCTTGGCGTCCTGCGACGGCACCCGCTTGAACTGTTCGACGCCCTGCTCGATGGCGCGCAGGTCGACCAGGTCGCCCGGGCGCAGCGGCAGCGCGCCGCGCCAGTGGCCGCGCCCGTCGGCGGACTGCACCCGCACCTGGCGCAGGCGTCCCGGCATCAGCTCCAGGCGCAGCACGCCGCTGGACAGGTCCTGCTCGGGCACGCCGATGCGGGTGGTGACCAGCCCCTGCGCGACCAGCTGGTCGAGCGCGCGGCGGCGGATCAGGTCGATGCCTTCGCGGCCGATGCAGCGGCCCTGGTACTGGCGCAGGTACAGCCACAGCCACGCGAAACGCGCGCCGTCGGCGCCGGCGCCGCCGAGCTGGACGCGCTGGATCGGGAAGCACAGGTCTTCGGCGGGCAGCGCGACGCTGCGCATGTCCGACGCGGGCACGGCCTCGCGCGGGCCGGCGAACGGCGCCTGCCGGTCCTGCTCCTGCTGGCGCTGCACCTGTTCGGCCTGGCGCAGCTGTTCCTGCCGGTCCAGCGTGGTCGGCAATTCCTGCGCGGCGAGCGGCACGCTAGCGCAGGCCAGCAGGCAAGCTGCCGACACCGCCAGAGAAGGTCCTTTCCTCCACAGTTGCACGTGTTTCCCCTGTTACGCATCCGGCGTGTTCCCCATGCGAGCGCAGGGGGATGGATCGCATCCTTGATGGGCGCTGCGCATCCGCGCAGGCAATGCGAACTGTGGTGCATTCCCCAGGACGCGCCAATCCGGCGTTTCCCCACGCGCTGTCGGGAAATTCCCTAGGGCCGCGGCGCTGCGGCCGTGGGCCGGTCCGTCGGCCACCGTCGCAACCCGGTAAAATCCCGCGATTCCCCCGCCAAGGTTCCCGCGCACGATGAGCCCGATCGCCCGCACCGCACTGGCCTGCGCCGTGCTTGCCCTGTCCGCCTGCAAGCCGCAGCCGGCGCCGCCCGCCGCCGCGACCGCCGACACCCCCGCGGCGGCCACGCCTGCGCAGGCCGCGGACGCCGCGCCGGTCGCCGGCGATGACAACCTCAACGCGGTGCTGTGGGTGCAGCGCTCGGCCGAGTACCGCGCGCTGTCCGAGCAGACCTACCGCGCCGCCGCCGACCGCCTGGACACGGCGCTGAAGGCGCCGAACTGGGACGCGCTGGTGCCCGAGGAGCGCGGCAACGCCGCGGCCGGGCTGAAGCCGGCGGTGGTGATGGACGTGGACGAGACCGTGCTGGACAACTCGCCCTACCAGGCGCGGCTGATCCGCAACGGCAAGGAATACGACGAGCTCAGCTGGGACCAGTGGGTCGCCGAGAAGAAGGCCAGGCCGGTGCCGGGCGTGGTCGATTTCGCCAAGGCCGCCAGCGCCAGGGGCATCACCGTGCTGTACGTGTCCAACCGCGCGGTGCACCTGACCGAGGCGACCCTGGCCAACCTGCGCAGCGCCGGGCTGCCGGTCGCCGACAACAGCGTGCTGCTGGGCCTGGGCACGGTGGTCAAGGACTGCGAGCAGAACGGTTCGGAGAAGAACTGCCGGCGCAGGCTGGTCGGCCAGCAGTACCGCGTGCTGATGCAGTTCGGCGACCAGCTGGGCGACTTCGTGCAGATCGCCGCCAACACCCCCGACGGCCGCGCGCAGCTGCTGCAGCAGTACCACGACTGGTTCGGCGAGCGCTGGTGGATGCTGCCCAACCCGACCTACGGCTCGTGGGAACCGGCGCTGTTCAACAACGATTTCGCGCAGCCGCGCGCCGCGCGCCACCAGGCCAAGCGCGACGCGCTGGAGCTGGCGCAGTGAGCCGCGCGCCGCTGGCGCTGGGCGCGCGCGAACGGCTGATCTTCGCGCTGGACGTGCCCGGCCGTGCCGAGGCGCTGGACTGGGTCGAGCGGCTCGGCGACGCGGTGGCGTTCTACAAGATCGGCATGGAACTGCTCGCCTCGGGCGAGTACTTCGAGGTGCTCGACGCGCTCGCCGCGCGCGGCAAGCGCGTGTTCGTGGACCTGAAGTTCTTCGACATCCCGGCCACCGTCGGCGGGGTGATCCGGCGCCTGTCGCAGTGGCCGGTGGACTACTGCACGATCCACGGCTGGCACCGCGAGATGATGCAGGCGGCCGCCGACGCCAACGGCGGCCAGATGCGGCTGCTGGCGGTGACGGTGCTGACCTCGATGGGCCGCGACGACCTGCGCGGCATGGGCATCGACCGCGAGCCGGTAGACGTGGTGGTGGAACGCGCGCTGGCCGCGCAGGCGGCCGGCATCGACGGAGTGATCGCCTCCGGCCAGGAGGCCGCGCCGATCCGCCGCGCCACCGGCGCCGGCTTCTCCATCGTCTGCCCCGGCATCCGCCCCGGCGGCCCGGTCGGCGACGACCAGCAGCGCACCGTCGGCGTCGCCCAGGCCTTCGCCGACGGCGCCGACGCGATCGTGGTCGGCCGCCCGATCCGGCTGGCGGCCGATCCGCGCAGCGCCGCCGAGGCGATCCAGCGCGAAATCGCGGCGACCCTGGGGCAGGAACCGGCGTAGGGTCGGCCCCGGGATTTTACAATTTCTTTCAATAACAATGGTTTGAGAGCGACAACTTAAATCATTGCATTAGCTTCCGAGTCCCGGTAGCATGCGCAGCGTCCGGCCTTGCCGGAGATGCGCCATACACTGTTCTCCGGCTTCGGTCGGATCTTGAGGAGGCCCGCACCTGGTGTGCGTGGCCTCTTTTTTTTGCGCACGCGCCGCGCTCAGCCCGGCGACGGCGCCGCGCAGTAGCGTTCGATGAAGGCCTGGTGGGTGGGCATCACGTCCACGCAGTGGGAGATGGTCTGCTCGACGCCGGCGATGAAGCGCTCCACCTCCTCGTTCGGCACCTGCTCGACCAGCGGGTGATAGGCCTGCGGGACGATGCCCTGGCCGACCATCACCTGCACCCAGCTGATCTCGGCGAACATCTCCTCGCCGTTGCGGTAGAAGCGGCCGCTGTCGCGGAACAGGTCCAGCGTCGCCTGCAGTTCGGGGGTGATCGCCATCTCCCGGCACTGGCGCCAGAACGCGCTGTCGTCGCGCTGGGTGGCGTGGTAGTGCAGCAGCAGGAAGTCGCGGATGCGGTCGAACTCGAAGGCGATGCGGTCGTTGTAGCGCTGCACCAGCGCCGGGCTGATGCCTTCGCGCGGGAACAGCTCCAGCAGCTTGGAGATGCCGGACTGGATCAGGTGGATGCTGGTCGATTCCAGCGGCTCCATGAAGCCGCTGGCCAGGCCCAGCGCGACCACGTTGCGGTTCCACACCTGCTTGCGGCGGCCGGTGACGAAGCGCAGCGGGCGCGGGTCGGCCAGCGGCTTGCCGTCCAGGTTGGCCAGCAGCGTGGCGGCGGCCTCGTCGTCGCTGATGTGCGCGCTGGAATACACGTAGCCGTTGCCGGTGCGGTGCTGCAGCGGGATGCGCCACTGCCAGCCGGCCGCGCGCGCGATGGACTGGGTGTACGGTGTCGGCGGGCCGACCTTCTCGCACGGCACCGCCAGCGCGCGGTCGCACGGCAGCCAGTGGGTGAAGTCGTGATAGCCGGTATGCAGCGCCTGCTCGATCAGCAGGCCGCGGAAGCCGGAGCAGTCGATGAACAGTTCGCCGTCCACCACGTGCCCCGACGCCAGCCGCAGCGATTGCACGTGGCCGGTTTCAGGATGCAGTTGCACCTGCTCGACGATGCCCTCGATCCGCTGCACGCCGCGCTGCTCGGCGTAGCCGCGCAGGAACCGCGCGTACAGCGATGCGTCGAAGTGGTAGGCGTAGGCGATGTTGGCCAGCGGCGAATTGGCCGGCACGTCGCCGGCGGAGGTCATGAACTTGCCGCGCGTGGCCGCCACGGTGTTGAGCGTGTAGGCGCCCAGCGCCTTGGCCTTGCCGCGCAGCGCCTGCTTGATCCAGTACTGGTGGAACGGCAGCAGCCCGAGCGGATGGCCGATCTGCGTGCCGAAGCCGTGGATGTAGGAACTGCCGAGGCGGGACCAGTCGACGAATTCGATGCCCAGCTTGAAGCTGCCCTGGGTCTGGCGCACGAACTGCGCCTCGTTGATGCCGAGCAGGTTGTTGAAGGCCTTGATGTGCGGCACGGTGGCCTCGCCGACGCCGACGATGCCGATCTGCTCCGATTCGATCAAAGTGATGCGGTAGTCCGGGCCGAGCACGCGGGCCAGCGCCGCGGCGGCCATCCAGCCGGCGGTGCCGCCGCCGACGACGACGAGGTTGCGAAGGGGTGCGGCGATCATGCGGCGCGTTCCTGTGCGATGCGAAGCGGGAGCTCACGGATAGACGAACGGGGCCAAGTGGCCCCGTTCGGGTTGGCCGCGCGTGCCGTGCGGCACGCGCGGAATGCGGCGCTGGATCAGAACTTGGCGCCGATCTCGAAGGTCACAGTGCGCGGCACGTAGTTGATCTCGCCGTCCTCCTTGATGGTGATGTTCGGCTCGAGGCGCCCGCCGCTGCCCCAGCCGTTGTACACATACGACGAGTAGTTCTTGTAATTGAACGCGTTGAGCAGGTTGATGCGCGCCGACAGCTTGAAGTCGCCGGCCAGAGTGAAGTCCTTGCTGGCCTGGAAGTCGACCGTGCGGTAGCCCCAGATGTCGCCGCCGAACAGGAACTTGCCGCTGCCCGGCGGGGTGACGCCGACCTGCTGGCAGGTGCCGCCGTCGGCCTCGATGAAGCCGTAGCAGGCGATTTCGTTGACCGGCTCCGGCGTGGCCAGCACCACCTTGGCGCCGAAGGTCACGCCCCAGGGACCGTCGATCGAGCCGGAGGCGACGAAACGGTGCGCGGCGGCCGCATCGGACTTCACGAACCGGTAGCCATCGATGGTCGGCTTGTCGAACGCGAACGGCTCGTCGATCTTGCGGTTCTGGCGCGCGTTGGTGTGGGTGTAGGACAGGGTCAGGCCCCAGCCCGATTCCTTGGTGTAGGGCTTCTCCGCCGACAGCAGCACCTGGCTGCTGCGCTGTTCCAGGCCGTTGTTGCCGATGATCGTGTTCTGGTAGCCCGGCACCGGCTCGCCCCACGGCACGCTGCCGTTCTGGAAGTAGGAGCCGTCCGGATAGCGGTTGATCAGCGACATCACGAAGCCGTCGTAGCTGAGCACGCGCTGGAAGGTGACGTCGGTGAGCCAGTCGCCGACCTGGTTGGTGATGCCGATGCTGTACTGGTCGCTGTACGGGGTCTTGATGTTGTTGTTGAAGATGAACAGCTCGGCGCTACCGCTGACCCCGGGGATGGTGTTCAGCTGGTCCACGCCGTTGAGGAAGCGCGGATCCCACGCCACGCAGGTGCGGTCGTCGCGGAAGCACTGGCCGGTGGCCGGATTCTCGAAATACACCGCGACCGGCGACAGCGCGGCCTTGCTGCTTTCAAGGGCCAGCTGCTCGAACAGGTTGCGGTCGTAGGAACGCGCCGCGCCGCCGTGCAGCACCGCGCTCTGGTCGCCGAAGAAGTCGTACGAGAAGCCCAGGCGCGGCGCCCATGCGTCCTTGAAGTTCTTGCGGTTGTTGCCGGTGCTGATGTAGTCGGCGGCATTGATGCCGCTGGGCAGCAGGCGGTTGGCCCAGGGCTGCTGGCCCGGCAGGTCCGGATCGTCGCCGTACAGCGCGTCGACGAACGCCTGCGAGGTGACGAAGTCGGTGTAGGCCGGGGTGTCCTCGTAGTCGTAGCGCACGCCGATGTTGATCATCAGCTTGTCGGTGGCGGCCCAGTCGTCCTGGAGGTAGATGCCGTACTGCTTGGACGGCGATTCCACCGTCGCCCGCTGCCCGGGCGTGGTGTAAGGCGCGACGAAGTCCACCCGGTACGGCGTGGCGGCGACGCCGTTGGCATCGACGGAATAGCCGAACTGCGGATTCACCGCCGCCGCATCCTGCGAGGTCAGTTTGACGTCCTTGTAGTTCACGCCCATCTTGATGGTGTGCTCGCCATGCCACTCGAAGCTGGTGAAGGTCAGGTCGTTCTGCAGGAACCAGCCCTTCTGGCTCTTGCGCTGCACGGTGAGGCCGCCGGCCGAACCGGTGGCCAGGAAGGTGTACTCGTCCACGTCGGTGGAGTTGGCGCGCGGCGCCAGGTACTTGTAGAGGATGCCGTTGCCGAGGGTCTTGGCGGTCGGGTTGTTCTCCGAATCCTCGGTGCCGACGATCAGTTCGTTGTACCAGCTGTCGGCGCTGTGCTGCCAGCGCAGGGTCGAGCGCTTGTCCTTGTTGATCTTGTTGGTGGCCTGCTCCGGCGAATTGATGCCGCCGACGTTGGCGACCTGGGTCTCGTCGCGGTACAGGGTGCTCAGCTCGATGCGGTCGCGGTCGGTCGGCTCGAAGTCGATCTTGGCGAACACCAGGTCCTCTTCGAACGGCATGTTCGCCGCGCCGTACTGGCTGGCCAGATTGGCCGGCAGCACGCCGACGAAGGGCTGCGCGTTGGCCTCGGCCTGCACGCTCTTGGGCGCCACGTTCTCCTTGCCTTCGTAGGCGACGAAGAAGTGCATGCGGTCCTGCAGGATCGGGCCGCCCAGGGCGAAACCGTATTCCTTGGTCTGCGAATCGATCCTGCCGTTGTCCTCGTCCGGGCGCTTGTCGCGCAGATCCTGGTCGGTGTAGCGGAAGAACGCCTCGCCATGGAACTCGTTGGTGCCGGACTTGGTCGCCGCAGTGATCGCCGCGCCGCTGACCTGGCCGTACTCGGCCTTGTAGTTGGAGGTGATGACCTTGTATTCGCCGATCGCCAGCTGCGGGAACGGGTTGCCCTGGGTGTCGGCCTGGCCGGCGATGCCGCCGCTGCGCACGTAGCTCTTCTGGCCCACGCCGTCGATGTACAGGTTGCCGGCGCTGGCGTTGGCCGCGCCGCCGCGCAGCCTGGTGTTGCCGTTGCCGTCGATCTGGAAAACCATGCCCGGCACGGTGTCGGCGAACTCGAGGAAGTTGCGCGTGGCCTGCGGCAGCTGCTGGATCTGGCGCAGCGAGACGATGTTGCCGACCTCGGAGGTCTTCACGTCCTTGAGCATCGGCGCGGTGACGGTGACCGTGTCCAGCGTGGTCGCGCTGCCGCCCGGCGCGGCGGCGGTGCCGGCGTCCAGGTCGACCGTGGACGAGGACGCGACCTGCAGGGTCACCGTGCGGCTGACGCCGTTGGACTCGACCGTGTAGGTGCCCGGCGGCAGGCCGATCACGGTGTAGTTGCCGTTGGCGCCCACCGGGGTGCGGCGCACCGAGCCGGTGGCGGTGTTGGTAACGACCACTTCGGCGCCGGCCTGGGCCTGGCCGCGCAGGATCGCGTTGCTGGACTGCGCCAGCGCCAGCTGCGGCGCGGCGGCGAACAGGCTGGCAGCCAGGGCGCAGCACAACAGGCTGCGAGCGGGCAGGCTGGATCTGGAACGCTTGCTCTTCATGACAGTTACCCCTCCCAGGGCGATCAACTCGATTCTTTTAATAGGGAAAATACGCAAAGGTGCAGCAATACGACGCAACGCGGCTGGGCGTCTCAGTCCATGGCCGTCCTCCGCGATGCGCTGGACGCGCGCACGATCAGCTGCGGCGCGATGTCGGCCGAGGCAGCGGCGGCCGGTTCGCCGCGCGGATCCAGCATGCCGATCAGCATGCGCATCGCGCGCGCGCCGAAGCCGGCGATGTCTACGCGCATCGTGGTCAGCGCCGGATGAACGTAGCGCGCCATCGGCACGTCGTCGAAGCCGGCCAGGGCGATGTCGTCCGGCACGCTCAGCCCGGCGTGGCTCAGCGCGAACAGGCAGCCCAGCGCCATCATGTCGTTGGCCGCGAACACCACGTCCGGGCGCTCGCCGCGCAGCAGCGCCTGCCCGGCGCGATAGCCGGAGGCTTCGTCGAAATCGCCGGGCAGCACGTGCGGCGGCGTCGCCGGCGCGCGTTCGCGCAGCTCGTCGCGGTAGCCGCGCAGGCGTTCGCGCGCGTCGAAGTTGTCGTCCGGGCCGGCGATGAACGCGATGCGGCGGTGGCCGCTGTCGAGCAGGTGCGCGGTCATCGCGCGCGCGCCGCCGTAGTTGTCCACGTTGAGCACCTGCGCGTCGGCGACCGGGTCGGCGCAGTTCATCAGCACCGCCGGCAGCGCGGCCGGCAGCAGTTCGGCCGCCGCGTTGCCGGCGTCGTGGCCGGCGGCGCGCTGGTTGAGATAGGGCGACATGACCAGCAGCCCGTCCACGCGCCCGGGCATGCGCTGTACCGCCAGGCGCTGTTCCTCCGGTTCGCCGTGGTAGCTGGACACCAGCAGGTGCAGGCCGCGTTCGCGCGCCACCGTGTCGATGCCGCGGATCAGTTCGGAAAAGAACTCGCCGTGCAGGTCCGGCAGCACCACGCCGATGGTGTGGGTGCGCCGGCTGCTGAGGCTGCGCGCGGCATGGTGCGGCACGTAGTGCAGCGTGCGCGCCGCCTCCAGCACCCGCTCGCGCACCGGCTCGGCCACGTGCTGGTGGCCGTTCATGGTGCGCGACACCGTGGCCACCGAAACGTTGGCCATGCGCGCCACATCCTTGATGGTGATGCTGGCGCGCGGTCCCGGCGGTTGTGCGGTGCGCGGATTCACCAGCGCGCCTCCAGGCTGCGGAACGGCTTGCTCAGCGCGATGCCGTCGGCGTCGTAGGCATCGACCCGGCGCCCGTCCACGCGCACTTCGGTCGGCCGCGTGCGCGAGGGCCAGGCGACGCGCACTGCCGCGTCCCGGCGCAGGCCGGAGCCGAGCGTGACCTTCAACGTGTCGCCCTGTTGCCGCGCGCGCAGGGTCAGCGACCCGTAGGCGGTCGGCAGCCGCTGCACCGACAGGCCGTCGCCGGCCAGCCACGCCGGCGGCGCACCGGGCAGCAGCGACAGCGCGTCGTCGCCTTCGTGCATCAGCATGCCGAACAGGGTGCGCGCGTACTCGGCGCCGATCCAGGTATGCGGCATGTCGCCGAGATAGCGCGGGAAGCGCAGCCGCGAGTGCACCACCTCGGCCAGCACCTGCCACTCGAACGGGCGCCGGTCGCGCATCATGTCCTGCAGCAGCTCGTCGGCCACCTGCGGCTGGCCCAGGTGCACATAGGTCAGCACGTTGCGCATCTCGTACGGCGAATACGCCCACAGCGAGTCGGGCTGCTTGCGCTTGCGCACGTCGTCCAGGTAGCGGGCGAAGGTCAGGCGCAGCGCTTCCGGCGGCATCAGGTCCTGCTGGCCGGTCGGGTCGAGCGCGATCGACACGCTGCTCGGATCGCCGTCGCCCAGGTCGGCCGAGGCCGGGACGATGTCGCTGCCCTTCCACGCCATCGTCGCGCGGATCGACGCGGCCACCGACGCGTGCAGCGCCGCGTACTGCTCGCGCGCCCACGCCGCGGTGGCGGCGTCGCCCAGCGATTCGGCCAGCCAGGCGCCGTCGTGCCAGCCCTTCAGCGACCAGTAGTCGTCCCAGTAGCTGTGGGTCGGGCTGGAATAGCCTTCGTGGCTGATCGACGGGGCGATGATGCCGGCGAAGCGCTCCGGCGCCGGCTGCTCGGCCATGTAGCCGGGCACCAGCGTGCGCTCGCGCAGCTCCTGCATGAACTTCATCGCCAGCTTCACCTTCGGCAGATACTCGCGCACCGAGGCCGGGCCGCCGTCCAGCCGCGCCACGTCGGCGACCAGGGTGATGTATTCGCCCTGGCTGTCGTACTCCAGGTCCGAGCCGAAGCCGTCGTTGACGGTGCCGTCGTCGTTGAGGATCGGCGACACCAGGCCGTTGGGATGCACCGCGTGGTCGCTGTACCACTTGAGGTAGTCGCGCGCGACCTGGGCCTGGCCCATGCGCAGCAGCACCGCCGAGGTGGCCATGCCGTCGCGGATGAAGGAGCGGTTGTAGTTGCGCGGCCCCGGCTGCATCGCCGGGCCGGTCTGGTTGATCAGCATGTACGCGGCCTGCGCGCGCAGCATGTCCACCAGCGACGGATCGGGCAGCGACAGGCCGACCTGGCCCAGCCGCGCCTGCCACTGCGCGGCGACGCGGTCGGCGAGCTTGTCGAAGCCGGCGCGGGCGAGCGCGGCGCGATCCAGCGCCGGCGCGTCGGGCAACCGTCCGCTCTTGGCGTCGGCGCTGCTCGTGCCCAGCGGGAAGGCGACCACGACGTCGCGGCTGGCGCCGGGCGCCAGCTGCACCCGGTAGCCGAGCACCGCCGCGGCCAGGCCGTCGGCGTCGTGCGCCTGCAACGCCGGCGGCACGGTGCCGGCGGCGACGTGGGCGGTGATCTCCTGCTCGCCCTGCGCGCCGAACGGCGCCGCGCCGGCGGTGTCGACCGGGGTCAGCGCGTTCAGCAGCACGCGGCCGTTGATCCGCACCGCGCGCGCGCCGGCCTGGTCCTCGATGGCCACGTCGCGGATCGGCGACAGCCCGCCGTTCTGCCACGGCGGGTTCATCTGCATCGGCCGCACCACCAGCGACAGCGTGCCGTCGACCGCGGTGCTGCCGGTATTGCGCAGGCGGTGGCGCAGCAGCGTCACCGGCTGGCCGCCGTGCTCGATGGTGAAGGTTTCGCTGCGCAGCTCCAGGCCCGGTTGCGGCGACCAAGTCGCCGACGGCATCGGCATCCAGCCCTCGCGCAGCGCATGGGTGAGCGTGGCCCCGGCGGCGCCGGCGGCGCGGCCGGAGGCGTCGCGCCACAACGGCTGCACCAGCGGCGCACCCTTATACGCTTCCAGGTTGCCGAATTCGTCGAAGATCGATTTCTGCCGGCCGCCATGGATGCCGACCACGGTCCAATAGGTCTGCTGCATCTGCAGCGAGGCCGGGAACAATGCGCGGTCGGCGCGGCTGGCGGCCACCTGGTAGCGCTTCATCGGCGTCATCACCGCGGCCGGCCCGAGCAGGCGCAGGCGCGCGATCGCCGGCGCGGTGCCGGCGGCGCCGTCCACCGCCAGGCGCAGCGCGGCCACGGTATGCGGCGCCGGTGCGGCCAGGTAGCTGTGTTCGCTTTGCGCCGCGCCGGGGTCGTTGGCCAGCTCGATCCACGGGCCATTGGCCTTCTCGCGCGCCTGCAGCCGCGCCGCGCCATGCGCGCCGGACCACTCCACGATCAGGCCGGCGGTGGACAGCGGCCGCGGCAGGGCGATGTCGAGCAGGTGCGCG
Organism: Xanthomonas sp.; assembly: GCF_017163755.1. Taxonomy (GTDB): domain Bacteria; phylum Pseudomonadota; class Gammaproteobacteria; order Xanthomonadales; family Xanthomonadaceae; genus Xanthomonas_A. Next base: position 27,920 of record NZ_JAFIWC010000039.1, read on the forward strand.
CCATCGCTGCGCGCGCGCAGCGCCTGCGGCTTGCCGCCCTGCCACAGCTGCACCGCGGCGCGATCGTCGGCGGTGCCGCGCAACGCCGCCGCCGCGTCCATGCCCAGCGGTTCCATCTCGAAGATCGAGATGCCCCAGTCGGAGGTGCGCGCCGGACTGGCCAGGCGCAGGTAGCGGGCCGTCTGCGGCGCGAAGAACAACGTCTCGGTGCCGCCCAGCGAATCGGCCATCGCATAGACCTGCGTCCAGCGCCGGCCGTCGCGCGAGGTCTGCAGCAGATAGCCCTCCGGGTTGGCGCTGTCCCATTGCAGGCGCGCCCCGGCGATGCGCGCATCGCGCCCCAGGTCGACCTGGAACCAGTGGCCCGGACTGAACGCGCCACCGGTGCGGGTGGCCGGATCGCCGTCGATCAGGTACTCGATCGCCTGCGCCTTGACCTGCTGCGACGAGCTCGACGCGCGCCACGCCTCGCGCGGCGGCAGCCGCTGTTGTGCCAGCGCCGGCAAGGACGCAAGCAACATCAGGCAGGCGCACGCAAGTGCCAAACGCTGTCCGCCGAAGCTACCGTGACGGGCTTCGCGGAACTTTTCTGTCTTCGATTCCACTGAAACCCCCGTCCAGTGCCACCTCAAGCGAGGTGGAGCGGACGGTAACAGCAACTGCAAGCGGTTACATGATGCACTGCAATATGGCGCAATGTGCCGCCACACGGGGCGATCGGCCGCCATGGTCATGATACCGGTGGCACTCCAGGCCACGTCCGCGCGCCTGGCACCGGCGCCGCGCCGCAGGGCGGCGCCCCGGCGCCACCGCGGCTTGCCGGAAACCCCGCCTGCCAGCAAGATGCAGGACGTTTGGGGACGAAGCCTGCACCGTATGCCGCCACGTTCGATCCGGCTCCTGCCTTTTCCCGCCGTCCCCCTGCTGGCGCTGGCCGTGCTGGCATTGGCCGCGTGCCAGCGCACGCCCAGCGAGCTGCCCGGCGCGGCCGCCGAACCGGCCGCGGCGGTCCGCGAGCTGGCGCGCCAGCTGCAGGACGACGACCTTGCCGGCTACGCGCGCAGCGCGGTGACGCCGGAGCAATACCAGCGCCTGCAACAGGCCTGGAGCGAGGGCCGCAGCCGCTGGCCGCTGACCACCTTGCCGCTGGCCGACCGCCTGCCCGGCGCGCTCGCCACGCTGGCCGCGCCGGACGCCGAGCGCCAACTGCAGCGCAGCTTCGATGCGCAGTTCGCCGGCCAGGCCGCCAGCCTGAAGCAGGCCGCGCACTCGCTGGGCCTGTTCGGCGTGCAGTACCTGCGCAACCAGGGCCAGTACACCCCCGAGCAACGCGGCCACTACGTGCAGCTGGTGGGTGCGTTGAGCGGCTGGGCGCAGCTGGCGCCGCTGGCCGAACCCAAGCGCGCGCAGGCGGCGATCGCCCGGCTCAGCGCCGGCGCGCGCCGCACCGGCCTGCACAGCGATGCCGAACTCGGCGCCGCCGGCATGGATGCGAGCCTGCGCCGGCTGGGACCGTTCCTGGGCGACGTCAAGGCGGTGCTGGCCGGCTACGGCCTGGACCTGGATGCCAGCCTGCGCGGCCTGCGCACCGGCCTGGTCAGCCAGCAGGGCGACCAGGCGGTGGTGCGGATCCAGTACCCGCTGGGCAACGAACAGATCGACACCACCGCGGTGCTGGTCCGGCGCCAGGGCCGCTGGTACTTCCGCGAGACCCTGCGCGAGGTGGATGCGCTGCTGGCCGAAACGGGGGCTTCCGGGGCGGTCCAGGCCCCGGCCGCGCCCGCTGCCGACCCCACACTGCCGGCTAAGCGATAATGGCGCCGATGCCAGAACAAAATCCCCTTCCTTTCCCCGACGACGACGCCGCGCGCCGCTCGGGCCCTGCGGCCTCGCCCGCTGCCCCGACCGACGAGACCGGTGCGGGCGGCGCCGCGCCGGCGCCGGCCGCATTGCCGGTGCCGCTTGCCGCCGCCGTGCGCGGCGCCAAGCGGCCGCTGTGGGCGCGCCTGCTCGGGCGCCTGGCCGATCCGTGGCTGACGCTGAAGATAGAACCGGCCGAACCCGGCCAGTACGACGACGGCCGCCCGGTGGTCTACGTGCTGGAGGACTACGGCCTGTCCAATGCGCTGATCCTGGACAAGGCCTGCCGCGAGGCCGGGCTGCCCTCGCCGCTGGTGCCCCTGCCCGGCGACCCGCTGGGGCGCAAGCGTGCCTACCTGGCGCTGTCGCGGCGCAGCAGCAACAACGCGCTGATCCCCGAACAGCGCGGCGCCAAGACCCATTCCGATTCGCTGGCCAAGCTGCTGCAGGCGCACCGCGACCGCCCGGACCTGGACATCCACCTGGTGCCGGTGTCGATCTTCGTCGGCCGTGCGCCGGACAAGCAGAGCGGCTGGTTCGCGGTGCTGTTCTCCGAGAACTGGGCGCTGGTGGGCAGTTTCCGGCGCCTGCTCGGCGTGCTGCTCAACGGCCGCAGCACCATCGTGCGCTTCGCCCCGCCGGTGTCGATGCGGCAGACGGTGGAGGAAGGGCTGCCGCCCGAACGCACCGTGCGCAAGCTGCAACGGGTGCTGCGCACCCATTTCCGCCGCATCCGCGAGGCGGTGATCGGCCCGGACCTGTCCACCCGCCGCCTGCTGGTGGACCAGGTGCTGGCGTCCGAGCCGGTGCGCGAGGCGATCGCCGCGCAGGCCAAGCGCGACAACAGCAAGCCGGTCGACGCCTGGCGCAAGGCCCACGCCTACGCCTGGGAGATCGCCGCGGACTATTCCAGCCCGGTGGTGCGTTCGGCCAGCTTCCTGCTGACCCACGTGTGGAACCGCATCTACGCCGGCGTGCTGGTGCACCACCTGGACAAGCTCAAGGAAGCCGCGCCCGGGCACGAGGTGATCTACGTGCCCAGCCACCGCAGCCACATGGACTACCTGCTGCTGTCCTACCTGCTGTACGAGCGCGGCATCGTGCCGCCGCACATCGTCGCCGGCATCAACCTCAACCTGCCGGTGGTCGGCACCCTGCTGCGCAAGGGCGGCGCGTTCTTCATCCGCCGCTCGATCCGCGGCAACGCGCTGTATTCGGCGGTGCTCAGCGAGTACGTGGCGCAGCTGGTGGCCGGCGGCTACTCGATCGAGTACTTCGTCGAGGGCGGGCGTTCGCGCACCGGCCGGCTGCTGCAGCCCAAGGGCGGCATGATCGCGATGACGCTGCGCGCGTTCCTGCGCCAGCCGCGCAAGCCGGTGCTGTTCCAGCCGGTCTACATCGGCTACGAGAAGCTGATGGAAGGCAACAGCTACCTCGACGAGCTCAGCGGCCGGCCGAAGGAGAAGGAATCGATCTGGGGCCTGTTGTGGAGCATCCCCAAGGTGCTCAAGCAGAACTACGGCCAGGTGGTGGTGAACTTCGGCGAGCCGATCGCGCTGAGCCAGGTGCTGGCGCAGCGCGCACCGGAGTGGGACGGCCAGCCGCTGGGCGAGGACGAAAAGCCGAACTGGCTCAACGGCACCGTGGACCTGCTGGCGCAGCAGATCCAGGTGCACATCAACGCCGCCGCCGACGTCAACCCGGTCAACCTGCTGGCGCTGGCGCTGCTGTCCACGCCCAAGCACGCGATGGGCGAGGCCGACCTGATCGCGCAGATCGCGCTGTGCAAGACGCTGCTGGCGGAGATGCCGTATTCGGACCGGATCACGGTGACCCCGCATTCGCCCGAGCGCATCATCGCCCACGCCGAGGAGATCAACGTCCTCACCCGCACCCCGCATCCGCTGGGCGACGTGCTCAGCGTCAGCGGCGACACCGCGGTGCTGCTGAGCTACTTCCGCAACAACGTGCTGCACCTGTTCACCGCCTCGTCGTGGGTGGCGTGCTGCTTCCAGAACAACCGGCGCATGAGCCGTTCCGGGCTGCTGCGGCTGGGCCGCACCGTGTACCCGTTCCTGCAGTCGGAGCTGTTCCTGCCGTGGACCGAGGACGCGTTCGCCGCGCGCATCGAGCGCACCATCGACGTGTTCATGCGCGAAGGCCTGCTGCAGCAGGTCAACGACGACGACGGCGGCGTGCTGGCGCGCAACACCGGGCAGACCGACGAGGTGTTCCGGCTGCGCGCGATCGGGCATTCGCTGCAACAGGCGTTCGAGCGCTACTACATCGCCATCTCGGTGCTGGTCAAGAACGGCCCGGGTAAGCTCGGCGCCGGCGAACTGGAGAGCCTGTGCCAGCAGGCCGCGCAGCGCCTGAGCCTGCTGTACGCGCCGGCGGCGCCGGAATTCTTCGACAAGACCCTGTTCCGCGGCTTCATCCAGAAGCTGCGCGAACTGAAGCTGGTGTGGCCGGACGAGAACAGCAAGCTGATGTTCGACGAGCGCCTGGACGCGTGGGCGAAGGACGCCAAGTTCATCCTCGGCCGCGAACTGCGCCACACCATCGAGCGGGTCAGCCCGGAAGCGGCGAAGGTCGAGGAGCCAGTGGTGCCGCAGGATTGAAGCGGCGGCGAAAGCGAAGGGGTCTGCTACCGCCTCTGGCGGGAAGCCGCTGGCGCTTTCTCCCTCAGCCCTCCATGTGTCGTTCGATTGTGGGAGCGACTTCAGTCGCGACGGGCTCTACCGGTGAGGCCCGTCGCGACTGAAGTCGCTCCCACATATGGCATCGGCATCGCCGAAGCCCGTGGCTCAGCCGCCGAACAGATCGCCGGTGACCGAACCGGCGGGCGGCGCGTCCGGCGGGTAGACCAGCCGCCCCTGCGCATCGGCGCGCGCGGCCGGATTGAGCGTGGCCGGCTCGCTGCGCCGGGCGTCGATCAGGTGGATCACCGGATGGCCGTGGTGCAGCAGGTGGTCGCAGATGATCTGCCGGTGGCACTGGCGCCAGTACGCCTCGGCGCACATCACCGCGCACGCGCCGCGGCCGCCGAGTTCGCGCAGCTGCGCGAACGCCTCGCCGAATTCGCCGCCCAGCGCGTAGTCGGCGTAGTTGTGGAAACTGACGCTGCGCCAATGGCCGTTGAGCTGCGGATCGACCCCGTGCTGCTTGCCGCGGCGCCCGCCCAGCGCGCGGAAGTGCTGGTAGCCGATGCCGGCGGCGGCCAGCGCCGGCGCCAGCGCGCTGCCGTCGAACTGCGGGAAGCGCCGCGAATACGGGAACGCGCGCACGTCGGCCAGCTGGGTGACCTGCGCGCCGCGCAGGATCGCCAGGAACTCGTCCAGCGGCCGCGTGGAATGCCCTACGCTGAAGAACGTCGCCGCGTTCACGCCGGTTCGTCGGGAATCAGCAGGTTCTCCAGGCGCATGATGCAGTCCTTCAGGTGCAGCTTGCGCTTCTTCAGCCGCTTGGCCTGCAGTTCGTCGTCCAGGTTGGCCGGGATGCGCTGGATCTGTTCGTCGAGCGCACGGTGTTCGCGACGCAGTTGGTCGATGCGTTGGGCGATCTCGGCGGGCGTCATCTCTTCCACTGGGTTCGAGCATACACAGCCGGCGGGGGCGCCGTCACCGTGCGCCGCCGCGCCCGGCGCTTTGCCGCGGCCGCGGTTGCCGGCACAATGCGCCCGGCGCCGCGGCGGAGGCGGCGCCCTTCCCATCGTCCGCACCACCCGCGGCAGGATCGCCGCCAAGAAAGGAGTCTCCATGCGTCTGCGTCATTCCCTGTTCGCCCTTGCCCTGGCCACCGCCGTTCCCGGCCTGGCCGCCGCGGCCGAAACCAAGTACGACGGCTTCCTGTGCTGCAACATGCGCAGCGACGGCAGCTGGATCAGCGACAGCAACTATGCCGAGAACGGCAAGCGGGTGATCCCGGCCGGCACCCCGGTCAAGGTCACCGGCTACGGCCGCTACCGGGTCAACGTGCTGATCGACGGCCAGAAGCAGTCCATCGGCAACGACTACAGCCGCGACCTGGGCAACGAGGCCTTCGCCCAGCGCTACGTGGTGTTGCAGGATCCCAAGCTCAAGCTGGCCGGATACCCGCAGAAGATCCGCGAGGCGATCGCCAGCGGCCGCGTCACCAAGGGCATGACCCGCGAGCAGACCCTGATGGCGCTGGGCTATCCGATCAGCAGCGAGAACCCGAACCTGGACAGCAACCTGTGGCGCTACTGGCTGAGCAGCTTCGGCGAGTTCCAGGTGTCCTTCGACGGCGCCGGCAAGATCGACAAGGTCACCACCGACCCGCAGACCCAGAACCTGGTCTGGCTGCCGTAAGCCGGCGGCCACGCAGCGCACGTGCATCGCCGGCGGGCGATGCGCGTGCGCCGCGGCGCAGGCGCACGCGACGGCATGGCCGTCGTGCGCGCGCTCAAGCGCCGTAGGGATCGATCGGCGCGATGCGCCCCTGCGCGTCGTGGCGCAGTTCGGTGACCTTGATGCAGCGCAGATGGGTCACGCCGCCGGACAGCGTCGAGTCGTGGTAGAACAGGTGCCACCGGCCCTGGAACTGGCAGATCGAATGGTGGGTGGTCCAGCCGATCACCGGGCGCATGATCGGCCCCTGGTAGGTGAACGGCCCGTACGGCGTGTCGGCCACCGCGTAGCACAGCAGGTGGGTGTCGCCGGTGGAATAGGACAGGTAGTAGCGCCCATCGTATTTGTGCAACCACGGCGCTTCGAAGAAGCGGCGCGCATGGTCGCCGGCCAGCAGCGGCTGGCCGTGTTCGTCGACGATGCTGACCTCGCGCGGCGGCTCGGCGAACTGGGTCATGTCCGCGCGCAGCCGCGCCACCCGCGGGCCCAGCGCCGGCTCGGCGTCGGCCGGTTCCTCGTGCGCCGGCGCATAGGCGTTGTCGCGGTACTTCTGCAGCTGCCCGCCCCAGATCCCGCCGAAGTACAGGTAGTGCTCGCCGTCGTCGTCGGCGAACACCGCCGGATCGATCGAGTAGCTGCCGTCGATGGGCTGCGGCTCGGCGGCGAACGGGCCTTCCGGGCGCGTGCCGACGGCCACGCCGATCTGGAAGATGCCGTCGGCGCGCTTGGCCGGGAAATACAGGTAGTAGCGCCCATCCCTGTACGCCGCGTCGGGCGCCCACATCTGCCGTTCGGCCCACGGCACGTCGTTCACGTGCAGCGCCACGCCGCAGTCCAGCGCCGGGCCGTCGGCGCTGTCCATGCGGAACACGTGGTAGTCCTCCATGTCGAAATGGCCGCCGTCGTCGTTGAACGGCACGCCGGCGTCGATGTCGTGCGAGGGATAGATATAGATCGCGCCGTCGAAGACGTGCGCCGACGGATCGGCGGTGTACATGTGGGTCACCAGCGGTGGCGAGATGGCGCGGCTGGCCAGGGTCTGCAGGTCGTCGGCGGGGGGGGCGGGGGGCATGGCGCGGTCGTGCTC
>NZ_JAFIWC010000003.1 GCF_017163755.1 Xanthomonas sp.
GTGGTAGTTCAGTCGGTTAGAATGCTGGCCTGTCACGCCGGAGGTCGCGGGTTCGAGTCCCGTCCACTCCGCCAGTTGTACCGAAGCCCCTGAGAAATCGGGGGTTTTCTTTCTCAAAGCGCCTGCGTTGCCGTACGGCACGCCGATGCGAGGGAAATCGCAGGCCTCGCCGCCTGCATCCGTTCAAAACGCGGAGTGGTAGTTCAGTCGGTTAGAATGCTGGCCTGTCACGCCGGAGGTCGCGGGTTCGAGTCCCGTCCACTCCGCCAGTTCAAAAGGAAGCCCGTGGGTCGACGACCCGCGGGCTTTTTCTTTGCGTGCCGTTCGGCGCGGTGCGGCAAACGCCTGGACGAAAACAGGGGCCGCGCAAACGTTGCCGCGGGCCTGAGCGCGCCGGGTTCTGCTCGCCGACCGGATGCGGCGGCCGCGGCCCCGCCGGCTTGCAGGCCTGGGCTGCGTCGCCGGCGCGGCTGGGGCGGGGCGTGGAGCCGGGCGTCCGCATCTGCCGGCGCGCCGTCTGCCTGGCAAGGGCTGAAGCGGGTTAAACTGCGCGGCTCGCCTACAGGCCTCGGTTCCCAACCAATGCTGCAGAAACTTCGCGAAAAGACCTCGGGCTGGATCGCCACCGCGATCATCGGCCTGTTGATGATTCCGTTCCTGTTCGTCATCGACAACAGCTATCTCGGTGGCGTCGGTGCCAACAACGTCGCCAAGGTGCAGGCGCCGCCGTCGTGGTGGCCGTCGGCGCCGGGCTGGTGGCCGGCATCGTTCCTGTGGAAGCATCACGAGGTGAGCACAGAGCAGTTCCGCGAGCGCTTCGAGCAGGAGCGGCAGATGGAACGGCAGCGGCAGGGCGAGAACTTCGATCCGCGCGATTTCGAGAGCGCCGAGAACAAGCGCAAGGTGCTCGACCGGCTGATCGACGAGCAGGTGATCAAGCTGGCGGCCGAGCAGGCCGGCGTGGTGATCGGCGACGGCGCGGTGCGCGACTACATCGCATCGATCCCGGCGTTCCAGAACGACGGCAAGTTCGATCCGGAACGCTACCGCCTGGCGCTGGCGTCGGGTACGCCGCCGCGCACGCCGGCGATGTTCGAACAGCTGGTGCGCAACGAGCTGCAGCGGTCGGTGATCCCGGCCGGGCTGGCGCAGTCGGCGTTCGCGACCAAGCAGGAAACCGAGCGCCTGCTGAAGATGCTCGGCGAAACCCGCGACGTCGAGATCGCGCTGCTTCCGGAAGTACCGGCCGACACCGCGCCGGTCACCGACGCGCAGATCAAGCAGTGGTACGACGCGCACCAGGGCGACTTCAAGCAGCCGGAAAGCGTGTCGATCGAATACGTCGAGCTGAACGCGGCCGGCCTGCCGGCGCCCAAGCCGGCCGACGAGGCGACGCTGCGCAAGCGCTACGAGGACGAGAAGGCCCGCTTCGTCGAACCCGACCAGCGGCTGGCCTCGCACATCCTGATCAGCGCCGGCAGCGACGCCGCCGCGCAGAAGGCCGCCGAGGCCAAGGCCGCCAAGCTCGCCGCCGACGCCAGGCAGCCCGGCGCCGACTTCGCCGCGCTGGCGCGCGCCAATTCCCAGGACCCCGGCTCCAAGGACGCCGGCGGCGATCTGGGTTGGGTCGAGAAGGGCGTGATGGTCAAGCCGTTCGAGGACGCGCTGTTCGCGATGAAGCCCGGTGAGATCGCCGGCCCGGTGAAGAGCGAGTTCGGCTACCACGTGATCCAGCTGCGCGAGATCAAGGGCGGCCAGGGCAAGAGCTTCGAGCAGGTGCGCGACCAGCTCGCCGGCGAGCAGTTGCAGGCCGACAACGAGAAGGCCTTCAGCGACCTGAGCGGACGCCTGGTGGACCTGGTCTACAAGAACCCGAGCGCGCTGGCGCCGGCGGCCAAGGAGGTCGGGGTGCCGGTGCAGACGCTGGGGCCGTTCTCGCGCACCACCGCCAGCGGCATCGCCGCCAACCCGGCGGTGCTGCGCGCGGCGTTCTCCGACACGCTGGTGCAGGACGGCACGGTCAGCGATCCGATCACCCTGGGGCCGAACCACAGCGTGATGATCCGCGTGACCCAGCACACCCCGGAGCAGGCGCAGCCGCTGGCCAAGGTGCGCGACCAGGTGATCGCCGCGGTGCGCGCCGACCGCAGCGCCAAGGCGGCGGCGGCCGCGGCCGACGCGCTGCTGGCGCGCCTGCGCAAGGGCGAGACGCTGCAGGCGCTGGCCGGGCCGGAGAAGCTGCAGGTCAGCCCGATGCCGGGCCTGCCGCGCACGGTGCCGATGCCCAGCCCGGAGGCCAACCGCGCGATCTTCAGCGCGCCGCTGCCGGCCGAAGGCAAGCCGTCGGTGGGCAAGGTCGAACTGTCGGCCAATGGTCCGCAGGGCGGCGCCAAGCGCTACGCGATATTCGTGGTCAACAAGGTGACGCCGGGCGACCTGAGCACGGTGCCGGCCGAACAGCAGGCGACGCTGAAGGACCAGCTGGCCCAGATCGACGGCGCGGCGGCGGCCAAGGCCTATGTCGACGCGATGCGCAAGCGCTTCAAGGTCACGGTGGAGGAGGCGCAGCTGTAACCGGCTGCCTCGTCCGCCTGCGAAAAAGCCCGGTTCGCCGGGCTTTTTCTTTTTCGGTTCGAGCTATCGCGGGGAGGGGGAGGGCGTTGCGTTTCGCAGATCGACGCGCGGGCGAGCGGCGATCCGCACCTGTGGCCGATCGTTGACCAGGACGACGTGCGTCTAGCGGTTCTCCATCGGCCCCGAGGCGCCTTCCCGTTCACGACGTGCGCAGGCCGGTGCCGAGGTGGATGCGCGGAATGCGAAGCGCCGCGGCTGCGATCGGCACGAACGAGCGCTCAGGCATGCGGCTCGCGGTTCGGTGCCCGATCGGCCTGGCGACGGGCAAGGCTTCAACGCTGTTTGTCGGCGCAGCGACGCGTGTGCCGATGCGACGAAGCCAATGTCGGCGCTGTAATCGGCCGACGACCGCACGAGGGTGGTGGAAACGACGCGCAACCCCATGGCAGCCGGGCTGGTTCGGCCCCGGCGATGTCGGCGCGATGCCGGCGTCGCATAGCCGCAGTGCAGGGCGGCAGCGCCGCCCGCAGGCTCATTCCTCGTAGGTGAGCACCATGCCCGGGCGCAGCACGCTGCGTGCGGACAGGCCGTTCTTGCTGAGCAGCGCCTGCACGTTGACGCCGTAGCGCTTGGCGATGGTCCAGGCAGTCTCGCCGTTGCGCACGGTGTGGGTGCGACCGGACGGATCGCGCTTGCGCTTGCGCGGCGGCGCGGCTTCGGCGACGGTCGCCACCACCGTGGGCTCGGCGACGGCGAGCGTGTCGCCCTGCGGCGCGACCATGGCGGCCGTGTCGGCGCCGTGCTGTCCGGCCGGCGCAAGCACCGGCAGCGCGCGGCGGATCTTGCGCGCGTTGCCCAGCGCCGGATTCAGGCGCGCCAGCTGCGGCGCCTGCAGCGCGCGCTGCCGCGCCCACTCGTCCAGGGCGACGCCGGCCGGCAGCGTCTGCGCCTGCAGGATCGGCACCGGTCGGTCCAGCGACGCCATCCACTCGTCGCGGGTCTGCGCCTGTTCCAGCACGCAGGCCAGCGCATGCAGCTTCTCGACATAGGCGTAGGTGATCGGGGACAGGCCGGGCAGCTTCTCCGGTTGCGCGTTCTGCGCGTTCATGCCGGCGCGGCGCATCGACTGCAGGATCCGGTACTCGCCGGCGTTGTAGGCCATGATCGCCAGTCGCCAGTCGCCGCCGAACATCCCGTGCAGCGTCTTCAGGTAGCGCACCGCGGCGCGGGTCGAATCCACCGCCGACAGGCGGCCGTCGTAGCCGCCTTCGACCGGGACGTCGTGGTTGCGCGCGGTGTCGGCGATGAACTGCCACAGCCCGGCGGGGCCGCCGCTGTTGCGCGCGGCCGGACGGTAGCCGCTCTCGACGAACGGGATCAGCGCAAATTCGGTCGGCAGGTCGGCCGCGCGCAGTTCGTCCACCACGTAGCCGAACAGCGGCAGCACGTCCTCGTCGGCATTGGCCAGGTGCGCCGGCGCGCGCGAGAACTGCTGTTTCCAGCGCGCGTCGGTGGCGCCGCCGTCGCATTGCGCGTCGGCCAGGCCGTCGCGGAAGTTGGCCAGGATGTCGCGGCCGTTACGCGTGGTCGCCGCCGGCAGCGTCGCCGCATCCAGCGGCAGCACGCCCAGGCCGGCGATGGTCTGGTCCAGCGTTGCCCCGATCGGGGCGCCCGCCGCGTGTCCCGGGGATGCAGGGGCCGTCGCCAGCACCAGCATCGCCGCCCACCACACCGACCTCATGCGCGGAATTCGTCTTTCCAGCGCCGCAATTCGGCGAATACTTCCACCTCGTCGCGGGCGCCGCGGCCGAGCCGCGCGGACACCGCCTGCTGGATCGCGGCGGTGCCGGTACGCAGGAACGGGTTGCACGCCGTTTCGCTGGCGAGGGAGACGGGAACGGTGGGACGGGCGGCATGACGCATGGCCTGGGCTTCCTGATGGCGCTGCCGGAGGGCGGCGTTGGTGGGATCGACCGTGACGGCGAATGCCGCATTGGCCAGGGTGTATTCGTGTCCGCAGCAAACGAGGGTAGCGGCCGGCAGTGCGGCCAGTCGTTGCAGCGAACCCAGCATCTGGATCGGCGTACCTTCGAACATCCGACCACAGCCCAGGCTGAACAGCGTATCGCCGCTGAACAGATGGCCATGGCCGAAATAGGCGATATGCGAGCGGGTGTGGCCGGGTACGGCGATCACCTGCAGCGTCCAGCCCAGCGCCTGCACGCCGTCGCCGTCGCCGACGCGGCGGCTGGCGAGGGGAATGCGCGGCTCGTCCGGCGCGTACACCGGCAGCTCCGGCCAGCGTTCGCGCAGCGCGGCGACGCCGCCGATATGGTCGTCGTGGTGGTGGGTCAGCAGCACCGCGGCGGGAGTCAGGCCTTGCGCTGCCGCCTCCAGTACCGGCGCGGCCTGGCCGGGATCGACGATCAGCGCGCGCCCGTCCTCGGCGACGATCGCCCAGATGTAATTATCCTGGAATGCGGGCAGGGCGGTCAGTCGCATAGAATTGGCACCATGCCTGCCGCCCCATTCCCTCGTCAAGCCGGCGTCTCATCTTGGTTTGATACGGCTGTGGCGCAAATGCTGCTCCAGGCCGAGCAGCCCTTGATCCTGGAGGCGCTGCTCGGCCGGCCGGCGCAGCCGTGGTTGTGGCTGTCGCCGGTGCCCTCGGCGCCGCCGCCGCGCGAACTTCCCGGGCGCGGCGTGCGCCTGCACCGCACCCCCGGCGGCTTCGCCGGCGACCTGAACTGCGCGCTGCCGTTGCCGCTGTCGTCGGAGAGCGTCAACGCGATCGTGCTGCAGCACGTCGCGGCCGCCGATGCCGCGGCGCTGCTGGAAGAATGCGAGCGGGTGCTGATGCCGGGCGGGCAGCTGTGGCTGTTCGCGCTGAACGCGATGAGCCCGTACCGCTTGCGCTGGCGCCGGCAGGGCCTGGTGGCGCACCACCCCGGACATTGGCGCGACCTGCTGGCGCGCGCCGGGCTACCCTGTATCGACGACATCCGCTACCTGGGCCCGGTCTGGCCCACGCGCGGCGGCGTCGGCTCGGCCACCTCCGGCGCGCCGCTGCGCGCGGTGTGCGTGCTGCATGCGGAAAAACGCACCGCGGCCGGCATCGGGCCGATCCCGGTGCGCGCGCCGGTGCGCTGGCGCGGTTCGGCCGCCTCCATTTGATCTGCCACCCTGGACGTACATGAAGACAGTTGACATCCATACCGACGGCGCCTGCCTGGGCAATCCCGGGCCGGGCGGCTGGGCCGCGCTGCTGCGCTACAAGGGCCTGGAGCGCGAAGTCGCCGGCGCCGAGGCGCACACCACCAACAACCGCATGGAGCTGATGGCGGCGATCATGGCGCTGGAGACGCTGAGCGAGCCCTGCCAGATCGTGCTGCATACCGATTCGCAGTATGTGCGCCAGGGCATCACCGAGTGGATGCCGGGCTGGGTGCGGCGCCAGTGGAAGACCGCCGGCGGCGATCCGGTGAAGAACCGCGACCTGTGGGAGCGGCTGCATGCCGCCGCGCAACGGCACACGATCGACTGGCGCTGGGTCAAGGGCCACAACGGCGATCCGGACAACGAGCGGGTGGACGTGCTGGCGCGCAACCAGGCGCTGCGGGTGCGCGCCGGCGGCGCCGCGGTCGCGTCCTGATCCTTTCCACGCCTTATCCTGCAGCGAGCCCCATGCGCCAGATCATCCTCGATACCGAAACCACCGGCCTGGAGTGGAAGAAGGGCAACCGCGTCGTCGAAATCGGCGCGGTGGAACTGCTCGAGCGCCGTCCCAGCGGACGCAACTTCCACAAGTACCTGCGGCCGGACTGCGATTTCGAGCCCGGCGCGCAGGAGGTCACCGGCCTGACCCTGGACTTCCTCGCCGACAAGCCCGAGTTCCACGAAGTGGTCGACGAGTTCCTGGCGTTCATCGACGGCGCCGAGCTGATCATCCACAACGCCTCCTTCGACCTGGGCTTCCTCGACTACGAGCTGTCGCGGCTGGGCGCGTCCTACGGCCGCATCCTCGACCGCGCCTCGGTGATCGATACGCTGCTGCTGGCGCGCGAGCGCTTCCCCGGCCAGCGCAACTCGCTGGATGCGCTGTGCAAGCGGCTGGGCGTGGACAACTCGCACCGGCAACTGCACGGGGCGCTGCTCGACGCGCAGATCCTCAGCGACGTGTACATCGCGCTGACCTCCGGCCAGGAGGAGATCGGCTTCGCGCTGGCCGACGACCGTGGCGCCGGGCAGGCGCACGGCGCGGCGCTGTTCGACATGTCGGTGCTGCTGCCGCGGCCGCGGGTGCTGCCGACCCCGTCGGAGCTTGAGGCGCATGCGGCGCGGCTGGAGAAGCTGCGCAAGAAGGCCGGGCGTGCGCTGTGGGACGACGAGGCGCCGGTGCTGCCCGAGGCGGTCGCCGGCTGAGGCGCGCCACGGTGCGCGCCGCGCCGTTCAGTGGCAGCGCACCAGGATCGCGGTGATGTTGTCCGAGCCGCCGCCGTCCAGCGCCGCGGCGACCAGGGTGTCCACGCACTCCTGCGCGCTGCAGTCGTCGTAGCCCAGCGTGGCGGCGATGCCGGTGTCGTCCACTTCCTCGGTCAATCCGTCGCTGCACAGCAGCAGCTGCATGCCCGGGCGCAGCTCGCCGGTCATCGTGGCGACGTTGAGGTGCAGCGGGTCGGTCACTCCGAGCGCCTGGGTGACCACGTTGCGGTGCGGGTGCGCGCGCGCCTGTTCGGCGGTCAGCGCGCCCTGCGCGATGAGCTCCTGCACGTAGCTGTGGTCCTGGCTGAGCTGGGCCAGCTTGCCCTCGCGCCACAGGTAGGCGCGGCTGTCGCCGACCCAGGCCACTTCGAAGCGGTTGCCCTGCACCCGCGCGGCGACCACCGTGGTGCCCATCGGCAAGCTGTCGTTGCGCCGCCGCGAGGCGCGGATGATCTCCTCGTCGGCGATGCGGATCGCCTGCGCCAGCGGGGTGCCGCCGCGCACCTCGCGCACGATGGCCTCGCGTGCCAGCGCGCTGGCGACCTCGCCGCAGGCGTGTCCGCCCATGCCGTCGGCGACCAGCCACAGGCCCAGCTCGTTGTCGCCGTAATAGGTGTCTTCGTTGAGCTCGCGGCGCAGGCCGACGTGGGTGAGGTGTCCGAATTCGATCATTGCGCGCCCGCGGCTGGCCCGGCTTCCTGTCAGTCAAACGTCATCATCGCGGGCGAGCGGACATCCGGCAATGATCATCCGGGGCCGGGCGCAGGCGGGGTTCAGCGGCCCGGCGCGGGCGTGCCCGGCGACGACGGGAAAACGCCCGCTTGTCCGCGCCGGGCAGGAACCGTATGATGCACGCCCCCGGTCCGCCGGGGACCACCCGGAGAGGTGGCAGAGTGGTTGAATGTACCTGACTCGAAATCAGGCAGGCGTTTATAGCGCCTCGGGGGTTCGAATCCCCCCCTCTCCGCCAAGTTTGAAAGTGTCGAGATATGGCCCAGCCGCGTGAGTTTCGCCGGCGTCTGGGAGGGGGTGAGAGCCCCGGGGTTCGACAGGTGGCGTAGCCACCTGCACGGCGCAGCCGCCCGTAGGGCGAGGCATCGAAGATGCCGAGTGAATCCCCCCTCTCCGCCAGATTCGCAGAAGGCTCCCGTCTTGGGAGCCTTCTGTTTTTGTGGGGAGGGCCGTTGCGCCCATGCCCACATGGCGTTAAGACGCCATCGCTACACTTTCCCTTTCCATTGCGCCGGAGTCCCCATGTCCGAAATCCTGGTCCCCGTGTCCTTCGGCGAGTTGCTCGACAAGATCGCCATCCTGCAGATCAAGTCCGAGCGTATCGGCGACGAAGCCAAGCTGGCCAACGTGCGCGCCGAGCTGTCGGCGCTCGAGAAGACCTGGATGGCGCACCCGGCGGCCGGCGGCGACATCGTGCGGCTGCGCGCGGAGCTGAAGGCGGTCAACGAGCGGCTGTGGGTGATCGAGGACGAGATCCGGCTCAAGGAGCGGGCGCAGGCGTTCGACGAGGAGTTCATCAAGCTGGCGCGCAGCGTCTACTTCGAAAACGACGAGCGGGCGCGGATCAAGAAGGACATCAACCTGGCGTTGGGCTCCAGCTACGTGGAAGAGAAGTCCTACCAGGACTACCGCGCCGGCACCGCGTGAGAAGCGGGAGGCCTTGCGCCTCCCCCGAAACGCCCGCCTCGCCAGGCGCGGGCGACCTGCACCGAGTCAGGCGCCGCACCACCGGCAGCGCCACCAGCAGGGCGGAAAGGCGATCGGCCAGGACAGCGCCCAGGCGCCCAGCCACGGCGCCCAGGTCGGGTACCGGGCCGACGCCGCGCAGCGTGCTGATCAGCGCGACCGCGCAGGTCATCAGGATCGACAGCAACAACGGCATCGCCCGGCCGGCATGGCGAGGATGCAGCCTGTGTGGGGAGAACGGGAGGAAACCGGACACGGGCACTCCGTAAGCCGCCAGGTCGCAGGCGCTACCTGCACGCGCCCATCGGCACCGGCAGGAAACGGCCGCGGACGGATCCGGCGCGGTTGGCGCGTTGCTTGACGTGGACGCTTACGGCGGCGTCCGCAGGCCACCGGCGGTGGCGGATGCGCGCGGCGGTGCCGAGCCCGCGCGCTGCGGCGGCGCACCGCCGCGTCAGCGCTGGTCGGCGCGGTAGCGCTCGAACGCGGCGATCGCGTCGTCCACGCCGATCAGCGCCATCACGCCGTCGAACTCGATCTTGGCGCCCCACTTGAGCCGCTCGGCCGGCTTGCCGAGGAACTTGCGCGCCGCCGCGTCGTACTTGTCCACGCAGTAACGCAGGTCCGAGTACGGGCCGCTGCGGCGCGGGTTGCTCGCCGCGTGCAGCCCGAGCACCTTGCTGCCGACGGCGTTGGCGATATGCATCGGGCCGGAGTCGGGGGTCATCACCAGTGCGGCGCGTTCCAGCAGCGCCGGCAGCTGTTTCAGCGTGTCCTTGCCGACCAGGTCCAGCGCCGGCGCGCGCATCGCCGCGACGATCGCATCGGCGGTGCTGCGTTCCAGCGCGCTGCTCCCGCCGCACAACACCACGCGCCAGCCCTGCGCGGCGGCGTGGTCGGCCACCGCGGCGTAGCGGTCGGCGTACCAGTTGCGGCGCACGTGGCTGGAACACGGCGAGATCAGCAGGGCCGGCGCGCCGTCGTCGGGCCACTGCGCGCGCGCCCAGGCGCGGGCGTCGTCGGGGACCGGCAACTGCCAGCTGACCTCGGTCTGGCGCAGGCCCAGCGGCTCGCAGAAGCTGCCGATCGCGTCGAGCACGTGGATCCCCGGGCGGTCGGGGATGCGTTCGTTGACGAACAACCCGTGCAGGTCCTTGGAACGGCTGCGGTCGTAGCCGATGCGCCGGCGCGCCGGCACGAACGCCGACAGCACGTTGGCGCGCAGCGCCACCTGCATCTGCAGCAGCGCGTCGAACCGGCCGGGCGGCAGCGCGCGGCGCAGCGCGCGCATGCCGGCCAGGCCGCTGCGCTTGTCGTAGTCGTGGAAGACCACCCCGGGCAGGCCGTCGAGCAGCTTGTGCCCGGCCTTGTCGATGATCCAGTGCAGCGGCGGGGCGTCCGGCCAGGCGCGCTGCAGGGTGCGCACCAGCGGCACCACGTGGGTCACGTCTCCCAGCGCCGACAGGCGCAGCAGGCAGAGCGAGGGAGGCGTTGCGCGCATGGTGTTGTTAGACTCGCTGGATGGTTGTATTCGACGCCACCGAAGCACTGACGCCGTACCGCGATGGCCGCGGCTATGGCGCCATTCTGTTCGACCGTCAACGGCTGCGGCAAGCCGATCCTGCGCTGTTCTCGGCCGAGAAGTGGGCCGAGCGTGCGCGCCCGGTCGGCGAGGGCGGGCGCGGCGGCGCCTGGTTCGTCGATGCGCCGTTCGGCGCCTGCGTGCTGCGCCAGTACCTGCGCGGCGGCGCGATCGCCCGCTTCAGCCGCGACCGCTACCTGTGGCGCGGCGCCGACCGCACCCGCAGTTTCGCCGAGTTCCGGCTGATGCGCGCGCTGCTCGGGCACAAGCTGCCGGTGCCGCGGCCGCTGGCGGCCTGCTACCTGCGCCAGGGCCTGCGCTACCGCGCGGCGATCCTGATGGAGCGGCTGGAAGGCGTGCGCTCGCTGGCCGAGCGCGCGCGGGTGGCCGGACGCGGCGCGCCGTGGGAGGAAACCGGGCGGCTGATCGCGCGCTTCCACCGCGTCGGGCTGGACCATGCCGACCTCAACGCGCACAACATCCTGTTCGACGGCAACGGCCGCGGCTGGCTGATCGATTTCGACCGCGGCGTGCTGCGCATCCCCGCCACCCGCTGGCGCGAGGAGAACCTGCAACGGCTGCACCGCTCGCTGCTGAAGGTGCGCGGCGAGCGCGGCGTCGACGAGGTCGAGAAGGACTACGCGCGGCTGCGTCGCGCCTACGACCTGGCCTGGAACCGGGGCTACTGATGGCCTGGGCGCTGCGCTTCCAGGGCGTCGGCAACGCTTCGGCGGTGGAACTGGGCTCGCCGATGGCCACGATCGAGCGCGATGGCGCGCCGTGGCTGAGCATCGACTGCGGCGGCGAGGGCCTGAGCGCCTACCAGGCCCACTACGGCGCCATGCCGCAGGCTGTGTTCATCACCCACGTGCACCTGGACCACATCGGCGGCCTGGAGCGGCTGTTCGTGGACGCATATTTCTCGCCGGCGCGGCGCGGCAAGGTGCGCCTGTACGTGCCGGCGCCGGTGGTGCCGCTGCTGCATCGCCGGGTGGGCGACTACCCCAACGTGCTGGCCGAGGGCGGCGCCAACTTCTGGGACGCGTTCCAGCTGATCGTGGTCGGCGACGCGTTCTGGCACGACGGGGTACGGCTGGAGCTGTTCCCGGTGCGCCACCATTGGCCGGAAACCGCCTACGGGCTGCGCCTGGCCGGCGCCCTGGTATGGAGCGGCGATACCCGGCCGATCCCGGAAATGCTGAGCCGTTACGCCGGCGACGGCGAACTGGTCGCCCACGACTGTGGCGTTCACGGCAACCCGTCGCATACTGGGGTGGACGACCTGGAACGCGAATACCCCGCCGAGCTCCTGCAACGCACCATGCTCTACCACTACGCCAGCGCCGAGGATGCCCAGACCCTGCGCGCGCGCGGCCATCGGGTCGCGCGGCCGGGCGAATGCGTGGCGTTGAACGAACCGACCGCGGCGCAGGTCCAACCGGCATGAACGCGATCCTGCGCCCACCCGCCGCGCCGCCGCCGGCGGCCGCCGTCCCGCTGGACCGGCTGGGGCGGCCGCTGCGCGATCTGCGCCTGTCGGTGATCGAGGCGTGCAACTTCCGCTGCGGCTACTGCATGCCGGCCGACAAGGTGCCGGACGACTACGGCTTCGACGCCGCCTCGCGGCTGTCCTTCGAGCAGATCGAGACGCTGGTGCGCGGATTCGTGCGCAACGGGGTCAGCAAGCTGCGCCTGACCGGCGGCGAGCCGCTGCTGCGTCGCGACCTGCCCGAACTGGTGCGGCGGCTGGCACGGATTCCCGGGCTGGACGACCTGGCGATGACCACCAACGGCTCGCTGCTGGCGCGGCATGCGCAGGCGCTGCGCCTGGCCGGTCTGCGCCGGGTCACGGTCAGCCTGGACGCGATCGACCCGGCGACCTTCGCGCGCATGTCCGGCGGCCGCGGCGAGGTGGCCCAGGTGCTGGCCGGGATCGATGCGGCGGTGGCGGCCGGGCTTGGCCCGGTCAAGCTCAATTGCGTGGTCCAGCGCGGCGTCAACGACGACCAGGTGCTGCCGCTGCTGGCGCATTTCCGCGGCAGCGGCCACGTGCTGCGCTTCATCGAGTACATGGACGTGGGCACCTGCAACGCCTGGCGCCGCGACAGCGTGGTGCCGTCGGCCGAGCTGCGCGACCGCATCGCCGCGCAGTGGCCACTGCGTTCGCTGGACCCGCACTACACCGG
Organism: Xanthomonas sp.; assembly: GCF_017163755.1. Classification (GTDB taxonomy): domain Bacteria; phylum Pseudomonadota; class Gammaproteobacteria; order Xanthomonadales; family Xanthomonadaceae; genus Xanthomonas_A. Next base: position 12,523 of record NZ_JAFIWC010000003.1, read on the forward strand.
CGAGGTGGCCTCGCGCTACGCCTTCGCCGACGGCGGCGAGATCGGCTTCGTCAGCTCGGTCAGCACGCCGTTCTGCGGCGACTGCCACCGCGCCCGCGTATCGGCCGACGGACGGCTCTACACCTGCCTGTTCGCCGCCGCCGGCACCGACCTGAAGCCGGCGCTGGCCGACGGCGAGGATGCCCTGGCCGCGCGCGTGGAGCAGGTGTGGCGGCGGCGCGGCGACCGCTACAGCGAGGTGCGCGGCGACGCCCAGGCGACGCGCGGCAAGCACGTCGAGATGTTCCTGATCGGCGGGTGAGCGGCATGGACGACGCTTCGGCCGAGCGTGTGGTCGCGCTGGAACTGAGCCTGCTGGAGCAGGCCGTGCGCGCATCGGCCGAACGGCTCGACGGCTTGCTCGACGAGGACTTCGTCGAGTTCGGCGCCTCCGGGCGGCGCTTCGGCAAACGCGAGGTGCTGGCGGAGCTGCCGGGCGAGTCCGAGGTCCGTTACCGTGCCTGCGATCTGCAGGCGCGGTGGCTGGCGCCGGATCTGCTGCAGCTGACCTATCGCAGCGAGCGCAGCAGTGGCGACGGCAGCTTCCGGCACGCGTTGCGCAGCTCGCTGTGGCGCTGCCGCGACGGGCAATGGCGCATGCTGTTCCACCAGGGCACGCCGATCGTCGGCGAGGCCTGAGAACCCGCCGTGGGAGCGGCATCGCGACGCATCATGAAGAAGAACCTGGCCAGGCAGGCGCCGCCGGCGCTGACCCATCTCGACCCGCAGGGGTTGCCGACGATGGTCGACGTGTCGGCCAAGACCGTCACCGCGCGCGTGGCGGTGGCCGAAGCGCGGGTGCGCTTTCCCGCGGCGGTGGCGGCGCAACTGCGCGCCGACGCCCTGCGCAGCGCCAAGGGCGGCATCGTCGATACCGCGGTGATCGCCGGCACGATGGCGGTCAAGCGCACGCACGAGCTGATCCCGTTCTGCCACCCCTTGCCGATCGACGGCTGCCGCTTCGCGATCGACTGGGCCTCGCCGCAGGTGCTGCGCATCGAGTGCAGCGTGCGCACGGTGCATCGCACCGGGGTGGAGATGGAGGCGTTGACCGGCGCCAGCGTCGCCGCGCTGACCGTCTACGATATGTGCAAGGCGCTGACCCACGCGATGACCATCGGCCCGGTCCGGCTGCTGGGCAAGCGCGGCGGCAAGCGCGACGTCGGGAGCGTGGCATGAGCGTGCGCGTGAGCGTGCTGTACTTCGCCAGCCTGCGCGAGGCGGCCGGCATTGACAGCGAGCAGTGGCACAGCGATGCCGCCGACCTGCGCGCGCTGTACGCCGAACTGGACGCGCGGCATCGCCTGGGCTGGCCGCCGGAGCGGCTGCGCGTCGCGGTGGATGGCGCGTTCGCGGCGTGGAACGCGCCGCTGCGCGACGGCAGCGAAGTGGTGTTCATTCCGCCGGTTTCGGGAGGTTGACGGTGTCTGCGACGATACGTTTCTGGCTGGCCGATACCGCGCTCGACGTGGCCGCGCTGCGCGCGCCGCTGGCGCATGCGCAGGCCGGCGCCTATGCCAGCTTCGAAGGCTGGGTGCGCGACCACAACGACGGCCGCGCGGTCGACGGCCTGCGCTACGAAGCGTACGCGGCCCTGGCCGAAGCCGAGGGGCAGCGCATCGCCGAGGAGGCGATGGCCAAGTTCGGGATCCTCGACCTGCGCTGCGCGCACCGCGTGGGCGAACTGGCGATCGGCGAGCTGGCGGTGTGGGTGGGCGTGGTGGCCGCGCATCGCGACGCGGCGTTCGCCGCCTGCCGCTACGTGATCGACGAGGTCAAGTCGCGGGTGCCGATCTGGAAGCACGAGCGCTATCGCGAGGGCGATGCCGGCTGGCTGCATCCGCAGGCCTGAGCCGCGGCCACCGGCCTGGGCGAGCGCAGCGCCAAACGAGGTGGCGGCCCGCCCGCCGACCTCGCTGCGCGCGGATCGACACGCGCCAAGCAAGCGCTGGCGTTGAAGGGATGTCTGCGCTGCCGCCGCGGTGGTGCCAGCCGCCGGGATCGAGCGTGGCGCCGCGAACTGCAGCGGGCGCGTCATCGCAGCCGGCAGCGCAAGGCCCGGCAGGAGGCGCCGATCGGCCATGCGTCGAAGAGAGGGTGGCGACCCCGCCGGCTGACCTCGGCGCCCGCGTCGATCGATACCGTTGCTGCCTTCCGGCCCTGGCGGAGTTTTCGACCTAGCGTCGCGAGGGGCCGACGGGGCCACCATAGAGACGGTATACACCGCGCCGAACAGCGCGGCCTTCCCTTCGAAATCCGCCGCCGGTGCGGAAGATGTCTGCGAGGGAATCGCATGGATCTGGCGGAGCGTATGCAGCCAACGGGTCGGCCGCGCTTCCTGCACGCAGCGGACAGCTGCCTGCCGGTGTGCGCGCATTGTAGACGGTCGCCGCGGTGGGCCGCTAGTGCGGGCGGGCGCACCTGCAGCCATGCCGTCGCTATGGCGGCGACTTCGCTGCCGCAGTGGGCGGCACCCGCGTCGCTTTCGCAGCCATCGTGCCGGTGGTGACGGCATCGCGTGCCAGGTTCGCAAGTTCGCCGTGCGAGCAAGACACCCCACGGCCGCACTCGCTCGCTGCCGGCTGCGCTAGCCGCGATCGAGTTCGGCGACCGCGCGTTCGGCGATCGCCAGGCAGGCGGTGAGCCCGGGCGATTCGATGCCGAACAGGTTGACCAGCCCGGCCACGCCGTGCACGCCGGCGCCGTCGATGCGGAAATCGGCGGCGCCTTGGCCCGGCCCGGCGATCTTGGGCCGGATGCCGCAATAGGCCGGGCTCAGCGCGCCGTCCGCCAGCGCGGGCCAGTAGCGCCGGATTTCCGCGTACAGCGCCGGGGTAGGGGGCACGGCGCGGTAATCCGGCGCCTGGACCCATTCGACGTCCGGACCGAAGCGCGCGCTGCCGGCCAGGTCCAGGGTCAGGTGCACGCCGAGCCCGCCCGGGCTGGGCAATGGATAGACCAGGCGCCGGAACGGCGCCGGCCCGCGCAGCGCGTAGTAGTTGCCCTTGGCCAGGAAGGCGCCGGGCACGTGCGTGGGGTCAAGCCCGTGGATCCGCTGCGCGAGCGGCACCGCGCCATGCCCGGCGGCGTTGACCAGCGCGCGCGTGCGGAAGCGGGTCCGCTCGCCGGCGTGCAGGTAGTCCACCTGGAAGCCGTCGGCCAGCACCCGCACCTCGCCGACGCTGGCGCGCAGCGCGAGCATGGCGCCGGCCGCCTCGGCATCGCGCCACAGCGATTGCATCAGGGCGTGGCTGTCGACGATGCCGGTTTGCGGCGAATGCAGCGCGGCGGCGCAGCGCAGCTCGGGCTCGAGCTGCCGCGCCTGCGCCGCCGGCAACCATTGCAGGCCGTCCACGCCGTTGGCCAGCGCCTGTTGCCACAGTGCGTGCAGCGCGTCGGTCTGCGCGGCGTCGGCCACGATCAGCTTGCCGCACTTGCGGTGGGCCACCGCGTTGCGCACGCAGTAGTCGTACAGCAACGTCCTGCCGCGCACGCACAGCGCGGCCTTCAGCGAGCCGCTCGGGTAGTAGATGCCGGCGTGGACGACCTCGCTGCTGCGGGAACTGGTGCCGGTACCGATCGCCGCCTCGCTTTCCAGCACGCATACCTCGCGCCCCGCCAGCGCCAGTTGCCGGGCGATGGCCAGGCCGACCACGCCGGCGCCCACGACGGTGCAGTCGATGTTCATCACGCTCCTGTGCCTGCATGAAAATTTTGCACAAAAGTCTCACTTTCACAAAATAATAACGGCTGCGACCGGATATTTTCAGATGCAGTGCGCTGTATGCGAGTTCCAGCGGAGCACCCAGCCTATACACATTCAAGGGAGGCGACCTCCACCCCACCTGCGGCCGCCGCGGCGCAGTCCGGAGGTCGTGGCCGAGGACACAGTGGATGACTACGCGGTCGGTGGTGACGGCCTCGAACTACGAGGCTTGGCCTGAGGCGTTCAACGGCCAGGCGTTTGCGTTCCTCAACGTGATCCGGCAGCTCGAAGACACCGATATCCACGTGCCCGCCGGCCTGGAACACACCGCAGGCAGAGGCGTGCATCCGACCCTGCGCTATCTGCGCAAGGAACTGTTCCATCGCCTGTCCAGCGCGGCATGGACGCGCCTGGGCGGCGCGCCGCTGGCCAACGCGGTGCCCTCGCCGATCGAGCGCGACCACGACCTGTTCTTCTACATGTGCCAGTTCCCGGCCGAACTGGGAACGCTGGGCGCATTGAAGCACTGGCGCCGGCGTTCGCATTGCGCGGTGGCGTACCTGCTGGAGACCTGGCCCGAGCTGCTCGCCTCGCAGCGCAGCCAGCTCAGGGTGCTGAACGAATTCGACCACGTGTTCCTGCTCAACGCCAGCTGCGTGGAGCCGATGCGCGACATGATCCGCACCCCGGTGAGCTTTCTTCCCAGCGCGTGCGACACGCTGCTGGCCACGCCGCTGCCCAGGCCGCCGGAGCGCAGCATCGACGTGCTCAGCATCGGCCGGCGCCAGGCCGCGGCGCACGACAACCTGCTGCGGCATGCCGCGCAGCATCCGGACTTCTTCTACGTGCACGACGTGGTCAAGGGCGGCGCGGTGCTGGATTGGGCGGCGCACCGCCTGCAGTCCGCGGCGATGATCAAGCGCGCCAAGTTCTTCCTGGCGTTCGACTTCGACGTGGACCGGGGCGGACACTTCAAGGGCGTGCGCAAGCGCGCGCTGGCCACGCGCTACTTCGAAGGCGCGGCGGGGGGCGCGGCCGTGCTGGGTTCGCGGCAGCAGTGCCCCGAGTTCGACGCGTGCTTCGACTGGCAGGACGCGGTGTTCGAAGTGCCGGCCGGGTGCGAGCGGATCGGCGAGTTCATCGCCGAGCTTTCCACCCAGCAGCGGCGCCTGGAGCGCGCCAGGCTCATGGGCATCTCCCAGAGCCTGCGCCGGCACGACTGGGCGCACCGCTGGGCCGCGATCCTCGACACCGTGGGCATGCGCCCCACCGCGCGGATGAACGAGCGGCTGGACACGCTCGGCGGGCTGGCGCGGATCGCCGAGCAGGCGCTGCAGCCGGAGGAAGCCAAGGCGGTGGGGATGACCGCCTGATCGCGTCAACGACTGATGCCGCAACGAAAGGGGGAAACGGATAAATGAAGGCGGTGATCCTGGCCGGTGGACTCGGCACGCGTATCTCGGAGGAAACCTCGGTGCGGCCCAAGCCGATGGTCGAGGTCGGTGGCAAGCCGATCCTGTGGCACATCATGAAGATCTATGCCCATCACGGCATCACCGACTTCATCGTCTGCCTGGGCTACCGCGGCGAGGTGATCAAGCGCTTCTTCCTCGACTACCACTACATGGAGTCCGACGTCACCTGCGACCTGTCCAACAACACCATCGCGCTGCACAACATGCGCGCCGAGCCGTGGCGCGTGACTCTGATCGACACCGGCGCCAAGAGCATGACCGGCGGGCGCCTGCGCCAGGTGCGCGCGCACCTGGAAGGGGAGGACGCGTTCTGCATGACCTACGGCGACGGCGTGGCCGACGTCGACATCGGCGCCTGCATCCGCCTGCACGAGCGCGAAGGCCGGCTGGCCACGGTCACCGCCGTGCAACCGCCCGGACGCTTCGGCGCATTGCGCGTGGAGGGCGGGCAGGTGACCGGCTTCCGCGAGAAGGCGGTGGACGGCGACGGGCTGATCAACGGCGGCTTCTTCGTGCTGCATCCGCGGGTGATCGATACGATCGACGACGACGCCACGCCCTGGGAAAGCACGCCGCTGGAGCGGCTGGTCGAGGCCGGGCAGTTGAGCGTGTACCGCCACGAAGGATTCTGGCAGCCGATGGACACGCTGCGCGACCGCAACTACCTCGAAGAACTCTGGGCCACCGAACGCGCGCCCTGGCGCGTATGGGAGTGACATGCGAATCCTGATCACCGGCAACATGGGCTATGTGGGCCCGGTCGTGGTGGCGCACCTGCGCCGGCGCTATCCGCAGGCGCACCTGGTCGGCGTGGACCGCGGCTGGTTCGCGCATTGCCTCACCGAGCCGCTGCGGCTGCCGGAGGTGCTGCTGGACCAGCAGTGGTTCGGCGACGTGCGCGACCTGCGCGCCGAGCAGTTGCGCGGGTTCGATGCGGTGGTGCACCTAGCGGCGATCTCCAACGACGCGATGGGCAACCGCTTCGAGCAGGTCACCGACGCGATCAACCATCGCGCCAGCGTGCAGGTCGCGCGCGCCGCCTCGGAGGCGGGCGTGCGCCATTTCGTGTTCGCCTCCAGCTGCAGCGTGTACGGCGCCGCCGCCGACGGCACGCCGCGCGACGAGCGCAGCGCGCTGGCGCCGCTGACCGCCTACGCGCGCTCCAAGATCGACACCGAGCGCGCGCTGGCCGGCCTGCACACCGACATGGTGGTGACCTGCCTGCGCTTCGCCACCGCCTGCGGCGCGTCGCCGCGGCTGCGGCTGGACCTGGTGCTCAACGATTTCGTCGCCAGCGCGCTGGTCCATCGGCGGGTCGACGTGCTTTCCGACGGCACCCCCTGGCGTCCGTTGATCCACGTGCGCGACATGGCGCGGGCGATCGAGTGGGCGCTGTCGCGCGGGCCGGAGCAGGGCGGCCGCTACCTGGCGGTGAATGCCGGCGCGGCCGGCTGGAACGTGCGCATCCGCGAGCTGGCCGAGGCGGTCGGCGCGGCCACCCCCGGCGTGGACGTGCGCATCGCCGACCAGGCGCCGCTGGACGCGCGCTCGTATCGGGTCGATTTCTCGCTCTACGAGCGGCTGGCGCCCGGGCACCAGCCGGCCGAATCGCTGGGCGAGGCGATCGCCGAACTCCACGCCCTGCTCACCCGGCTGGGCTTCGACGATCCGGACTTCCGCAATTCGCGCCTGGTCCGGCTGCGGGTGCTGCAGGCGCTGGTGGATTCGAACGCGCTCACCGACCAGCTGAGGGCCGCCGCATGATCTTCCATCCCACCCCGCTGCGCGGTGCCGCAGTGATCGAGCCGGAGCGACGCGGCGACCAGCGCGGCTGGTTCTCGCGGCTGTTCTGCGAGAAGGAGATGCGCCAGGCCGGGCTGCAGGAGCGCTTCGTGCAGATGAACAATTCCAGCAGCGCCGACGCCGGCACGCTGCGCGGCCTGCACTACCAGTTGCCGCCGTCGGCCGAGGCCAAGACGGTGCGCTGCATCCGCGGCGCGTTCTGGGACGTGATCGTGGACCTGCGCCCGGATTCTGAAACCTACCGGCAGTGGTACGGGCTGGAGCTGAGCCCCGACAACGGCCTGGCGCTGTACGTGCCGCAGGGCTTCGCCCATGGCTTCATCACCTTGAAGGCCGACAGCGAAGCGCTGTACCTGTCCAGCGCCTTCTACGACCCGGCCTGCGAGCGCGGCCTGCGCTGGGACGACCCGGCCATCGGCATCCAGTGGCCGATCGCGCCGGAGACCGTGTCGGCCAAGGACGCGGGCTGGCCGGACTTCGATCCCGCCTTCCATGGCGTGGAGCAGTTGCGCGGCCTCGGCGCGGACCGGGCGTTCGCATGATGATCGATCGCCTGCTGCGCGAACGCGCCGCGCAGGGGCAGCCGCTGCGCGTGGGCCTGTACGGCGCCGGCTTCATGGCCCGCGGCCTGATCAACCAGATCGCCAATTCGGTGCCGGGCATGCGCGTGGCCGCGGTGTGCAATCGCAACGTGGACAAGGCGCAGCGCGCGCTGCGCGAGGCCGGGCTGGAATCGCGACGGGCGGATTCGGCCGCGGCGCTGGAGCGCTGTATCGGCGCGGGCGAGCCGGCGGTGACCGACGATCCGGCGTTGCTGTACGCGTGCGGGCTGCTGGACTGCCTGGTGGACGCGACCGGCGCAGTGGAATACGGCGCGGCGCTGACCCTGGGCGCGATCGAGAACGGACGCGACGTGGTCAGCATGAACGCCGAGCTCGACGCCACCGTCGGGCCGCTGCTCAAGCGCAAAGCCGATGCCGCCGGGGCGATCTTCAGCGGCTGCGACGGCGACCAGCCCGGTGTGCAGATGAACCTGTACCGCTTCGTGCGCTCGATCGGCCTGACGCCGCTGCTGTGCGGCAACATCAAGGGCCTGCAGGATCCCTATCGCACGCCGGCGACGCAGGCGGCGTTCGCGGCCAGGTGGGGCCAGGATCCGCACATGGTCACCAGCTTCGCCGATGGCACCAAGATCAGCTTCGAGCAGGCGATCGTCGCCAATGCCACCGGCATGTCGATCCTGCAGCGCGGCATGCGCGGGCTGGACCACCGCGAGCACGTGGACCGGCTGGTGGAGCGGTTCGACGCGGAGGAACTGAAGGCGGTCGGCGGCGCGGTCGACTACGTGGTCGGCGCCACGCCGGGCCCGGGCGTGTTCGTGCTGGCCAGCCACGACGACCCCAAGCAGCGGCACTACCTCAACCTGTACAAGCTCGGCGAAGGGCCGCTGTACAGCTTCTACACGCCCTACCACCTGTGCCACTTCGAAGTGCCGCTGTCGGTGGCGCGGGTGGCGCTGCTGCGCGACCCGGTGCTGCAGGCCCTGGCCGGCCCGCGGGTGGAGGTGGTGGCCACCGCCAAGCGCGACCTGAAGCAGGGCGAGGTCATCGACGGCCTCGGCGGCTACATGAGCTATGGGCAATGCGAGACCGCGGAGGTGACCGCCGAGGCGCGGCTGCTGCCGATGGGCGTGGCCGAAGGCTGCACCCTGCTGCGCGACGTCGCCAAGGACCAGGTGCTCGCATACGCCGACGTGCGCCTGCCGCCGGGGCGGCTGCTCGATGCGCTGCGCGAGGAGCAGTACGCCGTATTCGGGCGCGGCCGGCCGGTCGCCGCGTGAGGGACTGAGGCGGCATGGCGAGCGCGCCGCGTCCGACCCTGGACGTGCTGCAGGGCGGACGCGCCCTAGCGGCACTGGCGGTGGCGCTGAGTCATTCGGTGCTGCCGACCGAGCACTTCGTCGGGCCGATGCCCGATGCGCTGACCGGCGTGCTCGCATACGGCTACCTGGGCGTGGACTTCTTCTTCGTCCTGTCCGGTTTCATCATCCACTACGTCAACGCCGACCGCGCCGCACGGCCCGGCTGGAGCTGGCGCTACGCCGAAAGCCGCCTGACCCGCATCTACATTCCGTACTGGCCGGTGGGGCTGGCGCTGGCGGCGCTGTATACGTTGCGTCCGGCCGATGGGCCCGGCTACGACTGGTCGTGGCCGGCGACGCTGACCCTGCTGCCGATCGGCGGCCAGGCGGCGCTGGGCGTGGCGTGGACGCTGGCGTTCGAACTCACCTTCTACCTGCTGGCGTGGGTGTTCTACCGCTGCGGGCGGCCGCTGCTGCTGGCGTCGGCATGGGCGCTGGCGATCGCGGCGAACGCGCTGTTCGGCGCGCCGTTCGAACAGCCGCTGGACCTGTCCGCGCGCTCGCTGCTGCTGAACCCGATCAACCTCGAGTTCGTGTTCGGCATGGCGGCGGCGGCCCTGGCGCAGACGCGGCGCTGCCCGCCGTGGCTGTGCGCGCTGTGCGCGCTGGCGGCGCTGGCCGTGTTCGCGGCGCTGGGGCTGCAGCGGCAGCAGTCGCCGTGGTTCGGCCTGGCCACCGCGTGCGCGATGGCGGGACTGGTGCAGATGGAGTGGCAGGGCAGGGTGCGCGTGCCGCGCTGGCTGGTGGCGCTCGGCGACGCGTCCTACGCCATCTACCTGATCCACATGCCGCTGCTCTCGCTCAGCTCGCGCGCCACGGCGCACCTAGGGCCGCTGGCGCTGTATCCGGTCAACCTCGCCATCGGCCTGGTGACGGTGGCAGCCGCGGGCCTGGCCTACCACTACCTGTTCGAGCGCCGCGCGTTGGCGCTGGCGCGGCATGCGCTGGAACGGCTGGCCGTGGCGCTTCGCCGCTAGCGCGGATCGGCACCGGCCGCCGCGCCGCCGCGCTGCGCTTCGATCCGCCGGCGTTTGCGCCAGGCCAGGTACTGCCCCACCAGCGCGGTGAGCAGCACCAGGCTGTTGGTGACCACGAACACCAGGTTGTCGACCAGCGCGCTGTAGGCGATGAACAGGCACGATGCGGTGATCTGGCCGACGAACAGCCAGCTGGATACGGCCTGGATATCGCTGGACTGCGATTGCTTGTAGATCTGCCGGCTCAGCGTGGCGATCAGCACCGCGGTGGCCAGCCATCCGACGAGGTCTGTCAGGTTCATTGCGCAGCGCGGCCTGGTCTGGGAAACGGGCAGTGTGTTGGCCGCGGCGTGGTGGGCGGGTCAATGGGATGCGATGGTTTCGTCTGGATCGGACGCCGAGCGGTACGTCGGCGCGGCGCGGGAACGCGGATGCCCGCTTGCGCCACCGCAAGCCGTTCGCGCCGGCAGGTCCGCCCCCAGTGCGCATCGGCAATCGCTGTTCCATGAGCCGCTCGCTGGGTCGCCGAGCCTGCCGATGCCGATCTCCATGCGGAGCGGCCGCAGAGCCTGCAGGTTGTGCAAGATCCGCTTATTTTTCGCGATAGAAGATCATTCCGCCATGGTGCAGCTCGTCCTGGCTGACGAACGTACCGTCGGCAGTGAAGCCGGTGTCGTCCCAGTAGTCGATATGGTTCCCATCGACTTCGTAGCGTCCCTGGTACGCGCTCTTGCGCGTGCCGCGCGCTTCGTCGTAGCGACCGTTCGGTAGCAGTGCCTGGCGGATATGGCCATCGGCCGTGACCCACATGCCGACATAGGGATGGTGTCGCATCTTCTGGTTCCGTTGCGTGTCTGTGGCGGGTTGGTTGGGATTGGAAGCGGCCGCCTGCGCGCTCGCGGCGGCCACGGTGGCCGCGAGCAGGGCCGCTGCGGCGAGCGACGCCCACCTGCGTGCCGCGTTCGGTTCGCCGCTCATCGTTCGCCTCCGCCGGCGGGCGCCGGAACGCGGTGGAGCACGTCGTCGTAGGGGGCGAGATCTAGGAATGCATTGACCTCGACGGCCTTGCCGCCTGCCATGCGGAAGATCCAGACATAGCGGTTGCGGTAGGGGCGGCCGTCGCCGGCGACGGCTTCGCCTTCCCAATGGATGATGACGTGGTCGCCGTCGGCCCAGACCCGTTTGGACACCGGGCGCACCGGCGTGCGCAAGCGGCTGACGAACGGCCGCACCGCGCGGGCCATGAACTCGTCGCGGCCCCGGTACGTGCCTGCGCTCGGTCCGGATCCTTCCACCGTCCACACGCTGTCGGCGGCGAGCATCTCGTCGAAGAAGCCCGTGCCGCCGGCCGCCCAGCGGTCGAACGCGGCGGTGACGGTGTGCCTGTTGCGCTCGGTCTGCATCGGCTCGGGCGCCGCAGCCGTCGCCACCGGCGCTGCCTGCAGCGCCATCAGCGCGGCCGTCCAGCCGAGCAGCATTCCGGCGACGGCAATGGCGGTTCTCTTGCTGAAGTTCATGCGGGCCATGGCGTCACCTGCGCCCCTGCACGCTGGACGTGCCGAAGATCAACTGCTGCGCCATCGGCCGGCCGATGAAGTTCTGCGGGAAAATCGGCGCAAGCGCGCTGGCCTGGTCCAGCCGCTCCAGCTGGTCGCCGCTGAAGGCGATGCCCAGCGCCCCGAAATTGTCCTGCGCCTGCTCCAGAGTGCGCGCGCCCATCACCGGCGAAACCACCGCCGGATGCTGCAGCGTCCAGGCGAGCGCGACCTGCGAGCGCGACGCGCCCAGTTCCTCGGCGATCTCGCCCACCACATCCGCGATCGCCAGCGCGCGTTCGTTGAGATGGCCCGACGAGGCGATGACGCCCTTGCGCGTGGCCGAGACGTTCGCGGCGTTGTCGCCGGACAGGTCGGCGCGGCTGTACTTGCCGGTGAGGATCCCGCCGCCGAGCGGCGACCAGGGCAGCACGCCCAGTCCCATCGCCTGCGCCATCGGCAGCAGTTCGTGTTCGACGCTGCGCTCGACCAGGCTGTATCCGATCTGCAACGCGACGAAGGGCGACCAGCCGCGCAGGTCGGCGAGGGTCTGCATCTGCGCCACCCGCCACGCCGGCGTGTTGCAGATGCCGACGTAGAGGATCTTGCCCGAGCGGACCAGGTCGTCCAGCGCGCGCATCACCTCCTCGGGCGTGGTGGTGAAATCCCAGGCGTGCACGTAGAGCAGGTCGATGCGGTCGGTGTCGAGCTGGCGCAGGCTGGTCTCGACCGAGCGCACGAGATTGAGCCGGTGGTTGCCGCCGGAATTGATGTCGGCCGGATCGCGCGCCATCGTGAACTTGGTGGCCAGCACGATGCGCTCGCGCTTGTCCTTGAGCAGGGCGCCGAGGATGCGCTCGGACTCGCCATTGGTGTAGTTGACCGAGGTGTCGACGAAGTTGCCGCCACGCTCGGTGTAGGCGTCGAAGATGCGCCGGGCCTCGCCCTGGTCGGCGCCCCAGCCCCAGTCCTGGCCGAAGGTCATGGTGCCCAGCGCCAGCGGCGAGACCCGCAGGCCGGAGCGGCCGAGCAGCCGGTAATGGTCCAGAGAAGAGGGTGCGGTCATGATGCGGTCGCTCCTGGGCAGTGGTCGATGCGCTGCAATTTGCGCCGGAGCGGTGCCGGGGCGATAGTCGGCTTTTCCCGAATCCTTGCACGATCGTCCGAGACGTCGGTTTTCGCCTTCCGCGGCGCGGGAGGATGTGGAATAAGAGGCCCATGACCCCACTGCAGACGCTGATCGACCTCATCGCCCGGCACGCGCCGCACGACGGCACGTTCGGTGGCCGCCTTCCGGGCGTGAAGCTCATCCGCTCGTCCACGCCGACCATGCCCATGCCGGTGATCTACGAGCCGACGGTCTGCTTCGTCGCGCAAGGGCGCAAGCGGGCGATGTTGGGAACGACGGCCTACAACTACGAGCCGGCGCGGCATCTGGTGGCGTCCGTCGGCCTGCCGGTGATGGGCGCGGTGACCGAGGCCACCGCAGCGAAGCCGTATCTGAGCCTTCAGCTGGACCTGGACCTGGCCGAGCTGGGCGAACTCGCCATCCGGCATCCGCCGTTGCCCGGCGAACCGGTCGCCTTGCCGATGGGCCTGACGCTCGACCAGACCGGGCCGGCGCTGCTGGATGCGGTGGTGCGGCTGGCGCGCCTGCTCGACGCGCCGCGCGACATCGACGCGCTCGCCCCGCTCACCACCCGCGAGATCCTGTATCGCCTGCTGACCGGGCCCGGCGGCAACGTCATCCGGCACATGGCGCAGGCCGACAGCCGGCTCAGCCAGGTCGCACGCGCCATCGTGTGGATCCGCACGCATTTCCGCGAGGCGTGCCGCATCGAGGACGCGGCGGAGGTCGCGGGAATGAGCCGCTCCGCGTTCCACCAGCACTTCCGCACGGTCACCGCGATGAGTCCGATCGAATTCCGCACCCAGCTGCGCATGCAGGAAGCGCGACGGCTGATGGTGAGCAGCGCGATGGACGCGGCCAGCGCCGGGTTCCACGTCGGCTACGACAGCCCTTCGCAGTTCAGTCGCGACTATTCGCGCATCTTCGGCACCCCGCCGGCCAAGCACGCGAAACTCCTGCGCGCGTCGTGAGCGCCGAGCCTGGATACAGGCGGCGAGGGTTCGCCGGCGACCAGGTCGAGCCTGGTTGCCTGGCGGCCCGCGGCGGCACTCGGGCCGAACACGACGATTGAGCTAGAGCGCTTTTCCCAAGCGTCTTGCCTCAGCCTTCCAGCGCCAGCGGCACCACGCGCTGCAATAAGGCTTCGACCAGGGCCGGGTCGAAGTCCGGTTCGCGCGCAGCCATCAGGGCCAGGCCGTCGGAAAAGCACTGGATCATCGCGGCGGCCAGTTCCAGTTCGTCCGCAGCACGGGTTCGGCCCTGGCTGGCGTCGCGCTGCTGCAGCCAACCCACGACCATCTGGCGCATGTCGCGGCCGTTGCGCTGCAGGTCGCGCGCGACGTGGACATCGCGCATGCCCAGCGCGGTGATCTCGCTCTGCAGGCCGACATGGAACGCGCTGACCTTGCGGCTGCGCCACAGTTCGAACGCCGATTGCAGCGCATCGGCCAGGCCGTCCGCGGCCTGGATCCGCGCCAGGCCCTGGCGGCTTTCCTTCAGGTGCTGTTCGATCAGCGCCAATACGATCGCGCGCTTGTTCTGGAAATAGTGATAGGGCAGGCCGGTGCTCAGGCCCGCACGCGCTGCGATCTTCGCCATCGACGCGGCCTCGAAGCCGTCCTCGATGAAGCACTCGCGCGCCGCGTCGAGGATGCGCTGGCGCTTTTGTTTGGCGTACTCGTTTTCCGAAGCGACGTCGCTGCTGGCGAATGAAGGCATGGATTCGCTCGCACGGTGGGATTGACGCCGATGGTAGCCCAGGGACGTACGTTGAACGGTCATTCAACTGTCAACGGCGGCTCGCAAGATTGCCGGCTAATTCCTCCCCCCTTCAGGAACCATCACGATGCGTCATCCTCTTTCCCGCGCCGTCGCCCTGGCGCTGGCCGCGTTGGCCGCCGGGCCGGCATTCGCGCAGGAAGCCCCGCAGGCAACCGCGACCCGCCAGGCGTCCGACCCGGTCACGCTCGATCAGGTCGTGGTGAGCGCGCAGAAACGCGAGACCAACCTGCAGGAAACGCCGATCTCGGTGTCGGTGCTCAACGACGAGGAACTGAAGGACCGCAGCGCGATTTCCCTCGGCAGCCTGGCCGACGGTTCGATTCCCTCGCTGCGTGTCGCGCCGTTCGCCACCCGCAGCTCGGCGCTGAACATCGGCATACGCGGCATCGGCGCCAGCGGCGACGCCAACCAGCCGGCGCGCGACCAGGGCGTGGGCGTGTACGTCGACGGCGTGTTCCTCGGCCGCGCCCAGGGACTGGGCACCGCGCTGTACGACGTGGAACGCATCGAGGTGCTGAAGGGACCGCAAGGCACGCTGTTCGGCCGCAACACCGAAGGCGGCGCCATCAGCATCGTGACCAAGGCGCCGACCGGCGAATTCGGGCTGAGGACCAGCTTCGGCGTCTCCAACTACGACGGCTACAGCAGCGGCATGCACCTGGATCTGCCGCGCGCGGGCCAGGTCAGCTTCAAGATCGACGCGGTGCAGGCACGCCGCGGCGGCACCACCGACAACCCGATGCGCGGCCAGGAGGATTTCAACGGCTACGGCAAGCGCGGCGCGCGCCTCAGCGCGCTGTGGCAGCCGAGCGACAGCTTCGAGGCCCTGTACGCGCTGGACCATTCCTACGACGCGACCACGCCCTACCATGCCCAGTACCTCGGCGGCGGCAGCGCGCGGCGCGGCCCGCTGCTCGGCGCCGGCGCGCAGCGCGACCGGCGCGACGCGGCCATCATCGGCGTGCCGCAGGAAGAGAACGTCGGCAAGACCGATGGCCACCTGTTGAACCTGACCTGGACGCTGTCGGACGATCTGCAGCTGAAGTCGATCAGTTCGTACCGCCAGCTGGAGCAGGGCCAGTTCGACAACGGCCTGAACGACGCGATTTCGACCTTCGCGCCGAATGGCGAGTTCGGCCGCTACAGCCTGGCCCAGTTCTACCAGCACCAGTACAGCCAGGAATTCCAGTTGATCGGCAACACCGCGCAGGTGGAATACGTCGCCGGCGCGTTCTACTACCACGAGACCGTGGGCGACAACGCGCAGACCCCGAACACCCTGCGCTGGAACGCCGACGGCAGCGCCTACACCACGATCAACCAGCCGCTGGACCTGGGCAGGGTGCGCATCGACCGCGCCAGCAAGGCCGAGGCCGACAGCGTCGGCGTGTTCGGCCAGGCCACCTGGACCCCGGCCTCGATCGAGGACCTGCACCTGACCGCCGGCGGGCGCTGGACCCAGGACGACAAGGAAGGGCGGCTGCATACCTTGAACGGCGCGGCGTCGAACCTGGCGTTCGAAGGTTCGTGGAGCCGCTTCGACCCGATGCTCAACGTGGCCTACGACCTCGGCGAGGACGCGATGGTTTACGCCAAATGGAGCACCGGCTTCAAGGCCGGCGGCGCCAATTCGCGCTCGATCAGCTACCGCGCGTTCGCGCCGGAAGAAGTCGAAGCGATCGAGCTCGGCGCCAAGACCCAGTTCTGGGACGACCGCGCGCGCCTGAACCTGGCGCTGTTCTCCGCCACGGTCAAGGACCGGCAGATGGATTTCTACCTGCCGCTGGGCCCGGGCCAGACCCGCACCGTGTCCGACACCACCAATGCCAGCACCGACGGCAAGTC
Source organism: Xanthomonas sp. (assembly GCF_017163755.1). Classification (GTDB taxonomy): domain Bacteria; phylum Pseudomonadota; class Gammaproteobacteria; order Xanthomonadales; family Xanthomonadaceae; genus Xanthomonas_A. The sequence goes on from NZ_JAFIWC010000003.1 coordinate 28,735, forward strand.
CAAGGGCGCGGAGCTGGAACTGAGCGTCATGCCGCTGGACGGCCTGACCCTGAGCCTGGACTACGCCTACACCAAGGCCGATCCGCTGAGCGCGCCCAATCCGTACGTGGCCGGCAACCCGCTGGTCACCGTGCTGCCGTTGTACGCGCCGGAAAACGCCGGCAGCGTCGGCATCGACTACCTGCTGCCGCTGGGCGCATCGGCGCTGAAGTTCCATCTCGACGGCAACTGGTCCGACGGCTACTACACCAGCGAAGTCGAGCAGACCCTCACCGACAGCTCCTTCGTCGTCAACGCGCGCCTGGCGCTGATCGACGTGCCGATGGGCGGCAGCGGGGCCACGGCGGAGTTCTCGCTGTGGTCGCGCAACCTGCTGGACGAGGAGCACCTGTTCTACACCAGCAACACCGCCAGCCTGGGCACCTACGGCATCTTCAACGACCCGCGCACCTTCGGGCTCGACGTCGCCATCCGCTTCTGAGGAACCATCACATGAAGAACCGCAAGCCACTGTTGGCCCTCGCCATCGCCGCCCTCGCGTTCGACGCGCAGGCGCAGCTGCCGACCGACATCGCCGTCGAGCGCGTTTCGCCGACCAGGATCGCCGTGGTCTGGACCGGCGCGCTGGCCGCCGGCGAAAAACTCGACCTCGTGCTCGGCGATGCCCAGGGCAAGGTTCCCGGCAACGCCAGGCGGATCGACGATGCGCCCGGCACCCTCGGCCGCGTGGAGCTGGAACATGCCGCCGGCACGCGCCCGTACGTGCTGGTCGACGACAACCAAGGCCACCAGGAAGTCGTCGCCGAACGCGTGCTGTCGCTGGAAGGCGGGGTCAACTTCCGCGACCTCGGCGGCTACCGCACCACCGACGGCCGCAGCGTCAAGTGGGGCCGGCTCTACCGTTCCGGCGTGATGAGCGACCTGACCGACGCCGACTACGCCTACCTGCAGAAGCTCGGCATCAAGACCATCTGCGACCTGCGCTCGCAGGAAGAGCGAAAGGTCGAGCCGACCGATGCGCAGCGCATCGCCAACGGCGGCAACTACTACAGCCTCGACTACACGCTGGATTTCGATGCTGGCGGTTTCGCCAAGGCGTTCTCCACGCCGTCGGCCAACCCGGAGATGACCGCGCTGCGCGTATTCGGCAGTTTCTACCGGACGATGCCGAAGATGTACGCGGCGCAATTCAGGCAGGCCTTCGCCGACCTGCAGCAAGGCAACGGCCTGCTGTTCAACTGCAGCGCCGGCAAGGACCGCACCGGCGTGCTGGGCGCGCTGGTGCTCACCGCGCTGGGCGTGGCCCCGGACACGGTCAGCGCCGACTACGCGCTGAGCGCGCTGGTCTATCCGAAGCAGGAAGCCGCACGCCAGGCCAAGCATGCCGCGTCCAAGGCCAAGGGCGAGCCCAAGGCCGACGGGCCGCACAGCGCAACGATGGAAGCGATGGGCAAGCTGCCGCCGGAAGCGCGCAAGGTGCTGTCGGGCACCGACGCCTCGCTGATCGCGGCCGCGTTCGACCAGATCCGCAACGACTATGGCTCGCTCGACGCCTACTTCGAGAAGGAACTGGGCGTGAGCCGCGAAGACCGCAAGCGCCTGCAGGAGATCTACCTGGAGCCGGCGCCGCGGGTGGCCGCAAGCAAACGGGCTGCGGTCCGCTAGGATGCAGAGGCTCGACGGTCATCGCTCACCGCCGCGGCGCCTGTCGGGACGGCCGCGGGCGGTGACACGTAGCACCCAGCGCTGGGTGTGGCATTCACGGCACGCCCCTGTCCCAAGGCGCCATGGGCGCGAATGACCGCACCAGTTCGTCGACGGCTACCCTGACCTTCGGCGCCAGATTGCGCGTGGTGGGCCACAGCGCGTGAATCGGAGAGCCCTTGACGCCCTGCGGCCCAAGCACCGCGATCAGCGTGCCGTTGCTCAACGCGTCGGCCACCAGCCAGGTCGGAAGCTGTCCGATGCCCAGCCCATCTAGCACCGCCGCGCGCAATGCGTCCCCGTCGCTGATGGCGTGGCGACCCTTGATCCTGACGCTTACGATGCGATCGTCGATATCCTGCAACGTCCACGGCAGGAAGTGGCCACCTTGTCCAAAGGTGATGCAGTCGTGATGGGTTAGGTCCTCGATGGAAGCCGGGACCCCACGTTCTGCGAAGTATGCGGGCGCACCGCACACAACCGATCTTTGATCGCCCAGATGGCGCGATGAAAGCGAGGCGCTGTTGCCCGGATCGCCCAGACGCACCACTAGGTCGATGTGCTCTTCCAGCAGATCCACCGCCCGATCGGTAAACCGCACGTCCAGCACGAGCTTGGGGTGCAGCCGTGCGAGTCCGCATAGCACCGGCATGACCCATCTCCTGCCGAACGTCACCGGCAAGCTGACGCGCAGGAGGCCGGATACCTCGGCACGATGCGAAGCGGCCCGCGACTCAGCCTCGTCCAGTTCGGCGAGCACGCGCAGGCAGCTTTGGTAGAAGTCGGCACCTTCCGCCGTGAGCGCGAGCCGCCGTGTGGTCCGCTCCAACAGCCGCACGCCCAATCGCTGTTCGAGCATCGCCACGCTCTTTCCAATCGCCGACTTGGACAAGCCGATGCGCTGAGCGGCCGAAGTGAAGCTGCCGGCATCTACCGCTTGTACGAACGCGGTAATGCCGTGCAGGCGGGAGGCACTGTAGCTCGTCATTCTGAGCCTATTGAGGAATTCGGGTCGTCAGTCTAGGGAAAATAATCCGCAACTGGCGCATACGAGTCCTCAATAGACTGGGCAATCAAATTGTGCGAAGAGCTGAGGAGCGATGAACATGAGCGCGAAATCGATGACGGTCTGGCAACTGTCGGACTTCGGTCTGAACAATCTGCAGATGGCTAAGCGGCCTGTGCCGCGTCCGGAGCCCGACGAGGTATTGGTCAAGGTCGCGGCGGTATCGCTGAACTATCGGGACGCCCTGGTCATCGGCGGCGGACTGTTGCCGCAGCGCCCTGTAATGCCGTTCGTGCCGGCGTCGGACATGGTCGGGCAGGTGGTCGCGCTGGGATCGCAAGTGAGCCGCTTCAAGGTGGGCGACCGGGTCATGGGCAACTTCTGGACCCAATGGCTGGACGGCGAGCCTCCGGCAGCGATGCGCAGGCATGGCTTGTCCCTGGGTGGGCCGCTTCCGGGTGTGCTTGCCGAATTCGTTGCGCTTTCCGAACAGGCCGCCGTTGCTGCGCCTACGTCGTTGTCGGATGAAGAGGCGTCCACGTTGCCTGTTGCAGCGCTCACTGCCTGGTTCGGGTTGGTGGAAGCGGGAGGGCTTCGGAAAGGGCAGACGGTGTTGGTCCAGGGTACGGGCGGCGTATCGTTGTTCGGCTTGCAGTTCGCCCGGGCGCTGGGCGCGCGCGTGATCGTGAGCTCGCGCAGCGACGAAAAGTTGGCCCGGGCCAGAGCACTGGGCGCCTGGGCCGGAATCAATACCGAGCAGTGGCCTGCCTGGTCCGAAGCGGTGGCCGAACTGACAGGCGGCAACGGCGTCGATCACGTTCTGGAGCTGCGCGGCGGCGACAACCTGGGCCAGTCGGTGCAGGCCTTGGCGGACTCCGGGCACATCCTGCAGATCGGTTTCATGGACGACACCCAGATACGGATGCCGGCGATTCCGCTTCAACTCCGGCGTGCCACCTTGCGAGGTGTTTCTGTCGGGCACCGGCGTGCATTCGAGGAAATGAACTCGGCCATCGACCGGCACGGCATCAAGCCGGTCATCGACACGGTGTTTCCTTTTACCGAAGCTGCCGCGGCATTTGCGCGTCTTGGACAGGGGCCCTTCGGAAAAGTGGTCGTTCGTATCGGCGGATGACGTTCGAATCGCCGAAGAGCTGCAGTCACGCGATCGGCAGCTCGCCGTGGCGTAAGCAGCTGTAGCAGCTGTAGCGGCTGTTGTGGATGGCCGCCCTTCGGGTTGGCCGCTAGTCCTTTGCGCCTCGATGGCGCGTGACGGAGTCCCGTGGCGGCTGCTACCCAACGACTTCCACCTCGGGAGGCGGTCTATCAGCAAACCCAACGTTGGCTGCAGGCTGGGTGCTTTGAGGCCATGGTCACGATCTACGTTGGATCTTGCGCGTGGCTCACGGCGAACAAGGCCATCCGAGCGCGATCATCTTGGACGGCTGAACAACAAGAAGGCCACCTCGACGGGTGGCCTTCTTGCCCACCTAGCCCAGCACATCAGGCGTAGCAGGTCTTTTAGTAGGGTACTCGGAATTGCTTGGCCGAAGCCACTACCAATCGGATAACTGGCGGAGAGAGGGGGATTCGAACCCCCGAAGCGCGGTTTAGACGCTTACACACTTTCCAGGCGTGCTCCTTCAACCACTCGGACACCTCTCCGGGCCTGCCGGCACCACATCGCCGCCGGCAGGGGCGGGATTCTAGCCGCCGCGGGGCTTTGCCACAAGCTGAACCTGCCGGTCGCGGACGCTGCGACCGGGCATGGCACAATGGCGGTTCAGATGAAGACGGTTGCCTGATGTCCTACCTCGTACTCGCCCGCAAGTGGCGCCCGAAGCGGTTTGCCGAGCTGGTCGGGCAGGAGCATGTCGTGCGCGCGCTGGGCAATGCCCTGGATACCGGGCGCGTGCACCACGCGTTCCTGTTCACCGGCACCCGCGGCGTCGGCAAGACCACCATCGCGCGGATCTTCGCCAAGTCGCTGAACTGCGACCAGGGCACCAGCGCCGAGCCCTGCGGCCAGTGCCCGGCCTGCCTGGACATCGACGCCGGCCGCTACATCGACCTGCTGGAGATCGACGCCGCGTCCAACACCGGCGTGGACGACGTGCGCGAGGTGATCGAGAACGCGCAGTACATGCCCTCGCGCGGACGCTACAAGGTGTACCTGATCGACGAGGTGCACATGCTGTCCAAGGCGGCGTTCAATGCGCTGCTCAAGACGCTGGAAGAGCCGCCGGAGCACGTCAAGTTCCTGCTCGCCACCACCGACCCGCAGAAGCTGCCGGTGACGGTGCTGTCGCGCTGCCTGCAGTTCAACCTCAAGCGCCTGGACGAGGAGCAGATCCAGGGGCAGATGACCCGGATCCTGGCCGCCGAGCAGATCGAGGCCGATGCGTCGGCGATCGTGCAGCTGTCCAAGGCCGCCGATGGCAGCCTGCGCGACGGCCTGTCGCTGCTCGACCAGGCCATCGCCTACGCCGGCGGCGCGCTGCGCGAGGAGGTGGTGCGGGCGATGCTCGGCACCGTCGACCGCACCCAGGTCGCGGCGATGCTGGACGCGCTGGCCGAGGCCGACGGGCAGCGCCTGCTGCAGGTGGTCGCCGGGCTGGCCGAATTCTCGCCGGACTGGGGCGGGGTGCTCGAGGCGCTGGCCGAGGCGTTGCACCGGATCCAGGTGCGGCAGCTGGTGCCCGGCGCGGTGAGCGCGCTCGACGGCCTGGACCCGGCGCCGTTCGCCGAGCGCTTGCGCCCGGAAGTGGTGCAGCTGTGGTACCAGATGGCGCTGAACGGGCGCCGCGACTTGTACCTGGCGCCGAGCCCGCGCGCCGGTTTCGAGATGGCGGTGCTGCGCATGCTGGCGTTCCGCCCGGCCGGCAGCGGCGCGGTGCCGGCCGCGCCGGCGGGCGAAACGTCCACCGGCGCCCGCGCGGCGGCTGCGCCGGCGGCCAGCGCCGCAGCGGCCGCGCCGGCGCCGGCGTCCATGGCGGCGCCAGCATCCGTGGCGACGCCGCTTCCTGCGCCGACGCCGGCACCGGCGCGCCCTGCGGCGGTAGCGTCGCCGGCGCCGTCCGTGGCGGCACCGGTGCTGGATCCGCCCTGGGAGACCTCGCCTTCGCCGTCATCGCCCGCGCTCGCGCCGGCACCGCCGAGCGCGGCCATGCCACCGCCGAGCGCATCGGCGCCCGAGCCGGAGATGGCGATGATCCCGCCGCTGGCCGAGCCGGCCGCGCCGGCGGCCTCCCGCGCGCCGCGCGAACTGCATGCCGCCGAGGACTGGCTGGAGCTGGTCGCCGAATGCGGCCTCACCGGGCCGTCGCGGCAGCTCGCGGCGAACTCGGCGTTCGTCAGCTACGCCCAGGGCGTGCTGCGCCTGTCGCTGTCGCCCGGGTTCGAATACCTGCAGTCCGAGCGCTCGCTCGGCGAGTTGGCCAGCGCCCTGGCCACCGAGCTGGGCAACCGCCCGAAGATCGTCATCGAGACCGGCATCGCGGTCGATGCCGAAACCCTGCACGAGCGCTCGCACCGGCAACGCGGCGAGCGCCAGAGCGCGGCCGAAACCGCCTTCATGAGCGACCCCGACGTCCAGGCGCTGATCCAGCAGCAAGGCGCGCGGGTCGTGCCCGATTCCATCCGCCCTTACGATGAGTGAGCCACTATGCGCGGCAATATCGCCCAACTGATGCAACAGGCGCAGAAGATGCAGGAAAACCTGCAGCGCGCCCAGGAAGAACTGGCCAACCTGGAAGTCACCGGCAGCGCCGGCGGCGGCATGGTCAGCGTGACGCTGACCGGCGCCAAGGAATGCCGCAAGGTGCGGATCGATCCGAGCATCCTCTCCGACCAGGAGATGGCCGAGGACCTGATCGCCGCGGCCTTCAACGACGCCTCCAACAAGGTCGATGCCGAATCCAAGCAGCGCATGGGCTCGGCCACGGCCGGCATGCAGCTGCCGCCGGGCATGAAGTTGCCGTTCTGATGCCCAACGGCAAGCCAGGCGACCACCCGCTCAGCGACCTGCGCTACGGGCGCGGCACGGGCTACGGCGAGGAATTCGACACGCTGGCGCTCGCGCTGCTGGAGCGTCCGGGCAGCCATCACGCCGAAGTCGAGCGCATCGTGAGCTACATGCCTTCGGTCTACGTGGCGACGCAGGAAGACATCGCCAGCGCGCTGGCGCAGGCGTTGCCGCGCCTGCGCGCGCTGCTGCAACAGTGCGACGGCGCCGGGCCCGAGAACACGCACGACGCATGACCGCACCGCTGCTCGAACAACTGATCGACGCGCTGCGGATCCTGCCCGGCGTCGGGCAGAAGACCGCCCAGCGCATGGCCTACCACGTGCTCGAGCGCGAGCGCGAAGGCGGCCAACGCCTGGCCGAGCTGCTGGGCAAGGCGATCGAGCGCATCGGCCATTGCGCGCAGTGCCGCGATTTCAGCGAGACCGAGATCTGCGCGATCTGCGCCAGCGCCGGCCGCGACCGCCAGCAGCTGTGCGCGGTGGAATCGCCGGCCGATCGGCTGGCGATCGAGCACGCCACCGGCTACCGCGGCGTGTACTTCATCCTGCAGGGCCGGCTGTCGCCGCTGGACGGCATCGGCCCGCGCGAACTGGGCCTGGACCGGCTCGCCGCGCGCCTGGCGCAGGGCGAGATCGTCGAACTGATCATCGCCACCAATTCCACCGTCGAAGGCGAAGCCACCGCGCACTACCTGGCGCAGCTGGCGCGCCAGCACGGCGTGCGTCCGAGCCGACTGGCGCAGGGGTTGCCGCTGGGCGGGGAACTGGAATACGTCGATCGCGGCACCTTGTCGCATGCGTTCGGCAGCCGCAGCGAAGTGCCCAAGGGCGGCGCCGCCGAGTAGCGCGACATACGGGACGCGGCCGCCGGGCCACGACCGTAGCGTCGAATTGGGCTATAACGCTCGCCTACTTCCGCTTCCAGATCCCGCCCATGGACACCATCTTCGGCAAGATCATTCGCCGCGAAATTCCCGCCAGCATCGTCTACGAAGACGACGAGGTGCTCGGCTTCAAGGACATCGCGCCGCAGGCGCCGGTGCACGTGCTGTTCATTCCCAAGCAGGTGGAGATCGCCACGCTGGACGACGCGCGTCCCGAGCAGGCGGCGCTGATCGGCAAGCTGGCGCTGGCCGCGGCCGCGTATGCGCGCGAGCAGGGCCTAGCGCAGGACGGCTACCGGGTGGTGATGAACTGCCGCGAGCACGCCGGCCAGACCGTGTTCCATCTGCACCTGCACCTGCTCGCCGGTGCGCCGCTGGGACGCTTCGGCACGGCGTGATGCGGTGGCGGCCTTCCAGCGCGCTGAGCGGCTGGTGATGGCGTTGTCGGGACCAGGGACCAGGGACCCGAGTGGTCGAGGCGCGGCGAGGAAGCCAGCTGATGCATGGGTCCGCGTGTGTCGGTAGCCCTGGGCACCGCCGCGCCTTGATGGCGGACAGCACTAATGTCCTGCAGAACAAAGAGTTGGCACTGCCCGCGACATCCGCTCTTTGACTAGGGAATTGGTCCCGCCGACCTCCTGCTCTGAGAAAAGCCGCTTATAGGCTGCCGTTCTCCATCGGAGCGACATTGCCCGTCCAGGCTAGGGCTGTAGGTCCGCAGCGTTTGCCACGCGTTCGCGCATACCGGCAGTACGTCGCGGCAGCGCCGGTGGAGTTGTCATGAAAATTCTTGTTGGAGGCTAACACCTGAATTAACCCGTGCCGCGAGCCGATCGGGTTGAATGGATTGTTAGGCTGCACGCTTTTACTCTGCTGAGTAGATGGTGGCTTGGCGCACCAAGAGCTGCCAAGTACCACTTGCATCCGTCCAGATCTCGGTTGTACGACGCCGGACCTGCTTGTTGGCGAACTTGGCTTTCCCCACGGGAGTCAAAGTCTCTTCTCCCATGAGGAGGACCTCATGCTCACCGCGGAGTGCGGCATACTCAATTGACCGATTGAGGGTTGTGTAGTCAATCAAGCCCGTGCGGAGATTCTTAAGGGCGTCTGCTTTCCTGGCGATCTTGTTGAATGGATTATTGACAACCGCGTCATCCGCGAAAAGGCTTTCAAAAGCCACTGCGTCTTTCTTGAGAATCGCATTGTCAAAGCGGGTCGCGGCCTCGAGGGCAGCCGCTATCCGAGGCTGTTTCACGGATTCCTTCGCCTGCGGTGTCGTTGCGCGCCAACCTGCGATGGCCGGAGCCGTCACTACAGCGAGCGCTAAGAAGACCAAGCATCTACGCATCATCTTGAATCTCCTGACAGGGTGGAGAGGACGTATTGTGGTCAGCCTGACGCCTGAATTAAGCCGGCCCACGCAGGGCGGCGACTGAGGGCGAATATAGCCGAAGGCGTGCACCTAGGCGCGGCCCTGCCGTGGGTTCGGCTTGAATGAATTGTTAGGTCTCACTCGCGAAGATCGGCAAACCGGTTATGCGCACAGCACTATCCGCCGTCAAGGCGCAACGCCGGACAAAAAAAGCCGCTCGATGAGCGGCTTTTTTTGCGATCCGTCAGCGGCGCTTACCACCAGCCGCGACGATAGCCCCAGCGCGGGCCCCACGGATCCCACGGGCCCCAGGGGCCGTACGGGTAGGCGGGCACCACCTCGACCTGGCGCACCACCGGCCACAGGTAGACCACGTCGGCGCTGATCTTCGGCAGGCGGTAGTCGTACTCGCCGATGCGGGTGTTCTCGTAGCCGGAGACGTGGCCGATGAAGGTCACCTCGCGGCCCGGCTCGAACACGGCCGGATCGTAGAAGCCGGCGCGGCACGCGATGAAGCGTCCGTCGCTGGCGTCGGCCGAGCTGCTGTCCGGACGGCCGCTGCCGTTCAACGGCCGCGCCAGCATCTGGAAGCAGGTCTCGCCCTGCGCCGGCTTGGTCTGGATGATCTTGCCGCCCCAGCGCACCGGCGAACCGACCTGCTGGCCGGCGACCGAGTCGCGCGGGGTGACGGTGGCGAACTGGCCCTGCAACGGCTTGGGTGCGGTCACGCAGGCGCCCAGGGCGAGGGCGGCCACCACGGGTAACAGCAGACGAATCTTCATCGGGATGCTCCGGTTCGCGGACGGTGCCTGCGCAGGTCGCGCAACAGTGAAGCGCTGTCCGAATCAGCGCCAGCGTAGCGCGAATCGGCGAAACGCTGGCTGAGCGACAGCAGCGCCGGGTCGGGAATCACGCGCTGTACACGCCGCGCCCAGTCCAGCGCCGGCTCGTGCGCCTCGCGCGCCAGGCCGAGCCGCGCGTAGCGCTTGCCCAGGCGCCGCCAGGCGCGCAGCAACGGATCGCGCTCGCGCTCGCCGCGCGCCAGCAACCAGGCCATCGCGCCCAGCGTGAGCGCGGCGAAGCCGGCGAAGATCCCGATCAGCTGCGCCGGCTCCAGCTTGCCGATGCCCAGGCCGCTGAGCAGCCGCTGCTGGCGGTTGGCGTCGAACGACAGCACCAGGTCGTTCCAGCCGCGCCTCAGCCAGTCGCCGACGTCGCGCAGCTGCCAGTCGCCGCCGGCCAGGCCGCCGCCGCCGTCGCCGAGCCGGTCCTCCAGGGTGTCGTAGATCCGCTCCGGCGCCACCGCCGCGGTCGGGTCCACGCGCACCCAGCCGCGCTGCGGCAGCCATACTTCGGCCCAGGCGTGCGCGTCCATGCGCCGTATCACCCAGTAATCGCCGAGCGGATTGCGGGTGCCGCCGGCATAGCCCGTGACCACCCGCGCGGGGACGCCGGCGCCGCGCATCAGCGCCACGAACGCGGAGCTGAAATGTTCACAAAAGCCGGCCTTGTACTGGAACAGGAACTCGTCGATGCCGTCGCGGCCCGGCAACGGCGTGTCCAGGGTGTAGGCGAAGTCGCGGCGGATCCAGCGCAGCGCGCGGTTGACGATCGCCACGTCGTCGCGCCCGGCCTGCTGCCGCCACTGCCGGGCCAGCGCCAGCGTGCGCGGGTTGTAGCCGGGCGGCAGCTGCAGCGCCTGCCGGCGCTGCGCCGCCGGCAGCGTGGCCTCGAAGCGCTGCGGCGGCGAGGAGCGCAGGCGCCAGCGGCTCAGCGCGCTGAGCGGGCGCGCGCTGTTGAGCACGTAGTCCGACGACAGCCGGGTACCGTCCGGCGCGGCCAGCGGCAGGTCCAGCGCGATCACCTGGCGGCGGTCGGTGGGCTCGATCTCGATCTCGTAGTCCCACGCCGCGCCGCCCGCCTGCGTCGCCGGCGGCGGCTGGTAGTCGTGCCAGCGCTGCGCGCGCCAGGTGCGCCCGTCGAACTCCCACAGCACCGGGCCGCGCCAGTAGCGCTGGTCCGGCGCCGGCACCTTGCCGAAGAACTGCACCCGCGCCGCCGGGCTGTCGTCGGCCATCAGGTCCAGCCATTGCCCCGGGGTCATCGTGTCGGACAGTCCGGGCCGCGCCAGCGCGCGTTCGGGGACGCCCCACAGCGGCGAGCCCAGCCGCGGGAACAGCCAGAACGCGGCCAGCGCCAGCGGCAGCCCGATCGCCAGCAGCCGGCCCACGCCGCGCAGCTGGTCGCGCGCCGGCCGCTCGTCGCTGCGGCCTTCCTGGTCGGCCAGGCGCTGCATGCACAGCAGCGCGGCGATCACCGCGGCCAGCGCCAGCAGCATCGTCAGCGGCCCCTGGTCGAGCAGGAAGGCGGCGAACGGCGCGAACAGGGCGAAGCCGAGCAGGCTGCGCGCATCGCGCAGGGTCTTCAGTTCCGACGGCTTGATCGCCAGCATCGCGGCCAGCATCGCGCAGCCGGTGTCACGGCCGAAGCGCATGCCGATCTGCCAGTAGATCGCCGCCAGCATCGCCGCCACCAGCAGCAGCCGCAGCGGCGCCGGCATCGGCCGCCACCACGAACTGGCGCCGACCAGCAGCGTGGCGCCGCCGAACACCAGCATCAGCGCGCCCGGCAACTGCAGCAGCAGCGGCAGCAGCACCAGCAGGCCGGCGCCCAGGGCCCAGCCGCGGCTGGCGCGGGTCAGCGCGGGCGAGGAGGACTCAGCCATGCGGCAGCAGCGCCAGCGCGCGCAGGCACAGGTGCTGGTGTTGCGCGCCGCGGCCCGGCCCCAGCGGCGGCTGCCCGGGCAGCAGCAGGCGGTAGCGGCGGCCGTCGCGCTCGGCCTCGTTGACCCAGCGTGCCAGCCGCGCGATGCGGCGCTCGTACGGCAGCGACGGCAGCGCGCGCCAGTCCAGCACCACGTCCACCCCGATCGGGCGCTCGTACTCGCGCACCAGCAGGGTGTCGCGCCGCGCCGAGTGCTTCCACGAGATCGCGCGTGGCGCGTCGCCGGCGCGGTAGGGGCGCAGCTGGTGCAGTTCCTCGCCGAGCGCGTGCAGCCGGGTCTGGGTCGGGTTGCCGTCGCCGCCGGGCAGCGGCGGCCCGTCCGCCTCCGGCTGCGGGTACACCAGCAGCGGGGCGTCCGGCCAGAACCAGGCCCAGGCCTGCAGCAGGCCCAGCGGCTGGGTGGTGGAGACGCGGATGCGCTCCAGGTCCAGCCAGCCGCGGCGCTCGGTCGGCAGGCTGAGGTCGGCTTCGCCGCCGCCATCGCCGCCCAGGTCCAGGTAGGTGTACTGCTGCGCGTGCGCCACGCGCACGCCGCGCCGGCGCCGCGCGTCGCGCGCGGCCAGCGACAGGCGCAGGCGCAACGGCGTGCCGGCGGCGACCGGTTCGGCCGACAGCGCGTCCAGGCGCAGGCCCGACAGCTGCAGGTGGGCCACGATCGCGCTGGCCACGCCGGCGGCGCCGAGCAGCATAGCCAGCAGCAGCGCCGGGTTGTTGTTGTAGTTCAACGCGCCGAGCAGCATCGCGCCGAGCAGCAGCGCGATGAAGCCGCCGAACGGCGTCGGCAGGATGTAGATGCGGCGGCGGTCCAACTGCACCGGCAGCGGTTCGGGGTCGCGCGGCCGCGCCAGGTGCGCCAACGTCCGCCGCCACCGCTGCAGGCGCGTACGCACGGCGTTCAGTCCACCGGCACGCTGTGCAGGATCGCCTTGGCCAGCGACTGGCCCGACGCGGATTCCTGTTCGGCCACCAGCCGGTGTTCGGCGACCGCCACGAACAAGGCCTGCACGTCCTCGGGCAGCGCATGCGCGCGGCCGAGCAGCAGCGCATGCGCCTTGGCCGCGCGCAGCAACGCGATGCCGGCGCGCGGCGACAGGCCCACGCGCACCCCGGCATGCTGGCGGCTGCGCGCCAGCAGCGCCTGCACGTAGCCGACCAGCGCCTCGCTGGCGTGGACCCGGTCCACCGCATGGCGCAGCGTCGCCATGTCGGCGTCGCTGAGCATCGGTTGCGCCTGCGCGATCAGGTCGCGGCGGTCGCTGCCGCTGAGCAGCGCGCGTTCGGACTCGGCACTGGGGTAGCCGAGCGCCAGCCGCAGCAGGAACCGGTCCAGCTGCGAGTCCGGCAGCGGGAAGGTGCCCGACAGGTCCACCGGGTTCTGCGTGGCGATCACGAAGAACGGCGAAGGCAGCGGATGGGTCACCCCGTCCAGCGTCACCTGCTGCTCGGCCATCGCTTCCAGCAGCGCGCTCTGCGTGCGCGGCGGGGCGCGGTTGATCTCGTCGGCCAGCAGCACGTGGGCGAACACCGGCCCGGGATGGAACTGGAACTGCCGCGACTGCGCGTCGTACACCGACACGCCGAGCACGTCGGCCGGCAGCAGGTCGGAGGTGAACTGCACGCGCTGGAAGCTCAACCCCAGGCTCGCGGCCAGCGCGTGCGCCAGGGTGGTCTTGCCCAGTCCGGGCAGGTCCTCGATCAGCAGGTGTCCGCCGGACAGCAACGCGACAAAGGCAAGCCGCACCTGCTGCGGCTTGCCCAGTACCAGCGAATTGACCTGCTGCTGCGCCTGCGTGAGGGACTGGCGCAGCGTTTCGGTTAGCATTTCCGGCAAGCGGGGCGGAGTAGGCATCGCGTTCTCGCAACGGGTTTAGGGGAGTTTAAAGGCAATGCAGGGCGAACAACGCGCGCGAAGCGTCTTCCTGGTGCTGTGGACGCTGGTCACGGCGGCCAAGCTGCTGGTGGCCGCCCGCTTGCCGTTGTTCGTCGACGAAGCGTTCTATTGGCAGGAGGGCCAGCATCTGGCCGCCGCGTATTCGGACCTGCCCGGACTGACCGCCTGGCTGGCGCGCCTGGGCGTGGCCGTGGGCGGCGACCACCTGCTGGCGCTGCGCGCGCCGTTCCTGCTGTTGGCGGCGCTGATGCCGTGGCTGATCGCGCGCATCGCCACGCGCTGGTTCGGCGCGGTCGCCGGCTGGCGCGCCGGCAGCCTGACCCTGCTGATGCCGCTGTCCGGCACGCTCGGCATCCTGGCCCTGCCGGACGTGCCGATGGCGCTGGCGACGATCCTGTGCATCGACGCCAGCGCGCGGCTGCTGCGCCAGATCGATGCGATGAGCGCCGTTGAACTGGCGCTGGGCCTGGCGCTGGGGGCGCTCAGCCACTACCGCTTCGCCGGCATGGTCGGGGTCGGCTGCATCGCCCTGCTGCTGATCCCGCAGGGCCGCAGGATGCTGCGCGATCCGCAGGTCTGGGTGGCGCTGGCGATGGGCCTGGTGGCGTGGCTGCCGTTGCTGGCCTGGAACGTGGACAACGGCGAGGCGGGGCTGAAGTTCCAACTGGTCGATCGGCATCCGTGGAGCTTCCAGCCCAACGGCATCTGGTTCGTGCTGATCCAGGGCCTGCTGGTGACGCCGCTGCTGGCGGTGGCGCTGTGCAACGTCGCGCTGGTCGCCACCCGCGGCGGCGGCAGCGGCGGCGCCCGCGTGCAGTGGCGCTATTTCGGCCTGCTCGGCGGGATCTCCACGCTCGGCATCTTCGTCGCCGGCTTCTTCACCGACGCCGAGCGCATCAGTTTCCATTGGCCGCTGCCCGGCTACCTGGCCCTGCTGATCGCCGCGCCGGTGATCCTCGGCGGCTGGCCGAAGCGGCTGCGCCGCACCGCCTGGGCGCTGACCGGGCTCGGCCTGGTCGGCGCGTTCGCCTACTACCTGGCGGTGTCGGTGCCGTCGGTGCGCGAACACGCCGCCGGCAACAAGTACTACCCGCGCAACTTCGCCGGGTGGGGGCCGCTGGCCGCGGCGGTGCGCGAGGAACTGGCGGCGATGCCGCCCGGCGCGCGGGTGCTGGCCGACAACTTCAAGGTCGGCGCCGAACTGGGCTTCGAACTGGGCGATGCGCGCATCGAGGTGCTGCCGCACGCGTTGAACGAAAAGCACGGCCGCAGCGCGCAGCTGCGGCAATGGGGCCTGCTCGGCGACGGCCGGCGCGATGGCCCGCGGCTGCTGGTGCTGTCGCCCAGCGACCTGAAATACCGGCTGCTGCTGCAGCGCTACCACGAGGTCTGCGCGCTGGTCGGGCCGCTGCCGCCGCCGCGGGTGGTGTCCAACGACCACGGCAGCCAGCGCTTCCTGCTGTTCCGGCTGCCGGCGCAGCGCCTGCCGGGGCCGTGCGTGCTGCCGGCGATGGCGTGGATCAACACGCCCGCCAGCGGCGACCACGTGGCGCCGCATTTCGACGTGTCCGGCTGGGCGTTCAAGGACGGCGCGGGTATCGCGCGGGTGGACGTGCTGCTCGACGGCAAGGTGGCGGCGCAGGCCGAGTATGGCCAGCGCTACGACGTCACCGCGTTCTGGAAGATCTCCACCGACACGCAGCATCCGCACGTGGGGTTCCGCACCCAGCTCGATACCCAGGCGTTGGCGCCCGGCACCCATTGGCTGGGCCTGCGCCTGCACGGCCACGACGGCAGCGTCGAGGACTGGTGGGAGCAGCCGATCGTGCTGCGCCAGCGCTGAGATAGGATGGCGCGCCTCCACGCCCGCCGCGCCGACTCTTTCGCCATGACCCTACCCGCCGTTTTCCCCGCCGTGCGCATCGCGGTGATGGTGCCCTGCCACAACGAAGCGGCCACCATCGGCGGCGTGGTCGCCGATTTCGCCCGCCACCTGCCTGGCGCCAGCGTCCACGTCTTCGACAACAACTCCAGCGACGGCACCATCGGCATCGCGCGTGCGGCCGGCGCGCAGGTGCGCCAGGTCGGCCCGCAGGGCAAGGGCAACGTGGTGCGGCGCCTGTTCGCCGACATCGAGGCCGACGTCTACGTGCTGGTCGACGGCGATGCCACCTACGACGCGGCGATGGCGCCGGTGCTGGTCGAGCGCCTGCTGCGCGACGGCCTGGACATGGTGGTCGGCGCGCGCCGCAGCGGGCAGGCCGCCGCATACCGCGCCGGCCATCGCCTCGGCAACGTGCTGCTGACCCGCTGCGTGGGGCTGCTGTTCGGGCGCAGTTTCGACGACATGCTGTCCGGCTACCGGGTGTTCTCGCGCCGCTACGTCAAGTCGTTTCCCGCGCATGCGGCCGGCTTCGAGACCGAGACCGAGCTGGCGGTGCACGCGCTGCAGCTGCGCATGCCGGTGGCGGAGGTGGCGACCGGCTACGGCGCGCGCCCGCACGGATCGCAGAGCAAGCTGCGCACCTGGCACGACGGCGCGCGCATCCTGCTGACGATCGCGCGCCTGTTCAAGGCCGAACGGCCGCTGCTGTTCTTCTCGCTGGGAGCGGCGGCGTGCGCGCTGGCGTCGCTGCTGCTGGCGTTGCCGCTGCTGCTCACCTACCTGGATACCGGGCTGGTGCCGCGCTTTCCGACCGCGATCCTGTGCGCGGCGCTGATGCTGCTCGGGTTCCTGCTGCTGGCCTGCGGGCTGATCCTGGACACGGTCACCCGCGGCCGCATCGAGGCCAAGCGCCTGGCCTATCTGGCGGTGCCGGCCTTGCCGCTGCACGAGGCGCGCGCGCCGGAATCGGGCGAGTGAGCGCGGGCACGCAGGCCGCAGTGCCGCGGCCGGGCCGGCGCCGGCGCCTGGCGCAGGCGCTCGATCGGCGCTTCGGATTCCACAGCCGCGGCAACGTCGCCGCCGCGGGCGTGGCGGTGGCGCTGCTGTGCGGGCTGCTGTCGCTGTGGCTCGGCCAGGACGCCAACTGGGACCTGCGCAACTACCACTTGTACAACGGCTACGCCGCGTTGCACGGGCGCCTCGGCCTGGACCTGGCGCCGGCGCAGCTGCAGAGCTACTTCAATCCGTTGCTGGACGTGCTGCACTACGCCTTGATGACCGGGCTGCCGGCGCCGCTGGCCGGGTTCGCGATGGGCGCGCTGCACGGGCTGGCGTTCCTGCTGCTGGCCGGCATCGCCTGGCAAGTGCTGGATCCGCGCCTGGACCGCGCGCGACTGGCGCCGTGGCTGGCCCTGGCCGGCATGTGCAGTGCCGCGTTCCTGTCCGAACTCGCCGGCACCATGGGCGACAACACCAGCGCGCTGCCGGTGCTGGGCGCGCTGCTGGCCGCGCTGCACGCGCAACGCCGGCAACAGGTGGCCGGGCAGGGCGTGGCCATCGCGTACTGGGCGCTGGCCGGCGCGTTGCTCGGCCTGGCGCTGGCATGCAAGCTGACCAACGCGCTGTTTGCGCTTGCGCTGGGGGTGGCGGCGCTGGCCGCCGGCGGGCGGGCGCGGCAGCGCGTAGGCGGCGCCGCGGTGCTGACCGCGGCCACCGTGGCCAGCTTCGCGGCGCTGGCCGGGCCTTGGCTGCTGAGCGTATGGCAGACCTTCGGCAATCCGCTGTTCCCGCAGTTCAACAGCCACTTCCTGGCGCCGCTGGCGCAGCCGGTGGCGGTCAGCGATACGCGCTGGCTGCCGCAGGGCGGGTTGCAATGGCTGAGCTGGCCGGTGCTGTTCTCGATCGAACCGAACCGGGTCAGCGAAGTGGCCCTGCCGCAGATCGTCTGGCCGTTGCTGTACCTGCTGGGCCTGGCCTCGCTGCTGCTGTTCGCGCTGCGCCGACGTCGGCGCGAGGTGGCCGGCGACGTGGTCGCGCCGGCGTGGTGCGCGCTGCTGGTGTTCTTCGTGGTCGCCTTCGTGGCCTGGCAAGCGACGTTCAGCATCCAGCGCTACCTGGTGGTGCCGGAGCTGCTGGCGCCGTTGCTGCTGTGGGTCGGAGTGCGGCGGGTGCTGCCGCTGCGCATCGCGGCACCGGCGGCGCGCTGGACGCTGATCGCTTGCGCGCTGGTCGCGCTGCATGGCCGCGGCGACTGGGGGCACGAGCGCTGGGCGCGCGAGGCGTTCCGGGTGCAGGCGCCGTCGATGCCGCAGCCGGCGCGCAGCGTGGTGCTGCTGGTCGGCGACGAACCGCAGTCCTGGCGCGTTCCATCGCTGCCGGCGCAGGCCGTATACGCGTCGGTCGCGTCCAACTTTCCCGAATCGCCGGCCTATGCCGGGCGCGTGCGGTCCATGGTCGCCGCGCGCGGCGACGCCTACGCGATGCTGCCGGCGGCGGTGGACCGCAACGCCGAGCGGCTGCTGCGCGTCAATGCGCTGGCCGAGCGCCTGGGGCTGACCCGGGGCCCGGACTGCACGCTGATGCGCCGGCTGGCGCGGCGCCCGGTGCGCGCGCTGCTGAGCGAGGCCGGCGGGCGCTGCCGATGGACGATGATCCCCGGGCGCGGAACCGATATCGCGGCCGGCAACCGGCAGTACGCGGCGCTGGCCGACCAGCGCCTGGCGCGCTACGGCCTGGCCCTGGAGCCGGACTCGTGCCGGGTGTACTCGGCGCTGATCGGCCGCACCGACTTCCCCTACCAGTGGTGCCGCCTGCGCCAGCGCTAGCAAATCGGCAGGGATACGCATCCTGCTGTTGCTGTTGCGAGTCCGGGTCCCGGGTCCCCGGTCCCGAGTCCCGAGTCCCGACCTCAAGGCACCGCAAATCCCGCCTCGCGCAGCAGCCCCGACAGCGCGATCAGCGGCAGCCCGACGAGCGCGGTCGGGTCCTGGTTGTGGATCGCGACGAACAGGCCGATGCCCAGGCCCTCGCACTTGAAGCTGCCGGCGCAGTCCAGCGGCCGTTCGGCGGCCACGTAGCGCGCGATCTCCTCGCCGGACAGGGCACGGAACTGCACCTCGGTCAGGTCGATGGCGGCCAGCGCGCGGCCGCCGTGCAGCAGGCACACCGCGGTATGGAAGCGCACGCGGCGCCCGGACATCGCCGCCAGCTGCGCGCATGCGGCCTGCGCATGGCCGGGCTTGCCCAGCGCCAGGCCGTCCAGGTCGGCGACCTGGTCCGAGCCGATCACCCAGGCGTCCGGGGCCTGAACGGCGACCGCCGCGGCCTTGGCCCGCGCCAGCCGCTGCGCCAGCGCCCGCGGGGCCTCGCCCGGCAAGGCGGTCTCCGCGACCTGCGGGCGGGCGGTATCGAACGGCAGCCGCAGCCGCTGCAGCAGTTCGCGGCGATAGGCGGAGGTGGAGGCCAGGATCAGGCGCGGCATCGGCGGTCGTCGGGGCGGCGGCGGAAGCCGGGGCCGGCAGTCTGCGGCGAGGCGCGCGGCCGGGGCAAGCGGATGACAGGGGTGCCCGGGACGGTTTGACAGCGCCCCCGGCAGTCCTTAACATTCTGCGGCTTATGTCCGCGAACGTGCCCGAACTGTTGGATGCCTGGCGGATGGTCGCAGCGCGCCGGATGTTCGAAGGCCGGCTGCCGCTATCGGCGATGACCCGTCTCCAGGACAGTCTGGCCGATACCGAAGGCGAATGCCGGTACACGCTGGAATTCGGCCGCGACGAAGTATTGCAAGTGTCCTATGTCGAACTGGGTATCGAGACCGCGCTGCCGCTGATCTGTCAGCGCAGCCTGCAGCGCTTCCTGCTGCCGGTGTCGATGGTGCAGCGGATGGGGCTGATCCGCGACGAGGCCGACGAGGCCGCGTTGCCGCCGGAGTACGAGGCCCTGCTGGTGCCGGACGATGGCATGCTGCGGCCGCAGGATCTGGTCGAGGACGAACTGGTGCTGGCGGTGCCGCTGGTGCCGGTGGCGCCCGGGAGCGAGGCGGTCGAACAGGACTGGCCGGCGACCGAGGAAGAGTTGAGCAAGGCCAACCCGTTCGCGGCGTTGGCGGCGCTGAAGAAACAGTAGCGGCCGGCGCCCCGTCCGCTGCCTGAGGCTGTTGCCGGACGCGCGCGTCCTGCGCGACGTAAACGACAGATGTAAACGAACCGAGTTTGGAGCAATCCCATGGCAGTGCAGAAATCCCGTGTCACCCCGTCCCGCCGCGGCCAGCGCCGTTCGCACGACGCCCTCAGCGCCAAGCAGCTGTCGACCGATCCGACCAGCGGCGAGATCCACCTGCGCCACCACATCACCGCCGACGGCTACTACCGCGGCAAGAAGGTGATCGCCAGCAAGACCTCGCAGGTCGAAGAAGATTGATACGGCCCGACCCGTCGCGCAGCGGCGGGCGGTGCACCCATCTTCACAGGCCGCGCCGCGTCGGGGCGGCCTGCGTAACAGGCAGCAGGAACCAGCATGAGCAAGCGGATCTATTCAAGGATCGCGGGCACCGGCAGCTATTTGCCTGAAAAGGTGTTGACCAACGACGACCTGTCGCAGATGGTCGACACCAGCGACGAATGGATACGCAGCCGCACCGGCATCCGCGAGCGGCATATCGCCGCCGCCGGCCAGACCGCGGGCGACCTGGGCTACGAAGCCGCGCTGAAGGCGATCGAAGCGGCCGGCATCGACCCGGCCGAGCTGGACATGATCGTCGTCGGTACCACCACCCCGGACCTGATCTTCCCGTCCACCGCCTGCCTGATCCAGGCGCGGCTCGGCATGGGCGGCGGCGCCGCGATGGACGTCAACGCCGCCTGCTCGGGCTTCGTCTACGCGCTCAGCGTGGCCGACAAGTTCATCCGCTGCGGCGATGTGAAGACCGTGCTGGTGATCGGCACCGAGACCCTCAGCCGCATCGTCGACTGGACCGAGCGCACCACCTGCGTGCTGTTCGGCGACGGCGCCGGCGCGGTGGTCCTGCGTGCCGACGAGGACACCGGCATCCTCAGCACCCACCTGCACGCCGACGGCAGCAAGAAGGAACTGCTGTGGAACCCGGTCGGCATCTCCACCGGGCTCGGCGACGGGACCGGCAACGCGGCCGCGGGCGGCATCCAGATGAAGGGCAGCGAGGTGTTCAAGTACGCGGTCAAGGCGCTGGACGCCGTGGTCGACGAGACCCTGGAAGCCAACGGCCTGGACAAGCACGACCTGGACTGGCTGATCCCGCACCAGGCCAACCTGCGCATCATCGAGGCCACCGCCAAGCGGCTGGAGATGCCGATGGAGCAGGTGGTGGTGACGGTGGACATCCATGGCAACACCTCGTCCGCGTCGGTGCCGATGGCGCTGGACGTGGCGGTGCGTTCGGGCCGCGTGCAGCGCGGCCAGTTGCTGCTGCTGGAGGCCTTCGGCGGCGGCTTCACCTGGGGCTCGGCGCTGCTACGCTACTGATCGCGCAACGGCCGGCGGCGCGTCGGCCGTTGCGGCGGCGTCCGCCGCGGCACACCGCTCCCGCGGGAACGGCGAGAATCCGTCCTTCCGATCCACGGCCAGCGCTTGCGGCTCAAGCGGTGCGGTACGCATCGCGCCGCCTGCGCTGCGTCCCTGTGCCCGTTGCGCTTGCGGCACCGCCAGGCGCTGTGCGCCGCCGCGGGGTTGGAACAGCCGCCTTGGCGAACTTCCAGCGCGCCCGGATCGCCGCTGGCGCCGGCGGCCGATCCGCCGCGTTCGCGAAGATGTCGCGCATGTCGATTTCCGTTGCCGCCGATCGTCGCATGGCCAGGCAAGGCATCCGCCTTCGCCATTGTCCCGAGGATCGACGATGACCTTGCAGCTCTACGCCCATCCGTTCTCGTCCTACTGCCAGAAGGTCCTGACCGCGCTGTACGAAAACGGCACGCCGTTCGAGTATCGGCAATTGTCCAGCGACGACCCGCAGCCGATGGCCGAACTCGCCGCGCGCTGGCCGATGCAGCGCTTCCCCGTGCTGGTGGACGAGGGCCGCACGATCGCCGAGTCGACGATCATCATCGAGCATCTGGCGTTGCGCCATCCGGGACCGGTGCAGTTGCTGCCGCCCGATCCGCACGCGGCGCTCGAGGTCCGTTTCATGGACCGCTTCTTCGACAACTACCTCGCCACGCCGCAGCAGAAGCTGGTCTTCGATTGCCTGCGCCCGGAGGGCGAGCGCGACCCGCGCGGCGTCGCCGACGCGCGCGCCATGCTCGACACCGCCTATGCGTGGTTGGACCGGACCATGCAAGGCCGCACCTGGGCGGCCGGCGATCGTTTCAGCCTGGCCGACTGCGCCGCCGCGCCGTTCCTCTTCTATGCGGACTGGACGCATCCGATCGCCGCGTCGTTCGGCAACGTCATCGCCTACCGCACGCGCCTGCTGGCGCGGCCCTCGTTCGCGCGCGCGGTGGACGAGGCGCGGCCCTATCGCGCGTACTTCCCGCTGGGAGCGCCCGACCGCGATTGAGCGTTGCGGCGACGGGGATGCCCACACCAGGGCGTCGCGCGTGCTGCGGGGCCTGCGTCCCAACTGCACCGCTTTTCCAAAGAACAGCGATCGTTGCCGCGCGCGCGATGCGCTGTTCGCGAAGCAACGGTTGCGGGCATGTACGCGGCTGCGGGCCCGGCGCGCGGAGCGTCGAGGGCCGCTGCGCTGTAGGGCGCGCATGCGCCGGTGCGCATCCATGTGCGTCACGCCGGCCCGAAACAGCCGGCGCGGTTCCGAGGCCGGCCATGCGGGCGTGCGCGTGGCATGCGGTCGCAGCGACGCGTGCCGCCAGCGCCACCGCGGCGCAATGGCTTGACCGGTCCGGCGTCGGCGGCGCGCACCTGCGGCGCAATGTCGGGCGGCATCGTCACGCCACGGTCGAGGAGGCCGGCGGCGCGCCGGCGCGCGCACATACGCCCGGGTACAGACGTACGGCCGGTTTCGCCCTTATCATCGCCGCTCGTTTTTCGCTGTTGGGCTTTTCCGTGACCGATTCCACTTTAGCCTTCGTCTTTCCAGGCCAGGGTTCGCAGTCGCTGGGCATGCTGGCCGAACTGGCCGAGCTGCACCCGCAGGTCCGCGACACCTTCGTCGAGGCCTCCGATGGCGCGGGCGTCGATCTGTGGGCGCTGGCGCAGGGCGGTCCGGAGGAAATGCTCAACCGCACCGAATACACCCAGCCGGCGCTGCTGGCCGCGGGCGTGGCGGTGTGGCGGCTGTGGCTGGCGCAGCGCGGCGCGCGTCCGGCGTTGCTGGCCGGGCACAGCCTGGGCGAATACACCGCGCTGGTCGCGGCCGGCGCGCTGTCGCTGCGCGACGGCGCGCACCTGGTACGGCTGCGCGGGCAGCTGATGCAGGACGCGGCGCCGGCCGGCGTCGGCGCGATGGCCGCGGTGATCGGCGCCGAGGATGCGCTGGTGCAGGACGCCTGCGTGCAGGCCGCCGGCAGCCAGGTGGTGGTCCCGGCCAACTACAACTCTCCCGGCCAGATCGTCATCGGCGGCGATGCGGCCGCGGTCGACCGCGCGCTGGCGCTGCTGGCCGAGCGCGGCGTGCGCAAGACGGTGAAGCTGGCGGTCAGCGTGCCGTCGCACACCCCGCTGATGCGCGAGGCGGCCAACCGCCTGGCCGAGGCGATGCGCGGGCTGGCCTGGCACGCGCCGCAGCTGCCGGTGGTGCAGAACGTCGATGCCCGCGTGCACGACGGCGTCGATGCGATCCGCCAGGCGCTGGTCGAGCAGCTGTACCTGCCGGTGCGCTGGACCGAGTGCGTGCAGGCGCTGGCCGCGCGCGGCGCGACCCGTATCGCCGAGTGCGGCCCGGGCAAGGTGCTCACCGGCCTGATCAAGCGCATCGACAAGTCGCTGGAGGCGCGGCCGCTGGCCACCCCGGCCGACTTCGCCGGCGCGCTGGACGAATGGGTCCACTGATCTTCCTGCCGGGCGCCCCTTGCGGGTGCCGCCGGCCTCGTCCCCCAGGCGCCTGCGGCGCCGCCCGTTCCCGAGGAAACAGCAGATGAGCAAGCCATTGCAGGGCGAGATCGCCTTGGTCACCGGCGCCAGCCGCGGCATCGGCGCGGCCATCGCCGACGAGCTGGCCGCACAGGGCGCCACCGTCATCGGCACGGCCACCTCCGAAAGCGGCGCGCAGGCGATCGCCGCGCGCCTGGCCGCGTCCGGCGGCCACGGCCGTGCGCTGGACGTCACCGACGCGGCGGCGGTGGACGCGCTGATCGATGCGATCGGCAAGGAGTTCGGCGCGATCTCGATCCTGGTCAACAACGCCGGCATCACCCGCGACAACCTGCTGATGCGGATGAAGGAAGAGGACTGGCAGGCGATCATCGACACCAACCTGACCAGCGTGTTCCGCACCAGCAAGGCGGTGATGCGCGGGATGATGAAGGCGCGCAAGGGCCGCATCGTCAACATCGCCTCGGTGGTCGGCGTCACCGGCAATCCCGGGCAGTCCAACTACGCGGCGGCCAAGGCCGGGATCATCGCCTTCTCCAAGTCGCTGGCCAAGGAGATCGGTTCGCGCGGCGTCACCGTCAACGTGGTCGCGCCGGGCTTCATCGACACCGACATGACCAAGGCGCTGCCGGACGCGCAGCGCGCCGCGCTGCTCGAGCAGATCGCGCTGGGCCAGCTCGGCCAGCCGTCGGACATCGCGCATGCGGTGGCGTTCCTGGCCGGCCCGGCAGCCGGCTACATCACCGGCGAAACCCTGCATGTGAACGGCGGCATGTACATGCCGTAAGCATAGGACGCAAGGAGCGCGCCTAAGTGGTTGATCGGCTGGGTCTTTCGCAGCGATGCAAGCACCCGCTGGTTTCCACTACACTATCCACCGCGGCCATCGCAGCCCGATGGCGTTTTTGAACCACCACTACTCCATCTGGAGCGATATCCCAAATGAGCACCATCGAAGAACGCGTCAAGAAAATCGTCGTCGAGCAACTCGGCGTCAAGGAAGAAGAAGTCACCAACAGCGCATCGTTCGTCGATGACCTGGGTGCGGACTCGCTGGACACCGTCGAGCTGGTGATGGCGCTGGAAGAAGAATTCGAGTGCGAGATCCCGGACGAAGAAGCCGAGAAGATCACCTCGGTGCAGCAGGCCATCGACTACGTCAAGGCGCACGTCAAGAGCTGAAGATCGTTCTTGATCGCGATCGGCGCCGCAGGGTCCGGTCCGCGTGACAATCCCATGGGGCCGCGCATGCGGCCCTGTGCTTTTACAGCGTCAAATCCGCGCAGCTGCGGTGAGGAGATTTCGCAATGAGTCGTCGCGTCGTCGTAACCGGCATGGGCCTGATATCGCCGTTGGGCAATGACCTGGCCAGCAGCTGGGACGGGATCGTCAACGGACGTTCGGGCATCGGCCCGATCACGCAGATCGATGCCTCGCAATTCACCACCCAGATCGCGGGCGAGATCAAGGATTTCGACCCCACCTTGTTCGTGTCCGCCAAGGACGTGAAGAAGATGGATCCGTTCATCCACTACGGCATCGGCGCTGCGTTCATGGCGCTGGACGATTCCGGGCTGGAGATCAACGAAGCCAACGCCGAGCGCATCGGCGCGATCATCGGCTCGGGCATCGGCGGGCTGCTCGGCATCGAAGAGCAGACCATCAAATTCCACCAGGGCGGGGCGCGCAAGATTTCCCCGTTCTACGTGCCGGCCACCATCATCAACATGCTGCCGGGCCAGCTGAGCATCCTGCGCGGGCTGAAGGGCCCGACGTTCTCGGCGGTGTCGGCCTGCGCCACGTCCAACCATTCGATCGGCACCGCGATGCGCATGATCCAGTACGGCGACGCCGACGTGATGGTCACCGGCGGCGCCGAGCGCGGTTCGGCGCCGACCTCGGTCGGCGGCTTCTGCGCGATGAAGGCCATGTCCACCCGCAAC
Organism: Xanthomonas sp.; assembly: GCF_017163755.1. Taxonomy (GTDB): domain Bacteria; phylum Pseudomonadota; class Gammaproteobacteria; order Xanthomonadales; family Xanthomonadaceae; genus Xanthomonas_A. The sequence goes on from NZ_JAFIWC010000003.1 coordinate 54,252, forward strand.
AGCGATCCGACCCGCGCCTCGCGGCCGTGGGACAAGGACCGCGACGGCTTCGTGCTCGGCGACGGCGCCGGCATCCTGGTGCTGGAAGAGTACGAGCACGCCAAGGCGCGCGGCGCGCGCATCTACTGCGAGCTGGCCGGTTCCGGCGCCACCTCCGACGCGTTCCACATGACCGCGCCCAGCGACACCGGCGAAGGCGCCGCGCGCTGCATGGCGATGGCGATCAAGGACGCCAAGCTCAACCCCGACCAGATCGACTACCTCAACGCGCACGGCACCTCCACGCCGCTGGGCGACCTGGCCGAGACCCTGGCGATGAAGCGCGCGCTCGGCGACCACGCCTACAAGACCATGGTCAGCTCGACCAAGTCGATGACCGGCCACCTGCTGGGCGCGGCCGGCGGCGCCGAGGCGATCTTCTCGGTGATGGCGATCCACACCGGCATCATCCCGCCGACCATCAACCTCGACGAGCCGGGCGAAGGCTGCGACCTGGACTACGTGCCGAACGTGGCGCGCGAGAAGAAGATCGACGTGGCGATGTCCAATGGTTTCGGCTTCGGCGGCACCAACGGCACGCTGGTGTTCAAGCGGATCTGAGTGGGGGCGGGACTCGGGACTCGGGACTCGTAGAGCCTGCCTGCGCGTTCGGTCGCGTCCACTGCGGCCAGTACGACCGTAGACGTCCTTCTCCCGCATGCGAGGGGAAAAGGTGCCCAAAGCGCGGATGAGGGGACGCTTCTGCCAGCCCGATCCGCTCGGGCGGCGCCTGCCGCCATGCGCGCGGGCGGATTGTCTCGCAGAGCGGCGGACCTGGGCCCGGCCCTCGCAGCCGCGCGGTATCTGCATCCAGCGCATCCCCGCTGCGCAATACTGCAGGCCCGGCAACGGTTCGGGCATGGCGCCATCCAGCCGCGCCCGCATCCCCGTCACCTGATCCTCCCTTCCGGATATCCGATGCTGCGCACCGTCCCGCTGCCCGCCGACACCGACCTGCTGGCGCTGCACCGCCTGTCGCCGCAGCGCTATCCGCTGCTGCTGGAATCGGCCGCGTCCGGCACCGCGCAAGGGCGCTGGGACCTGCTGCTGATGACCGACGGCGGCGGCCTGCGGCTGGACCGCGACGGCACCACCCGGGACCTGCAGGGCGACGCGGCCGAAGGCGATTTCCTGTCCGCACTGGATGCGCGCTGGCGGGCGGCGCGTTGCGCGCGCGAGGAACCGCGCTGGCCGTTCCGCGGCGGCTGGGCGTTGCTGCTGGACTACGAACTGGCGGCGCAGGTGGAGCCGGTGCTGCGGCTGCCGCAGGACGCGCGCGGCACCCCGCTGGCGCTGGCGCTGCGCTGCCCGGCCGCGGTGCTGCGCGACCGCGCCAGCGGCGAGTGCGTGGCGCTGGCCGAGGCCGATCACGGCGCGTTGCTGGACACGCTGCTCGCCGACCTGCGCGCCATGCCGGCGATCGCGCCGCTGCCGGCGTGGACCGCGCCGCAGGCGATCGACGAGGACCCGCCGCAGCGCTTCGTCGACGGCGTGCGCCGCATCCTCGACTATCTGCGCGCCGGCGACGTGTTCCAGGTCAACCTGTCGCGGCGCTGGGTGGCGCGCTTCGCCGCCGCGCTCGACCCGGCGGCGCTGTACGCGCAGCTGCGCACCGCCAATCCGGCGCCGTTCGCGGGGCTGTTCGTCGGCCACGGACGTGCGGTGGTCAGCTCGTCGCCGGAGCGGCTGGTGTCGGTGCGCGGCGAAGTGGTGGAGACGCGCCCGATCGCCGGCACCCGCCCGCGCGCGCCGGGCGACGACGAGGCCGCGCGCATCCGCGAACTGGTCGGGCATCCGAAGGAGCGCGCCGAGCACGTGATGCTGATCGACCTGGAGCGCAACGACCTGGGGCGGGTGTGCGCGCCGGGCAGCGTCGAGGTCGACGAACTGATGACGGTGGAGAGCTACGCCCATGTCCACCATATCGTCAGCAACGTGCGCGGGCGCCTGCGCGCCGGCGTGACCCCCGGCGAGGTGATCCGCGCCACCTTCCCCGGCGGCACCATCACCGGCTGCCCCAAGGTGCGCTGCATGCAGATCATCGCCGAGCTGGAGCAGGGGCCGCGCGGCGCCTACACCGGCGCGTTCGGCTGGCTGAACCGCGACGGCGACCTGGACCTGAACATCCTGATCCGCACCGCCGAAGTGGACGGGGCGCAGGCGCAGTTCCGCACCGGCGCCGGCATCGTGGTCGACTCGCAGCCCGAGCGCGAGCTCGACGAAACCCGCGCCAAGGCGCGCGGCCTGCTGCGCGCGCTGGCGCCGTGAGCGCCGGCGCCGGGGTAACGGCCGGGGCGGCCGCGCGGTATCCTGCACCCCGCTGAATTCGCATCGAGGTGGCTGTGGCAGGTGGTAAACGCGGATGTCTGGCCGTGCTGGCGGCGTTGCTGGCGCTTGCGCTGCTCGCCGCCGCCGCGGGCGCGTGGTGGTGGCAGCGCTACAGCGCGTTCGCCGACCGGCCGATCGACAGCGCCCAGCCCAGCGTGGAAGTGGCGCGCGGCGATTCGTTCAACAGCGTGCTGCGCAAGCTGCGCGCGGCCGGCGTGGAGCAGGGCAGCCAGCTGCAATGGCAGCTGCTGGCGCGGCAGCTGGACGCGGCCGGCAAGCTGAAGGTGGGCGAATACGCGCTGCAGCCGGCGCTGAGCCCGCGCGAGCTGCTGACCCGGATGCGCCAGGGCCGGGTGATCCACTACCGCTTCACCATCGTCGAAGGCTGGAACATCCGCCAGCTGCGCGCGGCGCTGAACGCCGCCACGCCGCTGCGCCACGAGACCGCCGCGCTGGACGACGCGGAGCTGATGGCCCGGCTCGGCCACCCCGGCCAGCACCCGGAAGGCCGCTTCCTGCCCGAGACCTACCTCTACCAGCGCCAGGACAGCGACCTGGACCTGCTCAAGCGCGCGCATGCGGCGATGGAGCAGGCGTTGAAGCAGGCCTGGGACGCGCGCGCCGCCGACCTGCCGCTGCAGTCGCCGGAGCAGGCGCTGGCGCTGGCGTCGATCGTGGAGAAGGAGACCGGCCTGGCCACCGAGCGGCCGCAGATCGCCGGGGTGTTCGTGCGCCGCTTGCGGCTGGGCATGAAGCTGCAGACCGATCCCAGCGTGATCTACGGCATCGGCAGCGCCTACGACGGCAACATCCGCAAGCGCGACCTGGAAACCGACACGCCGTACAACACCTACACCCGCACCGGACTGACCCCGACCCCGATCGCGATGCCCGGCCGCGACGCGCTGCACGCGGCGGTGAATCCGGCGCCCGGCGACAGCCTGTACTTCGTCGCCGTGGGCGACGGCAGCGGCGCGCACGTGTTCACCTCCAGCTACGCCGAACACACCGCGGCGGTGGCGCGCTATCTGCAACAGCTGCGGCAGCGCCGCGCCCCCGCCGGGCCGGTGACGCCATGAGCCAGGCGCTGCTGCGGCACCACCGCTTCGTCAGCCTGGAAGGCGGCGAGGGCGCCGGCAAGACCACTGCGATCAACGCGATCCGCGACTGGCTGCAGGCGCAGGGCCACGAAGTGCTGCTGACCCGCGAGCCCGGCGGCACCCCGCTGGCCGAGCGCATCCGCGAACTGCTGCTCGACAACGCGCCGTCGCAGCAACCGGCCGAGCCGCTGGCGCCGGAGGCCGAACTGCTGCTGGTGTTCGCCGCGCGCGCGCAGCACGTGCGCGAGGTGATCCGTCCGGCGCTGCAGCGCGGCGCCTATGTGGTCAGCGACCGCTTCACCGATTCCAGCTACGCCTACCAGGGCGAAGGCCGCGGCCTGGACCGCGGCTGGATCGCCGACCTGGAGCGGCGCGCGGTCGGCCTGCAGCCGGGCCTGACCCTGCTGCTGGACCTGGACGTGCAGATCGGCCGCGCCCGCACCAGCGGCCGCGACCTGTGGCCGGACCGCATCGAGAGCGAGCAGGACGACTTCTTCCAGCGCGTGCGTGCCGGCTTCCGCCAGCGCGCCGCGCAGGAGCCCCAGCGCTTCCGCATCATCGACGCCAGCCTGCCGCCGCAGGCGGTGGCGGGCGAGGTGGCCGCGGCGCTGGCGGACTGGGTGCGGCAGGAGCGCGCGCCGTGAGCCCTGCTTCGACCGACACGCTGCCCTTCGCCCCCTGGCAGCAGCGCGCCTACGACCAGACCATCGCCGCGCTCGACGCCGGCCGGCTCGGCCACGGCCTGCTGATCTGCGGCCCGGACGGGCTGGGCAAGCGCGCGGTGGCGCTGAAGCTGGCCGCGCACGTGCTGGGCCAGGGCGAGCCGGCCGCGAACCTGCGCAGCGCGCAGCTGATCGCCGCCGGCACCCACCCGGACCTGCAACTTGTCTCGTTCATCCCCAACCGCACCGGCGACAAGCTGCGCACCGAGATCGTGATCGAGCAGGTGCGCGAGGTCTCGCAGAAGCTGTCGCTGACCCCGCAGTACGGCATCGCCCAGGTGGTGGTGGTGGACCCGGCCGACGCGATCAACCGTTCGGCCTGCAACGCCCTGCTCAAGACCCTGGAGGAGCCGCAGCCCGGCCGCTACCTGTGGCTGATCAGCGCGCAGCCGGCGCGGTTGCCGGCGACGATCCGCAGCCGCTGCCAGCGGCTGGAGTTCAAGCTGCCGCCGCAGGAGGAGTCGCTGGCCTGGCTGCTGGCCCAGGACTTCCCCGAGAAGACCGCGCGCGAGGCGCTGGACGCCGCGCGCGGCCATCCCGGCCTGGCCGCGCAATGGCTGCGCGAGGACGGGCTGAAACTGCGCCGGCAGGTGGCCGCGGACCTGGAGCAGGTGGCCGCCGGCAAGCTGGGCACGGTCGAGGCGGCGCTGCGCTGGAGCGGCGATGGCCATGCCGAGCAGCGCCTGGGCCATGCCGCGGACCTGGCGCTGGCGCAGGCGTCGCAGGCCGGCTTGACCGACCCGGCGCGATTGCACAAGCTGGCCGCCTGGTTCGACGCCGCCAATCGCACCCGCGACCTGCTGCGTACCACCGTGCGCGCCGACCTGGCCATCGCGGAACTGTTGCTGGCCTGGCGCGATGGCGATCGCCCGGCACGAAGAGGGGAGAGACGATGAGTGCGATGAGCGGACGCCAGGGCATCCTGTCGCTGGCGGTGAAGGACAAGGCGGCGCTGTACAACGCCTACATGCCGTTCGTGAAGAACGGCGGCATCTTCGTGCCCACGCCCAAGCGCTATTTCCTGGGCGACGAGGTATTCCTGCTGCTGACCCTGCCCGATTCCAGCGAACGCCTGCCGGTGGCCGGCAAGGTCATCTGGGTGACCCCGATGGGGGCGCAGGGCAACCGCACCGCCGGCATCGGCGTGCAACTGCCGGACAACAGCGAGGGCGAGACCATCCGCACCAAGATCGAGACCCAACTGGCCGGCACCCTCAACGCCGACAAGCCCACCCAGACCATGTAGCGCGCCGCGCAGGCGCGGCGCCCGCGGGGGCCGTTGACGCCAGCGATGGCGGCCCTATAATGTGCGGCTCGCGACACGGGCGGTTAGCTCAGCGGTAGAGCATTGCCTTCACACGGCAAGGGTCGCAGGTTCGAACCCTGCACCGCCCACCACGCGACAGACGATCAAGGCCACCTCCGCGGGTGGCCTTTTCGTTGTGCGGTTTGGTCGCCGCCGCCATGGCCGCGCCGGAGGCCGCGGGCTGCGCCGATGCACTGCAGGCGCTATTCGCCGACAAGGCAGAAAGCCGGTGCCTGCGTGCCGCGTTGCGAAGGTGGTGCAGCGGCGAATGCATGCACTTCTTTCAGGGCGGGCACCAACATCGAATTGGCGTCTTCTTGGGAGGCCGTGCCGCGCGCTTGGGCTCACGGTTCGCTCACGGCGGACATCGATACTGCGGCCATGCCTGAAGGTCCTTCGATCGTCATCCTGAAAGAAGAGGCGGCCGCGTTCGCGGGCCGCAAGGTGCTGCGGGTGTCCGGCAACAGCAAGCAGGACCTGGCGCGGATGCTCGACCGCAAGATCCTGTCGCTGCGCAGCTGGGGCAAGCACTTCCTGATCGAGTTCGACGGGTTCAGCGTGCGCATCCATTTCCTGCTGTTCGGCAGCTACCGGATCAATGCGCGCAAGGACGCGCCGGCGCGGCTGAGCCTGGGCTTCGCCACGGGCGAGGAGCTGAACTTCTACGCGTGTTCGGTCAAGTTCATCGAGGGCGCGCTGGACGAGGCCTACGACTGGCGCGCGGACGTGATGAACCCGGACTGGGACGCGGCGCAGGCGCGGCGCAAGCTGCGCCTGCGGCCGCGCACGCTGGCCGCCGATGCGCTGCTGGACCAGGACGTGTTCGCCGGGGTCGGCAACATCATCAAGAACGAGGTGCTGCACCGCATCCGCGTGCATCCGGAGAGCGAGGTCGGGGCATTGCCGCCGCGCAAGCTGGCCGAGCTGGTGACCCAGGCGCGCGAGTACAGCTTCGATTTCTACCACTGGAAGAAGGCCTTCGTGCTGAAGAAGCACTACCAGGTGCATACCAAGACCACCTGTCCGCGTGACGGCCACCTGCTGACCTACCGCAAGCATCTCGGCAAGGCGCAGCGCCGCGCGTTCTTCTGCGAGCATTGCCAGCGGCGGTATGCGCTGGAGGCTTCCGATCCAGGGGCGGCTTAGGAAGCAGGTGGAGTTTGTGGACGGTGCGTTTGCACCGGGCGCGACCGTTGCGCACTGTCTGCCGTCACCGATCCGTGTTGGGCTCCGACCGGCGACGTTGCAAGCCGCCGCGATGGCTGCGTCTAAAGGTTCAAGCTAGAGTTCCGCGGCCGCGTCGGCGCGTCGCTCCCGGCTTGTGGTAGGACCCTCGATATCGCAACTCGAGGCGATGTCGTGCTTGGTGCTCGGCTGCAGTCTCAGTAACTCCAGTAGTGATGAAGCCGATCAAGTCACCACCGCGATAGCCTGCCTGCCGGCAGCGGCTTGATCGACTCAATGGGCGCTTAGGCTCACTTAGGTTACGCCGGCGCGAATGCTCGGCGGCTCGGTGCTGGGTTCGGCAAATCCCTGTGCCGAAACTCTGCGTCAGCTATGGCGTGTTGCCGTCACCCGTCAAAGACCTGCTCGCCCCGACTTCGATGCGAAACTGGAACTAGCACGGTGGAAGCCGCGGGTCGATCGACTGGCGAAAGGGGGGAATAGGCCCCATTGACAAGCCGCGAATAGCTGCCGAGAATCCATTGACCGTTAAGGGGATGTAAAGACGGCTTGATCCATCGGCAAGTGCTGCATATTCAGCTGGTTCAACTCCGGCTTTCTTTGGTTGGCTATTGCTGCCGCGATAAGCAATACGCGCCACAGCGGTCACCAATGTCATCAGCCATAGCGTTTCGTGGTGTTTACGGCTCTAAAGCTACAGGGGAGGCGTGGATAAAGCGCTTTAATCGGCAATTTCTCGAAGGAACTGAGATATGCGTCTTCGCGGTCCGGCTGGTCGCGGCATGGGATTATCGTGCGGCTTGATGTTCTCTTTATCCTTAGTGCTTTCCGGGCCCTGCAGTGCCCAAGCGGTTGGCCTGGATGATCAATACAAGAAGAAGCTGGCAGATGCCCAGCAAATCTCTTCTGGTGTGGAGTTCGGTGATCAGATAGGCCTGCGCGACGGTTCCCTGGCGTTCAAGGCGACCGACGTCGAATTGCTAGGTACCGGCCCAGACATCAGGATCGTGCGTACGGCCACCGTGCACGACAACCGCCTGTCCAAGCTGCCGACCGCGAACAAGTTCGGCGCGTGGGATCTGGAAGTGCCCCGGATAAAGACCATAACTGCCAATGGCAGCAACTATGATCGAGGCAGCACCATATCGCCCACAAGCCCGGTGGGCTGGCAGGTGGCGGCGCCGGACAAGAACGCCCGTTGCAGCAGCTTCACCCTGCCCGCGGATGTGACCTATGAAGACCGGTCAGTGGAATTCTTCGTTCGGGACTGGTGGTTCGGGTACTTCCTGGTCGATACCGAAGGTAACGAGCACAAGCTGCTGCATCGCTCCGCCAGCTTGCCCGGATCCGAGCACAAAATCGGTACGAAGGACGGCTGGGTCGTGGACTGCCTCGGCTCGACCTCAAACGGCGAACCCGGGGAGGCATTCTTGGCCACCGCTCCCGATGGCACCCGGTACTGGTTCGATTACCTGGCCTATACCGAGGTGCCAGGCCTGTCGATGCCGTTCGAAGACATGCCACCGAAAGGCTACACGCTGATATTCACGTTGCATCGTCGCGCAGCGGCCATGCTGGTGACCCGCATCGAGGATCGACACGGAAACTGGGTCAGGTATTCCTATACCGCGGGACGGCTTTCCTCGATTGTGGCAAGCGACGGACGCCAACTAACCGTAGCTGGCCAGGCAGGGATCACTGCGATTTCAACAGGAACCGGCCGCACATGGACGTACGGCTACGCGGATGCCGAGCAGACGCAACTCAGCACAGTTACTCGTCCCGATGGCTCATCGTGGCGCTACGAGGGAAACTTCGCCGGCAATATGTTCTCTCTGAGCCCCTTCAAAGGGTGCGACCAAACGATACCCGGCGGAACATTGAACGGCACTCCGCGCACGTTGAACGTGACATCGCCATCCGAAGCGCGCGCGACATTCAGCCTGAATGCTCGGGCATTCGGTCGGTCTTATGTAAGCAAGCACTGCATCACCAGCATATATGCCCCGGACATAGTGATGAATCCGAAGCTATATGAGTCCCTGGCGATGACGAGTAAGTCCGTTTCCGGTCCGGGGGTCTCTGCCACGTGGCAATACACCTACTCCGATCACGGCGGAAGTTACCTGGAGGATTGTGCGTCGGTCGCCTGCACCACTCGCGTGTGGACGGATGTCGTCGAGCCCGACGGGTCGAGAACGCGTAATGTATTCTCGAACAAGGTGGATCAGCTCGAGAACAGTCTGGTCAGGCAGGAATTTTACGCGCCATCGGGCAACATGCTCAGATCGCGCGACATCGTCTATGCCGTGCCAGCGGCTGACGGAACCCATGCTTACCCCTGGCCGCTGCAATATGGAATCCAACCGGATGATGCTGGCAACTATTTGGTCAACCAGCGCTTGAGCCCCGTTGTCCAGGAGGTGATCAATGAGAGTGGCGCCGCGTTGGTCCTGCACAACACCGCCTTCGATCAATGGGGAAGGCCTGTGTCTACGGCCCGGTACAGCCCATGGCATTCCCGTACGGATACAGTGACCTATTACGATGATCTGCCAAGGTGGATTATTGGCCAGGTCAAGAGCGTCGTTAACGGAAACACGGGGCAAACGGTTTCCCATACCGAGTTCGATTCGAGGTCCCTCCCGTCCAAAATATGGCAGTTCGGGAAGCTGCAGCAAACGTTGACCTACAACAGCGACGGCACTGTGGCCGCGGCCAAGGATGGCAAAGACAACACGACTACGCTTTCGTCGTGGAAGCGCGGCATCGCCCAATCGATCAAGTATGCCGACGGTACGGCCACATCCTCGACCGTCAACGACGATGGTTGGATTACCGCAACCACCGACGAGAATGGCTATGTCACTGCCTATGGCTACGACCCGATGGGACGGCTAGCCAGCATTGTTCATCCTGGCGGCGACGGCATTGCCTGGAACGCCACCACGCAAGCGTTCGAGCAGGTGGCTGCGGCAGAATACGGGCTCCAGGCGGGGCATTGGCGGCAGACGGTCGCCACCGGCAACGCGCGCAAGGTGACCTACTTCGATGCCTTCTGGCGTCCGGTCATTACCCATGAGTTCGACGCTGGAAGCCCGGATAGTAGCCGTTACCAACGGTTCTCCTACGACCACGCAGGTAGAGTGACGTTCGCCTCATATCCGGGCCAGACGGATGCGCTCAGCAGCGGCACATGGACCGCCTATGACGCGCTAGGACGTATTACCTCGCATTCCCAGGACAGCGAACTGGGCCTGTTGACCACGCTGACAGAGTACCTGCCCGATAACCAGACGCGGGTAACCGACCCGCGCGGTAACCAGTCGTTGACCGGCTACCAGGTCTTCGATCAACCCGCTTACGACAAGCCGATATGGATCCAGCATCCAGAGCAGGCAAGAACGGAAATCGCCCGGGACGTATTCGGCAACGTGTTGCAGATCACGCGAGGACAGCAGTGATGCAGAGCGCATGGATCGCGATAGTATCGAAAGCGCTTACGGCGTCGGGGTTGCGAGCCTTCCTGCTTGCGCTTGTTGCATTGTTTGCAACGGTCGGCCCGGTATCCGAAGCGACCGCGGCACGCGCGGAATGTCCGGATGGTACGATTCCCCCGCATGGCGAGCCATGTGATCCCACGCCGCTACCTCAGCTGAGCGCCATCGTCGTGTCGCAGTCGGTCCCGGTCACCATGGTGGTCGGCCAATCTTATTCGGGCTCGGTCGTCATGCAGAATAAGGGGAACGCCACATGGTCTGCGTCCCGTGCTTTCAATCTCGGCTCGCAAAATCCGGGCGACAACGGCACTTGGGGGCTAAGCCGCGTAGCGGTCCCATCAGATACGGCGACCGGCGCACAAGCCAGGTTCGATTTTGCGGTTCGTGCACCCACGACGCCGGGCACCTACAACTTCCAATGGAGGATGGTTCAGGACGGCGTGGCATGGTTCGGCGCTCTGACGCCGAATCAGTCCATAACCGTCCTTGGTTCCAATATCGTTGGAAACATCGATGGAACCTCTGGGAGCGTCATCACCGGATGGGCATGTTCGACCCATCTGAACCAATCCATCGATGTGCATATGTATCTAGGTGGCCCTTCTGGCAGCGGAACGTTCGCCGGCGGCTATCGCGCGGATCGCGCCAGCGACGCGGCGGTGGCGTCAGCATGCTCGGCCGGAGGTGGAGCCTATCGGTTCGCGATCCCCATCACCGAGGATCTGATCACCCAGCACGGCGGCAAGGCGATCTACATCCACGGCATTTCCCCAGTGGGCGCAGCCCATGCAACGATTGGCGGCTCGGGCAATTTCCGTATCCCGGCCATCAACCGCAACGCCGAGTTCGTGGCCCAGTCGGTGCCCTCGACGATGGAGGCGGGCCAGTCGTATCCGGTCACCATCAACATGAGGAACACGGGGAACGTCACCTGGAAGCCGGCTTCCGGCTACGTGTTGGGCTCCTACAACCCGCTCAACAACGGCACGTGGGGCACTGGTCGCGCGGGCTTGTCGGTGAATATCCAGCCGGGGCAGACGGCGACGATCTCCTTCAACGTTCGCGCTCCGGCCGCTGGCTCGTACAATTTCCAGTGGCAGATGCTGCAAGAAGGCGTCGCGTGGTTCGGACCGCCGACCAGCCAGGCGGTCACCGTGATGCCGGCCAACCAGCCGCCACGGGTGGCCCTGACCTCGCCGCGCAACGGCGTCGTCCTGCCATCGCCAGCCGATATCCTCGTGCGTGCGGACGCCTCCGATCCCGAGGGCGGATTGGCGCGCGTGGATTTCTACGTCAATGACCAGTTGGCCGGCAGCGCCACATCGGCGCCCTACCAGATCACCCTCACCCAGAAGCCGGCCGGCAGCTACCGCTTGCGTGCCACCGCAAGGGACAACAAGGGCCTGAGTGCGGATTCGGCCACGATCACCGCCAACGTGCTGATCGCCAAGGCGCCGTCCTCATTGTCCCGCCGCTACGTCTACGACCAGTATCGGCAGCTGTGCAAGGTGATCGAGCCGGAGACCGGCGCCACGGTGATGGCCTACGACGCGGCCGGCAACCTGGCGTGGTCGGCGTCCGGACTGGACCTGCCGAGCGCCAGCAGCTGCGACTTGGACGCAGCCTATGCCAGCGGCCGCCGCGTGGACCGCACCTACGACCTGCGTAACCGCCTGGCCGGGCTGAGCTTTCCGGATCAGAACGGCAATCAGACCTGGCGCTATACCCCCGACGGCTTGCCCTCGGAAGTGACCACGCTCAACGACGGGGGCGCCAGCCGGATCGTCAATCGCTATGTCTACAACACCCGGCGCCTGCTCACCGGAGAGTCGATCGAACAGCCCGGCTGGTACACCTGGGGCGTGGGCTATGGCTACGACGGCAACGGCCACCTCGCCAGCCAGGCCTATCCGACCGGATTCACCGTCATCTACGCCCCCAATGCGCTGGGCCAGCCGACCGCCGTGCGCGATACCGCCGGCGGCACCTACGCCAGCGGCATCCAGTACCATCCCAATGGCGCCGCGCGGCAATTCACCTATGGCAACGGCGTGGTGCATACGCTTGCGCTCAATGCGCGGCAGATGCCGTTGCAGGTGCGCGATGCCAATGTCGCGGCGTACGAGTACCGCTACGATGCCGCCGGCAACGTCGCCATCATCTACGATCAGCAGCAGGGCGACGGCTACAGCCGCAGCATGAGCTACGACGGGCTGGACCGTCTGACCGCGGCCGGTTCGGCCAGCTTCGGCGGCGACCACTGGCACCGCTACGTATACGACGCGCTGGACAATGTGCTGTCGGCCCGGTTGGGCGGGGTGCGGCAGAACAACTACTGGTACGACGCGAGCAACCGGCTGACCAACGTGGTGGACGACAATGGCGCCACCACGGTGGGCTTGGCCTATGACGTGCAAGGCAACCTGCGGCAGAAGAACGGCCAGGTCTATGCCTTCGATACCGGCAACCGGCTGCGCGACGTTCCTGGCGTCGAGTCCTACCGCTACGATGCCCAGGGCCGGCGGGTCAATGCGATCGATGCGTCCGGGGCGAAGCTGACCTCGGTCTACACCCAGGGCGGCCAGTTGCTGTACGAGGAACGCCGCAACCGCGGCGGCTTCGAGTACGTGTACCTGGGCGGCAGTCTGCTGGCCACGCGCAACAATGGCACGACCAGCTACCAGCATACCGACGCTCTGGGCAGTCCGGTGGCCGTTACCAACACGGCCGGGCAAGTAACCGAACGCACCCAGTACGAGCCCTACGGCGCGGCGATCGGCAAGACGGTGGACGGCATCGGCTACACCGGGCATGTGATGGATGCGGCCACTGGCCTGACCTACATGCAGCAGCGGTACTACGATGCCATCTGTGGGTGCTTCCTCAGTGTCGATCCGGTCACTGCCTATGGCAGCGGCGATTGGCGGCAATTCAATCGGTATGCTTACGCCTACAACAATCCTTACCGCTTTACTGACCCGGATGGGCGGCAAAGCTGGGAAGAGTTTTCCAATGCATTTATGCAAGGGGCCAGCGAGGCTGCCGTTGATGAAAACCGTTTTCCGTATGGGGCTAGCGCAACAACGCAGGCAGGGTACTCTCTTGGCGTGGGTATGGTGCGAGGCGGGCAGAAGCACGCCGGCGTCAGAGTGCCTGCTTTGCGGATGGGAATTAAGCCTGCGATAAATGCTGGAAGTGTGCATGGCAACTCAAGCGAAAGCAGTAAGCCTCAGCATCGTTATATAATCAAAGACAAGGACGAGGATGTCGTCAAAACTGGCATAAGTGGCCGCATCTTAAATCAAGACGGGAGTTCCGGTCGGGCCAACTCTCAGGTCAACTCGTTGAATAAGGTTGAAGGTGCTGGCTCCTATTCATCAGAAATTGTTGAAGTCAATATTCCAGGGCGCGCGGCTGCCCTATCTGCGGAAAGATCAGCAACAACCGAACTTAGGAAGCAAGGGAATACTTTAAGACTACAGCAGCGCCCAAAGCCAGATTGGATAGCCAAATGACAAAAAGAAAATTCATTAATGAGTTTGATCTTGACGCGCCAACTTTGCCTAAAGAGGATCGCAGCGAATTCCGCTATCAAACCAGAAGCGTAACCAGCCTTTACGAAAGATGCTTAACAAAAAAGTTACAGCTGGGCACGGCGTGGAAAGTTTTAGTCGAAGTTGTTCCTTTGGTAAATTTTGCACATCATCGAAACTTGCTCGGCGTTCTTGTTATTCAAATAGAAGACGAAGCAAGCCGTCTCTTGCTTACACAAGAAGAAGGCAAAGCAGAACTCGTATTGGAATGGCTAACGCAAGGCCTCTTCAAGTTGTCGGACGAGGTCGGCATCGATAAAACGATCTTCTCAGATACCGCAGACGCGGTCCGCGCGATGGACTTCCGGAACATACGAGAGTGGATAAAGCCTCGCCGGAGTCCCGACGGATTCCTCAAGGCAGACATTATTGTTGACCACCGAGCGTTAGAGGCGAGGATTATCGGAAGAATTTTATCCAGAGATGGCAGCATTATCAGTGAACAGATACTGGCTACTAGCAAGCCAGATGAATTTATCTTCGCGCCGATGATGGGATCTCTTCATTGGGTAGATGAGAAGGTAGTGGAGCTTCGGTCCAAGGATGGCCTTTCCTCCCGGCGATTCGGGTTTGCGTCTGCTTAAGTGTGTTATGAATTTTTCGTCGTTTTCCCTACCCCCACTGAAAAGGCGTTATTCCGCGGATGGAAGAGATCGGGAGTAGCCTTGATGGTCGAGACAACCGCAATCGTATGTGGACACGTTTTTCGAAATGAGCGCGAAATAAGGTTGGTCGCCCACCACTCAGACGGAATTTGGCAATTGGTCTGTGGCGAAAGCGATCACCCTGAGGATTGTTCGGACTTTGAACCTGTTGGATTAGAGCATCTGCTGGAGAGACAAGAAGACCTTTCGGGAGTACTCGAAATTGGTAGAGGGTGGATCGCAGAAAGAGACAGATCTGGCCACTGGGTTCACAAGCCTGATGAAGATGATACGGTGTAGTCCATGCATGGTCTCTTGTGGGAGATCAGCCAGTTTTTTGGAATCGGCAACATCGGCTCGAAAGGCAGCAGCCCGTTTCAGCTTCGAGCTAGCGGATGTAATAGCACTGGTTGCGACCGAATAGGCACGACCATGATCCACGCGGCCTCCGCCGAGGATGAAGGCCGCCTTGGGAAAAGCAAGCGGATTACAAATCGCAGAGACGGCTGAATTCGCCGAGTTACTGGTATCTAAAATGACGCAGCAGCGAGCCCGGGAAAGAGCGCCCAGGATTTTATGGTTGCCTCGAGCGAAGTGGCAATCAGTGCAGCTGAAGCTCCGCTGCAAGGATCCATTGGCGTTGATGTTGGGACAGATGGCGCTGGCATATCTGGCGCTGGTGCGCGCGGCGGTGTTGGAGTCGGAATTTGGGCTGCAGGCGGGCCGCAGAACACTCACACTAGCGCGACAGATGATCTGAGGAAGAAATGAAAGGATCGATTATGATGGCGATACTGAAGATTCAGTATGTATCTGGTTTTGTTTTTTGTCTTCTCGGAATGTGCTTCGGTGTACTGGTTTTTGAAAAATTTCGCGATACCGGTGTGCCAATAGCGGGCTCCGATCAGACGCTCAGCGCTTTTGGCTGCGCCATAACCATTTCTGCCATAGCGATCGCCTTCGGACTTGCAGCGTCATTCGTCGCAAAGCATCAATTGCGAAAACAGGGCTCAAATGAAGCCAATGAGCATAAACTCAGGCGGTGATCCATCTGCTGGCGAATGAGCTGAAGGTATTGGCCGATAGGCAATGGGCGCCTTGCATCGGATACTTCGCGTGCTCCGCATCAGTGGAAATCGCGACTGCGGATGTCCAGCCCCAGCAGCAATGGGATCAGGTCTTCGAGGTGGCCGGCGATCAGGTGGCGCACGCAATCGGCGGTTTCCAGGCGGCCGCGCACCGCCAGCAGTTTGGATTCGATCAGCGCCTGGCGCTGGCGATCGGCCAGGCGCCGCCACACCACCACGTTGACCAGGCCGTGTTCGTCCTCGAGGGTGAGGAAGGTGACGCCGCTGGCGGTCTGCGGGCGCTGGCGCATCGTCACCAGGCCGGCGATGGCGACCGCGCTGGCGTGGGGCAGGGCGCGCAGTTCGCCGGAGTGGCGATAGCGGCGCGCGGCCAGTTGCCGGCGCAGCAGCGACCGCTGGCGCAGGCCGAGCAAGTCGGCTGGGGTTGACCGTGCCTGCGCCATCGACGGCGATGGGCGACGCTGCGGCCGCGCTTCGTTCCGCCGATCCGGATTTTCGCTCTGCGCTGGCGGCGTTTCGTCGCAGCGGGGCTGGCGTGAGCGTTGGCGGTGGCTATCTTCCATCGGCGCTGTCCGCGATGAGGTGGATGGCGATACGCGCGGCCTGATGCCACTGTGCTGTTTGCCTGCGCCCCGGCAGCGCGTGCGGCGATGCCGTACGGTGTGCAGGGCTGTCTCGCAGTGCATCAACCCTGCGCGGCCGCATGGGATGACGGTCTTCGTCCCAGGGGAGCCGCTATGAACAACGCACTCGCAGCGCTTGGATTTTCGTGTTTGCTGATGTTGGACCTGCCGGCACAAGCGGCACCGGCCGAATGCGGCAGCTTGGTCGCATCGGCCAGGCTCGTGGCCAGGTATCGCCAGCTGGGCGGGCCGCTGTCGGACATCGCCAGCCACGGTGCGATCGGGTCGAGCAAGGCCAGGCGCGCGCTGGCCGCCACCATCTACCGCGAGCGCCTGGGCGAAGCCGATGCGGTGCAACGGGCGATGCAGGCATGCGACGGTGCGGTGGATGCGCCGTTGCGATAGCGACGGGCTGGCTGTGTTCCAGCGCAACGTGCCGCTGTTGCGCTTGCCGCGTCAGTGGAAATCCCGGCTGCGCGCATCCAGCCCCAGCAGCAAGGGGGTCAGGTCTTCGAGGTGGCCGGCGATCAGGTGGCGCACGCCATCGGCGGTTTCCAGGCGGCCGCGCACCGCCAGCAGTTTGGATTCGATCAGCGCCTGGCGCTGGCGATCGGCCAGGCGCCGCCACACCACCACGTTGACCAGGCCGTGTTCGTCCTCGAGGGTGAGGAAGGTGACGCCGCTGGCGGTCTGCGGGCGCTGGCGCATCGTCACCAGGCCGGCGATGGCGACCGCGCTGGCGTGGGGCAGGGTGCGCACGTCGGCGGAATGGCGGTAGCGGCGCGCGGCCAGTTGCCGGCGCAGCAGCGACAACGGGTGCTTGCCCAGGGTGGTGCCGATCGTGGCGTAGTCGGCGCGGATGTCTTCGCCCTGGGTGGGCAGCGGCAGTGCCACCTGCCGCTCCGGCGTGGCCTGCAGCGCTTCGAACAACGGACGCTGCGCTTCGACGCCGGCCACCGCCCAGCGCGCGCGGTGGCGATGCCCGGCCAGCGGCTTCAGCGCGCCGGCATCGGCCAGGCTGTCGCGCGCCTTGTCGTCGAGCGCGGCGCGGTGGCACAGGTCGGCCAGGTCGCGGAACGGCGCCTGCGCGCGCGCCTGCTGCAGGCGCAGCGCGGCGTCTTCGGCCAGGCCGCGGACCATGCGCAGGCCCAGGCGGATCGCAGGCTGTACTGTCGGATCGGCGCTGTAGGCTTCCAGTCCGCAATCCCAGTCGCTGTAGCGCACGTCCACCGGACGCACCTGCAGGCCGTGGCGGCGCGCGTCCTGCAGCAGCTGGTCTGGGCTGTAGAAGCCCATCGGCCAGCTGTTGATCAGCGCGCAGGTGAACGCGGCCGGTTCGTGGCATTTGAGCCAGCAGCTGGCGTAGGTGAGCAGGGCGAAACTAGCGGCATGGCTCTCGGGGAAGCCGTAGCTGCCGAAGCCCTTGATCTGCTCGAAGATGCGCGCGGCGAATTCGGCGCTGTAGTCGTTTTTCAGCATGCCCTCCATCAGTTTTTGGCGGTGCGGCTCCAGCCCGCCGTGGCGCTTCCAGGCGGCCATCGAGCGGCGCAGTTGGTCGGCCTCGCCGGGTTCGTAGTCGGCAGCGACGATCGCCAACTGCATCACCTGTTCCTGGAACAGCGGCACCCCGAGCGTGCGCTTGAACACCTCCTTCAATTTCTCGGGCAAGTCGTCGGGTTGTTCTTCGCCGCTGCGACGGCGCAGGTAGGGATGCACCATGCCGCCCTGGATCGGGCCGGGGCGCACGATCGCCACCTGGATCACCAGGTCGTAGAACTCGCGCGGTTTCAGCCGCGGCAGCATCGCCATTTGCGCACGCGATTCGATCTGGAACACGCCGATGGTGTCGGCGCGCTGGATCATCTTGTAGGTCTTGTCGTCTTCGGCGGGGATGCTGGCAAGGTCCAGATCGAGGCCGCGGTGCGCACGCAACAAATCCAGCGTGCGTCGCAACGCGCTGAGCATGCCCAGCGCGAGCACGTCGACCTTCATCAGCCCGACCAGTTCCAGGTCGTCCTTGTCCCACTGGATCACGGTGCGCTCGGCCATCGTCGCGTTCTCCACCGGCACCAGCGTGTGCAGCGGATGCTCGGAGATCACGAAGCCGCCCGGGTGCTGCGACAGGTGGCGCGGAAACCCGATCAACTCGCCGGTCAGCACCAGCAGCCGGCGCATCAGCGGCGTGTCCGGATCGAAGCCGCGCTCGCGCAGCAGCTCCTGCGGCGATTCGACGGGGTCGCGCTGGCCGAGGGCGGCCGACAGCGCATCGACGGTGTCGCTGGGCAAGCCCAGCGCGCGCGCCACGTCGCGCACCGCGCTGCGCGCGTGATAGGTGATCGCCACCGCGGCCAACGCCGCCCGCCCGCGGCCGTAGTGGCTGAAGATGTACTGGATCACTTCCTCGCGGCGGTCGTGCTCGAAATCGATGTCGATGTCGGGCCGCTCCTTGCGCTCTTCGGAGATGAAGCGCTCGAACAGCATGCCGATGCGGTCCGGGTCGATCGCGGTGATGCCCAGCGCGTAGCACACGGCGGAGTTCGCCGCCGAGCCGCGGCCCTGGCACAGGATGTGGCTCGACCTGGCGAAGCGCACCAGGTCGTAGACGGTGAGGAAGTAGGATTCGTAGCCCAGGCGCTGGATCACGCCCAGTTCGTGTTCGATCAGGCGCCGCGCCTTCTCCGGCGCGCCGGCTTCGCCCCAGCGCTCGATGACGCCGCGTTCGGTGAGCGTGCGCAGCCATTGCGTCGGGGTCTGCCCGGGCGGCACCAGTTCGTGCGGGTACTGGTAGCGCAGTTGGCCGAGGTCGAACGTGCAGCGCTGCGCGATGCGCACCGACTCGGCCAGCAAGGCATGCGGATACAGCGTGGCCAGGGTGGCGCGCGGGCGCAGGTGGCGCTCGCCGTTGGCGAACAGGTGCGCGCCGGCCTCGCTCAGCGGCAGGCGCTGGCGGATCGCGGTCAGCGTGTCCTGCAGCGCGCGGCGGCCGCGCGCGTGCATGTGCACGTCGCCGCTGGCTACCGCGGGCAGGCCCAGGCGCTGCGCCAGCTGCAGGCGCGCGTGCAGCTGGGCGTCGTCGTCGGGGCCGCGCAGCAGTTCCACCGCCAGCCACAGGCGTTGCGGGAAGCGTGCCTGCAGCCAGGCGCCGTCGGATTCGTCTTCGCGATGGTCGCGCGGCAGCCACAGGCACAGCAGGCCTTGCAGGTCGCCGTCGAAATCCTCGCGCAGCGCGCGATACGTGCCCTTGTCGGCGCGGCGGCGGGCCAGGGTGATCAGCCGGCACAACTGCTGGTAGCCGTGCAGGGTCTCGGCCAGCAGTACCAGCTTGGGGCCGTGCTCGAGCTGGATCTCGCTGCCGACGATCAGCGCCAGGCCGGTGTCCCTGGCCGCCTGCCAGGCGCGCACGGTGCCGGCCAGGGTGCATTCGTCGGTGATCGCCAGGGCGCGGTAGCCGTGGCGGGCGGCGCGTTCGAACAGTTCCCGCGCATGCGAGGCGCCGCGCTGGAAGCTGAAGTTCGACAGGCAATGCAGTTCGGCGTAGTCGGGCAATGCCGTGCGCGTGGACGCGGCGTCGTGCGCCGATACGGATGGCGCGGCCGGCGCCTGTGCCGGCGCAGGCACGGCGTGCAGCCGCGGGCGTGGCGGGGCGTGGCTCATGCGAACCAGCCGTGCAGCATCAGCGCGTCCGGCGCGTCGGCGGGCGCGAACACCCAGGCACGCTGGCCCTGGCGGGTGCGCACGACGTAGTAGTCGCGGCGTACGTCGCCGTCGTCCCACCAGCCGCTCTCGATGCGTTCTGGGCCGGCCAGGCGTTCGGGAGCGCGCTCG
The DNA here is from genome assembly GCF_017163755.1 of Xanthomonas sp. Taxonomy (GTDB): domain Bacteria; phylum Pseudomonadota; class Gammaproteobacteria; order Xanthomonadales; family Xanthomonadaceae; genus Xanthomonas_A. Next base: position 74,205 of record NZ_JAFIWC010000003.1, read on the forward strand.
CGCAGCGGGATCGGCCGGGTCAGCAGCCAGCCGGGCCGCGGCGGCGCCGCGGGCGCGGGGGCGGCGCTGGCCTTGTGCGCCTTGTGCGGCTGCGCCGGCCTGGCCGATTCGGCGCGCCATGCCTGTTCGGGACGATGGTCGGCATGCGCGCGCAGGCCGTGCACGGCGTCGTCGCCCAGGCGCGCGCGCAGGCGCTCGCGCAGTTGTTCCCAGGGCAGCGCCTGCTGCGCGCGGTCGTCGAACAGTTCGCGCGCGGCCGGCACGAACGGCGGCAGCTCGTCGGCGCGCAGGCGCAGGGCCTGCACCGGCGCCGGCACGCTGGCGTGCTGCAGGCGCCCGCGCGCCAGTTCGAACAGCATCGCCGCCTCGCGCTCGGCGGCGAGCAGGCCGACCGGCACCACGCTGTCGTCCAGGCCCTCGTGTTCCAGGTGCAGCTGGAAGCGCTGCACGCCGCCGTCGCGCCCGGCCAGGAACGCGGCCAGGTCGGAGGTCAGGCGGCGCAGCGGGAACAGCAGCGCCTGGCTGGATTCCACCGCATAGCCCAGTTCCAGCCGCGCGTCGAAGCGGTCCGGCGGCAGGTAGTACTGCAGCGGCAGCGGCGCCTGCCCGCGCAGGGCGTCCAGGTGCTGCAGCAGCGCGGCCGGGTAGCGCCGCGCCAGCGCCGTGCGCGGCAGCGCGAACAGCTGCTGCAGCCGGCGCAGGCCCATCCGCGCGAAGGCCTCGGCCAGGCCCGGCTCCAGCCCGGCGCGGGCGATCGGCAACTGGCCCAGCGCGCGCTGCAGCGCGTGGTTGTCGAGCAGGGCGATGCCGTCGTGCGCGTTGGCCAGCACGCGCGCGGCCAGCGGATGCGGCGCGACCACGATGCGGTGGCGGAAGCCCAGCGCGGTCAGTTCCTCGCGCAGGCGCGCCTCGAAGCGCGGCCACGGCCCGAACAGGCCCAGGCTGGCCTCGATCTCCAGCAGCAGCGCGCCGGGAGAGTCGGTGCTGACCAGCGAACTGAAGCGGTATGCCCAGGCGGCCAGGAGCTGCTGGCTGCGGCGGCTTTCGTCGGGGTCGTGCAGCGCGGTGGCGAAGCGGTCGCACAGCGCCTGCGCGGTGGCCAGCGACTGCCCCGGCTGCAGGCCGCGCGCGCGCGCGGCGGCGTTGACCGCCTTCAGCGTGCGCCGTTGCGGCGGACCGCTGAGCAGCGCCAATGGCTCCTGCGGCGTCGGCCAGCGCCGCAGCACGGTGTCGAGCGCCAGTTGCGGCAGCAGGATGCAGGCCCAGCGCATGCGTGCGTCCTCAAGCCGATGCCGGCGCCGGCATGGCCAACGCGGACAGCGCGATCGGCCGCGCCGGCGGCATGCCGCCGCGGCACTTGAGCACGCGCAGCTGCGCCGGCGCGGCATCGATGGCGATGCGCAGCGCGGCCGGCGACGGATTGGCCGCGGCCTTCAGCGGCCGGTAGGCGAAGCCCAGCGCGCGCCCGGTCTCGGCCGCCACCTGCAGCCGGCGCAGGGTCTTGTCGCCGGCCAGCGCCGGCCAGCACAGCACCGCCGCGCAGCTGCCCGAGCGCAGGCATTGCTCGGCGGCCCAGGCCGCATCCGCACCGGCGCGCACGATCTGCAACTGCGCCAGCGCCACCCCGGCCTGCTCCCAGGCGCCGGGGTAGGGCAGGTACGGCGGATCGACCAGCACGATGCGCCCACCGCCCTGCGACAGCCGCGCCAGCGTCGGCCACAGCAGCTGCAGCTCGCCGATGCCGTCGGCGGCATGCAGCAGCTCGGTCAGCGCCATCTCCGGCCAGCCGCGCGCCGGCAGCGCCGCGTCGAGCGCGGCATGGCCGGTGGGCTGCGCGCTGGGCGGCAGCGCGGCGGGCTGGCCGCGCCAGATGCGCCGTTCGGCGAGCAGGCGGTCGAGGGCGACGACGGCGCCCATCAGCCTTGCCGGATCAGGCCGCAGTACTGCCCCTCGATGGCGAAGTCCTGCCCCGGCTGGACCGCGATCGGCGCATAGGCCGGGTTGCGCGGCAGCAACTGGATGCGCCCGCCATCGTGCCGGTAGCGCTTGATGGTGATCTCCCCGTCCAGCCGCGCCACCACGATCTGGCCGTTGCGTGCGTCGGCGGCGCGCTGCACCCCGACCAGGTCGCCGTCGAGGATGCCGTCGTCGATCATCGAATCGCCCTGCACGCGCAGCAGGTAGTCCGGGCGCAGCGCGAACAGCGCACGGTCCAGGCGCAGTTGCTGGTCCAGGCCGATGTCGGCGCCGATCGGCGCGCCGGCGGCGACCCGGCCCAGCACCGGCAACTGCATCAGCCCGCTGCGCGCACCGGCCTGCGCCGGTCGCAGGCTGCGTGCCTGCTGCGGGACATGATCGAGCAGCCCGGCCTCGACCAGCGCCTGCACGTGCTTGCGCGCGGCGTTGCGCGAGGCGAAGCCGAAGCGCTCGGCGATCTCGGCCAGGGTCGGCGGCCGCCCGGCCTGCTCGGCGCAGTCGTGGACGTAGGCGAGGATGGCGGCGCGCTGGGGGGAGAGGGTGTTCATGGTGTACATTTGTACACCGTTGCAGACAAATTGGCGATGCGGGCCCACTGAATTGAAATGGCTACCCCTATTTGGTAGCCGTCATTGGCTTGCTATGGCTGCATCCGCTGGCGCTGCGCCATCCGGCGCCAGCGCGATCGAGCCCTGGGCAAGTTCGCCGTCGGTCTGTGGACGCTACGGACGCCCTGCATTGTCAGGTTCGTGCATCGGCCAGCGCTTTGCGCTTCGCCGTCGCCGATTTCTTGCCGGGTTTTTTCGCCTGGGCAACGACCAGTCCGATCTGTATCTGATAACCCAGGGCCGTGGCGGCACGGCTCAGCGTATCCAGGGTCAGGCCGGTATCCGTTTCGTCCAGCACGCGATCCAGCTGCGAGCGACTGGTGTTCATGCGCCGGGCCAATGCGGTCTTGGTGAGCTTGGCTGCCTTCATGGCTTCGGCGACTTGCCACGCGATCACGCGCTTGGCCGCGATGGAAGCAGCTTCTTCGAGGATGCCTTCCTCGGTGAGAAAGTCGTCGAAGCTGGATCCGATGTGGGTATTTCGACTCACTGCATCACCTCGTCTCTGCGCCGTTTGGCTGTTTCGAGATCGGACTTCGGGGTCTTGTCCGATTTTTTTGACGATGCCGTGCAACAGCACCATGTCCGATTTCACGATCGTGAAAAAAATCCGCGCAATGCCCTCGGGGATCGTGCTGCGTATTTCCCAGAGGCGATGGTCCATCTTGCGCACCAATGGCATGCCCAGGGGCCAGCCCAGTTGCACCGTCTTCATGTCGCCGCCGATGGTCCTTCTTGCCTGGGCCGAGACTTCTTCCCTGAGCCAGTTCCGCACCGGCTCAGCGCCCGATGCAGAACGGTAGAAGCGCACTTCCAGTGTGGTTTCCATGCGCCATGGTGTACTTATTTATGTACATGCGCAAGCAGCTGCCTTGCGTTCGCGCAGACGCCGTACTCAGCCCGGCGCCGCGCCGTCGGGCATCACTCCGGCATAGCGCGCGCGCGGGCGGATCAGCTTGCCCAGCGCCTGCTGTTCCAGCGCGTGGGCCAGCCAGCCCGACAGCCGGGCGGCGGCGAACAGCACCAGCGCATGGGCGGCCGGAAGCCCGTGGACGAGGCAGATCGCCGCCAGCATGCCGTCGATGTTCGGGCGCTGGCCGCTGCAGTCCTGCGCCGCGGCGATCGCCGCTTCCACATGCCGCAGCTGCGCGCTGCCGCCGCAGCGTTCGCGCAGCAGGCGCAGCACCTCGGCCGCGCGCGGGTCGCCGTCCGGGTAGAGGGCGTGGTGGAAGCCGGGCAGGTCGTCGCCGCGCTGCCAGCGTTCGGCGATGAAGGTGGCCGGGCTGGCGGCGTCCTGCGCGTCGCGCAGCAGGGCATGGGCGCGTGCGGTGGCGCCGCCATGGCGCGGGCCGGACAGCGCGGCCAGCCCCGCGCTGACGGTGGCGTGCAACGGCGCGCCGGTGGAGGCGACCACGCGCGCGGCGAAGGCCGAGACGTTGAGTTCGTGGTCGGCGCACAGCACCAGCGCGGCGCGCACCAGTTCGGCGAAGCCGGCATCGCCCGGCCGCCAGCGGTCGGCGATCAGGCGATGCACCGGCCGGACGTCCGGCTGGATGCCGACCAGCAGTGCGGCGTTCTGCCGCAGCAGGGTGGCGGCGATCTCGCGGCGCACGTTCGGCGCGGCGTTGAGCGGCTGGCGCAGCTCCAGGGCCAGCAGCGGGATGCAGGCCATGGCGCGCTCCAGCGGCGGCAGCGTGGTGTCGCCGGCCAGGGGCGCCACGCGCGCTGGCCAGGGGGCGGCGGGGGCGCCGGCGAACGGGTCTTCGTCCAGGCATTCCCACAGCAGCCGCGCGATGTCCTCCAGGCCGGCGCCCTCGCGCACCGCGGCCACCGCCGAGCGCCCGCGGTAGTAGGGGCTGTCGGGCCGGATCAGCGAGATGCGCGTCTCCAGCACCGGCAGGCCGCGGTCCAGGCTCTGCGCGGCGCCGCGCGCGGCACCGCGGCCGACGCGCTTGCGCTGGGCCAGCCGCTCCACCTCCGCGCGCAGGTAGGCGCGGCTGCGGTGGTCGGCACCGGCGCGGGAACTGAGCAGGCCGCGGCTCACGTAGGCGTAGAGGGTGGCGCTGCTGATGCCGAGCAGGGCGCAGGCTTGCGCGGCGGAGATCAGGTTGCGGTCGGCGGCGGGAGGCATGGGATCCGGCGATAGGTTGATTCATTGAATCAAGATTGATCGGTGCGGGCGATGGTGCCAGATTGGCGGCCATCGCGGAACGGCCGTGCGGGCCGCCGCCCTTCGCTCAGGAGTTCGCCATGTCGCACGTTTCCGCCGGTGCCCGTTTCCGCGCCGCGCTGGCCGCCGAATCGCCGCTGCAGGTGATCGGCGCGATCAACGCCCACCATGCGCTGCTGGCGCAGCGCGCCGGCTACAAGGCGATCTACCTATCCGGCGGCGGCGTGGCGGCCGGGTCGCTGGGCCTGCCGGACCTGGGCATCAACACCCTGGACGACGTGCTGATCGACGTGCGCCGCATCACCGATGTCTGCGAACTGCCGTTGCTGGTGGACATCGACACCGGCTTCGGCCCCAGCGCGTTCAACATCGAGCGCACGGTCAAGGCGCTGATCAAGGCCGGTGCGGCCGCCTGCCACATCGAGGACCAGGTCGGCGCCAAGCGCTGCGGGCACCGTCCCGGCAAGGAGATCGTCAGCCAGGACGAGATGGTCGACCGGGTCAAGGCCGCAGCCGATGCCAAGACCGATCCGGACTTCTTCCTGATCGCGCGCACCGACGCGATCCAGGTGGACGGCGTGGACGCGGCGATCGAGCGCGCCGTCGCCTGCGTGGAGGCCGGCGCCGACGGCATCTTCGCCGAGGCCGCCTACGACCTGGACACCTACCGCCGCTTCGTCGAGGCAGTGAAGGTGCCGGTGCTGGCCAACATCACCGAATTCGGCAAGACCCCGCTGTTCACCCGCGACGAACTGGCCCAGGCCGGGGTGGCGATCCAGCTGTTCCCGCTGTCGGCGTTCCGCGCCGCCAACAAGGCCGCCGAGGCGGTGTACACGGCGATCCGCCGCGACGGCCACCAGCAGGGCGTGCTGGCGACGATGCAGACCCGCGAGGAGCTGTACGAACGCATCGGCTACCACGCCTTCGAACAGCGGCTGGACGCCTTGTTCGCCAACAAGGGCGCATGATCTGCGGCGGCTCCCCCGACGCATAACCGAATGAACACCCACGCCACCGCTTCATCGTCGCCCCGCAGCGGCCGCATCGACCGCCGCCAGACCGCGCGCCAACTGCTGCAGAGCGAACTGGAAAAGCTGCCCGACGCCGAGCGCGCGGTGGTCGAGCGCTTCATCGCCAAGCGCCATGTGGCGCGCGACATCGTCAAGCAGGCCGATCACGACCGCTCGCTGGGCGAGCGCATCGCCGACCGGGTGGCCGAGGTCGGCGGCAGCTGGACCTTCATCATCGGCTTCGGCCTGGTGCTGCTGCTGTGGATCGCGCTCAACAGCCTGGTGCTGGCGCACGGCTTCGATCCGTACCCCTACATCCTGCTCAACCTGTGCCTGTCGTGCCTGGCCGCGATCCAGGCGCCGGTGATCATGATGAGCCAGAACCGCCAGGCCGCCGTGGACCGCCTGCGCGCGCAGAACGATTACGAAGTGAACATCAAGTCCGAGCTGGAGATCCTGCAGGTGCACGAGAAGCTCAACCAGCTGCGCGAGCAGGACTGGGCGACGCTGGTCGAACTGCAGAACCGCCAGATCGCCCTGCTGCAGCAACTGCTCGAGCGCGCCGGGCCGCCGCCGGCCGCGCCCGCGCACTGACCCTCATCGATCACACGACCGCGATACCCGGGAGACAACGCATGAACGACACCACCGCCAGCCAGGCCGCGCCGGCCTTCAAGCCGAAGAAATCGGTGGCCCTGTCCGGCACCGCCGCCGGCAACACCGCGCTGTGCACGGTGGGCCGCAGCGGCAACGACCTGCATTACCGCGGCTACGACATCCTGGACCTGGCGCGCAGCAGCCAGTTCGAGGAGATCGCCTACCTGCTGGTGCACGGCAAGCTGCCCAACAACGCCGAACTGCGCGGCTACAAGGCCAAGCTGCGTTCGCTGCGCGGGGTGCCGGCGGCGGTGAAGGCGGCGCTGGAACAGCTGCCGCCGTCGGCGCACCCGATGGACGTGATGCGCACCGGCGTGTCGGTGCTCGGCTGCGTGCAGCCGGAGAAGGACGACCACAACCATCCCGGCGCGCGCGACATCGCCGACAAGCTGATGGCCTCGCTGGGCTCGATGCTGCTGTACTGGTACCACTACAGCCACAACGGCAAGCGCATCGAGGTGCAGACCGACGACGATTCGATCGGCGGCCATTTCCTGCACCTGCTGCACGGGAGCAAGCCGCAGGACGAATGGGTCGAGGCGATGCACACCAGCCTGATCCTGTATGCCGAGCACGAATTCAACGCCTCCACCTTCGCCTGCCGGGTGATCGCCGGCACCGGCAGCGACATGTACAGCGCCATCGCCGGCGGCATCGGCGCGCTGCGCGGGCCCAAGCACGGCGGCGCCAACGAAGTGGCGTTCGAGGTGCAGAAGCGCTACGACACCCCGGACGAGGCGGAAGCCGACATCCGCGCGCGGGTGGAGCGCAAGGAAGTGATCATCGGCTTCGGCCACCCGGTGTACACGGTGTCCGACCCGCGCAACCAGGTGATCAAGGAAGTGGCGCTGGAGCTGTCCGAGGCGCAGCGCAGCCGCAAGATGTACGACATCGCCGAGCGCCTGGAGGCGGTGATGTGGGACATCAAGAAGATGTTCCCGAACCTGGACTGGTTCAGCGCGGTCAGCTACCACATGATGGGCGTGCCGACGGCGATGTTCACCCCGCTGTTCGTGATCGCGCGCACCGCCGGCTGGAGCGCGCACATCATCGAGCAGCGCATCGACGGCAAGATCATCCGCCCCAGCGCGAACTACACCGGACCGGAAGACCAGCCGTTCGTGCCGCTGGACCAGCGCAGCTGATTGCTCCCCTCTCCCGCCGGGAGAGGGGTTGGGGGTGAGGGTACGGGCGAAGCCTCGTGTTGTTTCGATCGCATGAGCTTCGCTCGTACCCTCATCCGCCCCATGTGGGCTCATTCGCACGAGGCTTCGCCCGTACCCTCATCCGCCCATTGGGCTCTCATTCGCACTAGGCTTCGCTCGTACCCTCATCCGCCTCATATGGGATCTCATTTGCACGAGGCTTCGCCCGTACCCTCATCCGCCCCTTCGGGGCACCTTCTCCCGATGGGAGAAGGGTCCGTCTTCGCTTTATCTCTACTGTAGCCAGCCATGAACAGCCACTACCGCAAACCCCTGCCGGGGACCTCGCTGGATTATTTCGACGCGCGCGCCGCGGTCGATGCGATCCGCGCGGGCGCCTATGCCACGCTGCCGTACACCTCGCGGGTGTTCGCCGAGAACCTGGTGCGCCGCTGCGATCCGGCCACGCTGGAGGCGTCGCTGACGCAGCTGATAGAGCGCCGCCGCGACCTGGATTTCCCGTGGTTCCCCGCGCGCGTGGTGTGCCACGACATCCTCGGCCAGACCGCGCTGGTGGACCTGGCCGGGTTGCGCGACGCGATCGCCGAGCGCGGCGGCGACCCGGCGCAGGTCAATCCGGTGGTGCCCACCCAGCTGATCGTCGACCACTCGCTGGCGGTGGAACACGGCGGCTTCGACAAGGCCGCGTTCGCCAAGAACCGCGCGGTGGAGGACCGCCGCAACGAGGACCGCTTCCACTTCATCGACTGGACCAAGCGCGCGTTCAAGAACGTCGACGTGATCCCGCCCGGCAACGGCATCATGCACCAGATCAATCTGGAGAAGATGTCGCCGGTGGTGCAGGTGCTCGATGGCGTGGCGTTCCCGGACACCTGCGTGGGCACCGACAGCCATACGCCGCACGTGGACGCGCTGGGCGTGGTCGCCATCGGCGTCGGTGGGCTGGAGGCGGAGAGCGTGATGCTGGGGCGCGCCTCGTGGATGCGGCTGCCGGACATCGTCGGCGTGGAGCTGAGCGGCCGGCCGCAGCCGGGCATCACCGCCACCGACGTGGTGCTGGCGCTGACCGAGTTCCTGCGCGCGCAGAAGGTGGTCGGCGCCTACCTGGAGTTCTACGGCGAAGGCGCGTCCGCGCTGACCCTGGGCGACCGCGCCACGATCTCCAACATGACCCCGGAGTTCGGCGCCACCGCGGCGATGTTCTACATCGACCGGCAGACCACCGACTACCTGAAGCTGACCGGGCGCGAGGACGCGCAGGTCAGGCTGGTGGAGACCTACGCCAGGACCGCCGGGCTGTGGGCCGACGAACTGGCCGGCGCGCAGTACGAGCGCGTGCTGCGCTTCGACCTGTCGGCCGTGGTGCGCAACATGGCCGGCCCGTCCAATCCGCACAAGCGCGTGGCCACTTCCGACCTGGCCGCGCGCGGCATCGCCGACGAGGCCAAGCTGCAGGCCGGCAAGGCCGAACAGGCGCAGGGCCTGATGCCCGACGGCGCGGTGATCATCGCCGCGATCACCAGCTGCACCAACACCAGCAATCCGCGCAACGTGATCGCCGCCGGCCTGCTGGCGCGCAACGCCAACGCGCGCGGGCTGACCCGCAAGCCGTGGGTCAAGACCTCGCTGGCGCCCGGCTCCAAGGCGGTGCAGCTGTACCTGGAGGAATCCAGGCTGCTGCCGGAGCTGGAGCAGCTGGGTTTCGGCATCGTCGGCTTCGCCTGCACCACCTGCAACGGCATGAGCGGCGCGCTGGACCCGGCGATCCAGCGCGAGGTGATCGAGCGCGACCTGTACGCCACCGCGGTGCTGTCGGGCAACCGCAATTTCGACGGGCGCATCCATCCCTACGCCAAGCAGGCGTTCCTGGCCTCGCCGCCGCTGGTGGTGGCCTACGCCATCGCCGGCACGATCCGTTTCGACATCGAGAAGGACGTGCTCGGCGTGGACAAGGACGGCCAGCCGGTGACGCTGAAGGACCTGTGGCCCAGCGACGAGGAGATCGACGCGATCGTCGCCGCCAGCGTAAAGCCGGAGCAGTTCCGCCAGGTCTACGCGCCGATGTTCGCGCGCAGCGCGCTGGCCGCAGCCCGGGTCGAACCGCTGTACGCGTGGCGCCCGCAAAGCACCTACATCCGCCGTCCGCCGTATTGGGAAGGCGCGCTGGCCGGCGAGCGCACGCTGCGCGGCATGCGCGCGCTGGCGGTGCTCGGCGACAACATCACCACCGACCACCTGTCGCCGTCCAACGCGATCCTGGCCGACAGCGCCGCCGGCGAATACCTGACCCGCATGGGTGTGCCGGAGGAGGACTTCAATTCCTACGCCACCCACCGCGGCGACCATCTCACCGCGCAGCGCGCCACCTTCGCCAATCCGCAACTGCTCAACGAGATGGCGGTGGTCGATGGCCAGGTCCGGCGCGGTTCGCTGACCCGGCTGGAGCCGGAAGGGCAGGTGGTGCGCATGTGGGAGGCGATCGAGGCCTACATGGCGCGAAAGCAGCCATTGATCATCGTCGCCGGCGCCGACTACGGGCAGGGTTCCTCGCGCGACTGGGCGGCCAAGGGCGTGCGCCTGGCCGGGGTGGAGGCGATCGTCGCTGAGGGCTTCGAGCGCATCCACCGCACCAACCTGGTCGGCATGGGCGTGCTGCCGCTGGAATTCCTGCCCGGCACCACGCGCAAGACCCTGGGCATCGACGGCAGCGAGAGCTTCGACGTGCTCGGCGCGCGCACGCCGCGCGCTGTGTTGACCCTGGTCGTGACCCGCAAGGACGGCGTGCGCCTCGACGTGCCGGTGACCTGCCGCCTGGACACCGCCGAGGAACTGGCGATCTACGAGGCCGGCGGCGTGCTGCAGCGCTTCGCGCAGGATTTCCTGGAGGCGTCCGCCGCCTGATCCGGCGGCATTCTCGAAAGGAACCGCCCACGGCTTGCGCCTGCGGGCTGGCGATGCAGAATTCGGCAATCTTCCGTTGGGGGTGTGTATGGCGACCAAGAACATCTCCTCGTCCGATGAACGCAAGCCGTTCGTGGACCAGCAGGTGGCCGAACACGCCTGCGGTTCAAGCGGCGAGTCCGTGTGCGAGTTGATCCACGGGCAGCGCGACGCGGAAGAACTCCGTGGCGCGCTGCTGGAGGGAGCCGATTCCGGCCCGGCCACGGCGCTGGAACCGGATTTCTTCGACATGACGCGCAAGCGGGCTAGGGATCGGGCCTTTCGCGGCAGCCAGTCTGCATGAACCCCGCAGCATGCTGCAGCGCTTCACGCAGGATGTCCTGGCAGTGTCGAAACCGGCCCGCCCCGTTCGTCGGTGTCACGAGCGCATGCAATCCTGCCTGCGCCATCCACCGATGAGGAACCCACCATGAGCAACGGCACTACCGGCACCGTCCGCCTGCACCGCGTCCTGCGCGCACCGGCCGAGCGCATCTACCGCGCGTTCCTGGAGCCGGCGGCGCTGGCCAAATGGCTGCCGCCGCACGGCTTCACCGCCACCGTGCATTCGCTGGACGCGCGCGTGGGCGGCAGCTTCCGGATGTCCTTCACCAACCTGGGCACCGGCGCCAGCCAGTCCTTCGGCGGCACCTACCTGGAACTGGTGCCGGGCGAGCTGATCCGCCACACCGACACGTTCGACAACCCGGGCCTGCCCGGCGAGATGCGGGTGACGGTCAGGCTGCGCGCGGTGGCCTGCGGCACCGAACTGGACATCGTCCAGGAGGGCATCCCCGCGCAGATCCCGACCGAGTTCTGCTACCTCGGCTGGCAGGAGTCGCTGGCGTTGCTGGCGCATCTGGTCGAGCCCGAGATTCCCGACAACCCCTGAGCCCTACGCCGACCGGAAACCCCCATGTCCTATGTTCCCCAGCTCCGCATTCCCGCCACCTACATGCGCGGCGGCACCTCCAAGGGCGTGTTCTTCCGGCGGCAGGACCTGCCGGCCGCCGCGCAGGTGCCGGGCGCGGCGCGCGATTCGCTGCTGCTGCGGGTGATCGGCAGCCCCGACCCCTACGCCAAGCAGATCGACGGCATGGGCGGGGCGACGTCCAGCACCAGCAAGGCGGTGATCGTGGCGCCGAGCGAGCGTCCCGGCCACGACGTGGACTACCTGTTCGGCCAGGTGTCGATCGACCGCCCATTCGTGGACTGGAGCGGCAACTGCGGCAACCTGTCCGCGGCGGTGGGCCCGTTCGCGATCGCCAACGGGCTGGTCGATGCGGCGCGCGTGCCGCGCGACGGCGTGGCCAGCGTGCGGATCTGGCAGGCCAACATCGGCAAGAGCATCGTCGCGCACGTGCCGATCGCGGCCGGGCAGGTGCAGGAAACCGGCGATTTCGAACTGGACGGGGTCACCTTCCCGGCGGCCGAGGTGCAGCTGGAATTCCTCGACCCGGCCGCCGACGAGGAGGGGGCCGGCGGCGCGATGTTCCCCACCGGGCGCATCGTCGACGAACTGGACGTGCCCGGCGTGGGCACGCTGCAGGCCACGCTGATCAACGCCGGCATCCCGACCATCTTCATCGACGCCGCCGCCATCGGCTATGCCGGCACCGAACTGCAGGAGCGCATCAACGGCGATGCGCACGCGCTGGCGATGTTCGAGACGATCCGCGCGCATGGCGCGCTGCGCATGGGACTGATCGCCACGCTGGAAGAGGCGGCCACCCGCCAGCACACGCCCAAGGTCGCCTTCGTCGCGCCGCCGGCCGACTACGTCGCCTCCAGCGGCAAGCCGGTCGCCGCCGCCGACATCGACCTGCTGGTGCGGGCGATGTCGATGGGCAAGCTGCACCACGCGATGATGGGCACCGCCGCGGTCGCGATCGGCACCGCCGCGGCGATCCCGGGCACGCTGGTCAACCGCGCCGCCGGCGGCGGCGTGCGCCAGGCGGTGCGTTTCGGCCACCCGTCGGGCACGTTGCGGGTCGGCGCCGAGGCGCGGCAGGTGGACGGGCAGTGGACGGTGGCCAAGGCGATCATGAGCCGCAGCGCGCGGGTGCTGATGGAAGGCTGGGTCCGGGTGCCGGGCGACGTCTGCTGACGCGGCGCGCGCGGGAGACACGGTCTGCCGCGGTCCGGCGGGCACCGGTGTGGCGCGCCTGCCAGCCTCATGTATTCGCTGGCGGCCTGCGCTCCGCCGATCGGGCCGGGCAGGGCACTTCGTGCGCAAGGCGACAGGGCAGCCGATCCGCCCGGCAGGAGGGGATCCGGCATGTTTCGCGGTCCGGCGGCATATGACCGGATCATGCAAACCGCGTGTATTTTGTGTTAATTATGTTGCGACGCGGCAACGCCGCCACGCCCGCTCCTGCCCCTCCCATCCGGAGTTCCCATGTCCGCCAGTTGGTCGCTGCGCACCAGCGCACTTGCCGTAGCCATCGTTTCCTCGTTGTCCTTCTCCGCCGCGGCCCAGCAGGCGGACGGTACCGAGGGGGTCTCCCGCCTGGACGCGGTCAAGGTCACCGCCGAGCGGCGCTCGGAAGATTCCAAGGACGTGCCGGTGTCGGCCAGCGTGCTGCGCCCGGAGTTCCTCGACGCGATCGCCACCAGCGGCTCGGACGTGCGCGTGCTGGCCGGCAAGGCGCCCAGCCTGAACGTCGAATCCTCCAACGGCCGCGTGTTCCCGCGCTTCTACATCCGCGGCTACGGCAATACCGACTTCACCACCTACGCCTCGCAGCCGGTGTCGCTGGTGTACGACGACGTGGTGCTGGAGAACGCCTTCCTGAAGGGCTTCCCGATGTTCGACCTGGACGGGGTGGAAGTGCTGCGCGGCCCGCAGGGCACGCTGTTCGGCCGCAACACCCCGGCCGGCGTGGTCAAGTTCAACTCGGTCAAGCCGGTGATCGGCAGCACCGAGGGCTACGTCAACGTGTCCTACGGCACGCATGCCACCACCTCGCTGGAAGGCGCGGTGAACCTGCCGATCAACGACGCCTGGGCCGCGCGCCTGTCGCTCCTGCAGCAGCACCGCGACGACTGGGTGACCAGCCAGATCACCGGGCAGAAGCTGGAAGGCTACGACGACAACGCGGCCCGCCTGCAGCTGCGGTTCAAGCCCAGCGAGGACTTCGAGGCGCTGTTCAACGGCCACGTGCGCAAGCTCAACGGCACCGCGCGCCTGTTCCGCGCCAACATCTTCCAGTCCGGCAGCAACCAGCTGGCCGACGGCTTCGACCCGGACACGTCCTACATCGACGGCCACAACACCCAGCAGCTGACCACCTACGGCGGCAGCGCCAACCTGAGCTGGAACCTGGGCGACATCGCGCTGCACTCGATCAGCGGCTACGAGGGCATCTCCAAGTACTACAGCCGCGGCGACATCGACGGCGGCTTCGGCCCCGGCGCGTTCGTCGACCCGAGCCAGCCCTCGGGCCCCGGCTTCATCCCGTTCTCGGTGGAGACCGCCGGCGGCATCAAGGGCCTGGACCAGTTCACCCAGGAGCTGCGCGCCGAGTCGCAGTACGCCGGCCCGCTCAACTGGCAGGCCGGCCTGTACTACTTCCACGACGACGTCGAAGGCGAGGCCTACGACTACGACACCATCGGCGGCGGCGGGCTCACCGGCTACGACCTGACCCGGCAGAAGAACACCTCCTGGGCGGTGTTCGGCTCGCTGAACTACCAGGCCACCGAGCAGCTCGACCTGCGCGCCGGCCTGCGCTACACGCACGACAAGAAGACCTTCGACATCCTGGACTGGGACCGCAGCACCGACGCGCCGATCGGCGGGGAGACCAGCGGCTCGAAGGTGACCGGCGACGCCAGCGCCATCTTCGCGCTCAGCGACGACGTCAATCTCTACGCGCGCTTCTCCACCGGCTTCCGCGGCGCCAGCTTCGGCCCGCCGTCCTCGGGCGTGCCGGTGACCGTGGCCGACCCGGAGACCGTCAAGTCCTACGAGGTGGGCGTGAAGGCCGACCTGTTCGACAAGCGCGCGCGGATCAGCTTCGACATCTACAACATGGACATCGAGAACCAGCAGCTGACCGCGGTCGGCGGCACCTCCAACGCCGTGCAGCTGATCAACGCCAAGAAGAGCCAGGCCTATGGCGCCGAGTTCGATTTCGAGGCGCTGCTCACCGAGAACCTGCGCTTCACCCTCAACGGCAGCTACAACCATACCGAGATCAAGGACCGCAACCTGGCCAGCGGGACCTGCTCGGCGTGGGTGTGCACGGTGACCGACCCGGTCAACGCCGACGGCTTCGCGCTGCTGTACGGCAACCCGCTGCCGCAGGCGGCCAAGTGGATCGGCAACGCCACGCTGCGCTACGGCATCCCGGTGGGCGACGACGGCGAGGTGTTCTTCTACACCGACTGGTCGTACCGCAGCGAGGTGAACCTGTTCCTGTACCAGTCGCGCGAGTTCGTCGGCCAGCCGCTGTTCGAGGGCGGCGCCAAGCTCGGCTACACCTGGGCCGCGGGCGCGTACGAAGCGTCGGTGTTCTGCCGCAACTGCACCGACCAGGTCCGCGCGACCGGTGCGATCGACTTCGACAACCTCACCGGCTTCATCAACGAACCGCGCATCTTCGGCGTGCAGTTCCGCGCCACGTTCTGAGCGGCGCATAGCCGAGACCGATAGCGCGACCGCCGGCCAGGGGGCCGGCGGCCCGCGTCCGCGCGGTGCCTGTCGCCGCGGCCGCGGCGCCGCCAGCCGAGCCGCTATGCTGATGCAGCCCTTGCCGATGCGCCTGTCCATGACCCGTTGCCGAATCCGTTGCGCCGTCCTGTCGCTGGTCCTGGCCCTGTTGCCGCTGCCGCTGATCGCCGCCGCGCCGGCGCCGCAGCCGGTGGTGGTCTCCACCGACGTCGGCGACGACATCGACGATGCGTTCGCGCTGGCGCTGCTGCTGCGTAGCCCGGAACTGCAGGTGCTCGGCATCGCCTCGGCATGGGGCGACACCGGGCTGCGTGCGCAGTTGCTGCAGCGCCTGCTGCACCAGGCCGGGCGCGACGATGTCGCGCTGGCGATCGGGCAGCGTACCGCCAGCGGCATTCCCTTCAGCCAAGCGCGCTGGGCCGCGAAGGGCGCATTGCCGCGGCACGCGCCCGACGCCGCCGACTTCATCCTGGCGCAGGCGCGGCGCCATCCCGGGCAGGTCACGCTGCTGGTGCTAGGTCCGTTGACCGACGCGGCGCGCGCGCTCGAACGCGACCGGGAGGGTTTCGCCCAGCTCAAGCGGGTGGTGCTGATGGGCGGCTCGGTGCGCGCCGGCTACGGCAAGTCCGCCTACCGGCCGGCGAATCCGCCGTCGCCCGAATACAACATCGTCGCCGACATCGGCGCCGCGCAGCGCGTGTTCGCCGCCGGCGTGCCGATCGTGATGCTGCCGCTGGACGCCACCCAGGTGACCCTGCAGGAGCCGGAGCGGGTGGCGCTGTTCGCCCATGGCGATGCGCTGACCGACGCGCTGGCGCAGCTGTACTACCAGTGGCGCGACACCGACCAGCCGTGGGCCAGCGCGTCGCCGACGCTGTTCGACGTGGTGCCGGTGGCGTGGCTGCTCGATCCGGGCCTGTGCCCGACCGTGCCGCTGCGCATCGTCGTCGACGACCGAGGCTACACGCGCGAGGTGCCGCCCGGCGCGGGCATGACGGATGGCGCTGCAGCCGGGGGCGACTCGGTGGATGGCGGCCATGCGACGCCAGCCGCCGCCAACGCACAGGTCTGCCTGGCGCTGGACCGGCCGCGGCTGACTGCGCTGTACATGCAGCGCCTGTTGCGCTGAGGCGTCTCGGCGAGCGCGCCACTCCGTTCGTCGCGGCTGAAGCCGCTCCTACAGGGGCTGCGGCCAACCCACCGGGCGCACTGTAGGAGCGGCTTCAGCCGCGACCTATCGCCGGAACGGTGCAGTCCAGCTCCGTTCGTCGCGACTTGAAGTCGCTCCCACAGGGACTTGCGGCCAACCAGCCGGGTGCACTGTAGGACTTCAGCCCCGACCGATTACCGAAACCGCCGGGGTCCAGGTTCCGTTCGTCGCGGCTGAAGCCGCTCCTACAGGGGCTTGCGGCCAACCCACCGGGTGCACTGTGGGAGCGGCTTCAGCCGCGACCTATCGCCGGAACGGTGGCGGTCCAGGCTCCGTTCGTCGCGACTGAAGTCGCTCCCACAGGGAGACTTCCCGGCGCTGCCGGCGGGTACTTTGTGGGAGGGACTTCAGTCCCGACTGCATCCAGATTGAGCGAGCCTGTCGCTGCGCTGGCCGCTTCCGACACTGCTCCCGCGGCGATACAGGCGATGCCGGTGCCGATGCGATGCAGGTAGGCCAAGGCGAGGCGAGCGGATGGCGCCGACGCCAATGCACCCCGCAGTCATGGTCCTTCCACGCCGCCTCCGCACCCCTGGCGGGTGCCGGC
This sequence comes from Xanthomonas sp., assembly GCF_017163755.1. Lineage (GTDB taxonomy): Bacteria > Pseudomonadota > Gammaproteobacteria > Xanthomonadales > Xanthomonadaceae > Xanthomonas_A. The sequence continues at coordinate 91,165 of NZ_JAFIWC010000003.1, forward strand.
AGGCGCCGCGTTCGCAATCTCCACGCCGACCCTCCGGCCGCCGCGCCGGCGTTCTATACTCGCGCCACTTTCACGGAGCGAACACATGCATACGGATTCGAAGCCGCAGCGAAGCTTCCTGCGCGCAGGGTTGTTGGGGACCTTCCTGCTGGGCCTGGCGCTGGCCCTGGGCGGCTGCAAGCGCAACGAATCCGGGCAACTTCCCGACGCCAGCGGCGAGCCGGTCAAGGGGCAGAAGGAAGCGATCAAGGGCTTCGGCCTGGTCCGCGCCTACCCGGACCAGCAGAGCGACGGCCTGACCCTGGCGCTGGAGTTCTCGCGCCCGCTGGTCGGCACCCAGGACTTCGACAAGCTGCTGCGCTTCGAGGAGAAGGTCGGCACCGACGAGAGCGCCTGGTCGCTGTCCGACGACGGCAAGACCCTGCGCTATCCGTTCGTCGAGGCGGCCAAGGCCTACACCGTGCTGATCTCGGCCGACCTGCTCGCCGCCGACGGCAACCGCCTCGGCAAGCCGCTGAAGCAGAAGGTCTATACCGGCGAACTGGAGCCGGCGGTCGGCTTCGCCTCGCAGGGCAGCGTGCTGCCGGCGCGGGAGAGCCGGGGCCTGCCGGTGGTGTCGGTCAACGTGCCGGAAGTGGACGTGGAGTTCATGCGGGTCAAGGAAGGTTCGCTGCCGGCGTTCTTCGCCCAGTACCAGCGCGGCGGCCGCCGCGGCAGCTGGGAACTGGACAGCGACTACAGCGACCACACCCCGATCGCGCAGCTGGCCGAGTCGGTCTACGTCAACCGTTTCGTGCTCGGCGGCGAGCAGAACGAGCGCGCGCTGACCTACCTGCCGATCCAAGACATCAAGGAACTGCAGGAGCCGGGCCTGTACTTCGCAGTGATGAAGCGCCCGGGGCGCTTCGAGGGCGAGTACGACACCGCGTTCTTCACCGTCAGCGACATCGGCCTGCACGCGCGCGCCTACAAGGACAAGCTGTTCGTGCACACCGCCTCGCTGCAGAGCGGCGAGGCGCTGAAGAAGGTGGAGCTGCGCATCCTCGACGCCAAGGGCGAGCTGTTCCTGAAGGGCGAGACCGACGGCAACGGCAACGCGTTGCTGAACTACACGCTCGACGCCGGCCAGGTGCTGGTGGCGCGCACCGGCAACGACGTGTCGATGCTGCCGTTCAACCAGCCGGCGCTGGACCTGAGCGAGTTCGCCGTGTCCGGGCGCGAGAACGCGTGGTTCGACGTGTTCGCCTGGTCCGGCCGCGACCTGTACCGCCCCGGCGAGACCGTGCGCGTGTCGGCGCTGCTGCGCGACAACGACGGCAAGCCGGTCGCCGCCAGCGGCAAGGGCGCGCAGCCGGCCGGTACCCAGCCGGTGTTCCTGCGGCTGAAGCAGCCCGACGGCAAGATCTTCCGCGAGACCCGGCTGCTGCCGGGCGAGCAGGGCTATTTCAGCTTCGAGCAGGCCATCCCGGTCGACGCGCCGACCGGCCGCTGGCAGGTGGAATTCCGCACCGATCCGGCCAGCCAGGAAGCGGTGCAGGGCATGACCCTGCGCATCGAGGAATTCCTGCCCGAGCGCATGAAGCTGGACCTGGACAGCGCGCAGAAGACGCTCAAGCCGGGCGAGCCGCTCAAGCTGCAGGCCACCGCCGCCTACCTGTACGGCGCGCCGGCCGACGGCAACCGCTTCACCGCCAAGCTGGCGGTGATGGTGGAGCAGCATCCGGTCGAGTCGCTGCCGGGCTACTTCTTCGGCGACCCGACGCTGCAGCTGCCGGGCGAAGCCAAGGACGTGGTCGACACCGAGTTCGGCGCCGACGGCAAGATCGCCGAGGACCTGGCGTTGCCGGACGAGGCCAAGCCGGTCACCCCGATCGCCGCGATGGTCTCCGGCAGCGTCTACGAGACCGGCGGGCGCACCGTCACCCGCACGCTCAAGCGCGTGCTGTGGCCGGCGCCGGCGCTGGTCGGCGTGCGCCCGCTGTTCGACGACACCGACGGTGCCGACGCCAACGCCAGCGCGCGCTTCGAGCTCACCCGCGTCGACGCGCAGGGCAAGCCGCAGCCGGCCAAGGGCCTGAAGGTGACCCTGGTGCGCGAACTGCGCGACTACCACTGGGCGTTCAACGACAACCGCTGGGACTACGACTTCACCCGCCGCTTCGAGAACAAGCAGACGCTCACCGTGGATGCCGGCGCCACGGCGGCCAAGTTCGACTTCCCGGTGGAGTGGGGCGAATACCGCGTGGACGTGTTCGACCCGTCCACCGGCCTGACCGCGCGCTATCCGTTCCGCGCCGGCTGGAGCTGGAACGACGACAACCGCGGCCTGGACGCGCGCCCGGACAAGGTCAAGCTGGCGCTGGACAAGACCGGCTACAAGGCCGGCGACACGATGAAGGTGACGCTGACCCCGCCGCATGCCGGCCGCGGCGTGCTGATGGTCGAAAGCGACAAGATGCTCTACGTGCAGGACATCGACGTGAAGCCGGGCAGCAGCTTCGAGATCCCGGTGAGCAAGGAGTGGGAACGCCACGACGTGTACGTGACCGCGCTGGTGTTCCGCGGCGGCTCGGCGCCGAGCAAGATCACCCCGGCGCGCGCGGTGGGCGTGGCCCACGTGCCGATGGAGCGCAAGGGGCGGCGCGTGGCGGTGGGCCTGGTCGCACCGAAGCAGATGCGCCCGGAGCAGCCGCTGCCGGTGACGGTCAGCGTGCCGGAGCTGGCCGGCAAGCAGGCGCACGTGACCATCTCGGCGGTGGACGTGGGCATCCTCAACATCACCCGCTTCCCGGTGCCCGACGCCAACGCGCAGTTCTTCGCGCAGCGGCGCCTGGGCGTGGACGCCTACGACATCTACGGCCGGGTGATCGAGAGCTTCGACGGCACCACCGGCAAGCTGCGCTTCGGCGGCGACATGGCCCTGGCGGCGCTGCCGCAGGCCAAGCGCCCGACCGCGCGGGTGCAGACCGTTGACCTGTTTTCCGGCTCGGTGAAGCTCGATGCCAAGGGCAACGCGCGGGTGCAGCTGCCGGTGCCGGACTTCAACGGCACGCTGCGGGTGTCGGCGCTGGTGTACTCGGACGAGCGCTACGGCAACCGCGACGTGGAGACGCTGGTGCGCGCGCCGATCGTGGCCGAGGCCAGCATGCCGCGGGTGATGGCGCCGGGCGACCGCAGCACGGTCACCCTGGACGTGCAGAACTTCACCGGCCAGGCCGGCGAGTTCAAGGTGCAGGTGGACGGCGAAGGCCCGCTGGCGATCGCCGAAAACGCGCGCAGCGCCAAGCTGGGCAAGGACGCCAAGACCACGCTGAGCTTCCCGCTGGTCGCGCAGGAAGGCTATACCGTGGCCAAGGTGCGGGTGCGGGTGAACGGCAACGGCTTCCAGGTGGACCGCCGCTACGACCTGCCTGTGCGCGCAGCGTGGCCGTCGGTGCTGCGTTCGCAGACCCGCGTGCTCGATCCGCTGGCGCCGGTGACCCTGGGCGCAGCCGACGCCGACGGGCTGATGACCGGCTCGGTCAACGCGCGCATGCTGGTCAGCGCGTTGCCGCCGATCCCGTTCGCCAGCGCGCTGGACGGCGCGCTGAACTACCCGTACGGCTGCGCCGAGCAGACCACCAGCAAGGGCTACGCCGCGCTGCTGCTCGACGACGCCACCGCCAAGTTGCTCGGCGCCAAGGGCTTGAGCGCGGCGCTGCGCCGCGAGCGCATGGAAGGCGCGTTCGGGCGGTTGGCCTCGATGCAGATCTCCAGCGGCCACTTCTCGATGTGGGGCGACGACGGCTACGTCAATCCGGGCCTGACCCCGTACATCGCCGAGTTCCTGCTCGACGCCAAGGACGCCGGTTTCGCGGTGCCCGACAACGTGCTGCAGAAGGCCCTGAACCGTCTCAGCGAGGACCTGCTGTCCGGCGGCAACAACTTCTACGGCCAGGACAACCGCGAGAACCTGAAGTTCGCCAACCAGGCCTATTCCGGCTACGTGCTGGCGCGGGTCAACCGCGCGCCGCTGGGCACGCTGCGCGCGCTGTACGACAACGAACGCGGCAAGGCGCTGACCGGCCTGTCGCTGGTGCACCTGGGCGTGGCGCTGTCGCTGCAGGGCGACAAGAAGCGCGGCGAAGCGGCGATCAAGGCCGGCTTCGGCAAGGACAGCGCCGACCGTCCGCGCTACTTCGGCGACTACGGCAGCGCGGTCCGCGACGACGCGCTGATGATCGCGCTGCTGCACGAGCGCGGGCTGGCCAAGCCGGAATACGACGGCCGCGCCGTCGCGCTCGGCCGCGAGCTGGACGTGCGCCGCCGCAGCGGCTGGCTGTGGCTGAGCACGCAGGAGCAGGTGGCGCTGGCGCGCATGGGCAAGGCGCTGGTGGCCAACCAGACCAAGCTGGTGTCCGGGCAGCTGAGCATCGGCGACAGCAGCGAGGCGATCGCCGCGGCCAAGGCGTTCGGCCGCCAGTTCGGCGACGCCGAGCTGGCGCGCGGGGTCAGCTTCGTGCCGCAGGGCGAAGCGCCGATGTACGCCAGCCTGGACGTGGCCGGCATCCCGCGCAACGCGCCGGAGGTGGACGAGAGCACGCTGAAGGTGGAGCGGCAGTGGTACGGCACCGACGGCAAGCCGTGGACGCCGCGGCCGCTGAAGGAAGGCGAGGCGCTGATCGTGCGGGTGAGCATCACCTCCGGCGTGGCCATGCCCGACGCGCTGCTGACCGACCTGCTGCCGGCCGGCCTGGAGATCGAGAACTTCAACCTGGGCGATGCCGAGCAGTGGGCCGACGTGGTGGTGGACGGCATCGAGATCAGCGACCGTTCCGAGGCGGCCGAAGTCAAGCACGAGGAATTCCGCGACGACCGCTACGTGGCCGCGCTGAGCCTGTCCTCGGGCGACAAGGCGCAGGTGTTCTACCTGGTGCGCGCGGTGACCCCGGGCACCTACACCGTGCCGCCGCCGCTGGTGGAGGACATGTACCGTCCCGACCTGCGCGGCGTCGGCCGCAGCACGCCGGCCACGATCACGGTGGTGCAGCCGTAAGGCCCGCTGGACCGCGCCCGCATCGTGCGGGCGCGTTCCGAGGCGCCGCGGAATACCCGCCGCCGCACCATCGCGGCCACGCTCCGACCATTGGCATTTGCGGAGGATGTCCATGCCTTCTTCTCCCGTCCCGCGCACCCTCGGCCGTGGCATCGCCTGGCTGGCGGTGCTGTCGATCGCACTGCAGGTCCGCGACATCGCCGCGGCCGTCGGCATGCCGATCCCCCGCTTCCCGTTCGCCTACGGCGGCGCGATCCTCGACAACCTGCTCGGCATCGCGCTGGTGCTGGTGGCTGCGGCCTGCCTGCATCCGGGCACGATGGCGGCCGGCGTCGCGCAACTGGGGCTGCGCTGGCGCGGCGCGCGCGGCCCGATGCTGACCCTGCTGGCCACGGTGCCGTGCTGGCTGGGCTTGTGGACGCAGGCGCACTCGGTGGGCATCGACGACCTGCGCGGGTTCCTGCTGCTGGCGTTGCTGTTCCCGTTCGCCGAGGAACTCATATTCCGCGGCTTCGGTTTCGTGTTCGCGTGCCGTTCGCTGCACTGGCGCGCAGGGGTGCCGGCCTTGCTGCAGGCGCTGGTGTTCGCTGGCGTGCACTGGCTGGGCGCCGGCGGCGGGGGCGGCGAAGCGCTGCTGATCTTCGCCATCACCTTCGTCGGTGCATTGGCCTTCGCCATCGTCGATGCGCAGGACGGCTACTCGATCTGGAGCGGCTGGGTATTGCATGCCTCGCTCAACGCGGCGTGGATGGTGTTCGCCGTGTCCGATTCGGCCGCCAGCGGCGGGATCGGCATCGCGCTGCGGCTGGGCGCGATCCTGTTGGCGATGCTGCTGCTGCGCTGGGGTATGGGGAGCAGGCGCCAAGCCGGCGAAGGCGGGGACGTGCGGGCGCGCCCGTCGGCATAGCGCGGGTTCGCAGCGGCAGGCGTGGCGAATGGACGCTGATCGCTGTCTGCAAGTTTATGCATGTTGTTGCATGATTGTGCATGTTGCCCTAAAGTCAGCGCATGTCACACCAACCGCAGATCCCCATGGACGGCCAATCCCGCTCCTTTTCCGATGTCGCCGCCCGCCCGGCGATCCATGCCACCCGCTGGGTATTCTTGCTGTCCGGCATCGCGATGGCCGCGTGGGCGCCGATGGTGCCGTACGTGAAGGCGCGTTTCGCGCTGGACGAGGCCACCCTGGGCCTGGTGCTGCTCGCCTTCGGCGGCGGCTCGATCGTGGCGATGCCGTTGTCCGGCGTGCTCAGCCACCGCTTCGGCAGCCGCGCGGTGATGGTCGTCTCCGGGCTGGCGTTGTGCCTGGGCCTGCCGCTGGTGGCGCTGGCGCCGAGCCTGCCGGCCGTGGTCGCCGCGCTGCTGTACTTCGGTGCCGCGCTCGGCGCGCTGGACGTGGCGATGAACGCGCATGGCGTGGAGGCCGAGAAGCGCGTCGGGCGTCCGGTGATGTCCAGTTTCCACGGCGTGTTCAGCGTCGGCGGGCTGACCGGCGCGGCCGCGATGAGCGCGCTGCTGGCCATCGGCACGCCGCTGTTTGCGGCCACCCTCGCGGTGTCGGCGCTGTTGCTGGTGCTGCTGCTGTGGCAGCGCTCCGGCCTGCTGGCGGTCGCGGCCGGCGACCACCAGCAGCGCACCCCGCTGCGCCTGCCGCGCGGGGTGGTGCTGGTGCTCGCCGCGCTGTGCTTCATCTGCCTGCTCGCCGAAGGCGCGATGCTCGACTGGAGCGCGGTGCTGCTGCGCGATTTCCACGGCGTGGACACGCGCTACGCCGGCGTCGGCTATGCGCTGTTCTCGGTGGCGATGGCGGCCGGCCGTTTCGGCGGCGACCGCGTGGTCGCGCGCATCGGCCAGCCGGCGATGCTGGCGGCCGGCGCCTCGCTGGCCGCCTGCGGCCTGCTGCTGGCTACGCAGCTGCCCGGCCTGGCCAGCGGCCTGATCGGCTACGCGCTGGTCGGCCTGGGCGTGTCCAACCTGGTGCCGATCCTGTTCGGCGCCGCCGGGCGCCTGCCCGGCACCTCGCCGGCGGTGGCGATCGCGGCGCTGACCACGCTCGGCTACACCGGCCTGCTCGCCGGCCCGGCGCTGATCGGCTTCCTCGCCCATGCCAGCAGCCTGCCGACCGCGCTGCTGGCGGTGGCCGGGCTGTTGCTGCTGGTGGCGATGGGCTCGCGCCTGTTGCGGCACTGACCGGACCCAAGGAGAACCCCCGCCATGCCATCCCCTTCCGCGCACGCACCGGACACGGTGATCTTCGACCTCGGCGGCGTGCTGATCGACTGGAACCCGCGCCACCTGTACCGGCAGCTGTTCGACGACCACGACGAGATGGAGCGCTTCCTCGCCGAGGTGTGCTCGCCGCAGTGGAACGAACGCCAGGATGCCGGGCGGCCGTGGCGCGAGGCGGTCGCCGAGCTGAGCGCGCTGCACCCGGCGCGCGCCGAGCTGATCGCCGCCTACCACCACCGCTGGGAGGAGACGCTCGGCGGCCCGATCGAGGCCAGCGTGCAGATCCTGGAGGAGTTGCACGCGCAGGGCGTGCGCCTGTACGCGCTGACCAACTGGTCGCAGGAGACCTTCCCGATCGCGCTGCAGCGCTATGCGTTCCTGCAGCGCTTCGCCGGCATCCTGGTCTCCGGGCAGGAGCGGCTGGTGAAGCCGGACGCGGCGATCTTCGCGCTGCTGCTGTCGCGCTACGCGATCGACCCGGCGCGCGCGGTGTTCATCGACGACGCGCCGCGCAACGTGCACGCGGCCGCCGCGCTGGGCCTGCACGCGCTGCAGTTCCGCGACGCGGCCACGCTGCGCGCCGAGCTGCGCGCGCTGGGGCTGCCGCTGCGCGGCGCCGGTGTCGACGGGCAGGGCGCATGAACGCCGCCGCCGACACGCTGCCGCAGGAACGCCAGCAGGCCATCCTGCAACGCCTGCGCGAGCACGGCCGGGTCGTGGCCACGGAGCTGGCCGCCGCGTTCGCGGTGTCGGAGGACTCGATCCGCCGCGACCTGCGCGAGCTCGCCGCGCAGGGCCTGTGCCGCCGCGTCTATGGCGGCGCGTTGCCGCCCACGCCCGGTTTCGTGCCGCTGCCGCAGCGGCGCGAGGAGCATGCCGAACGCAAGCGCGCGCTGGCGCAGGCCGCCGCGGCGCTGGTGCGGCCCGGCCAGGTGCTGCTGATCGACGCCGGCTCCACCAACAGCGCCATCGCCGCCGCGCTGCCGTCGCGGCAGCAGCTGACCGTGGTCACCAACGCACCGGACATCGCCCAACTGCTGATGCCGCGCGAGGGGTTCGAGATCCTGCTGATCGGCGGCCGCGTCGATCCGCGCATCGGCGCGGCGGTAGGCGCGCAGGCGCTGCAGCAGCTGCGCCAGGTCCGCGCCGACCTGTGCTTTCCCGGCGCCTGCGCGATCGATGCCGAACGCGGGTTGTGGGGCATGGATGGCGAGGAAGCGCTGTTCAAGCGCGCGATGGTCGAGGCCAGCGGCGAGACCGCGGTGGTGGTCACCCTGGACAAGCTCGGCGCGCATGCGCCGCACCTGGTGGCCGCGGTCGCGGCGATCGATCACCTGGTGGTGGAGCACGACGCGCCGCAGGCGCTGTGCGCGGCGTTCCTGGCGCAGGCGGTGCAATTGCACCGCGCGGATGCGCCGGCGCCGCCGCAACGGGCAAAATAGCCGCTTCCACCGGGAGCCCGCATGTCACAGGACGTACCCGCCGCCGCGCCGAAGCCGCGGCGCACCTGGCGCTGGACGCGCCTGTTGCCGCGGCCGCGTTGGGGCGTGCTGCGCTGGGGCGCGGTGGCGCTGCTGTCCACGCTGCTGGTCCTGGACCTGGCGTTCCCGCTGCCGCTGCCGCGCTCGCGCGACACCAGCACGCTGGTGGTGTCGGCCGACGGCACGCCGCTGCGCGCGTTCGCCGACGTGCAGGGCGTGTGGCGCTACCCGGCGCGCCCGGAGCAGGTCTCGCCGCTGTACCTGCAGGCGCTGCTGAACTACGAGGACCGCTGGTTCTGGCACCACCCCGGGGTCAACCCGTGGGCGCTGGCGCGCGCCGGCAAGCAGTGGCTGTTCTCGCGGCGCATCGTCTCCGGCGGCTCCACGCTGAGCATGCAGGTCGCGCGCATCCTGGACCGCTCGGCGGACAGCCGGCGCACGCGCACGCCGTGGGGCAAGCTCAGGCAGCTGCTGCGCGCGCTGCAACTGGAAGCGCACCTGAGCAAGCGCCAGATCCTCACCCTGTACCTGGAGCGCGCGCCGTACGGCGGCACCATCGAAGGGGTGGAGGCGGCGAGCTGGGCGTACCTGGGCAAGCCGGCGGCCAAGCTGTCGCACGCCGAGGCCGCGCTGCTCGCGGTGCTGCCGCAGTCGCCGAGCCGGCTGCGCCCGGACCGCCATCCCGAGGCCGCGCGCGCCGCGCGCGACAAGGTGCTCGAGCGCATGGTCGAACTCGGGGTGTGGTCGCGCGCGCAGGTGGACGATGCGCGCATCGAGCCGGTGGTGGCGCGCTCGCTGCAGACCCCGCTGCACGCCGCGCTGCTGGCCGAGCGCCTGCGCCGCCAGCAGCCGCGCCACGCGCGCATCGTCTCCACCATCGACGCCGACCTGCAGCGCACCCTGGAAGAGCGGGTCGGCGCGTATTTCTCGCAGCTGCCCGAGCGCACCTCGGCCGCGCTGCTGGTGGTCGACAACCGCACGCTGGAGGCGCGCGCCTACATCGGCTCGGTGGCCTTCGGCGACCGCAAGCGGCTGGGCGACGTGGACATGGTGCAGGCCTGGCGCTCGCCCGGCTCCACGCTCAAGCCGTTCCTGTACGGCATGGCCCTGGACGATGGCCTGATCCATTCGGAGAGCCTGCTGGTCGATGCGCCGCAGAGTTTCGGCGACTACCGGCCGGGCAACTTCGACGAGGCGTTCAACGGCCCGGTCGGCGCGGCCAGCGCGCTGCGGCTGTCGCTGAACGTGCCGGCGGTGGACCTGCTCGACCGGGTCGGCCCGGCGCGGTTCGCCGCGCGCCTGAGCAACGCCGGCATCGGGCTGAAGTTCCCGCACGGCAGCACGCCGAACCTGGCGCTGATCCTGGGCGGCACCGGCGCGCAGCTGGAGGAGCTGGTCGGCGCGTTCGCCGCGCTCAACCGCGACGGCATCGCCGGGCACGTGCGCTACACGCCCGGCGACACGCTCATCGAGCGCCGGCTGATGTCGCCCGGGGCGGCGTGGATCGTGCGCGAAGTGCTGGAAGCCAATCCGCGCCCCGGCTACGGCGTGGGCACCTTCGACGTCGGCGCGCGCCCGCGGGTGGCCTGGAAGACCGGCACCAGCTACGGCTACCGCGACGCCTGGGCGATCGGTGGCACCCGCCGCTACACCGTCGGGGTGTGGGTCGGGCGTCCGGACGGCACCCCGCTGCCCGGCCAGTACGGCGCGGTGACCGCGCTGCCGTTGATGTTCGAGACCATCGACAGCCTGCCGCGCGCGCGTGGCGACAACGCCGCGCGGCCGCTGCCGGCCAGCGTACAACAGGTGGACGTGTGCTGGCCGCTGGGCATCGCCGCCGCGCAGACCCCGCCCGCCCTGTGCCAGCGGCGCTTTTCCGCCTACGCGCTGGAAGGCGCGGTGCCGCCGACCTTCGCCGAGCGCGACGCGCGGCTGTGGGGCGCCGGCCGCGAGCGCATCCAGGTCGACGCGCACAGCGGCCTGCGCCTGTCGCCGGACTGCGCCAGGCCGCACGTGGCCAGGGACGTGGAGATCGCGCGCTGGCCGGCGCTGCTGACCCCATGGCTGCGCGCCGGCGAGCGCCAGGCGGCGCAGCTGCCGGCGCTGTCGCCGGACTGCCGCGCCGACGGCCGCGGCGGCGCGGGCGTGCTGCGCATCGAAGGCCTCAACGACCGCGCCACGCTGGCGCGCGCGCCCGGCAGCGCGCGCGGCGTGCGCCTGCAGGTGCGTGCGCTGGGCACCACCGCCGCGGTGGACTGGCTGCTGGACGGGCGCTGGATCGCGCAGACCCAGGGCGCGCGCACCTTCCAGCGCGACTTCGACGAAGCCGGCGAGCACACCCTCACCGCGCTCGCCGCCGATGGCGCGTGGACGCAGTCGCGGTTTCGGGTGTTGCCGTGAGGGGCTGGGGACTCGGGACTCGGGACTCGGGACTCGGGACCAGGGACCAGGGACCAGGGACCAGGGACTCGGCTGCGGGATTCTTGCTCGGGACTCGGGAGCGATTCGGGATTCGGGATTCGCAACGGCGTCGCGTAGATCTGGCTTGAACGGGGAGGTCGGCAGGCCTGGCCTTCGTTTGTGACCGGAAGGGTGCGCGCCTGTTTCCGCAGCACGCACCGGTACCTGTAGGAGGGGCTTCAGCCCCGACAGGATCCGCCGGAAGCCAGCAAGCCTGCCGCTGCGCGCGCCGCGGCTGGAGTCGCGCCTGCAGAGGGCATCGGCAGCAGGCCGGAGCTGCTGCGGAGGGCTTCAGCCCTGGCGGTCCGAAGTCCGCCGCAAGCCTGCCGCTTCGCGCGTCGCGACTGAAGTCGCTCCCACAGGGACGCACCGGTTGCGTGCGAAAAGGCGGGGCCTGCGAACCGCGAACGGCCCGATGTCCTGTCGCGGCATCCTGCGATGGAGAAAGCGTCCGAAGACGCATCTTCGCTGTAGGAGAGGCTTCAGCCGCGACAGCCTTGCCCATGGATCCTGTCGCGGTTGAAACCGCTCCTACAAAAAAGCGGTGCCCGGCGGGTGCCGGGCATGGATTGCATCGCGTACGAGCGGGGAGCTACTTGCCGATCCAGCCTTCCAGCAGATCGGCGAACTCGTCGGCGTGTTCCTCTTCCTGGGCCAGGATCTCTTCCAGGATGCGCTTGGTGGTGGTGTCCTGGTCGCCGACGAAGTTGATCATCTCGCGGTAGCTGTCGATGGCGATGCGCTCGGCGATCAGGTTTTCCTTGACCATGTCGCGCAGGTCTTCGCCTTCCTTGTACTCGGCGTGCGAGCGCGCGGTAAGCGTGTCCGGGTTGAGGTCCGGCTCGCCGCCGAGCTGCACGATGCGTTCGGCGATCTTGTGCGCGTGCGCCTGTTCCTGCTGCGCGTGCTCCAGGAACTCGGCCTTGACCGCGTCGGCGAGCATGCCCTTGGCGGTGAAGTAGTGGCGGTAGTAGCGCAGCACGCACACGTACTCGGTGGCGAGGGCGTCGTTGAGCAGCTTGATCACCGCTTCGCGGTCGGCGCTGTAGCTCTGGGTGATCGCGCCGTCTTCGATGCTCTGGCGCGCGTTGGCGCGCAGCGTGGCGGTATCGGTGAGGCCGGCGGTGCGGTGCAGCGGCTTGGCGTCGTTGGCTGGCTTGTGGGACATGGCTGGCCGGGTTCCTGTGCAGGGGAGGGAATGTCTCAGTCGGGAAGATGCTGCAGCACGTAGTCGGCGGCGGACACCTTGAATTCGCCCGGCGCCTCGACGAACAGCGCGCGCACCACGCCGTCCTCGGCGTACAGCGCGAAGCGGCGCGCACGCACGCCCATGCCGTAGCTGCTGGCGTCCATCTCCAGGCCCATCGCGCGCGCCAGTTCGCCGTTGCCGTCGGACAGCATCTGCAGCCCGTCGGGCACCAGTTGGCTCTTGCCCCAGGCCTGCATCACGAACGGGTCGTTGACCGCCATGCAGTACACGTCGATGCCGCGCTTGCGGAACTCGTCGAAGTGCTCGACGTAGCCGGGCAGGTGCTTCTCCGAGCAGGTCGGGGTGAACGCCCCGGGCACCGCGAACAGCAGCACGCGGTGGCCGTCGAACAGGGTGCGGGTATCCACCGTCTCGACCCCCTCGCGGATGCGCTTGAGGACCACTTCGGGGATGCGTTCGCCGGGCTGGATGGACATGGGCAACTCCTTGGATGAACCGAGTCTAGGAAGGCGAATGGGAAGGTTGCGTCAACGGCTTGAAAACGCGGGCGGGGCACCTATCTGGCAGCCATGGCGACGGGCGCGGCCCGCCGCCGCGGACCAGACCCCAACTACCAAGACCACGTTTCCAGGAGACCACGATGAGCATCGTACGTTACCGCCAGTGGCCGGCTCAGGCCGCGTTCCAGAACGAGATGAAGCAGCTGTTCGACCGGTTCTTCGACCAGGGCGGCGACACCGACGAGTCGGCCGTCGTCACCGCGCAATGGGTGCCGCGCGTGGACATCAAGGAAGAGCCCGAGCGCTTCGTGCTGTTCGCCGACCTGCCGGGCATCGACCCGGCCGACATCGAGGTGTCGATGGACAAGGGCATCCTGTCGATCAAGGGCGAGCGCAAGAGCGAATCGACCACCGACAGCGAGCGCTTCTCGCGGGTGGAACGCCGCTACGGCAGCTTCCACCGCCGCTTCGCGCTGCCCGACAGCGCCGACCCGGAGCAGATCTCGGCCAGCGGCCGCCACGGGGTGCTGGAAGTGCGCATCCCCAAGCGTCCGGCGAGCACGCCGCGGCGGATCCAGGTCGGGACGGAATCGGTGCAGTAACGCGCCGTTCCCGCATCGGCGCCGCTGCGGCGGCGCCGCGCCATCACGGCCCGCCGCTAGAATGGGCGGGCCGATGGTTGACAGCATGCAACCGGCCCGTTGCCGCAAGGCGGCGGGCCGACTCTTTTTGAGGTGATGGATGGAATTCAAGGATTACTACGCGACCCTGGGCGTGGAGCCCAGCGCGGGCGAGGCGGAGATCAAGACCGCGTACCGCCGGCTGGCGCGCAAATACCATCCCGACGTCAGCAAGGAAGCCGGCGCCGAGGACAGGTTCAAGGCCATCAACGAAGCCTACGAGGCGCTGCGCGACCCGTCCAAGCGCGCCGCCTACGACCAGCTGCGCGCGCAGGGCTACCGCCCCGGCGAGGAGTTCCACGCCCCGCCCAACTACGGCGGCGCGCAGGGCTACGACTTCGAGGAAGTGTTCGGCAACGGCGGCGCCGGCGGCGGCTTCAGCGATTTCTTCGAGAGCCTGTTCGCGCGCCAGCAGCGCGCGCGGCAGGGCGGCGGGCCGGGCCCGGGCGCGGCGCCGCGCGGCGATACCCGCGCCAAGCTGGCGGTGCCGCTGGAGACCGTCTACAGCGGCGACAGCGTGCGCATCACCATCAACGGCAAGCAACTGGACGTGCGCGTGCCCAAGGGCGTGCGCCCCGGGCAGGTGATCCGGCTGAGCGGGCAGGGCAACGGCGGCAGCAACCTGCTGCTGGAGATCGAATACGCCGCGCACCCGCAGTTCGAGGTGGACGGACGCAACATCCTGTACACGCTGCAGGTGATGCCGTGGCAGGCGGCGCTGGGCACCAGCATCAGCGTGCCGACGCTGGGCGGCGAGGTCGAGCTGAAGATCCCGCCGGACTCGGACGCCGGGCGCAAGCTGCGCCTGCGCGGCCGCGGCCTGCCCGGCACCCCGGCCGGCGACCAGATCGTGGAACTGGAAGTGCTGGCGCCGGCCCCGGAGACCGAGGCGCAGCGCAAGGCGTATCGGGGGTTGGCCAAGGCGTTTGGTGGGGCGGTGTGATTGGAGGCCGGGACCAGGGACCAGGGACCGGGGACCCGGGGGATGGTCGCGAGTGCGCCGCATTTTTGCTTTCTGTAGGACGGGCTTCAGCCCCGACACCTTACCGGTGACGCGTCGGGGCTGAAGCCCCTCCTACAGAAAAAAGCGATCGACTGGAGTTGCAAAAAGGGCCGCTTTTTCTAAAAAAAGCGGCCCTTTTGTATCAAAGTACTTGACGGCAAATATTGCTCGGACACCATCTTGCGGTCCCCGGTCCCCGGTCCCCGGTCCCCGGTCCCCGGTCCCCGGTCCCCGGTCCCCGCTTCACACCTTCGGCGCTTCCTCGCCGCTGAACACCCGCTCGATGACCTCGGACAGTTCGTCCTCGGAGAACGGCTTGGTGATGTAGGCGCGCGCGCCCTGGCGCATGCCCCACATGCGGTCGGTGTCCTGGTCTTTGGTGGTGACCAGGATCACCGGGATGTTCTGCGTGCTCGGCTCGCGGCGCAGGGTGCGGGTGGCCTGGAAGCCGTTGAGGTTGGGCATCACCACGTCCATCAGCACCAGGTCCGGCAGCGCCGCCTTGGCCGCTTCCACGCCGGCGGCGCCGTCGGTGGCGGTGATCGTTTCGTGGCCCAGCTTCTCGACGATGCGCTGGATGCCCAGCAGCTGCGACGGCGAGTCGTCGACGATCAGGATGCGCGCCATGTTTCCCCCTTGGTTGCCCGGAGTGTAGTGGCAGCGGCGCGTGCTCGGAAAGCGCCCCGCGTCACAGTCCCCCGGCGGCGTCTACGCCGCCGTGTCCAGGCGCACCACGGTGCGCCCGAACGACTGCCCGGCGAGCATCGTCGCGAACACCTCCGGCAGTCCGTCCAGGCCCACCTCGCGGGTGCAGATCGCCTCCAGGTGGCGCGGCTTCCAGTCGCTGCCCAGGCGCTGCCAGATCAGGTCGCGCAGGTCGCGGGCGGTGCCGGCCGAGCCGATGCCCAGCAGCGACACCCCGCGCAGGATGAACGGCATCACCGTCATGTCCAGCTCCGGGGTGGCGGCCAGGCCGGCGCTGGCCACGTTGCCGTACGGGGCGGTCTGCGCCAGCAGGCTGGTCAGCATCGCCCCGCCGACGTTGTCCAGGCCGCCGCCGAAACGCACCGACTCCAGCGGCCGCCGGGTCTGCAGCGCGTCGCGGCCCAGCACCTGGCTGGCGCCCAGCGCCTTCAGGTGCTCGGCGCGGTCGGCCTTGCCGCTGACCGCGTGCACCTCGAAGCCGGCGCGGCTGAAGATGTCGATCGCCAGCGAGCCGACCCCGCCGGTGGCGCCGGTCACGCACAGCGGGCCGTGCGCCGGGGTCTGCCGGTTGTCGAGCAGGCGCAGCAGCGCCAGCGCCGCGGTGAAGCCGGCAGTGCCCAGCACCATGCTCTCGCGCAGGCTCAGCCCGGCCGGCAGCGGCACCACCCACTTCGCCTCCAGCCGCGCATAGGCGCCGTAGCCGCCGTCGCAGGTCTCGCTGAGGCCGCAGCCGGTGACCAGCACCGCGTCGCCCTCCTTGAACGCCGGGTCGCTCGAGGCCACCACGTGCCCGGCCACGTCGATGCCGCCCACCAGCGGGAAGCGGCGCAGGATCTTGCCCTGGCCGGTGCCGGCCAGCGCGTCCTTGAAGTTCACCGACGACCACGCCCCGCGGACCACCACCTCGCCGGGACTGAGCTGGTCCAGCGACACCGGCTCCACGCCGCTGCGGTAGCCTGCATCGTCCTGGTGGATGCGGAAAACGGGGAACTGGGCGGGGGTCGGCATGGCAAAACCTTGGTCGCTGCGAAGGAATGCACCAAGATAGCCCTTTCGAAACGTCGGATCTGCCCCATCTTGTAGAATCGGCGACTCACTTTCGGTGACCGGCGCGGGCGACCGCGGCCCCACCTTCTTATCGGAGCATGCATGGCCTGGAACACACCCGGCGGCAAGGGCACAGACGGCCCGGACAATAGCGGGCGCAATCCCTGGAAGCCCCGCGGCGGCAATGGCGGCGGCTGGGGCGGCCTGCCGGGCCCGCTGAAGGACCTGTTCAACGGCGACGGCAACATCGGCCGCTGGATCGCGGTGGCGGTGGTGCTGCTGCTGCTGTTCAGCAGCTTCCAGCTGATCGGCGAACAGCAGCGCGGCGTGGTGCTGCGCTTCGGCCAGTTCTCGCGCATCCTGCAGCCCGGCCCCAACTTCAAGCTGCCGTGGCCGATCGAATCGGTGCGCAAGGTCAACGCCACCGAGATCAAGACCTTCAGCAACCAGGTGCCGGTGCTGACCCGCGACGAGAACATCGTCAGCGTCTCGCTCAACGTGCAGTACCGCATCGACGACCCGCGCACCTACGTGTTCGGCTCGCGCAACGCCGACCAGGTGCTGGAGCAGGCCGCGCAGAGCGCGGTGCGCGAGCAGGTCGGCCGCGCCGACCTCAACGTGGTGCTGAACAACCGCGGGCCGATGGCCACCGCCGCCAAGGAGCGGCTGCAGGCCTCGCTCACCGCCTACCGCACCGGCCTGACCGTCACCGGCCTGACCCTGCCCGACGCGCGTCCGCCGGAAGAGGTCAAGCCGGCCTTCGACGAAGTCAACGGCGCCCAGCAGGTCAAGGAACGGCTGATCAACGAAGCCCAGGCCTATGCCGCCAAGGTAGTGCCGGAAGCCCGCGGCCAGGCCGCGCGCACCCGCACCGTGGCCGAGGGCTACAAGGAAGCGTCCATCGCCCGCGCGCAGGGCGACGCCGAACGCTTCAGCCTGCTGCAGCAGCAGTACCAGAACGCGCCGGAGGTCACCCGCAAGCGGCTGTGGCTGGAGACCGTGCAGTCGGTGCTGGCCGACAACCGCAAGGTGATCGGTGGCGACGGCCGCCAGCTGATCTACGTGCCGATGCCGGCCGACGGCAGCAAGGGCGCCGCCGCATCCCCCACCGGAAGCGGGCTGCCCACGCTGCCGCAGGACGTGGTGATGCCGCAGCTGTCCAGCTCGCCCGAGAACATCCGCAATTCGGAGCGCGCGCCGCGACCGACCGGCCGTGAGGAGGTGCAACCATGAAGAATTCCCTGTGGATAGGCGTGCTGGTGATCGCGCTGTTCGCGCTGTTCGGCTCGGTGTACGTGGTGCGCGAGGACCAGACCGCGATGGTGCTCAACCTGGGCCGCGTGGTCCGCGCCGACATCAAGCCGGGCCTGCACTTCAAGGTGCCGCTGGTGGAGTCGGTGCGGGTGTTCGACCGCCGCTTCCAGGTGCTGGACACCGCGCCGGCGCGCTACTTCACCGCCGAGCAGAAGGACGTGAGCGTCGACTTCTTCGCCATCGGCTACATCTCCGACGTGCGCGCGTTCTACCGCGCCACCGGCGGCGACGAGAAGGTGGCCAATGCGCGCCTGGCGCCGATCATCACCGACTCGCTGCGCAACCAGATCAACGCGCGCACCCTGCAGCAGCTGGTGTCCGGCGACCGCAGCGAACTGATCGCCAACCAGCTGGTGGCGATCAACGCCGCCAGCAAGACCCTGGGCATGCAGATCACCGACCTGCGCATCAAGCAGATCGACCTGCCGACCGACAGCCAGGTGATCACCGACGTGTACGAGCGCATGCGCGCCCAGCGCAAGCAGGAAGCCAGCAAGCTGCGCGCCGAGGGCGAGGAGCAGGCGCTGACCATCCGCGCCCAGGCCGACCGCGAGAGCACCGTGCTGGTGGCCGAGGCCGAGCGCGACGCGCAGCGCTTGCGCGGCCAGGGCGATGCCGAGGCCGCGTCGATCTACGGCAAGGCCGGCTCGGCCGACCCGTCGTTCTACGCGTTCTACCGCAGCCTGGAGGCCTATCGCGGCGCGATGGCCGACGGCAACAGCGTGATCGTGCTGGACAAGGACGATCCGTTCTTGCAGTACTTGAAGAGTGATCGTTGAGGGAGCCGGGACCAGGGACCGGGGACCGGGGACCCGGAAAAGCCGGCGCCCTATAGGCGCTGGCTAATCGGGCGAAGGTGAGGTTGACGTTGCTGCCCGAGTTTTGCCGGTATCCAGGATGGCTGGGCTTCTTTGCTGGGGCCGTGCCATCCCGCCGGTAGTGCCGGGTCGTGATGCCTGCATTTCGAAGCCTGCGCGCTGCAGCGCTTCGTGAGCGGCGGTCCACAGACCAGAGCTGCCGGAGTCCGCTCCTGCCGGGCTCGCGATGCCATCAGCTGCATGTAGGAGGGGCTTTAGCCCCGACCCCGCCGCAACGGACCCCGCCGCCTTGCCGCTGCATCTGCAGCAGCCGGCGGTCGCAATCGCAATGACCCATGCGTACGCTGCGCACCCGCGGCGTACGCGACCGCCGGTGCGCTGCGGCGACGCCTTCCCAACGCCTTCGTGGAGACATCGATGCGGGATCTGTTTGCGGCCTTGTGCCTGATCGCGGTGCTGGAAGGGCTGGTGCTGCTGGTGGCGCCCGATGCCTGGCGGCGCATGGCCGTGCAGCTGCTGTCGCTGCCCACCCGCCAGGTGCGCGTGTTCGGCGCGGTGACGCTGGTGCTGGGGTTGCTGGCGTTGTGGATCGTCAGGCATTGAGGCCGGGCTGGGGACCAGGGACCAGGGACCGGGGACCGGGGACCCGGAAGAGCAGAAGCGCGGCTGACGCGACCAGCGATGTCCGCGCGCATGTTCCTGTAGGAGGGACTTC
The DNA here is from genome assembly GCF_017163755.1 of Xanthomonas sp. Classification (GTDB taxonomy): domain Bacteria; phylum Pseudomonadota; class Gammaproteobacteria; order Xanthomonadales; family Xanthomonadaceae; genus Xanthomonas_A. The sequence goes on from NZ_JAFIWC010000003.1 coordinate 110,362, forward strand.
AGTCCCGACGAGGCATTCCCGAGGCGCGGCCGCGGCGCGCAAGCACCGCGCCTGAACGCGGCGCCCGTGGGGGTGGTGACCATCACCCAAAACCCGGATAATGCACAAAAGCCGGCCGGGCCCGCTCCATGCGAGCGCTCCGACCGGCTTTTTCCGTGTAAGGGCCTGTCGCCGCCTGGACGCTCCCCGATGGAGCGGCCGCGCCGGCGCCGGCATCCGCCCGTGCATGGCCACCAATCCGTGCGGCCCCGATGGCCGCGCGCACAAACCAGGAGTTACCCAGCCATGGGTCAGTCAGTAGTCGTGCTCGGTGCCCAGTGGGGCGATGAAGGCAAGGGCAAGATCGTCGACCTGCTCACCGAGGAAATCGGTGCGGTCGTCCGCTTCCAGGGCGGCCACAACGCCGGCCATACCCTGGTCATCAACGGCAAGAAGACCGTCCTGCACCTGATCCCGTCGGGCATCCTGCGCGAAGGCGCGCTGTGCCTGATCGGCAACGGCGTGGTCATCAGCCCCGCCGCGCTGCAGAAGGAAATCGGCGAGCTGGAAGGCAACGGCGTGGAAGTGCGCTCGCGGCTGAAGATCTCCCCGGCCGCGCCGCTGATCATGCCGTACCACATCGCCCTGGACCAGGCCCGCGAAAAGGCCGCCGGCGGCAAGGCCATCGGCACCACCGGCCGCGGCATCGGCCCGGCGTACGAGGACAAGGTGGCGCGCCGCGGCATCCGCATCGCCGACCTGCACTACCCCGACCAGCTGGCCGAATTGCTGCGCACCGCGCTGGACTACCACAACTTCGTGCTGACCAAGTACCTGGGCGTGGAAGCGGTCGACTTCCAGAAGACCTACGACGAAGCGCTGGCCTTCGGCGAATACGTGCAGCCGATGAAGTCCGACGTGGCCGGCATCCTGCACGAGCTGCGCAAGCAGGGGAAACGCGTGCTGTTCGAAGGCGCCCAGGGCGCGCTGCTGGACATCGACCACGGCACCTACCCGTACGTGACCAGCTCCAACACCACCGTCGGCGGCGCGCTGGCCGGCACCGGCGTGGGCGCCCCGGACATCGACTACGTGCTGGGCATCGCCAAGGCCTATGCCACCCGCGTCGGCGGCGGCCCGTTCCCGACCGAGCTGGACGACGAAGTGGGCCAGGGCATCCGCGACCGCGGCCAGGAATACGGCGCCTCCACCGGCCGCCCGCGCCGCTGCGGCTGGATCGACATCGTCGCGCTCAAGCGCGCCGTGGCCATCAACGGCATCTCCGGCCTGTGCATCACCAAGCTCGACGTGCTCGACGGCATGGAGAAGCTGAAGATGTGTATCGCCTACGAATACCGCGGCAAGCGCACCGAATACGCCCCGCTGGACGCGCAGGGCTGGGAAGAGTGCACCCCGGTATACCTGGAATTCCCGGGCTGGACCGAGAACACCCACGGCATCACCGTGTGGGAAGAGCTGCCGCCGGCCGCACGCGCCTACCTGCGCGCGCTGGAAGAACTGGCCGGCTGCCCGCTGGCGATCGTCTCCACCGGCCCGGACCGCGACCACACCATGGTGTTGCAGGATCCGTTCGCGTAAGCAGGCCGCCTGCGCCTCGATCCTTCTCCTGCGCGCGGGAGGAGCCGGGGCCGAAGGCGAGCTTCGAAAGGCCTCCGCAAGGGGGCCTTTCTTGTATCTGCGTGGTGGGTTGTCGATACGGATTCTGTGGCACAGAAGTACTACATTTGTCCGGGACCCAATGTGCATGGAGGATTCATGAGCACCACCACCATCCGCCTGCCCGAGGAACTCAAGGCACGGGTTGCCGCAGCGGCGAAGCGGCAGGGCATCACGCCGCATAATTTCATTGTGGAAGCGATTGCCGAGAAAGCCGACCTGGCCGAGCGTCGCGCCGACTTCGACGCCGTGGCGGAGCAGCGCTACGCCGACATCGTCGCGTCCGGGAAGGCTATCGCGTGGAGCGATATGCGCGACTACCTGGAAAAGCGCATGGCGGGACAACCTGCCAAGCGCCCCTCGGCTCGGAAGCTGGCCAGATAGAGCGCCGATATCGAACTGGTGCCGAGCGGGCAGGGAAGTAGGGATTCCAGCCGCATCGGCCAGATTGGCCCCTTACATCCTTGGGCGTTTTCCATGAACATCACATGGTATGCCGATTCCCTTCCATGAAGCTTACGGCTGAGCAGGCTTATGAAGAGGCTGCTGGTTGGGTTGAGCGGTTGGCGAGCACTCATGAGGATTTTTGCGACTGGTGGGCCGTGCCCGCGGGACCTAAGGATCCTTTTGTCTCGTTCTCTGACCGGCAAGCCATCGTGTCCCGCATCCAGGCAGATGACCAAATGGACCAGGAATTTCCTGGGGCTCCCTCACAAGGAAGCAATGGGGTTCTTCTAACCAACGCAGGAAGCGAAAAGGAATGGGCCAAGCGCGGGAAAGTCTCCCTGTCCATCACGCCAAGCGCCGGGGACGTTCGCCTAGGAGTGAGTGGGATAGAGAAGCTCTACTCTCCCCCAGTGGATGTTGTTTGGGCGTTGTTGAAGGCATTGGTGTCGGATACGCGAACGAGGTTCGCACAAACCAACATCAAGCAGCGCGTCATCAACGAATTGCTTCTCTACAGCGTGGACCGCGCACCCTTTCCCCACCGCGAGTTCCTCGGCTGGATGGGCTACGTGCCTCAGGCGCTGACGACCGAGCAGGTGCCAAACGCGGCCAAGCTGGAGCGCCAGGGAAAGGGCACGCTGATTCTCTCCACGCCGCTGCTGGATCTGTCCGATCCGGCCGCCATCGAGCAGGCCAACCAGGTGGAAATGAGCCTGGTCGATCTAGACTTGCTTCCCGTTACCGATCCATACCTGTCCTGACCTGATGTGATGGCGCTTCTTGTCGAGACAACGCCCTCGCTTCTGGCGTCAGCGGGATTTCGGTGGGACTAAGCCTGGGCTGCGGCTAAAGCTGTGGTAGCTTTCGCGCGCTGCACACAGTACGAACGATGGCAATCCAACAGGGGAGGATCGCCGATGCTCGCGGCGCTGTTCAACAACGTATTCAATCGCAAGCCAAGCCAGGATGCCTTCGCCAAGCTGCTTCTGGACGCGCTGCGCAAGCGGGGCTATCCGGACGAACTGGTCTACCAGCCGGACGAGTTCCGCTTTGCCGACCCGCGCGGGCGCATCATCAATCTGCACAACGCCTATCACGCCTACACCACGGCCGACCGCCGAGGGCGGGCCGAGGTGCTGCGCAGCTATGTCGCGGCATTCGCGGAAGGGCATGGCGAAGAAGACGTGTCCAAGACCTTCGAGCAGGTGCGGCCGATGTTGATGCCCGTGCTGCGCCATCGCGGCATGCTGGAGGAATTGCGCCTGGCCCATGTGCGCGAGCACGGCTGGGAGGTTCCCTTTGGCGCCGTCTGGCGCGAACTGGCCGAGGACTGCGTCGAACTGCTGGCGATCGACCGCCCCGATTCCACCTTGACCCTGACCCACGGGCCGAAGGAAGCGTGGGGCATCACGCTCGAGGAAGGCTTGGCCATCGCGCACGGCAACCTGCGCGACGCCACGCCGGACCGCTTCGTGGAGGTTGCGGCCGGCATCTTCCGGGGCGCCTGGCAGGACGGGTACGACACCAGCCGCGCCTTGCTGCCCGACGTGCTACAGCGCGTCCCGGTGAAGGGGCGGCCGGTGTTCATGATGCCCACGCGCGATTGCCTGCTGGTGGTGGGCGACCGCGACGAAACGGCGATGGCCGGCATGCTGGAATTGAGCCTGGAAGCGGTCGCAAATGGCCGGTGCATCTCCTCGCTGGCATTCGCCTACGACGACGATCGCCGGATCGTCCCGTTCGCGCTGCCGCAGCCCGAGCACAGGCGCCGCCAGGCCGACCTGCGCCGTCTGCTGGATGCCTCCGCCTATTCCGCGCAGAAGGAATTCCTGGAAAAGATTCACGAGGCCAACCAAGACGACATCTTCGTCGCCTCCTACCGTGTGTTCGAGGAGAACGACGGCAGCGGCCGGCAGTTCTCGGTGGCCACGTGGACCCAGGGCGTAGAGGCCTCCTTGCCCAGGGCCGAGCGCATCGCGTTCGTTGCGCTGAAAGGCGAAGCGGACGCGGATGCGGACGTCGTGTTCGCGGACTGGCACAAGGTTGTGGCAGTGGTGGCCGAGCTCATGGAGCAGGAGCCCGATTTCTATCCGCCGCGCTTCCGGGTGTGTGGCTTTCCCAGTGAGGCGCAGCTCAGGCAGCTGATGCCGGTCTAGACAGCGCACAGCCATATCGCCAGCGGCCGCCCGAGGGCAAACAGGCGAGGGCGGGCGCACCGAGAAGCGTGACGACGCAGCAAGCAAAAGCCCCTCTCCCCCCGGGAGAGGGGTTGGGGTGAGGGTCCGGCACAAGCGAAACCCAGGACGAAGCGAGATCGACGGTCGCGCGACCACCACCATCCTTGCAAATACCCAAATTGGGCAGTAACGTGCCCATTATGGGTACGAAGACCGCCGGCACCACCACCCCAAAGATCGCCACCCCCCAAGCGCCAGCAACGCGGCCATCAGGACTGGCGGACGCCCTGTTCACCCGCACCCAGCAACGCGTCCTGGCCCTGCTGTACGGCCAGCCGCAGCGCGACTTCGGTGTCAGCGAGCTGATTGCGGCCACCGGCGCCGGCTCCGGCGCGGTGCAGCGCGAACTGGCCAAGCTGGCCGACGCCGGCTTGCTCACGGTGCAGCGCACCGGCAACCAGAAGCGCTACCAAGCCAACCCGCACTCGCCCATCCATGATGAGTTGGTCAGCATCGTGCAGAAGACCGTCGGCCTTGCCGGCCCGCTCGGCGAGGCCTTGCAGCCCATCGCCGCGGACATCGTGGCCGCCTTCGTCTACGGCTCGGTGGCTAAGCGCAGCGATACTGCGCGTAGCGACATCGACCTAATGGTTATCTCCGACACGCTGGGCTATGCCGACCTGATGCGCGCGCTGGATGGCATGGAAGAGCGGCTGGGCCGCCCGGTCAATCCCACGTTGTACACGCGCGCCGACTACGCCAAGCGGCTGCGCGACGAAAATGCGTTCCTGCAGCGGGTGCTGCAGCAACCTAAGATCTGGTTGATTGGAGGAATGGATGACCTCGCCACTTGAGAACCTGTCCGGCCTGGGCAAGCAACTCACCGCCGAGCCGGCCGACCAGCGCGAGCTGGAAGGCTTGACCCGATCGGGCCTGGCACGATTGCACGATGCCAAGAACGCGTCCCTCGCGCTCGAAAGCCGCTTCGACCTGGCCTACAACGCCGCGCATGCGTTATGCCTGGCGGCGCTGCGCGCCAAGGGCTATCGCGCCAACAACCGCTACATCGTGTTCCAGGTGTTGCCGCACACCTTGGGCCTGGGGCCGGAGGTATGGCGGGTGCTGGACAAATGCCACCACCAGCGCAACGTCGCCGAGTACGAGGGCGAGCTAGATGTGAGCGAGCGGCTGGTGCTGGATTTGATCGCGGCGTGCGATGCGGTGCGGGCTGCGCTTGGGCTTACGCCATAGCAGCGAACTTGAAGTCACAACGGCCGCCTGACATCATGCGTTGCAATTGCAACGCATGAGGTGTCGCATGAAATCAGCATCCCTTCCTTCGCTCCGTGTCGATCCTGCGCTGCGCGAGGCCGCCGAGGCGGTGCTGCAAAAGGGCGAAACCCTGTCCAGCTTCGTCGAGCAGTCCGTGCGTGCCCAAGTGCAGCTGCGGCAACAGCAGGATGCGTTTGTCGCGCGTGGCCTGGCATCGCGCGATAGCGCCCGGCAGTCGGGCCGCTACATCGACGCGAAAGACGTGCTGGCTGGGCTGCAGTCCCAGTTGGATACGGCCCGAAAGGGCTAGGCCAACGTGGGATTCACCGTCCGCTTCACGGAGGAGGCGCGCGAAGACATCTCGCGCCTTTACGACTGGCTGCTGCAACGCGCACAGGGCGACTTCACCGTGGCCGAGCGTACGCTGCAGGCCATCCGAGATGGCATCACCGTGCTTGAACTTGCGCCGTTGAGCTGCCGCAAAGCAGGTCTGGGTGATCCATTTCTGCGCGAGTTGGTCATCGGCTTTGGCGCCAGCGGTTATGTGCTGCTGTTCGAGGTCGAGGACAGCCAATGCGTCACGGTAGTGGCGGTTCGGCATCAGCGCGAAGACGACTATCACTGATATCCCGGTGGCACCCGACTCGATTTACGGATGCGCCATTCTCCATCTGGAAAGATCACTTTGAATCACGCTTCCCTTTCCGCCTTCATCTGGTCTGTTGCCGACCTGCTGCGCGGTGATTACAAACCGCACGAGTATGGCAAGGTCATCCTGCCGTTCACCGTGCTGCGCCGTCTGGACTGCGTGCTCGCGCCAACCAAGGCTGCCGTGCTGAAAGAACTGGATGCCAAGTCCAAAGCTGGCCTGAATCCTGAGCCCTTCCTGCTGCGTAAGGCTGGGCAAAGCTTCTACAACACCTCGCCGCTGGACCTGACCAAGCTGCTGGGTGACCAGGACAACATCCGCCAGAACCTCTATACCTACGTGAAGGCGTTTTCGCCGGCGGCGCGCGATATCTTCGAGCGGTTTGAATTTTTTACCCAGGTCGACCGACTGACCAAGGCCAACCTGCTGTACCTGGTCACCGAGAAGTTCGCCAATATCGACCTGCACCCTGATGTGGTGGACAACGCCACCATGGGCTCGGTGTTCGAGGAGCTAATCCGCAAGTTCGCCGAAATCTCCAACGAGACCGCCGGCGAGCACTTCACCCCGCGCGAGGTCATCCGTCTGATGGTCGGCCTGCTATTCATCGAGGACGACGACGTGCTCTCGCCCGGTAATGCCGTGGTGCGCACCATCTACGACCCCACCGCCGGCACCGGCGGCATGCTGTCCATCGCCGGCGAATACCTGGCCGAACACAACCCGCAAGCGCGGCTCACCATGTACGGCCAGGAGCTCAACGACGAGTCCTATGCCATCTGCAAGGCCGACATGCTGATCAAGGGCCAGGACGTGGGCAATATCGTCGCTGGCAATACGCTCAGTGACGACGGTCACGCCGGGCAAAAATTCGACTACATGCTCTCCAATCCACCATTTGGCGTGGAGTGGAAGAAGGTGGAGAAGGCCGTACGTGCCGAGTACGAGACCAAGGGCTTCGACGGCCGCTTCGGCCCTGGCCTGCCGCGCGTGTCCGATGGCTCAATGCTGTTCCTGATGCACCTGCTAAGCAAGATGCGCCCGGCGCGCGACGGCGGCAGCCGTTTCGGCATCGTGCTCAATGGCTCCCCGCTGTTCACCGGTGGTGCGGGGAGTGGCGAAAGCGAGATCCGCCGCTATGTGCTGGAGAACGACCTGGTGGAGGCCATCGTCGGCCTGCCCACCGACATGTTCTACAACACCGGCATCGCCACCTATGTGTGGATCCTGTCCAACAAGAAGCCGGACGACCGCAAGGGCTGGGTGCAGCTGATCGATGCCGGCAGCTTCTGGCAGAAGATGCGCAAGAGCCTGGGCTCCAAGCGCAAGGAGATGGCGCAGGCCCATATCGACACCGTCACCCGCCTGTTTGGCGACTTTGCCGAGGCCGAGCTGGTCAGCGTGATCGACGCCGCCGGCAACGCGCTGGGCCAGCCGCAGCTGGTGACCAATACGCAGGCCGCGCCGCAGCCCCCGGAAGGCGGCCGCCTCAAGCGCGTGCCCATCGCGCGCATCTTCAAGAACGAGGACTTCGGCTACACCACGATCACCGTCGAGCGTCCGTTGAAGGACGAGGCCGGCAACGTGGTGCTGGGCATCAAGGGCAAACAGAAGGGCAAGCCGCAGCCGGACAGCGCCCTGCGCGATACCGAAAACGTGCCGCTGGACCAGTACATCGCCGAGTACTTTGCCCGCGAGGTGCTGCCGCATGCGCCAGATGCATGGATCGACGAGGCCAAGAGCAAGGTGGGTTACGAGATTCCCTTCAACCGTCACTTCTACGTGTTCGAGCCGCCGCGCAGCCTGCACGCCATCGACGAGGAACTGAAAGCGGTGACGGCCAGCATCATGAAGATGCTGGGGGAGCTGGCGGAATGAACGCGCCCGATGCTTGCTCCTCTTGTCGTCATCCCCGCGAAGGTGGGACGTGCTTTTCAACGGCCGAACGGTTGGTCATCCAGGGACGTCGCGCCTGGCGAGGCCAGTCATGAGCCTGCCGCGTTATCCGGAGTACAAGGACAGCGGTGTGGCGTGGCTGGGAGAGGTGCCGGCGCATTGGGGCGTTCGCCGTTTGAAGTTGAATCTCGCCCTCCTCACCGAGAAGGCGACGCGACGGGATTGGCCGGTCGCGTTGGAAAACATCGAAGGGTGGTCTGGCCGCTTCTTGCCTACGGAAGGCGAGTTCGAAGGGGATGGTGTTGCCTTTGACGCAGGAGATATCCTTTTCGGCAAGTTGCGTCCATACCTTGCGAAGGTCTTTCTAGCAGAGCGTGCGGGCGAAGCCGTCGGTGACTTCCACGTCCTTCGCCCCAAGCAAGGCATGGACGGCCGCTATGTTCAGTATCAGATGCTGAGTCAGAGTTTCATCGACGCGATTGATGGCTCGACGTTTGGATCAAAGATGCCGCGAGCGAGCTGGGAGACTCTCGGTCACATGCCACTGACAGTCCCGCCCGCCAGGGAGCAAACAGCCATCACGGCCTTCCTCGACCGCGAAACCGCCAAGATCGACGCGCTGATTACTGAGCAGGAAAAGCTCATCGCCCTGCTGGCCGAAAAGCGCCAGGCCACCATCTCCCACGCCGTCATCAAAGGGCTCGACCCCAATACGCCGATGAAGGACTCCGGTGTGCCGTGGCTGGGCGAAGTGCCCGCGCATTGGCGCATGCTCCGCGTAAAAGCTGTCAGTCAGTTCACAACCAGTGGGCCGCGTGGGTGGTCTGAGCGCATTACCGAGGACGGTAGCCTGTTCATCCAAAGCGGCGACCTCAACAACACGTTAGGCATCGATTTTGAAGCTGCAAAGCGTGTGAGTGTCGCTGATGATGCGGAGGCGGCTCGCACTCGTCTCATTGATGGAGACGTGGTGGTTTGCATTACCGGCGCCAAGACAGGAAACGTCGCTGTATGCGCTCAGCTTCGTGAGCCGGCGTATGTGAATCAGCACCTTTGCCTCATTCGTCCGACAGAGGATGTCCTTCCGCTCTTCTTGGCCTCTACGTTGAAGAGCAATTTCGGCCAGACGCAGTTCGAACTTTCGCAGTACGGCCTCAAACAAGGGCTTAGCCTGGAAAACATTCGGGAACTTTGGATTGCGGTTCCTCCGCGTCACGAACAAACCGAAATCATCGGATTTCTCAGCGCGGAAACCATCATGCTTGAAGAACTCAAAGCCCAGTCCGAACATGCCATCGCCCTGCTCAAAGAACGCCGCAGCGCCCTGATCGCCGCCGCCGTCACCGGCAAGATCGACGTAAGCTGCCAAGTTGAGAACATCGCCATATGAACAGTCATCCACAGACCATCCAGATCTTTCTCCCCTCCGGGGATCCGCAGGGCGTGCGTGTTGCCGAGATCACCACGCGCATTGTGCGGATGATCGAAGTGCCGCGCAGCCTCATGGCCGAATTTTTGGCGATGCCGGAGTCTGAGCAGGTGGGCGTGTATTTCCTCTTTGGCGAGGATGAGACGAGTGGACGCGAGCAGGCTTATATCGGACAGAGCGGACTGCTGAGGCAACGGTTGTCCGAGCACAACACAAAAAAGGATTTCTGGAGCCGTGCAGTAGTAGCGGTGTCGTTGACCCAGAGCCTGACCAACACGCATGCAATTTACCTTGAGTGGTGTTCCATCCAGCAAGCCCAAGAGGCCGGGCGTTATCAATTGCACAACGGGACCGGTGGTGGACGACCGCACACGCCTGCGCCGATGGAAGCGGATTGCCGCGAGATCCACCAGACATTCCGAGTGCTGCTGGCGACGATGGGCTACCCGATCTTCGAGCCACTGCGAAAACTACAGGCCTCTGCCGCAGTTCAGAAGCCTCGCTATCACTGTCGTGGTCCGGAGACCGAAGGCCTTGGCGAGTACACCACCGAGGGCATGGTGGTCCTGAAGGGCTCTACTGGACGCTTTGAAACGGTCGCATCAGTCCCTGATCGGTTGCTCGCGACGCGTAAGGAGTTGCTGGAGCAGGGGGTGCTATCCGTTCAGGGGGCGCAGATCCGGTTTGAGGTCGACCACCTGTTCCGGTCGCCCAGTGCTGCATCGGGATTGCTGCTGGGTCGCTCGTCCAATGGCTGGGACGATTGGAAAGATGCTTCCGGCCGTTCCTTAGATGCGATTGAGCGACAGGCAGTGCAGGATGGTGTGGGTACTGTGAGCGGCCGCCATTCGGGCGAAGTAGTTGTTGGGTGACTGGAGCGGTGAATCAGGAGGGGGGCAAGACGGCGCAGATGAGCCATCCATGTTCTAGGCTGGCTTTAACATAGGCCACTTTGATTTTCTTGGGCAATACTGGCGATCACATGGAGCCGCCCGCGGCGTCTTGGTTAAACTCTTCAAATGATACGAGTTGATGTCCAACCTGAATTGTTGCGCTGGGCGCGGGACCGCGCGGGTCTGGATGCGCGGGCGTTGACAGTGCGGTTCCCAAAGTTGCCGGAGTGGGAGGCAGGTGATCTGCAGCCCACGCTGCGGCAGCTTGAAAGCTATGCGCGTGCGACGCACGCGCCCGTGGGCTACTTCTTCCTGCCTAGGCCGCCCGAGGAACCGCTTCCCATTCCGGACTTTCGTACCATCGGGGATCGTGCCGTTGCCCGGCCGAGCGCCGACCTGCTGGACACGCTCTATGCCTGCCAAGCTCGACAGGCCTGGTATCGCGATGAGGCGCTAGTCACGGGCCAGTGGCCGTTACCGTTCATCGGAAGCATGGACCTTTCTATTACGCCAGAACGTGCCGCCGAGCAGTTGCGGCTGACGCTGGGGTTCAGCGTGCAGGCGCGACGGGAATGTCCCGGCTGGACCGAGGCATTGCGCTTGTTCATTGCCCAGGCCGACGCGCTTGGCGTGCTGGTGATGGTCAGCGGCGTGGTGGGCAGTAACAACACGCGTATTCTGGATCCTGAGGAATTTCGCGGGTTTGCGTTGACGGACGCGCTGGCGCCGCTGGTGTTTATCAATGGAGCGGATAGCAAGTCCGCGCAGATGTTCACGCTGGCACACGAACTGGCGCATCTGTGGCTTGGGCAATCGGCGTTGAGCGATGCCGGCGTCGAGGGAGCCGGCCGGCCGCAACATGGCGCTGACGTTGAACGCTGGTGCAACCAGGTTGCCGCCGAGTTGCTGGTGCCTTTGCCCGTGTTTGTTGCGGCCCTGCGTGATGGCGAGCTGTTGGAAGAAGCGCTGCGCAGGCTCGCGCGGGAGTTCAAGGTCAGCACGCTGGTGGTGCTGCGCAGGATGCTGGATGCCGGCAGGCTAAGCCGCGATGCCTTCTGGCAGGCATTTCGTGCCGAGCAGGCTCGATTAGCGGCGATCCAGACAACAAGCAGTGGTGGTGGCGATTTTTATCGCACGACAACCGCGCGGGTGGGCAAGCGTTTTGCCCGTTCCCTGGTGGAGAGCACGCTCGAAGGCCGTACGCTGTATCGCGACGCCTTCCAGATGCTGGGAATCGCGAAGACAGGAACATTCAACGAGCTTGGCCGCTCACTGGGACTGCCGACCTGATGGCTTATCTGCTGGATGCAAATGTCTTTATCCAGGCCAAGAACCTGCAATACGGGTTCGATTTCTGCCCGGCGTTCTGGGATTGGCTGGTGATGAAGCATGCGGCCGGGAATGTTTTCAGCATTCGCCAGGTTGGCGAAGAGCTACAGACCGGTGAGGACGATCTGGCCGTGTGGGCGCACGCGCGCGGCGATGCATTCTTCCTTCCGCCTGACAATGCGGTGTTGGCTGCTGCTGCGCGGGTCAGCGCATGGGCTGCTAGCCAGCAATACGAGCCGGTCGCGGTGAACACCTTTCTGCAGGTCGCCGATTACTGGCTGGTGGCGTTCGCGTTGGCGGCAGGCCACGCCGTGGTGACGCATGAAGTGCCAGCCAATTCAACAAGGAAGATCAAGATTCCCAACGTCTGTGTAGGGCTTGGCGTGCGCTTCTTGACGCCATACCAGATGCTTCGACAGGAACGCGCGCGATTCGTGCTGGGGCCTCCCGCGCTTCCGGCGACGCCGGCACCATTGATTTAAATAAGCAGCAAAGAATGCCAACAGGGGATCGGATGAATCTGCACCAGGAACACCACTTCGAGCGAGAGATCTGCGCGCACCTTGCGGCCAGCGGCTGGCTGCACGAGGAGGGCGATGCGGACTTGTTCGACCGGGCGAGCGGCTTGTTCCTGCCCGATCTGCTGGCATGGATCGAGGCGACGCAACCAGACAGCTTGCAGCGCCTGGTCAAGACGCACGGCCCCGCAACGTCGCAGGTGCTGGCCGAGCGCCTGCGTAAGAACCTCAACGAGCGCGGCACGCTGGACGTGGTGCGCCGCGGCGTGGAGATGCTTGGCCTGCGCGAGCCGCTGGAGTTGGCGCAGTTCAAGCCGGCGTTGGCGATCAACCCGGACATCCAGGCCAGGTATGCGGCAAACCGGTTGCGTGTGGTGCGGCAGGTCCGCCATTCGCCTAACAATCCCGGTGACGAGCTGGATCTGGTGCTGTTCCTCAACGGTATCCCGGTGGCCACCGCCGAGCTGAAGAGTGACTTCACCCAGGGCGTAGACGACGCGGTGGACCAATACCGCTTCGACCGCCATCCGCATCCAAAAGGTGGCGTGCTTGAGCCGTTGCTGGGATTCCCTGGAGGGGCGCTGGTCCACTTTGCGGTTAGCCAGTCCGAAGTGATGATGACAACGCGGCTGGCCGGGACTGACACGGTCTTCCTGCCGTTCAATCGTGGCAACGACGGTGGTGCGGGCAACGCGCCAAACCCCGATGGCTATGCTACGGCCTATCTGTGGGAGGGGGTCTGGGCTCGCGAAAGCTGGCTGGACATCCTGCATCGTTATTTGATTGGCAAGCGCGACGACAAGAAGCAGCTGGCCAGCGTCATTTTTCCCCGCTATCACCAGCTGGATGCGACACGACAACTGGTCGCCGATGTGCTTGCTAATGGCGCGGGTGGGCGCTATCTGATCCAGCATTCGGCCGGTTCGGGCAAAACAAACTCCATCGCCTGGACCGCGCACTTCCTGGCGGATCTGCACGACAAACTCCACACCAAGCTGTTCGACAGCGTACTGGTGGTGAGCGATCGCACGGTGTTAGACGCGCAGCTGAAAGAGGCCTTGTTTGACTTCCAGCGTACCACTGGCGTGGTGGCCAGCATTACCAACGAATCCGGCAGCAAGAGCGCGCTGCTGAGCCAGGCATTGAAGGACGGCAAGAAAATCATTGTCTGCACCATCCAGACCTTCCCCTTTGCACTGCAGGCCGTGCAGGAGCTTGCGGCGACCGAGGGCAAGCGTTTCGCAGTGATCGCCGACGAGGCGCACAGCTCGCAGACCGGCGAGGCCGCGGTCAAGCTCAAGCAGGTGCTTTCCTCAGAGGAGTGGGCGCAACTGCAGGATGGTGGGGAAGTCGATACCGAAGCGCTGCTCGCCGCGCAGATGGAAGCACGTGCGAGCGTGAAAGGCCTGACGTACGTGGCTTTCACCGCCACACCCAAGGCCAAGACATTGGAGCTGTTTGGCCGCAAAGGTGAAGACGGACTGCCAAAGCCCTTCCATGTCTACTCGATGCGGCAGGCAATCGAGGAGAAGTTCATCCTCGATGTGCTGAAGAACTACACCACCTATAACCTGGCCTTCAAGCTTGCACACAATGGGCAAGAGTACGACCAGCTCCAAGTAGAGCGAAGTTCGGCGTTGAAAGGGATCATGCAGTGGGTGCGCTTGCATCCCTACAACATCGCCAGCAAGGTGCAGGTAGTGGTAGAGCACTTCCGCGAGAACGTGCAGCCGTTGCTTGGCGGGAAAGCCAAGGCGATGGTCGTGGTCGGCAGTCGCAAGGAGGCAGTGCGCTGGCAGAAGGCCATCCGCGGCTATATTGAGCGGCAGCACTATGCATTGGGCGTGCTAGTGGCGTTCTCGGGTGAGGTCAATGACCCGGATAGCTTCCCCGATGCAGTCGCCGAATCGAATCAACTGTTGAACCCCGGGCTGCGTGGGCGTGACATTCGCGAGGTCTTTAAGGAGCCGGATTATCACCTGCTCCTAGTGGCCAACAAGTTCCAGACGGGCTTCGACCAGCCGCTGCTGTGCGGCATGTACGTGGACAAGATGCTTGGCGGGATCCAGGCGGTGCAGACGCTGTCGCGGCTCAATCGTTCCTATCCTGGAAAGGACACGACGTACGTGCTCGACTTCGTCAACGATCCTGCCGAGATCCTGAGGGCCTTCAAAACCTATTACAAGACCGCGGAGCTTGCGTCGGTCACTGATCCGAATCAGGTGTACGACCTGCGTGCGAAGCTGGATGCAGCAGGTTACTACGATAGCTTTGAGGTCGAGCGCGTAGCGCGTGTTGAACTGGATTTTGCGGGTACGCAGAAGCAGCTGGATGCTGCCATTGCGCCTGTGGCCGATCGCCTGCTGAAGCGATACAAGGCTTTGCAGCAAGAGAAGATCGAATCCGAAGCCCGGGATGACCAGAAGAAAGCGAAGGCCGCCAAGGATCAGCTGGACGCTTTGATCCTGTTCAAGAACGACATGGGTGTCTATATGCGTCTTTACGCATTCCTTGGCCAGATCTTCAACTATGGCAATACCGACATCGAAAAACGCTTTCTGTTCTTCCGGCGCCTGATTCCGTTGCTCGAATTTGGACGGCAGCGCGATACAGTGGACCTTTCCAAGGTCATCCTCACACACCACACGTTGAAGGGCCGCGGCAAGCAACCGATGGGCCTCAATCAGGACGGCAGTTACAAGCTGGCACCGATGGATGCGGTGGGCAGTGGATCAGTACAGGAGAAGCAACAGGCCTACCTGGTGGAAATCATCGAGAAGGTGAATGGTCTTTTCCAAGGTGAGCTGACCGATGATGACCAATTGGTCTACGTTAATGGCGTCATCAAGGGAAAGCTTCTGGAGAACGACACGCTGGTGCAACAGGCGAGCAGCAACAGCAAGGAGCAGTTCGCCAACTCGCCCGACCTGAAAGACGCGCTGATGCACGCCATCATGGATGCATTCGAAGCACACCAGACGATGAGCACGCAGGCGTTGGACTCTGAGCGCGTTCGCGATGGGTTGAAGGACATCCTTCTCGGTCCGGCTCAGCTGTATGAGGCGCTGCGAGCGCGATCGCTGTCTGGAGAGCCGCCCCGACTCCCGTAAGTGGTTAGATGGTTGGCTCACGTTGGCTATTTACTAATTGCTTTCAAACACCTTGACGCGTCGCGCTGTCAGTAGCAAAATTACTAAACGGAGCCTAGAAACTCCGCTAACAGCGGTACCCACCTCCGACAAACTGGTGGGTTTTTTGTGTCTGCATGCTTCGCAGGTGCAACCGACGCGACGTTCTGCGTCGGGAGGGCGGTGAATACAACACCCGCAAGGGGAATAAGCCCGCCGGCTGTTAGCGGTTTCTAGCCTCCCGACTTCCCGTCCGCCATTGGCGGCGGATGGCCACTTCATGGAACGAGGAGGCGACGATGTCGGACTACAGCGTGGACGATCTTGAAATGCCGGGCTACTTCCTGCCCGAGGAGAGCCAGTTCCGGCTGGCGAGGCTGGCCAACCAGCTCAATTTCCTGGCGCGACTGGCGCGGCCGCGTACCCCGGCCGAAGAGCAGGCGGCTACGCCGGAGATACGCATGGGCGAGCTGGCGTTTTGCATGGAACTGCTCGCCGAACAGGTGAACCTGGTGCTGCGCGAGGTGTCGTGGCCGGCGCGCCGTCAGTCGCCTTACTCGAGCCAGGATCATGGCGCCGATACTGTGGCCGGGGTGGCGAGGGGGAGGAAGTGAGATGGCCACTTCATCCTTCGCCTTCGGCATTGCCTTGGACCAGGCGGACACGCTGGACCGCCTGGTGCGGACGATCGCCGCCCATGGCGACGTGATTGCCGCGGGTAGTGTTTCTCATCTGGATCAGCGAACCTTGCCCGCGCTTGGCGAGGCGATCTATGACGCGGCGCAGGCGGTGCGCGGCATCCTCGATGAGGTGGCCAAGCAGAAGCTTTGAGCGGCGCGGCGCAGTAGCGGGCTTGGCCCAGCTGCTCCGGATGGCATGCCGATCCGGCTGTATGCCGTGCGGTTACAGAGAAGTGTCTGCCTCCGTGGAGCGGCGCTTGAGTATGCTTGGCCCCTGCCAGGAAACAGTGCGGCCAAGCGCCAAGGAACCACGATGCAGCAGAGCGAGGAGGCCGCCCCAGGTGGCGGTGGAGTAGGCGGGCGGGCGATGCAGCACGACGCGCCCGCCATGCCGCTGTGGCGCATGTTGCGCCAGACGTTCGGGGTGGACCTGAAATGGTGGGTGCCATGCTGGGGTGGCGGCATGGTGCTGGCGCACTTCCTGCGCGTCGGTTACGTGCCGTCGTTGTCGCTGGGCGATCTTGGTGTGGTGCTGAGCGCGGTGGCATTGCTCGGCGGGATTGCGTTGCTTGGCTTCCTGGCGGTGCTTGCGTTGCCCGCATGCGTGATCGGGTTCCTGGTCGGTCAGCATCTGCTGATCGTCCCGTTGAGGCCGAGACAGGACGATGCGCCGCGTAAGAGCTTGAAGTCTTACTACCGCCGCGCGCAGCTCGCACTTGGCCGTCGGAAGGAACGCGTCTTCGGCAGTCTTTGGCTGTTCGCAGGAGCGGCGCTCCTCAGCGCTGGGTACTACGCCATGATGCTTGCCTTGGCGCACTGGAAGTTCGGCCGTCTGGCGACTTACGGTGTGATTGCCGGCTTCAGTGTGGGCGCCTTTGCCTTGATGGTGCTGCTGGTGCTTTCGGATGTAGATCGCGTACGGCGATTTTGGCCGGTCTTGCGCAAGCGTCGTGGCACCTTTTCGTTGATGCTGTTGATGTACTTAGTGTTCTGGCCGCTTGCTGCTTTTGCGGTCGGCTATGTGGCACCTCCAATCGGGCGTCTGGATTGGTTCTATCTGGCACTTGCAGCCTTTATGGTCGTCTTTATGCATTGGGTCTTGTATGCGACGCATCGGGCGGAGTTGTCCAAGCGCCTGCGCGTTATCGGACCCGCGATGTTCATGGCCGTTGCATACAGTGGCGCGCTGCTGGGGACAGTGGATATCACCGCGCGCAAGCTCGGCATCGGCATGCTGCCGGGCGTGCAGCTGCAGTTGACGGAGCAGGGCTGCCAGATCGTCAAGGCGGCTTGGCCGGCGGCGCAGTGCGAACCGGCGCAGCCCGCGTCGAACGTGTACGTGTTGCGCTCGGTGGACGTGTTGACGCGGTTGGGTTCGGATTTCTACGTGGCGCCGCCTGGCGGGCTCGGCGACGAGCACGCCCCGCGCTTCCTGATCCCGGCGAGCCAGGTGCTAAGTTGGAGCCGGGTGGAGATCTCCAAGAAGAATGCCGTTGCGGCTGCGCAACCGGGCAAATGAGTGGGATAGCTGCCGCGCCGCGTAGGCGCTGAGGAACGTGTGTCAGCGAGCCCCGCCTGAGCTTGCAATGCCCGCATCGTACGCCTTCTTCGTCATGACACCCGGCAGCAGTCCTCTTCACGCCTTGCGTCGTAGGCTCGGGCCGTCCATGAGGAGATACCGATATGAGCAAGCGCGACGACAACAAGCAAGGTGACACGGTGGATACCGACAAGGCGTCCGGCGGTTCGCCAGCAGATCCTCGCCAGACGCCGCCGCAGTCCGATCCGAAGGCCGGCATCGGGCGCGAGGTGGGCGATCTGGAGGATCCGGATGCGGTGGACGAAGACGGCGCGCTGCCGGGACGGGCGGGCGGTGGCCTGGCCGGTGGTTGAGTTGCTTGGCCGCGCCGATCGCCTGTAGCCGGGTGAGGGCGCGGTCGTCCATCGAAGCAATGCGGTGCCGCTGCCGGTAACAACGGCAGCGGTGACGGACAGGGATGGGTCGTGCAGTCACTCCGACGCCGACCGCTCCACCATGCGCCGCCACATCGCGCATCTGCGTCGGCCGGGGCCGGTTGGCCGACGTCTGCCTTCCGTCTGCCTTCCGCCGCGCTTCGTCAGTCGCCAGTCCCGTTGGTGACCAACCGCAGGAACACCTCGTGCTGGTACCGGCTCATGCGCAGCTGCTGGCCGGTGTCCATGGTGACCACGTGGTGGCCGTTGAACCAGGGGTGGATGGCCTTCACGCGGCGCACGTTGATGATGGCCGAGCGGTGCACGCGGGCGAAGTGGCGCGGGTCCAGGCGCGCGGCGACGGCGGCCATGGTCTCGCGCAGTTCGTGGGTGGCGCCGGCCAGGTGGATCTGCACGGTGTTGCGGTTGGCCTTGATCCAGACGATGTCGTCCACGTCGACGAACACCACGTGTTCGTCCACGCGCACGGCGATGCGCTGCAGGTAGGCGTCGCGCTGGCGCAGCGCGTCCAGCGCCTGCAGGATCTGCGCGGGACTGTTGCCGGCGCCGCCCACCCGCGTCCTGGCGCGCTGCAGGGTGGCGGCGAAGCGTTCGCGGCTGAACGGCTTGACCAGGTAGTCCACGGCGTTGGCTTCGAAGGCGCGCACGGCGTACTGCTCGTAGGCGGTGACGAACACGGTGGCGGGCATGCGTTCGGCGCCGATCTGCGCGACCACGTCCATGCCGGTCATTTCCGGCATCTGGATGTCCAGGAACACCAGGTCCGGGGAGTGCTCGCGGATCGCGGCCACTGCGGCGGCGCCGTCGCCGCATTCGCCCAGCAGTTCGATGTCGGCCTGTTCGCGCAGCAGGCGCACGATGGCGTGGCGCGCGATCGGTTCGTCGTCGATGACCAGCGCGGTCAGGCTCATGCGGGCACGTGCTCCGGCGCGCCTTCGGCATCTTCCAGTTCGCGGAACGGCAGGCGCACGCGGCACACCACGCCCTGCGGCCAGGTGATGTCCAGGCGGATCTGCGCGTCATCGCCGTACAGTTCCTTCAGCCGCAGCCGGGTGTTGGACAGGCCGATGCCGTGGCCGGCGGGTTCGCTACTGGTGTCCAGGGTGCTGTTGCGGTTGCGCACTTCGATCCAGATGTGGCCGTCCTCGCGGCGGCTCTCGATCTCTACGCGGTCGGCGCCGGCGTGGCGGCCGATGCCGTGCTGGATGGCGTTCTCCACGATCGGCTGCAGCATCAGGCTGGGCACGGCGCAGTCCAGCGTGGCCGGGTCGATGTACAGGCGCGTGCTCAGGCGGTCGCCGAAGCGCTTGCGCTGGATGCCCAGGTACAGGTCGAGCAGGGTGAGCTCGTGGCGCAGGGTGATCTCTTCGCCATCGAATTCCTCCAGCAGCGCGCGCAGCAGTTCGCTCAGGCGCAGCAGCATGTCCTCGGCCGAGGCGGTGTCCTCGTCTAGCAGGGTCACGATGGCGTGCAGCGTGTTGAACAGGAAATGCGGCTGCAGCTGGGTCTTGAGCGCCTGCAGCCGCGATTGCGCCAGTTGCGTGGCCAGGCGCCCGGCCTCCAGTTCGCGGCGGTCGCTCTCGCTGCGGTAGTGCAGCGCCTGCTGGATGGCCAGCAGGCCCCAGTAGGTGAGCAGGCCGATGGCGAAGTGCTTGCTGAGGAACTGCCAGAGCTGCTCGGAGAAGTCGCCCTTGGAGACGAACGCGCCGGCGATCATCGCCAGCAGGGTGACGCCGCCGCTGGCGAGCAGTTGCGGGCCCAGCGAACGCAGCCGCAGCGGCGGGCGGATCGGGTAGCGCTCGCCCAGGCGGAACACCAGCGGCGCCAGCGCGGCCCAGGTGTACCACTGGATCATCGACCAGCGCATGTATTCGGTCAGCGCCCAGCGGTGGCTGCCGCTGTTGACCATGTCGTACAGGTAGCCCTGCACGGTGAAGGCGACGACCACCGCCGTCCACAAGCTCAGGTATCGGGTCAGGCCGATTTCCGTGGAACCCAGGCGGATGTTCATGGGGCGGCGCTCGGACGGGATGCGCCGATGCTAAGCGCCGCCGCGCGCGCTGAGAAGCGCTGTGGCCGATGGCTACGATTGGTCACGGCCGCGCGACGATTCGTCCCGGATCGCTTTGCGGCAGGCGGGGGGTGCGCGCCAGATGTGCGCAACGGTCCCGCGGCGGCATGCGTGCGGGGCGGTTCCCTTTCTGCCGGAGATCGTCGCCATGCGCTTGTTCCGTACCGTAGTGCTCGCCAGTTCGCTGTTCGTTGTGGCCGCCGCCGCCCAGGCGCAGGACGAGGGCCGGCTGCACTATCTGCAGCTGGTCAACCGAGCGCACGACAGCGTGACCTCGCTGGCGGTGGCCCACGCCGGCAGCGGCGCGTTCCGCGCCATCGCCGCCGACCCGCTGCGCGGCGGCGGCGACTCGGCCACGGTCGGCATCGCCGGCGCGGGCTGCCGCTACGACCTGCGCTTCGGCTTCAGCGACGGCCGCACGCTGGTCTACAAGGACCTGGACGTGTGCCGGAACGTCCTGGTGCGCATCCGCCCGCTGCCGCGCAAGGCGGCCGGCACGCCGATGCAGTTCGTGGCGTCGATGGGGCGCTAGCTGTGATCTCTCAGTAGGTTGTTCATCCGGGGCATCCCAGGAAGATGGGGGTTACCAAGCCAACCCAGCGCCCAGGAGCCCCGGATGAACCTGCATGAACATGCCCGTTTGAGCCCTCGCGGTCGAGCCCTGCTCGTGGATCGCATCCTTGTTCAGGGATTGCGTGTGGAAGAAGCGGCGCATGCGGCAGGCGTGAGCGTGCGCACCGCCTACACGTGGCTCAAGCGATTCAGGCAGGAAGGTGCCGAAGGCTTGGCCGACCGCTCTTCACGCCCACACGCCTGCCCGCACGCGACGCGGCCAGAGTGGGTGGAACAGGTCCTGGAGCAGCGCCGGGCACGCCATAGCTACCGGCAGATCGCCCAGCACGTGCCGGTGGCACCCAGCACGATCGCCCGGCTGTTGCGCCGCGCCGGCCTGCACCGGCTGGCCGAGCTGCAGCCGGCACCGCCGCAGAACCGCTACGAGTACGCCCGACCCGGCCAACTGCTGCATCTGGACATCAAGAAGCTCGGCCGGTTCCGTCAACCCGGTCATCGGGTCACGGGCGATCGTCAGGTGACCTCCGATGGCGCTGGCTGGGAGTATGTCCATCTGGCCATCGACGATCATTCACGCCTGGCATTTGGCTCCATCGAGCCGGACGAGCGTGGGGCCAGCGCCTGCAGGGCCCTGTTGCAGGCGCTGCGCTACTACCGGGCCATGGGGGTGCGCGTCGAGCGCGTGCTGACCGACAACGGCGCGTGCTACCGCTCGCGCCGCTTCCGCCGACTTATCCGCCGGCTCGGCATGCGCCACCTACGCACGCGCCCCTACACGCCGCGCACCAACGGCAAGGCCGAGCGACTGGTTCAGACCTGCCTGCGCGAATGGGCCTATGCGCGCTCGTATGCCTGCTCTGAGCAACGCGCCAGCGCCTTCATCCCTTGGCTGCACCACTACAACTGGCACCGACCACACGCCACCCTCGGCTACGTACCCCCCATCTCACGCATCACACTGAACAACCTGGTGGGTTTACACAGCTAGCGAGCGGCCGGCATAGTCCAGCGCTTTTGTAGGAGCGGCTTCAGCCGCGACAAGGTCTATCGGTAAAGCTGGTCGCGGCTGAAGCCGCTCCTACAGTGTTCGGTGTGCTTGTCGCAATGTGTTAGCGGGTCGGTCCAGCCGCAAGCTTTTTGTAGGGGCGACTTCAGTCGCGACATGGTCAATCGGTAGAGCCCGTCGCGGCTGAAGCCGCTCCTACAGGGGTGCGCTGTGCTCCATCGCACGACGTTGGGAGAGGAACGCTGCGGCGTGGCGGCGTTGGCAGATGCCGGAGGCGATATCCGCCGCATGGCAGCGCTCAGCGCACCGGCTGCCCGTTCAATTGCCGCTCGACGATCTCCAGGATCGTCGCCACGCTGACCCCGAAGGATCCTGCGTTGCCTGCGTCGAACGCGGCTTTCCACTGCGCGTAGCCTTCGCGGTAGGCCGGGTCGGGCGTGTCGGTGCCGACCAGCGTGGCGCCGCTGCGTTCGAAGGTCTGTGCGATCACCGGCGCGTGCGGCAGGGAGTCGATCCAGCCGCTCGGCAGGGCGGGCTGGCGCAGCCGGATATCGCGCAGGGTCACGTGGTAGATCTCGCCGCCGAGCGGGTGCTGGTCGATCTGGTTGATCAGCAGCGTGGGCGTTTCGTCGGGCGTGCGGCCCTTGCAGCGCCAGAGCTGGCCGACGGCATAGGGGGTGGCGGTAGCGCTCATGCGGAACTCTTGAAGGAAACCAGCATGCATGATGCCCTTGCGCGCCGCCGCAGGGTAGGGCGCACGCCGCCACGCGCGCCGCAACCGGCCTATTCGCCGCCCACCGCCAGCGCAGCGTGGATCAGCGCCAGGTGGCTCAGGCCCTGCGGCATGTTGCCGAGCGCGGCGCCGCTGCGGGGGTCCACCAGTTCGGGCAGCAGGCCGACGTCGTTGCCGACGCACTCGAGCAGGCGCTCGAACAGGCGCCGGGCTTCGTCGCGTTCGCCGAGCAGGCCGTAGGCCTCCACCATCCAGAAGCTGCAGGCGATGAAGGCGCCTTCGCGCGCCTGCATGCCGCTGTAGCGGTGCAGCAGCGCGCCGTCTTCGCCGCGGCCCAGTTCGCGGCGGATCGCCTCGCGGGTGGCGACCATGCGTTCGCGGCGCGCCTGGCCCAGGCCGAAGCGCGAGGCCAGCATCAGGCCCGCGTCGAGCGCGTCGCTGCCGGCGTACAGGGTGTAGGCCTGCTTGTCCTCGGACCAGCAATGCGCATCGATCCATTCGAGGATGCGCGCCTGCTCGCGCTGCCAGCGCCCCAGCATCGCCTGGGATAGATGCCCGGCCTGGGCCAGTTCGCCGGCACGGCGCAGCGCCATCCAGCATTCGATCTTGGACATGGTGTAGTGCTGCGGGTCCTCCAGTTCCCAGAAGCCGGCGTCCTTGCGCATCCACGCGTCGGCGCACTCGTTGGCGAGCTCGAACAGCTGCTGCGCGGTGTGCGGGTCGAGGATGTGGCCGTGGTCGACGAAGCGCGAGGCCATCTCGAACACGTCGCCGTACAGGCACAGCTGCAGCTGGTCGTTGGCGGTGTTGCCCACGCGCACCGGGCGCGTGCCGCGGTAGCCGGGGATGTCGATCGCGCGCTCGTCCGGCACCCGTTCGCCGTGCAGGGTGTAGCACGGCCGGATCCACGGGCGGTGCCGGGCGATGGTGCCCAGCAGCCAGCCGAACGCGGCCTTGGCGTCGGCCAGCGCGCCCACGCGCATGAACGCCTTGGTGGTGTAGGCGGCATCGCGCACCCAGGCGTAGCGGTAGTCCCAGTTGCCGTTGCCGCCGATGGACTCGGGCAGCGAGGTGGTCGCCGCGGCGGCGATCGCGCCGGTGGGCGAGTACCACAGGAACTTCAGCGCCAGCGCCGAGCGCAGCACCGCCTGCGGATAGCCGCCGTCGTAGCGGAGGTTGCCGGACCACTGCCGCCATTCCTGGTCGCTGCGCTCGATGCGCCCGTCGATGTCGGCCAGCGCGGCCACCGGCAGCGCATCGTCCTTGGCGGCGAGCACGGCGAGGACCTCGCGCTGGCCGGCGTGCAGGCGCAGGCGCCCGTGCACGCCGCGGTCGCCATAGTCGGACACGTCCAGCGCGTGCGAGTGGCGCAGCATCGCCATCACCGGGCCGATGTGGAACACGCGGCCGTTGGGCGTGTCGCTCATCCACGGGGTGGACTTGCCGGCGCGCGAGCCGGGGCGGAAGCACAGCTCGAACTCCACCACGCCCTCCAGCCCGTCCAGCCGCCGCGCCAGCTCCGACCACGGCAACCGCCCGGCCTCGCCGCTGTTGAGCGACTCGGTCAGCCGCGCGCTGCCGCCGTCGGTATGGAAGGTGGTTTCCAGCACGTTGCTGCCGTCGCGGTAGCGGCGCTGCACGCGAGTGGCGCCAACCGGCGTGATCGCGAAGCGGCCGCCGTCGCGCGCGTCGAGCAGGCGGTCGAACAGCGGCGGTGCGTCCATCGTCGGCACGCACCACCAGTCGATGCCGCCGTCGAGGGCGACCAGCGCCACCGAGCGGCCGTCGCCCAGCGCGGCATAGCTCTCGATCGGCGCGGTGCCGTCGGCGTCGCGCTGCAGGTGCGGTGCGCGTGCGCTCAAGGCGGCAGGCTCAGGACAGCAGCAAGCCGCCGGTGGCGCCGATGATCTCGCCGGTGATGTAGCTCGATTCCTGCGAGGCCAGCAGCACGTACAGCGGGGCCATCTCCACCGGCTGGCCGGCGCGCTTGAGCGGGGTCTCCGCGCCGAACGCGGGGATCTTCTCCGGTGGCTGCCCGCCGCTGGGCTGCAGCGGGGTCCATACCGGGCCCGGCGCCACCGCGTTGACGCGGATGCCCTTCTCGGCCAGCTGCTGCGCCAGCGCCTGGGTGAAGTTGGCGATCGCCGCCTTGGTCGGCGCGTAGTCGATCAGCATCGGCGAGGGCTGGTAGGCCTGGATCGAGGAGGTGTTGATGATCGCCGCGCCCGGCGGCAGGTGCGGCACGGCGGCCTTGCACAGCCAGAACATCGCGAACACGTTGGTGCGGAAGGTGGCCTCGAACTGCTCGGTGCTCAGTTCGGCGATGTCCTTCACCGCGGTCTGCTTGCCGGCCACGTTGACCAGGATGTCCAGCCCGCCGAGCGCCTCCACGCTCTTGTCCACCAGCTGCTGGCAGAACGCCTCGTCCTGCAGGTCGCCGGGGAGGCTCACCGCCTTGCGCCCTTCGGCCTCGATCAGTTTCACGACCTCGGCGGCGTCCTGCTCCTCTTCAGGCAGGTAGTTGAGGACGATGTCGGCGCCTTCGCGCGCATAGGCGATGGCGGTGGCGCGGCCGATGCCCGAATCGGCGCCGGTGATCAGCGCCTTGCGCCCGGCCAGGCGGCCGAAGCCCTGGTAGGTCTGCTCGCCGTGGTCGGCGGCCGGCTTCAGCGCGTGCACGGTGCCCGGCGGCGACTGGGTCTGCTCGGGGAATTCGGGCTGCGGGAACTGGGTCAGCGGGTTCTGCATCGTGAACTGGTTCTTGGTGCCAGGCATGCGGGATCTCCTTGGCGCGGGGGAGGGAGAGCAGGGCGCCGTCGAGGTATGCGCACTCGGCAGGCGCGAAACGAAGCGCCAGTATGGAAATCGCGCCGATGCGATGCGGTGAACGAATTGAACAGGGCGCGTGAATGTGTGACGGCGGCGGGTGCAGCGCATCGATGTGCGCATTGCGTGCAGACGCGAACCCCGTGCCTGCGTGGTCGTGCATCGTGCTGTCGAAGATGTACCGCGAAAACCAGCGGCGCGGGCGCCGAACGAATGGCGCAGGGCGCGTGACCATGTGACGTGGCGACGCGGCGCATCGATGTACGCACTGCGCGCAGCCGCGAACCTGCCGCGCCTGCGCTGCGTGCTGCTGTCGAAGAAGCTCTGGCGCGGAAGAAGAACGCTAGCGGCGCGTGCGCCGCCACGCGATCACCGCCACCGTGGCCAGCGCGGCGACGGCGCCGACCGCGGCCACTCGGGTGGCCATCTGCGTGCGCGGCGCGCGCCGGCGCAGGCCGCCGTGCACGCCGCCGCCGAACAGCGGCGGCTGGAACACGTTGCCCGACGCGACCGGCGCCTGGGGCGCGCGCGCCAGGTAGCGCGAGAAGAAACGGCCCATGCCCGCGGCGAACGCGTTCGGCGCCAGCGCATGCGCCACGCGCATCGCGCCCACCGCCGGGCCGATCACCACGGTGGGACGCGGGCGCCGCAGCAGCCTGACCACCTCGCGGGCGACCTTGCGCGGATCGAGCATCGGCGGCGGCCCGCCGATGCGGCGCCCGGTGTAGTTGGCGCCATGCGCCAGACCCGGCGAGTCGACGAAGTACGGATAGACGTCGCACACGTGGATGTGCGGGTGGTCCACCAGTTCGGCGCGCAAGGCTTCGGAGAAGCCGCGCTGGCCGTACTTGCTGGCGCTGTACGCGGCCGCGTACGGGGTGGCGGCGAACCCGCCCATCGAGATCATGTTGACGAAGATGCCGCGGTCCTGGGCCAGGAAGATCCGCACCGCTGCGTGCGCATCGTGCATGTGCCCGATCAGGTTGGCCTCGACCACCGCGTCGCTGGCATCGACCGGCACCTCGTGGAACTTGCCGACCGCGCCCACGCCGACGTTGCTGAACCACATGTCGATATGGCCGAGGAACGCCACCGCCTTGTCCGCCAGCGCCTGCACCGCCTCGGCGTCCTTGACGTCGGTGGGCACCACCAGCACCTGGCCGCCGACGCGACGGCAACGCTGCGCCACCTGTTCCAGGGCCGCTTCGCCGCGTGCGGCGAGGACCAGTCTGGCGCCGCGCACCGCGAGCGCTTCGGCGGTCGCCTGGCCGATGCCGCTGGAGGCGCCGGTGATCACCACGTGGGCGCTGTGTGCTGTCGTCATGCGTCGGTGTCGCCTGTGTTGGGGGGGGCGGCTTCATGTTCCCAAGCGGGACGTTAACGCGGTGCGGGCGAAAAGTAAGAATCCTGGTTGTCGCCCGCACGCGCCTGCGCGCGTCTCAGCCGCTGAGCCGTTCAGATGCTGGGATGGCGCTCCTTCGGTCGCGCCCCCATCTTCGGCCCATGGACCTGTTCGCCCATCCCGACGATGCCCCGCAATGCCTGGTGCACGATGCCGAAGGCGGCATCCGCTACTGGCCGCGGCTGATCGACCCGGACACCGCGCAGGCGTGGTTCGAGGCGCTGCGCGACGGCGCGCGATGGCAGAGCCAGCGCCGCCCGATGTACGACCGGGTGGTGGACGTGCCGCGGCTGCTGGCGTCGTATGGGCTGCAGGCGCTGCCGCCGACGCTGCCGTTGCGCGAACTGCACGCCGCGGTGCGGGCGCGGGTGCCGGCGCCGTACAACGCGGTGGGCCTGAACCTGTACCGCGACGGCCGCGACAGCGTGGCGATGCACAACGACAAGCTGCACACCCTGATCGCGCCGCATCCGATCGTGCTGGTGTCGCTCGGTGCGGCGCGGCGCATGAACATCCGCGCCAAGGCCGGCGAGCGCCGGACGGTGAGCGTGGAGCTTGCACCGGGCAGCCTGCTGGCGATGAGCCATGCCTCGCAGCTGACCCACGAGCATGGCATCCCGAAGACGGCCAAACCGGTGGCGCCGCGGATGAGCGTGGTGTTCCGGGTGCGGCCGTTGCCGGACTGAGCGTGCGGCAGCGGCGGGGCCGTGCCGATTCGCCGATAATGCGGCCCCATCCGATGGAGGGCCGCATGACCGCACTCACCGAACGCTACGCACGCGCCGTGGAGTACGCGCGCATCGCCCATGCCGGGCAGGTGCGCAAGGGCACGGCGGTGCCGTATCTCAGCCACGTGCTGGGCGTATCGACGCTGGTGCTGGAGGCCGGCGGCGACGAGGACCAGGCGATCGCCGCGCTGCTGCACGACGTGGTCGAGGACTGCGGCGCCGCGCACGAGGCGGCGATCCGCGCGCAGTTCGGCGACGAGGTGGCGGCGATCGTGATGGCCTGCACCGACGCCAGCGCCGAGCGCAAGGCCGCGCACGACGAACCCGAGGCCAGGCGCCGCGACTGGCGCGCACGCAAGCAGGCCTACCTGGCGCACCTGCGGCAGGCGCCGGCGCCGGTGCTGCTGGTGTCCTCGTGCGACAAGCTGTACAACGCGCGCAGCATCGTCGCCGACCTGGAAGACCCGGCGACCGGCACCGACGTGTTCGAGCGCTTCACCGCCGGGCGCGACGGCACCTTGTGGTACTACGCCACGCTGCTGGCGGTGTTCGCCGAGCGCGGCACGCCGATCCTGCGCCCGTTCGCGTCCAGCGTGAAGCGGATGCATGTGCTGGCCGGGGTGGCGTTCGCTTAGCCGCCTATGCCGGATCGCGGGGGGCGCCCACCATGCGCCGCCTCACGCGCAGGCCCCGTATGCGTCGCGGAGATGCCGGCCTTCGCTTTGCGTCCTCGTTCTTGCTGTCGCGGGGGGACACGGGGATCGACTTCACCGCAGGCTGCGAATCGCACCATCGCGCGGAACTGCGCACCGCGCTTGCGGTCATTCGCCGTCGGCAACGAGCACTTCGTCCGCCCGGACCGACGCGTCCAGGAACGCCACGAACGCGACGACCCGCGCGTGTCGGCTGCCGGAAAGCAGCGATGCCAGCGTCTTCTGATGGGCGGGATAGATCCTGCACGTCCCGTAGGGATCGATATGGAGGCCGGTCCTGTTCCTGAGTTCGCCGAACGCGCGCTCGAACAGGGCCAGTTCCGAGTCGGCGATCGCGAACGACGGCCGCACGCCTGCGTCGTCGGAAAGGTAGGAGATGTCCAGCATGAGCGGCCGTCGATGCAGCGTCGGAGGCGAAAGGGTAGCTTTTTTCTGATCGCGCCGGCCTGCGGGTTCCGCCTTGGCCGGCGCGTGCGGCTCAGGACGGCAGGAACTGCTCGAACGGCCCCAGGTAGTCGAGCTTGCCCACCGCCAGGCCCTGCTGGCGCAAGATCGCGTGCGCGGTGGCCACGTGGAAGAAGAAGTTCGGCAGCGCGAAGGTGAGCAGGTAATCGGTGCCGTTGAAGCTGGGCTTGAACGTGCCGAAGCTCAGCGACACCTCGCGCTGCTCGGCGCCGTCCAGCGCGGCGGCGTCCACGCTTTCGAGGAAGCGCCGCGTGGCGGCGATGCGTTCGCGCAGTTGGGCCAGGGTGGTCTCGTTGTCGTCGAAGCGCGGCGGCACGATGTCGCTGAGGCGCCCGATGGTGTTCTTGGAGGTGTCCGAGGCGCGCTGGATCTGCCCGGCGAAGTTGAGCATGTCCGGCGCCAGCCGCGTGTCGGCCAGCGCGGTCGGATCCAGGCCGGCCTCCTGTGCGTGGCGCTCGGCCAGGTCGACGTAGTGCTGGAGCACGCCCAGGCCGCGCACGAACACGGGGACGGAGAGACGGTAGATCGGGACGGACATGCTCGATTCCTTTACTGCTGGATGGAGGTGCGGGACGCCGGGCTCCGCGACCCGGCGGGAAAGTGCGTGAGGCTGATGTGGGGCGGTGGCGGTGGAACGCAAGTGGCGGCATCCAATTGCCTGGCGCGCCGCGTGCGGACGCGCCCGCTTCCTGCATGACACCGAGCACGGCACTGCCACGGCACAGCGCATGGCCGGCCCCACCAATTTGGGTGATTGCCCCGTCGCACCGTGCACCGCATGCTGTAGGCCAGATCCCTTCCCCCGTTCCAAGGATGCCGATGAGCCTGATCGATACCCGTCGCCACCAGATGTTTCCCGAACTGGACCCGGTGCAGATCGACAGCGCGCTGCGTTTCGCCAGCGGCGCGGCGCGCAGCTTCGCGCCGGACGAGGAGGTGTTCGCGGTGGGCGAGCATCCGGCGCCGGTGTGGCTGGTGCTGCAGGGCACGCTGGCGGTGGTGCGCCGCGATGGCATGGGCCACGAGAAGCCGCTGGCGGTGCATACGCCCGGCCAGTTCAGCGGCGAGGTCAGCCAACTGGCCGGGCGCGCGTCGCTGGCCGGCGGCCGCGCCGGACCCGAGGGCTGCGTCGCGGTGCCGTTCGACGCGGCGCACCTGCGCGCGCTGATGGTCAGCTCGGCCGAAGTCGGCGAGATCGTGATGCGCGCGCTGATCCTGCGCCGCGTCGGCCTGATCGAAGGCGACGCCGCCGGCTCGGTGCTGATCGGCCAGCCCGGCGAGTCGCGGCTGACCGCGCTGCAGGGCTTCCTCACCCGCAACGGCTATCCGCACACCTTCCTCGATGCGGCCAACGACGACGAAGGCCGCGCGCTGGTCGAGCGCCTGGGCATCCGCCACGACGAACTGCCGCTGATGGTGTGCCCTGGAGGCGAGGTGCTCCGGCGCCCGGGCGACACCGAGGCCGCGCATTGCCTGGGCATGACCCCGGACCTGGACCCGAACAAGATCTACGACGTGGCGATCATCGGCGCCGGCCCGGCGGGCCTGGCGACGGCGGTGTACGCCGCCTCCGAAGGGCTGTCGGTGCTGGTGCTGGACCAGCGCGCGATCGGCGGCCAGGCCGGGGCGTCGGCGCGCATCGAGAACTACCTGGGCTTTCCCACCGGCATTTCCGGCCAGGCGCTGGCCGGACGCGCCTACAACCAGGCGCTGAAGTTCGGTGCCGAGCTGGCGCTGCCGCTGGAAGTGAAGCAGCTGCATTGCGAGGCGGCCGAGAGCGGGCGCTGCAGCATGCCGCTGCGGCTGGAACTGACCAACGGCACCCAGGTGCATTCGCGCACGGTGGTGATCGCCTCGGGCGCGCGCTACCGGCGGCCGCAGATCGCCAACCTGGCATCGTTCGAAGGCAACGGCGTGTCGTACTGGGCCTCGCCGGTGGAAGCGCGGCTGTGCGAAGGCGAGGAGGTGGCGCTGGTCGGCGGCGGCAATTCGGCCGGGCAGGCGGTGGTGTTCCTGGCGCCGAGGGTCGAGCGCCTGCACCTGATCGTGCGCGGCCCCGGGCTGGAAGCGTCGATGTCGCGCTACCTGATCGAGCGCATCGCGGCATTGCCCAACGTGCAGCTGCACACCGGCACCGAGGTGGTGGCGCTGGAAGCCGGCGCCGACCAGCGCCTGGCCGGCGCGGTGTTCCGCGACCGCGCCAGCGGCGCCACCCACCGCTGCCCGCTGCGCCACCTGTTCCTGTTCGTCGGCGCCGACCCGAACACCGGCTGGGTGGACGGCTGCGTGCGGCTGGATGCCGGCGGCTTCGTCGTCACCGGTGCGGACGGCGCCGGCGGCAAGACCGCCGCGCCGCTGGAGACCGACCGCCCCGGCGTGTTCGCCATCGGCGACGTGCGCGCCGGCTCGGTCAAGCGCGTGGCCGCCGCGGTGGGCGAAGGCGCCGCGGTGGTCGCGCAGATCCATCAATTCCTGGCGCGGCATCCCGAGCCCGCCGCCGTCACCGAGAGGACTGGCCCATGACCACGCGTTGCTCCCATCTTTCCACCATCGTCGAGGTCACCCCGAGCGCGCGCGGCTGCGAAGAATGCCTGGCGATCGGCAGCCCATGGGTGCACCTGCGCCTGTGCCGCAGCTGCGGCCACGTGGGCTGCTGCGACGACTCGCCGAACCGCCACGCCACCCAGCATTTCCACCAGACCGCGCACCCGATCATCGAAGGCTACGATCCGCCCGAAGGCTGGGGCTGGTGCTACGTGGACGAGACCGAAGTGGAACTCCCGGACCAGACGCCGCAGCTGGGGCCGATTCTGCGTTACGTGTAGCGGGCGGCGGGGCAGCGGCTTCGGACCGCATCGGGCTGGAAACCCTCCTGCGGTGCGCCAGCCGGCTTACCGCAAGTTCCTGTAGGAGCGGCTTCAGCCGCGACAGGCAGCTTGGAGTGTCGGTACATCCCGTCGGGGCTGAAGCCCCTCCTACAATGGACCCAGCCGGCTCGCCGCAAGCCCCTCCCTGTGGGAGCGACTTCAGTCGCGACGAACGAAGCGGTGCACTCGACGGCTGCGACAGCGTCGGGACTGAAGTCCCTCCCACAGTGCGCCCAGCCGGCTTACCGCAAGTTCCAGTAGGAGCGGCTTCAGCCGCGACAGGCACTTTGGAGTGTCGATACATCCCGTCGGGGCTGAAGCCCCTCCTACAGTGCACCCAGCCGGCTCGCCGCCAGCCCCTGTGGGAGCGACTTCAGTCGCGACGGGCGAAGCGGTAGACCTGCGGCTTCATCGCCATACACGCATGACGTCGCAACGCGCTCCGCACTCGCCACGCCGCCATGTACACGGCCGCATCCGGGCGACCCGCTAAGCTTGTGCGAGTTCTCGCCGACCGCCAGCCCATGCCAAAACCGCCCGGTTCTACCGATCCCACCGTTGCCGGTTTCGTCCGCGTCCGTGGCGCACGCGAGCACAACCTCAAGAACGTGGACGTGGACGTGCCGCGCGATGCGCTGGTGGTCTTCACCGGCGTGTCCGGCTCGGGCAAGTCCTCGCTGGCGTTCGGCACGCTGTTCGCCGAGGCGCAGCGGCGCTACCTGGATTCGATCTCGCCGTACGCGCGGCGGCTGATCGACCAGGCCGGCGTGCCCGAGGTCGACGCCATCGAAGGCCTGCCGCCGGCGGTGGCGCTGCAGCAGCACCGCGGCGCGCCGAGCACGCGCTCGTCGGTGGGCAGCGTCACCACCATCTCCAATTCGCTGCGCATGCTGTATTCGCGCGCCGGCCACTATCCGCCGGGGCAGGCGATCATCTACGCCGACGGCTTCTCGCCGAACACCCCCGCCGGCGCCTGTCCCACCTGCCACGGCCTGGGCCGCGTCTACGAGGCGACCGAGGCGTCGATGGTGCCGGACCGTTCGCTGAGCATCCGCGAGCGCGCGGTGGCCGCGTGGCCGCTGGCATGGCACGGGCAGAACCTGCGCGACATCCTCACCACGCTGGGCCACGACGTGGACGTGCCGTGGGCGAAGCTGCCGAAGAAGACCCGCGACTGGATCCTGTTCACCGACGAGCAGCCGGTGGTGCCGGTGTATCCGGGCTTCACCCTGGCGGAGGTGAAGGCCGCGCTGCGCAGGAAGATGGAGCCCAGCTACATGGGCACCTTCACCAGCGCGCGCCGCTACGTGCTGCACACCTTCGCGACCACGCAGAGCGCGCTGATCAAGAAGCGCGTGTCGCAGTACCTGCTCAGCACGCTGTGCCCCACCTGCGACGGCAAGCGGCTGCGCCGCGAAGCGCTGTCGGTGACCTTCGCCGGGCTGGACATCGGCGAACTGTCGCAGCGCCCGCTGGCGCAGGTGGCGCAGATCCTGCGCCCGGCCGCCGAGGGCCGGGCGCGCAACGCCAGGCAGCATCCGGAGCAGGCGATCGCCGCGCAGCGCATCGCCCAGGACCTGCTGGCGCGCATCCGCATCCTGCAGGAGCTGGGCCTGGGCTACCTGACCCTGGAGCGCAGCACGCCGACGCTGTCGCCGGGCGAACTGCAGCGCCTGCGCCTGGCCACGCAGATCCGCTCGCAGCTGTTCGGCGTGGTCTACGTGATGGACGAACCGTCCGCCGGCCTGCACCCGGCCGACGCGCAGGCGCTGCTGGCGGCGCTGGACCAGCTCAAGGCCGCCGGCAATTCGCTGTTCGTGGTCGAACACGAGATCGACGTGATCCGCCATGCCGACTGGATCGTCGATGTCGGCCCCGGCGCGGGCGAGCAGGGCGGGCAGGTGCTGTACAGCGGCCCGCCGGCGGGGCTGGCGCGCATCGAAGCCTCGTCCACCCGGCGCTACCTGTTCGGCGGCCACGCGCCGCTGCCGGGCCGCGCGCGCGAGCCGGCCGGCTGGCTGCGCCTGCGCGGGGTCACCCGCAACAACGTCGCCGGGCTGGACGTGGATATCCCGCTGGGCGTGTTCACCACCGTCACCGGCGTGTCCGGTTCGGGCAAGTCGTCGTTGGCGAGCCAGGCGCTGGTGGAACTGCTCGGCGAGCACCTGGGCCACGAGCGCGCCGATCCGGAAGAGGACCTGGACCCGCTGGAACGCAGCGCGCAGGTGCCGGTCGGCGGGCGCATCGTCGAGGGCCTGGAGCGGGTGCGGCGGCTGGTGCGCGTGGACCAGAAGCCGATCGGCCGCACCCCGCGTTCCAATCTGGCCACCTACACCGGCCTGTTCGACCACGTGCGCAAGCGCTTCGCCGCCACGCCGGCCGCGCGCCGGCGCAAGTACGATGCCGGCCGCTTTTCGTTCAACGTGGCCAAGGGCCGCTGCGAGACCTGCGAAGGCGAGGGCGCGGTGTTCGTGGAACTGCTGTTCATGCCCAGCGTCTACGCGCCGTGCCCCACCTGCCACGGCGCGCGCTACAACGCCAGGACGCTGGAGATCGAACTGCGCGGGCACAACATCGCCCAGGTGCTGCGCCTGACCGTGGCGCAGGCGGAGGCATTCTTCGCCGACGACGCGGCGATCGCGCGCCCGCTGCAGGTGCTGCGCGAGGTGGGGCTGGGCTACCTGCGCCTGGGCCAGCCGGCGACCGAGCTGTCCGGCGGCGAGGCGCAGCGCATCAAGCTGGCCACCGAGCTGCAACGCGCGCAGCGCCGCGATACCGTCTACGTGCTGGACGAGCCCACCACCGGCCTGCACCCGGCGGACGTGGACACGCTGCTGCGGCAGCTGCACGGGCTGGTCGACGCGGGCAACAGCGTGGTGGTGGTCGAACACGACATGCGCGTGGCCGCGGCCAGCGACTGGATTATCGACATGGGGCCCGGCGCCGGCGACGAAGGCGGCGCGGTCGTCGTCGCCGGCGCGCCGCAGGCGGTGGCGCGGCATGCCGGCAGCCGCACCGCGCCGTTCCTGGCGCAGGTGTTGCAGGGCTGAAGCGCTCCGGGGCGGCATGAACAACAACTACCGGTTTGAAAAGCTGAGAAAGTTAGGCCGGCAGCGGCGCTGCTAGCCCCTCTCCCACCGGGAGAGGGGTTGGGGCGAGGGTCGGGCGCGAAGCGCGCGGAATCGTTGCACCGGTGGCCCGTACCCTCATCCGCCCCTTCGGGGCACCTTCTCCCGACGGGAGAAGGAAGCGCCGCTAGCCCCTCTCCCCTCGGGAGAGGGGTTGGGGTGAGGGTCGGACGCGCAGCGCGCGCGATCGTTGCACGGGTGGCCCGTACCCTCATCCGCCCCTGCGGGGCACCTTCTCCCGAGGGGAGAAGGAAGCGCCGCTAGCCCCTCTCCCCTCGGGAGAGGGGTTGGGGTGAGGGTCGGGCGCGCAGCGCGCGCAATCGTTGCACGGGTGGCCCGTACCCTCATCCGCCCCTGCGGGGCACCTTCTCCCGACGGGAGAAGGAAGCGCTGCTAGCCCCTCTCCCAGCGGGAGAGGGGTTGGGGTGAGGGTCGGACGCGCAGTGCGCGCGATCGTTGCACGGGTGGTCCGTACCCTCATCCGCCCCTGCGGGGCACCTTCTCCCGACGGGAGAAGGAAGCGCGCTAGCCCCTCTCCCCCCGGGAGAGGGGTTGGGGTGAGGGTAGGACGCGCAGCGCGCGCAATCGCCCGGCCGCCCCGGGATCAGCCCAGCAGTTCGAAGCTCGCCGACACGCCGGCGGCTTCGGCCGACGGCGCCACCCACAGGTCGAACACGCCCGGCTCCACGGTGGGCGTGAGCGCCTGGCCGACGAACAGCAGGTCCTCGCGGCGCAGGCTGAAGGTCACCGTGGCGCTGCCGCCGGCCGGCACCGCGACCTTGCGGAAATCCTTCAGCTCGCGCACCGGGCGGGTGACGCTGGCGGCGCGGTCGCGCAGGTACAGCTGCACCACCTCCTCGGCGTCGCGGGTGCCGCGGTTGTGGATCCGCGCGCTGATCCGCACGCTGCCGTCGGCGGGCAGCCGCGCGTCGCTCAGGGTCAGCTCGCCGTACTCGATACGGCCATAGGTCAGGCCGTGGCCGAACGGGAACCGCGCGGCATTGGGCGCGGTGCGGTAGTGGGTCTTGTACGGCTGCAGCGCGTCCGGGCGCGGGTCGGGGCGGCCGCTGGGCTTGTGCGCATAGCTGTAGGGCGCCTGCCCGGATTCGTACGGGAAGC
Source organism: Xanthomonas sp. (assembly GCF_017163755.1). GTDB lineage: Bacteria > Pseudomonadota > Gammaproteobacteria > Xanthomonadales > Xanthomonadaceae > Xanthomonas_A. The sequence continues at coordinate 146,041 of NZ_JAFIWC010000003.1, forward strand.
TCACCGGCAGGCGCCCGGACGGGCCATGCTCGCCGAACAGGATGTCGGCCAGCGCCGGACCCGACGCCGAGCCCAGGAACCACGCCACCACGATCGCCGAGGATTCCAGCACCGGGCCGTCGATCACCAGCGCGCGGCCGTTGCTCAGCACCACCACCACCGGCGTGCCGGTGGCCGCCACCGCCGCCAGCAGCGACTGTTGCGCGCTGGGGATGGCGATCTCGCTGCGCGACTGCGCCTCGCCCGAGTACTTCAGCGATTCGCCGATCGCCAGCACCGCCACGTCCGCGGCCGCCGCCGCCTCCACCGCGGCCTGCACGCCGCCGGGCAGGCTGTGTTCGAAGTCGCAGCCCTCCACCACCTGCAGCGCCTTGGGATCGGCCAGCAGCGTGCGCATCGCGGTGGCCAGGTCGTTGCCGCTGTCGTCGCCGCCGAACAGCGTCCACGGCCCGGCGCTGTCCACCCAGTTCTTCGCCATCGGCCCGATCAGCGCGATGCGCTGGCCGCGGCGCCGCAGCGGCAGCACCTGGTTGTCGTTCTTCAGCAGCACGATGGACTTGCGCGCCGCCTCGCGCGCCAGCGTCAGCGTTTCCGGGCGCCGCTGCCGTGCCTGCGCGCGTTCGGGCGCGATGCGCAGGAACGGGTCGTCGAACAGGCCCAGTTCGGCCTTGAACTGCAGCACGCGGCGCACCGAGGCGTCCAGCCGCGCCATCGGCACCTCGCCGGCGGCGACCAGGCCCGGCAGGTGCTGCAGGTACAGGCCGCTCTGCATGCTGATGTCCACGCCGGCCAGGAACGCCAGCTTGGCCGCCTCGCGCGCATCGGCGGCGATGCCGTGCGCGATCAGTTCCTGGTCGCCGGTGTAGTCGGACACCACCAGCCCGCGGTAGTCCCATTCCCCGCGCAGCACCTGGTCCAGCAGCCAGACGTTGGCGGTGGCGGGGATGCCGGCGATCTCGTTGAACGCGGCCATGGTGGTCACCGCGCCGGCGTCGAACGCGGCCTGGAACGGCGGGAAGTAGACCTCGCGCAGCGTGCGTTCGGAAAGGTCGACCGTGTTGTAGTCCAGCCCGGCTTCGGCCGCGCCGTAGGCGGCGAAGTGCTTCGGGCACGCGGCCATCGCGTCGGCATGGCCGATGCCTTCGCCCTGGAAGCCGCGCACCCGCGCCTGCGCGAAGCGGCGCCCGAGCAGCACGTCCTCGCCGCTGCCTTCCACGCCGCGGCCCCAGCGCGCGTCGCGGGCGATGTCCACCATCGGCGCGAAGGTCCAGTCGATGCCGACTGCGGTGGCCTCCAGCGCGGCGGCGCGCGCGGTGCGCTGCGCCAGCTCCGGCTCGAAGCTGGCCGCTTCGGCCAGCGGCACCGGGAACACGGTGGTGAAGCCGTGGATCACGTCGGCGGCGAACAGCAGCGGGATCTGCAACCGGCTCTGCAGCGCCGCCTGCTGCAGCTGCTGGTGCCAGCGCACGTTGGAGCCGTTGAAGATGCCGGTCAGCCGGCCGGCGCGCGCGGCGGCCAGCTGGCCCTCGGCGGTCGGGCGCACGGTCACCGGATTGGCCGCGGCCGCGGCGTCGGTCTGCTGCGCCGAACCGGACAGGGTCAGCTGCCCGGCCTTCTCCTCCACGCTCATGCGCGCGATCAGCGCATCGATGAACGCGGGCGTCCTCGTCCCCGCGCGCGGCAGCGCGAACCCCATCGGCACCTGCGACAGCAACGCGAGCGAACCGGCGCCGAGCAACAGCCCGCGCCGCGTGGTACGGAACGCCATATCCAAGTCCCCCTCAGCCCAGGCGCAACGCTAACGGATCGGCCACGAAAAGCTGTGACGCGCTGCACGATGGTTGCGGGCGCGACGCGCCGTGGCATCGGGATCGACTACGGCCCAAGTCGCGGTGCCGTGCACTAGGCGGTTCGCTTCGGTGCCGGGACACGACTTCGCCGGCGCGTAAAGGCCTGGCCTGGCCGAAGGGCCGCCGGATCGGCCGCGGCAAGCGCAAGGTTCGCCGCGAACAGGCCGCACGCTGCGCGTGGCGATCCGTGCTCGGCCGCGCCGCTGGCGAAGACGAAACCGCCAGCGCCGCCGTCATGCTCAGGACGCGTACCACTCCCAGGCATCCAGGAACTGCGCGGCCTGGTCAGCGGTGCCCAGATACGATGCCAGGGACGACTCGACGGCCGCCCGCGCCGTTGCCAGCAGCTCATCGGTATCGTCGAACGCGTCGTCGCCCAGTTCCGCCATGGCATTGGCCACGGTGGCCAGGCCGCCGAACGCGGTTTCCAGCGTGGGCGCCAGCAGCCGGGGGCGCCACGCGCCCGCGCCATGGAACGCGAAGAACACCTCGCCGCTGGCGATGTCCAGGATGAAAGGGTCCGCGCCTTGATCGGCGACCACCAGCCAGTGTTCGTTCCAGTCCGGCAGGCGTTCGCCGGTGAGGGCGTGCGTGCGGTATCCGGCCTGGCGCGACCACAGCTTGTGCAGCGGCGGGATGTCCACCGGATTGCCGCCGACCTCCAGCGACAGGCCGGTCGGGCCTACTTGGGCGTGATGGGTCTCGCCCCACGGCCCCACCTGCGCATAGAAATCGGCGAGCGTCGCCGGTAGCGGCGTCGGTCCCTGCCAGTCGGAGGCCGGCTGTGGGCGCAGTTCGCCCCAGGGTTCGAGCAGCGTGCGCAGTGCGGCGTAATGCATTGGCGTCCTTGCGGCAAACGATGTGGCGGTACTTTACCTGCCCGCATGCAGGGTGTCGCGCGCCTTTGCGCAATGCCGCCACCGGACGGCCTCAGGCCGTTGGCCGCACGCTGATTGCCGCCGCCGCCGCCGCCGCCACGTCTGCCGACGGCCGCGTCGCAGCAGTGGCCGCATCTTCTGCCCGAGCGTCATGCGTGCGGTCGCAATGGCGATGAAGCCGGGGTCTTCGCCGCGCGGCGCAGTAGCGCGGCGCCGGTTGCGGTGGCCGGCGAGCGCTAGCGCTCGCCGGCCGTGGCCGTGGCCGTGGCCTGCGCGTCGCGCAGATTGTCGCGCTGCGCCAGGTCCTTGCCCATGCCGTAGCCGAGGACGACGAGCAGGAAGGCGATCGCCAGCGCGGCGAACGCTCCGCGCTGGCGCGCGTCGCCGCGCATCGCGCTGCTGGCGGCCAGGCACACGAATGCCGCGCTGAAGCAAAGCGGATCGGCAAGCAGGCCAAGCGCCACGAACAGGCTGCTGGCGCAGGACAGGACCGCGGGTGCCACGCTCTTGTCGATGGACATCGTCGCCCTTCCTTTGCGGGGTCCACGGCCCATCGGGACCACGGCGGCAGGCCGGCAGGGGCATCGGCTACAGCCAGCCTCCATCGGGCATCGCCTGAGCGTACGGGGCGGTCAGGATGTCCTCGCCGCAGGGGCGGTCGCCCGAGCCGGCTACAGCGCCGAGCGCGCCATGTCGATCACGAAGCGGCAATGCACGTCGCCTTTCTGCAGCCGCGCGAAGGCGGCGTTGATCTGCTCCATCGCGATCACCTCCACGTCGGCGACGATGCCGTGCCGCTGGCAGAACGCCAGCATCTCGTGGGTGTCGGCGGTGCCGCCGGAGCCGGAACTGGCGATGCGGCGGCGGCCCATCGCCAGCGTCACCGGCGCGAAATCCAGCGTGTCCGGCAGGCCCAGCGAACACAGCGTGCCGTCCAGGGTCAGCGCCTGCAGCATGGGGTCCAGCGGGTAGGTCTGCGAGACCGTGTCGAGGATGAAGTCGAAGCGGAAGGCTTGCGCACGCATCTGCTCGGGGTCGGTGGACAGCACCACCTCGTGCGCGCCGAGGCGCTGCGCTTCGGCGGCCTTCTTCGGCGACGTGGTGAAGGCCACCACGTGCGCGCCGAGCGCACGGGCGAACTTCACCGCCAGGTGGCCCAGGCCGCCGATGCCGCCGATGCCGACGGTGCTGCCCGGGCCCACGTTCCAGTGCCGCAGCGGCGAATAGGTGGTGACGCCGGCGCACAGCAGCGGCGCGGCCGCGGCCGGGTCCAGCCCGTCGGGCAGCGGGTAGACGAAATGCGCGTCGGCCACGTAGTACTCCGAATAGCCGCCGCGGGTACGGCTGCCGTCCACGCGGTCCTGGCCGTCGAAGGTGAGCGTGGGGAATTCGCGGCAGTACACCTCCATGTTCGCTTGGCACGGCGCGCAGGCGCGGCAGGCGTCGACGATGGTGCCGATCATCACCCGCTGGCCGATGGCGAATCCGGACACCGCCGCGCCCACTTCCACTACCTCGCCGACGATCTCGTGGCCGGGCACCAGCGGAAATTCGACGCCCCAATGGTTCACCGAGTGGAGGTCGGAGTGGCACACGCCCGAGTACAGCACCTTCACCGCCACGTCGCGTTCGCGTACCGCGCGGCGTTCGAATTGCCAGGGCACCAGCGCGCCGCCTTTTTCCAGGGCGGCGTAGGCGCGGGTCGGGCGGGGCGATCGGGCGGCGGCATGCATCGGCAAGGCTCCAGGTGCTTTACAATTTGATTCGAAATGTAATTTTGACAAATTTACAAAGAATGTCAAGTGTAAAATCTCCCATCGTGGCCAAACCCTTGTCGGCCAAGGACACGCGGATCGTCGACGCGGCCTTGCAGCTGTTCCTTCGGCATGGCTACCGCAAGGTGAGCGTGGGCGACATCGCCGAGGCGGCGCGGATGTCGCGGCCGTCGCTGTACGCGTCGTTCGCGAACAAGGAGGCGATCTTCGCCGCGCTGGTGCTGCGCCAGCGCGAGCAATGCATGGCCCAGGCCGCGCTGCGCCTGAAGCCGGGGCAGGACCTGCAGGCGCGGCTGCGGCAGCTGTTCGACATCTGGGTGCTGGAGCCGGTGGCGGCGGTGATCGATTCGGAGAACGCCACCGAGCTGCTGGCCAACTGCGGCGACTATGCGCCCGAGGCGCTGGCCGATCTCTACGCGCACTTGGAAGCGCAACTGGTGGCCGCGTTGCAGCCGGAGGTGCGCGCGGACGCGGCGATGTCGGCGGCGGATATCGCCTACATCCTGCGCCTGGCCACCACCAGCCTGAAGGCCTCCGCCGACAACGAGGCGGACCTGCGCCGCCTGGTCGGCGGGCTGATCGTGATGGCGGTGGCGACGGTGCGAGCGGGCGAGGGTGCGGGCGGCGCTGCGACGGCAACCAGGCGCAAGCGCAGCGGCGGGTGAGGCTGCCAGGCGCCTGGCGCTTGGGAAGGGCTTCGGCCTCGACGCTGGCCGCAACCGACAGGTCCACTGCTTCGTTCGTCGCGGCTGAAGCCGCTCCTACAGGAGCTTGCGGCGAGCTGGGTGGATGCACTGTAGGAGGGGCTTCAGTCCCGACGCTTTCCGAAGGCCAATAAGGGCCACCGCTTCGTTCGTCGCGGCTGAAGCCGCTCCTACAGAGCGTGCGGAGCTGGCTGGGCGCACTGTAGGAGGGGCTTCAGCCCCGACGCTGCCTGCGTGACTCCGCTACGCAACAGTGCTGAATCGCTCAGCCTTGCCATCGCGAGCGGATCGCGCAGTGAGATGCGGCCTCGCTACCCTGTGCGCCCATCCCTGGAGCCCCCGCATGAGCCGACGTTCCGGCAGCGCCGATCTTCCCCTGCACGGCGGGCGCGTGCCGCGCTGGCTGGGCGAGCGCATGACCCGGCTCGGCGCGGTGATGTGCCAGGCCATCGTGCACAGCTACGGGCGCGACGAACTGCTGCGGCGCCTGGCGCACCCGTTCTGGTTCCAGTCCTTCGGCGCGGTGATGGGCATGGACTGGCATTCCTCCGGCATCACCACCAGCGTGCTCGGCGCGCTCAAGCGCGGGCTGGCGCCGCTGTCCGGCGAGCTGGGCATCCACGTATGCGGCGGGCGCGGGCGGCATTCGCGCGCCACCCCGGACGAGCTGCTCGCGGTGGGCGAGCTGACCGGCGTGGACGGGGCCGCGCTGGCGCGCGCCAGCCGCCTGGTGGCGAAGGTGGACAGCGCGGCGGTGCAGGACGGGTTCGACCTGTACCTGCACGGCTTCATCGTCAGCGACGACGGCCGCTGGGTGGTGGTGCAGCAGGGCATGAACGGCGCGAGCAAGCAGGCGCGGCGCTATCATTGGCTCTCCGAAGGGCTGACCAGCTTCGTCGATGCGCCGCACGCGGCGATCGACGGCCCGAGGCAGGGACGCATCGTCAATCTCGCCGACCATCGCGCCGCGGCCTCGCGCCTGGCGCAGGTGGAACTGCTGCAGGCGCTCGGGCCGGAGCGGATCGCGCGCGAGTACGGCGCGCTGGAAGCGTCGTCGGCGAAGGCGCCGGTGTCGGCGTCGCACGCCGCCGCGGGCAGGGCGCAGGGCGCTCCCGCCGCGCATGCCGCGCCGGGCGCGCGCGAGCCGGCCGCCGATGCGCTGTTCGCGCCGAGCGGCGATCTGTTCGCCGGCACCTGCGCCGCGGCCGCCGCGCCCTGGCGGCCCGGCGCGCAACCGCACCTGTCGCTGCCCGATCACCACGAGGTGCGCGGCAGCGACGTGGTGGCGCGGCGGCTGCACGCCAACCTGGCGGCGGCGGCCGAATGCGGGCCGCAGGATTTCACCGAACTGCTGCAGGTGCCGGGAGTCGGCGCGCGCACCGTGCGCGCGCTGGCGATGGTGGCCGAGGTGCTGCATGGCGCGCCATGCCGTTTCACCGATCCGGCGCGGTTCTCGATGGCGCACGGCGGCAAGGACCGGCATCCGTTCCCGGTGCCCACGCGCGTGTACGACCACACCATCGGCGTGCTGAAGACCGCGGTGGCGCAGGCCAGGCTCGGGCGCGAGGAGAAACTGGAGGCGATCCGCCGGCTGGACGCGCAGGCGCGCCTGCTCGAACCGCATGCGCGCGGACCGTCGGTGGAGGCGCTGATCGCGCAGGAACGGCGCGACTCGCATCTTTACGGCGGGCGCAGCGTGTTCGGCTGGGAGCCGCCGCCGGCGGCCGAGCCCGGCGAAGGCCTGCAGCGCACGGCGCGCAGCGCAGCGAAATAGCGCGCGGCGCGCGCAGGCAGGAACCGCGGCTCGCTCCACATGGGCTTCGCCTGGCGTATGCCTGGGCTTTACTTCGCAGCTGCTACACCTGCTACCTTCGGCCACGTCGTGGCCGCTTGCAGGAGTACGACATGCCAGAGAAGAAGACGGCGGCGCGCGCCAAGCAGGCCAAGCGCAAGGGCAAGGCCGGGACCACCCAGGCCGGCGAATTCGTCCGCGACGAGATCGAGCGGGTACGCGAGGGCAAGACCGAGGTGAAGTCGACCAAGCAGGCGATCGCCATCGGCCTGTCGAAGGCGCGCCGCGCCGGGGTCAAGACCGGCGCGTCGAAGACCGCGTCCAAGGCGACCAAGAAGAAGGTGGCCAAGGAAGAGAGCAAGGGCGCCAGCCAGAAGAAACCCTCGCCGACGCGTTCGCGCGGCGCCAAGAAGGCGCTCAAGACCGCGAGCAAGGGCAAGACCGCCAAGCAGACGGTAGGCAAGAAGGCGTTGTCGTCGCAGGCCAAGAAGGCGGCGAGCAAGCGCACCGCGTCCAGCCGCTCGGCGGCGGCGAAGAAGGCCGCGCAGACCAAGGGATCTTCCGTGCGCAAGGCCGCGGCCAAGAAGGCGGCCAGGACGCGCAGCGCCGCATCGAAGAAGACCGCGAAGAAGTCGGCGACCAAGAAGACGGCGGCCAGGAAGTCGACGGCCAGGAAGTCGCCCGCGAAGAAGGGCGCGGCCCGGAAATCGAGCGGCACCAAGCGCGCGTCCGGGAAGGCCTAAGCAAGTCGCGCGCGGCGATGCCGGCGGCCGCAGCGAGGCAGCCGGCCTTGTCGCCCGGCGCTCAACGCGGTCGGGCGTCACAGCTCGGTGTACTTGGTGATGCGCCCCCTGGCGCGTTCGGCCGGATGTTCGCCGCGGAAAATCAAGCAGCACCAGCCTGCGCACGGCGTGCCGGCCGCCGCAACGATGGCCGCCGGCTCTGTCGCCCGCGCTCAACGCGGTCGGGCGTTCACAGTTCGGTGTACTTGGCGATGCGCCCCTGACGCGCTCGGTCGGATACTTCGCAGCGGAAATCGAGCGGCACCACGCGTCCAAGAAGGCCTGGGCGCCGCGCCTGCGCACGGTCTGCCGGCGGTCGCAGCGATGGCCACCGGCATCCGCCGGCGCTCACTGCGTTCGGGCGTTCACAGCTCGGTGTATTTGGTGATGCGCCCCCTGGCGCGCTCGACCGGATACTTCGCCGCGTTCACCTGCATCTTCCGTCGCGCCGCGTCGATCGGGTCGATGCCCAGCTTGTCGCACAGCTGCAGCAGGTACAACAGCACGTCGGCCACTTCGCTGCCGACCTGGGCCTTCTTGTCGTCGGGCAGCTGTCGGCTCTGCTCGTCGCTGAGCCATTGGAAATGCTCGAGCAGTTCGGCCGCCTCGACCGACAGCGCCGCGGCCAGGTTGCGCGGGGTGTGGAACTGGCCCCAGTCGCGCGCTTCGGCGAACGCGCGCTGGGCGGTTTGCAGGTCGTGGAGGCTGTCGGGCATATACGCGGTCCGCGGGGCGTGACCTCGCATGCTAATGCAATGGCCGGTTCCCTGGCGGCGCTGGGCTACTGCGGCATGCGCACGCGGAAAGGCGGTGTCGGTGGAGGTGGAGGCCGCGATGGTTCGCTGGACGCGCGCCCAGGCGCGATGCCGATGCACCAGGGCTGCCCGCGCCTGGTCCGGTGCGTCCGACGCGATCTGCGGCATCGCGGCCCGGTGCGTTCCAGCGCCGCTGCGGCGGGCCGCGCCGCGATCGGCCATGGCATTGGCGCATGCCGTCTCACGCTTCGGCGGCTGCGCGCCAGCGGGCGATGGCGTCGCGCACGGCATCGTCGTATTCGCGGGACAGGTCGCGCGGATGGCTCGGCGTGGCGGTGAAGCGTACGTGTTCGGCCAGCGCATTGCAGGCGGCATGGCCGCCGTCCAGCACCGCGGCGCGCTCGGCGGCGTCGAGCCGGATCAACAGCGAATAGCCCAGCCACGATGCGCTGCAGTTCACGTCGAGGAAATAGTCCTCGCCCGCGCGCAGCAGATACCAGTCGTGCGGCGCGTGGTCCAGTACGCTCAATGCGGTCTGGCTCATCGCCGCGCGGCCCGTTCGCCGGTTGCGCTCGCGCTGTCGCCGGCGCCTGTACGCCGCGTGCAGCGGTGTCGATCGCGAGGGCGCAACGCGTTTGCGCCGGGGCAGGTGGGAAGGCAGGGCGGGATCATGGGGCGTGATGCGTGGTTGCGATGACAACAGCGTAGCGGAACGGCCGGGATTGGGGATTTTGGCATTGGCAACCGCAGCTATGGAACGTGAAGGAGGGCGTCGACCGGTCTTGGTGCGCCCCGCTGCGATGGATGGCGCGAAGCATCGCCGCTCGCCGGTGTGTGCATTGCAGCAATCGGCTCGAGAGGCCGAAGACATCGCTGCAGTGATTCCCGCCCGGCAAGCGATCGCCATGCAGTCCGCCCGCCGTGGCGGTAAGCGTTTTCCAGCGACGTTCGTGAATGCGCCGTCGGCCGATTCGGCTGAGCGGTAAAGACATTGGTGCTTGAATTCGGCTTCAGTTCGTGTTCAAACTCGAGCGACGGACAGCTGCTCCCTCCGCGCGCCACAACGCATTGCGGCGCAACTTGATGGATCCAAGGAGTCATGACGATGAAGCTTCGTATCACGCCCGGAACATTGATGCTGTCCGGCCTGCTGTGCGCTGCCTGCTTTTCGGCGCAGGCGGCCGGCCAGGCGAACACGCTGAGCAGCTCCAAGGTCGGCATCGATCCGGCCACCGGCAAGCTGCGTCCGCTCACTGCCGCCGAAAGCGCGGCGCTGGACCAGGCCGCGCCGGCGGCGCCGAGCAGCGCGCGTTCCAATGCGCTGCGCGGCGCGATCCCGCAGACCGACGCCGACGCGCGGGCGACCGAGCGGCGGATGTCCAACGGCACCATCGCGCGCAAGGTGCCGGCCAGCCAGATGAGTTCGGTGGTTGCCGCGCGCAATGCGGACGGCAGCGTCTCGATCCGCCACGCCGATGACGGGCAGGTGCCCGCCGACCACGCCGAGCAAGGAGAGCTTCCGAGTGAATAAGTCCGTCCTGGCCCTTTCCCTGACCCTGGCCGCCGCACTGGCGCCTTCCCCCGCCAGCGCCGCCAAGCTGGTGCTGATCAACGGCGACGCCGGCACCAGCGTCGGCCTCAACGACACCACCGCGGCCGCGCCGATCGGCGGCAATCCCGGCACCAGCGTCGGCGAGCAGCGGCGCATCGCCTATCAGTACGCGATGGACGCGTGGGGCGCGGTGCTGCAGAGCAGCGTGGACGTCAAGGTGTATGCGTCGTTCGCGCGGCTCAACTGCACGCCGACCAGCGGCACCCTCGGCCAGGCCGGGCCCAACTGGATCGTCAACGACTTCCCCGGCGCCAAGCCGGACACGCTGTATCCGTCGGCGCTGGGCGATGCGATCGCCGGCGAGGACCTGGTGCCGGATCCGGCCGATCCGGCCGACATCTTCTCGCAGTTCAATGGCGACCTCGGCAAGCCGGACTGCCTGACCGGCTCGAGCTGGTACCTGGGCCTGGACGGCAAGACCCCGGAAGGCCAGATCAATTTCCTCAACGTGGTGATGCACGAACTTGGCCACGGGCTGGGCGTCATCGGCCTGCTCAACAAGACCACCGGCCAGCTCGGCCTGGGCACCAACCTCACCGACGTCTATACCGCGCAGGCCTTCGACAACGTGCAGGGCAAGCGCTTCGACGACCCGGCGATGACCGACGCGCTGCGCGCCGAGGCGCTGCGCACGCCCGGGCGCACGGTGTGGGCCGGGCGCCGGGTCAATCGCGACGCGGCGCTGGTGCTGGACCGGCGCACCCTGCTCAAGGTGAGCGCGCCGGCCGCGGCGGCCGGCAGCTACGAGGTCGCCTTCGCCAGCTTCGGCCCGTTGGCCACGCCCGGCAATTTCCCGTCCAACCAGCTGGTGGTGGTCGACGACGGCGTCGCCGCGGCCTCGGCCAGCGACGGCTGCGAGACGCCCTTCGTCAACGCTGCGGCGGTGGCGGGCAAGGTGGCGATCGTCGATCGCGGCACCTGCGGCTTCGCGGTGAAGGTCAAGAACGCGCAGCTCAATGGCGCGGTCGGGGTGGTGGTCGCCAACAACGCGGCCGGGGTGCAGACGATGGGCAACGCCTCGCCGCCGATCGACGACATCGTGATCCCGGCGGTGATGGTGTCGCAGGCCGATGGCGCGCGGCTGAAGGCCAACGCGCCGGCGACGGCGGCGCTGGCCGAGGACCCGACCCTGCTGCAGGGCGCCGACGATGCCGGACGCACCCGGCTGTACACGCCCAGCGTGGTCGCCGGCGGCTCGACGTTCTCGCACTTCGATACCGCGCTGCAGCCCAATGCGCTGATGGAACCGTTCGACACGCCGGAAGTGCAGGCCCAGCTCAACGTCGACCTGACCCCGGCCCTGTTCGCGGACATCGGCTGGAAGCTCAACAACGGCAACGCGATGCTCGGCAGCTGCAACACGCGGGTCAAGGTGGTGGAGACCGGCGGGCTGATCCCCGGCGCCAACATCGCCGCGGAGAGCAACCTGTGCGCGACCGCCGCGGCGGGCAACCGCTTCCGCTACGTGCGCTGCATGGCCGACCATGCGCAGGACCTGGAACGGCAGGGCGCGATCAATCGCCTGCAGCTGGCGCACGTGTGGGTGTGCGCGGCGACCCATCGTCCGTAGGCGACACCGGTTCGGGGACGATCACCGGCGCCTTCGGGCGCCGGTGTCGTTTGCGCGGTGGCGCGAGCGCCTGTCTGCGCGCCGCCGGCATGAGGCATGCGCCGCCGCCGTCTTCTTCGGCAGCGCGACGGACGCACGGCGCCGATCGCTTGCCGAGCGTGTCGCGCCGGGTGCGCGCCGGCACGACTGCCACCGCGAACGACGGCGGCACCCTCATGGCGCCAGGCTACAATCGCCGGCCCGTTTTCGAGGCCCTACATCGATGCACGACGAATTCGACGCGATCGCGGCGGGCGCCGGTTTCGCGCTGCCGCCGCTGCTGGCAGACTGGTACCGCCGCGGTCTGACCACGATGGGCGGCGATGCGCTGCCGGCGCTGGGCAGCGACTACGACATCGAATGGCTGGACCCGGCTGCCTGCCGGCAGACCATCGGCGAGTGGTTGAACCCGCAGGCGCAGCAGGGCATCGCCTTCTTTCCGTTCGCGCAGTCGGGCGCCGGCGACGCCTATTGCCTGGTGCGCCTGCCCGACCAGCGCCTCGGCGTGGCCTGCGTGTGGCACGACGAGGACGAGAGCACGCTGCAGTACGCGTCGTTCGATGCGTTCGTCGCCGCCCGTTTCACGCAGGTGTTCGGCGACCTGGGCGCGGTGCCGGCCGAGGGCCAGGACGCGGCGCAGTTCGTGCGGCAGGACGTGGCACGTTGCACCGAGGCGATGGAGGCGCCGCTGCGCGAACTGCTGCGCCAGCAGAGCCGCTTGCCGGTGCAGTCGCTGGACTACCGCAGCGGCCCGAAGGCGCGCCCGGAAACCGTCAGCGCGCTGATCCCGCAAGCCACGCAGCAGGCGCAACTGGCCTCGCTGGAACTGGCCTCGCCGGTGGCGTTCGCGACCGTGCCGCGCTGGGAGCTGGAATAGCGGCGCCGATCCGCCTGCACGGCGCCGGCGGTCAGCGCCGCGCCGCCGCGCCTTCGCCGCGCATCAGCGCTTCGACTTCGGACTGCGCGACCATCGCGTTGTCGCCGGGCGTGGTCATCGCCAGCGCGCCGTGCGCGGCGGCGTAGTCGACCGCCGCCTGCGGCCCGGCGCCGCATAGCAGGCCGTGGATCAGCCCGGAAACGAACGCGTCGCCGCCGCCGACGCGATCGAGGATGTCCAGGTCGCGCGCGACCGAGCGGTAGCTGGCCTGGCGCGTGTGCAGCACGCCGGCCCAGTGGTTGCGCGAGGCCGAATGCGCATCGCGCAGCGGGAACGCCACCGCCTGCAGCTGCGGATAGCGCTGCAGCGCCAGCCGCGCGGCGGCCTCGGCGGGCGCCGGGTCCATCGGCGTGCTGCGTTGGCCGACACCGCTCATGTCCAGGCCCAGGCAGCCGGCGAAGGAATACTCGTCGCCGACCAGCAGGTCGCATTCGGCGACGATGCGCTGGTTGACGTGGCGTGCCGCATCCGGATCGGGATGGCTGTTCCACAGGCTGGCGCGGTAGTTGAGGTCGTAGGACACCATCGCGCCGTGGCGGCGCGCGGCCTGCACCGCGGCGATCGCGGTCTGCGCGGTGGTTTCGGACAGCGCGGCGAAGATGCCGCCGGTGTGCAGCCAGCGCGCGCCGCGGTCGCCGAACACCGCCGCCCAGTCGAATTCCTCCGGGCGCAACTGCGCGGCGGCCGAGTAGGCGCGGTCGGACACGCCCAGCGCGGCGCGCACGCCGAACCCGCGCTCGGTGAAGTTCAGGCCCATGCGCGTGTTGCGGCCGATGCCGTCGTGGTCGCGCCACACCAGGTGCCGGGTGTCGCAGCCGCCTTGCAGGATCAGGTCCTCGGCGAGCAGGCCCAGTTCGTTGCGCGGCAGCGCGGTCAGCGCCACGGTGGGGCGGCCGAAGGTCTTGCGCAGGCCGCGCGCGACGTTGTATTCGCCGCCGCCTTCCCACACGCGGAACTGGCGCGCGGCGCGGATGCGGTCCTCGCCCGGGTCCAGACGCAGCATCACCTCGCCCAGCGCCGCGCAGTCCCAGCGGCGCGGGGCGGGCAGGGCGGCGAACGCGGGATCGGCCGCCGCGCTCATCGGGCCGTGCAGCCGAACAGCGACAGGTCGATGGCGTTGGCCATGCGCGCATAGCCTTCGTCGTTGGGGTGCAGGTGGTCGCGGGTGATGGCGGCCGGCAGCGATTCGGCGTTGTCCGGCATGCGCAGGATCGCGTCGAAGTCGATCACCCCGGCGAACGCCTTGCCGTCGCGGACGAAGCGGTTCACCGCCTGGCGCGTGGCCGCGGACACCGGCTCGTAGCGCTCGGAACCGCCGAACGGGGTCAGCGTCGCGCCGATGGTGCGGATGCCGTGCTGGCTCAGCCGCGCGACGATCTGCCGGTAGCCCAGCCGCATGTCCTCGGCGTTGCGCCCGGGCACGAAGTTGGGCGCGCCGTTGTAGCGGATGTCGTTGATGCCCTCGAACAGCACCACGTGGGTGACGCCGGGCAGCGACAGTACGTCGCGGTCCAGGCGCGAGATCGCGCTGGGGCTGCGGCCATGGTCGAGCAGCTTGTTGCCGCTGATGCCGGCGTTGAGCACCACCACGCGGCCGGGGCAGGCCTGGTCCAGGCGCCGCGCCAGCAGTGCCGGCCAGTCGCCGTGGCTGCCGCGGGTGGCGGTGGCGCCCTCGGTGATCGAATCGCCCAGCGCCACCACCACGGTGGGCTGTTGCGGAGTCTGCGCGTAGACCGCCGACACCACGTTCTGCCGATAGCTCAGCGCGACCTTGTCGTCCACCTCGGCCTTGCCGGCGGCCACGCGCAGCGGCGTGCGCCGCACCGCCGGGCGGGCCGGCTCGGGGAAGTACAGGCTCAGCGCCACGTCGGCGAAGGCCGGCGCGCGCAGCGCCACCGGGTCGCTGAGCAGCACCGCGCCGGGCGGCAGGACGATCTCGGCGCGGCCGTCGAACAGCACCGGTAGCGCCGGCCGGCCGTTGCCGGCGATGCGCGCCGACGCCGCGCCGATCTTCAGCGGCTGCGCGCCCAGTTCGTTGCTGATGCGAAAGCGCAGCGCCTGCGCGGCGATGCCCAGGCGCATGTCCTGGCGCACGGTCTGGTCGGCGAACTGCAGCGGCGCCTCGGGGGTGCCGTCGAGCCGGTCCGGCGCCGGCGACGCGGTCCAGGCCGGCACCCAGTGCTGCGCCGGTTGCGCCAGCGCCGGGGTGGCCAGTATCCATGCCAGCGCGGTTGCGGCGATCCATCGCCGCAGCGTGCCCGTCCCGGGCATATCCATCGGTGCGCGGTTCGATGGCCGCGTGCCGGCGGGCCGATCCGTGCGTGGCCGGCTTGCGCGCGGCAGGCTGCTACCGAACATGAAGTGCTCCTACGCGCTGGGGTCAGGAAAAATACACGCCGCCGTTGACGTCGAGGTTGGCGCCGTTGATGAAGCTGGCCGCATCGGAGGCCAGGTACACCGCGGCATCGGCCGCTTCCTCGGCACGGCCTTCGCGGCGCAGCGGGGTGGCGTTGGCGACGAAGGCGCGCACTTCCGGCTTGGTGAAGTCGTCGTGGAAGCGGGTGGCGATCATGCCGCAGCACAGCGCGTTGACGCGGATGCCGCGCGGGCCCAGTTCCTTGGCCATCGCGCGCGAGAAGGTCATCACCGCGGCCTTGGCGGTGGCGTAGATCGCCGCGCCGGGACCGCCGCCGTCGCGCCCGGCCAGCGAGGCGAAGTTGACGATCGCGCCGCCCTCGGCCATGTGCGGGGCCACCGCCTGCGTGGTCAGGTACACCGACTTCAGGTTGAGGTCCATCACCTGGTGGAAGAAGGCCTCGTCGATGTCGGCCAGCGGCTTGCGCGCGACCATGCCGCCGGCGACGTTGACCAGGATGTCGATGCGCGGGCCGAACGCCTGCTGGGTCGCCGCGACCAGGCCGGCGACGGCCTGCGCGTCGGCGGCGTCGGCGCGGTGCACGATGGCCTGGCCGCCGGCGGCCTGGATCTGGCGCAGCGTCTCGTCGGCGCTGGCGGCGTCGTTGGCGTAGTTGATGCACACCTTGGCGCCGGCGGCGGCCAGCTTCAGCGAAACCGAACGGCCGATGTCGCGGCCGCCACCGGTGACGATGGCCACCTTGTCTTTGAATTGCATGAGTCGTGAGTCCTTTGCGTTGCGGGGGAAAGGGAAGGCGATCAGCCGCGCGCGGCGGGATCGTCGAGTTTCTCGATGCGGCCGGTGACCAGCCACACCGCGGCCAGCGACGCCGGCACCAGCGCGGCGACGAGGATGAACATCGGTGCGTAGGAGCGCGCGGTCATCACCGGCACCAGCCAGGTGGTGATCAGCGTGCCGGCCACCGCGGCCATGCCGCCGATGCCGGCCAGCGAGCCGACCGACTTGCCGTCGAACAGGTCGCCGGGCAGGGTCTGGATGTTGCCGATGGCGATCTGGAAGCCGAACAGCACCGCGGCGATGGTCAGCACCGCGACGGTGGGATCGGCGGCGAGCACCGCGCCGAGCAGCGCCGGCGCCATGATCACCCCGCCCAGGGTGATGGTCCATTTGCGCGCGCGGTCCACGCTCCAGCCCGAGGCGATCAGCCGCCCGGACAGCCAGCCGCCGGACAGGCTGCCGAGCATCGCGCCGACGAACGGCACCCAGGCGAACGCGCCGATCTGCTTGATGTCGAAATGGAAGGTCTCGGCCAGGTAGATCGGCAGCCAGGAGACGAACAGCCACCAGATCGGATCGATGAAGAAGCGCGCCAGCACGATGCCCCAGCTCTGCCGGTGCGACATGATCTGGCGCAGGCTCGGCAGGTAGGCCGGCTTGGCCGAGGCGGTGCCGTCGGCCGGAGCGTCGAGGATCAGCGCGCGCTCGGCGGCGTCCACCCACGGATGCTTGTCCGGGCCGGCGCGGTAGATCACCAGCCACGGCAGCAGCCACAGGAAGCCCAGCGCGCCGACCAGCACGAAGGTGCCCTTCCAGCCCAGCCACAGGAACAGCAGCGCGATCAGCGGCGCCGACACGATCGCGCCGATCGAGGCGCCGGCGTTGAAGATGCCTTGCGCCAGCGCGCGCTCGCGCGCCGGGAACCACTCGGCGTTGGCCTTGACCGCGCCCGGCCAGGCGCCGGCCTCGCTGATGCCGAGCATCGCCCGCACCACGCTGAAGGACAGGATCGAATGGGTCACCGCGTGCAGGGCGATGGAGATCGACCACACCGCGATCGACAGCGCAAAGCCCATGCGCGTGCCGATGATGTCGAACAGGCGCCCGAACACGAACTGGCCGGCCGCGTAGAACAGCATGAAGATCGTCACCAGCAGCGCGTAGTCCTCCTTGGTCGCGCCGATGTCCT
Source organism: Xanthomonas sp. (assembly GCF_017163755.1). Lineage (GTDB taxonomy): Bacteria > Pseudomonadota > Gammaproteobacteria > Xanthomonadales > Xanthomonadaceae > Xanthomonas_A. The sequence goes on from NZ_JAFIWC010000003.1 coordinate 163,078, forward strand.
GCGAGATCGCCGGCCACATCACCGCCAGCGCGTTGCGGTCGATGTAGTTGATGACCGTGGCCACCGCGATCAGGCTCACGATCATCCAGCGCACCGCGCTGCGCTTGCGCGAGGGCGTGGCGCCGGCGGGGGAGGGCGCGGCGCTCATTTGCCACCTGCGGCGCGGTCGAAGCGCGCATAGCCGCCGCGCCAGGCATAGCGTTGTCCGTGCGCCTGCACGCTGTGCTCGCGGCCGTCGGCGGCATCGTCGGCCACCGCCAGCGCCAGGGTCCTGCCCGTGGCCAGGGTCAGCACGATCAGCTCGGCGTCGTCGCCGCGCACGCGCTCGATCGCGCGGATGCGGCTGTCGGCGCCGTGCACGTATTCGGCGGTGCCGTTGTACTCGCCGTGCGGTTCCAGCACGCCGAAGAAGGTGACGTCGGCCGCACCGTCCACGCGCTGCAGCAGCAGCGGCTCGCGGCGCAGGTTGAAGTCCGGGTCGTTGGCGCCGCTCTCGGCCAGGATCGCGCGCGACGGCGCGCTGCTGCCGAAGCGGTAGCTGTAGAAGCGCCCGTCCAGCAGCCAGCTCAGGCTGCGCGGCGCCGTCGATGCGTCGCTGGTCGCGTCCACCCACAGGTGCTGGTAGCCGTTGGCCTTGCCCAGCACCGGGCGCTGCGCCAGTTCGCGCTGCGCCTTGAAGCCGACCTGCATGATGTGGCCGTTGAAGTGCAGCGGCAGGTCGTAGCGCGCCGGCCTGGCGCCGTCCACGCGCACCAGGTCGATCACGATCGGCAGCGCCAGGTCCGGGTGCTTCAGCAGCGCCTGGGTGCGGGTGAAAGCCACGCCTTCGTAGGCGTGGTCCATGCGCGCGGAGACGATCTGGGTGGCGTCGTCGTGCGCGAACAGCAGCGGCGTCGGCGCGTACTTCTCGCCCACGCGCCAGTCGCCGTCGAAGTGGCTGCGCTCGTCCACCACCAGCGTGTTGTGCGCCACCGTGGTCTTGGCCCAGCTGTTGTTCTCGGGCAGGTAGATGCCGCCGGACTTGGCCTCCACGTTGAGGAAGCGCGCCGCGCCGTAGTCGGTGACCACGCGCTGGCCGTTGTCGTAGAACAGCCAGTTCAGCTTGTCGAAATGGCCGTGGCCCATGCCCTGGGAGGTGTTCTTCATCACCAGGGTCTGGCCGTCCTCGCCGCCGTCGCGCAGGATCGCCAGCGCGCCGTGGTCGCCGTCGGCGCCGTCGCGCAACAGCGCCGAGCGGAACGCGAACGGCCTGGCCTTGTCCTGCGCCAGCGCGGTGGCGATGCCCAGGCCTTCGGGGGTCAGCAGCACGCGCTGCTGGCGCTGGGCGATCGACAGCAGCCGCGCGTCGTGGCTCTGCGCGTAGGCGATGCCGAGGCCGGCGACCAGTTCCTCGGTATCCAGGCCCTTGTCCAGGATCGCGTCGTTGATCGGGAAGAAGTAGCCGGCATAGCTGCTCTGCACCAGCGTGTCCACCGCCTTCAGCAGCACCCCGTCGCGGCGCTGGAAGATCTTCTGCTGCGGCTGGTTGCGCTCGATCGCATTGGCGAACAGCACGAACGGCGCCAGCGCGTAGCGCTGGTAATAGGGGCCTTCGGCGTAGTAGCCGTCGGGCGAGAACAACTGGTCGATCTGCTTGAGGAAGCCGGCGCTGTCGTCCTGCTTGCTGCCGCGCAGCGCCTTGTCGACCAACGTCTGGTCGCGCAGCACGTAGCCGGTCATGCCGACCGCGGCCACCGCCCAGGTGGCGTGGTTGTGGATCTTGTCGAAGTTGTCCGGGCTCTCGTCGCACAGGAACCGCGCCATGCGCCGGAACACCTGCTCGTCGATGGTCTGGCGCTCGGTGGGGCTCAGGCTGTCGCGGATCGCGTCGTAGCCCTGCGCGGCGTAGACCAGCCACACCGAATCGTTGAGCGACTGCCAGAACAGCCGGCCCGGCACCTGGCCGCGTCCGGCCGGATGCGCGCCCAGCGTCGGGTACAGCTTGGCGTAGGCCAGCAGCAGGTCGCGCGCGTAGTCGGCGTAGGCGCGCTCGCCGGTGAGCCGGTACAGCGCGCCGGCGGCCTGGATCGCCTGGTAGTTGCGCTTGTGCTGCTCGTGGCTGGCGCCGCCGCCCGGATCCTTCGGCACCGGCACGTCGATGCCGGCGCGCATCGCCGCGCGCACGCTGGCCACCGCGCGTTCCTGTTCGCGCGCGAACAGCGGATAACGCTTGCCGTCGGCCGCCATCTGCCGCCATTGCGCGGCGGTCACCAGCACCGGCGCGGTTTCGCCGGCCGCGGCCGCGGCGCCCTGGGGCGCATCGGTGGCGGCGAAACTCAGGCTGCAGGGAAGGGTACTGCCGGCGCCGATCAGCACCAGCAGCATCAGACGGTTGCGACGTTTCATAGAACCGGCTCCGCGGCGTAATCGGATTGCAGCGCCGGCGTGCCGACGAACTGGTTGCGGGTGGCGATCAACTGCGGGGTGCCGGTGGTGCGCCTGGCGCTGACCGGACCGCTGTCGACGAACTGGTTGTCGTGCAGGAACGCGCGCTGCACGCCGTGCAGGCGCAGCGACGGCACCGCGGCGCCGCCGACGCGCTCCAGGCGCGTGCCGCTGACCGTCAGCACCGGGCCGAAGGTGCTCTCGTCGCGGCCGCCGCGGTACAGGTCCACCGCCGGGCCGCCGATGCGGCGGAACTGCGAGTCGGCGATCTCCACGCGCTCGGCGTTGTAGGTGCCGCGGTCGTCGGTCTCGGCGCGCGCGGCCAGCACCGCGCCGGACACGTCCTCGACCTGCAGCCGGCGCAGCGCGATGCGCTCGGCCAGGGTGCCCTTGCCGAGCGCGATCACGTCGAAGCCGCGGTTGACGGTGAGGCCGTGGATGCGGCTGTCCTCCACGACCAGTTCGTAGTTGGCCGCGTGGGAGCCGGCCGCGGTGCGGATCACCGCGTTGCCGACCTCGTCCGGCGCCGCGCTGCCGTCGATCTGCAGCCGCGACAGCTTCAGCGCGCCGCCGGCGTCGATCTGGAACAGGGTCGAGCGCGAGAACGCGATCTGCGCCTGGCCGCGCGCCGGGCCCTCGACGGTGAGCGGGCGGTCCAGCGCCAGCACCTGGTTGACCAGGTAGTGGCCGGAGGCCAGCTGCAGGCGGTCGCCGGCGGCGGCGCCGGCCACGGCCTGGGTCAGGGTGTCGTCGCCGGGCAGCACGCGCTGGCGGCGGCCGCTGTCCAGCGCGGCCTGCGGCGCTTCCTTCGGGTACCAGCTCACCCCGACCTCGCTGCGCGGCACGTAGCTCAGCGCCGGATCGGCGCCCACCCCGGCGGCGTTGCTGGCGACCAGCAGGCCGGTGGCCGCGCGGGTCATCGTCACCGTGCGCCCGGCGACGCCGCCGGGCAGCAGCGGCGAGGCCGACGGGCTCTGCACGTTGCCGCTGAAGGCGATGCCGGACAGGTCGCCGAGCACGCGCACCGGGTCGCGCGCGCCGACGATCAGGTTCTCGGCGAAGTCGCTGTTGATCGGCGCGGCGGTGCGCTCGTCGTCCTTGCCGGCGCCGAAGAACAGCTGCTTGCTGTCGACGAAGGTGTTGCGCTCGATCAGCGCCTGGTCCACCTGCACGTAGCGGTTGGCCGGCGAATTGGGCACGCCGTACATGATGCTCAGCGCCGACGAATAACCGTCGCCGGTCAGGCCTTCCAGGTAGTTGTTGCGCACCGTCTGTTTGCGGTTGATCACGCGGATGCCGCCGGTGTCGCTCTTGCCGTCGCCGAAGAACACGTTGTTCTCGACCAGGTTGCCGTCGCCGTGGCGCAGCACCAGCGCCCCGCGCGACTGCTTGAACACGTTGCCGCGGTAGGTGTTGCCGCCGGACTTGTTGGACACCACCTCCACCTCGCCGTCGCAGCCTTCGAACCAGTTGTTCTCCACCAGCGAGTTGGAATCGGACGTGGCGTCGTTGCTGGTGCCGATGCGCAGCGTCTCGCCGCCGTTGGCGCCCAGGTTCGGACGCGGCCCGAACCAGTTGTGGTCGATGCGGTGGCGGTTGTCCAGGCCCTGCACGGCGTCGCGCACCACCACCATCGTCGGGCCGGCGTTGTTCTTGCCGACCAGCTGGTTGTGGTCGAAGCGGTTGTCGGTGTCGTACATCGCCACCCAGTTGTCCGAGCGGCTGCGGTCGGGCTGGTTAAAGCGGTCGACCACCACCCCGGTGATGCGGCTGTGGCGCGCGCGCGCCTTGCTCGAGGTCCGGAACGCCAGCACTTCGCCGGTCGGACTGTAGCCGTCGCGGAACACCAGGTTGGAGACCACCAGGTACTCGCCGGCCATGCGCAGATTGGACTGGCCGGTGACGAACACCTTGCCCGGGGTCTGCGCGGTCAGGGTGATCGGCTGTGCGGCGGTGCCGGTGCCGGTGAACACGATCTGGAAGTCGCGCCATTCGCCATCGGCCAGCACCACCTTGTCCCCGGGCTGCAGGGCAGTGGTGGCGGCGGCGTATTCGGCGGGGCTGGCGACCAGGATTTCAGCGGCGTCGGCGTGAGATGTCGCGATGGCGACGAACAGCAGCGCAAGGCCTGCGCGTGTAGCGTTCGATGACATGTTCCCTCCCTAGGAGCGCCCGGATGGCGCCGCTGGTGGCCGGATGGTAGCAGAGGTCGAACACTCGTCAACCAGATTTGCATACCAAATTTCGATTATCTGGACTGCGTACTTGGCGCGGAATTCATGCTGCATCCGCACATAAAATAGAGGGCAATCGCACTTACCAATTGGCCTATGCGGATATTTCTACCAATTTGTTGACATTGGTCGAAAGTGGGTTAAGGCTGCGCCCCCAGGTCCGTAGCCCTACGGCATTTACTCGGGAGGAGAGAACTCATGCGGCACCCCAATCCGGTCATGTCCGCCAGTCGCGCGCGCCCCCTGGCGCTGCGCAGCGTCCTGGCCTGCGCCATCGTCGCTTCGCTGGGCAGCGGCACCGCGCTGGCGCAACAGGCCGCGCCGGCGGCGCAGGCCCCGGACGCCGGCCAGGCCGCAGCGCCGGCCGCCGGCGCCACCACCCTGGACCAGGTCCAGGTCACCGGCATCCGCGGTTCGATCCAGTCCTCGATCAACAAGAAGCGCGACGACACGGTGGTGTCGGACGTGCTGTCGGCCGAAGACATCGGCGACCTGCCGGCACCGTCGCTGGCCGACGCCATCGAGACCCTGACCGGCGCGGCGTCCACTCGCGACAAGACCGGCGCATCGGAAATCTCGATCCGCGGCCTGGGCGCGTTCCTGAGCAGCACCAACTTCAACGGCCGCGAGATCACCAACGGCAGCGGCGACCGCTCGGTGAACTTCAACATGTTCCCGGCCGAGTTGATCAACACCGTGGCGATCTACAAGACCCAGCGCGCGGACCTGATCGAGGGCGGCGTGGCCGGCACCATCGGCCTGGAGACGGTCAAGCCGCTGGACTACGGCAAGCAGGCGATCCAGCTCGACGGCCGCGGCAGCTGGGCCGAGTACGACAGCAAGTACCGCGACAAGGACGGCATCGGCTGGCGCGGCACGGCCAGCTACGTGGACCAGTTCGAACTGGCCAGCGGCGGCAAGCTCGGCGTGTCGATCGGCCTGCAGGCGCTGGACGGCACCGACCCGGAAGAGAGCATGACCAGCGGCTCGACCTGGTACGCCTGCGACGGCACCCAGAACGTGACCAACGCCAACTGCGCCGAAGTGGACGCCGACGCCGTCGCCAACGGCGCGCCGTACTACCTGGTGCCGAGCAGCCGCATCTACCGGCTCAAGCAGGAGCGCAACGACCGCCAGTCCGAGTTCGCCGCGGTGCAGTGGAAGCCCAACGACCTGCTCGAGGTCAACGTCGACTACGAACACACCGACCGCAACTGGCACGAGACGCGCTCGGACCTGAGCCTGTCCAACACCCGCCGCGGCATCGTCAACCGGCAGGTCGACGACAATGGCGTGCTGCGCAGCTACTCCGGCAACACCTCGATCGACTCCACCTCCACGCTGTACGACCGCAACGAGGAATACACCGGTGGCGGGGTGAACATCATCCTGCGCCCCAGCGTGGCCTGGGAGATCTCCACCGACCTGTCGTACTCGCACACCCTGCGCCAGGACACCCAGCGCATGACCCGCCTGCGCGCCAACGCGCGCGACGTGAACAACGCCGTGGTGCCGGGCATCAGCAGCGGCACCACCGGCTACGTCAACTACGACTGGGCCGACCGCGGCGACGTGCCGAGCATCGCGCTCAACCCGGCGTTCGACGTCAACGACTGGGACGCCTACACCGGCGCGGCGCGCGTCACCTCCGAGGAGGAGGAGAACGAGCACAGCATCCGCGCCGGACGCTTCGACGTCAGCTACCTGCCCGAGGACGGCTTCCTGACCAAGGTCAAGTTCGGCCTGCGCGCCAGCCAGGCCGACTACACCTACTTCGACAACACCATCACCACCGACATCAACGCCACCGGCGCCGGGCGCGCGCAGATCATCGCCGCCAACCAGGCCTGCCGCGCGCCGTTCCCGCAGGACGACTTCCTCGACGCGGCCAGCGGCAACACCATCTCCAGCTGGGCCTACTTCGATCCGGGCTGCCTGTACGAGGCGTTCCGCGGCAGCAGCGACACCGGCGTGGACCCGAACTACATGGATCCGAACAACGTCGACGTGGTGGAGAAGACCAGGGCGCTGTTCCTGATGGCCGACTTCCGCAGCGAGCTGTGGGGCCTGCCGGTGTCCGGCAACATGGGCGTACGCTGGGTCAAGACCGACGTGCGTTCGCAGGGCGTGCGCGCCGACCTGGACCTGGTCGACAACGGCGCCGGCACCATCCGCCTGCAGCCCACCGGCACCTACCAGACCCTGGTCAGCAAGGCCAGCAACGACAAGCTGCTGCCCAGCGTCAACGCCGCCTTCGAGCTGCGCGATGACCTGCTGCTGCGCCTGGGCGCCTACCGCGCGATGTCGCGTCCGGACATCTCCGCGCTGGGCTCGGGCCGCAACGTGAACCTCACCGGCACCGAGAACTTCACCAGCCTGGAAGAGGCCCTGGCCGGCATCACCGCCACCGGCAACCCGCAGACCAAGCCGCTGATGTCGTGGAACGGCGACGTGTCGCTGGAGTGGTATCCGAACGAGGACACGCTGCTGGCCGGCGCGCTGTACTGGAAGCAGTTCAACGGCGGCACCGAGACCGCGCTGTTCGACGAGACCTTCGTCGTCGACGGCCAGAGCGTCACCGTGCCGGTGCCGCGCCAGGTGACCACCGACGAGAACAGCACGCTGACCGGCTTCGAGCTCAGCGCCGCGCACCGCTTCTCCTACCTGCCCAAGCCGCTGGACGGGCTCGGCTTCAAGCTCAGCTACAACTACGCCGACACCGACTACGAAACCCAGGACCCGCGCCTGGGCGAGCAGGTCGACTCCACCGGCGCGGTGATCCCGGCCATCGTCGATCCGGCCGGGCTGAGCGGCTTCTCGCGCCACGTGCTGTCCGGCTCGCTGTACTGGGAGCTGGGCCGCTTCGACATGCAGGCCATCGGCAAGTTCCGCTCCAAGTACTACCAGGACTTCACCGGCAACACCGCGCAGCAGAACCGCTACTACGGCGACAACACCAGCGTGGATTTCCGCGCCCGCTACCGGGTCACCAAGAACCTGTCGTTCTCGCTGGAGCTGATGAACCTGACCAACGAGCCGCGCGTGGCCTACCAGCCCATCTACGGCAACTTCCGCGAGTACGTGACCTACGGGCGGCGTGCGTATTTGGGTGTACGATACAAGTTCTGAAACGCAGCGGCGCGGCCCCCGGACCGCGCCGTTTTTCGAGCCGGATCAGACCCGGGCCAGGCGCCCCAGGGCTGATGCGGAACACACCAGACGGGTCCTGCTCGAATGTCCGAAAACCGCCTCTACCAGTCCATCGCCGCCAAGATCCTGTCGCTGATCGAATCGGGCGAGTTCCCGACCGGTTCGCGCCTGCCGGGCGAACGCGACCTGGCCGAGCGCTTCGGCGTGAGCCGGGTGACCATCCGCGAGGCCGAGATCGCGCTGGAGGCGCAGGGCTGGATCGCGATCAAGACCGGGTCGGGCGTGTACGTGCGGCCGCGGCCGATCGATGCGCAGGGCGCGCTGCCAGACGTCAGCGCCTTCGACCTGACCGCCGCGCGCACGGTGATCGAGGCCGAGGCGGCGGCGCTGGCCGCCGGCCGCCTGACCGATGCGGACATCGACGAACTGCAGGCGCTGGTCACCGCGATGTCCGACCCCACCGCGACCGAAGAAATGGCCGGCGAATACGACCGCCGTTTCCACCTGGCGATCGCGCGCATGTCCGGCAACCCGGTGGTGGAGTACTGCATCCACCTGATCTGGCGCATGCGCAACGAACTGCCGCGGGTGCGCCAGGTCTACGCCCATGTCTGCCACCAGGACGACCACGCGCGTACCGACGAGCACGCCGCGATCCTGCAGGCGCTCAGGACCCGCGACCCGGCCAAGGCGCGCAACGCGATGCGCAACCATTTCCAGCGCCTGTTCGAATCGATGCTGGAGGCCACCGAGAACCAGGCGCTGGCCGAGATCCGCCGCCGCACCCAGCAGGACCGCGAGCGCTTCCTGGCCACCACGCGGATCTGAACCGGCGGGCGAGGGCGCGCGGCACTTCCGCTCATCCCGTCGCCGGCACCTGCGCCTTGCCAGCGCACTGCGCCGTTCGCCGGTGGCTGGTGCATGCAGCATCTTGCGGCTGGCTTCGGCCAGCGTTTCTCGCATCGGGTTTGCGCAATTCCGCCGTCACGGCGACTGCGCGAGCGGCCTGGCGCCACTGCGCCATGCGCATGCTGAACGGGCAGGCTTTTGCCGGCGCCGGCCGCAGCGTCAACCGCAGGGCGGGTGCGTGCCGGTCGCGCGCCGACACCCGGCCCGTCGCGGGGCTCGAACCGGCTGCCGTGTTCACGCTTAGCGGCGCCGCCGGCTGCTATGCCTGACGCCCTGCGGGCTCTGTGGCCTGCCCTGGATTCCCGATGACTTCCCACTGGCGCGCGCTGCGCCGACGGCTGCTTCCTTATCGGCGCAGCCTGCTCGGCCTGCGCACGAGCTTGCTGCGCCACCGCCGCCAACGGCTGCATGCCGAAGAACCGCTGCGTGCGCAGCTGCTCAATGCCGAACAGATGGCGCTGCACGGCCAGGCGCTGGCGCGCGTGCACCGCGTGCGCAGCGGACGCAGTCCGGAAGCGTTGCTGGCGCGGCTGAAGCAGAACGAGGACATGCTGCGCGACGCGCTGGCGATGCTGGCGGGCATGGTCCGCGACGACGTGCGCATCACCCCGGCCGGGGAGTGGCTGCTGGACAACTTCTACCTGGTCGAAGAGCAGATCCATACCGCGCGCCGCCATTTGCCCACCGGCTACAGCCGGCAGCTGCCGGCGCTGGCGCAGGGGCCGTCGATCGGGCTGCCGCGCGTGTATGCGCTGTCGATGGACGCCATCGCCCACGGCGACGGCCGCATCGACGCCGACACCACCAGCCGCTTCGTCGCCGCCTACCAGACGGTGACGCCGCTCAAGCTCGGCGAGCTGTGGGCGATCCCGATCATGCTGCGCCTGGGCCTGCTGGAGAACCTGCGGCGGGTCGCGGCGCGGGTGATGCGCGACGGCATCGACCATCGCCTGGCCAGCGACTGGGCCGACCGGCTCAACACCACCGCCGCGCAGGATCCCAAGAGCGTGGTGCTGGTGGTGGCGGACATGGCGCGCTCGCAGCCGCCGCTGTCCGGCGCCTTCGTCGCCGAACTGGTGCGCGGGCTGCACGGCCGCGGCGGCGTGCTGGCGATGCCGGTGACCTGGGTCGAGCAGTGGCTGGCCGACAGCGGCCACCGCGTCGATGAACTGGTGCACGCCGAAAGCCAGCAGCAGGCCGCCGACCAGGTGTCGATCAGCAACAGCATCGCCAGCCTGCGCTTCCTGGCCACGATGGACTGGCGCGACTTCGTCGAAGAGCTGAGCGTGGTCGAACGGCACCTGCGCCAGGACCCGCACGGCACCTACGCGCAGATGGATTTCCATACCCGCGACAGCTACCGGCACAGCGTCGAACTGCTGGCGCGGCGCAGCGGCGCGGCGGAGTCGGCGGTGGCCGAGTGCGCGGTGCGGCTGGCGCAGGCCGCGGCCGGCGACGATGGCCGCCACGTCGGCTACTACCTGGTCGACGACGGCCTGCCCGAGTTGCAGGCGGCGATCGCCACGCTGCCGCAGGCGCGGCGCAAGCCGCGGGTGGCGGTGCGCACGCTGCCGCTGGCGGCGTACCTGGCGCCGATCGCGGCGATCGCCGCGATCGGCAGCGGGATGCTGCTGCGCCAGCTGCAGGGCCTGCCGCAGGCCGCGCCGTGGTGGCTGTGGGCGAGCACCGCGCTGCTCGGCGCAGTGGTGTTCAGCGAGCTCGGCATCGCCCTGGTCAACTGGGCGGCGACGATGCTGGTGCCGCCGCGCACGCTGCCGCGGATGGACTTCAGCAAGGGCCTGCCGGCGGCCTCGCGCACGCTGGTGGTGGTGCCGAGCATGCTCAGCGATACCGCCACCGTGGACGAACTGGTGGAGTCGCTGGAGGTGCGCTTTCTGGCCAACCGCGACCCGCAGCTGCATTTCGCGCTGCTGACCGATTTCCTGGACGCCGCGCAGGCGACGCTGCCCACCGATGCGGCGCTGCTGGACCATGCCGCGCACCACATCGTGCGCCTCAACCAGCGCTATGCGCCGGAGAGCGGCGACCGTTTCTTCCTGCTGCACCGCCCGCGGCTGTGGAATGCCGGCGAGCGCGCGTGGATCGGCTACGAGCGCAAGCGCGGCAAGCTGGCGGCGCTGAACCGGCTGCTGCGCGGCGGCGCGGTCGAGGCCGATTTCAGCGAGGTGATCGGCGCGGTCCAGGCGCTGGCGCAGGTGCGCTACGTGATCACCCTGGACGCGGACACGCGGCTGCCGCGCGACGCGGCGCGCGAGTTCGTCGCCACGCTGGCGCATCCGCTCAACGCCGCGCGCATCGACCCGCGGCAGGGCCGCGTCACCCGCGGCTACGGCATCCTGCAGCCGAGCGTCGGCAGCAGCATGAGCGGGCACCGCGTCACCCGCTATGCGCGCCTGTTCGGCAGCGAGCCGGGCATCGATCCGTACACGCGCACGGTGTCGGACGTCTACCAGGACCTGTTCGGCGAAGGCTCCTTCGTCGGCAAGGGCATCTACGACGTGGACGCCTTCGAGCACACGCTCGCGGGCCGTTTCCCCGACAACCGCATCCTCAGCCACGACCTGCTGGAAGGCTGCTACGCGCGCGCCGGGCTGGTCAGCGACGTGCGCCTGTTCGAGGATTACCCCTCGCGCTACGCGGTGGACGTCAAGCGCCGCACGCGCTGGATCCGCGGCGACTGGCAGCTGCTGCCGTGGCTGTTGCCGTGGGTGCCGGGGCCGCAGGGCGGCTACCGGCGCAACACCCTGTCGGTGCTATCGCGCGGCAAGCTGCTGGACAACCTGCGCCGCAGCCTGGTGCCGATCGCCGGCACCGCGCTGCTGGTGCTGGGCTGGGCCTGGCTGCCGCGGCCGGCGGCATGGACCGCGTGGCTGCTGGGCCTGTTCGTGCTGCCGGTGCTGGTGCCGGCCCTGCACAACCTAGTCGCCAAGCCGCTGGACATGGGCTGGCGCCTGCACCTGAGCGCATTGGGCAGGGCGCTCGGGGCGCAGCTGCAGCGCGCGGCGGTTTCGCTGGCATGCCTGCCGTACGAGGCCGGCTACAGCGCGCTGGCGATCGCGCGCACGCTGTGGCGCATGGCGCTCAGCCGGCGCAGGCTGCTGCAATGGCACGCGTCCAGCGAGGTCGAGCGTGCGCTCGGCCGCGGCGGCGCCGCCGAACTGGGGCACATGGCGCCGGCCGCGCTGTTCGCGGTGGCCACGCTGGCGCTGCTGGCGTGGCGGCAGCCCTCGGCCTTGTGGGTGGCCGCGCCGGTGCTGGCGCTGTGGCTGGCCTCGCCGGCGCTGATGGCATGGATGGGGCATGCCGGCGCGCCGCGCCGCTCGCAGCTGTCGCTGCCGCAGCGCGCGTTCCTGGGGCGGCTGGCGCGGCGCACCTGGGCGTTCTTCGAAGTGCACCTGCGCGAGGAGGATCACTGGCTGCCGCCGGACAACGTGCAGGAGCATCCGCAGCTGGTGGTGGCGCGGCGTACCTCGCCGACCAACATCGGCCTGGCGCTGCTCGGCAACCTGGCCGCCTACGACCTGGGCTACCTGCAGGTGGAGGGCGTGATCGAGCGCACCCGGCGCACCCTGGCGACGATGGAGACGCTGCCGCGGCACCGCGGCCACTTCTACAACTGGTACGACACCGAGACCCTGCAGCCGCTGCCGCCGGCCTATCTGTCGACGGTGGACAGCGGCAACCTCGCCGGACACCTGCTGACCCTGCGCCAGGGGCTGCTGGCGCTGTGCGACGCGCCGGTCCTGTCGCCGGCCACGTTCGACGGCCTGGCCGATACCTTGGGCGTGCTGCGCGAAGACTGCGGCGCGCCGGCGCGTGAACACACCGCGCTGGACGCGATGCTGGACAGCTTCGCCGCCGACCTGGAGGCGCTGCGCGCGCAGCCGGCGACGCTGGCGCAGGCGTGGTCGGCGCTGAGCGCGCTGGCCGCGCAGGCGACGACGATCGCCGGCCTGTGGCCGCCGTCCTCGCCCACGCTGGAAACCCCGGCGCAGGGCCCGGCGCCGTACCGCCCGCACCTGCTGCTCGACGCGTGCACCGCGGCGCTGGACGAACTGCGCAGCTTCGCGCCGTGGATCGCCAGTCGCGCCGGCGCCGCCGCGGCGGACCCCGACGCCGACGCCGGGCGCGTGCCGACACTGCGCGAACTGGCCGCCGGCAACCCCGACGCCGACGCGGCCACGCGCGCGCGGGCGCGGATCCACCAGCTCGAGCGGCTGGCGCATGTCGCCGGGCAGCTGTCGCTGATGGAATACGGCTTCCTCTACGACCCGGCCCGGCGGCTGCTGGCGATCGGCTACAACGTCGACGAGCGGCGCCTGGACCAGGGCTATTACGACCTGCTGGCGTCGGAGGCGCGGCTGTGCAGCTTCGTCGCCATCGCCCAGGGCCAGCTGCCGCAGGAGAGCTGGTTCGCGCTGGGGCGGCTGCTCACCGAGGTCGACGGCGAGGCCACGCTGCTGTCGTGGAGCGGCTCGATGTTCGAGTACCTGATGCCGCAGCTGGTGATGCCCAGCTATGCCGACACGCTGCTCGACCAGACCATGCTGCACGCGGTCAACGCGCAGATCGCGCACGGCGCGCGGCACGGGGTGCCGTGGGGCGTGTCCGAGTCCGGCTACAACGCGGTCGATGCGCGGATGAACTACCAGTACCGCGCGTTCGGCGTGCCCGGCCTGGGCCTCAAGCGCGGCCTGGACCAGGACCTGGTGATCGCCCCGTACGCCAGCATGATGGCGCTGATGGTGGCGCCGGAAGCGGCCTGTGCCAACCTGCAACGGCTGACCGACGAAGGGTTCGGCGGGCGTTTCGGCCTGCACGAGGCCATCGACTACACCGCCGGGCGCGTGCCGCCGGGCCAGGACCACGCGCTGATCCGCTCGTTCATGGCCCACCACCAGGGCATGGGCCTGCTGGCGCTGGACCATCTGCTGCGCGACCAGCCGATGCAGAAGCGCTTCGCCGCCGACGCCGAATTCCAGGCCACGCTGCTGCTGCTGCAGGAGCGCATCCCGCGCGCCGGCGTGTTCCATCCGCACGAGGCCGAGGGCGCGGCGCTGCGCAGCAGCCAGGCCGAGCGCGAAGGCGAAACCCAGCTGCGGGTGTTCCGCGAACCGGGCGCGCCGCGGCCGGCGGTGCAACTGCTGTCCAACGGCCGCTACCACGGCCTGCTGACCAGCGCCGGCGGCGGCTACAGCCGGCTGCGCGACATGGCGATCACCCGCTGGCGCGAGGACGGCACCCGCGACAACTGGGGCAGCTTCTGCTATCTGCGCGACGTGGACAGCGGCGACTACTGGTCGGCGGCGTACCAGCCCACCGCGGTGGCGGTGGACCACTACGAAGCGATCTTCTCCGACGCCAAGGCCGAGTTCCGCGGCCGCAAGCGCGGCTACGACACGCACATGGAAGTGGCGATCTCGGCCGAGGACGACATCGAACTGCGCCGGCTGCGGATCAGCAACCGTTCGCGGCATTCGCGCACCATCGAGATCACCACCTATGCCGAAGTGGTGCTGGCGCCGGCGATCTCCGACGAGCTGCACCCGGCCTTCAGCAACCTGTTCGTGCAGACCGAGATCGAGCGCGACAAGCAGGCGTTGCTGTGCACGCGGCGGCCGCGCGCGCACGACGAAGTGCCGCCGTGGATGTTCCACCTGGTCGCGGTGCACGACGCCGACATCGGCGCGATCTCCTACGAGACCGACCGCGCGCGCTTCCTGGGCCGCGGCAACAGCGCGCGCACCCCGCGCGCGTTGACCGGCGCCGCGGCGCTGTCGGACACCGCCGGCTCGGTGCTCGACCCGGTGGTCGCGATCCGTTGCCGCATCGTGCTGGCGCCGGAACAGACCGCGATGATCGACATGGTCTACGGCGTCGGCGGCGACCGCGCCGCGTGCGCGGCGCTGATCGACAAGTACCGCGACCGGCGCCTGGCCGACCGCGTGTTCGACCTGGCCTGGACCCACAGCCAGGTGGTGCGCCGGCAGATCAACGCCTCGCAGGCCGATGCGCAGCTGTACGAGCGCCTGGCCGGGCTGATGGTGTACGTGCATCCGTCGCTGCGCGCCGACAGCGAGCTGCAGCTGCGCAACCGTCGCGGCCAGTCCGGCCTGTGGGGGCATGCGATCTCCGGCGACCTGCCGATCGCGCTGCTGCAGATCGGCGACGCCGACAACATCGAGCTGGTGCGGCAGATGGTGCAGGCGCACGCGTACTGGCGGCTCAAGGGCCTGCATGCGGACCTGGTGATCTGGAACGAAAGCCAGAGCGGCTACCGGCAGCAGCTGCAGGAGCAGATCCTGGGCATGATCTCGGCCGATCCGGACGCCAGCATGCTCGAACGCCCGGGCGGCATCTTCGTGCGTCCGGTGCAGAACATCTCGCAGGAGGACCGGATCCTGCTGCAGGTGGTCGCGCGGGTGATCGTCAGCGACCAGCGCGGCACCCTGTCCGCGCAGATCGGCCGGCACCTGCCGCCGGCGCGCGGCATGCCCGAGCTGGTGCCGCTGCCGGCCGACGCGCTGGCCGAGGACGCGTCGGCGAGCGGACCGGCGCCGGTCGCCGACGGCGATGGCGACGAGGACAGCGCGCCGTGGCCGTTCGAGGCCGCGCACGCGCAAACGCTGTTCGACAACGGCACCGGCGCGTTCGCCGCCGACGGGCGCGAATACCAGATCACGCTGCGCGAAGGCGCGCCGACGCCGGCGCCGTGGTCGAACGTGCTGGCCAACGCCCAGCTGGGCACGGTGCTCAGCGAAAGCGCCGCCGGCTACACCTGGTTCGAGAACGCGCACGAGTTCCGCCTGTCGCCGTGGCACAACGACCCGGTCGCCGACACCTGCGGCGAAGCGTTCTACCTGCGCGACGAGGACAGCGGCCGGGTCTGGTCGCCGCAGCCGCTGCCGTGCCGCGGCGAAGGCGAGTACCACACCCGCCACGGCTTCGGCTACAGCGTCTACGCGCACGTGCAGGACGGCATCGCCAGCGAACTGTGGGTGTACGTGGCGCTGCACGATGCGGTGAAGTACTCGGTGCTCAAGCTGCGCAACCTGTCCGGGCGCCCGCGGCGGCTGTCGGCCACCGGCTACGTGGAGTGGGTGCTGGGCGACCTGCGGATGAAATCGCAGATGCACGTGGTCACCGAGCAGGACGGCGCCGGCGGCGCGCTGCTGGCGCGTAATCCCTACAACACCGAGTTCGCCGGGCGCACCGCGTTCTTCGACGCCGACGCCAGCGTGCGCAGCTGCAGCGGCGACCGCACCGAGTTCCTCGGCCGCAATGGCGACATGGCCGATCCGCAGGCCTTGCGCCGCGAGCGCCTGTCCGGCCGGCTGGGCGCGGGGCTGGATCCGTGCGCGGCGATCCAGGTGCCGCTGGCGCTGGCCGCCGGCGCCTCGTGCCAGACCGTGTTCCGCCTCGGCGCCGGCCAGGACCACGACGCCGCCGTGGAACTGGCGCGGCGGGTGCGCGGACGCGACGCCGCGCACGACGCGCTGGACGCGGTGCGCACGCATTGGCGCCAGCTGCTCGGCGGACTGCAGGTGAACACGCCCGATCCCAGCGTGGACCTGCTGGTCAACGGCTGGCTGCCGTACCAGACCCTGGCCTGCCGTTACCTGGCGCGCAGCGGCTACTACCAGTCCGGCGGCGCGTTCGGCTTCCGCGACCAGTTGCAGGACCTGATGGCGCTGGTGCACGCCACCCCGGCGCTGGCGCGCGAGCACCTGCTGCTCAGCGCCGCGCACCAGTTCCCGCAAGGCGACGTGCTGCACTGGTGGCATCCGCCGCAGGACCGCGGCGTGCGCACGCGCTGCTCCGACGACTACCTGTGGCTGCCGCTGGCGGCGTGCCGCTACCTGCAGGTCACCGGCGACCACGGCGTGCTCGACGAGGGCGTGCGCTACATCGAGGGCCGCAGCGTCGGCAGCGACGAGGAGTCGTACTACGACCTGCCGGTCATCTCGCATGAACGCGCGCCGTTCTACGCGCACTGCGTGCAGGCGCTGCGCCGCGGCATGGCGCTGCTCGGCGAACGCGGCCTGCCGCTGATCGGCACCGGCGACTGGAACGATGGCATGAACCGGGTGGGCGAGGGCGGCAAGGGCGAGAGCGTGTGGCTGGGCTTCTTCCTGTACCACGTGCTGCAGCAGTTCGCCGCGGTCGCGCGCGGCCGCGACGACGCCGCGTTCGCCGACGAATGCGACGCCGCGGCGCGGACCCTGCGCGGCAACCTCGATGCGCATGCCTGGGACGGCGACTGGTACCGGCGCGCCTGGTTCGACGACGGCACCGCGCTGGGCTCGGCGCACAGCGACGAGTGCCGCATCGACTCGATCTCGCAGAGCTGGTCGGTGCTGTCCGGCGCCGCCGCGCCGGCGCGCGCGCGCCAGGCGATGGCGTCGCTGGACCGGCACCTGGTCAAGCGCGAGGCCGGCCTGATCCAGCTGCTGGACCCGCCGTTCGACCGCACCGACAAGGACCCGGGCTATATCCGCGGCTACGTGCCCGGCGTGCGCGAGAACGGCGGCCAGTACACCCACGCGGCGGTGTGGGCGGCGATGGCCTTCGCCCAGCTCGGCGACGGCGAGCGCGCGTGGGAACTGGCACGCATGATCAATCCGATCCGGCACAGCCTGGATGCGGCGGCCAGCGAACGCTACAAGGTCGAGCCCTACGTGCTGGCCGCCGACGTGTACGGCGTGGCCCCGCACGTCGGGCGCGGCGGCTGGACCTGGTACACCGGCTCGGCCGGCTGGATGTACCGGCTGCTGGTCGAATCGCTGCTCGGCCTGCACCGCGAGGGCGACACCCTGCAGTTGCGGCCGTGCCTGCCCGCCGACTGGGACGGCTGCCAGCTGCAGTACCGCTACTACGAGAGCGTCTATCACATCGAGGTGAGCCAGGTCGACGCCGCCATGCCGGCCCAGCTGAGCGTCGACGGACAGGCGCAGGACGGGGCGAGCGTCGCCCTGGTCGACGACGGCGGCGTGCACCGCGTGCACTGGCGGCAGCCGCGCCCGCGCGCATGAACACGCGCCCGCAGACCCAGGCCGAACTGAACCACCTGGCGGCGATGCTGCCGGAGTGGATCGCGCATCTGCGCGATCCGGCCGAGTTCTGGCCGCAGTTCGACGCGCTGGCGCGGGAACTGCTGCAGCGCGCCGACCCGGCCGATGCGGCCTATGCGCGCGCTGCGCTGGCGAGGATGCGCGCCAATGCGCCGGTGTCGCCGCGATGAGCGCCGGCATGCGCCGCGACGCTGGGTTCACGGCATGGTCACCCCGGATGCACAGCCGCTGACCCCACACTGCGGCTCACGTCGCAAGAGGCCTCCCCCATGCAAGCGCTCACCTATCACGGCACCCGCGATGTCCGTGTGGAAACCGTGCCCGATCCGGTACTGGTCGACGCCGACGACATCGTGCTGCGCGTCACCGCCACCGCGATCTGCGGCTCGGACCTGCATCTGTACCGCGGCAAGATCCCCGACCTGCACGACGGCGACATCCTCGGCCACGAGTTCATGGGCGTGGTCGAAGAGATCGGCACGGGCGTGCAGCGGCTGAAGAAAGGCGACCGGGTGGTGATCCCGTTCGTGATCGCCTGCGGCGAATGCTTCCACTGCCGGCTGTCCGAATACGCCGCCTGCGAAACCACCAACACCGGCAAGGGCGCGGCGCTGAACCAGAAGGGCATCCGCCCGCCGGCCGCGCTGTTCGGCTACAGCCATCTGTACGGCGGCATCGCCGGCGGCCAGGCCGAATACGTGCGCGTGCCCAAGGCCAACGTCGGCCCGCTGGTGATCCCCGACGTGCTGCACGACGAGCAGGTGCTGTTCCTGTCCGACATCCTGCCCACCGGCTACCAGGCCGCGCTCAACGCCGGCATCGGCCAGGGGGCCACCGTGGCGATCTTCGGCGCCGGCCCGGTCGGGCTGATGACCGCGGCGTGCTGCCGCATGCTCGGCGCCGAACGCATCTTCATGGTCGACCGCTATCCGTACCGGCTGGACTTCGCGCAGCGCGCCTACGGCGTGATCCCGCTCAACTTCGAGGAGATCGACGATCCGGCCGACATCATCGTCGGCCAGACCGACGGCCGCGGCGTGGACGCCAGCATCGACGCGGTCGGCTTCGAGGCCAAGGGCAGCACGGTGGAGACAGTGATGGCCACGCTGAAGCTGGAAGGCAGCAGCGGCACCGCGCTGCGCCAGTGCATCGCCGCCACCCGCCGCGGCGGCACGGTCAGCGTGCCGGGCGTGTACGCCGGCTTCATCCACGGCTTCCTGTTCGGCGACGCGTTCGACAAGGGGCTGACCTTCAAGATGGGGCAGACCCATGTGCAGCGCTTCATGCCGGAACTGCTCGAGCACATCGGCGAAGGCCGGCTCAAGCCCAGCGAGATCATCTCCCATCGCCTGAGCCTGGCCCAGGCCGCCGAAGGCTACGACATCTTCGACAAGAAGGAGCAGGACTGCCGCAAGGTGATCCTGACGCCTTGACCGCGGCAGCCGCTGCCGGACAGGGCGCAGCGGCTGGCGTCGCCGCGCGATCCGGCAACGGCGGCCGCGCAGGTCGATCCCTGCAGACGTTGCCTGGCATGCGCGGGCCATGGGCCGTGCGCGGTCACGGCAACGGATTGCCTATCCCGGGTGCCTGGCGGCATGTTCCGCGGCAAGCTTGGGTGTCGGCAATGCGTTTCCGTCCCGCAGGGTGATGGCGGTCGCGTTGCTGGTCAGTTCTATTTTCCTGGCAGCGGACGCCATCGTCGCGCCGGCGGCATGCGCGCCACGCATGTCTCGGCAGGAACCATGCGTGGCGCGCCGCCCGCATACGCCGGGCCGGCGCGAGCCGCCGATGACGCCGCTGCCGCCTGCACCAAGCAGCGCCAGGCCGACCGCGCAGGCCCAAGCCGCTTGCTGCGGCGCAGCGCCCGTTTTGCGCGGCGACAGCCTGCCGGCCGGGTGCCGACAGGCCGCCGAAGCGGCGCCGAGTGGCCGTCCGCGGGCGGGGCCACCGGCGGCGGCAGGGCCTGATTTGCCGCGCAACGCAAAGCGCCGCGGCGGCGGCCATCGCCCGGGATAAGTTTTTCGCCGAAGCCGCTGCGCGGCCGCCATGGCCTGCGCCATCCGCTCGCGGCTGTCAATATGCGCGTGATTATTTGCATATGTTTCAATCAGTTAGCTACTTGCGCACAGGACGGCCGCGAACGCGCGTTTGTCCACAAGGGGTGTGGATGACTTCTGCATAAGGCTGTGGATAAACCTGGCGCCGGCCCGGGCCGCAACCGTGTCAAGAGCGATGGCGAAAAATTCGCCACGCTTTTTTAACGCTCGCCCGCGGACGGGTGCAAGGTGCCGTCGCCGCTGCCGAATAGCGGGCGGGGACGCCGGCACGGACGCCGCGCCGGGCCGCATCCACGTCCGCGTCGCGTCCGCGCGCGCGGCGCCGCCAAAGGCACATCGTCCTGCAACCGGCGGATCGCACGCACTGGCTACACTGCGCGGCTCAAGGAAGCCGGCGCGGCGCCGATAGGTTCGCTAGGCGGCGCTGGAAAGGCCGGACCGCGCCCATGGCGGCGGACGACGACGGTATCCCAGTGTCCGCACGTCCGGACCGCCATGCGTCCCCGGAGAGATCGAACGTGCTGTTGCCGACCCTCGCTATTGGCCTGCTGCTGGCGCACCTGCTGGTCGCGTACCTCGGTGGCGGCGCCGCCACGCCGGCGGCGCAGTGGCTCGGGCTGGCGGTGCAGGGCGTGGCGGTACTGGCGGTGCTGCGGCAGCGCGGCCGCGCGGCGGCGGTGGACCGCGTGCTGTGGCGGCTGCTCGCCTATGCGGCCGGCATGCAGATGCTGTGGACCGCGTGCAACCTGCTGGCGCCGCAGTGGCCCGAGCATGCCGTGGCGCTGCTGCAGGCCGGGGTCACGCTGTCCGGGCTGTCGATGATTCCCGCGCTGTACCTGATCGCGCGCTCGTTCAACCGCCAGCAGCCGCGTGCGATCCTGGTGCTCGACGCGACGCTGTCGCTGGTCGCCGCGGGCCTGCTGTACCTGTTGATCCAGCTCGCGCTGGCCGGCGGCAACGGCGTGTCGGGGCCGAACATCACCCTGATCATCCACCATGCCGACGCGATCGGCCTGCTGCTGGCGTCGATGGCCACGCTGCGCCTGTTCGGCGCCGGCGGCAGCGGCCGGCGCCGCTTCTATCTCAGCGCCTGCGCCTACCTGTGGATCAACGGCGCGGTGGCGGCGCTGTACAACCGGATCGAGATGAGCGGGCTGCCGTGGTGGGGCGGGGTGCTGATCGACCTGCCGGGCGTGGCGCTGGCCCTGGTCGCGGCGCTGCCCAACGGCCGCTGGCTGCGCCATGGGCGGCCGTCGTTGCGCGGCGCGGAACTGATCGCCGCGTTCGCGCCGATCGTGTTCTCGCTGGCGGTGCTGCTGCTGGCGATCAGCGTGTCGCGGGTGAGCTTCGTCTGGGGCATGATCGCCGCGACGCTGGCGGTGATCGTGTACGGGGTGCACGTGGCCTTCATCCACAGCCAGCATCTGGAGATCCAGCGGCTGAGCCGGCTGGGCACGCGCCGCCTGCAGCAGCAGGTGGCGCGCGACCCGCTGACCGGCATCGCCAACCGGATCGGGCTGGACGCGCGGCTGCGCGGCCTGCGCGGCGGCCAGGACTGCTCGCTGCTGATGATCGATATCGACTACTTCAAGCAGTTCAACGACAGCCAGGGCCACGTGGTCGGCGACGCCTGCCTGGTCGAGGTCGCCACCGCGCTGGCCGCGGCGTTGCCGGCGCCGGAGGCCACCGTGGCCCGCTACGGCGGCGAGGAGTTCGCGGTGGTGCTGCCGAACACGCCGGTGCAGGCTGCGCGCGATACCGCGCAGCAGTTGCTGCTGGCGATCGAGCGGCGCGGCATCGCCCATCCGGCCAGTCCGCTGGGCGTGGTGACGGTCAGCATCGGCATCGCCACGCGCCCGGCCAGCGCGGCCGCGGCGATCGCGCTGTTGCGGCAAGCCGACGCGGCGCTGTACCGGGCCAAGCACGGCGGCCGCAACCGCTGCGCGCACGCGCAGGATGCGGCGGCGGACGCGCAGAGCGTCGCCACGCCAGGCTGAGGCCGCGAGGCGCGGCGAGGCCGCCATCGTGCCAACATGGCGGTTGTCTTCCTGCACGTTCGATCGCGATGGCGCACAAACTCCTATGGCCGTGGTTGCCGCTGTTGCTGGGCGCGGCCGGCGCCGCGCAGGCTCTGGAACCGCCCCCGGTGCGCTACCCCGCGCTGCCGGCAAACGGCGGCGATGCCGGCGCCTTCGTGCCGCCGGGCTGGACGCTCGAATCCCGGCAACGCGGCGATCTGGACGGCGACGGCCGCGACGACCTGCTGCTGGTGCTGAAGATGGCCGATCCGGCCAACGTGGTGGACAACGGCGGCTTCGGCCCGGACCGCTTCGACACCAACCCGCGCATGCTGGCGGTGGCCTTCGCCGATGGCGCCGGCTACCGGCTGGCGCTGAGCGACCACGCGCTGATCCCGCGCGCCGAGTTCCCGAACATGGAGGACTATCTCGACGGCGGGCAACCGCGCATCGCGCGCGGCGGGTTCTCGGTGAACCTGCACCAGTTCTCCAGCGCCGGCAGCTGGAGCGCATCCGAAACCACGTTCCTGTTCCGCCACCAGCAGGGCTGTTTCCGGCTGATCGGCTACGACGTGCACCACCTGCATCGGGGCAGCGGCGAGGTCCGCGAGCTCAGCGTGAACTACCTGACCGGCAAGGCCAAGCTGAGCGAAGGCAGCATCGAAGACAGCGCGCTGCGTACGCGCTGGCGCCGGCTGCCCAAGCCGCCGCTGCGCTGCCTGGAGCAGGTCGGCGATGGGCTGGCCTTCGATCCTGGCGTGGAGCGCGACTGAGCGCAGTGCCCGCGAACGCGCGTAAAGCAAAGCACGTGCGCGGCAACGGAGAGAAGTAGCGAGCGTCGGCATCGGCATGGGAGCGCTCGAGCGGTGCGGCGAGAACGATGGCGTGACCCGCCCTGGGCCAGGCCCACCTCGGTTGTGCGTTCCAGCGCAGCAGTTGACGGTCAGCGGGCCATGAGAGCGCCTCTGGCGGCTTGGCCCATCGTCGCGATGCGCGCTACTGATTAAGCCCGTCGCGACGAATGGCCCACCCGGCGCGTCGCTCCCGCAGGCGGCCTCGTCTGGACAGGAAATGGGCAGCGCAGCCGCGATGCATGCCGAGGCCGGCGAGCGCGGTGCCTGTCGCGGAAACACCAGCCCCGGCATGCGGGGCTGGCGTGGCGATACGCGGCAGGGCCCGGCGGGTTACGCCACCACGTCGTCCTTGTACGCGTCGACCGGGATGCAGGCGCACATCACGTTCTTGTCGCCGTAGACGTTGTCCACGCGCGCGACCGGCGGCCAGTACTTCTGCAGCTTCAGCGTCGGCAGCGGGAACGCGGCCAGCTCGCGCGGGTAGGCATGCGTCCATTCGCCGGCGGTGACCTGGGCGGCGGTGTGCGGGGCGTGCTTGAGCGGGTTGTCGTCGCGGTCCAGGCGGCCGTCCTCGATCGCGCGGATCTCTTCGCGGATCTGGATCATCGCGTCGATGAAGCGGTCCAGTTCGTGCTGCGATTCGCTCTCGGTCGGCTCCACCATCAGCGTGCCGGCGACCGGGAAGCTCAGCGTCGGCGCGTGGAAGCCGAAGTCGATCAGGCGCTTGGCCACGTCCTCGGCGCCGATGCCGGTGGCCTTCTCCAGCGGGCGCACGTCCAGGATGCACTCGTGCGCCACCAGGCCGTTGCGGCCGGTGTACAGCGTCCTGTAGTGCGGGGCCAGGCGCTTGGCGATGTAGTTGGCGTTGAGCAGCGCGACCTGGGTCGCCTTGCGCAGCCCGGCGCTGCCCATCAGGGTGATGTACATCCAGCTGATCGGCAGGATCGAGGCGCTGCCGAAGCTGGCCGCGCTGACCATGCCGACATCGCCTTCGCCGCCCAGCGTCTTCGGCAGGTAAGGGGCAAGGTGCGACTTGACCGCGCACGGGCCTACGCCCGGGCCGCCGCCGCCGTGCGGGATGCAGAAGGTCTTGTGCAGGTTCAGGTGCGACACGTCCGAGCCCCACTTGCCGGGCTTGGCCACGCCGACCAGGGCGTTCATGTTGGCGCCGTCGGTGTAGACCTGGCCGCCGTGCGCGTGCACCGCCTCGCAGATCGCCACCACGTCTTCCTCGAACACGCCGTGCGTGGACGGGTAGGTGATCATCAGCGCGGCCAGGCGGTCGGAATGCTTCTCGGCCTTGGCGCGGATGTCGTCGACGTCGACGTTGCCGTTGGCGTCGCACTTGGTGACCACCACGGTCATGCCGCACATCTGCGCCGAGGCCGGGTTGGTGCCGTGCGCCGATTCGGGGATCAGGCAGATGTCGCGATGCGCCTCGCCGCGCGAGCGGTGGTAGGCGCGGATCGCCAGCAGCCCGGCGTACTCGCCCTGTGCGCCGGAATTGGGCTGCAGGCTCACCGCGTCGTAGCCGGTGCATTCGACCAGCATCGCTTCCAGCTCCTCGATCAGCCGCTTGTAGCCGGCCGCCTGCTCGGCCGGGGCCAGCGGGTGGATCGCGCCGAATTCCGGCCAGGTCACCGGGATCATCTCGGCGGTGGCGTTGAGCTTCATCGTGCAGCTGCCCAGCGGGATCATGGTGCGATCCATCGCCAGGTCCTTGTCGGCCAGCGCGCGCATGTAGCGCAGCAGTTCGTGCTCGCTGTGGTGGGTGTTGAACACCGGGTGCTGCAGGAACGCGCTGCCGCGCAGCAGGTTTTCCGGCAGCGCATCGGCGGTGGCGGCGTCCAGCGCGTCGATGTCGGCGTGGGCGCCGAACAGCTGCGCCAGCGCGACTACGTCGGCGCGTGTGCTGGTCTCGTCCAGGCTGATGCCCACCGCTTCGCTGTCGATCGCGCGCAGGTTGATGCCGGCCGCGCGCGCCCTGGCGTGGATCGCGTCGGCATCCACGCCCTTGACGTGCAGGGTGTCGAAGAAGCGCTCGCCGACGCTGACGCCGGCGCCGCCCAATGCCGCGGCCAGGATCGCGGCCAGGCGATGGGTGCGCCGCGCGATGCGGGTCAGGCCGTCGGGGCCGTGGTAGACCGCGTACATCGACGCCATCACCGCCAGCAGCACCTGTGCGGTGCAGATGTTGGACGTGGCCTTCTCGCGGCGGATGTGCTGCTCGCGGGTCTGCAGGGTGAGGCGGTAGGCGGGGTTGCCGGCGGCGTCGATCGACACGCCGATCAGGCGGCCCGGCATCGAGCGCTTGTAGGCGTCGCGGCAGGCCATGAACGCCGCATGCGGGCCGCCGAAGCCGAACGGCACGCCGAAGCGCTGCGAGTTGCCGACCACGATGTCCGCGCCCCATTCGCCGGGCGCGGCGATCAGGGTCAGCGCCAGCAGGTCGGTGGCCACCGCCACCAGGCCGCCGCGCGCATGCACGGCCTCGGCCAGCGCGGCGTGGTCGCCGATGTGGCCGAAGCTGTCCGGATACTGCAGCAGCACGCCGAAGCACTCGGCCTGCAGCGCCTCTTCCGGCGTGCCCACGCGCAGCACGATGCCCAGCGGCTCGGCGCGGGTGCGCAGCAGCTCCAGGGTCTGCGGATGCACCGCGTCGTGCACGAAGAACGTGTCCGACTTGGCCTTGGCCGAGCGCTTGGCCAGGGTCATCGCCTCGGCCGCGGCGGTGGCCTCGTCCAGCAGCGAGGCGTTGGCGATCTCCATGCCGGTCAGGTCCGCGCACATGGTCTGGAAGTTGATCAGCGCTTCCATGCGGCCCTGCGAGATCTCCGCCTGGTACGGCGTGTAGGCGGTGTACCAGGCCGGGTTCTCGAGGATGTTGCGCAGGATCACCTTCGGCGTGTGGGTGCCGTAGTAGCCCTGGCCGATGAAGCTGCGCAGCACCTGGTTCTGCTCGGCGATGGCGCGGATCTTGGCCAGCGCCTCTTCTTCGGTGATCGCCTCGGGCAGCGCCAGTGGCAGTGGCGACTTGATCTTGCCCGGGACGATCGCGTCGGTCATCGCCTCCAGCGAGTCGTGGCCGACGACGCGCAGCATGTGCGCGATTTCGGCGTCGTTCGGGCCGATGTGGCGCTCGACGAAGGCGCAGTGGTGTTCGAGGTCGCGAAGAGAGGGGGTCTTAGACATGGCGGTCGTCCGGCAGAGGAGGGCACGAAGGGCGGGGGACGCGCGGACGCCGCCGTCGGCCGCTGCTGCGGACACGACCGACGGGAAGCCGCGGGTCTTCCCAGTGCCCCTCTGTCCTTTTGCCTGAGAGTTTGGAAGCGGCGACGGATCGCGCTTCGTGCCCCTTCGGCGCCGGGTTGGACCGGTCTCTCCAGAGTCTTGGTGCGGGTGGTATCGGGCCTGAGCGATTACGGGCGTTTGCGCCTTCGGCAGCGGGTCGCCCCGCTTCTCCCACCATGCTGCGCGGCGATTATAGCTTGGAGCGGGCGCGCGGCGGGGCACACTGCGGCCGGGCCGAGCCAGGAGCAGGAGCATGAACGAAGCAGTCCCGTTCGCGTTGCGCGGTATCGATCATCTGGTGTTGCGGGTGCGCGATCCCGACGCCATGCAGGCGTTCTACTGCGACGTGCTGGGCTGCCGGGTGGAGCGGCGCCAGGATGAATTGGGGCTGGTGCAGCTGCGCGCGGGCGCCTCGCTGATCGACCTGGTCACGGTCGACGGCAAGCTCGGCCGGGCCGGCGGCGCCGCGCCGGGCGCGCAAGGGCGCAACCTGGACCACCTGTGCCTGCGCATCGAGCCGTTCTCGCGGCAGGCGCTGAGCGACCACCTGCGCGCGCACGGGGTGCGCGTCGGCGACTACGGCGGGCGCTACGGCGCCGAAGGCGAGGGGCCGTCGCTGTACCTGAGCGACCCGGAAGGCAACGGCATCGAGCTGAAAGGGCCGCCCGGCCCGGCGTGAGCGGCCGCGCCGCGCGGCGGAGCGCTTAACCTGGCGGCCGCCAGGGCTTATCATGGAGGCCTTCCCGTCTCCCGCCACCCCGTCCGCTGACGGGGCGCACGCGGTCGCGTCGTCGGTCCTTCCGGGCCGCGAGGCGCTTTCCAGGATCCCTCCATGACGCTCCCGAGTATCTCGACTCGCCGCCTGGCTTTGCTGCTGGCCGGACTGGCGATGTTCGGCCCGTTCTCGATCGACACCATCTTCCCGGCGTTCCCGCAGCTGGCGCAGCGCCTGCACGCCGATCCGGTGGCGATCCAGCAGACCGTCAGCGTGTACCTGCTGGCCTACGCGCTGATGGGGCTGGCGCACGGGCCGATGTCCGACGCCTGGGGCCGCAAGCGGGTCATCGTCGGCGGGCTGCTGGTGTTCATCGCCGCCTCGGCCGGCTGCGCGCTGTCGCGCGACCTGAACACGCTGCTGGCGTTCCGCGCGCTGCAGGGGTTCTCCGCCGGCGTAGGCATGATCGTCGGCCGCGCGGTGATCCGCGACCTGTTCCACGGCCACGACGCGCAGCGGCTGATGAGCCAGGTATCGATGATCTTCGGCATCGCCCCGGCGATCGCGCCGATCATCGGCGGCTGGATCCTGGCCACCGGCGCCGGCTGGCCGATGATCTTCTGGTTCCTGGTCGGCTTTTCGCTGCTGCTGCTGGTCGCCACGCTGCGCTGGATGCCGGAGACGCATCCGCCCGAAGCGCGCACGCCGCTGGCGCCGCGCACGCTGTTTCGCGACTATTTCTCCATCGCGTTCAATCCGCGCTTCCAGCGCCTGGCCGCGGCCGGCGCGTTCAACTTCGGCGGCGTGTTCCTGTACATCGCCTCGGCGCCGGCGTTCATCATCGACCTGCTGCACCTGACCGAGCGCGACTTCGCCTGGCTGTTCATCCCCACCATCGGCGGCATGACCCTGGGCTCGTTCCTGTCCGGGCGCATGGCCGGGCGCATCGGGCCGATGCGGCAGGTGCGCATCGGCTTCATCTGCTGCGGCGTGTCGATGGTCGGCAACATCGCCTACACCGCGATCGCGCCGCAGATAGCGCTGCCGTGGGCGGTGCTGCCGATCTTCGTGGCCGGCGTGGGCATGGCGCTGATCTTCCCGATCCTGGCGCTGGCGGTGCTGGACATGTACCCGCGCCAGCGCGGGCTGGCCTCGTCGCTGCAGGCCTTCACCCAGCTGATGGTCAACGCGGTGGTGGCCGGGGTGCTGTCGCCGCTGCTCAGCGGCCGGCCGATGCATCTGGCGCTGGGCTCGGGCGGGTTCTTCCTGCTCGGCTGGGCGTTCTGGCGCTGGGAGCGGCGCAGCGGCAGGCGCCTGCCGCGGCAGGAGGCGCAGGTGCCGCGGCTGGAACCGTCCGATCCGGTATGAGCGCCGCGCGCGCGGTTCGGCTATCGTCGTCGCGTGACCGTTGAGGAGACCGCATGTCCACCCAATCCAAGCAGCGCCGCGACGCGCGCAAGAAGCTGGCCGAGCGCCTGCGCCATCGCGCCACCGCGGCCAGCGCGTCGGCCCCGGCGTCGCCGATCGAGCCGCATGCCGAACTGCGCGACCAGCAACGCACCCTGCTGGCCGGCATCGTCCGCCGCGACGGCGAATGGGTGCTGGGCCTGGACGGGCGCATCGCCGGGCAGAGCGAGAGCGCGGCGCAGGTGCTGTCGCTGATCATGCAGGCGGCGGAACTGCACGAGCGCGCCGGCACGCCGGTGCGGCTGGTGTATTCGGACGCGCTGAAGGACGCCGCCCAGGCCGACGCGATCGCCCAGGGCATGAGTTTCGACGAGTTCAAGGCGCGGCAGGCGCAGGTCATGCAGCGCGGCGACGGCGCGGCGGCCGCGGCGAGCTGAGCCATGGGCCAGAGCGCGACGCAGGCCGCCGAGGCCGCCGTATCGCTGGCCCGCGTACGCCGGCGCGATGGCGCCGACCTGATCCAGGCGCACCGCGCCAGCGTGGCGCTGCACCATCCGTGGACGCATCCGTTCACCGACGTGGCCGGCTTCAACCGTTGGTACGCGCAGACCCTGGACGGCAGCAACGTCGCGCTGCTGGCGCGCGCACGCGACAGCGGCGCGGCGGCCGGGCTGTTCACCTTCAGCCAGGTGGTCGGCGGCTGTTTCCAGAGCGCCTACCTGGGCTACCACGCGATGGCCGGCTGCGAAGGCCGCGGACTGATGACTCACGCGCTGCGCCTGGCAGTGGCGTACGCGTTCGCCGAACTGGGCTTGCATCGGGTGGAGGCCAACATCCAGCCGGACAACGCGCGTTCGCTGGCGCTGGTGCAGCGCGCCGGTTTCCGCCGCGAAGGCTATTCGCCGCGCTACCTGCGCATCGGCGGGATCTGGCGCGACCACGAGCGCTGGGCGCGGCTGGCCGACGACTGAGCGCGCGGCGCGGCCAGGGCCTGTTAACGCGATCGGGGTAGGCCACTTGTCGTGCCGGCGTCCAGGTGGTCATGCGTGGCCGCGGCAGGCCTGTCCAAGCCATGCGCGGCCGGCGGTGGACGCCGCAACACGGCACCCGCAGGGCCGTGCTAGGGCGCGCGCGGTGCGGCGTCATCACTCGGTCGCCTATTGCATAAGCTCCCTCGCTCTCCCGTGCCCGCACGCGCCCTAGCGCGGCGTTGCCATCCCAATCGCGTTGACAGCAGGCCGCGCCGCTGCGCGCGCCTGCTACCTACTGCGGCTTGGGCGCCGGCGTGGCCGGGGCCTGCGGCGCCATCGCAGATAGCGGCTTGGGCGCTTCCCAGCCGCACATCTGGCCCTGGTTCTGCTGCTTGAGCCATTCCTGCATCGGCGCGAAGTACTCCAGCAGCGGGCCGGCATCGAGCTTGTCGTTGCCGGTCAGCTCCTTCAGCGTGGCCTGCCACGGCTGGCTGGCGCCGCGCTGCAGCATCGACCAGAACTTCTGCCCGGCTTCCTTGTTGCCGTAGAACGTGCACTCGTACAGCGGGCCCTTGTAGCCGGACGCGTCGCACAGGCCCTTGTAGAACTGGAACTGCAGCACGTGCGACAGGAAATAGCGCGTATACGGCGTGTTGCCCGGCACGTGGTACTTGGCGCCCGGGTCGAAGTAGGTCTCGTCGCGCGGGCTCGGCGGGGCCACGCCCTGGTACTGCGCCTTCAGTTCCCACCACGCCTGGTTGTAGCGCTCCGGCGGGATGGAGCCGTCGAACACGCCCCAGCGCCAGCGGTCGATCATCAGCCCGAACGGCAGGAACGACACCTTGGTCAGCGCCATGCGCATCTGCGCGTTGACCAGCGCCTCGCGGCTGAGCTGCGGCTCGCCGACCATGCCGATCGAATGCAGGTACTGCGGCGTCATCGCCAGCACCATGGTGTCGCCGATCGCCTCGTGGAAACCGTCGTTGGCGCCGCCCTGGAACAACGGAGGCAGCGGGTTGTAGGCCAGGTCGTAGTAGATGTGCCCGAGCTCGTGGTAGATGGTGGTGAAGTCTTCCTCGTTGGGCTTGATGCACATCTTGGTGCGCACGTCGCCGGCCATGTCCATGTCCCAGGCGCTGGCATGGCAGACCACGTTGCGCTCCAGCGGCTTGATGAACTGGCTGCGGCTCCAGTAGCTGTCCGGCAGCTTGGGCATCGCCAGTGAGGTGTAGAAATCCTGCGCGCGTTCGGTCATCTGCTTGGCGCTCTGCAGCTGCGCCTCGCGCTGGGCCATGAAGCGCGCTTCCGGCGAGGCGTCGCCGCCGCGCCGCGCCAGCGCCGCGCTGAGGTTGCTCTGGTACTGCTTTTCCAGGGTGTCGGTGATGTCCAGGCTGCCGGCGCCGGGGTAGGGCTGCAGCAGGTCCCACAGGTTGCTCCAGTCCTGCTGCCACATGTTGCCGAGCAGGTGCGCCGGCAGCAGGCCGCCGGCGACCTCGCCCTTGTCCTTGCCGTACTCGGCGTGGAGCTTGCCGCGGGTGTAGCAGTGCAGCTGCTCGTACAGCGGCTTGACCTGGGTCCACAGCCGGTCGCTCTCGGCGGCGATCTGCGCCGGCGGCATGTCGTAGCCGCTGCGCCACATCGCGCCGGTGTCGGCATAGCCCATCTCGCGCGCGCCTTCGTTGACCAGTTCGACGAAGCGCTGGTAGTCCTTGCGCATCGGCTGCGCGGTGCCGTGCCAGCCCTGCCAGGCGTCGAGCTGCTGGTCGTAGTCGCGGCTGCTGCGCAGCACGTCCTCCAGTTCGCCCAGCTGCCGGCAACGGCGCGCATCGCCCTCGCCGGTGCAGTAGCTGGCTTCGCCGTAGCTGCCTTCCATCTTCGCGGCGATGGCGGCCAGCTCGGCCAGCTTGGCCGGATCGCGCGGCGCCGGCATCGCGGTCATCAGCTTGAGCAGCTGCAGTGCGCGCGCGCTGTCGGCGGACATCGGCTTGCCCTCGTAGCGCTTGGCCTGCTCGATCCACTGGTTGAGCTTGCCCAGCGCGCGCTCGTTGGCCTTGGCCGCGACCAGCTGCGAATCGCCATTGATGTAGGTCGACGACAGCCACTGCGCCGAGGTGATCTCGGGAAAGGCGGCCTTGTACTCGGCGTTGATGCGGGCGACGAACTGGTCGGCAGTCTCGCCGGCGTCGGCCTGGGCCGGCGCCGGAGCGTCGTCGGTGGCGGTTTCCTTGCGGCACGCGGACAGCGTCAGCACGCACGCGCCGATGGACAGCGCGAGCAGCAGAGGGCGGTGGTTCACGGGGAGATCCTTGGGTGGTGGCTCCCGCGAAGGCTAGTGGCCGCACCCATCCGCCGCAAGGGCCGCCGGCCACCGCCGGCCGCGGCAGCCCGCTTTCACCCCCCAATCCCGAATGACGAATCCCAATCCCGGCGCCGCAACGCGGCGCTACGCCTCGCAACCGGCGAACAGGTCGCGCGCCGGATCGTAGACCCGGGTCCTGACCTGCATCAGGCCCAGCACCGACGGGAACAGGTTGTCCTGGTCGGCACGCTGGCGCGCGCGCGCCCGCAGGCACGACAGGTCCAGCCTGCGCTCGCGCGCGAAGTCCTGCGAGAACCACATCACCATCGGCACGTGGGTCTGCTCCTGCGGCGCGATCGCGTACGGCACCCCGTGCAGGTACAGGCCCTTTTCGCCGAGCGATTCGCCGTGGTCGGACAGGTAGACCATCGCCGTGGCGTAGTCGGGCATCGCCTCCAGCGTGGCGATGGTGCGCGCCAGCAGGTGGTCGGTGTACAGCAGCGCGTTGTCGTAGGCGTTGGTGATCTGCTCGCGGCTGCAGTCGCCCAGGTCGGCGGTGAGGCAGGGCGGGCCGAAGCGGTCGAACCCGGCCGGATAGCGCTGGAAGTAGCTCGGCCCGTGGTTGCCGAGCTGGTGCAGCACCACGACCCGGTCGCCCGGCCTGGCGCGGACCTGCGCGGCGAGATCGGCGAGCAGGATCTCGTCCATGCAGCGGCCGTCCTTGCACAGCGCCGGGTCGCGCGCATCGTCCAGGCGCTGGATCGCCAGCCCGTCGCACACGCCCTTGCAGCCGGACTGGTTGTCGCGCCACAGCGTGGCGATGCCGGCGTGCTCGAGCACGTGCAGCAGCGACTGGTGCTTGCGGATGTCGTCCTCGTTGTAGTCGTGGCGGCCGAACGGCGAGAACATGCACGGCACCGACACTTCGGTGCTGGTGCCGCACGAATGCATGTCGGGGAAGTTGATCACGCCCAGTTGCGCCAGTTCCGGCGTGGTCTGGCGGACGTAGCCGTTCAAGCCCCAGTTCTGCGCGCGCGCGGTTTCGCCCAGCACCACCACCAGCAGCCGCGGCTTGGTCCCGGCGGCGCGCGGGGCGGCGGTCGCGTCGTGCTCGACCGGCAGCTTCGGCGCCTTGCCCGCCGGGCTGGCCGATTTCAGGTTCTGCCGCAACGCCACCAGGTAGTTGATCGGCGTGGCGAGGTAGCGCACCTCGCGATGGTTGCGCATCAGCGCCGAGATGTCCTGGAACGACAGCATCGCCCCGGCCGCGCCGAGCGCCAGCATCGCCAGCAGGAAGCCGGCGCGCAGCGCCAGCGCCTTGCCGGCGCTGCGCCGGGTCAGCCGCAGCCGCCACAGCACCGCGATCGGCAGCGCGGCATAGAACAGCAGCGGCGCGATCAGCGCCGGGGTCAGCAGTTCGCGCGATTCCTTGTGGTCGGTGGCGAGCACGTTGCGCAGCATGTCCGCGTCCAGGTAGACGCTGTAGCTGTTCATGTAGTGCGCGGCGAACGCGGTGGTGACCAGCAACACGGTCAGCAGCGGCTTGGCGGCGCCGCGCCACAGCAGCAGGCCGAGCAACAGGCCGTGCACCGACACCAGCAGCATGAACAGCGACAGGCCCAGTTTCAGGTCGCCGACATGGCCGCCCATCGCGCTGCGCCAGAACATCCCGTTGCAGGCCAAGGCGAAGAACACGCTCGCGGCCAGCGCCAGCGCCTCGTTGCTCAGCCGCGGGCGGATGGCCCACCACTGGGCCTTGCCGGCGGCGATCGCCGGCGGCGTCGGCAGCGACGCGCTCATGCGCGATCCACCGTTGCCGACGTTGCCGACGTTGCCGGAACCGGCACGAGCGCGCCGCGCGTCGGCCACAGCAGCGCGCGGTACAGGCCCAGCGCCACCATCCAGCACGCGGCCAGCGTCCACAGGTCGTGCGACAGGAAATGCGCGCCGCGCAGCTGCTGGCCCAGGCCGAACAGCAGCCCGGCGCCGAGCCCGACCGCCAGCGCCGGCCAGCGCCAGGACGGCTTCAGCGCCAGCGCGAAGAAGTACAGCGCCACCCAGGCATAGCCGGCACTGGCATGCCCGGCCGGAAAGCAGGCCGCATGCGGCATGCCGGCCGGGCGCGGTTCGAACAGGCCGACGAAGGCGCGGTTGCCGCCGTAGCGGACCAGGTCCCATGGGCAGTCCATGCCGGTGAACGACTTCAGCAGCGACACCACGCCGGTGCCCAGCGCCACCGACGACGCCAGGTACAGCAGCGGCAGCCGGTAGCGCCGGCGGTCGGCGCGGCGCCAGGCCCAGGCCGCCAGGCCGGCGGTCACCCCCCAGGCCACGGTGCTCAGCAGCTTGCCGTCGTGGTGGATCAGGCCCTGGGTCAACGCCGCGTCCTTCAGCGCCCAGTGCCCGCCTTCCCACCGGTACAGCAGATCGGCGAACCGGAAGTCGCCGCCCAGGCCCATCAGCGCCGCGCTGGCCAGCAGCGCCAGCGCCAGCGGCAGCCACAGGTGCGACAGGTAGAAGCCTCGGGCCGGGTGCGCGCCGGCCACGGACGGAC
This sequence comes from Xanthomonas sp., assembly GCF_017163755.1. Taxonomy (GTDB): domain Bacteria; phylum Pseudomonadota; class Gammaproteobacteria; order Xanthomonadales; family Xanthomonadaceae; genus Xanthomonas_A. Next base: position 197,053 of record NZ_JAFIWC010000003.1, read on the forward strand.
CGCCCGGGTACGGAGCGCTGCTTTCAGGAAGTGTGCCGACGGCGGCGTGCGGGGCAAAGGTCATGGACCGGGTCTCAGGGCTGGCTTGCATAGGCGTGCGAGGTGCACGTGGGTACCGAAAAGCCGAACATGGCGCGCAGTGCAGCTGGCTTGCGCCGCTCGCCGCGCTGCCGGGCGCCACGACCTGCGGCGGCGCGCCCGCGCGCCTTGGACGCCTGCGCCCAGGCGGACGGAACGGGCAGGCGGCCTGTGCCATTGCACGGACGACGGAGCGGAACCTGGGCGGTGGCGACGCGGCAATGGTGTCGCCGCCGATGTCGGAGAGCGGTCGGATTCGGCGCGCCGGGGCGGTGCCGCTTCAGCCGCCGTTGCCGCCGCGGGAGCGGCGCCCACGACCGGGGGCCGCGTCGGCGGGCCGCATTCCGACCGCGTTCCGACATGCATCCGCTAGCATGGAGCCTTCCGGCCGTCCCGGACTGCGAGTGAACTGCCCATGCGGCTGCTGGTGATCGAAGACAACCGGAACCTGGTGGCGAACCTGTTCGATTACTTCGAGGTGCGCGGGCACACGCTGGATGCGGCCCCGGACGGCGTCACCGGGCTGCACCTGGCCACCACCCAGCGCTACGACGCGGTGATCCTGGACTGGATGCTGCCGCGGCTGGACGGGCGCGAGGTGCTGCGCGCGCTGCGCGAGGACCACCACGCCGAGGTGCCGGTGATCATGCTGACCGCGCGCGACGAGCTGCCGGACAAGATCGCCGGCTTCCGTGCCGGTGCCGACGACTACCTGACCAAGCCGTTCGCGCTGCCCGAGCTGGAGGTGCGGCTGGAGGCACTGCTGCTGCGCGCCAACGGCCGCGGCCGCAGCAAGTTGCTGTGCGTCGGCGACCTGCAACTGGACATGGCCACGCTGGAGGCCAGCCGCGGCGGCCGCCCGCTGCACCTGTACCCGGCCTGCCGCAAGCTGCTGGAAGTGCTGATGCAGGCCAGCCCGGCGGCGGTCACCCGCGATCGCCTGGAGCACGCGCTGTGGGGCGACGATCCGCCCGACGGCGACATGCTGCGCTCGCATATCTACGACCTGCGGCGCAGCGTCGACGGGCCGTTCGCGACCAAGCTGATCCACACCCTGCCGCGGGTCGGCTACCGGCTGGCGCTGCCCAGCGCGCACGAGCGCGAACATGGCGCGTAGGATGGGTTTGCGCCGCCGCATCACCCTGTGGCTGGTCGGCTACGCGGCGCTGCTGTCGCTGACGGTGTTCGTGCACGGCTACATCGTCAACGACCAGGCCGAGCAGCTGACCTGGCGCTCGCTGCTGAGTTCGGAGCTGGACCATTTCCTCGCGCGCAGCGCGCTGGACCCGGACTATCGCTGGATCGACACCAGCACGGTCAGCCTCTACGGCGACGAAGGCGGGCAACCGCTGCCGCCGGCGGTGGCGGCGCTGCCGCCCGGCCTGCACGACGACGTGCCGCTGGACGGGCGCGACAAGGTGGTGCTGGTGCAGCAGGTGCGCGGGCGCCGGCTGGCGCTGGCGCTGGACATCACCGAACTGCAGCGGCACGAGGACAATCTGGCGGTATGGATGCTGCTGTCCAATGTGGTGGCGGTGCTGCTGCTCGGCGCGCTGGTGGCGTGGGGCCTGGGCCGGGTGGTGAAGCCGCTCAGCGACATGGCCGAGCGCATCGGCCGGTTGCGCCCGGACCGGCCCGGGCAACGCATCGAGGTGGACGCGCGCGCCAGCGCCGAGCAGGTGGTCATCGCCGACGCGCTGAACGACTACCTGCTGCGCAACGACCTGTTCGTCGAGCGCGAGCGCGCCTTCATCGACAGCGCCAGCCACGAGCTGCGCACGCCGGTCGCGGTGATCGGCGGCGCCGCCGAACTGGCGCTGGAGCAGGCGGACACGCCGCCCAGCACGCGCAACCAGCTGCTGCGCATCCGCCGCACCGCCGCCGGCGTGGAGCAGCTGATCTCGCTGCTGCTGGTGCTGGCCAAGGACCCGGCGCGGCTGGCGCGCGGCAGCGATCTGGTGCGGCTGGACCAGCTGCTGCCGGACATCGTCGAGGACCATCGCCACCTGTGCGCGGACAAGCGCCTGGAACTGGCGCTGGCGCCGCTGCCGGCGTGCCAGGTGCTGGCGCCGGTGGCGATCGTGCAGGCGGCGATCGGCAACCTGTTGCGCAACGCGATCGAGAACAGCGACCAGGGCCGCATCCATGTCGCGATGCCGGCGCCGGGCGTGGTCCGCATCGACGATCCCGGCCACGGCATGTCGCCGGAGGAGATCAGCGCGGTCTATGCGCGCATGGCCCGCGGCGGCAGCCGCGAGGGCAGCGGCATCGGCCTGGACCTGATCGCGCGGCTGTGCGAACACCTGGGCTGGGCGCTGCAGCTGGAGTCCATCGCCGGCCAGGGCACGCGCGCGACGCTGGACCTGAGCTCGGCATTGAAGGAGGGCGGCGCGGTGTGAGGGACGAGTGCGGCGGCGTCGCTGCGGCCGGAGAAGCTTCGCGGCTGGCGGTTGCATTGCAGGAGGGCTTCAGCCCCGACGGTTCCGCAGCCGGAAAGATCGCCGCTTCGTTCGTCGCGACTGAAGTCGCTCCCACAGGGACTTGCGGGGGCGTGTTGGGTGCACTGTAGGAGGGGCTTTAGCCCCGACAGCATCCGAAGCCGGGAAGCTCGCCGCTTCCGCTCGTCGCGACTGAAGTCGCTCCCACAGGGACTTGCGGGGGCGTGTTGGGTGCACTGTAGGAGGGGCTTCAGCCCCGACAGCATCCGAAGCCGGGAAGTTTGCCGCTCCGCTCGTCGCGACCGAAGCCGCTCCTGCAGGGACTTGCGGGGGCGTGCTGGGTGCACTGTGGGAGGGGCTTCAGCCCCGACAGCGCGAGGTATCCGAAGGTCCAGCGCTTCGTCGTTCGCAGCCGAAGCCGCTCCTGCAGCAAGCGCAGGGATGCTGGCCGGTGCACGGTGGATGCAGGGGCCCGCCGATCATCAGCCCCGATCCGGCAACAGCCCCCGCTGCTGCAGCCAGGCGCGCGCGTCCTCGGCGTCCTGCTCGAACCATGCGCGGGTGGAGCCCAGCCGGTAGCTGTAGCCCCAGGCGTCCATGTCCGCCATCAGCCGCGCGCTGCCGACCCCGGGCAGCGCGTCGGCGAGCAGGATCTGCAGGTAGCAGGTGGCGTCCTCTTCCTCGACCGAATCGGTGGCGTCGGTGTGCACCGCCGCGCGCCGTTCCGGCGGCAACACGATCAGGTGGCAGGCCTCGTGCAGCATCGAATGCACCGGCGTGTCGTCGCGCACGTAGACGTCGCTGGCGATCACCCCGGCTTCCGGTTCGCCCCAGTAGCTGCCGGGGATCGCGGCGCCGTCGGCGATCCGGTGCAGCGCCAGCCCGTAAGCGGCCAGCAGCGCGCGCGGCGCGTCCAGGCCGATGTCGCGCAGCGTGAGCACGGCGTCCGCGGCAGCAGGGGCGAGGTCGGCGGTTGCGGCGGCGATGGGCATGGGTTCGGGCATGGGCGAGGGGCGGCGCAACGGCGAAGCGAGCGGCGCGCTGCCGTGCGCGCCTGCGGGTTCGCCGCAGGACGCAGGACGCGCCCGTCGCTGGATGGCGAGGTCGGCGGCCCTGGCGCAGCGGCCGCCGCCGGGGTCAGGGCGTGGGCCCTTCCGGCAGCGCCACCGAGATGTCGAGCACGTCGTGTTCGCCATCCTTGACCAGGTCCACCTTCACCGCGTCGGCGTCGATGTTGACGTACTTCTTGATCACTTCCAGCAGCTCGCGCTGCAGCAGCGGCAGGTAGTCGGGGCCGCCGCGATGGTTGCGTTCCTGCGCGATGATGATCTGCAGGCGGTTCTTCGCCGTCTCGGCGGTGTTCTTCTTGGTCTTGAGGAAGTCGAACAGTCCCATGCTCACCCTCCGAACAACTTGCTGAAGAAGCCCTTCTTCTCCACGGAGATGAAGCGCATGGGGCGTTCCTCGCCGAGGATGCGGCCCACGGCGTCGTCGTAGGCCTGGCCGGCCGGGGATTCGCCGTCCAGGATCACCGGCTCGCCCTTGTTGGAGGCGTTGAGCACGTCGCCGGACTCGGGGATCACGCCGATCGCCTTCAGCCCGAGCACCTCCTCCACGTCGGTGATGCTGAGCATCTCGCCGGTTTCCACGCGCGAGGGGCTGTAGCGGGTCAGCAGCAGGAACGCCGGCAGGTCCTTGCCGTTCTCGGCCTTCTGGGTCTTGGAGTCGAGCAGGCCGAGGATGCGGTCGGAGTCGCGCACCGAGGACACTTCCGGATTGACCACCACCACCGCGCGGTCGGCGAAGTACATCGCCAGGAACGCGCCCTTCTCGATGCCGGCCGGCGAATCGCAGACGATGTAGTCGAAGCCTTCGGCGGCCAGGTCCTTGAGCACCTTCTCCACGCCTTCCTGGGTCAGCGCGTCCTTGTCGCGGGTCTGCGAGGCGGCCAGCACGAACAGGTTGTCGAAGCGCTTGTCCTTGATCAGCGCCTGCTTCAGCGTGGCCTCGCTGTGCACCACGTTGACGAAGTCGTACACCACCCGGCGCTCGCAGCCCATGATCAGGTCGAGGTTGCGCAGGCCCACGTCGAAGTCGATCACGGCGACCTTCTTGCCGCGTCGCGCCAGCCCGCAGGCCAGGCTCGCGCTGGTGGTGGTCTTGCCGACGCCGCCCTTGCCGGAGGTGACTACGATAATTTCAGCCAAAGGAATGTCTCCTGATACGTTCGTGGAAGGGCCGCGTCACTCTTGCGCGGCGATCTTGATCTGGTCCTGCTCCAGCCAGACCTGGACGGCCTTGCCACGCAGTTCCTTGGGAATATCGTCCAGCACCTTGTAGTGGCCGGCAATGGCGACCAGTTCGGCGTGGAAGTCGCGGCAGAAGATCCGCGCCTCGGTATTGCCCTGGGCGCCGGCCAGGGCGCGGCCGCGCAGGGTACCGTAGATATGGATGCTGCCGTCGGAGATCACCTCGGCGCCGGCGCCGACCGTGGCGACCACGGTCAGGTCGCAGTTCTCGGCGTACAGCTGCTGGCCCGAGCGCACCGCGGTCTTCTGCAGCCGGCCCGGCTGCGGTCGCGCGGCCGGGGCGGGCGGCGGCGGGGGCGGCGACACCGGCGCCGGCGCGGCGGCCGGCGCGCCGCCGTCGATGCGCTCGTACTGGGCGCGGAACTTGGCCAGCAGCGGCAGGCCGAGCTGCTCGGACAACGCCTCGATCTCGCGGGTGCCGTAGGCCAGCGCCACCGGCAGCACGCCGGCCTCGCGCAGGCCTTCGAGCAGCGCGCGCGCGGTGGCGGTGTCCGGCGCCTGCGCCAGCCCGCCGAAATCGATGATCACCGCGGCGCGGCCGAACAGCTTGGGCGCGCGCTGCACGCGCTCGCGCATCTCCTGGGTCAGCCGCGGCACGTCCAGGGTGCGCACGCGCAGGTTGGCGATGCCGACCTGGCCGATCTTCAGTTCGCCGGCCTGTTCGTAGTCCAGATTCACCGTCGACACGCTCAGGTACCCGTCGGGCGCGGCGCGCGCAGCTGCTGCAGGCGGCGGGCATGGCCGACCCAGGGCAGGTCGGGGAGCTGGTCGCCGTAGGTCTCGCGGACCCAGGCGTAACTGCACAGATCCTTCAACAGCATGCTGGCGCGCACCTCCACTTCGTTCATGGTGTTCTGGCCGACTTCGCGGAAACCGAAGCTGCCATGGAACAGCAGCGCCGCGTCGGCGCCGTGGTCGAGGAAAACCTCGCAGGCCAGCTGCGGGTAGCGCAGCTCGGCATAGCTCTGCACGTCGGCGTAGAAGGCGCGGCCGACGCCGCCGCCGCGGCGGCGGCTGGCCACCACGATGCGGTCGATATAGAAGAATTTCGGGTAGCGCTCGCGGAACCAGGCGAAATTGCTGCTGTCGTGGTCGCCGTCGTCGCCGAAGCCGACCAGGAAACCGGCCAGGTTGCCGTCGCGCTCGGCGACGCGGAAGTACTCGGCGGTCTCGTAGAAGCGGTGCAGCTTGGCTTGATCCAGCGGCAGGATCGCCAGTCCGGCGTTGTTGTTCAGGGCCAGGACGGAATCGAGCTCGTGCTCGCGCACGTCGCGGATGACGATCGACATTGGGACTCCGTTGCTCATGCGCGCGGCCAGATGCGGACCGCCGGCGGGATTATCGCACGCGGGGGACGGGGCGGCGAGCCGCACAGGCATGACTTCCGTGGGAGTGCAATGCGCGCCGTTCATCCTAAGATGCGTGCATGTTGGGATATCTAAGCCACACCCGCGTCCTGCGCTTCGCCGGCCTGTTCACCTGGGCCATCGTCTGCGTGCCGCTGATCTACATCCAGTTCGTGCCGGTCGAAGGCAGCGGCGCGCGCGCCAATGCCGAGGCCTGGTGGCTGTTCGCGGTGTATTTCGGCTTCGGCGCCTGCTACTTCTCGCTGACCCGCCGGCTCAGCAGCGGCAGCCACGCGCACTGGTACGAGCGCGCGCTGCTGCTGGTGCTGACGATCTGCGCGCTGGCGGTCAGCTATTTCAACGGTTCCGGGCTGGGCAGCATCCTGATGATGGTGGCGGCGGGGGTCATCCCGTGGCTGCTGCCGGTCCGCGCCGGCGTGGCCTGGCTGCTGCTGAGCCAGCTGGCGGTGCTGCCGGTGTACTACGTGATCATGGGCTTCCCGCTGTTCGAGGCGCTGATGCAGTCGCTGCTGTACGGCGGCTTCTCGATGTTCATCTTCGTCACCAGCCTGGTCGCGCGGCAGCAGACCCAGGCGCGCGAGGAGCAGCGCCAGCTCAACGCCGAGCTGCGCGCCACCCGTGCGCTGCTGGCCGAGAGCGCACGGGTCAACGAGCGCACCCGCATCTCGCGCGAGCTGCACGACCTGCTCGGCCACCACCTGACCGCGCTGAGCCTGAACCTGGAAGTGGCCGGGCACATCACCGACGGCCGCGCGCAGGAGCACGTGCGCCAGGCGCATACGCTGGCCAAGCTGCTGCTGACCGACGTGCGCGAGGCGGTCAGCCAGCTGCGCGACAGCGGCGCGATCGACCTGGCCGCGGCGCTGCGCCCGCTCACCGAGCAGGTGCCGTCGCTGCAGATCCACCTGGACGTGGACGAGCCGCTGACCGTCGAAGACCCGGAGCGCGCGCACGTATTGCTGCGCTGCACCCAGGAGATCATCACCAACACCGTGCGCCACGCCGAGGCCGGGAATCTGTGGATCCGCGTGCGCCGCGACGGCCCGCTGGTGGTGATCGAGGCGCATGATGACGGCCGCGGCTGCGAGGCGCTGTCGCCCGGCAACGGCCTGCGCGGCATGCGCGAGCGCCTGAGCCAGTACGGCGGCAGCCTCGAAATCGATGCGCCACAAGGCGCGGGCTTCCGCCTGCGCGCCTCGGTTCCCGGCGCGCCGGCGCTGCTGCCGCCCGCCGTTCCACAAGGAGTGCTGTGATGATTCGTGTTTGCCTGGTCGACGATCAAACCCTGGTGCGGCAGGGCATCCGCTCGCTGCTGGCGCTGGACGGCGGCATCGAGGTGATCGCCGAGGCCGGCGACGGCCGCCAGGCGGTGGAGCTGATTCCGCAGGTGCGGCCGGACGTGGTGCTGATGGACATGCGCATGCCGGCGATGTCCGGGCTGGAGGCGCTGCAGATGCTGTCGCGCAACGGCACCCTGCCGCCGACCATCATCCTGACCACCTTCGACGACGACCAGCTGGTGCTGGCCGGGCTCAAGGCCGGGGCCAAGGGCTACCTGCTCAAGGACGTGTCGCTGGAGCAGCTGGTCGGGGCGATCCGCACCGTGGCCGCCGGCGGCTCGCTGGTGCAGCCGGCGGTGACCCAGCGCCTGCTGTCGGGCCTGGAGCACATGCGCAACGACTTCGTCAGCCTGGACCGGCCCGATCCGCTGACCGACCGCGAGACCGAGATCCTGCGGCTGATGGCCAGCGGCTTCTCCAACAAGGAGATCGCCAACTCGCTGGGCGTGGCCGAGGGCACGATCAAGAACCACGTGTCCAACATCCTGTCCAAGCTCGGCGTGCGCGACCGCACCCGGGCGGTGCTGAAGGCGTTCGAGCTGCAGTTGGTCTGACCGGACAGGATGCCCGGCCCGGCGCAGCGCGCCGGGCGTTCGCGGGCGCGCGAGCCGGTGGCTCGCAAGCGGCGCCCGCTCACCCTGTCCAAGCTCGGCGTGCGCGACCGCACCCGGGCGGTGCTGAAGGCGTTCGAGCTGCAGTTGGTCTGACCGACAGGATGCCCGGCCCGGCGCAGCGCGCCGGGCGTTCGCGGGCGCGCGAGCCGGTGGCTCGCAAGCGGCGCCAGCTCACCCTGTCGAAACTGGGCGTGCGCGACCGCACCAGGGCGGTATTGAAGGCGTTCGAGCTGCACTGGTATTGACTGACCGGTGCCCGGCCCGGCGCCGGGCACCCGCCGGCGCGCGAGCCGATGGCGCGGATCCCTCCTGTGGGAGCGACTTCAGTCGCGACGAACGAAGCGGCAGGCCCGCCGAGCACTGGAAAGGGTCCGAGCCGATGGCCCGGCGCTACACTGCTGCGGATGCATTGGTCTGGCCGCCCAGCCCGGCGGCACGGTCCGCGCGCAAGCGCAAACGCGTCGCCGAAGCGGGGCCGCCCGCAGCGCTGCGACCCCACTCCAGGCCTGTCCGCCGCTGCCACGGCGACAATGGTATGGTCGCCCGCAGCTCAGCGCGGCGGCGCTGTGCACGGAGCCTTCGCGGGGAATTGGCCACTGTGCCGAATTCCGCGCCGCGATCTGCATGACCACGAGCCGCGAAGCCTGCTAGGATGGCCGCTTCGCTTCATCAACCCGGCCGTGGGATCGGCCCCGGAGACCTCCTGAATGACCCGTATTATCGAATTCCTGATCGCGCTGGGGATCGTGGCTGGCCTGTTCGTCCTTGTTGGCCTGGTGTTGCCCTCGGAGCGTCACATGTCCGAGAGCGTCGAGACCAACCGGCGCATGACCATCGTCTATGACACGGTTAACAGCCTGCGTCGGTTCAAGGACTGGAACCCTCTGGTGCTGCGCGACCCGCGCATCCAACTGAAGCTCTCCGGCCCCGAGGCGGGCGTCGGTGCCCGCCTGGACTACACCTCGTCCGAGGGCTACATCGGCAAGGGAAGCTGGACCATCACCTCCTCCGAGCCGAACAAGCAGGTCGTCATCGCGATCGAGGACGAGACCAAGGGCCACGACAAGACCACCTCGTTCAAGCTCGAGCCCACCGGCAAGAGCGGCCGCAACGTCAAGATCACCCAGGACTACACGGTCAAGTACGGTTGGGACCTGTTCGGTCGCTACGCCGGCCTGTATGTCAGCCGCCACGTCGGCGACGACATCAAGCTGGGCCTGTCGCGGATGACCAACGTGCTGGCCACCGTGCCGAACGTGGACTACCGCTCCGCGGAGACCCCGCTGAAGGACCTGAAGGTCGTCGACCTGCCGGCCGAGGATCTGCTGGTGGTCAACGCCGGCAACATCGATCGCGACAACGACGCCATCAAGAAGTCCATCAAGGACAACCAGGAGTGGATCAAGCGGGTGATGGACGCCAACGGCTTGGAGCCTGCCGGTCCGGTGCGCATCGTCACCACCGACTTCGGTGCCGAGAAGTACGCGTTCGACGTCGCCCAGCCGGTCCGCAAGCGTGCCGGTGGCGCGCCGAAGCCCGACGCGGCGGCGGCCAAGCCGGAAGAGAAGAAGGACGACGCGGCGGCGCCTGCCGCACCGGTCGACGCGACCCCGGTTGCCGCCAGCGGCGAGCCGATGAAGCTGACCATCCCGCAGGGCGCGCCGGTGACCTACCTGCGTACCGAAGCGCGCCGCTCGGCGTTCGCGACCTACACCGGCCACATGGCGGGTCTGGACGCGGCACGCAACGCGGTACGTGCCTGGGCCGCCACCAGCGGCAACGACGTGACCGACCGTCCGTTCGAGTCGTGGAAGGGCGGGGTGGACAATGCGTTCACGCCGGAAGGCAGCTACGACATCTACTGGGCGATCAAGTAAGTTTCGCTCCTATGGCTTGAGTGACCACGAAACGCGCCGCATCTTGCGGCGCGTTTTCGTTTTGGGCCCTGCCAAGGCAGGGCAGGGGGGATATCCGCATGCTGAATTTCGACCGCCGTTCGCGCAAGCCGTCGTGGCTGGCCTGTGCCGGCGGCATGCTGGCCGCCGTCGCGATCGGGCTGTCCGCGTACGCCTCGCACGGCGTCGCCGAGCCGCTGGCGCAATCGCATCTGCAGACCGCCGCGCTGTACGCCTTCGGCCACGGCCTGGCGCTGGCGGCGCTGGGCCGCAGCAGCGAGCGCGCGCTGGGCCGGACCGGCCTGGCGTTGTTGCTGCTGGGCACGTTGCTGTTCGCCGGCAGCCTGGCCGGCAACGCCCTGGCGCAGTGGCCGACCCGGCTGGCCCCGGTCGGCGGGGTGACGCTGATGCTCGGCTGGGTGCTGTGGGCGCTGGATGCGCTGAGGCGCTAGCGCGATGCCCTGGCATGCACGCGGCTTCGACACCCAGGCCGCCTACGAACACCTGAGCCGGCGCGACCGCAAGCTCGGCGCATGGATGCGCAGGATCGGGCCGATCGCGCCGCAGCCGGGCTGGCGCAAGCCGTTCGACCCGGTCGACGCACTGGCCCGGGCGATCCTGTTCCAGCAGCTCAGCGGCAAGGCCGCGGCGACCATCGTCGGCCGCGTCGAAGCGGCGATCGGCAGCGCCCGGCTGCACGCCGACACGCTGGCGCGGGTGGACGACGCCGGGCTGCGCGCCTGCGGCGTGTCCGGCAACAAGGCGCTGGCGCTGCGCGATCTGGCGCGGCGCGAGGCGGCCGGGCAGATACCCAGCCTGCGGCAGATGGCGGCGATGCACCAGGACGCGATCGTCGAGGCGCTGGTGCCGGTCCGCGGCATCGGCCGCTGGACCGTGGAAATGATGCTGATGTTCCGCCTGGGCCGGCCGGACCTGCTGCCGGTGGACGACCTGGGCGTGCGCAAGGGCGCCCAGCGCGTGGACAAGCTGGAACTGCCGCCGACCCCGAAGGAATTGCTGGCGCGCGGCGAACGCTGGGGCCCGTACCGGACCTACGCCAGCTTCTATCTGTGGCGCATCGCCGACGCCGCGGTGGCGGCCAAGACGCCGACGCCGCGCTCGCAGGAGTAGGGCGGGTGGCGCCGTGGCGCCGCGAACGCCGGTCGCCGCTCAGGGAGGCGGCGACACCGTCTGGTCCTGCGTGGGTCGGACAGCCGCTGCAGACGGCGTCCGGAACAGCGGATCGTCGCTCAACCGCGGGCGCTGCGAGGACGGGAAGCGCCGTTCCTGTTGCAGCCAGCGGTGGTACTGGAAGGTGCCGCGCGCCGCGCTCAGGTACACCAGGATCATGATCACCCCTAGGACCGCGCCATCGAGATGGCCGGTGAACAGCAAGGCGATCCGGGCGAGGACGTAGTAGGCCAACAGCGCGCTTGCCGCCACCCGGTGCTTGCGCCATACGCCGTACGCCAGCGCCGCGATGAACATGGCCTCGACCGCGCTGGCCCAGCCGCCGACGGTGTTGCCGTTCTTGAGCGCGACCAGTCCGCCGAACAGGATGATCGCCGCTTGCAGTGCGGCCACGATCCAGCCGACCTTGATTCTGCGCAGCACATCGTCCGGTGCCTTGCCCAGCGGCGCGGCGGGGGCTGCCTGCAAGCCGGTCGCCGGTGCCGAGTAGGGGTTCTGTTCCATCAGCGCGATTTCCTGGAAGGGACGCCGCGATATCGGTTGCGGGCGCGCCAACTTGAGGCGCGCCGCGGCGTCTGCCGCGGACGGCATCGCGCCTTCCTTGGTCAGGCGGGCACTGGTCCCGCCGCCGCTTGCGGAAGCGGTGCCGCGGCTTCGGGATGGGCCGCGGGCGACAGCCTCGGTCGCGGAGGCCTCATGCCGGCGCTTGCGCGTGCCAGCGCCAATGCCAGGGTTCGTAGACGATGCCGTGCGGGTTGTTGCGCGGGTAGCTCATCCGGTAGCCGAAGCCGGCGGCGCGCGCCTGCAGCCAGGCGAAGGCCGGCGTGCGTTCGAAGCTCTCCTCGGCCGGCGGCTCGCCCGGCGTGCCGATGTCCAGCGCGTCGCCGCTGTGGTGCTCGCTGTAGCCCGGCGCGGCATTGACGGTGAGGATCTGCGCCACGCTCAGGCCGCGCGCCAGCTTGCGTTCGAAGATGCCCAGCTGGTAGTCGTGGCTGCGATAGCCGGAGATCGCGTCCAGCACGATGCCGTCGGCCTGCGCCGCGCGGCGCAGCGCGTGCCAGGCGCGCGCTGCGCCGTCGCTGAGCCACAGCGCGCGCCGGTAGCGGTCGCGGCCGGCGTAGCGCAGCACGCCCGGTTCGGCGATCAGCGCCAGCCCGCTGCGCGCCGCGTAGCGCTCGTCCAGGCCAAGCCGGGCCAGGTTTTCGCGCAGGCCCTGCAGCGGCAAGGCCGCCGGGTCCGCGCCGCCGCCGCGGCGATGCGCGGCGTCGAACCCATCCAGCGCGTCCAGCGCCAGGCCGATGCCCGTTTCGCGCGCCAGCCTCGGCACCAGCGGCAGCAGCCCCTCGGGCAGCAACGCGGCCAGATAGCGGCCATCGCGCTTGCGCCGCAGCAGCCAGTGCGCGCGCGCCAGCGCCCGCGCGTCGGCGTTGCCGCGCGCGCGCGACAGGCCGCCGGGCCACAGTTCGATCGCAGGGGTGTTGAGCAGGAAGCGGGGCGGGGTGCGCATGCGGCAAAGCTTAAGCGCTGCGCCCGGCGCCAGCCAGCGCGCGCGGGCGCGCCTTGTTGCGGGCGGCAGCGGCGCATTCGATCATCGCGCCGCTGCGCCAGCTGCGCAGCGATGGCGATGGGAAGGCATGGTCAGCGAACCTGGCGCATGCCGGTCCATTCGCGGCGTCGCCCGCCTCAGCCGCCTTTCTTGAACACCAGTAGCGTCGGCAGCAGCGGCGCGGCGCTGACCACGTTGACCAGTTCCCAGCCCTGGGCGCCGTGCTTGTCCAGCTCGGCCTGGATCAGTTCGGTGTTCAGGCCGCCGAGGAAGGTGGGCTTCACTTCGACGGTGAGGTAGTTCCAGGGTGCGGTCATGGCTTGGGTTCCTTTGCGTCGCCGGGCTTGGGCAGCCGGCCGGCCTTGCGCAGCGCGTCGCGCAAAACGTATTCGATCTGCGCGTTGAGACTGCGCAGTTCGTCGTCGGCCCAGCGCTGCGCCGCGGCCAGCACGTCGGCGTTGATGCGCAGCGGATAGGCCTTCTTCTCGGACATCGGTTTCCTTCGGCCCGCGCGCCGGGGTGGGTGCGCGAGCGTATCAGTACAGGGAACCGGCGTTGACCACCGGCTGGGTACCGCGGTCGGAGCACAGCACGGTCAGCAGGTTGCTGACCATGTGCGCCTTGCGCTCTTCGTCCAGCTGCACCACGCCGTTCTTCTGCAGCTCGGCCAGTGCCATCTCGACCATGCCCACCGCGCCGGCGACGATGCGCGTGCGCGCGGCGATCACCGCATTGGCCTGCTGGCGCTGCAGCATCGCCTGGGCGATCTCCGGCGCGTAGGCCAGGTGGCTGATGCGCGCTTCGATCACGTCCACGCCGGCCTGGGTCAGGCGTTCGTCGAGGTGGCGCTTGAGCTGTTCACTGATCTCCACGGGGTGGCTGCGCAGCGAGATCTGGCCGTCCTCGTGCTGGTCGTACGGATAGCTGGTGGCCATCGCGCGCAGCGCCGATTCGGACTGGATGTGCACGAAGCTCTCGTAGTCGTCGACGTTGTACACCGCCTCGGACGCATCGATCACCTGCCACACGATCACCGCGGCGATCTCGATCGGGCTGCCGTCCAGTTCGTTGACCTTGAGCCGGCCGCTTTCGAAGTTGCGCACGCGCTGGCTGACCTTGCGCTTGGCGTAGAAGGGGTTGTTCCAGCGCAGGCCGTTGTCCTTCACCGTGCCCACGTACTTGCCGAACAGGCTCAGCACCGCGGCCTGGTTCGGCTGCACCGTGTACAGGCCGACCAGGCTGACCAGGGAGACGGCGCCGACCAGCAGCGACAGCAGCACCAGCGGCAGCGAGGTCGGCCCGCCGGTGAGCGGGTCCTTGATGACGCCGATCACGAACAGCCACAGCGCCAGCCCGGCCAGCACCAGGACGCCGAGTAGGAACGGGATGCCGGGCAGCGAGCGGAGAGTGCGTTCTTTCATGGCGGTGGCCCCAGGGTGTGTGGGGTGGAAGATATCATTTTGATATCATGTTGCAAGCGATGCCGGGCCGCAGCGCGTGGCGGCGGGCGTGGTGGCGAGTGCCGGCCGTTAGAATGGCCCCCCTCTTCCGCGCAGGCATCGCCGCCATGAACACCCTGGGAACCCCGCTGTCCGCTTCCGCCACCCGCGTGCTGCTGCTGGGCTCGGGCGAACTGGGCAAGGAAGTGGCGATCGAGCTGCAGCGCTTCGGCGTGGAAGTGATCGCCGCCGACCGCTACGCCGATGCGCCGGCGATGCAGGTGGCGCACCGCTCGCACGTGCTGGACATGCTCGACGCGATGGCGTTGCGCGAGCTGATCGCGCGCGAGCAGCCGCACCTGATCGTGCCGGAGATCGAGGCGATCCATACCGAGACGCTGGTGGCGCTGGAGCGCGAGCACGGCCAGCGGGTGATCCCGACCGCGCGCGCGGCGCGGCTGACGATGGACCGCGAAGGCATCCGCCGCCTGGCCGCCGAGACCCTGGGCCTGCCGACCTCGCCGTACCGTTTCGTCGACACGCACGAGGACTACCGCGCGGCGATCGCGGCGATCGGCCTGCCGTGCGTGGTCAAGCCGGTGATGTCGTCCTCGGGCAAGGGCCAGAGCACGCTGCGCGGCGAAGCGGACATCGACGCGGCCTGGGAATACGCGCAGACCGGCGGCCGCGCCGGTGCCGGGCGCTGCATCGTCGAAGGCTTCATCGACTTCGACTACGAGATCACCCTGCTGACCGTGCGCCATGTCGGCGGCACCTCGTTCTGCGCTCCGATCGGGCACTGGCAGCAGGACGGCGACTACCGCGAGAGCTGGCAGCCGCAGCCGATGTCGGCGGCTGCGCTGGCGCGCGCGCAACAGATCGCCCACGCGGTCACCGACGATCTCGGCGGCTGGGGCGTGTTCGGCGTGGAGCTGTTCGTCAAGGGCGACGAAGTGTGGTTCAGCGAGGTGTCGCCGCGTCCGCACGACACCGGGCTGGTGACGCTGGTGTCGCAGGAACTGAGCCAGTTCGCGCTGCATGCGCGCGCGATCCTCGGCCTGCCGATCCCGGTGATCCGCCAGCAGGGGCCGTCGGCGTCG
>NZ_JAFIWC010000040.1 GCF_017163755.1 Xanthomonas sp.
CGCGGATCGGCAGCGCGTCGTTGGCGTCGGGGTTCAGCTGCAGGTAGCGGCCCAGGTCGTGGCGCGCGCCCGGCACGTAGTCCATCTGCAGGTAGGCCAGGCCGCGGTCGCGCAGCGCCTCGGGCTGGTCGGGCATCAGCTTCAGCACGCGGTCGGCGCTGCGCGCGGCGCGGTCCCATTCGTCGCGTTCGGCGTAGACGCCGTGCAGGTTGCGCAGCACCCGGATCAGGATCGCGCGGTGCGGCGCCGGGTCGAGGATCTGCAGCAGGGCGCGGTCGTCGGGCATTTCCCCGCCCAGGTGCGGGCGCGCGCGCTCGCGCAGCTCCTCCACCGCCAGCGGGCGGCCGCCGTTGAACGGGTCCATCACCAGCAGGCCGTCGTCCACCGGCAGCCGCACCAGGAAATGCCCGGGGAAGGACACCCCGTCCAGCGGGATGTCCAGCCGCCGCGCCACTTCCATCTGCACCAGCGCCAACGAGATCGGGTTGCCCAGGCGCCGTTCGAACACCTGGTTCATGTAGCTGTTGCGCGGGTCGTAGTACTCGTCGTGGTTGCCGGTGTAGCCCAGCTCTTCGAACAGGTGGCGGTTGATCGCGGCCATCTTCAGCGGCCAGGCGTCGATCAGGCCCACCTCATGGCGCAGGTGCTCGGCGTGGCTCTGCGCCAGCGTGTCGTAGTGGTCCGCGTCCAGTTCGGGATACTCGTCGCGCGCGATCAGCAGCGCGGTGGGCAGCAACGGCAGGGCATCGTCGTCCAGCGTGGCCAGGGTGTTCCAGCTCGGCAATGTCAGGCGCTCTACCATGGCCCAAAGACTGGCCGCAAACTCCGCGGCGATCAAGTCCGGCCGTTCCCGACAGCAGTGTCGGGTTCATGACTACGGCGCCGGCGGTTTTCCCGACGCCGCCGGGGCGCTACCTGGCCGGCGCGATGCCGGGGCCGAAGGTCAGCTCGGTGCCGTTCTCCAGCTTGATCCGCGCGGCCTGGCCGGCGTTGAGTTCCAGCACGTAGCGCGCCGGCTTGTTGCTGGGGTAGGGCGGGCAGGCGTTGCCGGCCGAGCACGGCGGCACGTCGCGCTGCTGCGCCACCAGCTTGCGCTGGTTGTCGAAGTACAGGATGTCCAGCGCGATCTTGGTGTTCTTCATCCAGTACGCCTGCGGCTCCTCGCGGTCGTGGATGAACAGCATGCCGTGGTCGGGGTCCATCTGCTCGCGGAACATCAGCCCGCGCGCGCGGGTCGCATCGTCCTGGGCCAGCTCCACCTGGTAGCGGTGCCCGGCCAGTTCCACCCACTGGCCGCCGGCGCTGGCGCAGCCGCTGAGGGTGAGCAGGACGAGGACGAACAGGGCACGGAACAGGGACATGGCGCCGCCGGGTCGGGAGATCAGCGCGCACCTTGTTGCATGGTGCGCGGGGAGTCAAGGCGGTCGGGACCGGGGACCCGGAAAAGCGCGGCGTCGGCTCGACAGCGTTGCGTGCTTCCAGATCCAAATCCACGCAACAATTTCAATAATACTTGACGGGCAATCGAGGCCTAAAGAGCCTTCCCCGGTCCCCGGTCCCCGGTCCCCGGTCCCGTCAAAGGACCCGCGGCGGCTCGCCGCCGACGATCACCACGTCGGCGCGGCGGCGGGCGAACAGGCCGACGCAGACCACGCCCGGGATCTGGTTCAGCTCGCGCTCCAGCGCCACCGGGTCGGCGATGCTGAGGTTGTGCACGTCCAGCACCACGTTGCCGTTGTCGGTGATCACCCCGTCGCGCCATACCGGCTGGCCGCCGGTACGCGCCAGGATCTCGCGCGCGACCAGGCTGCGCGCCATCGGCAGCACCTCGATCGGCAGCGGAAAGCGGCCCAGCACCGGCACCTGCTTGCTCGGGTCGATGATGCACACGAAACGCTCGCTGGCCTCGGCGATGACCTTCTCGCGGGTCAGCGCGGCGCCGCCGCCCTTGATCAGGCACTTGTCCGGGTCGCACTCGTCGGCGCCGTCCACGTACAGCGACAGGTTGCCGCTGTGGTTGAGCTCGAGCACCTCGATGCCGTGCTGGCGCAGGCGCGCGGTGCTCTGCTCGGAACTGGACACCGCGCCCTTGATGCGATGGCCGATGCGGCCGAGCGCGTCGATGAAGTAGGCCACGGTGGAACCGGTGCCGACGCCGACGATCATGCCGTCCTCGACGTACTCGATGGCCTTTTCGGCGGCCAGCCGTTTCGCTTCGGACATGGGGGGCTCGGAATTGGGGATTGGGGATTCGTAAGAGCAGCGGGCGGGGCAGGACAGGAGACGAATCCCCTATCCCCAATCCCGAATCCCGGCTACTCGAGCGCCAGCAGCAGCTTCCACTGCGCGGCGCTGACCGGCAGGATCGACAGGCGGTTGCCGCGCGCGATCAGGGCGAAGCCCTCGCCCAGCGCGTCGGCGTGCTGCTTGATCTCGTCCAGCGGGATGACGCGCTTGAGCTTGCGCTCGAACGCCACGTCCACCAGCACCCAGCGCGGTTCCTCGCGCGTGGCCTTGGGGTCGTGGTAGTCGGAGGCGGGGTCGAACTGGGTCTGGTCCGGATAGGCCTCGCTGGCCACCGTGGCCAGGCCGGCGATGCCCGGCACCTTGCAGTTGGAGTGGTAGAACAGCACCCCGTCGCCCACCTTCATCCCGTCGCGCATGAAGTTGCGCGCCTGGTAGTTGCGCACCCCGTTCCAGGGTTCGCGGCGCACCCGCTGCAGGTCGTCGATCGAGAACGTATCCGGTTCGGACTTCATCAGCCAGTAGCGCTTGCGTGCGGTCATGCGGGATCTGCGGCGGTAAGGAAGGTCTGGCGTTCGGTACAGATCGCGTCCAGCGCCACGTCCCAGGTCTCGGCGCATAGCGGCGCGGTCTGCTGCACGGCGAAGGCGGCGCCGACCAGCCAAGGCGGCGGCGTGCGGGTCTGGCGGAAGGCGAAGCTGCGATCATACCAGCCGCCTCCCATGCCCAGGCGCTGGCCGGCGGCGTCGAAGCCGACCAGCGGCGTCACCACCAGCGCCATCTGCGCCGGCGCCAGCGCGTCGGCGGCGTCGACATCGGGCTCGGGAATGCCGTAGCGGTTGCTGCGCAGCGGCGCGCCCGGCCGCCACGGCGCGAAGCGCAGCGTGGCGTCCTCGTGCAGCACCGGCAGGCAGTAGCGCAGGCTGTCGGGCAGGCGCAACTGGAACGCGTGCAGCGCGATCTCCCCGTCCAGCGCCCAGTAGCCGCCGACGAAGCCTTCGCGCGGCAGGAACGGCAGCGCCAGCAGGCGCTCGGCCAGGCCTTCGGCGGCGGCGATGCGCTCGCCGGCCGGCAGGGCGCGGCGGGTGTCGCGCAGGTGTTTGCGCAGGCGGGCGCGATCTTCGGTCATGGGCGGCACGCGGCGGGCGGGTGCGCATCATCGCCGAAGCGGCGGCGCGGCGAAACGGCCGCCGCGATGCGCGCGACCGGGTGCGCTCGCCACAACGAAAACGCCCTCCGGCTGCGCCCGCTGGGGCGACGCCGGAGGGCGCTGGGAATTCAAGGCATTCTCCGCCATGACGATGCGTGCGAAACGACCTTGAACCCGGGGTTCAAGTGGGACAGCTGGGGAACCATCGGGCTTCCCGCTACGAGGCGGACCTGCACACCCGATTCCGTCGCCGCCCCGTGGTCGTAATTAAGGGACAAGGCGAATGTTTGCACACGCTGTCGTTCACAGCAGAGAACGCAGACGAAGTATAGCGCCGTCGCCGCGGCTGGCTAGTCCGTTCGTCGGTCGCGCAGTACGTTGCAATTCACGTTGATGATCGAATTGCGACGGAACTTCAGCGCGAGGTATCGAGCACGCCGTCCAGGCGCCGGTTCAGGTCGTCGAGCGTGCGCGCCATCTCGCGCTCGCTGTGCGCCTGCTGGTCGCGCAGCTGCTGCAGTTCGTGCGCCAAGTTCAGCGCCGCCAGCACCGCGACGCGGTCCACCGCGGCCATGCGGTTGCTGCCGCGCACCTCGCGCATCTTGGCGTCGAGCAGGCGCGCGGCCGCGACCAGGCTGTCGCGTTCCTCGGCCTCGACGCCGACGGTGTATTCGCGATCGAGGATGCGCACGCTGACCGGTTCGCTCACGTGTGCTGCTCCAGCGACTTCAGCCGCGTGATCATCGCTTCCACCCGCGAGCGCGCCTGCTCGTTCTTGGTCAGCAGCTGCGAACGTTCGCCGATCAGCTGTTCCTGCTGCTGGCGCAGGCTGCGGTTCTCGTCGGCCAGGCGCTGGCAGCGCTCGACCAGCGTTTCCACGCGCGCGGCCAGGGCGCGGAGCTGAGCAGGGGCGTCGGGGGTGTCCATGGCGCTCACGATAGGCATGGCGTCGCGCGGCGGTCAAGACGCGGCGTGGCCGCCGCGCCGGGCGCGCTCAGGCGGGCAGCAGGACCGGCGCGTGCAGCAGCTGCAGGCAGGCCTCCGGCGGCAGCGCCGGCGCCACCAGGTGGCCCTGGATCTCGTCGCAGCCGTGCTCGCGCAGGAACGCCAGCTGGCCGGGCTGCTCGACCCCTTCGGCCACCACCTTCAGCGCCAGCGAATGGCCCATGGCGATGATGGTGCTGGTGATCGCCTCGTCGTCCGGGTCGCGGGTCAGGTCGCCGATGAACTCCTGGTCGATCTTCAGGGTGTTGATCGGCAGGCGCTTGAGGTAGGCCAGCGACGAGTAGCCGGTGCCGAAGTCATCGATCGCCAGGGTCAGGCCCAGTTCGCGGCAGGCGTGCAGGGTGGCGGCGTTCTTGCCGACCTGCGACATCACCACGCTTTCGGTCAGCTCCAGTTCCACGAACTGCGCCGGCACCCCGGTCTCGGCCAGGATCCGCGCCATCAGCGCCGGCAGGTCGCCGCGCTCGAGCTGGATCGCCGACACGTTGACCGACATGCACAGGTCGGTCAGCCCCTGCCGGCGCCACTGGCCCAGCGTGGTACAGGCCTGGCGCAGGACCCATTCGCCGATCTGCAGGATCAGCCCGGACTCCTCCGCCAGCGGGATGAACTGGCTGGGCGAGACCGGGCCGAAGTCGGCGCTGTGCCAGCGCAGCAGCGCCTCCACGCCGACCACGCGCTGTTCGCGCAGCGAGTAGCGCGGCTGGTAGACCAGCTTCATTTCCTCGTCGAGGGGGATCTTGCGCAGCGTGCTGGCCAGGGTGGCGCGATGCCGGGTGGCCTCGTCCATCCGCGCCGAGTACAGCTGGATGTTGCGGCGCCCGGCGGCCTTGGCCTGGTACATCGCGGTGTCGGCGTGCTTGAGCAGCTCGCTGGGCAGCAGCGCGTGCTGCGGGAACAGCGAGATGCCGATCGACGGCGAGATCGCCACCTCGCGCCGATCGTCCAGCTGCAGCGGCGCCTCGAACGCCGACAGCACGCGCGCGGCGGTGGCTTCGGCCTCGCCCTGCGAGGCCACGTCCTCCAGCACCACGGTGAACTCGTCGCCGGCCAGCCGCGCCACGGTGTGCTGCGGGCCCACCGCGGCCTGCAGGCGCTCGGCCACGGCGCGCAGCACGCGGTCGCCGATCGCGTGGCCGAGCGAGTCGTTGATGTCCTTGAACCGGTCCAGGTCCAGGAACAGCACCGCCACCGAACTGTCCTGGCGCCGCGCGCGCACGATCGCGCGCGCCAGCCGTTCGGACAGCAGCGCGCGGTTGGGCAGGCTGGTCAGCGCGTCGTAGTTGGCCAGGTAGCGCAGTTCCTGCTCGGCGCGCTTCTGGTCGGTGATGTCTTCCAGCACCACCACGTGGAAGTTGCGCCGGCCGTCGGCGTCGACGACGGTGTTCTGGCGCAGGTGGCACAGGATCTCCTGGCCGTCCTTGCGCCGCTTCCAGGTGTCGCCGCGCCAGTGCCGGCCGTGGTCCAGCGCGGGCGGCGCCGGGACGTCGGGGGCGTGGTCGAGCATGGCCATCGGCTGCCCGAGCACCTCGCGCTCGCTGTAGCCGGTGATGCGGCTGAAGGCCGGATTGACCGAGATGAAGCGGAACTCATGGTCGAGCACCGCCACCGCTTCGCTCATGCTGCGCAGCACCTCGCCGGCGATGCGCCGCTCCGCGTCGGCCTGGCGGTGCGAGGTGATGTCGCGCGCGGTGCCGGCCAGCCGCCGCGGTCGGCCGCTGGCGTCGTATTCGACCACGCGGCCGCGCACCCGCGCCCAGATCCACACCCCGTCGCCGGCCAGGTCCACCCGGTACTCGGCCATGTACACCGGGGTCAGCCCGTCCAGGTGGTCGCGCAGGGCGCGCTCGGCCTGCGGCACGTCGTCCGGATGGATGCGCAGCGGGTCGTCCTCGCGGATCACCATGGTGATCTCCTGCGCGTGCGGCGCCGCTTCGTCGGCGCGCATGCGCAGCAACTTGCGCGCGCGCAGGTCGTAGTCCCAGAAGTGCTCGTCCGACGCCCACAGCGCCAGCTTCAGGTGCCGGTCGCGGTGCTGCAGCTGCTGCTGGCGGCGTTGCTGCTCGCGCAGGCGGTGGCGCCAGCGCCAGGCCTGGAGCATCGCCAGGGCGGCGACCGCCGCGCACAGCGCCGCCGCCGCCCATGGCCACGCGGCGCTGGCGAGGCTGGGAAATCCCGCAGCGACGTGGTCGATCGGCATGGCGGGATGCGCATTCGCAGGAAAGGGTTGCCGCAGTGTAGGCGCCGCCCGGAAGCGTCCACAAGCAGCGCGACGCGGGCGGGTTGCTACACTGGCGGGCCCCCATTCCGCCGCCGGCCGTGCAGGCGCCGGCAAGCGCACAACAGGCGTCCGTCATGACCGAACTTCCCACCGCCGACGACGTAGCCCAGGCCAGCCAGCAGCTGGGACTGGCCGCGTCGGCGGCCGAACTCCACGGCGCCCTGTGCGGCTGGCTGGCCGGTGGCGGCGCCGACCTGGCGGCCTGGCCGGCCAGGGTGCTGGCCGACCCCAGCGTGCCGGCGCCGCGCAGCGGCGACGCCCTGGACCGGCTGCGCGAGGCCACCTCCGCGCAGCTGGAGGACCGCGACTTCGCCTTCGACCTGCTGCTGGTGGACGCCGGCGCCGGCGCCTCCGAACGCGCCGATGCGCTGTTCGACTGGTGCCGCGGCTTCCTCGGCGGCTTCGGCCTGGCCACCGGGACGCGTCCGCCGCTGTCCGAAGAGGGCGAAGAGGCGCTGCAGGACATCGCGCGCCTGGCGCAGGCGACCAGCGACGATTTCGACAGCGGCGACGAGGACGAGGACGCGCTGGCCGAGATCGAGGAATTCGTGCGCGTGGCGGTATTGCTGCTGCACGGCGACTGCGTGCTGGGGCCGCGCCACCGGCAACGCCTGAACTGAGCGATGAAGCGGACCACCGGCATCGGCGCGGCCGAGTACGCGCGCCGCCGCAAGCAGCTGATGGACATGGCCGGCGAGCACGCGATCCTGGTGCTGCCGACCGCGCCGGAGCGCGTGCGCAGCCACGACACCCACTATCCGTACCGGCAGGACTCGGATTTCTGGTACCTGTGCGGGTTTCCCGAGCCCGATGCGGTGCTGGTGCTGGTGCCCGGCCGCAGGCACGGCGAGGCGCTGCTCTTCTGCCGCGAGCGCGACCCGGAACGCGAGGCCTGGGACGGGCCGCGCGAAGGCCAGGAAGGGGCGGTGGAACGCTACGGCATGGACGATGCGTACCCGATCGACGATCTGGACGACATCCTGCCGGGCCTGCTGGAAGGGCGCTCGCGCGTCTATTACCACTTCGGCCGCGACGTGGAGTTCGACCTGAAGCTTATCGGCTGGGTCAACCGGGTGCGCGAACAGGTGCGGCACGGCGCGCAGCCGCCGCACGAGTTCCTCGAGCTGGGCCACCTGCTGCACGAGCAGCGCCTGTTCAAGTCGCGCGACGAGATCGCGCTGATGCAGGTGGCCGCCGACCTGAGCGTGGCCGGCCACCGCGCGGCGATGCGGCTGGCGCGCCCGGGCGTGCACGAGTACCAGCTGCAGGCCGAGATCGAGCGCGAGTTCCGTGCCGGCGACGCCTGGCCGGCCTACGGCAGCATCGTCGGCAGCGGCGCCAACGCCTGCGTGTTGCACTACCGCGCCAACGCCGCGCGGCTGCGCGACGGCGAGCTGGTGCTGATCGACGCCGGCGCCGAGTACCGCGGCTATGCCGCCGACATCACCCGCACCTTCCCGGCCAACGGCCGCTTCAGCCGCGAACAGCGCGCGCTGCACGACCTGGTCGGCGCCGCCCACGCGGCGGCGCTGGCGCAGGCGCGCCCGGGCGTGCCCTACGAAGCCGGGCACCTGGCCGCGGTGGCGACGCTGACCGAAGGCCTGCTGCGGCTCGGGCTGCTGAAGGGCACCCTGGAAAAGAACATCGCCGATGGCGACTACCGGCGCTTCTACCGGCACAAGACCGGCCATTGGCTCGGCCTGGACGTGCACGACGTCGGCGACTACAAATTGGCCGGCGAATCGCGCCTGCTCGAGCCGGGCATGGTGTTCACCATCGAACCGGGCCTGTACGTCGCGCCCGACGACAGGGAGGTCGACGCGAAATGGCGCGGCATCGGCATCCGCACCGAGGATGACGTGCTGATCACCGACGACGGCCACCGCGTGCTGACCGCGGCGCTGGCGCGCAGCGCCGAGGAGATCGAGGGGCTAATGGCTGGGGAGCCGGGATTGGGGATGGGGGAGTAGGGATTCGGGTCGGGCCGGCAGGCAACCCCGCCGTCGCCAATCCCCCGACCCTCCATGCCCAATCCCGGCCGCCGTCAGGCCGCCGCCGCGAACGCCGGCCGCGTGAGGTTCTCCGGTTCGCCCTCGGTGCACACCACGTCGTCCTCGATGCGGATGCCGCCGTAGGGCTTGAACTGTTCGACCCGGTTCCAGTCGACGCTGGCGGCATGGCCGTTCTTCCTGACCTCGTCCAGCAGCATGTCGATGAAGTACACGCCCGGCTCGATCGTCACCACCATGCCGGGCTCGAGCACGCGGGTCATGCGCAGGTACGGATGGCCGGCGGGGCGGTCGATGCGGCCGCCGCGGTCGTCGGCGGCGAAGCCGGCCACGTCGTGCACCTGCAGGCCGATCGGGTGGCCGAGGCCGTGCGGGAAGAACGCGGCGCTGACGCCGGTGGCCAGCGCCGCTTCCGGCGACACGGTGATCACGCCGAAGTCCTTGAGGATGCCCATCAGCGCCAGGTGCGCGTCGATGTGCAGCTGCTTGTAGTCCACGCCGGCGCGCACGCCCTGGCCCATGCGGACCTGCGCGGCGTCGACCGCATCGATCAGCGCCTGGAACTCGCTGCCGGTGTCGGCGGCGTAGCTGCGGGTGATGTCGCTGGCGTAGCCGTGCGCGGAGGCGCCGGCATCGATCAGGAAGCTGCGCGGCGTCGCAGGCGCCTGCCTGCCCAGTTCGGTGTAGTGCAGCACCGCGCCGTGCTCGTTCAGCGCGACGATGTTGCCGTACGGCAGGTCGTTGGCGTCCTGGCCGACCGCGCCGCAGTAGGCCATGTGGATCTGGAACTCGCTGCGGCCGTCGCGGAACGCGGCTTCGGCGGCGCGGTGGCCGCGTACCGCCAACTGCTGCGCCTGGCGCAGCAGCGACAGCTCGTAGGCGGTCTTGTACGAGCGCTGGTATTCCAGGTACTGGATCACCGCGTCGGGATTGTTCGGCCGGTAGTCGCCGAGCGCGCTGGACGCCTCGCCGAGAATCGCGCAGCGCGCGGCCGGCGTGGGCAGCAGCGCCAGCGCCTGTTCCGGCGTGCGGATGATGTGGATGTCGCAGTGTTCGACCCACCAGCCGTTCGGCGCGTCCGGCACCACGTGCCAGTAGTCGTGCGGCTGGTGGAAGATCACCTGTGGGCGCCGGCCCGGCGTGTACACCAGCCAGCTGTTCGGCACCCGGGTCAGCGGCAGCCAGGCCTTGAACTGCGGGTTCACCGCGTACGGGTAGTCGCGGTCGTCGAACAGCTGGTAGTGCAGGGTGCCGCTGGGCACCACCAGGTGCTCGAAGCCGCCGCGCGCCAGCGCCGTGTCGGCGCGCTGCGCCAGCGTGCGCAGATGGTCGGCATACAAGGCGCTGGGGTCGTGCTGGATCATGGCAAGGGCTCGTTCGGCGATGCGGAAAGGCAGGCGCCAAGTTTGCCGCAAACCTTGCGCGCCTGTTGACGCGATCGACATGGCCTGGCCGCTGGCACGTGGGAGCGGCTTCGGTCGCGACGGGCTTCACCCGCAACGTCGGTCGCGATGGACACCGCTCCCACGGGCGTGCCGCTGACGAAGGCGCTTTACCCGGCCGACCCCGCATTGACCCACTGCCGCAGCAGCTCGCGGTGCGCGTTGGAGATGGTCAGGAAGCGGAAGCCGGCCCAGGCCTGGCCCGGCGCGTGCGAGCGCTCGCTCCACAGCAGGTGCACGCCGACGTCGATGCGCACGTCGTGCCCGAGCTGCGGCATGGCGAAGCGCAACTGGTACAGCGCGTCGTCGTGCAGCGGCGCCGAGGCGAGCAGCAGCATGCCGGTCTCGGACACGTTGCCGAGCCGGCCGACCACCGTATCGCTCATCACGTCGTGCACCGGCACCATGTCCGGCACCTGCCGGCGAGGCGAACGGCGGGCTTCGGCGATCATGCGTCCTCCAGGGTGTCGGCCGGCGCGGGCGCGCCGGCCAGGCTGCGCAGCGCGCGCACGGTGGCGTGCCAGGCGCGGTCGATCAGCCGCGCGCGGTCCTCGGTGACGATACGCGCCTGGCCCTGCGCGAGCAGCCGCGACAACGCATCGAGCGAGTGTTCGGCGACCTTGTGGCCGCGCGGGTTGACGAACAGCGCGCGGTCGGTGACCGGGCTGTACCACGACAGCCGTTGCCGCTTCAGGTCGCCCTGCTGGTTGACCACGAACTCGAACCAGGTGCCGAACGGCAGGCTGCGCAGCCGCGCATAGGCGGCCTGCTCGGCGACGCTGCGCGGCGCCAGGGTCTGCCGCTCGCCATCGCCCTGGTCGCCGAGCCGGGTGCGCGCCTTGAGCTTGGCGCTGAGTTCGGTGCGCGAACTGAATTCGTCCTCGCCGCCGGGCGTGGACAGGCGGCGGGCGATCGCGCCGGCCTCGTCCTCGTGGTAGCCCACCTGCCGCAGCGCCGCTTCGACCTCGCCGGCCAGCGCGGCGTCGGCGGCATCGCCGATCCGGCTGCAGGTGACCTCGGCGATGCGCTCGGTCAGCTGCCGGCGCTCGCGCCAGGCATCGGAGTCTTCGCCCTGGCGCAGCAGGGTCAGGGTCATCACGTCGGACCAGGCCTGCTTCAGCAGCGCCTGCACGAACTTCGGCGGCTGCCAGGTGTGGCATAGCGCGTCGATGCTGCTGCCGGCCAGCTGCTTGGCCACTTCCAGGCGTTCCTTGCCGCGCGCGGCCTCGACGTGGCGGCGCTCGGTGATCTCGGCCTTGTGCGCCAGCGCGCGATGCTGGGCCAGGATGTCCTGGTGCGCCTGCTCGAAGACCGCTTCGTCGCCTTCGTATTCCTCCACGACCCGGTCCACCGCCTGGTTCAGCTTGTGCAGCAGCTGCGGATCGGTGTCGTCCTGGGCCAGCCAGGTGGCGCCGGATTCGGCCACGGCGTTGAGCAGCTCGCGCGCCGGGTGGCTGTTGCGCACGAAGAACGCCGGGTCCTGCAGCGCGGCGCGCGCCAGCGGCACCTGCAGGCGTTCGAGCAGCGACGCGGCGGGCGCGTCGCTGCGCACCTCGCGCTCGATCTCCGCGTACAGCAGGCCGAGCAGGTCGAAGGTATCGGCGTCCTGCGGCTTCAGCGCCGCCTGCGGGCCGTGCTGGGCGCGCAGCGCACCCAGCATCGCCGCCTGCACGTCGCGCACCTGGCGGCGTCCGCGGATCCCGGCGCTGGCGCTGTGCGCCGGCGGCTGCGCCTGCAGCTCGCCGAGCGCCTGCAGCAGCGACGGCGTCGGTATGGCCGCCGCCATCGCTGCGGCCGGCGCCGGTGCGGCCTGCGCGGACGTCGGCATCCCGATCGCGTCGCGGCCGGCGGATGCGGCGGGCATCGCGGTGCGCTCGCGCGCGGCGGCGAGCAACTGGCGCAGCGTCGCCAGGTCGGTGGGCGTGGGGTCGGCCACGGCTGCCTTGGCGGGCGCGGCGTCTACCGCGGGCGGCGCCGGCGCGTGGCCGTGCGCCGGCGCGACGCCGGCGGCCGCGGCCACGCCGGCGGCACGCGCGGGAGCGGCGGCCATGCCTGGCCACGGCGCCGGCGCGGCCTGGCCGGACCAGGCGGTGGCCGGCCGCGTGGCCGGCGCAGGCGTGCGCGGTGCCGTGCGCGGCGGCTTGGCCGGCGCGGCGCCCGCGCCGCGCGCCAGGTACGGCAGGTAGACCAGTCCCGGCAGCACCCCGGCATGCGCCAGCAGCACGTTGGCCCGCTCCAGGATCTCGCCGTAGCGTTCCAGCGCCTGCCGCTCGAAGGCGCGGTACAGGGTCAGTTGCGCGTCCAGCCCCAGCCGCAGGTCCTCGCCGGCCTCGCGCAGGATCCGGCACAGCTGGTGCGGACCGATCGGGATCTGCTCGATCTCCAGGGCCGGCAGCGCGGCGAGCACGCCGAAGCGCTGGCCGAGCAGCTGCAGCGGGGTGCTGGCGCGTCCGGCTTCGCGCCGGGCGATGTCGTGCAGCACGATGTCGCGGTCGATGTCCACGTCGGCCACCAGGGTCAGCATCTGCATCGCCGCCGGCGCCTCCGGCTGCCGTTGCAGGGCGCGCGCCGGGGCCGGCCGCCGGATCGTGGCCAGCGCCGCTTCCAGCCGCGCGCGGTAGAACGGCGCGAAGCGCTCGCGGCGCGCGCGCAGGCCCTGCAGCTCCAGGTACAGGTCGTGCTGGCTCTGCCCGCTGTGCGCGCGCTCGGCCTGGCTGAACAACTCGCGCTCCAGCTCGGCCAGGGTCAGTTGCAGCGGGGTATCCAGCGCCTGCCACAGCAGGGCCTTGAGCGATTCCAGGATCTCGCGCACGCGTGCGGGCAGCGCCGCGCCGGCCAGCGTCGCCGCTGCGTCATCCGATGAAGGCGGTGCCGACCAGTCCATTCTGTGATCGCTGTTTGCTTTTTCCGGGTTCGGTATGTAGCACGTTTCCGCGGACGCAGCCATGGCCGCCGCCGCCGCAGGGCCGGTTCCGCTGGCGTGGAGGCCTTAGGCCATGAACAGGGCGACCACGTCGTTGGTGAAGCGGCGGCCCAGTTCGGTGGGCACGGCGCGTCCGCCGTCGATGCGCAGCCAGTCGCGCGCCACCGCCGCGTCCAGCGCCGGGGCGATCGCGGCCAGGTCCAGGCCGGTGCGCGCGGCGAAGTCGCGCAGCGCGAAGCCGTCGTTGAGCCGCAGCGCGTTGAGCATGAACTCGAACGGGCGCCGCTGCGGCGCGATCCACTCGTCGCCGCCGATGGCCGCCGCGCTGCCGGCGCTGGCCAGGTAGGCCTGCGGGTGCTTGAGCTTCCAGCGGCGCAGGATGCCCTGCTCGGCGCCGGAACTGATCTTGCCGTGTGCGCCGGCGCCGATCCCCAGGTAGTCGCCGAACTTCCAGTAGTTCAGGTTGTGCGCGCAGCGGTGCCCGTCGCGCGCGTAGGCGCTGACTTCGTACTGCGCATAGCCGGCCTGCGCCAGCAGCGCCTGGCAGCGCTCCTGCATGTCCCAGGCGTCGTCGTCCTCGGGAATGCCCTGCGGCGGGCGCGCGGCGAACACCGTGTTCGGTTCCAGGGTCAGCTGGTAGTGGCTGATGTGGGTGGGCTGCAGCGCCAGCGCGCGGGCGATGTCGGCCTCCGCCTCGGCCAGGGTCTGCTGCGGCAGCGCGTACATCAGGTCCAGGTTGAAGTTGGCGTAGCCGGCGTCTTGCGCCAGCTTCACCGCGCGCTCGGCATCGGCGCTGTCGTGGATGCGCCCCAGCCGCTGCAGCGCGGCGTCGTCGAAGCTCTGGATGCCGAAGCTGAGCCGGTTGACCCCGGCGGCCAGGTAGCGGTCGAAGCGCCCGTGCTCGGCGGTGCCCGGGTTGGTCTCCAGGGTGATTTCCAGGTTCGGCGCGAAGCGCAGGCGCGCGCTGGCGGCCTGCAGGAAGCGGTCGATCGCCTCGGCCGGGAACAGGCTGGGCGTGCCGCCGCCGAAGAACACCGTCTGCACGGTGCGCCCCCAGACCAGCGGCAGGTCGTGGTCCAGGTCGCGGATCAGCGCGTCCACGTAGTCGTCGAACGGCAGCGCGCCCTTGGCCGCGTGCGAGTTGAAGTCGCAGTACGGGCACTTGCGCACGCACCAGGGCAGGTGCACGTACAGCGATAGCGGGGGTGGGATCAGGGCAATGCTCATAGCGATCGTTGCGCAGGGGTAGGGCATGCGACGGAGGCGCCATCACCCGGGCAGGGATCGACCAGCACGGCGGGGAGCACTGCGTCCGGGCGCGCGCGCTGTACGGTGCAGGCGATGGCGCGGAACAAAGCCAGTCGCCCGCCATCGGCGACATGGGTGTTCATGACATCCACGTGTTTCCAGCGCCGGCCCGGGCTCTCGGCCAATGCGACGCCTAGCCAACTGACCACTTGGTTTTGCGTGCGGCTCCAGTCGATCAGATGCAGGGATTCAACTTCACTGGCATGGAACCGGCGAGGGCGGAATCCGGTGCGGCTGCCGCGCACGGTGATGTACCCGTCTTGGCTAATCTCTACCGATTGCCGACTGACCACGGCGATTGTCAGGGCGACGATCGCCCACAAGCTGCCGATGAGGCCGAGCAGCAATGGCCAGGGAAGGTCACCGGGTGCGCCCGGGGTGCATCCCTTTATCGTGGCGATGATCGCCAGCACGGCCAGCATCAACAGGCTAGTCAGCGTATGAATGCCGCCGCCATTGGAGCGGAAACGACGTGGCGCGGACCCACTCATGCACGGATGAGGAACTCGCGCAGCTTGGCCAGCGCCAACGCGCGATGGCTGCGTGCGTTCTTCAACTCCGGAGTCATTTCGGCCGCAGTCAGGCCGTACTGCGGATCCAGGAACACCGGGTTGTAGCCGAAACCGCCATTGCCGCGCGGCTCGGTGGTGATCATGCCTTCCCAACTGCCTTCGGCGATCAGCGGTTGCGGATCTTCCGGATGGCGCAGCAACACGATCACCGCATAGAAGCGCGCGCTGCGCCGCTCGGTCGGCACATCGCGCATGGCCTCGAGCAGCTTGGCGTTGTTGGCCTGGGCATCGGTCGGGCTGCCGGCGTAGCGTGCGCTGTACAGGCCCGGCGCGCCGCCCAACGCATCGACGATCAGGCCGGAGTCGTCGGCCAGCGCCGGCAGGCCGGTGACCGCACTGGCGTGGCGCGCCTTGATCAAGGCGTTCTCGACGAAGGTCAGGCCGGTTTCGGGCACGTCTTCGACGCCGAGCTGGCCTTGCGCCACGATCTGCATCGGCAACCCGGCGAGCATGGCGCGCAGTTCCTCGAGCTTGCCGGCGTTGCCGCTGGCCAGGACCAGTTTGTTCATGGCTTGGGCTCCAGCAGGTCCCAGCGGTTGCCGTACGGGTCCTGGAACACCGCCACGATCGCGTACGGCTCGTCGCGCGGCGCTTCGAGGAATTCCACGCCGCGCGCGCGCATCGAAGCGTAGTCGCGGTGGAAATCGTCGGTATGCAGGAAGAAGCCGACGCGGCCGCCGGTCTGGCGGCCGATGCAGGCGCGCTGCGCCTCGTCGCCCGGCAGCGCCAGCAGCAGGCCTGCGCCGTCTTCGCCGGACGGGCCGACCCGCACCCAGCGCTTGTCGCCCAGCGCGGTGTCTTCGAGCAGCGCGAAACCCAGCGCGCCGGTGTACCAGGCGATGGCTTCGTCGTAGTCGGGCACCACCAGGGTGACCAGGGCGATGCGCCGCTTCATTGCGCCAGGGCGGCGCGCTGCGCGGCCAGCAGGTCGGCGATGCCGCGCTCGGCCAGGCCGAGCAGCGCGTCCAGTTCGTCGCGGCGGAACGCGTGGCCTTCGGCGGTGCCCTGCAGCTCGATGAAGCCGCCGCCGTCGTTCATCACCACGTTCATGTCGGTGTCGCAGTCGCTGTCCTCGGCGTAGTCCAGGTCCAGCACCGGGGTGCCGCGATAGACGCCGACCGAGACCGCGGCCACCGCGCCGAGCACCACCGGCTTCTTCACGTCGCCGCGCTTGCGCAGCCAGTTCACCGCATCCATCAGCGCCACGTAGGCGCCGGTGATCGCCGCGGTGCGGGTGCCGCCGTCGGCCTGCAGCACGTCGCAGTCCAGGGTGATGGTGCGCTCGCCGAGCGCGTTGCGGTCCACGCAGGCGCGCAGCGCGCGGCCGATCAGGCGCTGGATCTCCAGCGTGCGCCCGCCCTGCTTGCCGCGCGAGGCTTCGCGGTCGGAGCGCGAATGGGTGGCGCGCGGCAGCATGCCGTACTCGGCGGTGACCCAGCCTTCGCCCTTGCCGCGCAGGAAGCCGGGCACGCGGTTCTCGACGCTGGCGTTGCACAGCACGCGGGTGTCGCCGAAGCTGACCAGCACCGAGCCCTCGGCATGGCGGGTGAAGGCGCGTTCGATGCGCACCGGGCGCAGCTGATCGGCCGTACGGCCACTGGGACGGGAAAAGGTCATTTCGAGATTCCGGCAGAAGCGGACGCGACGGTGCCTGGCAACGGCGGCGTCCTGGGCCGGCTAGGGTACCATTCGCGCTTTGGCCGAATGGACTTCCGCATGATCCGCAGCATGACCGCCTACGCCAGCGGCGAACGTACGACCGCCTGGGGCGCCATCGCCTGCGAACTGCGCTCGGTGAACCACCGCTTCCTGGAAGTGAGCGTGCGCCTGCCCGAGGAGCTGCGCGCGCTGGAGCCGCAGCTGCGCGAGCGCGTGGCGGCGCGGATCAGCCGCGGCAAGCTGGACCTGGCGCTGCGCCTGCGCAGCCCGGAGACGGCGAACGCGCTGGAGATCAACGACACGCTAGTCGCCCAGCTCAGCGAGCTGGCCAGGCGGCTGGCGCCGGGCTTTCCCGGACTGCAGGTCGGCTTCACCGACCTGCTGCAGCTGCCGGGGGTGATGCAGACCGAGGCCCCGGATGCGGTGGCGCTGCAGGCGCAGGCGCTGGCGTTGCTGGACGAGGTGCTGGACGGATTCGTCGCCGGGCGCGAGCGCGAGGGCGACAAGCTGGCCACGGCGATCGTGGAACGGGTCGATGCGATCGCGTGCATCGCCGCCGAGGTCAGGACGCTGATCCCGGCGATCCGCGAAGGCCAGCGCGCCAAGCTGGCCGCGCGCCTGGCGGATTTGCCGCATCCGGTCGATCCGGGCCGCGCCGAGCAGGAACTGGTGCTGTGGCTGCAGAAGCTCGATGTCGACGAGGAGCTGGACCGCCTGGACAGCCACATCAAGGAGATCCGCCGCGTGCTGCGCCAGCCCGAACCGGCCGGCCGGCGCCTGGATTTCCTGCTGCAGGAGTTCAACCGCGAGGCCAACACGCTCGGCTCCAAGTCGGTGGACAGCCGCACCTCAAACGCGGCGGTGGAACTGAAGGTGCTGATCGACCAGATCCGCGAGCAGGTGCAGAATCTCGAATAGCCGGGATGGAGGGCGATTCGGGATTGGGGATTGGCGGAGCGGATTCCGGCGCCGGCCGGCCCGCGCCCAATACCGGGTAGCATATCGTCCCCGTGGGTACCGGCCCGCGGCTCCGTTCGCGAATCCCGACTCCCCAATCCCGAATCCCTGATCCTATGCGCGGCACCCTCTACATCGTCGCGGCGCCTTCGGGCGCCGGCAAGAGCAGCATCGTCAATGCGACCCTGGCGCGCGATCCGCAGATCAGCCTGTCGATCTCCTTCACCTCGCGCGCGCCGCGTCCGGGCGAGCGCCATGCCGAGCACTACCATTTCGTCGCCGCCGAGCAGTTCCAGCGCATGATCGATGCCGGCGACTTCTTCGAGTACGCGCGCGTGCACGGCGACTGGAAGGGCACCGCGCGGCAGTCGGTGGAGCCGCAGCTGGCCTCCGGCCAGGACGTGCTGCTGGAGATCGACTGGCAGGGCGCGCGCCAGGTGCGCGCCAAGGTGCCGGACGCGGTCAGCGTGTTCATCCTGCCGCCGTCGCGGCAGGCGCTCGAGCAGCGCATGCGCAAGCGCGGCCAGGACAGCGAGGCGGTGATCGCGCAACGCCTGGCGGCGGCGCGCGAGGAGATGTCGCACTACGCCGACTTCGACTACGTGATCGTCAACGAGGACTTCGACACCGCGGTGGACGAGATGTGCGCGATCTTCGTCGCCAGCCGCCTGCGGCGCCTGCCGCAGCAGCAGCGGCACGCCGGGCTGATCGCCGCGCTGCTCCGCGAGGATGCGGCAACTGGCTGATTCCAAAGGGAACTGAATGGAGTGGGCTTGATCGCGGCGGCGCCTGGGCGTACACTCGCCGCCCTTTCCCTCACTCGAGCGCGCGGCCGCCGCCGGCCCGCCGGGAGCCCGCATGGCCCGCATCACCGTAGAAGATTGCCTGGAAGTCGTTAACAACCGTTTCGAGCTGGTCATGATGGCGTCCAAGCGCGCCCGTCAGCTGGCCAACGGCGTGCAGCCCACCATCGACAACGCCGACTCGGGCGACAAGCCGACCGTGCTGGCGCTGCGCGAGATCGCCGCGCGCAAGATCGACAACGCGCTGATCGACGAAGTCGAGAAGGCCGAGCGCGAGCGCGCCGAGCGCGAGGCGCTGGAATGGGCCGCCGCCGAAGTCGTCGCCGACGAGGACATGTCCAAGAACGACGACTGAGCGCCGCCGCGCAGTCCGCGAAACAGCCCGTCCGCGGGCTGTTTTGCGTTGGCGGGTTTGCCGTTGTCGCGCGGCTGGCATAGTCTTCTGCCATGAACCCAGGCCCTTCCGCCCAGGTCGCCACCGCAGCGCCGTCGCCGGCCAGCGAGGCGGTCCCCGACTACGTCCTTCAACTCGAGCGCAGCGCCAGCTATCTGCCGGCCGAACAGATCCCGCTGCTGCGCCGCGCGTGGGAAGTGGGCGCCGCCGCCCACGCCGGGCAGACGCGCAAGTCCGGCGAGCCGTACATCACCCATCCGGTGGCCGTGGCCTGCGTGCTCGCCGAGCTGGGCCTGGACGTGGAGGCGCTGATCGCGGCGATCCTGCACGACACCATCGAAGACACCCCGCTGACCCGCGCCGAGCTCGCCGCCGAGTTCGGCGAAGCGGTGGCCGAGCTGGTCGACGGCGTCACCAAGCTGGACAAGCTGAAGTTCCGCGATCGCCAGGAAGCGGCGGCCGAGAGCTTCCGCAAGATGCTGCTGGCGATGTCGCGCGACCTGCGCGTGATCATGATCAAGCTCGCCGACCGCCTGCACAACATGCGCACGCTCGGCGCGCAGAGCGCCGAGGCGCGCAGCCGCATCGCGCGCGAGACGCTGGAGATCTACGCGCCGATCGCCCAGCGCCTGGGCATGAGCCTGATGAAGTCCGAGCTGCAGAACCTCGGCTTCCGCGCGCTGCATCCGTGGCGCCACGCGATCATCGAAAAGCACATCCGCAGCCAGCCGGTGGTGCGCCGCGAGTCGATGGCGCAGGTGGAGGTGCAGCTGTCGCAGCGGCTGGCCAAGGACGGGCTGGAGCACCGCCTGGTCAGCCGGATCAAGACCCCGTGGAGCATCTACAACAAGATGCGCGACGAGAACAAATCCTTCGACCAGGTGATGGACGTGTTCGGCTTCCGCCTGGTGGTGCGCGGGGTGCCGGACTGCTACCACGCGCTGGGCGCGGTGCACGCCACGTTCAAGCCGCTGGACGCGCGCTTCCGCGATTTCATCGCCATCCCCAAGGCCAACGGCTACCAGTCGCTGCACACGGTGCTGTTCGGGCCCTACGGCTCGCCGATCGAGGTGCAGATCCGCACCGAGGAGATGGACCTGATCGCCGAACGCGGCGTGGCCGCGCACTGGACCTACAAGTTCGGCGGCGATTCGCCCAACAGCGCGCAGAGCCGTGCGCACGCGTGGATCGTGGAGCTGATCGAATCGCAGCGCGCGGCCGGCTCGTCGCTGGAGTTCCTGGACAACGTCAAGGTAGACCTGTTCCCGGACGAGGTCTACCTGTTCACGCCCAAGGGCAAGATCCTCGCGCTGCCGCGCAATTCCACCGCGCTGGATTTCGCCTACGCGGTGCATACCGACGTGGGCAACCGCGCGGTGGCCTCGCGCGTGGACAAGAAGCTGGTGCCGCTGCGCACCAAGCTGGTCAGCGGGCAGACGGTGGAAGTGATCACCGCGCGCTCGGCCACGCCCAAGCCGCAGTGGCTGGAATTCGTGGTCAGCAGCAAGGCGCGCACCGCGATCCGCCACCAGCTCAAGCAGCTCGAGCACGAGGACGCGGTGCAGCTGGGCCACCGCATGCTCGACCGCGCGCTGGAGGCGATGGACAGTTCGCTGGAGCGGCTGCCGAAGGGCCGGCTCGACGCCTTCCTCAGCGAGCACCGCTATCCGCGCCTGGAGGCGCTGCTGGCCGACATCGCGCTGGGCAACTGGATGCCGACCCAGGCGGCGCAGGCGCTGATGGCCTATGCCGAACTGCGCGGCGGCGGCCACTCCAAGCATTCGCAGGAAAAGATCCTGATCAACGGCACCGAGCGCGGCGTGGTCAGCTTCGCCAACTGCTGCCAGCCGATTCCCGGCGACGACATCATGGGCTACCACACCGCCGGCAAGGGCATCGTGGTGCACCGGCTGGACTGCCCGAATCTGGCCGAGCTGCGCAAGTCGCCCGAGCGCTGGGTGCCGATCGGCTGGGACACCAGCGTGATCGGCGACTACGACACCGCGCTGGTGGTGGACGTGGAGAACCGCACCGGCGTGCTCGCGCAGCTGGCCGCGGCGATCGCGCAGAGCCAGTCCAACATCGAACGCGTGGACTACCTGGACCGCGACTTCAACGCCGCGGTGCTGCGCTTCAACATCCAGGTGCGCGACCGCAACCACCTGGCCGAGGTGATGCGGCGGCTGCGCCGGCTGACCGCGGTGCAGAGCGTGCGCCGGCAGTAGCGCGCTGCGCGAAGCGCGTTGCGCCATCGGGACGGGCTCGCGACCGGCACCGGCGAACGGCGCCGGCGAAGCGCGGCGTCCGCATCCGCGGGATGATCGCCTGGCGCGGGCGGGGAAGGTGCGCGGGCCTAGCGCCTCGCGCGCCGCCCTGTGCACCGGTGCGGAGGGCGACGCAAATTTTCGATCCGTTGGCGCTATCCGGTCGGCCCCGCACAGCCCGTGATCAGCGGACGATCTTGGGCAGCGCCGGGTTGTCGTTGCCCTGCTTCCATACCATGTGCAATTCCACCGGTTCGGCCGGCATCAGCGGCTGCACCGGGCGATACACGATGCCTTCGTAGCGCAGGCCGCTGGCGGCCTCGGGCACCAGCGCCACGCCCAGCCCGCCGCGCACCAGCGCCAGCACCGAGTGGATCTGGCTGACGTACTGCACGTAGTGCGGGCGGATGCCGTGGGCGCCGAACAACTGCGCGACCAGGTCGTAGAAATAGCGCGCCTCGTCCGGCGAATACATCACGAACGCACGCCGGTCGAAGTCCTCCAGCGCCAGCTGCGGCCGCTGCGCGAGCGGGTCGTGCTCGGGCAGGGCGGCGATCAGCGGCTCGCGCGCCACGCAGCGGCTGTGCAGGCCCTCGCGGTGGATCGGCGGGCGCAGCAGCGCCACGTCCAGGCGCCCGGCCTCCAGCGCTTCCAGCTGCGCCATGCTGACCATCTCCTTCAGCAGCAGGTCCACGTCGGGAAGTTCCACCCGCCAGCGCGCGATCGCCTCGGGCAGGAAGCGGTAGCCGGCGCCGGCGGTGAAGCCGATTGATACCGTGCCCGCGTCGCCCAGGCCGACCCGGCGCACGCGCAGGCTGGCGTTCTCGGCCAGGCGCAGGATCGTGCGCGCCTCGGCGAGCAGGCTGCGCCCGGCCGGGGTCATCCGCACCGAGCGGTTGTTGCGCTCCAGCAGCGGGGTGCCGACGTGGTGCTCGAGCATCTGGATCTGCCGGCTCAGCGGCGGCTGGGTCATGTGCAGGCGCTCGGCCGCACGGCGGAAATGCAGTTCCTCGGCCACCGCGACGAAACAGCGCAACTGGTTCAGATCGAACATCAGGGGGGCTCCCATTCGTGTTGCAGGCCAGCAAAAAACGGGTGGTCGACGCCCTTGGCCAAGTCGCTGCGCCGGATTCCCGCATGTCTGACGATCCGCGCGGTGCCCGGAAAGGCCCCGGATTACAGGCGTTTGCGACGCAAGAAAGGCGATTGATGCTCATAGGGTATCAATCGATGCCGAGTTTGGCTTGGACGCGCATGAAACCCGGTTCCTAGCATCGGCCCGTCTTCACACCGCGGGCCCTGCACCCCCATGAGCAAGTACACCCCCACCGAAGTGGCCAAGGCGCTCGGCGCTGGATTGCTTTCGTTCCCGGTCACCCATTTCGACGTCCAATTCGCCTTCGACGAGCCGGCCTACCGCGCCAACCTGGGCTGGCTGGCCGCGCATCCGGCCTCCGGCCTGTTCGCCGCCGGCGGTACCGGCGAGCTGTTCTCGCTGACCCTGCCCGAGGTCGACCGGGTGGTGCGCGCGGCGGTCGCCGAGAGCGCCGGGCGCATGCCGGTGATCGCCCCGGCCGGCTACGGCACAGCCATCGCCGTGGAGATGGCGCAGGCCGCCGAGCGCAACGGCGCCGACGGCGTCCTGGTGTTCCCGCCTTACCTGACCGAATGCGATGCGGAAGGCGTGGCCGACCACCTGGAGCGCGTGTGCCGGGCGACCTCGCTGGGCGTGATCGTCTACGGCCGCGCCAACGCCAGGCTCGACGACGTCGCCCTGGCGCGGGTGGCCGAGCGCTGCCCGAACCTGATCGGCTACAAGGACGGTATCGGCGACGTCGACCGCATGACCCGCATCTACGCCCGGCTCGGCGACCGCCTGCTGTACGTCGGCGGGCTGCCGACCGCCGAGACCTTCGCCCTGCCGTACCTGGAGATGGGCGTCACCACGTATTCCTCGGCGATCTTCAACTTCCTGCCGGAATGGGCGCTGCGCTTCTACGCCGCGGTGCGCGCGCGCGACCACGCGCACATCTACCGCGAGCTCAACGACTTCGTGCTGCCGTACACGCTGATCCGCAACCGCCGCGCCGGCTACGCGGTGTCGATCGTCAAGGCCGGCATGCGCGCGGTGGGCCGCCCGGCCGGGCCGGTGCGCTCGCCGCTGAGCGACCTCACCGAGGAGGAGTTCGCGCAGCTCCGGCACCTGATCGGAGACCGCCGCTGATGGCCGCGCTCACCGGCAGCATGCGCATCGCCGGCGAGGCGGTGACCGGCGAGGCGGGCGCCTTCAAGGCGGTCGATCCGGCCACCGGCGCCGAGCTGGAACCGGCCTTCGGGCTGGCCACGCCCGCGGACCTGGAGCGCGCCTGCGCATTGGCCTCGGCCGCGTTCGACGCCTATCGCGACACCTCGCTGCAGGTACGCGCCGCGTTCCTGGAGGCCATCGCCGAACGCATCCTGGCGCTGGGCGACGCACTGGTCGTGCGTGCGATGGCCGAGACCGGCCTGCCGCGCGCGCGGCTGGAAGGCGAACGCGCGCGCACCGTCGGCCAGCTGCGGCTGTTCGCCGAGGTGGTGCGCGAGGGCAGCTGGCTGGAGGCGCGCATCGATCCGGCGTTGCCGCAGCGCACCCCGCTGCCGCGCAGCGACCTGCGCCAGCGCCACATCGCGCTCGGTCCGGTGGCGGTGTTCGGCGCCAGCAAC
Source organism: Xanthomonas sp. (assembly GCF_017163755.1). Lineage (GTDB taxonomy): Bacteria > Pseudomonadota > Gammaproteobacteria > Xanthomonadales > Xanthomonadaceae > Xanthomonas_A. Next base: position 23,715 of record NZ_JAFIWC010000040.1, read on the forward strand.
TTCCCGCTGGCGTTCTCGGTGGCCGGTGGCGACACCGCCTCGGCGCTGGCGGCCGGCTGCCCGGTGGTGGTCAAGGCGCACAACGCGCATCCGGGCACCTCGGAACTGGTCGCGCAGGCCATCGCCGAAGCGGTACGGGCCTGCGGCCTGCCGGTGGGCGTGTTCTCGCTGCTGTTCGGCGCCGGCAACGAGATCGGCGCGGCGCTGGTGGCCGATCCGCGGATCAAGGCGGTGGGCTTCACCGGCTCGCGCGCGGGCGGCACGGCGCTGGTGAAGATCGCCGCCGCCCGCCGCGAGCCGATCCCGGTGTACGCCGAGATGAGCGCGATCAATCCGGTCTATCTGCTGCCGCAGGCGCTGCAGGCCCGCGCGCCGGCGCTGGGCGCGGCGTTCGTCGCTTCGCTGACGCTGGGCGCGGGCCAGTTCTGCACCAATCCGGGCCTGCTGCTGGCGATCGATTCGCCGGCGCTGGACGCGTTCGTCGCCGCGGCGGTGCAGGCGCTGCAGGCCTCGGCCGCGGCGGTGATGCTCACCCCGGGCATCGCCGACGCCTATGCGCAGGGCGTGTCGGCGCTGGCCGGGCACGAGCGGGTGCAGGTGCTGGCGCGCGGCTTGCCGGCCGAGGCGCCGAACCGCTGCGAGGCGGCCTGGTTTTCGACCAGCGCCGAGGCGTTCCTCGCCGACGAGGCGCTGCAGGCCGAGGTGTTCGGCGCTTCCTCGCTGCTGATCCGCTGCAACGACCAGGCGCAACTGCTGGCACTAAGCGAACGCCTGGAAGGCCAGCTGACCGCCACCTTGCAGATGGAGCCCGGCGACGCGGCGCTGGCGCGCGCGCTGTTGCCGGTGCTGGAGCGCAAGGCCGGACGCATCCTCGCCAACGGCTGGCCGACCGGCGTGGAGGTGTGCCACGCGATGGTGCACGGCGGTCCGTATCCGGCGACCTCCGACAGCCGCAGCACCTCGGTGGGCACGCTGGCGATCCGGCGCTTCCTGCGCCCGGTCTGCTACCAGGATCTGCCGCCGGAGCTGCTGCCCGACGCGGTGGCGCCGGGCAATCCGCTGGGCATCTGGCGGCGCACCGACGGCGCGCTCGGCAGGGACTGAACCGACAGTCGCAGCGCCGTCGCGCGTTCGGGAGGGCCGGACGGCGCGGCGGCATCGATCAACCACAATCGGGGCGCTCCGGCGCCTGCATCGTCAGGAGGGTGATGATGGGTCATGCCACACAACGCGCGCGGCTGCGTCCGCGCGCCATCGCGGCCGGCGTGCCGCTGGCCATCGCCGCGGCGCTGGCGGCCGCAACCCCGGCCATGGCCGAGGTGAAGCTGGACGGCGACGGCTTCAACGCAGCGTCCGACGACGGACGCTACACCTTCGGCATCCATGGCCGGGTCCAGTTCGACGGCGGCTGGTTCGACAACGACGAGCGCGGCACCGACAACGTCGGCGGCACCGAACTGCGCCGGGTGCGCCTGGCGATTTCCGGAAAGCTCGAGGACTGGAGCTACATCGCCGACTTCGATTTCGCCGGTGGCGAAATCACCGGCCAGACCGTGGCGATCTCGCATGCGTTCGGGCCGGGCACCTGGAGCATCGGCCAGATCAAGCCGTTCTTCTCGCTGGAATACACCACCGACGATCTGTGGGTGTCGATGCAGGAACGCGCCTGGATCAGCGACACGATGGCGCCGGGGTATCGCTATGGCACCCAGTGGGTCGGCGGCGGCGAGCATTGGGTGTACGGCGTGAACCTGTACAACCAGGCCAACATGGACAGCGACCGCAACGGCGGCGTGGGCGCGTCCGGCCGCGCGGTGTGGTTGCCGCTGGATCGCGATGCCGGCCTGCTGCACCTGGGCGTGGACCTCGGCCGCGACCGCATCGGCAAGGGGCCGGACAGCGCCTACGCCGGCACCCGCGCATCGCTGCGCGCCGCCGGCCACCTGTCCGACCACTCGCGCTTCACGCTGGTCGCGCTCGACGACGGCCGCGCGGTGGACATCGACAAGTACGTCGGCGAATTCGCCTATTCGCGCGGGCCGGTGTACCTGCAGTCCGAGTACGGCAGGTCGCGCTACGACGACGGCGCGCAGGACGCGGAGCTGACCACCAGCTACGCCATCGTCGGCTGGTTCGTCACCGGCCAGAGCCGCGGCTACGACCGCAAGCGCGCGCGCTTCACCCGCCCGGACGGCATCGGCGCCGGCGGCGCGTGGGAACTGGCGCTGCGCTACGACATGGCCCACGGCGAACAGGCCGACCGCGACATCGAGGTCCAGGCCACCGCGCTGGGCGTGAACTGGTACGCCTCGCGCAACGTGCTGTTGCGCCTGGACTACATCCACAGCCAGGCCAGGGACCGGCTGGCGCACGCCACGCTGGACCGGACCAACGCCGTCACCGGCCGCGTGCAGATCGCGTTCTGACATCATCGGAGCCCAGCCATGAATGCCAACACACAGAAGAGAACGCGCGTCCGCCTGTGGATCGTGATGTTCCTGTTCCTCGTCACCACCATCAACTACGCCGACCGCGCCACGCTGTCGATCGCCGGTTCGTCGATGCAGAAGGAGCTGGGCATCAGCGCCGAGCAACTCGGCTTCATCTTCTCGGCGTTCGGCTGGGCGTACGTCATCTGCCAGATCCCCGGCGGCTGGCTGCTGGACCGTTTCGGCGCCAAGAAGATCTACGGCTGGGGCATCGCGCTGTGGTCGCTGTTCACCATGCTGCAGGGCGCGATCCACATCCTGCCCGGCGGGATGATGGTGCCGGCGCTGTTCCTGCTGCGCTTTCTGGTCGGCGTGGCCGAGGCACCGTCGTTCCCCGGCAACAGCCGCATCGCCGCGGCCTGGTTCCCGACCAGGGAGCGCGGCTCGGCGTCGGCGCTGTTCAACTCCGCGCAGTACTTCGCCACGGTGCTGTTCGCCCCGCTGATGGGATGGATGGTGGCCACGTTCGGCTGGCACCACGTGTTCCTGATCATGGGCGCGATCGGCCTGGCCGTGGCGCTGGTGTGGGTCCGGGTGATCCACAACCCGCGCCAGCACCCGCGCGCCAACCAGGCCGAGATCGACTACATCGCCGAAGGCGGCGCGCTGGTGGACATGGACAAGCCGGGCGAGAAGAAGGGCGGCCACCAGTGGTTCTACATGAAGCAGCTGCTGCGCAAGCGGATGATGCTGGGCGTGTACCTGGGCCAGTACGGCGTCAACGGCGTGACCTATTTCTTCCTGACCTGGTTCCCGGTGTACCTGGTGCAGGAGCGCGGCATGTCGATCCTCAAGGCCGGCTTCATCGCCTCGCTGCCGGCGCTGTGCGGCTTCGCCGGCGGCGTGCTCGGCGGGCTGTTCTCCGACTGGCTGCTGCGCCGCGGGCATTCGCTGACCTTCGCGCGCAAGCTGCCGATCGTGCTCGGCATGGGCCTGTCGGCGGTGATCGTGGTCGCCAACTACGTCACCGCCGAATGGGTGGTGGTGGCGGTGATGGCGCTGGCGTTCTTCGGCAAGGGCGTCGGTGCGCTGGGCTGGGCGGTGGTGTCCGACACCGCGCCGCGGCAGATCATCGGCCTGGCCGGCGGCATCTTCAACATGTTCGGCAACATCGCCTCGATCACCACCCCGATCGTGATCGGCTACCTGGTCGGCAACAGCGGCTCGTTCGAATCGGCGCTGGCGTTCGTGGCCGCCAACGGCGCGCTGGTGGTGGTCAGCTACCTGGTGATCGTCGGCAGGATCGAGCGCATCGAGCTGCAGGATCCGCCGCCGGCCTTGCAGCCGCGCCCGGTGACCGCCACGCAACAGTAAGCGAGTTTCGTCGCAGGAAGGTAAGCAAGCATGTCCGTCGTTTCCGTTCCCCAGCCCCAGCAGTGGCGATCCATCCAGCTGCGCCAGGAGGACAACGTCGCCGTCGTGGTCAACGATGGCGGTGCCCCGGCCGGTGCCGTGTTCCAGGACGGCGTGGTCGCCGCCGAGGCGATTGCGCAGGGCCACAAGGTCGCGCTGGCCGACATTCCCGCCGGCGCGGCGGTGCTGCGCTACGCCACGCCGATCGGCTACGCCAATGGCGCCATCGCGCGCGGCCAGTGGGTGCAGGAGCACATGCTCGACATGCCGGCGGCGCCCGAACTCGACGCACTGGACCTGAGCCTGCGCCCGGCCGCGCCCGCCGCGCCGTTGCACGGCTACACCTTCCAGGGCTACCGCAACCGCGACGGCAGCGTCGGCACGCGCAACATCCTGGGCATCATGACCAGCGTGCAGTGCGTGGTCGGCGTGCTCGGCCATGCGGTCGCGCGCATCCGCGCCGAGCTGCTGCCCAGGTACCCCAACGTCGACGACGTGGTCGCGATCAACCACGTCTACGGCTGCGGCGTGGCGATCACCGCGCCGGAGGCGATCATCCCGATCCGCACCCTGCGCAACATCGGGCGCAATCCGAATTTCGGCGGCCAGGCGCTGATCGTGGGCCTGGGCTGCGAGAAGCTGGTGCCGGAAAGGCTGCTGCAGGACGACGCCAGCGCCGACGACAGCGGCGTGTACCGGCTGCAGGAGGCGAACATGGGTTTCCAGGACATGATCGCCTCGATCATGGCGCTGGCCGAGGAGCGGCTGAAGCACCTGGACCGGCGCCGCCGCGAGACCGTGCCGGCGTCGGAGCTGGTGGTCGGCATGCAGTGCGGCGGCAGCGACGCCTTCTCCGGCATCACCGCCAATCCGGCGCTGGGCGTGGCCGCCGACCTGCTGGTGCGGGCCGGCGCCACGGTGATGTTCTCGGAGAACACCGAGGTGCGCGACGGCATCCACCTGCTGGTGCCGCGCGCGGCCAATGCGGACGTGGCCAGGGCGCTGGTGCGCGAGATGGACTGGTACGACCGCTACCTGGCGCGCGGCGGCGCCGACCGCAGCGCCAACACCACGCCGGGCAACAAGAAAGGCGGCCTGTCCAACATCGTCGAGAAGGCGATGGGCTCGATCGCCAAGTCCGGCAGCAGCGCCATCGCCGGCGTGGTGGCGCCGGGCGAGCGGGTGAAGGGGCGCGGCCTGCACTACTGCGCCACCCCGGCCAGCGATTTCGTCTGCGGCACGCTGCAGACCGCGGCCGGCATGAACCTGCACGTCTTCACCACCGGGCGCGGCACCCCGTACGGCCTGGGCATGGTGCCGGTGATCAAGGTCGCCACCCGCAGCGAACTGGCGCGGCGCTGGGCGGACCTGATGGACATCGATGCCGGCGTGGTGGCGACCGGCGCCAAGAGCCTGGACGAACTGGGCTGGGACATCTTCCGTGCCTACCTGGACGTGGCCAGCGGCCGCCAGACCTGGGCCGAACGGCATCGGCTGCACAACGATCTGGCCTTGTTCAATCCGGCGCCGATCACCTGAGCGAATGCGCGCCGGCCGCTGGCGGCCGGATGCGGACCGGTGCCGCGCGGCCCGATACAATGCGCGTCCGTCTACAGCGTCCACGGAGTTTCCATGTCCCGCCAGATCATCCACACCGAGCAGGCGCCGGCTGCGATCGGCCCGTATTCGCAGGCCGTGCGCGCCGGCAACACGGTGTATTTCTCCGGACAGATCCCGCTGGACCCGGCGACCGGCGAGATCGTGCCCGGCGACATCGGCGCGCAGGCGCGGCGCGCCTTCGACAACCTCAAGGCGGTGGCCGAGGCGGCCGGTGGTTCGCTGGACCGGATCGTGCGGCTGGGCCTGTACCTGACCGATCTGTCCCAGTTCGCGCAGGTCAACGCGGTGATGCAGGACTACTTCCAGGCGCCGTTCCCCGCGCGTTCCACCATCGAAGTGTCCGGCCTGCCGAAGGGCGCCGGCTTCGAGGTCGATGCGGTGATGGTGCTCGACTGACCGTCGCCCGTGCCGCGCGTGCAGGTTCCGGCGCCGGCGCTGTCGGCGGCAGGCGAGGCGCCGTTGTCGGCGCTGCCGGGCGTGGGGCCGAAGCTGGCGGAGAAGTTCGCCGCGCGCGGCCTGCTGACCCTGCAGGACCTGTGGCTGCACCTGCCGCTGCGCTATGAGGACCGCACCCGGCTGACGCCGGTGGCGGCGTTGCAGCCGGGCGTTCCGGCACAGGTGGAAGCGCGGGTGGAAGCGGTGGACCGCGGCTTCCGCTACCGGCCGATGCTGCGTGTGGCGGTGGCCGACGATTCGCGCGGCACGCTGGTGCTGCGCTTCTTCCATTTCCGTGCCGCGCAGGTCGCCCAGTTCGCGGTCGGCGCGCGGCTGCGCGCGTTCGGCACGCCCAAGCCGGGCCAGCACGGGCTGGAGATCGTGCATCCGAGCTACCAGATCCTCGGCGGCGACGAGGCCGCCGGGCTGGAGGACCGCCTGGACCCGGTCTACCCGGCGGTGGAGGGCGTCGGCCCGGCGACGCTGCGCAAGCTGATCGGGCAGGCGCTGGACCGGCTGCCGGACGAGGCGTCGCTGGAACTGCTGCCGGCGGCGATGCTGGCCGAGCTGGGCCTGCCGTCGCTGCGCAGCGCGCTGCTGGTCGCGCACCGGCCGCCGCCGCAGGCGGACCTGACCGCGCTCGCCGCGGGCCTGCACCCGGCGCAGCAGCGGCTGGCGCTGGAGGAACTGTTGGCCCATCACCTGAGCCTGCGCCGGCAGCGCATCGCATTGCAGCGCCAGCGCGCGCCGTCGCTGCGCGGCCGCGGCAGCCTGGCCAAGCGCCTGCGCCAGTCGCTGCCGTTCCAGCTCACCGGCGCGCAGCAGCGCGTGTTCGAGCAGATCCGCAGCGACCTGGAGAAGCCCTCGCCGATGCTGCGCCTGGTGCAGGGCGACGTCGGCAGCGGCAAGACCGTGGTTGCGGCGCTGGCGGCGATGCTCGCGGTGGACAAGGGCAAGCAGGCGGCGCTGGCGGCGCCGACCGAGCTGCTCGCCGAGCAGCATCTGCTGAACCTGCGCACCTGGCTCGAGCCGCTCGGCATCCGCGTGGCGTGGCTGGCCGGCAAGGTCACCGGCAAGGCGCGCGCGGCGGTGCTGGCGCAGATCGCCTCCGGCGAGGCGCAGGTGGTGGTGGGCACGCATGCGTTGATGCAGGCGGCGGTCGCCTTCCACGACCTGGCGCTGGCGATCGTCGACGAGCAGCACCGTTTCGGCGTGCACCAACGGCTGGCGCTGCGCGACAAGGGCGCGTCCGGCGCCGGCGTGCCGCACCAGCTGGTGATGACCGCCACGCCGATCCCGCGCACGCTGGCGATGGCCGCCTATGCCGACCTGGACGTGTCGGCGATCGACGAACTGCCGCCCGGGCGCACCCCGGTGCAGACCATCGTGCTCAGCGCCGAACGCCGCCCGGAGCTGGTGCAGCGCATCCGCGCCGCCTGCGCCGAAGGCCGCCAGGCCTACTGGGTGTGCACGCTGATCGACGAAGCCGAGGAGGCCACCAAACCCGGGCAGCGCTGGCCGGGCGCCGCCGGCGGCAACCGGGTCGAGGCCACCGCGGCGCAGGCCACGTTCGAGGCCCTGTCGGCGCAGCTGCCGGAGCTGAACGTGGGCCTGGTGCACGGGCGGATGAAGCCGGCCGAGAAACAGGCGGCGATGCGCGCATTCAAGCAAGGGCAGATCGACCTGCTGGTCGCCACCACGGTGATCGAGGTCGGCGTCGACGTGCCCAACGCGTCGCTGATGATCATCGAGAACTCCGAGCGCCTGGGCCTGGCGCAGCTGCACCAGTTGCGCGGGCGGGTAGGGCGCGGCGCGGCCGCGTCGAGCTGCGTGCTGATGTACCAGTCGCCGCTGTCGGCGATGGCGCGGCAGCGGCTGGAGACGATGCGGCAGACCAACGACGGCTTCGTCATCGCGGAAAAGGACCTGCAGCTGCGCGGTCCCGGCGAGCTGCTCGGCACCCGCCAGACCGGCCTGGCCGCGTTCCGCGTGGCCGACCTGGTGCGCGACGCGGGCCTGCTGCCGCGCGTGCACGCGCTCGCCGAGCGGCTGCTGGACGCGTCGCCGGCGCTGGCCGACCGCATCGTCGCGCGCTGGGTGGGCGGCGCGGCGCGGTATGCGGCGGCTTAGGGGGGGGC
>NZ_JAFIWC010000041.1 GCF_017163755.1 Xanthomonas sp.
GCGTGGCCGGCGGCGGGGCGGGGGGCATCACGGTGCTCATGCGGATCTCCTTCGAATCGACTTCGGGCTTCAGCGGTGAAGTCTAGCGCAGGCCCTGCCGCCGGCGCTGCCGCGCGGCGCTCAGCCCGGCGCCAGCAGCGCGAACGGATACCACGGCAGGTTGCGCAGCACGCCGTAGCCGATCAGCAGCCACAGCCACAATCGCGGGTCGGCCAGGATCTTCAGCAGCGGCGCCAGCGCACGCATGCGCAGCCCGGCGGCGTTGAGCGCCATGAGCGCCAGCACCGGCAGCAGGACCACCAGCAACGGGTTCATCGCCAGCGCGTGGGCGAGATCGAAGTGCACCAGCGCGTGCAGGCAGCGGGTGCTGCCGCAGCCGGGGCAGTAGAGCCCGGTCAGGGCATAGAACGGACAGGCGGGCAACGGGTTGCCGGCCACATTGGGATCGATCCGGCGCAACAGCACGGTCGCGCCGACCGCAGCCGCGCCGAGCGCGGCCAGCGGCAGCCAGCGCGGCAGGGCGGCCAGACGGGCGTTCATCGACATCTGCGGCGGCCCGGCGGCCGGGTCTGTCGCCAGCCCCGGCCGCCGCAGTCCGCGCGCACGGATCACTGCTGCTGCAGCATGCCCGCGCCGCCGAGGACGGCGAAGAAGATGATGTACAGCACGACGGCCACGACCCAGCCGATGACCGAGTAGATCGCCCACTTCTTGGCCTTGTCGGCCGATTCCTGCGCGCCGGCGACGTCGCCGGCGGCCAGCTTGGTGTTGACCTGGGCAGCGAAGACGATCGAGACGATGCCCAGCGGCAGGCAGCAGAACAGCGTGCTGAGGATCGCCCAGACGAGATTGTTGGAAACTTGCGGTGCGGTGGTGTTCATCCGTGTTACTCCGGTTGGGTGGTGAAGCGGGGGGTTGAAAAAGTCAGTGATTGGCGAGGCTGCCGAGCACGGCCATGCCGCCGAACAGCAGGAACCACAGCGCCAGCAGCACCGGCATCGCCAGCGCCGAATACAGCGCCCACATGCCGGCCTTGCGCGAGGCCTCGCGCGCGCCGGCGACGTCGCCGGCGGCGCGCTTGCCGTCCACCTGCGCGGCATAGACGATCGACACCACGCCCAGCGGCAGGCAGCAGAACAGCGTGGACAGGATCGCCCACACCAGGTTATTGGGAACGTAGATGCCCGCTCCGTTGGGCGGCAAGGGTGGAACGTGGCTCAATGAAAGGATTCCCTGTATGACGGCGCCTGGGCCGGCGTGCCGGGACGGCGCGACCGCGTACAAGGCGTTTCCCCACGTCTAATCTACCTGAACCCGCGCTCTACGGCATCCCCCCGGCGCTCAGGCGGCATCCCCGCGCAGCTGCCGCACCTGCGCCTCGAGCGTTTCGGCGCTGGCGCTCTCGCCGGGGACCGGGGCGCTGGCGGCCACCTCCACGTGCGCGCGGATCCGGCGCGGCACGCGCATGCGCCGCAGCCGCGAGTCGCGCCTGCTCCACATGCTGGTCCACATGTTGCGCAGCGCCATCGGCACCACCGGCACCGGGCGCCGCTCCAGGATCTTCTCCACGCCGGACTTGAACGCGGCGATCTCGCCATCCTGGGTCAGCGCGCCCTCGGGGAAGATGCATACCAGTTCGCCCTCGGCCAGCGCCGCGTCGATCTCGTCGAACGCGCGCTGCATCAGTTCCGGGTTCTCGCGCGCGCCGGCGATCGGGATCGCCTTGGCGGTGCGGAAGATCCAGCGCATCACCGGGATGTTGAAGATGCGGTAGTACATGACGAACCGCACCGGGCGCGGGATCGCCGCGGCCAGGATCAGCGCGTCCATGTAGCTGACGTGGTTGCACACGATCAGCGCCGCGCCCTCGTCGGGCACGTGGCGCTCGATGCCGTGCAGGCGCAGCCGGTACAGCACGCGCACCATCACCCAGCTGAGGAAGCGCATCAGGAATTCGGGGACGATGCTGAAGATCCAGATCGCCACCAGCGCGTTGGCGATGGCCAGCGCCAGGAACACCTGCGGGATGCTCAGCCCCGGCATCGGCACCCGCGTGCCGAACAGCGTCAGCTGTTCCATCTGCAAGGCGATGCCGACCATCGCCGCGACCACGATGAACAGCGAATTCTGGATGTTGAGCCCGGCGATCACCCGCGACAGTTCGGCCTTGGGCGTGCGGCTCTGGATCAGCGCGAACAGCGGCACCACGAAGAAGCCGGTGAACAGGCCGATGCCGACCAGGTCGAACATGATCCGCCAGCTGCCGGCCTGGCCGACGAACTGGCCGATGCCCAGCCCGGCCTGCAACGCGCCGCCGGGACGGGCGAAATACAGGTCCAGCATGAACGCGCTGATGCCGAACGCGCCCAGCGGCACCAGGCCGATCTCCACGGTGCGCCCGGAGAGCTTCTCGCACAGCAGCGAGCCGGTGCCGGTGCCGATCGAGAACAGCGCCAGCGCGAAGATGTACAGGTCCTGGGCGCCGCCGAGGTTGAGTTCGGCATAGGTGGGCAACTGCGCGGTCAGCACCGTGCCGATGAACCAGAACCAGGACACGCCCAGGATCGCGTTGCGCACCGCCGGCTGCCGGCGGCTCAGGCGCATGATCGCCAGCGACTCGGGCAGCGGGTTCCAGTTGATCTTCAGTCCCGGCGCGCCGGCATCGACCTTGGGGATCAGCCGCGCGACCAGGTTGCCGGTCACCGCCAGCGCGATCACCGCGGTGGCCGCGGCGACCGGGCCGTGGCTGCCGGCGATCTGGAAGATCAGCCCGCCCAGGATCATGCCGCACAGGATCGAGATCGAGGTGCCCATCTCGACCAGGCCGTTGCCGCCGGTCAGCTCTTCCGGCTTCAGCACCGACGGCAGGATCGAGTATTTCACCGGGCCGAACAGGGTGGACTGCAGGCCGGTGCAGAACAGCGCGACCAGCAGCACCGCCATGTTCTCGGTCAGGAAGCCGACTGCGGCCAGCGACATGATCGCGATCTCCATCGTGGTGGTGATGACCACCAGCCGCGATTTCTCCAGCTTCTCGGCGATCTGCCCGGCCAGCGAGGAGAACAGGAAGTACGGCAGGATGAACAGCGCCGGCGCCAGGTTGGTGTACAGCGTGCGCTGCTCGGGGGTGACGCCCAGGTAGAACAGCAGCCCGATGATCGCCTGCCGGTACACGTTGTCGTTGAACGCGCCCAGCGCCTGGACCACGAAGAACGGCAGGAAGCGGCGCTGTTTGAGCAGGGCGAACTGGTTGTGGCTGGACATGCGCCCTCCTTGCGAGCACGCGGAGACTAGCAAAATTGTGGGGACTCGGGACTCGGGACTCGGGACTCGGGACTGGCGGGACCAGGGACCGGGGACCGGGGACCGGGGACCGGGGAGCACAGAGCACAGAGCACATAGCAGGATCGGGAATCGGGAATCGGGGATCGGGTCGTGGGCAGCGGCTGCTGTGGTGCGAGCTACGGCACTGGAACCGTGGACTGGTGTCGGCTATGCGGCTTGGCGCTGGTCGAACTGCTCTGACGGGTGTTGCGCTGCGGCTGTCCAGCGAAGGCTGCTTCCGGTCGGGATGGCGCTGATGAGGCGCACCGCTCGCGCGGTTGTGGGAGGGGCTTCGGTCCGGCGCGTCGATGCCGGATCAACGCCGCGCGCGCGGTTGCGATCGCACCGGACCAAGGCCGCTAGGTTCACGCGCGCCGGGCCGCTGCGCAGCCTTGCGGCTGGCCAGGGCCTCTTTCGCGGACGAAGTGCGCATTGGACCGCGTGCATGCCGGCATCCGCGGCACGTCCCCGCCTCGCCACGCCGCGTGCGCCGGTGCTGGCTCAGGCGGACAGGGCGCTGCGCGCGCCTTCTTCCAGTTCCGGCATCAGCCGCGCCACCAGCGCCAGCTGGGTGCGCAGCAGGCGGTGCTTGTCGCCGGTGTCCTCGGGCATCTGCTCGAGCTCCTGCGCCAGCGCCGCATAGTCGACGCTGGCCGGATCGGGCGCGTGGCGCGCGGCCAGGCTGGTCGCGATCCGCGCCAGGTCGCGCTGCAACTGCTGCCCGGCCTCCCCGATCAGCGCGTCGCTGGGATGCGGCGGCAGCTGCGCGCGGTGCGCGCCGAGCGCGGAGAGGTAGCCGAGCAGGGTGTTGGACAGGGCCAGGAAGCGGAAGCCCGAGTCGAGGTTGCGCCGGTACGGCTCCGGCTCGCGCAGCATGTTGCCCAGCGCCGCCGACAGCGCGGCGTCGGCGTTGTGCATGTCGCGGCGCGCGATGCGGTACGGCAGGTCGTCGCGCTTGCCGCTGCGGTATTGCTCCAGCACCTGTTCCAGGTAGCTGGCGCAGGCGCCGACCACGCCCGACAGCACCTGGTGCAGGCGCCGCCCCTGCCAGTCGGGCAGCACGAAGAACGAGGCCAGCGCGGCGATCGCGCAGCCGATCAGGGTGTCGACCAGCCGCGGCCAGACCAGCATGAAACTGTCGCCGAGCTGGTTGAAGCACAGCAGCACCATCAGCGTGATCGCCGCGGTGGCGACGGTGTAGCGGTCGCTGCGGGTGACGAAGAACAGCAGCGCGGCGGCCAGCGCCAGCAGCAGCTGCGGCAAGCCGGTGGGCACCAGCTGCATCATCGCCCAGCCGAGCAGCAGGCCGATCACGGTGCCGGCGATGCGCTGCACCAGGCGCAGCCGGGTGGCGCCGTAGCTGGGGCGACAGACGAAGGCGGTGGTCAGCAGGATCCAGTAGCCGTTGTTCGAGTACACCATCTTCAGCACCGCATAGCCGGCCAGCAGCGCCAGCGCCATGCGCAGGCCGTGGCGGAACAGCAGCGAGCCGGGGGTCAGCTGCTGGCGCAGGCGCTGGCCCATCTCGCGCAGCGTGTGCGGGGTGGAGTCGCGCAGGCGCGTGTCGATCTCGCCGACGTTGGCGTCCGGTTGCGCGGCTTCTGACAGGTGCCGCTCGATCGCCTGCAGGTTGTCGCCGAGCAGGTCCAGCGAGCGCAGCAGGCCGCGCCAGCGCGGGTTGTCCTGTTGCCGGAGGAAATCCAGCGAGGCGTCCAGGTCGGCCTGCGCCTGCCGCGTCTGCGCGCCGTACACGAACGGCCGGCGCAGCCGCAGCGCATGGCCGAGCGCGGCGCAGGCGCGGCCCTGCAGCGCGAGCAGGCGCTGGCAGCGGTACAGCACGTCGCTGTGGAAGAACGCCTCGGTCAGCGCGTCGTAGGGATAGTGCGAGGAACTGGCGCGCTCGTGGAATTCCTGCGCCATGTAGTACAGCCGGAAATAGAACCCGGACTGCACGCCGGGCCGCCCGGAGCGGCCGAAGCGGCTGATGATCGCCATCTTCGCCGCGTTCAGCGCCGCCACCACGCGTGCGTTCTGCTCGGCCAGCGCCAGGCGCCGCTGCTGCTGGTCCAGTTCGCGCACCGGCTCGAACAGGTCGGCCTTGCGTTGCAGGTAGCGCCCCAGCTCGACGAACAGCCGCGCCATGCGCTCGCGCACCGGACGCTGCGCGAACAGCGCCGACCACAGCACCGACAGCGCGCCGTACCAGGCGGCGCCGCCGAGCAGCCAGACGATGTTGCGCCATTGCGCGTCGGCGCCGCCGTGGTGCTGGTCGATGCCGATCATCACGTAGATCGACAGGGTCACCGTGGCCTGGGCGATCGACGCGTAGCGCTCGCCGAGCGCGCCGAGCAGGGTCAGCGCGAAGGTGGACAGCGCCAGTCCGGCGGCGAACGCCAGCGGATACGGGAACAGCTGCTGCACCGCCAGCGCGGCCACCGCGAAGCACAGCAGCGACGCGGCGACCGCCTTGAACCGGCCGCGCCAGTTGTCGTCGGTCTCGGCGACGACGCTGGCGATGATGCCGAGGAACACCGCCGGCACCGCGTCCAGTTCCTGCAGGCGCCAGCACAGCGCCATCGCCCCGCCGAGCGCGATCAGGCTGCGCAGGCCATAGCTGGCTTTCTCGTGGGCCCAGAGCAGGCTCAGGCGGGATTCGAGGGAGGGCATGCGGGGGCGCGTAGCCGAGGGCGGCCCATTATGGCCGGGCCTCGGCGCGGCTGCAGCGGCGCCGAGGGCAGGCGGTGGTCGGCTCCGCATGCGGCGCCCGGCCGGCGCGTGCGACCGGCGCGGAAGGCGCCAGTGGTTTGCGATCGCCTTCCAGTAGTCGTGAAGTCCTGGGCCCAGGCGCGCACCCACCGGGACCGCTTCCCCGGCTAGGCGCGGCCGCAACGGCGGGCGCTGCGTGCCGCCAGCGAGTGCGGACTCCGGTGCCGCGTTCCTGGCGGCGGCAGGCACTGCGCGCCGCACGGTCCCGTGCACCGCGTGCGGACCTGCTGTGGCCACGTTCGCCGCAGGCTCGCCGCGCCGGATGCGGCCGCCGCCGGCTACAGTTCCAGCTTCGCGTTCAACGCCAGCGTGCGCGGCTCGCCCGGCTGGATGGTGAAGTTGCTGCCTTGCCAGTAGCGGCGGTCGAACAGGTTCAGCACCTCGGCGCGCAGCGTCAGCGGGTGCGCGCCCAGCGTGGTGCGCCAGCCGGCGCCGGCGTTGAACACGGTATGGCCCGGCGCCTGCAGCGCGCGCCCGGCCAGCAGCGTCATCGGTCCGGTGTAGCGCGCGTCCAGGTGCAGGTCCAGCGCCGGCATCGCGCTTGGCGTGTGCGCCAGCTGCAGCGCCGCGCTGCGCCGCGCCACCCCGCCCGGGCGCTTGCCCGCCAGCGCCGCGGAGGTGCGCTGGTGCTCGGCGTCGAGCAGCAGCACGCTGCCGCCCAGGCTCCAGCCGTCGGCCGGGCGCAACTGGCCCTCCAGCTCCAGGCCCTGGTAGCGGATCATGCCGTCCTGGACGAAGCGGTTGTCGGCGGTGACGTAGGTGGCGCCGCGTTCGATGCGGAACAGCGCGGCGTTGGCCGACCACTGCGCGCGTTCGACCTTGGCGCCCAGCTCGCTCTGCTTGCTCTTGAGCGGCGGCAGCACCGCGTTGCGGTTGGCGTAGTTGGCCGACACCGTGCTGCCCTGTTCCAGCGACTCGACGTAGCTGGCGTACAGCGTGGTGTCGGCGCGCGGCTTGAACAGCAGCGCCGCGGTCGGGGTGATGGGCGATTGCCGGTACTCCGAGGCCAGGGCGCCGTCGTCGTCGGCGTAGCTGCGCTGCAGGTAGTCGGTGTAGCGTGCGCCGGCCAGCAGCGACCAGCGCGAGGTGAGGGCGATGGTGTCGCTGGCGAACAGCGCCTGCTGCCGGTAGTCGGCCGAGCGGTACTGGGCCAGCTGGTTGGACGGCTGCCAGCGCAGCCGGGCAAAGCCGTCGTAGAGGTTGCCGCCTGCGGCCAGGCCCCACGCGCTCAGCGCGTTGGCCCACACGCGCTGCCATTGCCCTGACGCGCCGAACACCAGCTGGTGCCGCAGCGGGCCGGTGTCCACGCGCCCTTCGAGCAACGCCTGCACGGTGCTGAAGCGGTTGACGTTGTGGCCGACGAAGGTGAAGTCGCCATAGTCGCCGGCGGCGTTGCCGACGTAGAAGTACTCCTGGTCGAAGCGCTGGTCGGTGCGCAGCCACGCGTAGTCCAGCCGCGCCTGCCACTGCGCGTCGATGTCCCAGCGCAGCCCGCTGCGCGCCGAGCCGGTGCGGGTGTCGCCGAAGGCGGCGTCGGCGGCCAGTTCGCGTCCGCCGTCGATCGCCGGCAGCAGCCGCTCGCCGACGAAGCTGGTGACGCTGAAGTACGGCATCAGCCGGTCGATCTGCCGCCGCTGGTAGAGCAGGTCGGCGGTCCAGGTGACGCGTTCGCCCAGCCGCGCCTCCAGCGCCGCCGACGCCGCCTGCCGCTGCAGGTGCCCGCCGTAGTACACGTCGCCCTGCTCGTTGGAGGCGTTGATCCGGTAGCCGTAGCGGTCCTCGGCGCCGAAGCGGCCGCCGGCATCGACGTGCTCGGAGAACAGGCTGTCGCTGCGATAGCCGATGTCCAACGCCAGGTAGGGCTGCTCGGTCGGCCGCTTGCTGACGTAGTCGACGATGCCGCCGGGCGCGCCGAAGCCGTACAGGAATCCGCTGGCGCCCTTGAGCAGTTGCACCTGCTCGAACAGCTCGATCGGCAGCTCCACGCCGAACGAGTAGAACGGCATGCCGTCGAGCTTGTAGCTGTTGCCGAAATCCAGCTGCAGGCCGCGCACGTTCAGCATCGACGCCCACATGCCGTAGCGGTTGCCGACCGCGTTGACCGAGGCGTCGCCGGCGAACACGTGGCCGAGCGCGTTCACCTGCCGCGTCTCCAGCTGTTCGGCATCCACCGCGACCACCGAGAACGGCGTGTCGAACAGCGTGCGGCTGCCGAGCGCGCCGCCGTCGAGCCGCGCGCGTTCGGCCTGGACCCGCACCGCGTCCAGCTCGGTGGCCTGGGGGGCGGCGGCGGCCTCGTCGGCCAGCGCCGGCATGCCCGCGCTGGCCAGCGGCGACAGCAGCGCCAGGCCCAGCAGGCGATGCCGCGGCGCGGTGGCCGCGGCGAGCAGGGAGCGTGCAACGGCGCACAGCGGCATGCGACGGCCGGGCGCGCGGGACGGAGTGGAACGCAGCATCAGGTAGCCTCGATAGCAGCGCGGACAGCGGCACGCCGTCCGCCGTGGATGGACGGAAGCAACGGTGGCTGGGATGCGCGCGACCCGGTGGCGGGGGAAGGCATCGCGAACGCGATGCGGCAGCGGTGGCTGGCGCGCATTGTTCCGCCGCGCCGGCGTCGCGTCAATGCACCGGCGTGCGGTGGCGCCCGGCGCGCATGCGCTCGCGGGCCGTGCAGCCGATGCGGGCGGCAGCGGTGCGGTGCCAACGCCGGTCGGGCAGAGGCGCGCACGCCTGCGCGCCACCGGTGCAGTGCGACGCGACCGCCGCCGGCGCATCACGCGCCGCGCGGGCGGCGCGGCTTCAGATCGCCAGTTCGCGCAGCCGCGCCTGCAGCAGGTCCGGGAAGCGCTTGAACCAGGCCTGGTTGAGCGGGGACGGATGCGGCAGCGGATACAGCGACATGCTGCGCGACTTGCCGGTCTCGGTGCGCAAGGTCACGGACATGTGCCGGACGAAGCGCTGCGGATGCTCCCAGAACGCCTGCAACTGGTCGCGCACCGGCTTGGGCTGGTCGATGCCGAACCACAGGAAGGCCTCGCGGCCGAGGGTGACGATCTCCCCGCCGCGCCATTGCTCGATCAGCAGCCGGCGCATCAGCGGGTGGAAGCGCCGCTTCACCTGCATCGACCACGCCTTGTTGCCGAGCGGCTTGTACGGCACGGTGTTGATCCAGAAGAACCCGCGGCCGACCTTGCGCGAGGCCTCGAAATCGGGCAGGGGCGCGCCGTCGTGCAGATGGCGATACAGCGCGCTGCGCACGATCTGGCCGCCGCTGCCGATGAACGGCTCGCCGTGCTCGACCTCGGCGCGGCCCGGGTCGCGGCCGAAGAAGCACAGCCGCGCGCTGCGCCGGCCCAGGCCGATGATCGGCTCCAGCGGATCCTTGCCGTACTGCGCGTAGACCGCGGTGTCGATGCCGTCGGTCTGCGCCGCCAGTTCGCGGAACCGTTCGCGGATGTCGGGATCTAGCGCCATGGGACTTCTCCGGATGCCGATGGCGACGCAGGCTAGGGCATCTGCGGTCCAGGCGGCGTCATTTGAGGGGCGCTCGTGGCGATGGACGTGCCGGTAATGCCCTGTCGCGGCTGAAGCCGCTCCTGCAAGGGAGGTGGCAGCAGCGCAGCGCGGCGCCGGCCCGCAGGCACTGGATATCGGGCGATGCGCGACGAGCGGCGCCGAGTCACTGCCACGCAATCGCAGCCATGTGCTGCGATTGCGCTTCGGGCGATGCACGCTGCAGCTGGCGGCATTCTCCGCGGGAGCGACGCCGGTCGCGACGGGCATCACCGGTAGAGCCCGTCGCGATCGAAGTCGCTCCTGCAGGCGCGCGCGCGATGGCGTTCGGGCCTGCGGCGGGGCGGCATGCAGTTGCGCTGCGCGTCGGACATGCCGCATTGCTGCACGTGATAGCGCGGCAGCGCGGTTATGCGCCGCGTTCGCGCTCGATCGCGCGCCAGCCGATGTCGTGGCGATGGAACTCGTTGGCCCAGTGGATGCTCGCCACGCCGGCGTAGGCGTTGCGCTGCGCGTCGGACACGCTGTCGCCCAGCGCGGCCACGCACAGCACGCGTCCGCCGGCGCTGACCACGCGGCCCTGCGCATCGAGCGCGGTGCCGGCATGGAACACCTTGGCGCCGGCCGGCACCTGGTCCAGGCCGCCGATCGCATCGCCGGTGACCGGCGCTTCCGGATACGGCGCCGCCGCCATCACCACGCCCAGCGACGGGCGCGGATCCCACTGCGCCTCGGTCGCGTGCAGTTGCCCGTCGATCGCCGCCTCGACCAGCTCCACCAGGTCCGACTGCAGGCGCAGCATCACCGGCTGCGTCTCCGGGTCGCCGAAGCGCACGTTGAACTCGATCACCTTGGGCGCGCCGGCCGCGTCGATCATCAGCCCGGCGTAGAGGAAGCCGGTGAACGGCACGCCGTCGGCGATCATGCCGCGGACGGTGGGTTCGACCACCTCGCCCATCACCCGCGCGTGCACCTCGGGCGTGACCACCGGCGCCGGCGAATACGCGCCCATGCCGCCGGTGTTGGGGCCGGTGTCGCCGTCGCCGACGCGCTTGTGGTCCTGGCTGGTGGCCATCGGCAGCGCGGTGGCGCCGTCGACCATCGAGATGAAGCTGGCTTCCTCGCCGTCGAGGAATTCCTCGATCACCACGCGCGCGCCGGCGTCGCCGAAGGCGTTGCCCGACAGCATGTCGCGCACCGCGGCCTCGGCCTCGTCCAGCGTCATCGCCACGATCACGCCCTTGCCCGCGGCCAGGCCATCGGCCTTGACCACGATCGGCGCGCCTTTGGCGCGCACGTAGGCCAGTGCCGCGTCCACCTCGGTATGCACTTCGTAGAACGCGGTCGGGATGCCGTGACGCGCGAGGAATTCCTTGGCGAAGGCCTTGCTGCCTTCCAGCTGCGCGGCCTTGGCCGTGGGCCCGAAGATGCGCAGGCCGGCGGCGCGGAAGCGGTCGACCACGCCCAGCACCAGCGGCACTTCCGGGCCGACCACGGTCAGCGCCACCGCCTCGTCCTGGGCCAGCTGCAGCAGGCCGTCGATGTCGTCGGCCTTGACCGGCACGTTGCGGCACTTGGCCTCGGTCGCGGTGCCGGCGTTGCCCGGCGCCACCAGGACCTCGTCCACCCGCGCCGACTGCGCGATCTTCCAGGACAGGGCGTGTTCGCGGCCGCCGGAGCCGATGACGAGGATTTTCAAGGCGTTTCTCGCGGTGACAGGAAAGGAGGGTTACTCGCAGGCTTCGCGCTGCATGGAAGCGGGGAACGGATAGCGCCAGTGCTCGGTATCGAACTCGAACACGCGGGTGGTGCCGAGCTTCTTGCCGCAGGACATGCCGACTTCCTCGATCGTCACCGGCCATACGCGCGCGGCCGGGTCGCTGTCGTCCACGGCGAGCTTGAAGTCCACGTCGAACAGCTGCGCCTGGCATTGCTCGGCCGTCTGCTCCGGGTCGCGGCCTTCGTCGCTGCAGTCCAGCGCGCCCTGGTTGTCGATGTGCTGGCGCACCGAGCCGGCGTTGACCAGCCCCTTGGGGCCGGGCAGCACCAGGTCCTGCGACTCGAGCACCAGGCCCTGGCCGATCCAGCTGCTGTAGACCACGAAGCCGTAGAAGTCGCTGCCCAGCCGCAGGATGTCCACCGCGCCGGGGTCGCCGTCGCTGCCGAAGGTGTCGGCCAGCTTCTCGGCGACCACCGCCAGGCCCGTGCCGTCGTCGCGCAGCACCAGGAAATCGATCAGCCCCGGATTGGCGTGGCCGCCGTCGCTGAGCCGGTGGCAGACCGCAAGCAGCTGCTGCACCTGGTGGCCGACCACCACCGGCTGTTCGGCGCATACCGCGCTTTGCACGTCCAATCCGTCGGCCTGCCCGCTCCAATCCTGCGACAGCCGCGCCTGCTTGCCGTAGCGCGCCTGCAGGAAGGCCTGCAGGCGTTCGGTGCGCGGCACGCGCGTGGCGGCCGGCGCCGGCGCTGTCGCCGCGCTCGGCGCGGCAGGGGCGGCCGGTGCCGGCGCGGAACTCGGCTTGCAGCCGGCGATGGCGCAGGCGAGCAGCAGGACCAGGCGATGACGCATCGGGTTCGGTTTCATCGGTGCCGGGGCCCTTGGCCGGTCAGTGGCGGAAGTGGCGCACGCCGGTGAACACCATCGCCAGGCCGTGTTCGTTGGCCGCGTCGATCACCTCGTTGTCGCGCATCGAGCCGCCGGGCTGGATCACCGCCTTGATCCCTGCCGTGGCCGCGGCGTCGATGCCGTCGCGGAACGGGAAGAACGCGTCGGAGGCCATCACCGAGCCCTCCACCGCCAGGCCCGCGTCGACGGCCTTGATGCCGGCGATGCGCGCCGAATAGACCCGGCTCATCTGCCCGGCGCCCACGCCGATGGTGCGCTGGTCCTTGGCATAGACGATCGCGTTGGACTTGACGTACTTGGCCACCTTCCAGGCGAACAGCAGGTCGGCGAACTGCGCCGGGGTCGGTGTCAGCCGGGTGACGACCTTGAGCTCCTCGCGCGTCACCACGCGGTCGTCGGCGGTCTGCATCAGCAGGCCCGAGCCGATGCGCTTGGTGTCGATGAAATGCTGGGACGGCGGCGCCAGCGCAATGCGCAGCACGCGCACGTTGGCCTTCTTCCGGGCGTAGTCGAGGGCGCCGTCCTCGTAGTCCGGCGCGATCAGCACCTCGACGAACTGGCGGTCGAGGATGGCCTTGGCGGTGGCCGCGTCCAGCGGGCGGTTGAAGGCGAGGATGCCGCCGAAGGCGCTGGTCGGGTCGGTGGCGTAGGCCAGTTCGTAGGTGTCGCCGCAGGCCGCGCCCACCGCCACGCCGCACGGGTTGGCGTGCTTGACGATCACGCAGGCCGGCGCATCGAACTGGCGCACGCACTCCCACGCCGCGTCGCTGTCGGCGATGTTGTTGTAGCTCAGCTCCTTGCCCTGCAACTGCTCGAACGTCGCCAGCGACCCCGGGGCCGGATAGAGGTCGCGATAGAACGCCGCCTGCTGGTGCGGGTTCTCGCCGTAGCGCAGGTCCATCACCTTGGCGAAGCTGCCGTTGACCTGCGCCGGGAAGGTGGCGCGCACCGGCACCTCGGCCGAGGTGTCGGACACCGCCGACAGGTAGTTGCTGATCGCCGCGTCGTACTGCGCCACGCGGTTGAACGCGGCCACCGACAGCGCGAAGCGCTTGGCCGCCGACAGCTGGCCGTCGTGCGCGTCCAGCTCGGCGAGCAGGTCGGCGTACTGCGCCGGATCGGTGGCCACCGCCACGCGCGCGAAGTTCTTGGCCGCCGAGCGCAGCATCGCCGGGCCGCCGATGTCGATGTTCTCCACCGCCTCGGCGAGCGAGCAGTCGGCCTTGGCGGTGACCGCCTCGAACGGATACAGGTTCAGCACCAGCAGGTCGATCGGCGCGATGCCGTGCTCGGCCATCACCGCATCGTCGGTGCCGGCGCGGCCGAGCAGGCCGCCGTGGACCTTCGGATGCAGGGTCTTGACCCGCCCGTCCATCATTTCCGGGAAGCCGGTGAGCTCGGACACGTCCCTGACCGGCAGTCCCGCGTCGCGGATCGCCTTGGCGGTGCCGCCGGTGGACAGCAGCTCCACGCCGCGCGCGGCCAGCGCGCGGGCCAGGTCGACCAGGCCGGTCTTGTCGGAAACGGACAGCAATGCCCGGCGCACGGGCAGGAAATCGGAGGACATGGAGTCGGGGCACATATCGAAGCGGGGAGCCGATATTGTAGGCTGCGCCGCGCCGGCATGGACCCTCAGGACCCCGCAATGGTTTCGATCTACGCACTGAAAGGACGTTTCCAGGGGCTGTTGCGCCCCGGCGTGCGGCGCCTGCACGGGCTCGGGGTCACCGCCAACCAGGTCACCGTGGCTGCGGCCGCGGTGTCGCTGCTGGTCGCCGCGTGGGTGTTCTGGCGCGCGCCGGCGCAGCCGCTGTGGTATGCGCTGCTGCCGGGCTGGATGCTGCTGCGCATGGCGCTGAACGCGGTGGACGGCATGCTGGCGCGCGAGTTCGGCCAGCAGTCGCGGCTGGGCGGCTACCTCAACGAACTGTGCGACGTGATCGCCGACGCGGCGCTGTACCTGAGCCTGGCCAGCGTGCCCGGCGCCGGCGCCGCCTGGCTGTGGACGCTGGCGCTGGCGGCGGCATTGACCGAGTATGCGGGGGTATTGGGGCTGATGGTCGGCGCCAGCCGGCGTTACGACGGGCCGATGGGCAAGAGCGACCGCGCCTTCGCCATCGGCCTGCTGGGGCTGCTGCTGGCCGGCGGCTGGGTGGGGGCGAAGACGGTGGACGGGTTCGCGATCGCGTTGGCGGCGCTGTGCGCGGCGACGGTCGTGCGGCGCGTCGCCGCCGGGCTGCGCGAAGCGCCGCGCGGCTGAAGGCCGGGCCGCACGCAAGGGGTGGATGGGCTCCGCAGGCGGATGCGGCAACGGTATTTCTATGGCAAAGGATCACGGACGGATGCGGCAGGTCAGCGAGAGCGAATTTTCCAGTTTCGACGGCGAACGGTTGTTCTACCGGCATTGGCCGGCAGCGACGCCGTCGCCGCAGCGGCGCGCGGTGGTGCTGCTGCATCGCGGCCACGAACACTCCGGACGGGTGCTGCACCTGGCCGACGAGCTGGGGCTGGAGGACATGGAGATGTTCGCCTGGGACGCGCGCGGCAACGGCCGCTCGCCCGGCGTGCGCGGCGATGCGCCCGGTTCCCGGCGCTGGTGCGCGACCTGGACCGCTTCATCGCCCATATCGGCGAAGCCCACGGCATCGCGGTGGAGGACATCGTGGTGGTCGCGCAGAGCGTGGGCGCGGTGATCGCCAGCACCTGGGTGCACGACTACGCGCCGCCGCTGCGCGCGCTGGTGCTGGCCTCGCCGGCGTTCAAGGTCAAGCTGTACGTGCCGTTCGCTCGGCCCGGGCTGGCGCTGCTGCACAAGCTGCGCGGCAATTTCTTCGTCAACAGCTACGTCAAGCCGCAGTGGCTGACCCACGACCCGGCGCGGGTGGCCAGCTACCGCGACGACCCGCTGATCACCCGGCCGATCTCGGTGCGCGTGCTGCTCGGGGTGTACGCGGCGGCCGACCGCGTGGTCGGCGATGCGCAGGCGATCACCGTGCCGGTGCAGCTGCTGGTGTCCGGTGACGACTTCGTCGTGCACCGCGGCCCGCAGGACCGCTTCTACGAGCGGCTGTCCTCGCCGGTGAAGGAGCGCCACCTGCTGCCGGGCTTCTTCCACGACACGCTGGGCGAGCGCGACCGCGCGCCGGCGCTGGCGCAGATCCGCCGCTTCGTGCGCGAGCGCTTCGCCGAGCCGGCGGCGCTGCCCAGCCTGCTGCAGGCGCACCGGCACGGGTCCACCTTCGAGGAGGCCGAGCGGCTGGCCTGGCCGCCGGAGAAGTACAGCCTGCAGGACCTGCGCTGGCGCTTCGTGCGCGCCAACCTGCGCTTCGGCGGCACGCTGTCCGAGGGCCTGGCGCTGGGCCTGAACACCGGCTTCGATTCCGGCAGCACGCTGGACTACGTCTATCGCGACCGCGCCACCGGCAACGGCCCGCTGGGACGGATGATCGACCGCAACTACCTGGACGCGATCGGCTGGCGCGGCATCCGCGTGCGCCGCACCCACCTGCACGAACTGCTGCGCCTGGCCATGCAGCGCCTGCGCGCGGCCGGCGCGCCGGTGCGCGTGCTCGACATCGCCGCCGGCCACGGCCGCTACGTGCTTGAGGCGCTGGCCGGTGGCCCGCCGCAACGCGCCGATGCGATCACCCTGCGCGACTTCAGCCCCTTGAACGTCGAGCGCGGCCGCGCGCTGATCGCCGAACTCGGCGCCGCCGACATCGCCCGCTTCGAGCAGGGCGACGCCTTCGACCGCGACGCGCTGGCGGCGCTGCAGCCGCGGCCGACGCTGGCGGTGGTATCGGGCCTGTACGAGCTGTTCCCCGACAACGACCAGGTGCTGCGCTCGCTGCAGGGCGTGGCGGCCGCGGTCGAACCGGGCGGCTACCTGGCCTATACCGGCCAGCCGTGGCATCCGCAGCTGGAATTCATCGCCCGCGCGCTGACCAGCCATCGCGACGGCGCGGCGTGGGTCATGCGCCGGCGCACCCAGCAGGAGATGGACGAACTGGTGCGCGCGGCCGGCTTCCGCAAGCTCGAGCAGCGCATCGACGAGTGGGGCATCTTCACCGTGTCGCTGGCGCAGCGGATCGCGCCGTGAGCGAGCCGGCGCCGCGGCCCTGGCGGCGTGCGCTGGCGTGGCTGGCGCTGCTGGGGCCGTTCTTCTTCCTCAGCTACGGCTTCGCCAATGCGATGGCCGGCCGCCGGACGTACGTGCCGACGCTGCCGTTCGCCTGGGAAGCGCAGATCCCGTTCTGGCCGTGGACGATCGTGCCGTACTGGTCGATCGACCTGTTCTACGTGATCTCGTTCTTCGTCTGCCGCACCCGCGCCGAACTGGACACGCACGCCAGGCGCCTGCTGACCGCGCAGGTCCTGGCGGTGGGCTGCTTCCTGCTGTGGCCGCTGCGCTTCAGCTTCGAGCGGCCGCCCAGCGATGGCGTGTTCGGCTGGCTGTTCGCGGTGCTGCTCGGCTTCGACAAGCCGTTCAACCAGGCGCCGTCGCTGCACATCGTGCTGCTGGTGGTGCTGTGGGTGCGCTATGCGCAGCATCTGCACGGGTGGGCGCGCGGTGCGCTGCACCTGTGGTTCGCGCTGATCGGGATCTCGGTGCTGACCACCTACCAGCACCATTTCCTCGACGTGCCCACCGGCGTGGCGGTCGGCTGGCTGTGCGTATGGCTGTGGCCGCAACGGGTGGCGCCGCCGTGGGCCGCGCTGGCGCTGGCACGCGACCCGGCGCGCTGGCGGCTGGCCGGCGCCTACCTGGGCGGCGGCGGCCTGTGCGTCACGGTGGCCTGGGCGCTGGGCGGCGCGGCGTGGTGGCTGGCGTGGCCGGCGCTGTCGCTGCTGCTGGTCGCGCTGGACTACGCGCTGCTCGGCCCGCTTGGCCTGCAGAAGCGCGCCGACGGCCGCCTCAGCGTCGCCGCGCGCTGGCTGTACGCGCCGTACCTGGCGGCGGCCTGGCTCAATTCGCGGGCATGGACGCAGCGCGATCCGGCGCCGCGGCCGGTCGCCGACGGCGTGTGGCTGGGGCGCATCCCCGGCCGCGGCCAGCGCGACGCGTTCGCCGCGGTGGTGGACGTCAGCGCCGAGCTGTCGCTGCGCGATGCGCGTGCGCACGATCGCGTGGTGCCGATGCTGGACCTGGTCGCGCCGGCGCCGGCGGCGCTGCGCGAGGCCGCGCGGGCGATCGAGGCGGCGCGTGCGCACGGGCCGGTGCTGGTGTGCTGCGCGCTGGGCTATTCGCGCAGCGCCGCGGCGGTGGCCGCGTGGCTGCTGTGCAGCGGCCGTGCCGGCAGCGTGGACGAGGCGGTGGCGCAGCTGCGCGAGCGCGCGCCGCGGATCGTGCTCGGAGCCGCGCAACGGCGCGCCATCGCCGCGGCGTGGCAGCCGGCGCCGGCCACGGCGTTGGCGCAGGAGCAGCTGGCATGAACACGCGCCTGCAGCTGCGCACGATGGCCGCGCTGTTGCGCCAGGGGCGGCCGCTGGACCGGCTGTCGGCGCTGCTGCTGGTGGTGGCGCTGCTGCTGGCGGCCTGGTTCGCCGGCGGCGAACGCGCCGCCGCGGTGCTGTGCCTGCTCAGCGTGCCGGCCGCGCTGCTGCAGGGCTACTGGGCCGCACGGGTCGGCCTGGACCTGTCGCTGCTCGATGCGGTGCTGGAAGAGACCGACATCGACCAGGCCGGCAGCGATCTCGATGCGGCGCTGCACCGGCTGGGCCTGCTGCCGCGGTTGCCGCCTGCGCGCGACTGGAGCGCGCGCTGGCGCGGCATGCGCCGCCTGCTGCGGTGGCAACTGGCCAGCGTGGCGCTGCAGTCGCTGCTGGTGCTGCTGGCGGTGCTCGCGGCGCTGATCGCCGGGCCGGTGTGAGCCGCCGATGACGCCGCTGCCCTCTTCCAGCGCGCCGTTGCGCCATGCCGACAGCGATCAGCAGGCGCTGTGGGAGCGCCTGCTGGCCTACCGCTTCGGTGCCGACGACGACGCATTGCCGCGGTTCGTGCGGCGCGTGGCCAAGCAGGCGCACTGCAGTCCGGCGCAGGCGGCGCAGGCGGTCGGGGAGTACCGTCGCTTCTGCTTCCTGGCCTGCACCAGCGCCGAGGAGGCCACGCCCAGTGCGCTGATCGACCAGGTCTGGCATGCCCACCTCACCGACACCCGCGAATACTGGCAACACTTTTGCCCGCAGGTGCTGCAGACCACGCTGCACCACCAGCCTGGGCGCGGGGCGGCCGCCGACGCGGCGCGCTACCAGGACCAGTATCGCGCCACGCTCGTGCGGTACCGGCGGCATTTCGGCGAACCGCCGCCGGCATGCTGGCCCGAGCCGGTGGCGGATGCGCCGACGACGCCTTCGGCGCAGGCGGCGCCTGCGCGCGCGCGCGGCCGCTGGCCGGCGCCGCGCTCCGGATCGGCCGCGCTGGGGCTGTGGTCGCTGGCGACGCTGCTGCTGGGCGGAGGGCTGGCGGCAGCCAACGATTTCGCCGCGCCGCTGCACTGGCCGGGCGGTTCGTTCCTGCTGCTGTTCCTGCTGCTGATCGGCCTGGCCTGCGCGCTCGCCGCGCGCTTGCGCCGCGCCGTGCGCGGTCTTGGCCGCGCGCACGCGGTCCAGCAGGTCGACGTCGCCGAGCTGGCCTACCTGGCCGGCGGCGCCGAACGCGTCGCCGACCTGCAGTTGGCGCTGCTGATCGCGCACGACGCCGTGCAGCTGGAAACCGCGCAACCCACCGGGGGCGCCGTGCGTGGCGAGCGTGCCAGGCTGCATGCCACCGGCGGGCCGGTACCGCCGCCGCTGCAGCGCGCGCATGCCCTGGTGCGCACGACGGCGCCGCTGTCGCTGGCGCTGCAGGCGCTGCGCGACGATGCCCGGCCGCTGCGCGCGGCATTGATCGGCAAGCGGTTGTGGCTGGGCCGCGGCCATGCGGGGTGCGCGCGCCTGCTCGGCGCCGCGCCGTTGCTGGCCCTGTGGGCGCTGGGCGCGGCCAAGGTCGGCATCGGCCTGCAACTGCAGCGCCCAGTGGGTTTCCTGGTGGCGCTGATGCTGTTGGTGACGATGATCGCGCTGGGGTTCGCGCTGACGCCGGCGCGGCGCAGCCTGGCCGGCGACGCGCTGCTGGCCGAGCGCGATGCGCCACTGCGCGCGCCGCCTGCGCCGGCCCCTCCGTCGCCGGACCTGCCTGCGCCGGACCTGGCGCAGCAACTGGCGTTGGCCGGCACGGCGGTGTTGCTGGGCACGCCATGGGCTGCGTACCACCAGGTGCGTGCGCCGCTGGCCGGAACCGGCGGCGGCAGCGGTTGCTCGGCCACGACCGGCAGTTGCGGCAGCGCGGGCGGCGACGGAGGCGGCAGCGGATGTGGCGGCTGCGGCGGAGGCGGCGACTGATGCGGCGCTTCCCCGTGTTCGATGCCTGGGCCGCGCGCGCGCGTGCGCGTCTGGCGCAGGCGCTGCGCGCCCGCGGCGCGACCCCGAACGGCCTGTCGTGGGCCGGCACCGGCTTCGCCGCGCTGGCCGCGCTGATGTTCTATTTCGCGCTGCGCGATCCGCCGCGCTACGGCGCCGCGCTGTTGCTGCTGGCCGTGCTCGGGCTGCAGGGGCGGTTGCTGTGCAACCGCCTGGACGGGCTGATGGCCAAGCAGGCGCGGATGATCGGCCGCGCCGGCGAGGTCTACAACGAGGCGCCCGACCGCCTGTCCGACGTGCTGGTGTGCCTGGGCCTGGGCTACGGCCTGCAGCAGTCGCTGGACTGGGGCGCGCAGCTGGGCTGGGCCGCCGCGCTGCTGTGCGTGGGCACCGCCTATGTGCGCATGCTCGGCCTGGCCTGCGGCGTGCGCGAACCGGCGCAGGGGCCGATGGCGCGCGCGCAGCGCATGCAATGGCTGTCGCTGGCCGCGCTGCTGGCCGCGGCGGCGCTGCTGCCGGGCCGGGCCGCGTGGGCCGAAACCATCCTGGTCGCCGCGCTGGCGCTGTTGAGCGCCGGCGCCGCGGTGACCATCGTGTTGCGCTTGCGCGCCGTCGTGCGCGAACTGGAGTCGAGATGATCGCCCGTCTGATTGCCCGCGGCTGCAGTGCCGCGATCCGCCTGCTGACCGGCGCGCGCGCGTTCTGGCGCGGCTGCATGCCGTCCAGCGAGCGCCGCGTGTACTACGGCAACCATGCCAGCCACGGCGACTTCGTGCTGATCTGGTCGTCGCTGCCGGCATCGCTGCGGCGCGAGGTGCGGCCGGTGGCCGCGGCCGACTACTGGCAGCGCGACGCGCTGCGCCGCTACCTGATCCACGCGGTGTTCAACGGCGTGCTGATCGAGCGCGACGCCGCGCAGCGCAGCCGCGACCCGATCGAATGCCTGTGCGAGGCGGTGGACGCCGGCGGTTCGCTGATCCTGTTCCCGGAAGGCACGCGCAACCCCGACGAAGGCCTGCTGCCGTTCAAGAGCGGCATCTACCACCTGGCCCGGCAGCGCCCGGAACTGGAGTTCGTGCCGGTGTGGATCGACAACCTCAAGCGGGTGATGCCCAAGGGCAAGTGGCTGCCGTTGCCGCTGCTGTGCACCACCACCTTCGGCGAGCCGCTGCGGCTGGGCGCGGCCGAGGACAAGCAGGCGTTCCTCGAGCGCACCCGCGCCGCGTTGCTGGCGCTGTCGCCGGAACAGACCGAGGCCGCGCGATGAACCCGATCGCCTTCAGCGAACACCTGCAGCAATCCTCGCTGCGCCAGCAGACGATCTGGCTGTTCCTCGGCATCGCCGCGGTGCTGCTGCTGGCCACGCTGATCTCCGAGACGCTGCGCTGGCGCGCGCGCGAACGCCCGACCGCGGTGCTGGACAACCTGGTCGCGCGCATCCGCGCATGGTGGGTGATGGCGGCGGTGGTGGCGCTGGCGTTCGTGTTCGGGCGCATCGGCGTGATCGCGCTGTTCGCGCTGGTGTCGCTGTTCGCGCTGCGCGAGTTCATCACCCTGGCGCCGACCCGGCGCGGCGACTACTACGCGCTGCTGGCCGCGTTCTACATCGTGCTGCCGTGGCAGTACTGGCTGGTGTGGAGCGACTGGTACGGCCTGTACACGCTGCTGATCCCGGTCTACGCGTTCCTGGTGCTGCCGATCCTGGCCACCATCGGCGGCGACACCACGCGTTACCTGGAGCGGACCGCCAAGGTGCAATGGGGGCTGATGATCTGCGTGTTCTGCATCTCGCACGTGCCGGCGCTGCTGAACCTGCGCATTCCCGGCTACGAGGGCCGCAACCTGCTGCTGTTCGCGTTCCTGGTGATCGTGGTGCAGTCCTCGGACGTGCTGCAGTACGTGTGGGGCAAGCTGCTCGGCAAGCACCTGATCGCGCCGAAGCTGTCGCCGTCCAAGACCGTGGAAGGCTTCGTCGGCGGCATCCTGTCGGCCAGCGCGCTCGGCGCGGCGCTGTGGTGGATCACCCCGTTCTCGCCGCTGCAGGCCTTCGCGCTGGCGCTGGTGGCGAACCTGATGGGCTTCTTCGGCGGGCTGGTGATGTCGGCGATCAAGCGCGACCGCGGCATCAAGGACTGGGGCCACATGATCGAAGGCCACGGCGGCGTGCTCGACCGGCTGGACTCGGTGTGCTTCGCCGCGCCGGTGTTCTTTCACTTGATCCGGTATGGGTGGGTTTGAGGGCTTCGGGACCGGGGACCGGGGACCGGGGACCCGGGGGGATGGTCGCGAGTGCGTTGCGTCTTTGCCTTCTGTAGGAAGGGCTTCGGCCCCGATGCTTGCCAGCTAGGTGTCGGGGCTGAGGCCCCTCCTACAGGAAAGCCGCTGGGCTGAAATAAAAGCGCCGCTTTTCTGAGGGAAAAGCGGCGCTTTTTTCATCAAATCGCTTGACAGTGATTTTTGCCAGCACACCATGCTGCGGTCCCCGGTCCCCGTCTCACGCCAACCCGTATTCCTTCAGCTTCTTGCGCAAGGTCGCGCGATGGATGCCGAGCATCGCCGCGGCGCGGCTCTGGTTGCCTTCGCAGTGGTTGAGCACTTCCACGAACAACGGGATCTCCATCTCGCGCAGCACGATCTCGTACACGTCGTCGGCATCGCACCCGTTGAGGTCGCGCAGGTAGCGGCGCACGGACTGCGCCACGTGTTCGCGCAGCGGCGGCTTGGGCGCGACGCGACTGGTGTCAGGACGAGTGGTGGCGGCGTTCAAGTTAAGCGGATCCCCGGGTGACGGCGGGCCGGGCGCTGACGGCCGGCGCGGGGGGACGAGTCTAGCGCGTGACCTGCGCCGCTGCCATGCCGGCGATCGGCATCGCTGTGTTTCAGTGGAACTCGAAGCTGAACGCGGCCGTCCCGGCGGCCGGTTCGCGCACCTGGAAGGCGACCTGCGCGCTCTGTCCGGGGGACAGCGTCGGCGCGTCGGCGCGTTGCCGGCCCAGGTATTCGTCCGGCCGGAACAGGCGGGTGCCGACGCTGCGGCCGTCGGCGTCGGCCAGCGACAGCTGCAGCAATGGCCAGGCCTGCGCCCAGCGCGCGTCGTTGCGGAACGTCGCCTGCACCTGCAGCGCGCCGGCGCGGCCGGGCAGCGGACGCACTTCGCGGCTGAGCATGGTGAACGCGGCCGGCTCGCGCCATGCCGGCAACTCGCAGCGCAGCACCTGGCATACCGCGGCCACCCACGGCCGCCAGCGCGCGTCGGCGGCCAGGCGCTGGCGGTCGGCGACCAGGATCTGCACCACCAGCAGCACGCTCAGCCCGGCCAGCGCGGCCCACTGCCAGCGCGCGGCGCGCAGCACCGGCCGCGGCGCGGCGGCCGCGCGGATGAAGCTCGGCGCGGTGTGCGGCGCGGCCGGGTCGGTCGCGGGGTCCTGGCGCGCATCGCGCGGCATCGCGGCGGCGGCCGGTGCGTCGGCCACAGGCGTCGCCGGCGCGTGCGGCACCGGCTCGGCGTCGGCGGTCGGCGCCGGGAGGGCGTCGGGCCGTGCTGCCGGGATGTGCGTGACGGCCGGCGCGGGTTCGGCGGCGTCGGCGTTGTCGGCATCGGCCGGCGCGCGGTCGCCGACGTCGCCTTGCGTACCGGTGGCCGGCGCATCGGCGGCATGCGCCGCGTCTGCAGTGGCGTCCGCATCCGCCGCGGTGGCGTTGTCCGCGGGCTGCGGCGAGGCCTGGCGCAGCAGGGTGGCGATGCTCGGGCGGGGTGGGGTCGGATCGGGCATGCGCGTGGACGACGGCGGCAACGGAGGTCCGCTATTCAAGCACGCGCCGCCGCAGGCTGCAGCGGCGGTCGCGCGCGGGCACGGCAGGGACGGCGAGGCCGGCGGCGGCCGCCCAGGCGCCGCCCCGCGACAGGCGTGCGTGCCGGCCAGGCGCCGCTGCGCTGCGGCCGCGTCAGCGCCGGCTCTTGCCGGCGCCGATCAGGTCCAGCAAGCCGGCGCGCTGGCGCGGGCTGAGCTTGTCGAAGCCGTCCAGCAGGCGTGCCTGCTGGTCCGTCAGCTGCCGGTACGCCGCCGCTTCCTCGGCGATGGCCAGCGGTTCGCCGAACACGCGCTCGCCGCGTCCGGTCGCCAGGTATTCGAACGTCAGCCCGCTGCGCCGGGCCAGTGCGATCAGGTGCTCCACCGCCGGCGCGGTGCCGTCGGCCATTTCCCACTGCGCCACGGCGCTGCGGGTGACCGACAGGTCCAGCGCCAGCGCCTCCTGGGTCAGCCCGGTCAGCCTTCGTGCCTCTCGCACCCGTTCGTACAGCTTGCTGCTCACGCGCACCTCCGCAAGGGAGGCGAGATATAGCCGCGTCGACCGCACGGAGTCGTTCGCACGGCTTTCAATGGACGCATTGTTGGCGATACTGTCGACGTTGCGCGCGGCGCCGGTGAAGCCGGTCTTCACCCGTGCCGCTATATCAATCGCCGCATGGACCAGGACGCGCCGATGCCCTCGCAGGATGCCAGCCCCGGCACCCGTTTCGTCGCATCCGTGCCCGAGGCGGCCCCGGCCCCGCCCACGCCGCCGCCGGGCATCGGCGCGCATCGCTACCGGGTCTGGGGCAACGCCGCCGGCGCGCGCTGCGCGGTCAGGCAGGGCTGGTCGTGGCCGGTGTTCCTGCTGCCGTACCCGCCGTCGCGCCTGCCGTGGGCGCTGTGGGGGCTGGCGCATCTGGCGCTATGGCTGGCGCTGGTCCAGGCGTTGGGCGCGCTGGCGGCCGGCGGCGGGCTGGCGGAACTTCTGTGGCGGGTCTCGGCGGCGCGCCGCGGGCACCGCTGGCGCGAGCGCCGGCTGCGCGCGGCCGGCTGGCGACCGCAGACCCGGGTGCTGGCGATCCATGCCGAGGCGGCGCTGCTGACGGTGGCCATCCGCGGCGGCGCGCTGCCGCCGCCGCGCGCCGGCTAGCCGCGGCGCATACCGTCGATGCGCATCCAGTCGCCTTCCTGTTCGGTACGCAGCTGCTCGAACCACGGCGCGTAGCGCTGCAGCAGTTCCTGCTCCTGGCCGTGCAGGATCCCGGACAGGGCGATGCGCCCGCCCGGCGCGACCCGCGCCGCCAGCGTCGGCGCCAGCGCGTCCAGCGCCGAGGCCAGGATGTTGGCGACCACCACCGGATAGGTGGCCGGCGGCTCGTCGGCCGGCAGGTAGACCGCCAGCCGGTCGCCGACCGCGTTGCGTTCGGCATTGTCGTGGGTGGCCAGCAGCGCCTGCGGGTCGTTGTCCACGCCCACCGCCGCCACCGCCCCCAGCTTCAACGCCGCCAGCGCCAGGATCCCGGAGCCGCAGCCGAAGTCGAGCACCCGCGCCTGCGCCAGTTCGCCGCGCGCGGCCAGCGTGTCCAGCCAGCGCAGGCACAGCGCCGTGGTCGGGTGGGTGCCCGAGCCGAACGCCAGGCCCGGGTCCAGTCGCACCACCGCGGCATCGGCGCCGCGCGCGTCCTCCGGCAGGTCGTGGTTCCACGGCACGATGAAGGTGCGTTCGCCGAAGCGCATCGGCTGGAACTGGTCCAGCCACGCGCGCTCCCAGTCCTGGTCGTCGACCTTGCGGAACGCCGCCTGGGTCCAGTCCAGGCCCGGATCGAACGCCTCCAGCGCGGCCAGCAGCAACAGGGCGTCCTGGTCCTCGGGAAACAGCGCGCTGAGCACCAGCGTGCCCCACAGCGGGGTCTCGCCGACGCCCGGTTCCAGGATCGCGCGCTCGTTGCTGGTGTCGGCCTCGGCATCGAGCAGGGTCACCGCCAGCGCGCCGACGTCCTCCAGCGCGTTCTCGTAGCGGGGCTGGGTGGCGTCGGTGCAGCGGAGCGTGAGTTCGAGGAACGGCATGGGCAGTGGCGAGAAAGGACAGCGCGCATCGTAGACGACCGCCGCCGCCGCCGCTCGCCCCCCGCGTGTCGTGCCGCTGGCGCGGGCGCGGGCGGCGCGTGGCGCCCGGTGCCGGGGCCCGGCACGGCTTGCGGTAGACTGCGACGTCGCCGCGGCCGCCTGGCCGCCGCCGACGCGCCCGATCGCCATCGTCTTCGCCGAGCATGCCTTCTTCCGTGTCCCGCAAATCCTGGCTGTTGCTCGCGCCCGCCGTGCTGCTGCTCGGCGTCGTGGCGTATCGGGCAGGCGTGCTGGCCGAGGCCGGCGACGCGCCCGGGCCTGCGCCGGCCGCGCGCGCCATGGCGGCGCCATTGCCAGCGATGGCGCCGCAGCGCGAGCGCAGCCGCGCCGAGCGGCTGAGCGTGGTGCTCGGCGACGACGGCCTGCCGTTGAACCGGCGCGCGGCGTTCGAGCGCAGCCAGGATCTGTACGGCTACGCGCAGCAGCTGCGCGGTGCGGCCGACGCCGGCGACGCCGAGGCGGCCTGGCTGGTCAGCCGCGTCTACGACTACTGCGCCGGCTATGCGATGAATCCGGACGGCTATGCCGCCGATACCCGCGCGATCCGCGACGCGCAGCTGAGCACCTCGGCGAACATGGCGCAGGCGCGCGAGCGGGTCGGCCGCCGCTGCGCCGGCTTCGTGCCCGGCGACGGCCTGACCCGCCAGGCGATCGTCGCCCAGCGCGTGCAGGCCGCGCGCGGCGGCAACCTGGCCGCCGAAGCGGCGCTGTTGGCGCTGGGCATGCCGTTGCAGCGCTCGCCCGGCTACAAGCGCGACCTGGTCGAACGGGTGCAGGCCTCGGGCGACCCGGATGCCTACCTGGCGCTGGCGCCGGCGATGGGGCTGGCCGCCAGCGGCGACGACAGCCTCGACGAACGCGTCGCCGGTACCGCCTTCACCGAATTGGCGTGGCAGCTGGCCGCGTGCCGGCTGGGCCTGGACTGCGGCCCGGACAGCAGCTTGATGACCAGCTATTGCGCCAATGGCGGGATCTGTTCGCAGGACCCGACGCAGGATTTCAGCAGTTTTGTCTACGACGCCGCGGTACCGCGGCAGGGTACGGATACGATGAACGACATGGTCAACCACCTGGTGGAGACGGGAGCGGGCTCATGAGTTACAGGCGATGGGTGCATGGCGCCAAATTCTGGTTCTGGGTACTGGCCCTGGTCGCGTATTCGGCGGCGGCGGCCGGCCTGCTGCTGATCGACACCGCCGAGCAGCGCTACCGAAGCCTGTCCAAGGTCGAACTGACCACGGTCAACGCCGACGGCGACCTGCGCCGCGCCGGCGCCGCCCAGGTCGCGGCGATATACCGCGCGCGCAGCGGCATGCCGTTCTCGACCCTGCCGCCGGGCAGCACCTTCCAGATCGTATGGCCGGACGGCTCGACCGAGACGGTGATGATCGTCAGCCCGACCTCGACCCTGGGCGCCGAGCCGGTGCCGGGGTCGCAGCAGGGGAAGTAGCCGGGACCCGGGACTCGGGACTCGGGACTCGGGACTCGGGATTTTCGCAAGTTCGCGGCATTTGCTGCTTTTCTGTAGGAGGGGCTTTAGCCCCGACGCTTTACCGATAAGGTGTCGGGGCTAAAGCCCCTCCTACAGAAAAGCGGTTGCGCCGGAGCTGCCAAAAAAGGGCCGCTTTTTCTGAAAAAAAGCGGCCCTTTTTGCGTCAAATCGCTTGACATCGATTTGACCCGGGACATCATCCCGAGTCCCGAGTCCCGAGTCCCGAGTCCCGAGTCCCGAGTCCCGAGTCCCGAGTCCCGAGTCCCGAGTCCCGGCTCCACCTCACACCAACGCGATCGACTTGTTCTTGCGCTCGGCCAGGCGCTTTTCCAGGTAGTGGATGTTCTGCCCGCCGGCCTGGAAGCCCTTGTCGCGCATGATCCGCTGCTGCAGCGGGATGTTGGTCTTGATCCCGTCCACCACCATCTCGCTCAGCGCCACGCGCATGCGCGCGATCGCGGTCTCGCGGTCGGGGCCGTGCACGATCAGCTTGCCGATCATCGAGTCGTAGTTCGGCGGCACCTTGTAGCCGCTGTAGATGTGCGTGTCCACGCGCACGCCGGGGCCGCCGGGCGGATGGAAGCCGGTGATCAGGCCCGGGTTGGGCATGAACGTCTCCGGGTCCTCGGCGTTGATGCGGCATTCGATCGCATGCCCGCGCAGCACGATGTCGCTCTGCTTGATGGTCAGCTTCTGCCCGGCGGCGATGCGCAGCTGCTCGCACACCAGGTCGATGCCGGTGATGCGTTCGGTCACCGGGTGCTCGACCTGGATGCGGGTGTTCATTTCGATGAAGTAGAAGCGGCCACCCTCGAACAGGAACTCGAAGGTGCCGGCGCCGCGGTAGCCGATGCGCACGCAGGCGTCCACGCAGACTTTGCCGATCTCGTTGCGCAGCGCCTCGGTGATGCCCGGCGCCGGCGCTTCTTCCACCACCTTCTGGTGGCGGCGCTGCATCGAGCAGTCGCGCTCGCCCAGGTGGATGGCGTTGCCCTGGCCGTCGGCCAGCACCTGGATCTCCACGTGGCGCGGATTCTCCAGGAACTTCTCCATGTACACCTGATCGTTGCTGAAGGCGGCCTTGGCCTCGGACTTGGTGGTCTCGATCGCGGCCTTCAGCGCCGCCTCCGAATGCACCACGCGCATGCCGCGCCCGCCGCCGCCGCCGGCGGCCTTGATGATCACCGGATAGCCGATCTCGCGCGCGATCTTGGTGTTGGCGACGATGTCCTCGCCCAGCGGCCCACCCGAACCGGGCACGCATGGCACGCCGGCGGCCTTCATCGCGCGGATCGCCTCGACCTTGTCGCCCATCAGGCGGATGGTGTCGGCCTTGGGCCCGATGAAGATGAAGCCGGACTGCTCCACGCGCTCGGCGAAGTCCGCGTTCTCCGACAGGAAGCCGTAGCCGGGATGGATGGCCTGCGCGTCGGTGACCTCGGCCGCGGCGATCAGCGCCGGGATGTTGAGGTAGCTCTCGGCCGAGGACGCCGGGCCGATGCACACCGACTCGTCGGCCATGGCCACGTGCTTGAGGTTGCGGTCCACGGTGGAATGCACCGCGACCGTGCGGATGCCGAGCGTATGGCACGCGCGCAGGATGCGCAGCGCGATTTCGCCGCGATTGGCGATGACGACTTTATCTAGCATGGGATGGGGTTCCGAACGCGGGGTGTTCGGGACTCGGGACCCGGGACTCGGGACTCGGAAGAGCATCGGGCATGTCGCGCCCGCTTTGCTCCCGCGAGTCCCGAGTCCCGAGTCCCGGGTCCCGGCGCTTAGCCAATCACGAACAGCGGCTGATCGAATTCCACCGGCACGCCGCTTTCGCTGAGGATCGCCACGATGGTGCCGGAGACGTCGGCCTCGATCGGGTTGAACATCTTCATCGCCTCGATGATCGCCAGCGTCTCGCCGGCCTTCACCGACTGCCCGACGGTCACGAACGCCGGCTTGTCCGGCGACGGCGAGGTGTAGAAGGTGCCGACCATCGGCGCGCGCAGCACGTGGCCTTCGGGCAGGGCGTTGCCGGGCTTGGCGCTGCCGCCGGTGGAGGCCTCGGTCGGCGAGCTCATCGGCATCGACGCGGCCGGCGCGGGCGCCGGGGCAGGCGCCGGTGCGGCGTATTGCGGCGCGCTGGCGGCCAGGCCGGTGGGGGTGCGCGCCAGGCGCACGCTTTCCTCGCCTTCCTTGATCTCGATCTCGGCGAGATTCGATTCTTCCAGCAGGTCGATCAGCTTCTTGATTTTGCGGAGATCCATAACGGCCTCTTGAGGTGAACCGGGAAAAGACCGGGCACGCGGCCCGGCGAACTCAGATGGGGAAGCGCCGCGCCGGCTGGGGCGCGCTGCCGGTGCCGCTCATGCCGCCGCCTCCAGCCGCGCCAGCGCCGCGTCCATCGCGTAGCGGTAGCTGTCGGCGCCGAAGCCGCAGATCACCCCGACCGCGTGGTCGCTGAAATAGCTGTGGTGGCGGAACGGCTCGCGGCGGTGCGGGTTGGACAGGTGGATCTCGATGAACGGGATCGCCACCGCGGCCAGCGCGTCGCGCAGCGCCACCGAGGTGTGGGTGAACGCGGCCGGGTTGATCAGGATGAAGGCGGTGCCGTCGCCGCGCGCGGCCTGCACCCGGTCCACCAGCGCGTGCTCGGCGTTGGACTGCAGGGTGTCGAGCTGGTGCCCGGCCGCCGTGGCCTGCGCGAGCAGCGCCGCGTCGATCTGCGCCAGCGTCGCATGCCCGTACACGCCCGGCTCGCGGGTGCCGAGCAGGTTGAGGTTGGGGCCGTGCAGCAGCAGCAGTCGCGCCATGGAAGACAGAGCAGCGGAAAGGGCGGCAGTCTGCGCGATGCCGGCATTACTGTCCAGTTCGGCGAAGTTGCGGTTGTTTTAAACGGATGTTTAATTCTGGCGGGCGGTGCCGCGATCGAAATCGAGCGCGCGCCCGGCTCGTCCTTATCCGCCGGCGCCCGCCGCGCGTCCCCGCGCGCGTCTGGCGAGCCACATGGCCGCCGGCCATGCGAGGCGGTGGGCCGCAGCGGAGATTCCCGCCACCACCAGGGCGATGATGCCCGGAAGCACCGAGCCGAAGACGAACGTCATGCCCAGCACGAAACCGAAGCCGTATTCCGCGCGGTAGGCGGGGATCACGAGGCCCGAGACCAATATGCCCAGGAACAGGGCCGACGCCGCCGATTCGTTGCCGGCGACGAAGGCCATCGACAGCGCCACGCCGGCGGCGAGCGCCGCGACGAACGCGACCAGCGCGCGCGGCAGCGCCGACGGGCTGGAGCGCGCCCTGTGGCCGATCGTCCGGCCGGCCAGGCCGCCCAGCAGTGGAAGCACGATCAACCCCCACCAGTTCGAGATCGCGGGCAGGTCGGCGCGGTCGAGCAGGTGGTGGCTCTTGACCCCGCCGTGCGTGTATTCCCAGCCCAGGTGCAGCGTGGCGGCCACGAGGGCAAGCCCCAGCGCGATCGGCATCAGCCAACGACGATCCTGTTTCGGCATTTCCATCCCCAGTGTGAGCAGCTGTCTTGGCCAGGTCGATTCGCTGCGGTCCGCGTCCGTGTCCGCAGTCCGCGAGCGGTGGGCGCGTCCGCTTGTTCGAATCGATGGTAGGCCGCGCTTGGACGCAGACAACGTGCTGGGCGGCATCGTGACTTCCAGCCCTTGGCCGCGGACTTCGTCGCCGACCCTCACCCCAACCCCTCTCCCGGGGGGAGAGGGGCTTGTTGGTTCGCCTGTTTGGGCAGGGCCGTGGCCCTGCGCACGCGGGGCCTCTACCGGCCGGAGCCGTCTTTTTCTCATCGGAGCCGCCTCCCTTCTCCCACCGGGAGAAGGTGCCCCGCAGGGGCGGATGAGGGTACGGGCGGAGCCTCGTGCAGCCGAACATCGCGTGAGCGGAAGAGGATTCGGACAAAGCGTCGTGCGGCCTAACGCTGCAAGGGCT
>NZ_JAFIWC010000042.1 GCF_017163755.1 Xanthomonas sp.
CACCGGGAGAGGGGTTGGGGTGAGGGTACGGCGCAGCGCACATACTCCCGCGATCCGCGCGCACGAGGCTGCGCACGCACCCTCATCCGACCCTTCGGCCACCTTCTCCCGATGGGAGAAGGATGTTGGCTTCGGTGGCATGGCCGTGGCCGTGGGGCGCGATAAAGGATGTCGCGATATCGATGGCGCAACGCTGCATGCGGCCATGCCTTTAAGCACATCCGCGCCGCTGTTGCCGCGGCCTAGCATGCCGCTCCCCTTCCCGCGAGCGCACCCCGTGCCGAACCTGTCCAAGCCGCTGCTGGCGGCGCTGCTGCTGGCCGTCCTGCCGTTTTCCCACGCCGCGGCGGCCGAGCCCGATCCCGCCGGCAAGGCCGAGCCGGCCAAGCCCGCCGCGCTGCCGGCCGACGCGCAGGTGCGGCAGGTCACCCGGGTCGACGGCAAGTCGCTGAGCTACACCGCCACGGTCGGCACGCTGCCGGTGAAGGATGCGCAGGGCAAGACCGTGGCCGAGGTGGTGTTCACCGCCTATACGGTCGACGGCAAGGAGCGTCCGGTGACCTTCGCGCTCAACGGCGGCCCCGGCGCCGCGTCGGTCTATCTGAACCTCGGCGCGATCGGGCCGAAGGTGGTCGCGTTCGGCAGCGAAGGCGACAGCGCCTCGGCGCCGGCGACGCTGCGCGACAACCCGGGCACGTGGCTGGACTTCACCGACCTGGTGTTCATCGATCCGGTCGGCACCGGCTTCAGCCGCGCGCTGGTCGGCGACGACGAGGCCAAGAAGCAGTTCTACACCCCGCAGGCCGACGTCGAATACCTCTCGCGCACGATCTACGACTGGCTGCTGAAGCACCGCCGGCTGCAGTCGCGCAAGTACCTGGTCGGCGAGAGCTACGGCGGCTTCCGCGGCCCGCGCATCACCCACTACCTGCAGACCCGGCTGGGCGTGGCGATGAACGGTGTGGTGCTGGTGTCGCCGTACCTGAACCCGACGCTGGACGACAACGGCGACGTGTCGCCGCTGCCGTGGATGCTGACCCTGCCGTCGATCGCCGCCGCGCACTTGGAGCGCGAGCGCCGGCTGACCCCCGAGGCGATGCGCGAGGTGGTCGAGTACGCCCGCGGCGACTACGCCAGCGCGCTGCTGCGCGGCCGCGCCGACGCGGCGGGCACCGAGCGGATGATCCAGCGGGTGGCGCAGATGACCGGGCTGGATCCGCTGTACGTGCGCCGCGCCGGCGGCCGCCTGGAGACGCAGTCGTACCTGCGCGAGGTGTTCCGCGACAAGGGCGAGCTGGGCAGCCGCTACGACTCCAATGTGACCGCGTTCGACCCGTTCCCGAACTCGCCCGAGCAGCGCGCCAACGATCCGCTGCTGGACAGCATCATCGCCCCGACCACCACCGCGATGGTGGACTTCGTCACCCGCGTGGTCGGCTGGAAGGTCGACGCACGCTACCAGGCGCTGAACTACGACGTGAACAAGCTGTGGGACTGGGGCGACGAACTGCGCAAGGGCTCGGTGACCGAGCTGCGCCAGGCGGTGGCGATCGACCCGAAACTGCGCGTGCTGATCGTGCACGGCTGGAACGACCTGTCGTGCCCGTTCATGGGCTCGGTGCTGACCGTGGACCAGATGCCGGTGATGGGCAGCGACCCGGACCGCGTGCAGGTCAGGAACTACCCCGGCGGGCACATGTTCTACAGCCGCGCCGACAGCCAGGCCGCGTTGCGGCGGGATGTGATGGGGATGTATCGGGCTAATTGAGCCGGGACCGGGGACCAGGGACCAGGGACGAGGGACCCGGAAAGCGGATTCCCGGCTTCGCTCTTCCGGGTCCCCGGTCCCCGGTCCCGGCTTCACCCCGCCCAGCCGAACAGCGCGAACATCCGGAAGATCAGGTACGCCACGCCGGCCGCCGCCGGAATCGTCAGGATCCAGGCCCAGACGATGCGCTCGATCACCCCGAAGCGCAGCGAACGCGGGTTCTTGGCGAAGCCCACGCCCATGATCGCGGTGGAGATGCTGTGGGTGGTGGACACCGGCATGCCGAAGTGCGCGGCCAGGGTCAGGATGGTGGCCGAGCTGGTCTCCGCGGCGAAGCCGTGGATCGGGTGCAGCTTGACCATCTTGTGGCCCAGCGTCTTGATGATCTTCCAGCCGCCGGACGCGGTGCCGGCGGCCATCACCACCGCGCAGGTCAGCACGATCCAGGTGGCGATGCCCTGGCCCTGGCTGGCGGCCGGATGCAGGAACGCCAGCCAGTGCGGCAGGTCGTCCAGGGCGCCGGTGGCCTGCGCGCCGATCAGGGTCATGGCGATGATGCCCATGGTCTTCTGCGCGTCGTTGTGGCCGTGCGCATAGCCCATGTACGCAGCCGACAGGATCTGCGCCTTGCCGAAGACGGCGTTGACCCAGCGCGGCCGCGCCAGCCGTCCGAGCGGCCCGCCGAGCCGGGCCATGCCTGCGATGATCGCCCACAGCAGCAGCATCACCACGATGCCGAGCAGGAAGCCGGCGATCGGCGAGGTGATCATCGGCACGAACACCTTCCACAGCAGGCCCTTGTTCTTGGCCCAGTCGCCGACCGTCTGCGACCAGATCAACGCGTCCCAGTCGTTGTGCGCGGCAGCCAGGCCGGCGCCGCACAGGCCGCCGATCAGCGCGTGCGAGGACGAGGACGGCAGGCCCTTCCACCAGGTGATCAGGTTCCAGATGATGCCGCCGAGCAGCGCGCACAGGATCACCTGCGGGGTGACCGCCACCACGTCGGTGTTGAGCAGGCCCGAGGCGATGGTCATCGCCACCGCGGTGCCGGTCAGCGCACCGAGCAGGTTCATGCCCGCGGCCAGGATCACCGCCCAGCCCGGGGTCAGCACCTTGGTCGCGACCACGGTGGCGATGGAGTTGGCGGTGTCGTGGAAGCCGTTGATGAACTCGAACACGAGCGCGGCCAGGATCACGACCAGGACCAGGGTCAGCATCGCGGCGCCCTCAGGTCCGGGCGGGCAGGTGACCGCGGCGCGGCCGGGCGCAGGACGGGCAAGCCGGGCGCCCGGGCACCGGCGCAGCCGATGGCCCGGGCCGCGGAGCCGGAAATGGCGAACATCCGCACCCCGTCCATTACGAGTTCTTGAGCACGATCTGGTAGACCACCACGCCGGCCTCGCGGCAGCGGTCGATGGCCTTTTCCAGGATCTCGAAGAATTCCTTCAGCAGGAACATCTGCAGGTTGTCCAGGCGCCCGGAATAGATGTCGCGGTACAGCTCGAGCATCAGCCGGTCGGCCTCGTTCTCCAGCGACCGCAGCTTGTCGTTGAGCGCGCTCATCCGGTCCAGGTGCATGTTGCGCAGGTCGTGGACCATCTCCACCACCACCGCCGCGGCCTGCTCGAGCATCGCCGCGCGCGGCGCGAAATCGATGTGCTCCAGGTGCTGCACCGCCAGCGAATAGCGGTCGGCGAACTTCTCGACCTGCTTGGGGATCTTGTACAGCGCCGAGCCCAGCGCCTCGATGTCCTCGCGCTCGATCGGGGTCATGAAGCTGTCGACCAGCGCCTGGCTGATCTTGTCCGACGCCGCGCGCTCGCGCAGGCGGGCCAGCTTGAAGCCGTCCAGCGCCGGCTGCCGATCCGACTCGCGCATCATCGCGTGCAGGGCCTTGGTGCTGTCGTACGCGGCCTGGGCCGCTTCGTCGAGCAGGGTGTAGAACTGCTTGCCGGAACCGAAGATGGTCTGCAACGAGAACATGAAACGCAATCCCGCCGTCGCGGGAGGGACGGCACCGGGACGGAATTATGACTGTTTGGTGACGCAACGGGTAAACCGGGCGTTCCGGGCCGATCCGCGCGGCGTTGGCGCGGCGACGACACGGGTTTGTTACCATGCCGCTGCGCCTTTGCCGGCGCACCCTATGGACGACCACCCCCGCCCCCCTCCTCCGCGCCCCCGCGGCGCCTATGTCCCCGCTTCCCTCGCCGCCAGGGAGCGCGCGCATGCTTGAATTGTTGATCGTCGTGGCGCTGGTGCTGCTGAACGGCTTCTTCGCGATGTCCGAGATGTCGCTGATGACCTCGCGCAAGAGCCGCCTGAAGCAGATGGCGCAGTCGAGCACCCGCGCGGCCAAGGCGCTGGCGCTGGCCGAGAACCCGGAAAACTTCCTGTCCACGGTGCAGATCGGCATCACCCTGATCGGCGTGCTGACCGGCCTGTTCGGCGGCGAGGCCATCGGCGAGGCGATCGGGACCTGGCTGCAGGAGCTGTTCCCGGCCCTGGCGGCGCAATCGACGATGTTCGGCAACGCCTATTCGGCGGTGATCGGCAAGACCCTGGCGGTGGCGCTGATCACCTTTCTGACGCTGATCTTCGGCGAACTGGTACCCAAACGCTTCGCCATCACCCGTTCGGAGACCATCGCCACCTTTGTTGCGGTGCCGATGGGCTGGCTGGCCAGGATCGCCGCCCCGGGCGTCTGGGTGCTGTCGCGCTCGACCCGCTTGGTGCTGCGCCTGCTCGGCCTGGGCAAGGAGGAATCGGCGTCGGTGACCGAGGAGGAGATCCGCATGCTGGTGGCCGAGAGCCACGAGGCCGGCGTGATCGACGCCCACGAGCGCGACATGATGAACCGGGTCATGCGCCTGGGCGACCGCACCGCCGACAGCCTGATGACGCCGCGCAACCGCATCGCCTGGCTCGACGCCAACGCCGAGACCGAGCGCAATTTCCAGGTGATGCGCGAGCACGAGTTCTCGCGCTATCCGGTGTACCGCGGCAGCGACCAGGACATCGCCGGCGTGCTGGAGGTCAAGTCGCTGGTCACGCGCATGGACGGCAACGCCACCCACCTGTTCCAGAACCTGCGCGACACCCTGTTCGTCTCCGAATCCACCCACGCGATGAAGCTGCTGGAGATCTTCCGCGAGGAACAGCAGTCGATGGCGCTGGTGGTGGACGAGTACGGCGAGATCCAGGGCCTGGTGACGATCAGCGACCTGATGGGCGCGGTGGTCGGGCGCCTGCAGTCGGTGGACAACCCGGACGAGGACGCGCTGGTGGTGACCCGCGCCGACGGCTCGCTGCTGATCGACGGCTCGCTGGCGATCGAGGACCTGCGCGAGCTGCTCGGCGGCGCCGAACTGCCCAATGCCGAGGAAGGCGACTACAACACGCTGGCCGGGCTGTGCATCTACTACTTCGGCCGGATTCCGCACGCCGGCGAGTTCTTCGACTGGGCCGGCTGGCGCATCGAGGTCGTGGACCTGGACGGCGCGCGGGTGGACAAGCTGCTGCTGAACCGGCTGCAGGACGAGAACAGCGATGACATCACCGGCTGACGCGCCCGATCCGGCCGACAGCTACAGCGCCGAGGGCATCCGCACCCTGCTGGACACCTTCGCCGTCGGCGACCCGGAGGAGCAGCTGCGGCTGCGGCTGATCCTCGGCGACCTGCAGCAGAGCGCGTTCGGCATGTTCCTGTTCGTGTCGATCCTGCCGGCGTTCCTGCCGGTGCCGGGGCTGGCCGGGGCGATCAGCGGGCCGCTGGTGATCCTGATCGGAGTGCAGATGCTGATCGGCCTGCGCAAGCCCTGGGTGCCGGGCTTCATCGGCGAACGCGGGCCGCGCCGGCGCACCATGCAGCGCTTCGTCGGCCGCATCTCGCCATGGCTGCGGCGGCTGGACAAGCTGCTCAAGCCGCGCCTGCCGCAGCTGATCGACTCGCGGCTGGCGCACGCGTTCAGCGGCCTGCTGCTGGTGGTGCTGGGCGTGCTGCTGTCGCTGCCGATCCCGTTCACCAACTACGCCTTCGGCGCGATGCTGCTGCTGTTCTCGCTGGCGCTGCTGGAGCGCGACGGCGGGCTGATGCTGGCCTCGTGGCTGGGCGGC
Organism: Xanthomonas sp.; assembly: GCF_017163755.1. Classification (GTDB taxonomy): domain Bacteria; phylum Pseudomonadota; class Gammaproteobacteria; order Xanthomonadales; family Xanthomonadaceae; genus Xanthomonas_A. Next base: position 5,885 of record NZ_JAFIWC010000042.1, read on the forward strand.
ATCGGCGTGGCGCTGGGACTGGGCCTGGCCTCGGACCAGGTGGTGGACCTGGGCCGGGAGTGGATGCAGAAGCTGCGTTGAATCCGCCGCGGCGGCGCCGAGGCGGCGGACGCGTCCATCGTGCCGGAGCGGAGGGCGCGGGATGCGCACCGCAGACCCGCTGCGCGCGGATCGGTCGCCGGGATCTGTCTGGGCGCAGGCCAGAGGCTCTGGCTCGCCGGGGTCTCGGCCATTCGGACAACGAAGTCGCCGAGGCGTGCCTGCAGACCGGCCGGACTTCAGCGGACAAGCCCCACGATGAACCGACGGAGCACCATCATGAACAGGTTCACGAGCGCGCTATTGGCCATGGGCATGGCCGCCATGGCGGCCTGCGGCAGCGTTTCGGCGCAGGGCCCCAACAAGGTCGTCGGGACCTGGCGCATGGTGTCCGCCCAGCTCGATCCGCAGGGCGCCAATACGCCCGCCTATGGGCCGAACCCGCACGGCTGGCTGGTTTTCACGCAGGACCTGACCTTCGTGGAAGTCCTCACCGATCCGCGGGTACCCAGGTTCGCCTCCAATGTCCGGGGACACGGCACGGACGCGGAAAATCGCGCGGCCATGGCCGGCGGCATCGGCTTCTTCGGCCGCTATAGCGTCGATGAGCGGGGCGAGTTCAGCGGCAATCGCGTGGAGGGCTCGACGTTTCCCAATTGGGTCGGAAGTGTGCGTACCCGCGACGATCTGCAGATGGTGGTCGACGGCGACCGGATGATCGAGACGTTTCGCCGCCCGGAAGGAACGCAGATAAGGATCGTCTGGGAACGCGTGCGTTAGACCGGCCGGGCAGCCGAATCACCGGTGCCCGGCGCCGGCGCCGTTTCCGCCCTCTCTTGCGAGTCAGCAAGAGCCAACGCAACGCCTGGACGCTGGCCTGGTAGCGGGAACCCACGGCGTCGCGCCCTCGATCCATCGCGACGCGCCCGGGATCGCCGCTGCAGACAGTTCGTCGACACGAATGGCGGCCGGCCATGCCTGGCGGGAGCGGCCAGCTTCGATCTCCTAGCCATCGGCCGCCGTCGCGCCGCTGCGCCACGGCGCATGGCGTCAGCCGCGCCCGTTCAGGTCCAGCGACTGGTTGTCGGTCATCGCCTCCGGATGCTCGGTGACCGCGCCCATCACGAAGTGCAACGCCTTGCCGAGCAGCGTGCCCGGGCCGTCCCAGTATTCGGCCGAGTCGGCGGCGACGTGGATCAGGCGCAGGTTGGGGTCGTCCTTGCCGCCGGGGAAGAACAGGCTCATCGACGGCGACCACAACGCGTCGATCCTGGCGCGGTCGTCGACGATGCGCGCGCGGCCGGCCACCGACACGTAGGTGTTCTGCGACGGCGAGGCGTAGGCGACATTGACCTGCGGATTGGCGCGGATTTCCGCCACCTTCGGGCTGTCGGCGGCGGTGGCGAACCACAGGTCGCCATCGAATTCGACCTCCTGGGTGCCCAGCGGGCGGCTGACCAGGCGTCCGTCGGGGCCGACGGTGGTGAGCATCGCCACCTTCACGTCCTTGATCAGTTCGGCGAGCCGGCGGATGTTCTGTTGGCGCTCGTGCACGTAGGTCTCCATGTTCTTCTGGACGAAACAGCGAGCGGGCATCAGAGCCCAAGGACGTGCAAAGCGGCGTGAATCGCGGCGGCGTGCCGCGTGGCGCCGTCACCGGGCCGGCAACCGCCAGCGGCGAAGCACCAGGGCGACGAACGCGCAGCGTGGCTGGGCGCCGCACATCCGGCGAACCGCGCCTTCGCGGCTGCGCCACCGCGCGCGCTGGCGCGCCGCCGCATCTCGGACGCGGACCCGCGCCGATGCCGCGCAGCGCCCTGCCCTGCCGGTTCCGCGTTTGCGGGAAGGTTCCGCTCAGGCCGCGGCCGGCTGCCGCTTCCACGCCTCGGCGGCGATGGCGAACGAGCGCAGCCGCGCGGCGTGGTCGTAGATGTTCGCGGTCAACAGCAGTTCGTCCGGCTGGTGCCGGGCGACGAAGGCGGCCAGGCCGCGCGCCACCTCGTCGGCGTCGCCGAGCACGGTGCAGGCCAGCGCACGCTCCACCCCGGCCTTTTCGTGCGGTTGCCAGAACGCCTCGATGTCGTCGATCGGCGGCGGGATCAGGCCCGGACGGCCGCGGCGCAGGTTGACGAAGCTCTGCTGCTGGGTGGTGAACAGGCGCCGCGCCGCGTCGGTCGACTCGGCGCCGATCACGTTCAGCGCCAGCACCGCGTACGGCTTGCGCAGCCGCGCCGACGGCTGGAACTCGCGGCGGTACACCGCAAGCGCCTCGTCCATCACGTCGGGCGCGAAATGCGAGGCGAACGCGAACGGCAGCCCCATCGCCGCGGCCAGGCGCGCGCTGAACAGGCTGGAGCCCAGCAGCCACACCGGCACCTCGATGCCGGCGCCGGGCACCGCGCGCACCAGCTGGCCGGGCTGCGCCGGTTCGAAGTAGCGCAGCAGCTCGGCCACGTCCTGCGGGAACTGGTCGGCGCTGTCGAAATAGCGGCGCAGCGCGCGCGCGGTCGGCTGGTCGGTGCCCGGGGCGCGGCCCAGGCCCAGGTCGATGCGTCCCGGGTACAGCGACGCCAGCGTGCCGAACTGCTCGGCCACCTGCAGCGGCGCGTGGTTGGGCAGCATGATGCCGCCGGCGCCGACGCGGATGCTGCGGGTGCCGCCGGCGACATGGCCGATCAGCACCGCGGTCGCCGCGCTGGCGATCCCGGGCATGTTGTGGTGCTCGGCCAGCCAGTAGCGGTGATAGCCCCACTGCTCGGCGTGCTGCGCCAGGTCGAGCATGTTGGCGAAGGCCTGGGTGGTGTCGCTGCCTTCGCAGACGGGGGCCAGGTCGAGGATGGAGATCGGCATCATGGGGGGCGTGTTCCTGCAAGGCGATCCGCCAGAACTGGGGGCGCGGGACGCCGATTGCAGCGGCCGGGGCCGGAACGCTGATTTGCGATGGTGAGGTGAGGGTGCGTGCGGCCGTACCCTCATCCGCCCCTTCGGGGCACCTTCTCCCGGGGGGAGAAGGGACGCACGGCTTGAGCCCCTCTCCCCCCGGGAGAGGGGTTGGGGTGAGGGTACGCCCGCACACAGGCCCCACTCGCCGGCGAAGGCGACACCGGCTGCACGACGCGCTGGCTACGCTGCACTCCCGCCCTGTCCGATCTCCGCCATGTCTCTGATCCCGCCACCATCCGCTGCCCCCGCCCTGCCGCTGCGCGATCGCGTGGTGCTGGTCACCGGCGGCGCGCAGGGCATCGGCCGCGGCGTGGTGCAGGCGGTGCTCGGCGCCGGCGGCCGGGTCGCGTTCGGCGACCTGGACGCCGACGCCGGGCGCGCCTGCCTGGCCGAACTGGACGCCGGCGACCGCGCGCTGTTCCGGCGCCTGGACGTGGCCGCCGAGGCCGGCGTGCGCCGCTTCGTCGACGCCGCGCTGGCGCGGTTCGGCCGCATCGACGGCCTGGTCAACAACGCCGGCATCGCCGATCCGCATACCGGTCCGCTGGAGCGCCTGTCGCTGCGCGAATGGAACCGGCGCCTGGGGGCCAGCCTGGGCGGCGCGTTCCTGTGCAGCAAGCATGCGCTGGCGGCGCTGCGCGACAGCGCGGGCGGCGGCGCGATCGTCAACATCGCCTCGACCCGCGCCTGCCAGTCCGAGCCGGACAGCGAGGCCTATGCGGCGGCGAAAGGCGGGCTGCTCGCCTTCACCCACGCGCTGGCGATCAGCGCCGGGCCGGCGGTGCGGGTCAACTGCATCAGCCCGGGCTGGATCGCCACCGACGCCTGGCGCAAGCCGAGCGCGCGGCGCAAGCCGGCGCTGTCGCGGCAGGACCACGCGCAACATCCGGCCGGCCGCGTCGGTACGCCGCAGGACATCGGCGCGCTGGCGGTGTACCTGTTGTCGGACGCTGCCGGGTTCGTCACCGGCCAGGACTTCGTGGTCGATGGCGGGATGACGCGCAAGATGCAGTACGCGTAATCGCAGCGCTGCCGCGAATCCGATCCTGCTTTCTGCAGGAGCGGCTCTGCGTGGCCTCCGGCCATCAGCCGCGAGCGCTGCGCATGCGAAGGGCGGCCGCGGCTGAAGCCGCTCCTACACGGCGTCCGCCAGCGGCCGCAGCTGCGCGTCCAACGCCACGCGCTCGTCGAACACGAAGCAGCGGCCGTCGTAGCCCTCGCCGCCGACTTCCTCGAAGTAGCCGAGGATGCCGCCGTCCAGCTGCAGCACGTTGTCCATGCCGTCGGCGCGCATCCACAGCGCGGCCTTTTCGCAGCGGATGCCGCCGGTGCAGAAGCTGACCACGGTGGCGTCGGCCAGCGCCTCGCGGTGCGGGGCCAGCGCGGCCGGCAGCTCGGTGAACTTGGCGATCGGCAGGGTCAGCGCGCCGGCGAAGCTGCCGTAGGCCACTTCCTGCGCGTTGCGCGTGTCCAGCAGCACCACGCGCCGGCCGGCGTCGTCGCAGCCCTGGCGCAGCCAGCGCCGCAGCGTCGCCGGCGCCACCGCCGGCGCGCGCTCGGCGTCCAGCGGGCGCGCCTGGTCGCGGCGGAAGCTGATGATTTCCGGCTTGACCTTGGCCTTCAGCCGCGCGAACGGCTGCTGCGCGCTGAGGCTGGTCTTGACCCGCAGTTCGGCGAAGCGCGCATCGCGCCGCAGCTGCGCGTAGAACCCGTCGATCGCCGCCGGCGCGCCGGCCAGGAACAGGTTGATGCCTTCGCCGGCGACCAGGATGGTGCCGCGCAATTCGCCGGCCTGCGCATGCGCGAGCAGCTGCGCGGCCAGCGCGTCGGGATCGTCGATGGCGACGAAGTGATAGGCGGCGGTATTGGCGATCATCCGCGCATTTTAGCGCGGACGACCGGCGTCAGCCGCGCAGCAGCAGGAACGGCAGCAGCACCAGCGAGGCCACCAGCAGCATGCCGACCAGCGTCGCCAGCACGAACAGCGGGCGCCGCCGCAGCAGCGCGCCGAAGGTGTCGGCGCTGCCGTCGCGCAGCGCGGCGGCGCGCTCGGCGCGCGCGCGTTCGCCGCGCTGCGCCTGGTACTGCGCCAGCGCGGCCTTGGCCCGCGGGAATTCGTCGTCCTCGCGCAGCCAGATGCTGCCGCCGGAGATGCCGAAGGCGCTGGGGCGGGTTTCGTAGTATCCGATCCGCGCCGCGTCGAGCAGCGCGCGCACATCGTCCGCCTCGTCGTCGGGCACGTTGCGCAGGTTGAGCAGCAGTTTGGCCATGCGCCGCATGATAGCCGCTGCGGCGATGCGCTACCCTTGCACGCCCTGCCGCCCCTGGATCGCCCGCATGCGCCGTGCCCTGCTGCTGTTGTGCCTGTCGTTGCCGGCCTGGCTGAGCGGTTGCACGCCGCCGGGGCCGCCGCCGGGCGGCACCATCGCCGCGTTCGAGAAGATCGACCGGCGCGTGGGCAGCGGCGCCGAAGCCACGCCCGGCAGCCTGGTCACCGTGCATTACACCGGCTGGCTCTACGACGAGAAGGCCAAGGACCGGCGCGGCGAGAAATTCGACGCCTCGGCCGACCACGGCCAGCCCTTCAGTTTCCCGCTCGGCGGCGGCCAGGTGATCCGCGGCTGGGACGAAGGCGTGGCCGGCATGCGCGTGGGCGGCACGCGCACGCTGATGATCCCGCCCGACTACGGCTACGGCGACCGCGGCGCCGGCGGGGCGATCCCGCCGCGCGCGTCGCTGGTGTTCGAGGTCGAGCTGCTCGACGTCAAGCCGCGCTGACGATGTCCTTGCCGCCCGCCAGCAAGCGCGCCGGCGCCGTGCGCGGGCGCATCGCCATCGTCGGCGGCGGCCCGGCCGGGCTGATCGCCGCCGAGACCGCGCGTGCGCGCGGCGCCGAGGTCGACGTCTACGAAGGCAAGGGCTCGGTCGGGCGCAAGTTCCTGATCGCCGGCAAGGGCGGGCTGAACCTGACCCACTCCGATCCGTTCGAGCGGTTCGTGTCGCGCTATCGCGAGCGTGCGCCCGAGGTCGCGCGCTGGCTGGCCGACTTCGACGCCGACGCGCTGCGTGCCTGGGCGCAGGCGCAGGGCGTGGAGACCTATGTCGGCAGTTCCGGGCGCGTGTTCCCGCTGGACCGCAAGGCCGCGCCGCTGCTGCGCGGCTGGGTGCGGCGGCTGAAGGACAGCGGCGTGCGCTTCCACGTCCAGCATCGCTGGCAGGGATGGACCGACGATGGCGCACTGCGTTTCGCCACGGCCGACGGCGAGGCCGCGGTGCCTGCCGAGGCGACGGTACTGGCGCTGGGCGGCGGCAGCTGGCCGCAACTGGGCTCGGACGGCGCCTGGCAGGACGTGCTGCGGGCGCGCGGCATCGACCTGGCGCCGCTGCAGCCGGCCAACTGCGGTTTCGACGTGGCCTGGAGCGCGCACATGCGCGCCCGCCATGCCGGCGCGCCGCTCAAGCCGGTGGTGGCGCACTGGCGCGACGCCGATGGCCGCGAACAGGCGCTGCAGGGCGAATGCGTGGTCAGCGAAGACGGCATCGAAGGCAGCCTGGTCTATGCGCTGTCGGCCGACCTGCGCCAGGCCATCGCCGCGCACGGACAGGCCACGCTGCAGCTGGACCTGGTGCCGGGGCGCGAGCTGCAGCGGCTGCAGGCCGACCTCGGCAAGCCGCGTGGCGGCCGCAGCTTCGGCGAACACCTGCGCCGCCAGGCCGGCGTCGACGCGGTCAAGGCGGCGCTGCTGTTCGAGGCGCTCGGCAAGGACGCCGGCGCCGACCTGGGTCGTGTCGCCGCCGCGCTCAAGCGCCTGCCGCTGACCTTGCTGCGGCCGCGGCCGCTCGTCGAGGCGATCAGCAGCGCCGGCGGCGTGCGCCTGGAGGCGCTGGACGACGCGCTGATGCTGCGCACCCTGCCCGGCACCTTCTGCGCCGGCGAGATGCTGGACTGGGAAGCGCCCACCGGCGGCTACCTGCTCACCGCCTGTTTCGCCAGCGGGCTGCGCGCCGGGCGCGGCGCGGCGGCATGGCTGCAGCGCGCTGGGTGAGTTGCGGTTGCGTTGCGGATTCGGGACTCGGAACTCGGGACTCGGGACTCGGGACTCGGGTTTTGACGCTTGCGCGTCGGGCGCGCGCTACGAGCGTGCGGATGCGACGCGTCGTCGAGCCATGCATTTCGGGTCGCGCGCGACTAGCCGCGAGACGGACCGTCCGACAGCGACCGCGTGTGATTCAGCGCCGCATGCGACATTTCACGACGCGGGGCCGTCGCCGCCCTGGAGCGGCGCCGCGCCATGGCCTGCAGCCGCCGGCGACGTGGGCTTTTCCATGAACACGCAGGCCAGCGACACGCCGCTGGGATGGGCGTAGCCGCCCTGGCGCAGCGCCACGTAGCCCTGCGCCTGGTAGAACGCGACCGCATTGAGCGAGGCCGCCAGATGGATGCGCGTTGCCGTCTGCAACTTCGCCTCCAGCGCGCGCAGCAGGCGCGTGCCCAGGCCGGCGCCGCTGGCCTCGGGATCGACGAACAGGCCGTCGATCTCGCTGCCGGTACGATCGACCACGCCGTAGCCGAGCAGGCGCCCGCCGGCGCTTTCGGCGACCACCGCCGCGGCGTCGCCGATCCACGACGGGTACCGCGCCGGTACCGGCGGGCCGCCCAGGCCGCGATCACCTCGGGCGGATAGTGCGACGCGCAGACCTCGCGCACGCAGCGCGTGCGCAAGGCCCACATGGCGTCGATGTCCGCCAGCCGCGCGGCGCGCAGCAGGAACCGCGGCGCCTGGCCGGGCATGCCACGCGTGGCGTCGCCGCCGCTCACCGCGACTTGCTGTCGCGCAGGCTGCGCACCCGCGCCGGCGGCTGGAACGAGTCGCTGCGCGCATCGCCCCAGTAGTCGTGGAACACCGCGTGGTCGGGCACCGTGCGCAGCAGTTCGCCAGGCTCCAGGTAGCGGTACAGCGAGGCCAGCGAACGGATCTCCACCTGCGACACCCGGCGCAGGATGTGCTCGGGCCCCAGCTGCGACGGATCGCTGAGTCCGGCCGCGTTCAACAGCTCGCGCAGCGCCTTGAGCGTGTTGGCGTGGTAGTGCTGCACGCGCAGCGCCTTGTCGGCCGGATCCAGGTGCTTCCAGCGGCGCCGGTCCTGGGTCGCGATGCCGGTCGGGCAACGGTCGCTGTGGCAGCTCAGCGACTGGATGCAGCCCAGCGCGAACATGAAGCCGCGCCCGGCGTTGCACCAGTCCGCGCCCAGCGCCAGGGTGCGCGCGATGTCGAACGCGCTGGTGATCTTGCCGGCGGCGCCGAGCTTGATGCGCTCGCGGATGTCCAGCCCGACCAGGGTGTTGTGCACCAGCAGCAGCGCCTCGTGCATCGGCACGCCGACGTGGTCGATGAACTCGGCCGGCGCCGCGCCGGTGCCGCCCTCGGCGCCGTCGACGACGATGAAGTCCGGACGCAGCCCGGTTTCCTGCATCGCCTTGGCGATGGCGAACCACTCCCACGGATGGCCGACCGCCAGCTTGAAGCCGGTCGGCTTGCCGCCGGACAGGTCGCGCAGCCGCGCCACGAACCGCAACAGCTCCACCGGCGTGGCGAACGCCGAATGCCGCGACGGCGACACGCAGTCCAGGCCCATCGCCACGCCGCGGGTGGCGGCGATCTCGGCACTGACCTTGGCCGCCGGCAGCACCCCGCCATGGCCGGGCTTGGCGCCCTGCGACAGCTTGATCTCGATCATCTTCACCTGCGCCGAGGCGGCATTGGCGACGAAACGCTCCTCGCTGAAGCGGCCCTGTTGGTCGCGGCAGCCGAAATAGCCCGAGCCGATCTCCCACACCAGGTCGCCGCCGCATTCGCGGTGGTACGGCGAGATCGAGCCTTCGCCGGTGTCGTGGTAGAAGCCGCCGCGGCGCGCGCCTTCGTTGAGCGCGCGGATCGCGTTGGCCGACAGCGCGCCGAAGCTCATCGCCGAGATGTTGAACACGCTGGCCGAATACGGCTGCGCGCAGTCGGCGCCGATCGTCACCCGGAAATCGTGGCCGGCCAGGTCGCTGGTCGCCAGCGAGTGGTTGATCCATTCGTAGTCGGTGGCATAGGCGCTGCGCAGCGTGCCGAACGGCACCACGTCCATCACGTTCTTGGCGCGCTGGTACACCAGCGCGCGCTGCTGGCGCGAGAACGGCGCTTCCTCGATGTCGCTCTGCAGGAAATACTGGCGCATCTCCGGCCCGACCGATTCCAGCCCATAGCGGAAATGGGCCAGGATCGGGTAGTTGCGGCGCAGCGTGCTGCGGTTCTGCAGCAGGTCCCAGGTGCCCAGCAGCGCCAGCACCGAGAACGCGGCCACCCCCCAGCCCCACATCGGCCAGATCGTGCACAAGGCCAGCGACAGCGCCAGCAGCAGGCAGCTGCCGGCATAGGCTAGGTAGCGGTGCATCGCGTTCCTCGCAACGATTCGAAGTGCGCGAGTGTAGGCGCTGGCGCGGCGATGCAGTAGCCGGCCGGGCGGCCGCGGGCGCCGCATGCGCGCCGCGAACCGCTTACGAGCCCGGCGCGCGCGATCCGCTCGCGCCGCCAGTCCGATCGCCGCAACCGAAGGTTCGGGCCTGCATGCGTTGCCAGGCTTGAAGCCGGGTTCGGCCCGACGGATGGCCCATGGCGGGCCGCAAGTGCCCATGCGCCGCCGCGCGCCGGCGGCCTCGCACCTCCACGCTCCGGCGAGCGCGATCGCGGACCAGCGCGCGGCTCAAGGGCCGACTGCCGTGCGCGCCGCTAGAGCCGATCGTCCACCACTTCGCGCGGCCACACCGACTTGACGTCGTAGACCACCAGGCCCGGCTTGCCCAGCGCGCGGATCTGCTGCGCATCCAGGCGCCGGTACTCGTCGTGCGCCACCGCCAGCACCACCGCGTCGTAGCGCCCGGGCACCGGCGCCGGCAGCAGGCTGACCCCGCCATGCTCGCGCGCGCCGTGCGGATCGGCCCAGGGGTCGCAGGCGTCGACCTGCGCGCCAGCGGCCGCCAGCGCCTGCACCAGCTCCAGCGCGCGGCTGTTGCGCAGGTCCGGGCAGTTCTCCTTGAAGGTGACGCCGAGCACCAGGATCGCCGCCTGCGCCAGGTCCAGGCCCTTGCCGGCCAGCAGCGCCTGCACCCGTGCGGCCACGTGCGCGCCGACGCGGTTGTTGACCTGGCGCGCGGTGTGGATCAGGTCGGGGTGGTAGCCCACGCTCTCGGACTTGTGCAGCAGGTAGTACGGGTCCACGCCGATGCAGTGGCCGCCGACCAGCCCGGGGCGGAACGGCAGGAAGTTCCACTTGGTCCCGGCCGCGTCGAGCACGTCCTGGGTGTCGATGCCGAGGCGGTCGAAGATCAGCGCCAGTTCGTTGACCAGGGCGATGTTGACGTCACGCTGGATGTTCTCCACCACCTTCGCCGCCTCGGCGACGCGGATCGACGGCGCGCGCCAGGTGCCGGCGCCGATGATGCTGGCGTATAGCGCGTCCACCGCGTCGGCCGCCGCCGGCGTGGACCCGGAAGTGATCTTGCGGATGTCGGCCAGGCGCCGCTGCCGATCGCCCGGATTGACCCGTTCCGGGCTGTAGCCGCAATGGAAATCGCGGTTGAACGCCAGGCCCGAGCCCTGCTCCAGCAGCGGCACGCACACTTCCTCGGTGGTGCCCGGGTACACCGTCGATTCGTAGATCACCAGGTCGCCGCGCTTGAGCACGCTGGCCAGCAGTTCGCTGGCCTGGCGCAGCGGCTGCAGGTCCGGCTGCTCGTCGGCGTCGATCGGCGTGGGCACGGTGACCACGTAGACGTTGCGGTCGCGCAGCGCGGCGGCGTCTTCGCTGTAGCGCAGGCGCACGCCGGCGCGCAGTTCGTCCGGCTGCATTTCCAGGGTCTGGTCGTGGCCCTCGCGCAGCTGCGCCACGCGCTGCGCATCGATGTCGTAGCCGACGGTGTCGTAGCGCGCGCCGAACGCCACCGCCAGCGGCAGCCCGACGTAGCCCAGGCCGAGGACGGCGATGCGGTACTGCGCGGGATCGAACACGATATCGGCGGGCATGCCGTTCCTTATGGATGAATACGTGCCTCGCGCAGCGGCGGCTGGCGACGCGGGAACCGGCCGGCAAGCCGGCAGCCGGGACATGAATCGGTCATGGTAAGCCGCGCCGTGCCGCGCTCCAAGCCGGGCGCGCTGGCGGACACGCATGCAACGCGCGCCATCACGCTGCGCTCGCCGCGTGCGCGCCAGACTTTGTCCGCACCCGCACGCCCCGTTCTTCATTCGGCCCAGTCCGAAGTGATCCTTTTTTTCACGCCACCGGCTCTACGCTGGGGCGTCCAATCCCAGTCAAAGGAGACCATCGCCGTGAGTCATGCGCCGTGCCTGCTCGTGGATGTCGAAGCCGAACTCGCGCACTGGAAGGCGCTGCATGCGCAAGGAGCCCTGGGCACGCACTCCTTCAGCGAGCATGCGCGCCTGATCAAGACCGCCTGCGACGTGTTCCTGCAACTGCCGCGCGAATCCAACGCGGTGCGCATGGAGCGCCTGCGCCAGCGCTACGAATCCGAACATCCGTGGCCGCGCATCGCCTGGAGCGACGCCGAAACCTTCGTGCTCGCCTGCTGGGCGCGGCTGGACGGATCGGACCAGAACGCCACCCGCCCCACCGCGCCGGGCGCATCCGCCTGACGCCTTACGGAGTCCCGCCATGTCCACCAGCAGCAAGCACCAGAACGCCGAGAGCGACCAGCAGAAGAGCGCCACGCCCGACGCCTACCGCAACGACGACGCGCACGGCAAGGACCACGACCAGCCCGACAGCAACCGCGAGCGCAACAAGGCCGATCCCGAACACGACTATCCGCGTCCGGACGGCTCGGAGTAGCCGCAGCGCGCGCCGCCGCGGCGCGCCGATTCAGTCCGGACCGCGCAGGCTGGAACCGCGCACGATGCAGCGCCCGCTCAGCACCACCTTGCGCATCGGCAGCGTCGGCGCGTTCATGCGCTCGAGCAGCAGCGACATCGCGGTCCGCCCCATCTCCTCCACCGGCTGCTCGATCACGGTGATGCCCGGCTCTACCAGTTCGGTCCAGCTCTCGTTGTCGAAGCCGGCCAGCGCCAGGTCGGCCGGAATGCGCAGGCCCGCGCCGCGCGCCGCGGTCAGCGCGCCCATCAGCAGCAGGCTGTTGCTGGCCACCAGCGCCTCGGGCCGGTCCGGCTGCGCCAGCCATGCCTGGGTCTCGGCGCTCGCCGCTTCGGCGCTTGGCGCCACCTCGCGATAGCTCGGGCTCAGCCCGTGCGCCTGCATCGCCGCCAGATAGCCGTCGCGGCGCTCGGCGGCGGTGCTGCTGGTCTTGCCGAACAACCCGCCGATGCGCCGGAACCCGCGCTCGGCCAGGTGCTCGATCAGCGCCGCCATCGCCGCGGCGTTGTCCAGCACGACGCTGTCGTGCACGCCCGATTTGCCGGCGCGGTCGATCAGCACCACCGGGTAGTCGAAGGCGAGCTTGGGCAGCTGGCCCATCGTGGTGCGGGTGGGCGCGAAGATCAGCCCGCTGACCCGCTCCTCCTGCATCAGCTGCAGGTACAGCGCCTCGCGCTGCGGGTCCTCGTCGGTGTTGCACAGGATTACGCGCATGCCGGCGCGATAGGCCACGTCCTCCACTGCGCGGATCGCCGCGGTGAAGAACGGGTTGCGGATGTCGGCGACGATCAGGCCGACGATGCCCGAATGCTGCGAGCGCAGCCGCCGCGCCATCAGGTTCGGCCGATAGCCGGTCTCGCGCACCGCCGCTTCCACCCTTGCCCGCACCTCCTCGCTGACCGGGCCCTGGCCCAATGCGCGCGACACCGTCGACGTCGACACCCCGGCCACCCGGGCCACATCGTGGATGCTGACGCTCACTGGTAACGTTCCCGCAAAATTTCCACTACAACCCCCTTCAAAGATGCCACTTGGATCTTACACCGGCTTTTTCCGCCGCTTATTGTGCAGTGCACATTGACTCGTGAGTGGGAACGTTCCCACAATCCACTCACTCACCGCCCGCCCACGAAGGATGCCCCGCGTGACCCAGACGAATTCCCCCGTATTGGTCGCCAGCGAGCTGGTCCGCGTCAACGTCCAGGCCCGCGACAAGGCCGATGCGATCGCCCAGGCGGCGCAGTTGCTGGTCGCCGCCGGCTGCGTGCCGCCGGCCTACCAGGCCAGCATGCTGCGCCGCGAGGCGCTGGCGAACACCTTCCTCGGCCATGGCGTGGCGATCCCGCACTGCACCGGCGAGGACCGCCACCTGGTGCAGCGCGACGGCATCGCGGTGCTGCAGCTGCGCGAGGGGGTGGAGTGGAATCCGGGCCAGACCACGCACCTGGTGGTCGCCATCGCCGCGCAGTCCGACATCCATATCGCCCTGCTGCGCCGGCTGACCCGGCTGATCCAGGACCCGCCGCGGCTGCAGGCGCTGTTCGCCAGCGACGACCCGCAGGCGATCGTCGACGCGCTGAGCCAGGACCCGGCGGTCGCCGCCGCCAGCGGCGCGCCGGTGGCCGATCTGGGCGAGCGCTTCGACTGGACCGTCGCCTACCCCACCGGCCTGCATGCGCGCCCGGCCACGCGCTGGGTGGAGACCGCGCGCGGCTACGCGGCGCGGATCCAGGTGCGCGCCGGCGACCAGGTCGGCGACGCCAAGAACCTGGTGTCGCTGCTGCAGCTGGGCCTGCACGCCGGCGACACGGTGACGATCTCGGCCGAGGGCCAGGACGCCGCCGCGGCGCTGGCGCGCTTGCGCGCGGTGATCGATGGCCTGACCGCGCAGGAGAAGGCCGACGCGCAAGCTGCGGCGTTGCGCCGCGCCGCGCCGGTCGCCGGCTGGACCCCGCCGCAGGCGCAGCCGGCGATCGTCGGCATCGGCGCCAGCCCGGGCCTGGCGATCGGCGTGGTGCACAAGCTGGCCGGCAACGACGGCCCGGTGCCCGACGCGCCGGTGCCGCTGAGCGACGGCGGCGCGCTGCTGCACGACGCGCTGAGCCGCACCCGCCAGCAGTTGCAGGCGGTCGAAGACGACACCCGGCGCCGCCTCGGCGCCGGCGATGCGGCGATCTTCCGCGCCCAGGCCGAGTTGCTCAACGACACCGACCTGATCACCCTGGCTTGCCAGCTGATGGTCGAAGGCCACGGCGTGGCCTGGTCGTGGCAGCAGGCGGTGGACCGGATGGCCAACAAGCTGTCGGCGCTAGGCAACGCGGTGCTGGCCGGACGCGCCAGCGACCTGCGCGACGTCGGCCGCCGGGTGCTGGCGCAGATCGACCCGGCGCTGGCCGGCGGCAGCCTGGAACACCTGCCCGACGGCCCGTGCATCCTGCTCGCCAACGACCTGTCGCCGTCGGACACCGCGCATCTGGACACCGCCCGCGTGCTCGGCCTGGCCACCGCGCAGGGCGGGCCGACCTCGCACACCGCGATCCTGTCGCGCACGCTGGGCCTGCCGGCGCTGGTCGCCGGCGGCGCCGACCTGCTGGACCTGGACGACGGCGCCACGGTGATCGTCGACGGCAGCAGCGGCCGCCTGTACCTGGCGCCGTCGGAGGCCGACCTGGCCTCGGCGCGCGCCTACATCGAAGACCAGCGCCAGCTGCGCGAGCGCGAGGCCGAGCAGCGCAACCAGCCGGCACGGACCCAGGACGGCCACGTCCTGGAGATCGGCGCCAACGTCAACCTGCCCGAACAGGTGCCGATGGCGCTGGCGCAGGGCGCCGAGAGCGTGGGCCTGATGCGCACCGAGTTCCTGTTCCTGGAGCGCGGCAGCACGCCCAGCGAGGACGAGCAGTACGAAACCTATCTCGCGATGGCCAGGGCGCTGGACGGGCGTTCGCTGATCGTGCGCGCGCTGGACATCGGCGGCGACAAGCAGGTCGCGCACCTGAACCTGCCGCGCGAGGACAACCCGTTCCTCGGCGTGCGCGGCGCGCGCCTGCTGCTGCGCCGCGCCGACCTGCTGCAGCCGCAGCTGCGCGCGCTGTACCGCGCGGCCAGGGACGGCGCCAAACTGTCGATCATGTTCCCGATGATCACCTCGGCCGCGGAGATCCTCGCCCTGCGCGCCGAGTGCGAGCGCCTGCGCGCGGCGCTGGACGCGCCGCAGCTGCCGCTCGGGATCATGATCGAGGTGCCGGCGGCGGCGATCCAGGCCGACGCGCTGGCACGGCATGCGGATTTCTTCTCGATCGGCACCAACGACCTGACCCAGTACACGCTGGCGATCGACCGCCAGAATCCAGAGCTGGCCGCCGAGGCCGACAGCCTGCACCCGGCGGTGCTGCGGCTGATCCGCACCACCGTCGAGGGCGCCGCGCGCCACGGACGCTGGGTCGGCGTGTGCGGCGGCCTGGCCGGCGACGCGTTCGGCGCCGCGCTGCTGGCCGGCCTGGGCGTGCACGAGCTGTCGATGACCCCGAACGACATCCCCGCGGTGAAGGCGCGCCTGCGCGGCAGCCGCCTGGACGCGCTGCAGGCGCTGGCCCTGCAGGCGCTGGACTGCGAGAGCGCGGCCGACGTGCGCGCGCTGGACGGAGCCGGCGCATGAGCGTCGCCGCCGTCACCGTCACCCTGAATCCGGCGATCGACCTCACCGTCGGCGTGGACCGCCTGCAACCGGGCCGGGTGCATCGCGCGAACAGCGCGGGCACGCTCGCCGGCGGCAAGGGCATCAACGTGGCCGCCTGCCTGGCCGATGCCGGCATCGCCTGCGCCGCGCTGGGCGTGCTCGGCGCCGGCAACGCCGCGGTGTTCGAAACCCTGTTCCGCGAACGCGGCATCGACGACCGCTGCCTGCGCGTGCCCGGCGACACCCGCACCAACCTCAAGCTGGTCGCCGCCGACAGCGGCGACACCACCGACATCAACCTGCCCGGGCTGCCGCTGGGCGCGGCGGAACTGCACGCGGTCGGCGCCCGCCTGGCCGGGTTGCTGCGCCCGGGCCTGCCGGTGGTGCTGAGCGGCAGCCTGCCCGCCGGCCTGGCCGAGGACAGCTGGCGCGCGTTGCAGGCGCAGGCCGCTGCCGCCGGCGCACGGGTGCTGCTGGACACCAGCGGCGCGCCGCTGCGCGAAGCGCTGGCCGCGCCGCGCGCGCAGCTGCCGTTCGCGATCAAGCCCAATCGCCACGAACTGGAAGACTGGGCCGGCGCGCCGTTGCATGAGCGCGGCGAACTGCTGGCCGCGGCGCGCGCATTGCTCGCGCGTGGCATCGAACTGGTAGCGGTGTCGCTGGGCAGCGACGGCGCGCTGTTCGTGCGCGGCGGGCAGGCCGTGTTCGCGCAGCCGCCGCAACGGGCCGGCGGCAGCACGGTCGGCGCCGGCGATGCGATGGTCGCCGGCCTGGTCGCCGCGCTGCTCGCCGATGCCGACCTGGAAACCTGTGCGCGCCAGGCCACCGCCTTCGCCGCGGCCACGCTGGCCAGCGGCGATGCGCGCCGGCTGCCGGGCGATCAGGTCGATGGCATCGCGGCCGCGGTGCGCATCGAGCCGCTGCAATGAACCCCACGTCGCCGCGGTTCCGCGCGCCGACGCCCTGCGTCCATCGGGAGCAAGCATGAATCCTATCTTCGTGGTGATCGTCGCCGGCGAGCGCAGCACCGAAGCCGTCCTGGCGGCCGAGGCGCTGCGCCACGCCGCCGCCGAACGCGGCGCCACGCTGCACGCCGAAGTGCGCACGCCGCTTGGCGTGATCGCACCGCTCGATCTGGCGGCGGCCGGCGGCGGCTATCCGCTGCTGCTGGTCGGCGATGGCGACGCCGACCACGCGCGCTTTGCCGGCACGACGCCGGCGCACGCCAGCCTCGACGCGGTGCTCGCCGACGCGGCCGGCGTCCTGGCGCCGTTGCTGGCGACCGCGGCGGGCACCGCGCCGGCCGGCGCAGCGGCCGACGGCGGCAAGCGCATCGTCGCGGTCACCTCCTGCCCGACCGGCATCGCCCACACCTTCATGGCCGCCGAAGGCCTGCAGCAGGCGGCCAAGGCATTGGGCCACCGGATCCGGGTCGAGACGCAAGGCTCGGTCGGCGCGCAGGACACGCTCAGCGACGCCGAGATCGCCGAGGCCGACCTGGTGCTGATCGCCGCCGACCGCGAAGTGGACCTGGCGCGCTTCGGCGGCAAGCGCCTGTACAAGAGCGGCACCAAGCCGGCGATCAACGACGGCCCCAACCTGATCCGCAAGGCGCTGGCCGAGGCCGGCGTGCACGCGTCCGGCGCCGGCGGCGCGCCGGCGGCCAGCGTGCGCGGCAGTTCCGCCGGCCCGTACCGGCACCTGATGACCGGCGTGTCGTTCATGCTGCCGTTCGTCACCGCCGGCGGCCTGCTGATCGCACTGGCGTTCGCGCTGGGCGGCATCTACGCCTTCGACGACGCGCACAAGGGCACGCTGGCCTGGTCGCTGTTCCAGATCGGCGCCAAGGCCGGCTTCACCCTGATGGTGCCGGCGCTGGCCGGCTACATCGCCTACTCCATCGCCGACCGTCCCGGCATCGCGCCCGGCATGATCGGCGGCATGGTCGCGGCCAACCTGGGCGCCGGCTTCATCGGCGGCATCTTCGCCGGCTTCATCGCCGGCTACGGCGTGGCCGCGCTGAACCGCGCGATCAGGCTGCCGCGCAACCTGGAAGGGCTCAAGCCGGTGCTGATCCTGCCGGTGCTCGGTACGCTGCTGGTGGGCCTGGCGCTGCTGTACGTGGTCGGCCAGCCGGTGGCCGAGCTGCTGGCCTGGCTCACCGACTGGTTGCGCGGCATGCAGGGCAGCAGCGCGGTGCTGCTGGGCCTGCTGCTCGGCGCGATGATGGCCTTCGACATGGGCGGGCCGGTCAACAAGGCCGCCTACGCGTTCTCCACCGGCCTGATCGCCAGCCAGGTGTACACGCCGATGGCCGCGGCGATGGTCGCCGGCATGACCCCGCCGCTGGGCATCGCGCTGGCCACCTGGGTGTTCCGCGACCGCTTCACCCGCGAAGAGCGCGGCACCAGCACCGCTACCGGCGTGCTCGGCCTGGCGTTCGTCACCGAAGGTGCGATTCCGTACGCGGCGCGCGATCCGCTGCGCACCATCCCGGCGCTGATGCTGGGCTCGGCGCTGGCCGGCGCGATCTCGATGGCCGCCGGCGCCGAGCTGAAGGTGCCGCACGGCGGCGTGTTCGTGCTGCCGATCCCCAACGCGGTGACCCATCTGGGCGTGTACCTGATCGCCCTGCTCGCCGGCAGCGTGCTCACCGCGCTCGCGCTGCGGGTGCTGAAGAAGCCCGTGACCGAATAGGCCTCGCCGCGCCGGTGCGCTACCGGCGCCGCGCACGGACGCGCTGCGCCTGCTGTCCTCGCTGCTACGTGGCCCGCGCGCCCGCCCCTGCCGAACGCGTTCCCGATTGAGCCGACCGCTCGATGCAGGCGCGTGCCCGGTGCGACGGCTTCCCTCCCCGCCCGCCGCCCCGGGTGCGCTCCTGCACACCCCACGAAACCCCAGGAGTCCTGCGCATGTCTTCCCTCCCCCTCGATCGCCGCCTGCCGACCCTCGCCCTAGCGCTCGCCCTCGCGCCGCTGGCCCACGCCCAGGACGCCGGCGATGCGTTCACACTCAAGCTCGCCTACACCGGCGAGGCCGCGGTGTCGCTCGATGGCGGCAAGGAACAGGGCAGCGCCTTCGCCGGACAGCTGATGCTCGGCACCGACGTGGACCTGCAGCGCCTGTTCGGCTGGAACGGCGCCACCCTCAAGGCCTACGCGATCAACCGCCACGGCACCAACCTGGCCGCCAGCGACATCGGCAACAGCACCTCGGTGCAGGAAATCTACGGCGGCCAGGGCACGCGGCTGGCCAACTTCACCCTGCAGCAGAAACTGTTCGACGACCGCCTGGAACTGGAGGCCGGACGCAGCGTGGCCAACATCCATTTCCTCGGCTCGGACCTGTGCGGCTACTTCCAAGGCAATTCGGCCTGCGGCAACCCGACCTACGTGTTCCGCACCAGCAACTTCACCTGGTGGCCGGTGTCCAGCTGGGCCGCGCACGCCAAGGCCTGGCTGACGCCGACCGTATACGTGCATATCGGCGCCTACGAGGTCAACCCGGTCCAGGCCGAAGACGGCGAGCACGGCCTGAACTGGAGCGCCCGCGACCGCACCGGCGTGATCGTGCCCTACGCGGTGGGCTACAAGACCGACGCGGCCAGCGCGCGCCTGCCGGCGATGTACGAACTGGGCGGCTGGCAGGACAACTCCGACTACCGCGATCCGCTGAACGACCGCAACGGCAACCCGGCCTTGCTCAGCGGACTGGGCTATGCCCCCCGCAACGGCCGCAGCGGCGCGTTCTTCCGCTTCGAACAGCAGGTCACCCGTCCCGACGCCGACGGCGCGCGCGGCCTGGTGCTGTTCGGCTCGGTGCTGAAGGGCACGTCCGGGCAGTTGATCGAAGACCACTTCCTGGAGCTGGGTCTGGTCCAGCGCGGCACCTTCGCCGGCCGCGACCAGGACAACATCGCCTTCGTCGTCACCCAGCAACGCTACAGCGGCGACGCGCTGCACAACCTGCGCCTGGCGCGCGCCGCGGCCGGCGGCAGCGGCACCCCGCACGCGACCCAGACCATGATGGAGCTGAGCTACGGCATCCAGCTCACGCCGCGGCTGCGCGTCGCGCCGAACCTGCACTACATCGTGCACCCGGACCAGTTCGACGAGCCCTCGCGCACGCGCGACCTGCCGAACGCGCTGATCGCCGGGATGCGGGTGGACTGGGCGTTGTAGCCGCCGTCCGGTGGGCGCGGACCGTGCGGACAGCGTGCGCATGCGCCGTGCGCCGGTTGAACCTGGTCAGGCGCGAGGGGCTGCAGCGGCCGGCCGGCCCCCGCTGCGCCGGCGGCGCGCTGCCGTTCGTGCCCAGCGCTATGCAAGTCTCGCGTTCGATGTGTTGGATCGACCATGGAGAGAGTCGCCTGCGCCGAGCGCGGCGACGGTAGCGAGGAATCGCGCGCCAGGGGACCACGTCGGCAGCAGTCCCGCGACCGCCCGCCCCCGTCGCCGGACCGCTTCGCGCCGTGTGCGCGCGCCGGCACCGCTGCGCGGCCTGCACCGTCGGCTGCGCGGCCTGCGCTGCCGCTTTACCGCGGACCGCGTTTCGGCCCGGTATCGTAGCGGCGCGGTGGCCGCGCATTGCGTCGCCCCGGGTCGCTGCGCAGTAAACGACAACGCCCCGGCGACGGGGCGTTGGCTCGACGAAGTCGCTTCGGCGGCAGGCGCTGGCGAAGCCGGCATGCAACGCGAGCGGGGAGATGGATAAACCGGCGAACCGAGATCCGTTCGGTTCCGTCGAAGCGCGCATCCCTGGCGCGGGAGCGATGACGTTGCCGGCGAACCATGATGCGCGCCGCCACGCGGCAGCGCGATCGGCCGATGCCGCGCGTCGCTGTAGGGATTTCCCGACGCCGCGCATGCGCTGCGGATGCGGCCGCGCCGGCGAACGCGTGCAACGGGTGGCGCGCGCTACGGCGAACCCGCGTTACCCGGCCCGCATCCGCGGGATTTCACAATTCCCGCGCGATCAGGCACGCTATCGGCTCCAGGGCCCGGATGGCGAAACTGGTATACGCAAGGGACTTAAAATCCCTCGACCGCGAGGTCATGCGGGTTCGACCCCCGCTCCGGGCACCACGCCATCGTGGCTGCGCTGCTGCATGCCGGGTTCGGTGGTCACTGCCACTGATCGGGACTCGGGACTCGGGACTCGGGACTCGGAAAGCCTGGCGTCGTCCGGCGCTGCTGCAAAGCCTTGTGCTTTCTCTTCTGTTCGCAGGCAGCCAGACCGGGCAAGGCGCGGCTCTGGGTGCCTTCGGACGCTCTGTCGCGCTGCAGATTTGTCGGTACGCGCTGTCGCGCCTGATGCCAGGTGGCCCAGCATCGTGCCTTCGGTGCCGGTTGCATGCACACGTCGCAGGTCGACCGCGTGGTGGCGATACGCCTTAGACGAGCTGCGTCGGCGGGCGGCGGGCGGCGGGCGAGCCGGGCGACCGCGACCGCGCCGCTCAGATCGCGCGCGAATAGCGCGCCGGTTGCGCCGGCTGCCGCAGATAGCGGTCGAAGCACATCGCGATCAGCCGCAGCAGCGGCCGTCCGCGCGCGGTGGCGCGGATCGTGCCGTCGCGGTACTCGGCCAGGCCGTCGTCGCAAAGCGGCGCCAGCGCCGCGAGTTCGTCGCGGAAATAGCCGAGGTCGATGCCGTGGCGGCGCGCCAGCGCGTCCAGGTCCACCTGGCCCTGGCACATCAGCTGCTGGATCAGCTCGGCGCGCAGGCGGTCGTCGGCGCTGAGCTGCAGGCCGCGCATCACCGGGCTGGCGCCGGCATCCACCGCCGCCTCCCACGCCGGCAGCTCGCGCTGGTTCTGGCTGTAGCTGTCGCCGATGCGGCTGATCGCGCTGACCCCGAGCCCCACCAGGTCGGTGTCGGCATGGGTGGTGTAGCCCATGAAGTTGCGGTGCAGACCGCCCTGGCGCTGCGCGCGCGCCAGGTCTTCCTGCGGCAGCGCGAAATGGTCCATGCCGATGTACTGGTAGCCGGCCGCCGACAGCTTGCCCACCGCCAGCTCCAGCAGCGCCAGTTTCCGCTCGGCGCCGGGCAGCTCGGCGTCGGCGATGCGCCGCTGCGCCTTGAACAGGTGCGGCATGTGCGCGTAGCCGTACACCGCCAGGCGGTCCGGGCGCACGTCGATCACCGTGTCCAGGGTGCGCGCGAAACCCTCAAGCGTCTGCCGCGGCAGTCCGTAGATCAGGTCGACGTTGACCGAGCGCAACCCGTGCACGCGGCAGGCACGGACGATGTCCAGGGTCTGCGCGACGCCCTGCACCCGGTTGATCGCCTGCTGCACCGCCGGATCGAAGTCCTGGATGCCCAGGCTGGCGCGATTGAAGCCCAGCGCCGCCAGTGCGGCGATGTCCTGCGGCGACACCGTGCGCGGGTCCAGCTCGATCGAGAAGTCGCGGTCGGCCGCCTCGCTAAAGCGGAACGACTGCGCCAGTCCCTGCAGCAGCTCGCCGAGCAGCTCGGGCGCCAGGAAGTTCGGCGTGCCGCCGCCCAGGTGCAGCTGCACCACTTCGCGCTGGCGGTCCAGCGACCCGGCCAGCAACGCCGCCTCGCGCAGCACGCGCTGCACGTAGGGGCGGCCCTTGCCGGTGTCGCGGGTGATCACCCGGTTGCAGCCGCAATAGAAGCACGGGTTGCGGCAATAGGGCACGTGCACGTACAGCGACAGCGGGCGCGCCTGGGCGTTGCTGGCGCGCACCGCCTCGTGCAGCTGCGCCGCGGCGAAGCCTTCCTGGAAGTGCGGTGCGGTCGGGTAGGAGGTGTAGCGCGGACCGGGGCGGTCGTAGCGGCGCAGCAGTTCGGCGTCGAACGCCCAGCTGCGCGCGGGGTCGGTGGCGATGACGGTGGCGGTGGCGGTGTCCATGGCGCACAGCTTGCGCGGCGCCGGGCCTGTGCGCCTTGACTTGGATCAATCGCGCTCGGGCGGCATGTCGTGCAACGGCCGCACCGGCTCGAACGGCCGCCAGCTCATCTGGTGGCGGCGCCAGAACGTATCGGCGATGCGCTCGGCGATGTCGTTGGCCAGCGTGCGCATCGGCGCATTGTCCAGTTCGGCGGTGGTGGCGCGGAACAGCGCCAGCCAGCGCTGGAACAGCACGGCGCTGAGCTCCTGCATCGCCATGTGCTTGGGCATCGGCGCGCCGCGGAAGCGGCGCGTGCCGCGCAGCATCGCCGACCAGAAATCCACCAGGTGCGCCAGGTGCGCGTCCCAGTCGTCGATGTGCCGCGCGAACAGCGCCGACAGTTCGGCGTCGGCGCGCACGCGTCGGTAGAAGGCATGCACCAGCGTGGCCACCTCCGCTTCGCTGCACAGCTCCGGTCCCGGCAGCGGTGCCATGTCCTCGACCATCTCGCTCTCCCGTGTGCGCCGCGCGCAGCGCGCGATGACCGTTGCAGTATCGGCCACGCGCCGCGCCATGCCTTGATCAGGATCAATGCCGCGCCCGATGCCGGCGCCTAGTCTGCGATGCATGGACATCGGCCGCCGCCGACGCGCGACGCTCGCGGTGCGGGCGCCGCCCTTCTCCACCGCCTTGGCGCCCGACGCCGCCTGATGGGTTCCGCCACGCCATGACCGCCAGCCACGATCCGCTGTTCCCTCCGCCCCGGCGCCCGCTGGTACAGCGCCTCGGGGTGATCCTGTGGCCCAGCTTCCTGGTGGCCGGCGCGACCAGCGTGGCGTTCTTCGCACTGGTCGACCCGCTGGCGCTGCGCGACATCACCTGTCCCGGGCTGCGCATCAGCCGCGGGTTCGGCTACACCGTCGGCTTCTTCATGTTCTGGCTGGCCACGCTGAGTTCGAGCGTGCTGACCGGGTTCCTGTCGCGGCCGCCGCCGCGCGCGGACGACGACGAACCGCCCCTGGACTGACCGGAACGACCATGCCGCGTCCCA
This sequence comes from Xanthomonas sp., assembly GCF_017163755.1. Classification (GTDB taxonomy): domain Bacteria; phylum Pseudomonadota; class Gammaproteobacteria; order Xanthomonadales; family Xanthomonadaceae; genus Xanthomonas_A. The sequence continues at coordinate 29,382 of NZ_JAFIWC010000042.1, forward strand.
TCTCCGTTCGCTTGCTCGATCGCGCCGCGCCCGGCACCGCGCCGTCCCGGCCCGGCGGCCGCTACCGGCGCTGGCGCGGCGTCGCGATCCTGGCGCTGCTGGGCGCCTTCTGCCTGCTGCCGTGGGTGCGCTGGCATGGCCGGCAGGCGCTGCTGTTCGACCTGCCGGCGCGGCGCTTGGACGTGTTCGCGCTGGCCTTGTGGCCGCAGGATTTCGCCTGGCTGGCGCTGGCCGCGCTGGCCGCCGCGGCGGCGCTGGCGCTGTTCACCACGCTGGCCGGCCGCCTGTGGTGCGGCGCGGCCTGCCCGCAGTCGATATGGAGCGAGGCCTTCGCCTGGATCGAACGGCGTACCGCGCGGCGGCCGGCGGCGGCGCGGCACCTGGCCTGGGCGGCGCTGGCGCTGTGGACCGGGGTCAGCTTCGTCGGCTACTTCGTGCCGATCGCCGACCTGGTGGCGCGCCTGCGACCGTTCGCCTGGAGCGGCTGGGAGACGTTCTGGGTGCTGTTCTACGCGCTGGCCACCTGGGGCAATGCCGGCTTCCTGCGCAGCCAGGTGTGCCGCTACCTGTGCCCCTACGCGCGGCTGCAGCCGCTGCTGTGCGACCGCGATACGCCGGGTCCCGGCTACGACGCGATGCGCGGCGAGCCGCGCGGCGCGCGCATGCTCGGGCTGGGCAGCGTGTCCCAGCGCCAGCGGCGCCTGCTCGATCCCGCCACCGCGCACGACTACGCCACGCGCGCCAGCCTCTTCGCCCTGGCCTCGCACGAGGGCGTGCGCGACGACCTGCAGGCCGCCTACGGCGCGCTGCCCAAGTTCGCCGCCGAGCAGCTCGGCGATTGCGTGGACTGCGCCGCGTGCGTGGACGCCTGCCCGAGCGGCATCGACCTGCGCAACGGCGCGCACTACGCCTGCGTGACCTGTGGGGCGTGCATCGAGGCCTGCGACCGCAGCATGCAGCGCTTCGGCTTTCCGCACGGCCTGCTGCGCTACGCCAGTCCCAATGCGATCGATCGCCGCCCGCGGCGCTGGCTGCGGCGCCCGCGGGTGCTGGCCGGCCTGGCCGCGCTGGCGCTGCTGCTGGCGTGGTGGGCCAGTTGACACATTTCGCGTTCCCGGTAGAATTCGCGGCCTCAAGCGGGAATAGCTCAGTTGGTAGAGCGCAACCTTGCCAAGGTTGAGGTCGCGAGTTCGAGTCTCGTTTCCCGCTC
>NZ_JAFIWC010000043.1 GCF_017163755.1 Xanthomonas sp.
CAGTAACGCGTCGGGGCTGAAGCCCCTCCCACAGAAAAGCAGAAATGCAGCGAACTTGCGAAAATCCCGAGTCCCGAGTCCCGAGTCCCGAGTCCCGAGTCCCCGAATCCCGTCCCCATCACCGAGCCCCCACCCCATGTCTCCCCTCGAACTCATCGCCGTGCTGGTCAACGTACTCGGCGTCTGGCTGACCGCGCGTCGGGTACGCTGGTGCTGGCCGGTCAACGTCGTCGCGGTGCTGCTCTATGCGTGGCTGTTCTACCAATGGAAGCTGTACTCGGACATGCTGCTGCAGGGCGTCTACGTGGTCCTGCAGGGCTATGGCTGGTGGCGCTGGAGCCAGGGCCGGCTGGACGACGGCAGGATCCATGTCGGCCCGTTGCCGCCGCGCGAGGGCCTGTACTCGCTGCTGGCCGGCGCCGCCGGCGCATTGCTGCTGGGCTGGCTGATGCACCGCCATACCGACGCCGCGCTGCCGTGGCTGGACGCCGCGCTGTCCGCCTTCAGCCTGGTCGCCAGCTTCTGGGCGGCGCGCAAGCGCATCGCCAACTGGGGGCTGTGGATCGTGCTGGACATCCTGTACGTCGGCGTCTTCGTCTACAAGGGGCTGTATCCGACCGCGGCGCTGTATGCCGGCTTCGTGGTGCTGGCGGCGTACGGACTGCGGCTGTGGCAGGCCGACCTTCGGCACGCCGCCACGGCGGCAGCGCGATGAAGCGGCGCAGTCCGAGCGGCGCGGCACATGGCGCCGGCGGCGGGCACGATGCGAGGCGCCGGCGCGGCCGCGCCTCGCATCGATGCGCCAGGCCGTGCCACGGGTGCGCCCGCTGCATTCGCGGTCGCCGTCGGCGCGCCATCGGAGCGCGCCCATGACCACGCCGCCGCTCCTGTCCCCCGGCTTCGGCCAGCGCATCGCCGATGTGTTGCTCGCGCGCATCGCCGGCGGCGAATGGGCCGCGGACCAGCGCCTGCCGGTGGAACGCGAACTGGCCGCGCTGTTCGGCTGCACCCGCATCACCCTGCGTGAGGCGCTGCAGCACCTGGAATCGGAGGGCCATATCTACCGCGAGAATCGGCGCGGCTGGTTCGTCAGCGCGCCGCGCGTGCGCCACGATCCCAACAGCATCGCCGGCTTCATGCAGTACGTCGCCGCACAGGGCGGCACGCCGCGCACCGAACTGCTCGGCGCGCACCGCCAGCCGGCTGGCGCGACGCTGGCGCGACAGCTGGAACTGGACGATGCCGCGGCGGAGGTGTTCGTGCTGCAGCGGCGACGCTGGATCGGCCGCCGCGCGGTGTTGCTGGAGACCAACGCGATCCTCGCCGCATGGGCGCCCAGCCTGCTCGAGCACGACCTGGCCGGCTCGCTCAGCGCCGTGCTCGGACAGCGGCTCGGCTTGCGCCAGGCGCGCAGCCGGCTGTCGATGTATCCGTCCACGCTGGACGCCGAGCAGGCCGCGCTGCTGCAGTCCACCGCCGGCACCCCGTGCTTCCGGCTGCAGCGGGTGAGCTACGCGGCCGATGGCCGCGCGGTGGAATTCGACATCGAATCGTGGCGCCACGACGTGCTGGAAGTGACGGTGGAGGTGCAGGCGCCGCCCGGGTGAGCCGGTGCGGTGGGATGCGGTGCATGCGAATGCGCTGTGGCAATGCTTCATTGCATCGTCGTGGCTGCCGAGGCTGCGCGGACGGCGGATGGGTCGATGCGCCGTTCGGCAGGGCATCGCCCGGACCGCCAGGTTCCCCCTTCGTTCGTCGCGGCTGAAGCCGCTTCTACAGCCCCCCGCCTCGCGCGCTTTGCTGCTCCTGTAGGAGGGACTTCAGTCCCGACCGTTTGCAGGATCGTCCACGTCCGCGCCTCCGTTCGTCGCGGCTGAAGCCGCTCCTACAGGGAGCTGCGGCATTGCGCCGGCTGCCTGTGCGTTAGGCGTCGAACAGCGTGCGCTGCGGATCGGGCGGCGGCAGCTCGTCGTAGAGGCGTTGCAGGTCCTCGCGGCGCACGCGCAGCGGATCGTGCATCAGGAAGCTGGCCAGGCGCGCGTGCCAGGCCGGCCAGCGCGCGGCCAGCGCGTCCAGGTCGCCGTCGGCTGCGGCGCCTTCGCCGCGGCGCGCCACGTAGGCGGTCTCGCACAACACGTTGCGCCAGCCCAGCCCGGCCATGCGCAGCGACAGGTCGATCAGCGCCGCGTACCACGAGCCGTAGCTGCTCGCGTCCAGGCCGCCGGCACGCTGCCGCGCCGCGCCGCGCAACGCCACCGCATGGCAGACCGCCGAGGGCAGTTCCGGATGCAGCGGCGGCATCGCCGCGCAGGCCTGGGCCAGGCGTTCGGCGTCGTCGGGCAGCGGATTGATCTCGCCCAGCCGCGGCCACGCGGTGGCCTCGCCGGCATTGCTCCACGGCGTGGCGCTGGCGATCGCCGCATCGCGCGCCAGGCACGCGCCAAGCCGGTGCAGCCAGCCCGGCAGCGGCTGCGCGCCGGCCGCCAGCACCACCACGTCGGCGCCGGCGCAGGCACGCAGCATCTCGTCCAGGTGCGCGACCTCGCCGATCGCCCGCGGCCGCCGCGTGTAGTCGGCCTGCAGCCGGGTGCGCGCCAGCCACGCCTCGATTACCCGCTGGCCGCGCGGGCCGGCCTGGGCGTCGTCGGCCAGCCACACGCGGGTACCGGCAGGCGTGGTCGTTTCCAGCGCGCCGAGGCAGGCGTCCAGCGCCTCGTCGTCGACCGCGACCGGCAGCAACACGATGGGCAGCGTCACCGGGTTACTTCTTGCCGGCGGCCGGCAGCGGTTCCATCGCCTTGAACTTCTCGCCGTATTCGTCGGTCAGCTCGCGCGCCTCGCGCGGATTGCGCACGATCGACGGGGTGATCAGCACGATCACCTCGCGCCGGCTGTTATCGCGGGTCTTGCTGCCGAACAATCCGCCCACCACCGGCAACCTGCTCAGGAACGGCACGCCCGAGCTGCCGTCGGTGGTGCTGTCGTCGATCAGGCCGGCGAGCATGATGGTGTCCCCGCTCTGCACCGCCGCCTCGGTCTTGACCCGGCGGGTGTTGATGTCGACGTTGCACGCCGAGCCGTTGGCCGTGGCCGACGCACAGGCGGCCGGACGCGCGCCCGGCGTGCTGACTTCCTGCACGATGTCCAGGAACACCATGCCGTCCTTGGTCACCCGCGGGCGCACCTTCAGGATCACGCCGGTATCGATGTACTGCACCGATGAATAGCTGGTGTCGGTGCCGATGCCGGTGTTGATCGAGGTGGAATTGATCGGGATGCGCGAGCCCACGTTCAGCGTCGCCTCGGCGTTGTTGCGCACGAACACCGATGGCGTCTGCAGCAGGCGCACGTTGGTGACCCGGTCCAACGCGGTGATGACGGCCGCGGCGTTCTTGCCGAGGAAGGTCCAGCCCAGGCCGTCGCCGGTGACGCTGCCGGCGATGTCGCCCCAGATGCCGCGCCCAGCCGCAGACGGCAGGCCCGGGCCGCCGCTGCCGTCCGCGTTGACCGGCGTGGTCACCGCATTTTCGAAGTACCAGTTGACGCCATAGCTCAGTTCGCCGGTTAGGTTGACCTCGGCCACCTGGGCCTCGATATGCACCTGCATCGGCATCACGTCGAGCTTCTCGATCACGTCGCGGATCGAGCTCCACGCCTGCGGCGTGGAACGCACCAGCAAGGTGTTGGTTTCCTCCACCGCCGACACGCCCACCTTGTCCCCTTCCACTTCCAGGGTCACGCTGCCGTTGCCCGCGGTGCGCGGCGACAGCTGCAGGCTGCCGTTGCCGAGCCCGCCACTGCTGCCAGACGAGCTGCCGCTGCTGCTGGAGAAGCTATCGCCGCCGCTGTCGCCAACGCTGCCGCCGGTGATGCCGCTGCTGCTGCCCAGGCTGCCGTCGCGGCTGCCGCCGCTCAACTGGCTGGACTGCATGCCCGGCATCAGCGAGGCGCTGGAGTCGCCGCGGCTGCCGCTGCCGCTGGCGCCGAACACCTCGGCCAGGCGGTCGGCCAGGTCCTTGGCCTTGATGTACTTCAGCTCGTAGGAGAACAGCCGCGAGCCGCCGCCGGCGCTGTCGATGCGGTCCAGCCACTGCTGGATCTGGTCCAGGTAGCGCGCCTGCGGGGTGATCACCAGCACCGCGTTGGCGTTCTCCAGCGGCATGAAGCGGAACATGCCGGCGCTGGGGGTCTTGCTGTTCTCGCCGAACACCTTCTCCAGGTCCGCGGCGACCTGCTCGGCCTTGCCCGACTGGATCGGGAACACGCCCACCGACATGCCCGACAGCCAGTCCACGTCGAAGATCTGCACCGTGCGCAGGTAGTTCTCCAGCTCGGCGCGGGTGCCGCCCAGGGTGATCACGTTGCGCGACGCGTCGATGCCGACGATCGCGTTCGGGCGCGCGTACGGCTCGAGCACCTTCTTCATCTCGGCGGCGGAAATGAACTTCAGCGGCACCACCCGCACCTCGAAGCCGCGCGCGCTGGCCGGCGAGGCGGTGCTCGGCGCGACCGTGCCGGCCAGGGCCTGGTCGGCCGGCACGATGTTGTAGCGCCCGCCGCTGTAGACCATGCGCGCGTTGTTCCAGCCCAGCACCATCTCCAGCAGGTTCAGCGCCTGCGCCGGCGACACCGGCTTGGGCGTGGCCAGGGTCACCGTGCCCTGCACGCCCGGCGCGATCACGTAGTTCTGGCCGAGCATGTCGCCGAGGATGGCCTTGACCACCGCGTGCACCGATTCGCCCTCGAAGTTGAAGGTGGCGCTGCCGCTGCCGGCGTTGGCCAGCGACGGCGCCGGCGCGGCCGCGGCGCTGGAATTGATCATGGTGCCGCTGCCGCGGCGGATCACCGGCACGGTGCGGTCGGCCTCGCCGTCGGCCCCGGCCGCCGCGCCGCCTTCGCCGCCGCGCTGGGTGCTGCCGGCGGCGCCGACGTTGGGATCGATCGCGGCGCCGCGGCGGACGTCCGGCGACGGCGTGGTGGCGCAACCGGCCAACAGGCCGATCAGCAGGGACAGGGAAAACAAGCGAGACGTCATGCGTTCACTCTTAGGGGTTCTGACCGGGAGTGGAGCCGTTCTGGCGCTGCTGCTGCAACTGCCGGCGACGGGCTTCGATACGTTCGCGGATCGCCTGCAACTGATCGGCGGACGGTGCCGGCGGCGGGGTGGCCGCCGGCGGGGGTGCGGCGGCGGCGGGCGCCGGACGCGGAACGTTGGCGGCATTGGCGGCATTGGCGGCATTGGCGGCATTGGCCGGCGTGGCCGGGCCCGGCGGCGGCACGATCGGCGGCGCCGCCTGGCCGGGCCGCGCGCCCTGGCCCAGCGCCGTGGGCGGTTGCCCGCCCTTGCCGTCGAACACCTTCAGCTCCAGGGTCTGCGGGCCGCTGGGGCCGGTCACCGTGGCCCGCCGCGGTTCCAGCGACACCAGCCGCCATCCCTGCACCGGGTCCTGGCCCTGCTGCAGGCGCAGCGAAACGCCCTGCTCGGTGGTCAGCGTGGCCATCTTGAACGTCTCGGTCAGCAGCACGCCGGTCAGGCGCACCGTCGGCGCCGCGGCCTGGCCGTTGTCGGCGCTGAGGAAGAACGGATGCGGGCGGCGGTCCTCGGCGAACACCGGGCGCGCGGCGATCTCCGCATAGCGGGAAAAATCGCCGAGGCGGTTGCCGCCGGCCGGCGGCAGCGCCGGCAGGCGCTGGATCATCGCCGGGTCGTCGGGCAGCGGCACGATGCGCTGGCCCAGCCCGGCCAAGCCCAGCGTCCACACCAGCAGCGCCCACAGCGCGAGCGTGGCCAGCCACGCGGTCCGCAGGCCGATCGCTTCAATCCGCATGCGCGTCCTCCCCGGCCGGCGCCACGCCCTGCGCCGGCGTTGCCGCGTCCGGCGACGACGGCGCGGCCTCGGGCATGGCCGGCGGCTCGCTGGGCCCCGGCCCGGCCGGCTGCCCGGCGTCCATCGCCGGCATCGCCGCCGCCGGACTCGCCGCCGGAGCCGCCGGCGGCGCACCGGGCGGCGCCGCCATCGCGTTCGGGCGCAGATAACCGGCCAGTTCGAACGCCACGTCCAGGCCGTTGCCGCTTTCGCCCGGCGACAGCTGGTAGCGCTGCGCCATCACGTTGAGGTTGTCCACGAACAGCGCCGGCGTGCCGCTTTCCAGCGCATGCAGCACCGCCGCCAGCTCGGGCGTGCCGCAGCGCAGGCGTACCTGCACCGCGACCCGGGTGAAGCGCTCGCGGCGGTTGTCGGCGGCCAGCGGCGAACGGTTGCTGATCGCGCAGCTGCGGTTGCCGGGGCTGGCGGCGGCCACCGCGCTTTCCAGCCGCTGCACCAGCCCGGCCGAGGCCAGTTCGGCCGAGGTCTCGTGCAGGAAGCCCGGCCGCGCGGCCAGTTCGCGTTGCGCCTGCTGCAGCCGCTGCGCCACCTGCGGCGCCTGCTGCAACTGCATGCGCACGCGCAGTTCGCGCTCGCGCAGTTCCTGGATCTGGGCGTCGACCTCGCGCAGCGGCACCGTCCACCACGGATGCACCAGCAGCAGATAGGCCACCGCCAGTGCCGCCAGCAGCAGTCCCAGTGCCAGCCAGCGGTCGCGCTTATCGACCTGCACCGGCATCGGCGGCCTCCTTGCGCTTGGTCCCGGCCAGTTCGGCGGTCAGGGTGAAGCGGTCGCGGTGGCTGCCGGGGTCGGCCTGCAGCACGCCGGTCAGCGACGGGGTGCGCCACAGCGGCGAACCTTCCAGGCGCCCGACCAGCGACGACGCCTCGCTGCTGAGCCCGATCAACTGCAGCTGGTCGCCCTCCACCGAGAACTTCTCCAGGTAGGTGCCCTCGGGCAGGCGCTTGCTCAGTTCGTTCCAGATCTCCAGCGCGCTCGGCCGCTCGGCGCGCAGCTGGTCGAAGAACGCCACGCCTTCGACCAGATCGGTCAGCTGCTGGCGTTGCGCGGCCACCCCGCGCGCGCGCTGCGCGGCGCTGTCGACCTGCGCGCGCAGCGCCTCGGCCGCCTGGCGGCGGTTGTCGAGCAGCTGCCAGCCGGCGAAGAACACGGCCAGCAGCGCGGTCGCGGCGAGGATCGCGTTCCAGCGCCGCATCGGATCGGCGCGGCGGTGCCGCTGCGCCAGCGGCAGCAGGTTCACCCCCAGCGGCAGGCCGTCGGCGCCGGCGACGTCGACGCCGGCCAGGGTCGGCCGCAGCGCGCCGGCGCTGGCCGCCAGTTCGTCGAGCGTGCGCTGCGGCGCCACCACCAGTTCGGCGTCGATCTGGCCGTCGTCGCGGCGCGCGCCGACGCGCACGTCGTACACCACCTGGTCGGCCTGGAACGGGGTCTGCCGGTCGATCTCGAACTTCGCCACCTCGCGCAGGTGGTCGGCGGCGGCCGCCGGCAGGCGCAGCGCACGGCGCAGCGTGGTCTCGGCCGGCAGTAGCCACACCCGCGGCAACGCCGACAGGCGCGGGCCCAGCAGCGCTTCCAGCTGCGGTACCGACAGCGGCCACGGCAGCGCCTGCGGCGTGCCCGGCTCGGCGCCGAGCTGCCGCGCCAGCAGCAACTGCTCACCATCGCGCCACAGCAGCAGCCGCGCCTGCGACCAGCCCAGCTGCAACTGCCAGCGCGGCGGCAGCCACGCCATCAGCGAGCGCTGCCACCAGGCCAGCAGGCCGCCGGCGTCCGGCGCCACGCGTACCCCGATCCGCTCCATAGTGTCGCGCCACGCCATCATCTAGGTGTCGATCCTTCTTCCCATCGCAGCACAGTGTAGGCGGAGCCCGGCAGCGCCGACGAGCCAGGGCGCACCACCGCGCGCAGCACCGCTTCGCGGCCGCCCGCCAGCCGCGCGCGGCTCTCGATGCCGTAGGTGCTGCTGCCGCCGCCGAGCGCCGCCTGCGCCGGGTCGGCGCGCTCGCGCTGGGCCAGCACCGCCGCCGCATCCAGGCCCAGCGCGGTCAGCACCGGCTCCGGGGCGAAATCCGGCGCCGGACGCGAGGTCCCGCTGTAGATGGTCACGTTCGGCAGCAGCTGCGCGTACAGCTGCGCGTCCATGCCCAGCACCAGCTGCAGCTCGGCCAGGCTCTCGAACGGAGCGTCCTTGGCGCCGTAGGGCCGGTTCTCGGACGCGTAGTCCGGATCCTCGGCGCCGCCGTTGGCCTGGCTCAGATTGTCCGCATCGCGCCAGTCCACGATCGCCGCGGCGATGCGGTCGGCGCGCTGCGGGTCGGCACCGACCGCGCGCATCAGCGCCGCCAGCAGCGCCGCGTCGGCCAGGTTCAGGTCGACCTTGCCGCTCTCGTCGATCACTCGCAGCTCGACCGTGGCGTCCTCGTACGGCCAGCGGTAGCGGCGCCCGTCCGGGCGCCAGCCCGGTTGCGTGGGCGTGCCGGCCAGGCGCGTCAACGCGTATTCCAGCCCGGCGCGGGCGCGCTCCTGCGCCGCGGCGCCGTCGCCGAGCACCTTGCCCTGCAGCCCCTCGGTGCGCGCGGTCAGCGCGAACGCGCCGATCAGCGCGGTCAGCAGCGCGATCAGCCACAGCACCAGCACCAGCGCCGCGCCGCGCATCGCGCTCATGGCCGCGCCTCGGCGGCGCCGGCCTGGCGCAGCGCCACCACCAGCGGCGGCCACGCCGCGCCGTCGTTGCCGGTGATCTCGATCGACACCAGCACCGGCAGCTGTTCGTAGTGTTCCCAACGCTCCTGCCACGGCCCCAGCCCGGCACGCTCCGGGTCCATGCCGCGATAGCGGAAGCGCACCTGGCGCAGGTCCTCGGCCAGCGGCTCGGGCGGGCGCGGGCGCGCCTCGTCGATCTGCTTGCCGGCCTGGACCTGGGTCAGCGCGATGTCCAGCCGGCGCTGGCCGTCGCCGCCGGCCACGCTCAGATCGTGCACGTACGGTCCGCCGCGGCCCAGGTAGTCCGGCAGGTCGGCGACGAAGCGCATGCGCTGCGGCTCGCCGACGAAGCGCAGCGGCTGCAGCGTCTGGCTGTCCACCTCCAGCGCCATCGGCAGCGCGCCGCTCAGCCGCCGGCGCAGGAAACCCTCGACCGCGCGCATGCGCTCGCTGCGCCCGGCGATCGCCTCGCCGCGGCCGCTGATCGCGGTCGCCGAGCGCAGCGTGGCGAAGGCCAGGGTCAGCCCGCCGACCAGCAGCACCGTGGCCAGCAGCACTTCGATCAGGGTGAAGCCGCGCGCCGCGCCGCGGCCGCCCGGTGCCGCGTTCACGGCGGCGTCCCCGCGCTCTGCACGGCGACCAGGCGCAGCGTCTTCCATTGCAGCGCCTGCGCCGGGCCCTCGCCCCAGTTCACCTGCAGGCTCAGTTGCAGCAGCACCGGCGCGCCGGGCGCGACGGCGTCGTTCGGCGCGCGCCGCGGGTCGACGTACGGCGCCACCTCCAGCGTCCAGCGGTAGCGGCCCTGCTCGAAGCTGCCCTGCTCGCGGCCGGGCTGCAGCGGCTGCTCGGTGCCCTGTTCGGCCAGCAGCGACTGCGCGTACAGCGTGGCGCGGCTGAGCTCGTCGGCGCGCTTGACCTGGCGCGCGGCGCCGGACAGCGAACCGAGCAGCAGGGTCAGCGCCAGCGCCAGCAGCGCGAAGGCGACGATCACCTCGATCAGCGTGTAGCCGCGTTGCGATCTCATGGCGCGGCCTGCCCCGGCGGGCGCCCGACCCTGACCTCGCCGGTGAGCCAGGTCACGTCGATCCGCCAGACCGACTGCCGCGCCTGCAGTTCGATGCGCCCGCCGGTGGCCGCGCCGTCCTCGAAGAACTGGATCGCGCCTTCGTCGCCGCGGCGCTGCACCTGCCGCGCGCCGGTGAAGCGCACCGCCAGCGACGGCGGGATCTCGCCATGGCGGCCGTTGGGCGCCTGCCAGCGATGCGCCTGCGGGTCGATCAGGAAACGCTGCGGCTGCCCGCTGGCGATCGCCTGGGCGCGCGTGTAGCGCAGCTGCGCGGCGATCTCCTTGGCCGACGACCGCAGGCGCATGCCGTCGATGCCGCCGGTCAGCACCGAGGCGGCCAGCACCGCGGCGATCGCGATCAGGCCCACCACCAGCAGCATCTCCAGCAACGACACGCCGCGCATGCGCGCACGCATGGCGCGCGCATGCGCCACGGTCGGCAGGCGGACGGCGTGGAGCTGCAGCATGGCCGCGTATCACTCGTACTTGATGTCGCCGTCGTAGCTGCTGCCGCCGGGCTGGCCGTCCTTGCCCAGGCTGACCAGGTCGAACGGCTTGCCGTCGCCGGGCACGCGGTACTCGATCGGGTGGCCCCACGGATCGTTGAGTTCGCTGGCCTTCGCGTACGGCCCCAGCCAGCCGCTGACGCCGCCCGGCGCGGTGACCAGGTCGTCGAGCTTGGACGGCAGCTTGCCGGTGTCGAGCTGGTAGTTGTCGATCTTGCCGGCCATGGTCTGGATCTGCGACTTGGCCAGGTTGGCCTTGCCGCGGTCGGCGCCGCCGAGCACGCGGCTGCCGACCAGGGTCAGCACCGCGCCGATCAGCACGATGACGATGATGATCTCCAGCAGGCTCATGCCGGACTGGCGCGCGGCGGAGGGGGAACGGGTCAGGGAACGTAGGTTGCGCATTGCTTCGGATCCTTGCGGTGAAAAGCCTGTGTAGCCGAATGCGGCGGCGTTCGCCGTGTCCGCGTTCGCACTGTGCCGCGACGCTCGCAGCGAGCGTAGCGCGGCGATGTGACGCATAGCGGGTGCGGGGCGGCCCGCTGTGCCGGGCGCGCGACGTATGGCGCAGTCTTACGCGCTACGGTCTGGTGACTGGCGGTGCAGCGTGCGTACACCGCCGCCGGTTCGCGCCGCCGTCCCTGGCGCGACGCCACTGGCGCCGGAACCACCGGCCCGGCCATCCATGGCCGGGCATTCGGCACCACATGCGTCATGGCGCGGCAATGGGATGCAGCCAAGATCTCGGCTGCCATCCCTGGCGCAGCATGGTCGCGACCCGATACGCCGGCCCGGCCATCCATGGCCGGGCGTTCGGCCATGCGCGAACCGGTGGTTCGCAAGCGCATGACCTCCTTCGATTCGACATTCCGCTGCGCCATCGGTTCGCGCTGCCGTCCATGGCGCAGCACCACGTGCTCCGGAGCCACCTGCCCGGCCATCCATGGCCAGGCGTTCGGCGCCACATGCGCCATGGCGCATGAGCGTGGCGCCTCACCCAATCGCATTGGTCAGGTCGTATAGCGGGACCAGCACGGAGATGATCACCAGGCCGACCACCGAGGCCAGCACCAGGGTGATCGCCGGCACCAGCGCGGCCAGCAGGCGGTCGATGGCCTGCGCGGTCTCCTGTTCGAAGGTGTCCGCGGTCTTCAGCAGCATGGTGTCCAGGGCGCCGGATTCCTCGCCGACCTGGATCATCTGCAGCGCCAGCCGCGGGAAGCGCTTGCCCTTGGACAGCGACGCCGACAGCCCATGGCCGTTCTTGACGTCGTCGGCGGCGGTGCCGACGTCGGCGGTCAGCGCCAGGTTCGACAGCACGTTGCGCGAGATGCCCAGCGCCGCCAGCAGCGGCACGCCGTTGCGCAGCAGCGTGCCCAGGGTGCGGGTGAGCCGCGCCGTCTCCAGCCGCGCGATCAGCACGCCGATGAAGCGCTGGCGCAGCAGCCAGGCGTCGAACGCGGCGCGGAACGCCGGGTCGCGGCGCTTGCGGTCGATGCCGAGCACCGCCAGCGCCGGCACCACCAGCAGCGCGATCCACCAGTCGCGCACGAACAGGCCGACCGTCAGCACCGCCTGGGTGAACCACGGCAGCTGCACGTCCAGGCTCTCGTACATCTGCGCGAACTGCGGCACCACGTAGCCGAGCAGGAACAGCAGCGCGCAGCCGACCACGCTGACCAGGATCGCCGGATAGATCAGCGCGTTGATCACCCGGCCCTTCAGCTCGCGGCTGCGCTCCAGGTATTCGGCCAGGCGCTGCAGCGTGTCGTGCAGGCTGCCGCCGGCCTCGCCGGCGCGCACCATGTTGATGTACAGGCGCGAGAACAGGCCGTGCTGGCGTTCCAGCGCGGTGGACAGCGGCGCGCCGCCGCGCACGGTGTCGCGGATGTCGGCGATGGTGCGCTTGGAGCGCTCGTCCTCCGGCAGTTCCAGCAGGATCGACAAGGCGCGGTCCAGCGGCTGCCCGGCGCCGAGCAGCGTCGCCAGCTGCTGGGTGAACTGCACCAGCGCCGCGCCGTCGAACGGCTTGGGCCGGAACAGGCTGCGCAGCGACGCGCCGCCGCCGTCGGCGGCCAGCCTGGCCTCCATCGGCATGTGCCCCTGTTCCTGCAGGCGCGCGGCCACCTCGGCGTCGTTGGCGGCCTCCATCTGGCCTTCCAGGACATCGCCGTGGCTGTTGAGCGCCTTGTAGCGGTACAGGGGCATCAGCGGCGGGACTCGGGACGCGGGACTCGGGACTCGGGACGCGCGTGGGACCTCGGCTGCCGGCTCGCGCCACGCATGCCCGACATGCGCCAGTTCGTCGGCCGGAAAACCCCGGAGCCGGGGCGAGCCTGCGTGCCCCCGACCGGCCGTCCTGTGCTCATGCGTCCTCCGTCACCCGCAGCACTTCCTCGATCGTGGTCTGGCCGCTCAATGCCTTGCTCAGCCCGTCCTCGTACATCGTGCGCATGCCCGCCTCGCGCGCCAGCTGCTCGAGCTCGCCCATGCCGGCATGGCGCATCACCGCGCGCCGCAGCGCGTCGTTCATCACCAGGAACTCCATGATCGTGGTCCGCCCCAGGTAGCCGGTCGGCGCGATCGCCGACGGGCGCGGGCGGTACAGGAAGATCTCGCCGTGCGGCTGCAGCCGGCGCAGGTCGAACTTCTCGATCTCCTCCGGCGAGGCGGCGTACTTCTCCGCGTGCGTGGGCTCCAGCCGGCGCACCAGGCGCTGGGCGAGGATGCCGTTGATGGTGGAGGTCAGCAGGTAGTCCTCCACGCCCATGTCGAGCAGGCGGGTGATGCCGCCGGCGGCGTTGTTGGTGTGCAGCGTGGACAGCACCAGGTGGCCGGTCAGCGCCGACTGGATCGCGATGCGCGCGGTTTCCAGGTCGCGCATCTCGCCGATCATGATGATGTCCGGATCCTGGCGCACGATGCTGCGCAGCGCGTGGGCGAAATCCAGCCCGATCTGCGGCTTGGCCTGGATCTGGTTGATGCCCTCGATCTGGTACTCGACCGGGTCCTCGACCGTGATGATCTTGACCTCGGCGGTGTTGAGCTGGCTCAGCGCGGTGTACAGCGTGGTGGTCTTGCCCGAGCCGGTCGGGCCGGTGACCAGCAGGATGCCGTGCGGCTGTTCGAGCACCTTGCGGAACTGCGGCAGGAACGCGTCGGTGAAGCCCAGCCGGTGGAAATCGAACACCACCGTCTCGCGGTCGAGCAGGCGCATCACCACGCTCTCGCCGTGCGCGGTGGGCACCGTGCTCACGCGCAGGTCCAGTTCCTTGCCCTGCACGCGCAGCATGATGCGCCCGTCTTGCGGCAGGCGGCGCTCGGCGATGTTGAGCTTGGCCATGATCTTGACCCGGCTGATCACCGCCGCGGTCAGGTTGGCCGGCGGGCTCTCGCCGTCGATCAGCACGCCGTCGACGCGGTAGCGCACCTTGAGCCGGCTTTCGAACGGCTCGATGTGGATGTCCGAGGCGCGCAGTTCCACCGCGCGCTGGATCACCAGGTTCACCAGGCGTATCACCGGCGCTTCGGAGGCCAGGTCGCGCAGGTGCTCGATGTCGTCGGTGGCGGCGCTGTCGCCGTCGGCGGTCTCCACGATCGCGCCCATCGCGCTGCGGCCCTGGCCGAACCAGCGCTCGATCAGGTCGTCGATCTCCGAGCGCAGCCCGACCCGCGGCACGATCCGGCAGCCGGTGGCCAGGCGCACCGCGTCGGCGGCATAGGCATCGTGCGGGTCGGCGACCCACAGTTCGATCGCGCCGTCGCGTTCGCCCAGCGGGCACACGTGGAACTGCTTGAGGAAGCGCAGCGACAGCGGCTGCGCCTCGGGCAGGTTCTCCGGCGCGGCCGCCGGCACCTGCTTGGCGTCGAGCAGCGGCAGGCCCAGCACGTCGGCGCTGACCTCGGCGTGGTCGCGTTCGGACACCAGGCCAAGGCGCGCCAGCAGCGACAGCAGGCCGCCGCCGGACTCGCGCTGCAGTTGCCGCGCGCGCAGCAGGTCGCCCTCCTTGAGCCGGCCCTTGGCCAGCAACGCCTCGACGATGCGGTTCTCGGGCGTATCGGCGGCGGTGTCCTTCACGAGCGCGTTCACGCAATCCCTCCCTAGGTCATGCGCGACTTTATCAGCTTGCCGCGACCTGCCGCCTACCGGCGACAGGCGCCCGGGCACGTCTGTCTACGACGCTGCCGGCCGATGCGTTGCGGCGTGCCGAGCGGGTATGCCGAGGGCGTGGCAGCGGACGCAGACGCAAAGCTCCCGGCATGACCACGACCTTCGGTGACGCTTTGGTTACCGCGATTCAGCTGGCGCATGCGGCTAGGCTCACGTCCACGCGTCGTGCGACATGCTGCGCCGCGCGAACGGCGAGCCGATCTTCCACGGCAGCCGAAGGACATGCGATGGCGGCGGCCGCCGCCGTAGCGCCGGTCGCCGCGTCGCTCCCCAGCCGACGCCGCACCCGCGCGCTGTCGCGCTGCTGAATGCGCCGCCAACGGCCACCGCCGCCCGATCGTCTATCGCGCCGGCCGCCCGCCGGCGGTGCCGCCCCCACCGTTCCGGACGCCGATGCCGGCAACGCCCGACACCGGGGACGGACGCCGGCGACGCGGGTGGCCATGTTCGGCATCCCACGCACATCGCGCCCTGCCGGTCGACGCGGCGTTCCGCTCGTGCAGGCGCAGCGGCCGGACTGACCGACCGAGCGCGTCGTTCCGACGCAATCGCATCGACCTCGGCCGCCGGCGCATCGTGGTGCAACCACCTCCCCGGAAACGCAAAACCCCGGCCGAGGCCGGGGTTCTGCGCGGGTCCTTCCGCTGCGCCGAGGCGCAGCCCGATTACTGGCGGGCGACCAGACTCACGCCACTGAACGCGGCGGTGCCGGTCAGCTTGATGTAGTAGGTGCCGGCCTGCGGCGCGGTGAAGCGCACCGTTTCGCTGTTGCCCGGACGGGTCGACTTGGCGTCGTACGCCGAGGCGGTGGGCTCCTCGTCGAAGCTCACGTACATCGACACGTTGCCGCTGCCGCCGTAGCTCAGGAAGCTCAGCACCGCGCCCGCCTTGGCCTCGAAGCTGTACAGCACTTCGCTGCCGGCGGCGCCGGACAGGCCGCCCACCGCCACCTTGTTGGTCAACGGCGTGGCGTCGGGGCCGCAGGTCTCGGTTTCCGGATCGCACGGCACTTCCAGCGCCTTGTCCAGCGCGGCCTTGGCGTCGACGATGCCGGTGCCGATCGGGGTGCTCGACGGGATCGTCACCGGGAACGCGCGCGCGGTCTGCTTGAGCAGGGTCTCCAGCGCGGCCGGGGTCAGCGGCGCGCCGCCGCCGGCGCTCACCGCGCTCTGCACCAGCGCCGCGACCGCGGCCACGTGCGGCGAAGCCATCGAGGTGCCGCCCATGCCCATGTAGGTGTAGGCGCCGGAGGTCGGCGTGGTCGCGCCGTCGTAGCCGGCCTGCCAGACGTAGCCGCCGGGGTTGCCGTCGACGCCGCCGCCACCGCCCGGACCGGACAGGTCCACCGCCGCGCCGTAGTTGGAATAGGACGCGATGCCGCCGGTGATCCGGGTCGCGCCGACCGCGACCACGTTGGCGCAGCTGGCCGGGCGGTAGTTGGCGGCATTGCCGGCGCTGTTGCCGGCCGCGACCACCACCAGCGTGCCGCGCGATACCGCGCCGTTGATCGCGTCCTGGTACAGCGGATCGCAGCTGCCGCTGCCGCCCAGGCTCATGTTGATGACTTCGGCGGGGTTGGCGTTGGCGGGCACGCCGGCGACGGTGCCGCCGGAGGCCCAGGTGATCGCATCGGCGATGTCGGACAGGTAGCCGCCGCACTTGCCGAGCACGCGCACCGGCAGCACCGTCGCCTGCGGCGCGACGCCGGCCATGCCGACGCCGTTGTTGGTCGCCTCGGCGATGGTGCCGGAGACATGGGTGCCGTGCCAGGAGCTGTCTTCGGCCACCGAACCGTCGTAGCACTCGTTGTCGTTCTCGACCCAGTCGCCGTAGTCCAGCGCGCCGGGCACGCGCGCGTCGGTCGGACGCCGCGAGGTTTCCGCGTCGGAGATGAAGTCGTAGCCGGTCAGCAGGTTGCCGGCGAAATCCGGATGGTCCGGCAGGATGCCGGTATCCAGCACCGCGACCACCACGCCCTCGCCCTTGGACACGTCCCACGCGGCCGGCGAATTGATGCCGCCGGTGGCGCTGCTCAGGTGCCACTGGTACTGCGCGTAGTAGGGGTCGTTGGGCACCAGCTGCGGCTGCTCCAGCGCGGGCACCGGGCGGTCCACGCGCTGCTGCTTGGTGTCCACCAGCGCGTACTTCACGCTCGGGTCGGCGGCGATTTCCGCTACCACCTTGTCCACGTCGGCCTTGCTCAGC
Organism: Xanthomonas sp.; assembly: GCF_017163755.1. GTDB lineage: Bacteria > Pseudomonadota > Gammaproteobacteria > Xanthomonadales > Xanthomonadaceae > Xanthomonas_A. The sequence goes on from NZ_JAFIWC010000043.1 coordinate 16,541, forward strand.
TTGCCCGACAGGCGGATCAGGTCGGCGCCGACGCCGAGCTTGCGCACGTATTCGGCGCGCACGCCGGCCGCGGCGGCGCGCGAGACCGCATTGCCGCCGCCGAGGCTGGCGCGGGTCACCGCGGACTGCACCGCAGACAGCTTGGCCGAGCGGTCGCTGGCCGCGGCGCTGCCGTCGCGGTAACGCACCACGATGCGGCTGGCCGGTTGCGCGTCGGCAGGCGCGGCCTTGGCCGGTTCCTTGGCCAGCAACTGCGGCGCAGCACCGGCGGCGAACGCGCTGGACGCGCCCAGCGACATCATCAGCATGGCGCCGGCGATGGCATTGATACGAAGATTTTGCTTGTCGATCACGTTGAAGTCCTCTTCAAGTTTCATGGATCAGGCGACAGTTGCGGCCGTAAAAACTCCCTTTTTCCGAATCCATTGGCCGGCCCAGCCAAGGTCCTTTGGTCTGCCCCCTCAGGCCATTGCGCGAAGCGGCCGGCGGCGCATGCCGCCGGCCGCGGACACTCACCAGCCGAAACCGGCACCGACGCCGATCGAACTGTCGTCGCCGCTGAACGCGCCGCCGATGGTCATCGTGGCGCGATCGCTGAAGGCGCGCTGGTAGCCCACCGACAACGCCGACTCGCCGTTCTGGAAACCGACGCCGGCGCCGACCCGGTTCTGGGTGCGGATGCCGGCCGCGCTGGTCGCCATGTTCAGCATCGCCGCGCTCATCGCGCCCTGGCGATCGATGCGGCGATCCTGGTCGCGCAGGCGCGCATCGACGTCGCCGCGCAGCACTTCGAAGCTGTCGGCCATCGTGTTGAAGCGCGTGTCGGTGTACGACTTGGCAGTGGCGACGCCGCTGTCCAGCTGGCCCTTGTTGACCGCATCGGTGGCCTGGGTGCCGGCGGCGACGTTGGCGAGCTGGCGCTCGTTGCCGGCGCTGCCCAGCGACACCGTGTTGGCGCGGTCGGCGACCGAGCCCTGGCCCAGCGCCACCGCCCCCTGCGCGGTGGCCGAGGCGCCCTGGCCGATCGCGGTGCCCGAGGCGGCGCTGACGCTGGCGCCCTCGCCCATCGCCACCGCGTTGGTCGCCACCGCGGCGATGCTGGCGTTGGCGCCCACCGCGGTGCTGCCGTCGGCGTTGACCCTGGCGTTGCTGCCGATGGCGGTGTCGTTGGGACCGTGCGCGTAGGCGTTGCCGCCGACCGCGGTGCCGGTGACGTCGTTGGCGCGCGCCGCGGTGCCCACGGTGGTGGCGCTGCCGCTGGCGGCGCCATCGACCACCGCCGCGACCGGCACGCCGACCTCGGCGGTGCTCGGCGTGCCGGCCACCGACGCGGCGCCCGCCGCCGTCGCCTCGTCGCCGGCCATCTGCACCGAGGCACCGGCGCTGCGTGCGCTGCGCGCGGCCACCGCGCCGCCGCCGGTGCGCGCATCCAGTTCCCCGACCTTGCCGTCCAGCGCGGCCAGCGCATCGCCGACGTTGCTGTAGCTGGCGCCCTGGATCACGTAGCTCGGCGCGACGAACACGCCCTGCGCGCCGATCCCGGCGCCGCCGCCGAGGAACGTGGCCATGTTGCTCAGCGACTGGTACAGCTGCGCGCCGTTGATCGCCTCGGTGCTGCCCGCGCTCACCGCGCCGGCGCCGAGGTTGACGATGCGCCGCGTGGCCGGACCGCCGCGGCCATCGCCGCTGCCCAGCGACACCGTATCGGCCTCGTAGGCGCGCGAGCCGGCGCCCAGCGCCACCGCATTGGCCGCCGACACGCCGGCGTTGGCACCCAGTGCCACGCCATTGCTGCCGCTGTTGCGCACGAAGCTGTTGTAGCCCAGGGCGACGCCGTTCTCGCCGATCACCCGGGTCTGCCGCCCCATCGCCGTGCCGTTGGTCGCGCTCACCGCACTGTCCACGCCCGCGGCCGTCGCGCCGATGCCGCTGGCGCTGCTGCCCACGCCCAGCGCGGTGCTGCGCGCGCCGCTGGCGGTGGCGCCGGCGCCGGCGGCGGTGCTGTCCACGCCGCTGGCGCTGGCCACGCCGGTGCCGGAGCTCTTGAAGCTGGCGCTGGTGCCGCCGGCTTCGGCCGCCACCGCGTCCAGCTGCGCCTTGTTGACCGCGTCGTTGGCGTTGAGCGCCGCGCCGACGTTGGTGATGCGGCGCGTGGCCGGGCCGCTGACGCCGTTGCCGCCGCCGACCGACACCACATTGGCTTCGCTGGCGCGCGCGCCGGCGCCGAGGGCGACGCTGTTGGCGCCGTTTGCCCAGGCGTTGGTGCCCACCGCCGTGGCGTTGATGCCGCTGTAGGCGTAGGAGTCCTGGCCGATCGCGGTGCCGCCTTGCGCGGTGGCCCAGGCGAACTGGCCGACCGCGGTGGTCTGCGCCGCCGTCGCCCACGCCGAGGCGCCGAGCGCGGTGGCGTCCTCGCCGGTGGCGCGCGCGCTGTGGCCCAGCGCCGAGGCGTAGGCGCCGGAGGCGGTGCTGCCCCAACCCAGTGCCGAGGCGTAGTCGCCCGCCGCTTCGGCGCCATAGCCGAACGCGCTGGTGCGGGTGCCGCTGGCGCTGCTGAACGCGCCGACCGCGGTGCCGTAGTCGGTGCTGGCCTGGCTGCTGTAGCCGTTGGCGGTGGACTGCAGGCCCGACGCGGTGGCGCCGGCGCCGCTCGCGCTGCTGAACGCGCCGGTCGCCTGCGCGCCCGCGCCCAGCGCGGTGGCGCCGGCTTCGCTGGCGGTGGTGGTGCCGTCGAGCAGCACGTTGCCGTTGGCGTCGGTGTAGTACAGCGCGCCGCCGATCGCGGTGCTGGATTCGCCGGTGGCGGTGGCGTTGTAGCCGGACGCGGTGGCGTACTGCGCGCCGGCCAGCGCGCCGCTGCCGAACGCCGAGGCGCCGGTGCCGAGCGCGTTGGACGCTTCGCCGGCGGCAGTGGCGTAGTTGCCGTCCACGTAGCTGCCGACGTCGTCGGCAGGATCCTCGCCGCCGCTGGCCTTGAACTGCTTGCCGGTCGCATCGGCCGACTGCCTGACCTCGTCCAACTGCGCCAGGTTCACCGCATCGGTGGCCTCGCTGCCGGCCGCCACGTTGGTGATCTGGCGTTCGTTGCCGGCGGTGCCGACCGACACCGTGTTGTCGCGCTCGGCCTCCGACAGCGTACCCAGGGCCACGCTGTTGGCGCCGGACGCATAGGCGCCGTAGCCGAACGCGCTGGAATCCTCGGCGCTGGCAAAGGCCAGGCTGCCGATCGCGGTGCTGAAGTCGGCGGTGGCGCCGGCACCGGCGCCGAACGCGGACGAGTTGGCGCCGGAGGCTTCGGCCGGAATCAGCCCGAAGAACGAAGTGCCGCCGACCGCGACGCTTTCGTCGCCGGAGGCCACGCTGTATTCGCCTACCGCCACGGCGCCGGCGCCGGACGCGGTCGAGGCCACGCCCACCGCGGTGCCGTAGTCGCCGGCCGCCAACGCGCCGTAGCCCAGCGCCGAGGACAGGTAGCCGGTGGCTTCGCTGTAGCCGCCGAGCGCGGTCGAGCCGGTGCCCGAGGCGGTGCTGCGGAAGCCGGTGGCGGTGGCCTGGTTGTCCGAGGCCACCGCCTCGCTGCCGGTGGCGGTCGAATAGGTCGCCGTCGCCTGTGCGCCGGCGCCGCTGGCGCTGGCGCCGGTCTCGCTGGCCAGCGCGCCGCTGCCCACGGCGATGCTGTCCGCGCCCAGCGCCTGGCTGTTGCTGCCCAGCGCGAGCGCATCGGTGCCGGTGGACAGCGCGTTGAAGCCGATCGCGGTGGCGCCTGCGGCGAGCGCGTTGGCGCCGCCGCCGAGCGCGCTGCTGCCATCGCCGACCGCATTGGCCGCCTCGCCGGCGGCCAGCGCGTTGTCGCCGTCGACCAGGGCGCCGGCATCGCTGTCGTCGCCACCGCTGGCCTGGAAGTACTTGCTGGTGGTCTCGGCCACCTGCTGCACCGCCTCCAGCTGCGCGACGTTGACCGCATCGGTGGTTTCGCTGCCGGCGGCGACGTTGGTGATCTGGCGCTCGTTGCCGGCGCTGCCCACCGACACGCTGTACTCGCGATCGGCGAACGCGCCGGCACCCAGCGCGACCGCGTTGGACGCGGTCGCCACGCTGCCGGCGCCGATCGCGATCGCGCTTTCCGCATCGGCCAGGGTGTTGGTGCCCAGGGCGATGGTGTTGACCTGGTTGCCGAGCGACTGGAAGCCCATCGCCACGCTGTAGTTGCCGTAGCCGAACGCGCCGCGGCCCACCGCGGTGGCGCTCAGGCCCGGCGCCCAGCTGTTGAAGCCGATCGAGGTGGCGCCGCTGCCGCTGGCCCAGGCGCCGGTGCCGAACGCCGAGGCGTTGGCGCCGGTGGCCCAGGCCGAGGCGCCGAATGCCGACGCGCCGTCGGCGGTGGCCCAGGCGTAGGCGCCGCTGGCGGTGGCGTCGTCGCCGCTGGCCCAGGCGTTGTCGCCCTGCGCCAGGCTGTAGCTGCCGGTCGCGCGCGCCTTGTAGCCGCCGGCGGTGCTGTGGTCGCCGGTGGCCTGCGCGCCGTAGCCCACCGCGGTGGCCAGCTCGCCGGTGGCCTGCGCGCCCGCGCCCAGCGCGGTGGCGTTCTCGCCGGCGCTGGTGGCCGCCATCACCGCATTGCCGTCGGCATCGGTGATCGGCTGGTTGTACTGGTCGTAGGCCTGGCCCTGGCCGCCGATCGCGGTGCTGCCGGCACCGCCGGCGGCGCTGCCGTTGCCGAGCGCGAGCGCGTCGTCGCCGATCGCGGTGGCGCCGCTGCCGTACGCGGCCGCGCCGTTGCCGTAGGCGTTGGCGGCTTCGCCCGCGGCGACGGCGCCGCTGCCTTCGGCGTAGGCGCCGACGTCGCCGCCGCTGCCCACGGTGAAGAACTTGGCGGTGGTGCCGGCGGTGTCGCGCACCGCGTCCAGTTGCGCCACGTTGACCGCGTCGGTGGCCTGGCTGCCGGCGGCGACGTTGGTGATCTGCCGTTCGCTGCCGGCGTCGCCGACCGACACCGTGTTGGCGCGGCGTGCGACCGAGTTCGATCCCAGCGCCACGCTGTCGGCGGCCAGCGCGGTGCTGTAGTAGCCGATCGCGGTGCTGTTGGCGCCGCTGGCCCAGGACTCGGCGCCTAGCGCGCTGGCGAAGGCGCCGGGCGCGTAGGCGAAATAGCCCAGCGCGGTGCTTTCCAGGCCGGACGCCTCGCTCAGGCTGCCGCTGGCGGTGCTGTAGTCGCCGGCCGCGATCGCGCCGGCGCCGAACGCCGCCGCGCCCTGGCCGCTGGCCTGGGTCTGCACGAACAGGCCAAGCCCGGGGATCAGGTCCGCCGGGCCGCCGACGGCGACGCTGCTGGCGCCGGTCGCCGCGCTCTGCGTGCCCACCGCCGTGGCGTAGTCGCCGGTGGCGTTGGCCACCGCGCCGAACGCGGCGGCCTGCGCGCCGCTGGCATAGGCGCCCACGCCCACCGCCGAGGCGGCGAAGCCGCCGGCATCGGCGCTGGCGCCGACCGCGGTGCCGCCGACCCCGGCGCTGGTCGCGCCGGTGTCCACGGCCACGCCGCCGTTGGTGATCAGCGGATCGCCGTTCTCGTCCACGGCCACGCCGCCCATCGCCACGGCCGCCGGGCCGGTGGCCTGCGCGTTGTTGCCGAACGCGGCGCTGTTCTGTCCTGCCGCCAAGGCGCCGGTGCCGACCGCGGTGGCGCCATCGTTCAGCGCGCTGGCACCGCCACCGAGGGCGGTGGCGCCGTCACCGATCGCGTTGCTGGCCTCGCCTGCGGCAAGCGCGTTGTCGCCTTCGACATAGGCGCCGGCGTCGCTATCGGCGCTGCCGCTGGACTGGAAGTACTTGCTGGTGGTGTCGGCGACCGCCTTCACCGCGTCCAGCTGCGCTAGATTGACCGCGTCGGTGGCCTCGGTGCCGGCGGCGACATGGATGATCTGCCTGTCGATGGCTTCGACCGGGCCGGTGACCACACCGTTGTGGATACGCGCCGGCGATCCGACGGAAACGACGTTGTCACGATCGGCATAGGAGCCGCTCCCCAACGCGACCGCATTGGCCACGCCGGGCGCGACCTCCGCGTTGGCGCCCAGGGCGATGCCGCCCACGCTGTCGGGAAAGACGATGCTGTTCCAGCCCAGGGCGATGCCCTGGTCCGCACCGACGGCGGCCAACCCGCCCAGCGCCAGACTGCCGTCGCCCTGTGCCAGCGCGTTCTGCCCCACAGCTGTGGCGCGCGGGCCGGTCGCCCTGGACTGCGCGCCGACCGCCGTACTGAAGACTTCGGCGGCACGTGCTTCACTGCCCACCGCCACGCCATAGTCGCCACGCGCCGTACTGGCCTGGCCCAACGCGGTCGCGCTTTCGCCACTGGCCTCGGACACGGCGCCCAGCGCCGTGCTGCCATAGCTGCTGGCACGCGCAGCCGTGCCCACCGCGGTGCTCTCCTGGCCACTGGCCTCGGTGGACCACGTCTCTTCTTCCCAGGTTTCGCCGTTGACCACCGTCATCTGCCCGCCGATGGCCGTGGCGCTCTGTCCCGTCGCCTGGCTACCGGCACCGTAGGCGGTGCTCCACTGCGCACCAGCCAGGCTGTTGTAGCCGCCAGCGGTGGCCAGATCAGCCAGCGCCATGGCGCCACTGCCGTAGGCCGAAGCACCGCTGCCAATGGCATCGGTCGCCTCCCCCATCGCCGTGCTGTTGTCGCCTTCGGCATAGGCACCGGCGTTGCTGTCCTGGCTCCCCGCCACTGCCAGATACTTGTTCGCGGCGGTGGCTTGCTCCAGCTGATCCAGGTTCACCGCATCGGTGCCTTCGGTGCCGGCGGCGACGTGGGTGATCTGGCGCTCGCCGCCGACTTCGCCGACCGACACGCTGTCGGCACGGTCGGCATAGGAGCCCTGGCCGAGCGCCACGCTGTTGACCGCCTCGGCATTGGCGCCATAGCCCAGCGCGGTGCTGTCCTCGGCCTGCGCCCACGAAGCGCCGCCCAGCGCGGTGCTGGACGCGCCATCGGCCGAGCTCAGCCAGCCGATCGAGGTGGAGAAATCGCCGTTGGCCCAGGCGCCGGCGCCGAACGCCGAGCCGCCTTCGCCCTGCGCCTCGGTGCCGAAGAAACCGCCGAGCACGGTGCCGCCGACCGCGGTGCTGGATTCGCCGCTGGCCAGGCTGGATTCGCCCACCGCCACCGCGCTGCCGCCGCTGGCGTTGGCGCCGTAGCCGAACGCGGAAGCGAACTCGCCGCCGGCCTGGCTGAAACCGCCGTTGGCGGTCGATGCCAGCGCGCTGGCGCTGGCGGAGAAACCGGTCGCGGTGCTCTGCAGGCCCTGCGCCTGCGCCCCTGCGCCCACCGCCGTGCCGAACGCCGCGGTGGCCTGCGCGCCGGCGCCGAACGCGCTGGCGCCCACCTCGGCCGCGGTGGTGGTGCCTTCCAGCACCACCTCGCCGTTCTCGTCGACGATCGACAGCGCGCCGCCGACCGCGGTGGCCGAATCGGCCAGCGCGGTGGCGTCGGTCCCCAGCGCTGTGGCGTTGACGCCGATGGCGTTGGCGCCGCTGCCCAGCGCGCTGGCGCCGTTGCCGATCGCGTTGCTGGCCTCGCCTGCGGCAAGCGCATTGTCGCCTTCGACGTAGGCGCCGGCGTCGCTGTCGCCGCTGCCGCTGGACTGGAAGTACTTGCTGGTGGTGTCGGCGACCTGCTTCACCGCGTCCAGCTGCGCGAGATTCACCGCGTCGGTGGCCTCGGTGCCGGCGGCGACGTTGGCGATCTGGCGCTCGCTGCCGGCGCTGCCGACCGACACGCTGTCGTCGCGGTCGGCCACCGCGCCGGCGCCCAGCGCCACGCTGTTGGCGCCCTGCGCGACGGCGGCATTGCCCAGCGCGGTGCTGCTGGCGCCGTTCGCCGCGGCGAAGCCGCCGACAGCGGTGGCATAGTCGGCATCGGCCGTGGCGGCCAGGCCGACCGCGGCGGTCGCCGCGCCGTTGGCCACGCTCTCCGCGCCGAGTGCGGTCGCGCCTTCGCCGGCGGCGGTGCTGTAGTAACCCAGCGCGGTGGCCTCGATGCCCGAGGCCTCGCTGAGTGCGCCGCTGGCGACGCTGCCGTCGCCGCTGGCCAAGCTGGCCGCGCCGGTGGCGGTGCTCTGCTCGCCGCTGGCGACGCTCTCGGCGCCCAGCGCCGTGGTGTATTCGGCCGAGGCCTGCGCGCTGGCGCCGAGCGCCACGGCGGCATTGCCGGCGGCCGCAGCGGCGTTGCCGATCGCCACCGCCTGGCTGCCGCCGGCGCTGGCGCTGCCGTCCACCACGCAGCTGTCGATCACGCTGCCGCCGCTCAGCACCAGGCAGTTCTTGTTGCCGCCGATCTCCACCGACTGCGCCTGCGCATCGCTGGCCAAACCCAGGCCGCCGGCGCCGAGCGCCATGGCGATGGCCGCCGACAGGGCCAGGCCATGTCCCTGCCCTGTCCTGCCCTCTCGGACGATCCGTCCCGCAGTGGCGCTGCTGGCCAGTTCCGAGGCCACGACCCACACGCCCAACGTCTTGTTCCAGACCTTGCGATAAATCCGATTCATCGACTGCTGCTCCTAAATGGCTGGTTTTTCGGTAAAAAAGCCACCCTCACCCGGCAGATCCGCGCCGGCCGACCCCCTGTCGGATTTTTGGCGCCACGTCTCCTTCGGCATGCCTGCGCGAAAACCCGCGAGGTCGATGCCGCTCGATCGCACCGTGAAGATGAACCGAGCCGAACCGTGGAACTGACTGGAGTGTTAACCGCACATTTTATTTACGTCAAGTTTTTGACTGACTGCCACCGAATCCGTGATGCATATCGCGGAAATCGCCGAAATTCGTTACATGTGCGATAAAATTCAATAAAAACAGCACGCTCCGTCAACATTTCGACACATATCTGCGTCTTTCATCACAACTCGTCGAAGCGGGTCGAGCGAAGTCCGGCAAGGCTTTGACGCGATCAATGTGATTCACGTCACATTTTTCCTGCAGGTCACGAAGTCCGGGGAAAACACCCGCGGTTTGCGGCACCGCCGCGCAAATTTCACGCGCGGCGGCCGGGTAGCGGTGGTCGATTGCATGTGCGGGCGGCGGCCGGGGCGTTACCCGGGCGCGTCTGGCAGGGTCTGGCTCGCTTGACCGACTGTGGCCCGCATCCCGGCCACGACATGTGCGCCTCGCGACAGGACCGCTTGGCCCGCGGACGTCGACGAAAGGAGGGAAAACCGGTCCATGCGCCAGCGCCAGGCTCGGCTGGTGCAGCGCTTCAGGTCCTTCGTGGCGCGGACGGAGCGGCCATGGCCGGCGCATGGGCGCGGCTTCGCAGGGGGTGTTCTGCGGGACACCCGCCGCCGTGGCGACCGGATCGGTAGCGATCGCCAGACACGTGCCCACGGCCGATCGGCGCCCCGGGATGCGCTAGGTCCGGGCAGGGTCGGTGCAGTCGGTGCATGCAAGGCGATCGACAGCAGGCGGTGCTGCCGCAGCCGGTGCCCGCACACAGGGACGGCCGCGCGAAAGTCACGGGCTCAGGCAAGCGGCGCGGCGCGGCCACCCCGATCATGGCGCAGCGCATGCCCGCGGTAAGCGGGCATGCCGGTTCTTCAGCCCACCCACACCCGCGCGTTGCGGAAGATCCGCAGCCACGGCGAGTCGTCCGGCCAGCCCTGCGGCTGCCAGCTGAGGTTGAGCGAACGCGTGGTGCGCTCCGGGTGCGGCATCAGGATGGTGACGCGGCCGTCGTCGCTGGTCAGGCCGGTGATGCCGTCGGGCGAGCCGTTCGGATTCAGCGGGTACTGCTCGGCGATGTTGCCGTCGCCATCGACGTAGCGCAGCGTCACCCGTGCCGCCGCCTGGTCGACCGCGCTGTCGAACTCGGCGCGGCCCTCGCCGTGCGCCACCGCCACCGGGATCCGCGAGCCGGCCATGCCGCGCAGGAAGATCGACGGCGACTCCACCACCTCCAGCAGGCTGGTGCGCGCCTCGAACTGCTCGCTGCGGTTGCGCAGGAAGCGCGGCCAGTGCTCGGCGCCCGGGATGATGTCCTTGAGCTGGCTGAGCATCTGGCAGCCGTTGCACACGCCCAGCGCGAAAGTATCCGGGCGCGCGAAGAACGCGGCGAACGCGTCGCGCAGCGCCGGCCGCTCCAGGATCGACGTGGCCCAGCCGCGTCCGGCGCCGAGCACGTCGCCGTAGCTGAAACCGCCGCAGGCGGCCAGGCCGACGAACCCGGACAGCTCCACGCGGCCGGCGATCAGGTCGCTCATGTGCACGTCGAAGGCACGGAACCCGGCGCGCTCGAACGCGTTGGCCATCTCGATCTGGCCGTTGACGCCCTGCTCGCGCAGGATCGCCACCTTCGGCCGCTGGCCGGTGGCGATGAACGGCGCGGCGACGTCCTCGGCCGGGTCGAAGCCCAGCTTCGGCTTCAGCCCGGGCGCGGCGAAGTTGCGCGCCACGGCGCGTTCCTCGTCGGCGCTGTCGGGGTTGTCGCGCAGCTTCTGCATCGCATGGCTCACCGACCACCACGCATCGAACAGCTCCTCCCAGCGCCATTGCACCAGGGTCTTGCCGGCCAGGCTCACCCGCACCGCGGCCGCGGTGCTGGGCCGGGCGATGCGCTGCGCGCACTCGGTCAGCGCGTGCCGCTCGACCAGGTCGGCGAACGCGGCGCGGTCCTCGTCGGCCACCTGCACCACCGCGCCCAGTTCCTCGTTGAACAGGCTGCGGAACGGATCGTCGCCCCACGCGTCGAGGTTGATGTCCAGGCCCAGGCGCGAGGCGAAGGCCATCTCGCACAGCGCGGCGAAGGCGCCGCCGTCGCTGCGGTCGTGGTAGGCCAGCAGCAAGCCGGCCTCGCGCGCGTCGCGGATCAGTTCGAAGAACGCGCGCAGCCGCTGCGCATCGTCCAGGTCCGGCACCGGGCCGCCGAACGCCGGCAGGCCGCCCTCGGCATGCACCTGCGCCAGCACCGAGCCGCCCAGGCGCTGTTTGCCGCCGCCCAGGCCGATCAGCCACAGCTCGCTGTCGGTATCGCGCGCCAGCAGCGGGGTCAGCTGGGTGCGCGCGTCGGCCACCGGCGCGAAGGCGGAGACGATGAGGGACACGGGGGAAACGCTTTTGTGCATGGTGCCGGGACCGGGGACCGGGGACCAGGGACCCGGAACGGCGGCGGTATCGGCAGCGGCACGATCGCCGGAATCTTGCTTTTGCTCTTCCCCGGTCCCCGGTCCCCGGTCCCCGGTCCCGGCCACCCTGTCCCTGGTCCCGGCTACGTTCCACTGCGCCTGCATCGACAGCGAGTCCTTGCCCACCGGGATGCTCAGCTCCAGCTGCGGGCACAGTTCCATGCCCACCGCCTTGACCGCCGCGTACAGCCGCGCGTCCTCGCCGTCGTGGTTGGCCGCGGCCATCCAGTTCGCCGACAGCTTGACCTGCGCCAGCGCCTCGACCGGCGCCGCGCACAGGTTGGTGATCGCCTCGCCGACCGCCATGCGCGCCGACGCCGCCGCGTCGAGCAGCGCCAGCGGGGTGCGCTCGCCGATCGCCATCGCCTCGCCGGCGAAGGTGTCGAAGCCGGCCAGGGTGATCGCGCAGTCGGACAGCGGCAGCTGCCATGGGCCGATCATCTGCTCGCGCGCGGTCAGCCCGCCGACGCTGCGGTCGCCGATGGTGACCAGGAAACTCTTCGCCGCCACCGCCGGATGCGCCAGCACGCGCAGCCCGGCCTCGCGCAGGTCCAGCGTGTCGGTCTCCAGCTCCGGCCAGCGCGGCGCCGGCGGCTGGCGCGCGTCGCGATGCATCTTCGGGGGCTTGCCGAAGAGGACGTCCATCGGTAGGTCGATGGGGTGCTGTGGCTGGCGGGACTGGGGACCGGGGACCGGGGACCCGGCAGAAGCGGCGTCGACAGTGCCGGATGCAGCAGCGGTAACGCCCAACTCCGGATCTTGATCTTGATCTTGCTTTTGCTCTTCCCCGGTCCCCGGTCCCCGGTCCCCGGTCCCGAGCAGCGTTCCATAGCCCACCACCAACCGCTCCTCCGCCGTCGCCACGCCCACCGCGGCGAACGGGCAGCGCTCGCGCTCGCAGATCGCGGCGAATTCGCCCAGCCGCGCCTGCGGCACGCCGAGCACGTAGCGTTCCTGCGATTCGTTGCACCACAGCTGCATCGGCGACAGCGACGGGTCGTCGCTGGGCACCTTGCCCAGGTCGATCACGCCGCCGACGCCCGAATCGTGCAGCAGTTCGGGGATCGCGTTGGACAGCCCGCCGGCGCCGACGTCGTGGAACCAGCGGATCGGGTTGTCGGCGCCCAGCGCCACGCAGCGGTCGATCACTTCCTGGCAGCGCCGCTCCATCTCCGGGTTGTCGCGCTGCACGCTGGCGAAGTCCAGGTCCTCGGCGCTGTCGCCGGAGGCGACCGAGCTGGCCGCACCGCCGCCCAGGCCGATCAGCATCGCCGGGCCGCCGAGCACGATCACCGCGTCGCCCGGCTGCAGGGTCTTCTTCTCCACCTGGATGCGGTCGATCGCGCCCAGGCCGCCGGCGAGCATGATCGGCTTGTCGTAGGCGCGGGTCAGCCCCGGCGCCTCGGGCAGCTCGAAGCTGCGGAAGTAGCCGAGCAGGTTGGGCCGGCCGAACTCGTTGTTGAACGCGGCGCCGCCGAGCGGGCCGTCGAGCATGATGTCCAGCGCCGGCGCCATGCGCGGGTTGAGCGGGCGCTCGCCTTCCCACGGCTGCGGCAGCGTGGGGATGCGCAGGTGCGACACCGAGAAGCCGGTCAGGCCGGCCTTGGGCTTGCCGCCGCGGCCGGTGGCGCCCTCGTCGCGGATCTCGCCGCCGGCGCCGGTGCTGGCGCCGGGGAACGGCGCGATCGCGGTGGGATGGTTGTGGGTCTCGACCTTGATGCAGAACGCCGACGGCGCCACCGCCTCGCTGCGGTACTCGCCGCTGGCCGGGTCCGGGCGGTAGCGCGCGGCCGGATGCCCTTCCACCACCGCGGCGTTGTCGCTGTACGCGCTGAGCGTGTACTGCGGGGTCTGCTGGTGGGTGTGCTTGATCATCCGGAACAGCGAACGGTCCTGCTCCTTGCCGTCGATGCTCCAGCTGGCGTTGAAGATCTTGTGCCGGCAGTGCTCTGAATTGGCCTGCGCGAACATCATCAGTTCCACGTCGGCCGGATCGCGGCCGAGTTCGCCGAAGCGCTGGCGCAGGTAGTCGATCTCGTCCTGCGCCAGGGCCAGGCCCAGGCGCGCGTTGGCCGCTTCCAGGTCGGCCAGCGCGATGCGCTCCACGTCGCCGCGCGGCGGGGCGCCGAACAGCGCCAGCGCCTGCTCGGGCGCGTCGAGCAGCGACTGGGTCATCGGATCGTGCAGCAGCTTGGCGATGGCCGCCTGCGCCAGCGCGTCGTCGGGCCAGCCGGCCAGGTCCAGGCGGGTGCCGCGCTCCACGCGCTTGATCGCCAGGCCGGCGCCGCGCACCAGTTCGGTGGCCTTGCTCGACCACGGCGACCGCGTGCCCAGGCGCGGCACCACGTAGCGCGACCGCGCGCCGGGCTCGGCCGCGGCCGGCGCGTCCTGCGCCTGCAGGATGCGCCGCGCCGCGCCCAGGTCGACCTGGGCCTGGTCCTCGGCGTCGATGAAGTAGACGTGCCAGGCGCCGGTGATGCGCAGGCCGGGAACGAGGGATTGCAGGCGGGTTTCGAGCCGAGCGCGACGGAACGGCGAAAGGGCGGATGCGCCCTCGAGGACGATCATGTCCGGGGAACCGTGTGAGGAAACGGGCTGGCTATTGTAGCCGGGACTCGGGACTCGG
>NZ_JAFIWC010000044.1 GCF_017163755.1 Xanthomonas sp.
GCTGGCGTCGATTTCTCGCGAGGCTGCGCCCGTACCCTCACCCCCAACCCCTCTCCCGGGGGGAGAGGGGCTTTACCATTGATCCTGGATTTGCGATGACCGATACCGACTTCCCGCTCGAACCCACCCCCGCCGACGCCCAGGCCGCCATCGCCGAGGAATTCGGCTTCTTCGGCGACTGGTCCGAGCGCTACCAGTACCTGATCGACCTGGGCCGCAAGCTGCCCGCGTTTCCCGAGGAATGGAAGACCGAGGAACATCGCCTGCATGGTTGCCAGTCGATGGTCTGGATCGTGCCCGAGGGCAATGCGCAGCGGCTGGTGTTCCATGCGATCAGCGATTCGGCGATCGTTTCCGGGCTGATCTACTTGGCGCTGCGGGTGTACTCCGGGCGCAGCGCCACCGACATCCTCGCCACCGCGCCGGACTTCGTCGCCGCCATCGGCCTGAGCAAGCATCTGTCGCCGACCCGCAGCAATGGCCTGGCCGCGATCCTGGGCTTCATCCAGGACACCGCGCGCGCCCAGGCATGAGCGCCCCGCTGCCCACGCCGCAGAGCCTGCGCACCCTGCTGGCCTACCCCGGCTTCGCGCTGGTGCTGGCCTACCGCATCTGCGCGATGCTCTCCTACCAGATCGTCGCGGTCACCGTGGGCTGGCACATCTACGAGATCACCCGCGATCCGTTCTCGCTGGGGCTGATCGGGCTGGCCGAGATCCTGCCGTTCTTCTGCATCGCGCCGTTCGCCGGCTACCTGGTCGACCACCTGCCGCGGCGGCGGCTGGGCATGCTCGCCAGCCTGGGCCTGATCGCGACGGCGGCGGTGCTGATGGCGCTGACCCGCGGCTGGCTGCCGATGCACGGCGTGTGGCCGATCTACGCGGCGGTCGCGCTGACCGGTGCGGCGCGTGCGTTCCTGTCGCCGGTCTACAACGCGCTGTTCGCGCGCGCGCTGCCGCGCGAGGCCTATGCGCGCGGCGCCAGCATCGGCAGCGTAGTGTTCCAGACCGGCATGGTGATCGGGCCGGCGCTGGGCGGCCTGCTGGTCGGCTGGGGCGGCAAGGACCTGTCCTACGGCGTGGCCGTGGCGGTGGCCTGCGTGGCGCTGCTGTCGCTGTTCCTGCTGCGCGTGGCCGAACCGATCAACGACGGCCCGCGCGCGCCGATCTTCCGCAGCATCGCCGAAGGCGCGCGGTTCGTGTTCTCCAACCAGATCATGCTCGGCGCGATGGCGCTGGACATGTTCTCGGTGCTGCTCGGCGGCGCGGTGTCGATGCTGCCGGCCTTCATCCACGACATCCTGCACTACGGCCCAGAGGGCCTGGGCATCCTGCGCGGCGCGCCGGCGCTGGGCTCGATCCTGGTCGGGCTGTGGCTGGCGCGGCACCCGCTGCAGCGCAATGCCGGACGGGTGCTGCTGTACGCGGTGGCCGGTTTCGGCCTGTGCACCATCGCCTTCGGCCTGTCGCGTCACTTCTGGCTGTCGGCGGCGATCCTGCTGGCCTACGGCATGTGCGACGGCGTGTCGGTGATCGTGCGCCAGACCATCCTGCAGCTGGCCACGCCGGACGCGATGCGCGGTCGGGTGTCGTCGATCAACGGCATCTTCATCGGCTCGTCGAACGAACTGGGCGCCTTCTACGACGGCGTCATGGCGCGCCTGGTCGGCCTGGTGCCGGCGGTGGTGATCGGCGGCTGCGTGACCCTGGCGGTGGTCGCGACTACCGCGCTGAAGGCGCCGAAGCTGCGCCGGCTGGACCTGCGCGATCTGCAGTAATGGCTGCACACAATGCGAGGGACGCTAGCGCGGCGTCGGCTCGAACAACGCCTTGAGCCGGTCGCGCTCGCCTTCGTCGCCGCTGGCCGCGATCAGCCCTTCCACCGCCATCCGGTAGGCGGTATCGAACGCCTGCGCCGCCGGTGCAGCGACATCCGGCGCCACGCCGCTGCCTTCCCAGTTGCCGCCGGTGATCGGGCTGACCGACCTGGCGTACGGCACGCTGATGGCGAAATGCTCGGTGAGCCGGAAGGCGCGGCTGGGATGCGCGCCGCCGCCGGTGGCCTCGCCGACCACGGTGGCGCGCTTGAGGTGCTTCAGCGCGTAGGCGAAATCCTCGGCCGCGGAGAACGTCTGCCTGCTGGTCAGCACGTACACCGGCTTGCTGCCGCCGAACGCGCGCCCGGGCACCGTCGGCGTGGTCCAGTACTGCTCGGTCGTGCCGTCCTTGCGGGTGTAGATGTCGTTCAAGTGCACGCGGCCGTCGAACAGGTAACTGGCGATATAGGCGACCATCGCCGGGTCGCCGCCGAAGTTCTCGCGCAGGTCGATGATCAGCGCGTCGGTGTTGGCGACGAAGTCCATCGCCGAGGTGGCGGTGGCGGCGGCCAGGTAGGGATAGGCGAAGATGCGGAACTTGACGTAACCGACGTTGCCGCCCAGTCGCTCGACCTTGTCGAACGCGAAATTGTCCTTGGCAACCGCCGCCCTTGCCTTGTCCAGGTCTGCGGCGCTGGGATAGATCGGCTCGTCGCGGGCGCCTTGCGGCCGGTATTCCAGCCACAGATGGCCGTCGTGGCTGACCGCGCGCAGGTCGTCGGTCAGCCGTTGGGTCAGGGCGGCGGGGTCGTCGATGCGCTGGTACTCGCCGCGCGCGGCGTGGCGCCGCAGCGCCTGGCCCATCTTCCTGGCCAGCGGCGGATCGATGTATTCGGCGTCCAGCTTGGCCGCCACCGCGTCGATCAGCGCAGTGCGCTCGGCCGCGCTCACCGTCGCGGCCTGCGCCCACGCCGGCGCCTGCAGCCAAAGCGATGTGCATACGACCGCCGCGCCAAAGATCGTCTTCCGCCACATGATCGGCCTCCTAAGCCTGCCTGCCGCGCTCGAGCGCTGCCGCTCCGGCGCATGCTAGCGGTTCGCGGCCACAGGCGCTCCGCCGACGGAAAGAAACGAGGCATCTCCAGCAGGCCTGCGCCGCTGCCTGGACCTGCGCCGTATCCGGAAGGATATCTGCGCGTAGCGCCATGTAGCCACGTTTGACGATGCCTGCATTGCGATCGCCAGTGCGACGCCGGCACCGACTGGAGGGAGAGGAGCGACGATTCGGGCCGGCAGAAAGCGGTACCGGCCTGGCACAACAAAAAGGGCCGGTCATTCGACCGGCCCTCGGTTTTGTGCCAGGCGCAGGACTTCAGTCGCCCTGCTGCTTCTGCAGGTGTTCCCAGCGCTCCTGCGCGTCGATCGTGCGCTCGGCGGTCAGGCGCGCGTCCAGGCGCTCCAGGCCGATCTCTTCGCCGGTGTCGACGCAGTAGCCGTAGTCGCCGGCGTCCAGGCGCTTGAGCGTGCTGTCGATCTTGCCGATCAGCTTGCGGTAGCGGTCGCGGGTGCGCAGTTCCAGCGAGTTCTCGGTTTCGCGGGTGGCGCGCTCGGCTTCGTCGCCGATGTCGCGGACTTCCTCGCGCAGGTTCTCGATGGTCTGCTTGGACTCCTCGACCAGGTCGGCGCGCCAGCTGAGCAGGCGCTGGCGGAAGTACTCCTGCTGCAGCGTGCTCATGTACTCCTCGTCCGCCGAAGGCTTGTAGCCCTTGGGCAGGATCGGGCGACCGGTGGCTTCGTCGGTCTTGTACTCGACCACCTTGTACTTGGCCGGCTTGGTCGGGGTGTTGGACTTTGCGGTCACGGCCACCGCGACCTTGCCGGTCGGCTTGGCGATCGGCGCTTTCGGGGTGGGTTCGGACTTCGTCGGGGTTTTCGCGGAGGATTTCGAAACGGACACGGGATTCTTATGTTGCGGGGTCGCGGGCGCGGCGGGCTTGGCGGCAACGGTCGGGGCGACCGGTGCGGCGGCGGGCTTGGCGGCCTTGACCGGGACAGACTTGGCCGGCGCCGGCTTGGAGGCCAGCTTCGGTACGGGTTTGGCCACCGCCGGAGCGACGGCGGGCGCGGTGGCCGGTTTCTGCTTCGTTACCGGTTTAGCGGCGGGCTTGGCCACCGCTTTAGCGGCCTTGGCCGGCGGCGCCTTGGCCGGCGGCTTCTTGGCGACGGGCGCCGGCTTAGCCGGTGCCTTCTTCGCCGCGACCTTGGCCGGGGTTTTCTTCGCGGGCGCCGGCTTGCTCGCCGCCTGCTTGGCCAGCGGCTTCTTCGCCGGTTTGGCAGCAGCGGACGTCGTCGCCTTCTTGGCGACGGGCTTGGCGGGTTTCTTGGCGGCCTTGACGGCCTTCTTTGCAGGTTTTTTAGCAGCCACGAATCGCTCTTCCTTGGTTTTCCCGGGGCCCGGGAAAGCGGGCCTTTATAGCCTACCCTACCCCCTGCGGCAACCACGCCGCCTACACAGCGGTGAACGGCGCCCCGCGGGCAACTGGCATATCATGCTCCGGTGATCGCCCGCGCTCTCATCGCCGTGCTGCGCCTGTACCAGCGCTTCATCAGCCCGCTGCTCGGGCCGCGCTGCCGCTTCGTGCCCAGCTGCTCGGCCTATGCGGTGACCGCCATCGCCCGCTACGGCGCCCTGCGCGGGGGCTGGATGGCCGCCCGCCGCGTCGGCCGCTGCCATCCCTTCCACCCCGGCGGGTTCGACCCGGTGCCCGAGCCTTCGGCGCCGCCGGCCTGCCGCTGCCCAGGAAAACACTGAATGTCGCCTTCCACCCTGATCGTCAACGCCCGCCTGGTCAACGAAGGCCGCGAAACCGAGGGCGACCTGCGCATCGCCAACGGCCGCATCGCCGCGATCGCGCCGCAGCTGACCGCGCGCGACGGCGAAACGGTGGTCGATGCGGCCGGGCGCTGGCTGCTGCCCGGCATGATCGACGACCAGGTGCACTTCCGCGAACCCGGCCTGACCCACAAGGGCGACATCGCCAGCGAATCGGCCGCGGCGGTCGCCGGCGGCCTGACCAGCTTCATGGACATGCCCAACACCAACCCGCCGACCCTGAACGCGGCCGCACTGCAGGCCAAGTACGACCTAGCCGCCGGCCGCGCCTGGGGCAACTACGGCTTCTACCTGGGCGCCAGCAACGACAACCTGGACGCGATCCGCACGCTGGACCCGAAGACCGCGCCGGGCATCAAGGTGTTCATGGGCGCCTCCACCGGCAACATGCTGGTCGACAACCCGCAGACCCTGGATGCGATCTTCCGCGAGGCGCCGACCCCGATCATCACCCACTGCGAAGACACCCCGACCATCGACGCCACGCTGGCCGCGTTCAAGCAGAAGTACGGCGACGCATTGACCCCGGAGATGCACCCGGACATCCGCTCGCGCGAGGCCTGCCTGAAGTCGTCGCAGCTGGCGGTGTCGCTGGCGAAGAAGCACGGCACCCGCCTGCACGTGCTGCACATCTCCACCGCCGACGAACTGGCGCTGTTCGCCCCGGGCCCGATCCAGGACAAGCGCATCACCGCCGAGACCTGCATCCACTTCCTGCACTTCGACCGCGCCGACTACGCCGCGCTGGGCAACCTGATCAAGTGCAACCCGGCGATCAAGGACGCCAGCGACCGCCAGGCGCTGATCCGCGCGATCGCCGAGGACGTGATCGACGTGCTCGCCACCGACCACGCGCCGCACACCTGGGAGGAGAAGAGCAAGCCCTATGCGCAGGCGCCGTCCGGGTTGCCGCTGGTGCAGTACGCGCTGGTCGCGGCGCTGGAACTGGTGCACGACGGCAAGCTCGGCGTGGCCCAGGTGGTGCACAAGTTCGCGCATGCGCCGGCGCTGCTGTTCGACGTGCACGAGCGCGGCTTCCTGCGCGAGGGCTATCACGCCGACCTGGTGCTGATCGACGACACCTCTTTCAGCGTGCGCCGCGACGACGTGCTGTCCAAGTGCGGCTGGTCGCCGTTCGAAGGCCGCACGTTCCGCTCGAAGATCGCCTCGACCTGGGTCAACGGCGTGCTCGCCTGGGACGGCAGCCGGCTGGTCGGCAGCCCGAACGGGCAACGCCTGGCGTTCGACCGCTGATGCGGCGCGCGATGCTGCCGGGCGCCACGCTGGCGCTCGGCCTGCTGATGTGCGCCGCGCCCGCGTCGCCGCTGCAGGCGCAGGACGCCGCGCGCGCGGCCGATGCGCAGGTGGTGTTCCCGTCCAGCGCCTCGCAGGGGGCGCTGGTGATCGGCAAGGTGCCGCCCGGCAGCCGGGTGCAGTACGCCGGCCGCAGCTTGCGGGTCAGCGACTACGGCAGCGTGGTGTTCGGCATCGGCCGCGACGAGCGCGGCCCGCTGCAGGTCGCGGTGCAACTGCCCGACGGCGGCAGCCGCACCGCGAGCATCGCGGTCACCCCGCGCGACTGGCCGACCGAGCGCGTCAACGGCGTGCCGCCGAAGACGGTCAACCCGCCGCCGGCGATCGCCGAGCGGATCAAGCGCGAGCAGGCGCAGGTCACCGCCGCACGCGACCGCGACGACGCACGTACCGATTTCGCCGCGCCCTTCGCGTGGCCGGTGCAGGGCCGCATCAGCGGCCGCTTCGGCAACGCGCGGGTGTACAACGGCCAGCCGGGCGCCGGCCATTCGGGCATGGACATCGCCGTGCCCACCGGCACCCCGGTCAAGGCGCCGGCCGCCGGCGTGGTCACCTTCGCCGCGCCGGACCTGTACCTGACCGGCGGCACCGTGCTGCTCGACCATGGCTACGGGGTCAGCTCCAACTTCCTGCACCTGTCGCGGATCGACGTGAAGGTGGGCGAGCGCATCGCCCAGGGCCAGGTGATCGGCGCGGTCGGCGCGACCGGGCGCGCGACCGGGCCGCATCTGCATTGGGGGATGAACTGGTTCGACGTGCGCATCGATCCGCTGCTGGTGCTGGAGCGGACCAAGTAACCGCAACTGCTTCTGTGGGAGCGACTTCAGTCGCGACGGGCCTTACCGGTAGAGCCCGTCGCGACTGAAGTCGCTCCCACGAATGCCGAAGGCATTTACCCCATCCTGCAGCAACGGCCTCAATCGCGACCGGCGCAGTGGTGGACCTTCCGGCTTCAGCCGCGACAGGCACCGCCAACGCACTGTCGCAACTGGCGCAGCTTCTCGCATCCCACCTCGACACTACGCCGGCGCATCCTCCGCCTGCAGCAACCGGCCCTACCGCGGGCCGGGCCCACGGCGCCATGCTGCTTTACGGTATAACCGTTGGGGCGGCCAGCGTGTAGCGGCTGGCTCGGCGCCCGCAACGGCGCGCAATGCGCAATCGCAGTCCCCGCGGCGAATCTCGCCGCGGCGTTCGCTCTCCCTCCCCTGCCCAGGAGATGTGCGCAATGACGATCGAGAAGCTCAAACCCACCCTTGGCACCCTGCACCTGTGGGGCATCGCCGTCGGCCTGGTGATCTCCGGCGAGTACTTCGGCTGGAGCTATGGCTGGGGCGCCGCCGGCACCCTCGGCTTCCTGGTCACCACGGTCCTGGTCGCGGTGATGTACACCTGCTTCATCTTCAGCTTCACCGAACTGACCACCGCGATCCCGAACGCCGGCGGTCCGTTCGCCTACAGCCTGCGCGCGTTCGGCACCGCCGGCGGGATGGTCGCCGGCATCGCCACGCTGATCGAGTTCGTGTTCGCGCCGCCGGCGATCGCGATGGCGATCGGCGCCTACCTCAACGTGCAGTTCCCGGCGCTGGACCCGCGCCTGGCCGCGGTCGGCGCGTACATGATCTTCATGACCTTGAACATCCTCGGCGTCGGCATCGCCGCCACGTTCGAGCTGGTGGTGACGGTGCTGGCGGTGATCGAGCTGCTGGTGTTCATGGGCGTGGTCGCGCCCGGCTTCAGCGTGGCCAACTTCGCGCGCGGCGGCTGGGCCGGGTCGGACACGTTCAGCGCCGCGGCGATCGGCGGCATCTTCGCCGCGATCCCGTTCGCGATCTGGTTCTTCCTGGCCATCGAGGGCGCGGCGATGGCCGCCGAGGAAGCCCAGGACCCCAGGCGCACGATCCCGCGCGCCTACATCGCCGGCATCCTGACCCTGGTGACGCTGGCGTTCGGGGTGATGATCATGGCCGGCGGCGTCGGCGACTGGCGCAGCCTGTCCAACATCAACGACCCGTTGCCGCAGGCGATGAAGGCGGTGGTCGGCGACGATTCGACCTGGCTGCACATGCTGGTGTGGATCGGCCTGTTCGGCCTGGTGGCCAGCTTCCACGGCATCATCCTGGGCTACTCGCGGCAGTTCTTCGCGCTGGCGCGCGCCGGCTTCTTGCCGCATGGGCTGGCCAGGCTGTCGCGCTTCCGCACTCCGCACCGGGCGATCCTGGCCGGCGGCGTGGTCGGCGTGGCCGCGATCTACAGCGACGGCCTGGTCAAGGTGCAAGGCATGTCGCTGACCGCGGCGATGATCACCATGTCGGTGTTCGGCGCGATCGTGATGTACATCATGAGCATGCTCAGCCTGTTCAAGCTGCGACGCAGCGAGCCGCTGCTGCCGCGCAGTTTCCGCGCGCCGGGCTATCCGCTGGTGCCGGCGATCGCACTGCTGCTGGCGCTGGTGTGCCTGGCGGCGATGGTCTGGTTCAACCCGCTGATCGCACTGGTGTTCCTGGCGCTGATGCTGGCCGGTGCGGGATGCTGCGCGCTGAGCCTGCGCCGCAGCGGCGGCGCGATCGCCGCCGCGGCCACCGGCGAGGCATGATCGGCGTCACGGCGCGCGGAGGAAGGGCATGAGCGGTTTCGCACATAGCGTCGGCGGCCAGCGCTGGCGCTTCGCCGACCTCAAGGACCTGTTGGCCAAGGCCACCCCGGCGCGCTCGGGCGATCGCCTGGCGGGAATTGCCGCCGACAGCGAGCCGCAGCGGGTGGCGGCGCAGATGGCGCTGGCCGACCTGCCGCTGCGGCACTTCCTGAACGAGGCGGTGATTCCCTACGAGGACGACGAGGTGACCCGGCTGATCGTCGACAGCCACGACGCGGCCGCGTTCGCGCCGGTCGCGCACCTGACCGTCGGCGGCTTTCGCGACTGGCTGCTCGGCGAGCAGGCCGACGAAGCGGCGCTGGCCGCGCTGGCGCCCGGGCTGACCCCGGAGATGGCGGCCGCGGTGTCCAAGCTGATGCGCATCCAGGACCTGGTGCTGGTGGCGCAGAAGATCCGCGTGGTCACCGCGTTCCGCAACACCCTGGGCCTGCGCGGGCGGTTGTCGACGCGGCTGCAGCCCAACCATCCCACCGACGACCGCGCCGGCATCGCCGCCAGCGTGCTCGACGGCCTGCTGTACGCCAACGGCGATGCGGTGATCGGCATCAACCCGGCCAGCGACAACACCCAGACCATCTGCGAACTGCTGAAGATGCTCGACGCGGTGATCGCCGGCTACGAGATCCCGACCCAGGCCTGCGTGCTCACCCACGTCACCACGTCGATCGAGGCGATCGAACGCGGGGTGCCGCTGGACCTGGTGTTCCAGTCGATCGCCGGCACGCAGAAGGCCAACGCCAGCTTCGGCATCGACCTGGCGCTGCTGCAGCAGGGCTACGAAGCCGGGCTGAGCCTGCGCCGCGGCAGCGTCGGCGACAACGTGATGTATTTCGAGACCGGCCAGGGCAGCGCGCTGTCGGCCGACGCGCACCACGGCGTGGACCAGCAGACCTGCGAGGCGCGCGCCTATGCGGTGGCGCGGCGCTTCAAGCCGCTGCTGGTCAACACCGTGGTCGGCTTCATCGGCCCGGAGTACCTGTACGACGGCAAGCAGATCATCCGCGCCGGGCTGGAGGACCATTTCTGCGGCAAGCTGCTCGGCGTGCCGATGGGCTGCGACATCTGCTACACCAACCATGCCGAGGCCGACCAGGACGACATGGACGTGCTGTTGACCCTGCTGGGCGCCGCCGGCATTAACTTCATCATGGGCATTCCCGGCTCCGACGACGTGATGCTCAACTACCAGACCACCTCGTTCCACGACGCGCTGTACGCGCGCCAGGTGCTCGGGCTGCGCCCGGCGCCGGAGTTCGAGGCCTGGCTGGAGCGGCTGGACATCCTGCGCCTGGAGCACGGCCGCTTCCGGCTCGGCGACGCGCCGCCGCCGGCGTTCCAGCGCGCGCTGGCGCAACTGGGCTGAGACGGCGCATGCGCGACGACGACCGTCCCGCCCACGCCGATCCCTGGCACGCGCTGCGCCGGCTGACCCCGGCGCGCATCGCGCTCGGCCGCGCCGGCACCAGCCTGCCCACCGCCGCGCAGCTGGATTTCCAGTTCGCCCACGCGCAGGCGCGCGACGCGGTGCAACTGGGCTTCGACCACGCGCCGCTGCGCGCGGCACTGGCCCGGCGCGGCCGCGAGCCGTTGCTGTTGCACAGCGCTGCCGGCGACCGCCAGGTCTACCTGCAGCGCCCCGACCTGGGCCGGCGGCTGAGCGAGGACTCGATCGACCGGTTGCGCGGCCACGCGGCGCTGCAGCGCGCGCCGGCCGACCTGGCCGTGGTCGTGGCCGACGGGCTGTCGGCGCTGGCGGTGCACCGCCACGCGTTGCCGATGCTCGAGCGCATCGACGCGCTGGCCGCCGCCGAAGGCTGGTCGCTGGCGCCGGCGACGCTGGTCGAACAGGGCCGCGTGGCGATCGGCGACCAGATCGGCGAGATCCTCGGCGCGCGCATGGCGGTGGTACTGATCGGCGAACGCCCAGGGCTGAGCTCGCCCGACAGCCTGGGCGCGTACTTCACCTACGTCCCGCGGGTGGGCCTCAACGACGCCTGCCGCAACTGCATCTCCAACATCCGCGGCGAAGGCCTGAGCTATGCGCAGGCGGCGCACAAGCTGGCCTACCTGATGCGCGAGGCGTGCCGGCGCCAGCTCTCCGGCGTGCAGCTGAAGGATCAGGCGCAGGACGCGGCGCTGGGCCACGACGGCGATGCGCCGCCGCCCACGGCCAATTTCCTGCTGCCGCGCTAGCGGCGCGGCCCGCTCGCATCGCGCTCACCGCGGCGGCGTCCGCGCGCGCCGTCGCGGGCATCGCCGGCGCCACGACCGGGGTCGGCACCCGCCCGTACATGGCGCATCAGGCCCGCGCACTGCATGTATATTGCACGCATTGCCGCACGAGACCGCGCCAGTGCCGAAGAAAGCCGCCAAGTCCCCCACCGACCGCGAGATCCAGATGCTGCATGGCGCGCTGGTCGACCTAGTCGGCGTGATCAACCGGCCGCAGGGAGATGCGGCGATGGTCGAGGAAGCCGGCATTTCCCTGGACAGCGCGCTGTTCCCGCTGCTGGTGGGCATCGCCCGCGTCGGCCCGATCGGCGTGGTGGAACTGGCCGAGCGCTTCGGACGCGACTACACCACCGTCAGCCGCCAGGTGGCGAAGCTGCAGAAGCTCAAGCTCGTCACCCGGCGCGCGGCGCAGGCCGACGCGCGCGTCAACGAGGCGTCGGTCACCGACAAGGGCCGGAAGATGGTCGACGCGATCGATGCGGCGCGCAGGCGCATCGTCACCGCGATGCTCGCCGACTGGAGCGAACAGGACGTGCAGCGGCTGACGCTGCTGCTGCGGCGGCTGGCCGACAGCGCGCTGCTGTGGGAAGGCGCCCTCCCCCGCACCCGCGCGGCATAGATCCAGTCCCCGCGGCGGCCGGCGTGCACCGGCGCCGGCGATGCCACGATCGTCCTTGCATCGCGCGCGACCGCCGCCGGAACACGGCTGCATCGCCTGCGATGACGCGAGTGTCGCTGGCGTCCAACGCAGATCAGGCCGCGCGCGCGTACGCGGCCATTCCGACCGCGCCGAAGTACGCCTCCAGTGCCGCCGCTTCGTGCGCCGCGACGATGGCGCCGACATGGCCGTCGGGGCGCACCAGCACCCAGTCGCCGGGCGCCACGCCGTAGGCGCCGCGGATGTGCCCGGCATCGTCGACGATGTCGCCGCCCGGCCCCACCCGGTGGACGTGCAGGCCGGCGCGCGCGGGCGGCGCCCACGCGCCACGCTCGGGGTGGTATCCGAGCAGCGTCCAGTGCGGGCCCCGGAACAGGTCGAACAGGCGGCGCGGCTGGCCGCCGGCGCCGCGACACGGCGCGTCCGGCGCGCGGTCGCCGGCACGGACGCCGTCATCGCGCGCGATCCGCTCCAGTGCCAGCGGCGAACCGGGATAGCCGATGTCGAGCTGGTGCATTTCGCGGCCGCGCCGCACCGCGCCGCTCGCGGATGTCTCCAGCAGCCGGGTGGCCAGGCCCAGCACCTGCGCCGCGACCGGGCGGCGTTCGGCTTCGTAGCTGTCCAGCAGCGCTTGCGGCGCACCGCCGACCACCGCGGCCAGTTTCCAGCCGAGGTTGTAGGCGTCCTGCACGCTGGTGTTCAGCCCCTGCCCGCCGGTGGGCGGATGCGCGTGGGCCGCGTCGCCGGCGAGCAGCACGCGCCCGTCGCGGTAGCGCTCCGCCAGCCGCGCCTGCATGGTGAACGCCGACGCCCAGCTGACCGCGTCGACGACGATGTCGTGGCGGCCGCTGCGGCTGGCGATCATCTCGGCCAGCCCTTGCGCGCTGAGATCGATCTCGCCTTCCAGCGGGATCGGCGCCTGCAGCTGGAACAGCGGCGTGCCCGCCAGCGGGCATAGCGACAGCTGCGTGTGCATCGAGTCTGCGTTGAAGCGGTGCCAGGCGTCGCGGTCGATCCCGCGCAGCATCAGGTCGGCGACGACGGCGCGCACGCCGAGCGTCTTGCCTTCGAAGCCGATGCCCAGCGCGCGCCGCACGAAGCTGCGCCCGCCGTCGGCGCCGACCAGGTAGCGCACGCGCAGCGTTTCCTCGCCGCGTGCGCTGCGCAGCTGCGCGGTGACGCCGTCCGCGTCCTGCGCGAAGCCGACGAGTTCGCAGCCGAATTCCGCCTGGCCGCCGTGCTCGGCCAGCCGCTCGCGCATCACCGCCTCGGTCAGGAACTGCGGCACCATCAGCGCGATGTGGTACGGCTCGCCCGGATCGGGCGCGCGAGGCTCCATCAGCGCCGATTCGTACCACGTGCCGTCCTCGCGGTAGCTGCGCTGCGGCGGATAGACGCCGCCCGCCGCGACCAGGCGATCGGCGATGCCCAGGTCCTCGAACACCTCCAGGCTGCGCGGCTGGATGCCCTTGCCGCGCGAGCCCTGGAACGGCCCGTCGAGCTTGTCGATCAGCCGGAACGACAGGTTGCGGCGCGCCAGGTCCAGCGCCAGGGTCAGGCCGGCGGCGCCGGCACCCACGATCAGGATGTCGCTTGCGAAGTTCCCGGTCATTGCAATTCCTCCGGCGACCGCTGCCGGGGCGGCAGCAGTACGCCCATTGTGTGCAAGAAGCACGTTGTCCAACGGTGTGGATGGCGAGAATCGTCTTGTCCGCAGTGCAGCTACCTATCGCCCGATCTAGCCGGCCCAAATAGGTGCTTGTTGCACACAATTACACAAAATCCATATATGTGCAAATAGCACTTAATTGCCAACACGGCGGCATCGGCTGTCCCCATGACGGCACCAGCCACCCGGACTGTCGGAACAGGCGAAGCTGCGCGGCAGCGGGTACGGCTGCGCGGACTCGCTGGTGCTGGCAGCGTTCGTCACAGCACGGGTTAGTAGCCGGCATCGCCCCGTTCTGCATCGCCATGACGAACGGCCTTGCCGTAGACGCGCATCATCGGCGCCCGGTCACGGCGATCCGCCGTGGGTGTAGGGACTGGCGGTTGGGAGGCCGTTGCGACACGTGCGGTCTCCTACTCCTACTCCTACTCCTGGCCTGGCCTGGCCTTGGCTAGCCCTGGCTAGCTGGCTGGCCTGGCTGGCTGGCTGGCTGGCTGGCTGGCTGGCTGGCTGGCTGGCTGGCCTGGCTGGCCTGGCCTGGCCTGGCTGGCTGGCCTGGCTGGCCTGGCTGGCCTGGCCTGGCCTGGCTGGCCTGGCCTGGCCTGGCCTGGCCTGGCTGGGCTGGGCTGGGCTGGCTGACTTGGCTTGGCCAAGCCTGCAGCGTTGGCGACCGCTGCGCGTCATACGTGCATGGACGTGGACCGCGCGGACGCCGTCGTTGGCCAGGCGCAGAAACTGCGCCATGGCGGTATCGAAGGACGGCGGCCAAGCGCAATTGCGCGTATCCGCCGGGCAGCGGGCCCTACCCCACCCGCACCTGAAACCATGCCTGTTGCGTCGGTCGCGGCAGCCTGGCTGCCCACCGCCATCGGGACGGCGCTTTGCCCCACCGCAGCATCGCGGGGGCCTGCGCGGGCCTCGCCTCAGCCCAGGCCGGCCCACCACGCGCGCCATAGCGCCGCCATCGACGACGACGGCTTCGGCGCCGCCGTGCCCAGCTGCCGGACCCGCGCACGCGCCAGCGCCGAGACGATGCGGCGCGGACGGGTTCCGCCGACCCGTCGCGGCCAGCGTTGCAGCAAGGCCTGCGCCCAGCGTTGCCGCGCCTGCGCGTCGTCGCCGCTACGCAGCGACAGCGGCACCGCCGCGATGCCGGCATCGGCCAGGCGCTGCGCCAGCACCTGCGTGGCCACCGCCTGCGCCGCGTCGCCGCGGCGTTCGTCGCCGAACAAGGCGCGTTCGACCGCGGCCGCCGCTTGCGCGAAATCCGCCAGGCGCTCGTAGGCGTGCGCCGCATCGGCCGCGGCCGCGCGCGAGGCCGGCAGCGACGGCAGCGCCTGCGCCAGTTCCGCCCATGGCGCCGTTACCGGCTCGAGCACGCGGCCGAGCGGATGCCGCGAGCGGCGCGCGGCCCAGCTGCGCAGTTCCTCGCCCCACCACGCCAGCTTGGCGTCGGCCGGCAACGGGTCGCCGGCGATGTTGAGGATGTCGTCGAACTCCTGCAGCAGCGCGAACCAAGCCACCGCCAGCGCCCGCTGCGGGGCCGGCACGAACGGCTCGGCCACCGCCCATTCCGGCCAGCGCATGCGCCATTTGTCGAGGAAGGCATCCAGTGCGGAGGTGCTGCTCATCGGGATCTGCGGTTCTCTTGCGTCAGTTCGGGGCGCCCGGCCGCGGCCACGCCGCCGCATCGAGCAGTTCGGCCGGCTGCGCCGCCAGGAGGTCGGCGCGCCAAGCGTACGGATCGTCGCTGTCCAGGCGGTAGCCCCACAGCGCCGCGACCGAGGCCATGCCGGCGGCGCGCGCAGCGGCGATGTCGCGCTCGTCGTCGCCGACATAGGCGGTTTGCGCCGCGGCCACGCCGATCCGCTCGGCGGCGACCTGCAGCGGCAGCGGGTGCGGCTTGCGCTGGGGCAGCGTGTCGCCGCCGATCAGCACCGCGCAACGCCGCTCCCAGCCCAACTGCGGCAGGATCAGCCGCGCCAGGTATTCGGGCTTGTTGGTGACGATCCCCCAGCGCGCGCCGTCGTCCTCCAGCGCCTGGAGCAGCGCGGCGATGCCGTCGAACAGCAACGCGTGGCGGCCGATCAGCGCCTGGTAGCGCTCGAGGAATTCGGCCACCAGCGCCAGCCGCGCGGCCTCGTCGAGCTCCGGGAACGCCACGCCGAGCATCGCGCGCGCGCCCTTGGACACCTGCGGACGCAGTTGCGCCAGACTCAGCGGCGCGCGGCCGCGATCGCCGAGCATCGCATTCGCGGTGGCGAGCATGTCCGGCGCGGTATCCAGCAGCGTGCCGTCCAGGTCGAACAGCACCGCGCGCGGGAATCCCCGCGATGGCGCCGGCGCGATTCGGGACGACGTCACCGGCGCGCGCTCCCGCTGCTACGGATTCCCGATTCCCGCTCCCGGATCACGGCTTCACCGCACACGCCAGGTAGTTGACGTCGGTGCGCGAGGACAGCCGCGCGCGGTTGCGCCACGGCTCGTAGGCCATGCCGCTGACGTCGCCGAGCTGCAGCTCGGCCTGGCGCAGCCAGGCCGCCAGTTCCGCCGGCTTGATGAAGTCCTGGTAGCGGTGGGTGCCGGTGGGCAGCAGGCGCGCGACGTATTCGGCGCCGACGATCGCCAGCGCGAACGCGGCCGGCGTGCGGTTGAGCGTGGACAGGAACAGCTGGCCGCCCGGCTTGAGCAGCGTCGCGCAGGCGCGGATGATCGCCGCCGGGTCGGGCACGTGCTCGAGCATCTCCATGCAGGTGATCGCATCGAAGCTGCCGGGCTGTTCGGCGGCCAGGTCCTCGACCGCCTGCACGCGGTAGTCGACTTCGACCCCGGACTCGAGCTTGTGCAGCCGCGCGACCTTGATCAGCTCCGGCGCCAGGTCGATCGCGGTGACCGCCGCGCCCTCCTTGGCCAGCGCTTCACTGAGCAGCCCGCCGCCGCAGCCGACGTCGAGCACGCGCGCGCCGCGCAGCGCGACCCGGTCGGCCACGTAGCGCAGGCGCACCGGATTCAGCGCATGCAGCGGCTTCTGCGGGCCGTCGGCGTCCCACCAGCGGGTGGCGAGCGCGGCGAACTTGTCGAGTTCGGCCTGGCTGAAATTCGATGCAGCGGCAGCGTGCTCGTTCATGGGGTCGGTTCCTGTTGCGATTGCGGATGGAGGAGAGCGCCCGGCACGGCGACGTCAGACAAGCCTGCCAGAGCCGGCGCGAAGGCCTTGCCAGCGCCGGCCGGCGCTGGCGGACGCCGCCGGCACTCCGGCGAATGGCCGCCCTCGGCCAGTCGCGGCCGTGCACCGGCCGCGGGCCGCGCGCGGCCGGCTGGGTCGGCGTGCGCGAGGTATGCGGTGGACCTGGCGCGCGGCACGCGCGGGCGGGACGGGTTGCAGCGCACCACGGGGCGAAGCGCCGGCGTCGCGCTCAGGCGCGCACGCTGCGGATGCGCTCGCGCCACTGCCGCGCGTTGGCGACCAGCGCCTCCACGTCCATGTCCACCAGCACGCGCTGCTCGAGCTTGGGCTGGCCGGCGATCCACACGTCGCTGACCTGCTGCCGGCCGCTGGCGTAGACCAGCTGCGACAGCACGTTGTGCAGCGGCTGGGTCTCCAGCGCCGACAGGTCCACGCAGACCAGGTCGGCCTGCTTGCCGACCTCGATCGAGCCGATCCTGTCGCCGAAGCCCAGCGCGCGCGCGCCCCCCAGCGTCGCCGCGCGCAGCGTGGTCGCCGCGTCCAGCGCGGTGGCGTCGTTGGCCACCGCCTTGGCCAGGATCGCCGCGGTGCGGTTCTCGCTGAACATGTCCAGGTCGTTGTTGCTGGCGCAGCCGTCGGTGCCGATCGCCAGGTTCACGCCCGCGCGCTGCAGCGCGCAGGCCGGGCAGAAGCCGGACGCCAGCTTGAGGTTGGACTCGGGGCAATGCACCACGCTGACCCCGCGTTCGGCGCACAGGTGGATCTCCGCGTCGGTGAGCTGGGTCATGTGCACCGCGATCAGGCGGTCGTTGACCAGGCCGAGCCGGTCCAGCCGCGCCAGCGGGCGCTGCCCGTACTGCTTGATCGAATCGGCCACTTCCTGCGCGGTCTCGTGGGTGTGCAGGTGCACTGGCACGTCGAGCTGGTCGGAGAGCATGCGCACGCGCTCGAAGTTGGCGTCGTTGACCGTGTACGGCGCGTGCGGGGCGAAGGCGATGCCGATCAGCGGATCGTCGCGCCACTGGTCGTGCACCTCGCAGGCGCGCTCGAAGTATTCGTCGGAGGTCTTGGCCCAGGCGGTGGGGAAATCGATGATCACCGTGCCCACGCGCGCGCGGAAGCCATGCTGCTTGTACACCGCCGCCTGCACGTCGGAGAAGAAGTAGTTCTCGTTGGCGCAGGTGGTGCCGCCGCGCAGCATCTCGGCGATCGCCAGCGCGGTGCCGTCGGCGACGAATTCCGGACCGATCACCGCGGTCTCCACCGGCCAGATGTGCTGTTGCAGCCACACCATCAGCGGCAGGTCGTCGGCGATGCCGCGCAGCAGGGTCATCGGGTTGTGGGTGTGCGCGTTGACCAGGCCCGGCAGCAGCGCCGCGTCCGGGCGCGACACGGTGCGTGCGGCGGAAAAGCGCGCGCGCGCATCGGCGATCGGCAGCACGGCGACGATCTCGCTGCCGCGCACCGCCACCGCGTGCTGCTCGAGCACCACCGCATGCGGCTCGATCGGGACCACGTAGCCGGCTTCGATCAGCAGGTCGCAGGATTCGGCGGGGTGAGAGGTCATGGCGGGCCTTGGAAGGAGGTTACGGTCGGAACGCCCAGAACGGCACCTGGGCGCCGGCGACGGGGCGGTATTGATGGCCGTCGTAGCGCAACGACTGGCGCTCGCGGCGGATCAGCGGGTTCGGCGTGTGGGTTCCGCCCGGGAAGCGCTCGCGCGCGATCCGCGCATCGAGCACGAGGTCGACGAAGCCGGCATGGCGCTGGCGGCCCAGTGCGACGGTGACGCTGGCCTGGTCGGTGACCACCGGCTTGTCCGCAGGGCCGCACGGCTCGCCGGCCACCCGCTGCCAGGCCTGCAGGCTCTGCTGCAGCACCGGCCGCAGTTGCCTGCCGTCGCGCACCAGCAGGGTCAGCTCGTCGTTGTAGGCGAAGTCCGGACAGCTCGGCCCGCGCGCCTGGTTGTGCAGCACCACGCCCACCGCGCGCACGCCCGGCGCCAGGTCGTAGCGCGCCGTGTCCAGGCGCAGCGCATGCGCGTCCAGCTCCAGCCCGGCGTCTTCGACCAGCGCGCGCGAGTACGTGGCCAGGACCTGCGCATCGGCGCTGGACAGCATCGCCACGCGCAGCTCGATGTCGCGCTCGCCAGATGCCGCCTCGCCGCGTGCGTAGGCCACCGCGGCCAGGGTCACGCCGGGATCGTAGGGCCAGGGCTTGCACGCCTGTGCGACGATCGCCGCGCGCGGCAGCGCGTCGGCGCCGGCCGAACCCGCGCCGACGCTGTCCAGCAGCTGCGTGCGGCATGCCAGCGGCGGCGCCTGCGCCTGCGCCGACCCCGCGGCCGCCGCCAGGCCGATGCACAGCAGCACGCCGGCCCGGCCGGAACCCGCGCGTCGCCGGCGGCGTGCGGCGGACACGCTTACTTGACGCGCGAGAAGTACTCGCCCGAGCGGGTGTCGACCTTGATCACCTCGTCCTGGCCGACGAACAGCGGCACCCGCACCACCGCGCCGGTCTCCAGCGTGGCCGGCTTGCCGCCGCCGCCGGAGGTGTCGCCGCGCACGCCCGGGTCGGTCTCGACGATCTTCAGCTCGACGAAGTTCGGCGGGGTGACCTGGATCGGCGTGCCGTTCCACAGCGTCACCACGCAGTCCTCCTCGCCCTTGATCCACTTGGCCGCCTCGCCGACGCCCGCCTTGTCGGCCTGCACCTGCTCGAAGGTCTCCTGCTGCATGAAGTGCCAGTACTCGCCGTCGGTGTACAGGTACTGCATGTTGGTATCGACCACGTCGGCCGCTTCCACGCTGTCGGTCGCCTTCATGGTCATTTCGACCACGCGCCCGGACTTGATGAAGCGGTACTTGATGCGGGTGAAGGCCTGGCCCTTGCCCGGCTTGACGTATTCGGTATCGGTGATGATCGCGGGCTCGCTGTTGACCAGGATCTTCATCCCGTTCTTGACGTCGTTCATGCCGTAGCTGGCCATCTGAAACTCCTCGGGTAAGGCAAACCCGCCGCGATCGGCGGCCGGCCGGATAGAATGGAAAGCCCCGCCGCGACCGGCGGGCACTCGTTTTATGACCGCATATGATAACCGCAGCCCCCCGCCCGATGCAGCCGTCCCCGTCCCCCGCCGCGCTGGCGCCGCCGCGCTGGCAGCAACTGTGGCGCGATGCGGTGCGCGATCCGCGCGAACTGCTCGCGGCGCTGGGCCTGGACGCGGCCGCGCTCGGCGTCTCCAACGAGGCTGCGACGCAATTCGCGCTGCGCGTGCCGCGCGGCTTCGTGGCGCGGATGCGCCATGGCGACCCGCACGATCCGTTGCTGCGCCAGGTGCTGCCGATCGACGCCGAGTCGCGCCGGGTGCCCGGCTTCGCGCTCGACGCGGTGGGCGACGCGGCGGCGAAGAAGGCTGACGGGGTGATCCAGAAATACCGCGGCCGCGCGCTGCTGGTCGCCACCGGCAGCTGCGCGGTGCACTGCCGCTACTGTTTCCGCCGCCATTTCCCGTACGCGGAGGAAACCGCCGCGCGCGACGGCTGGCGCGAGGCGGTGGCGGCGATCGCCGCCGACCCGGGCATCGACGAGGTGATCCTGTCCGGCGGCGACCCGCTGTCGCTGGCCACGCCCAAGCTGGCCGAGCTGACCGACGCGCTGGCCGGCATCGGCCACCTCAAGCGCCTGCGCATCCACAGCCGGCTGCCGGTGGTGCTGCCCGAGCGCGTGGACGCGCCGCTGCTGGCCTGGCTGCGCGCCCTGCCCTGGCCGCTGGCGTTCGTGATCCATGCCAACCACGCCAACGAGTTCGACGCCGGGGTCGATGCCGCGCTGGCGCGGCTGCGCGACACCGGCGCACAGCTGTTGAACCAGGCGGTGCTGCTGCGCGGGGTCAACGACAGCGTCGATGCGCTGGCCGCGCTCAGCGAGCGCAGCTTCGCCGCCGGCGTGCTGCCGTACTACCTGCACCAGCTGGACCGGGTCGAGGGCGTGGCCCATTTCGAGGTCGACGACGCCACCGCGCGCGCGCTGCACCGGGCCCTGGCCGCGCGCCTGTCCGGCTACCTGGTGCCGAAGCTGGTGCGCGAGATTCCCGGCGACACCGGCAAGCGGCCGCTGTAGGCGTAGGCGCAGCCGGGGCTGCGCCGGGACCGGGGACCGGGGACCAGGGACCCGGAAGAGCGGGTTCCCAATGCTGCAGATGCCGCTTTATTCGGCGAAGCGCCGTCAACGAAATGGGGCGCCGCAAACGTTCCCAGCACCCGGGCTTTTGTTGTTCCGGGTCCCGGGTCCCTGGTCCCCGGTCCCGGCTCCTCGTTGATCACGCCCAGGCTAGGCGTGGCCGTGCGGCGCGCCTTCGTTGGCCAGCAGCTGGCGGAACTCGCTCGCGCTGAGCGGATGGCTGAGCCAGAAGCCCTGCCCCAGTTCGCAGCCGCGCTCGCGCAGCAGGTTGAACTGGACCTCCTGCTCGATGCCTTCGGCGACCACGGTGATGCCCAGCGAATGCGCCATCGCGATGATCGCGGTGGTCAGGGCCAGGTCGTCAGGATCGCGCTGCAGGTCAGCGACGAAGCTCTTGTCGATTTTGACCCCGTCCACCGGCACCTGGCGCAGGTGGCTCAGCCCGGAAAAACCGGTGCCGAAGTCGTCCAGCCACACCTTGACCCCGGTGCGGTGCAGCCGCGCCAGCATGCTCGCCGCCTGCAGCTCGTCGCCGATCACCGCGGTCTCGGTCAGCTCCAGGTGCAACAGCGCGGCGGGCAGGCCCGACTCGCGCAGGCAGTCGGCGACGATCTCCGGCAGGTCGCCGCTGCGCAGCTGCCGCGGCGACACGTTCACCGACACGAACAGGTCGCGGCTGCCGTCGAAGCGCTGCCACAGCGTGGCCTCGCGGCAGGCCGCGCGCAGCACCTTGGGGCCGATGCTCTCGATCAGCCCGCTCTGCTCGGCCACGTCGATGAACACCGACGGCGAGATCGTGCCCAGCGACGGATGCTGCCAGCGCAGCAGCACTTCCACGCCGACCATGCGCCGGTCCAGGGTGCGGAAGATCGGCTGGTACACCAGCTTCAGTTCGCCGCGGTCCCAGGCGCCGCGCAGCTCGTGCTCCATGTGCACGCGCCGCTCCACCGCGTAGTCCATCGCGCGACTGTAGAAGCGGTGGCAGTTCTTGCCGGCCAGCTTGGCCTGGTACATCGCGATGTCGCCGTTCTTCAGCAGGGTCGAGGTGTCGGTGGCATCGTCCGGGTACAGGGTGATGCCCACCGAGGTGCCCATGAACACCTCGCGGCCCTGCACCTGCAGCGGCTCGCGCAGCTCCTGCACCAGCCGCTCGGCCAGCGCGGTGGCCACCCGCACCACGTCGTCGTCTTCGACCAGGATCACGAACTCGTCGCCGCCGAAGCGCGCCAGCAGCGCATCGTGGCCGCCGAGCCGTTCCACCGCCTGCTCGATGCGCCGCGCGAACTGCAGCAAGGCCTCGTCGCCGGCCTCGTGGCCGAGCGTGTCGTTGATCCGCTTGAAGTCGTCGATGTCGGCGAACAGCAGCGCCAGCCGCCGGTGCGAGCCGCGCATGGACAGCATGCGGTGGTCCAGCGCCTCGCGGAACGCGACGCGGTTGGTCAGCCCGGTCAGCGCGTCGGTATAGGCCATGTGCCGCACGTCGCGGTCGTGGCGGGCGATCGCCTCGCTCATGCGCCCGAACGCGCGCAGCAGCTCGCTGACCTCGTCGCGGCGGCCGCTGTCGCGGCGCTCGACCGCGTAGTCGCCGGCCTGGATCTGCCGCGCGGCCGCGGCCAGCCAGCGGATCGGCGCGACCAGCGTGCGCTGCACGTAGACCGCGACCAGCACCCCGATCGTCGCCAGCGCCGCCAGCAGCAGCAACAGCCAGCCCAGGTGGCGCTTGCCCAGCGCGGCCAGGCGCGCGTCCAGCGCCTGCGCGGCGCGGCGCTCGTAGATGCGCGCCTGCGCCCAGGACATGCCCACGCGCACGCCGCCGACGCGCTGGTCGCCGATCGTGATCGGCATCGACACGTCGAGCACGTCGCTGGATTCCTGGGTGAGCAGCCCGTCGGCGGCGATGGCCGCGGCGGCGAGCGGATCGCGCATGCGCTGGCCGTAGCCGGGCAGATCGTCGCTGCCGTCGTGGATCAGGCGGCCTTCGGCGTCGTAGACCAGCACGTAGGCCACGGTCACGTAGCGCGAGGCCACGCGCACCTGGGTGCCGATCGCATCCAGGTCCGAGTAGTACACCGGATTGGCCAGCGAATCGGCCAGCTGCCGCGCCAGCGATTCGCCGCGCGTGCGCAGGCTGGTGTCGAACAGGTTGTGGATCACGCTGCCGCTGAGCGCGCGCACTTCGCGCTGCATCGCCGCCTGCCGCTCCAGCAGCAGGCCCAGGATCGCCACGATCAGCAGGAACGCGGCCCCCATCGCCAACAGGAACCTGGCCTGCAACCCGAAGTACACCCTGTTCATTCGGCCTCGAGCTTCACGCGCGCAACGCCGGCGCGCAGTTCGTCCAGCCGCTGCTGCGCGCGCGCGTCCAGCGGCCGGAAGCCGGAGGTGCCGAAGAACTGCCGCAGCGCCTGGCTGCCCTGCGGGTCGCCGGCCGCCTGCAGCAGCACCTCGCGCAGCCGCGCCTGCACCGTCGGCGGCAGATCGCTGCGCACCATCTCCACCGCGCGCGGGAACGGCGCAGTCTCGTGGACGATGCGGAAATCGCGCCGGAACGCGGCCGGCACGTGGCGGCCGTCGTCCCAGTCCAGGTTGCTCAGCGCGCCGGCGTCGACCAGCCGCTTGTGCACGAACGAGGCGACGTTGAGCTCCGAACGCGCGAACACGTAGCCCACCGACGCCGCCGAGGCCTGGTCCTTCGGCGACAGCAGGATCTCCGGGTGCAGGCCGTGGTCGAGCAGGGTCATCATCGGCACCACGTAGGCGCTGGTGGACAGCGTGCTCTGCAGCGCCAGGGTCCGCCCCTGCAGGTCGGCCAGGCCGCGGACCGGCGAGTCGCGGTGCACGAAGAACACGGTGCGGTATTCGTTGACCCCGTTGCGCTCGGTCAGCAGCAGCGGCCGCGCGCCGCCGCGCTGCTGCAGCGCCATCGCGGTGCCGGCGGTCTCGGTAACCCAGTCGACCCGGCCGCGGCGCAGGTAGCTGCTCATCTGCTGGCTGTCGCGCGCCATCAGGATCCGCCCGGAGGTGATGCCGACGCCGCGCATCCGCGGCACCACGTAGTCCAGCAGCGGCTTGAGCTGCTCGTAGTGGGCCTTGGGGTTGTCGCTAATGCGTCCCAATACCAGCACCGAGGGACGCGCGTGGGCGCCCGCGGGCCAGCAAAGCGCCAGCCAGGACATGACGACAAGCCAACGCAGACTGAGCAACCTACATTCCCCCTGTAGAGGCACCAAGCCTAGCGGAAAGCGACTGCCTGTGACAGCGTCTTCACACCTTGCCCTGTCCTGCCAAACGCGCCATCCGCTGCGCATCGGACAGGATGCCGCGCAGCAGCCGCACCTCCTGCTCGGTCAGCGCGTTGCGCAGGAACAACCGGCGCAGCTTGCGCATCGCCGAATCCGGCGCGCGGCCCTTGTGGAAGTCGATGTCGTCTAGCGTCTCGGCCAACTGGCCGAACATGCCCTCCAGTTGCGCATGGCTGGCCGGCGCCTCGCGGAACCCGGGCGCCGGCGGCGCCGGCGCCTCCCCGGCCAGCTGCGCCAGCCGCACTTCGTAGGCCAGCACCTGCACCGCGGCGGCCAGGTTGAGCGAGCTGAACGCCGGATCGGACGGGATGTGCACCGCCGCATGGCACAGCTGCAGTTCCTCGTTGCTCAGCCCGGTGCGCTCGCGCCCGAACACCAGCGCCACCTCGGCCGCGTCCGCGGCGGCGGCGACCAGGCGCTGCGCGCCGGCCTCGGGCAGCAGTTCCTCCAGCGACACCCGCCGGCTGCGCGCGGTGCAGCCCAGCACCAGCTGGCAGTCGGCCACCGCCTCGGCCAGCGATTCCAGCACCGGCGCGTTCTGCAGCACGTCCTCGGCCCCGGCCGAGCGCCGGTAGGCGTCCTCGTCGAGCGCACGCTCCGGGGCCACCAGCACCAGCCGCGACTGGCCCATGGTCTTCATCGCCCGCGCGGCCGCGCCGATGTTGCCGGGGTGCTGGGTACCGACCAGGACGAAGCGGATGCGTGGGGAAGCGGTCATGGCGAACGACGATGCGGAGCGGACGGGGCGTAGATGGTAAACTGCGCCGCCGGTCGTCGCGCCGGACCGTTCTTTTCCTCCGCCAGATCCTTCTCCGCCCTATCGGGAGCCGTTGCCATGCAGAAACCCGCCGTCACCGTCATGGTCAAGGCCGCCCGCCTCGCCGGCAACGTCCTGTTGCGCCACATCAACCGGCTCGAAGCGCTGAACGTGGTGCAGAAGGACCGCATGGACTACGCCAGCGAAGTCGATGCCGACGCGGAGAAGGTCATCATCAAGGAACTGCGCCGCGCCTACCCGGACTACGGGGTGATGGGCGAGGAAAGCGGCGTGCAGGGCGGCGGCCGCTACATGTGGGTGATCGATCCGCTGGACGGCACCAGCAACTACCTGCGCGGCTTCCCGCACTACTGCGTATCGATCGCGCTGGTGGAGAACGGCGAGCCGATCGACGCGGTGATCTTCGACCCGCTGCGCAACGAGCTGTTCACCGCCAGCCGCGGCAACGGCGCGGTGCTCAACGACCGCCGCATCCGCGTCAGCGAGCGCAAGGACCTCGGCGGCTCGGTGGTCAGCACCGGCTTCGCGCCGCGCGAGCGCCCGCGCACCAGCGCCCAGCTCAAGTGCATCGACGCGCTGATGGTGCAGGCCGAGGACATCCGCCGCGCCGGTTCGGCGGCGCTGGACCTGGCCTACGTGGCCTGCGGCCGCACCGACGCGTACTTCGAAGGCGGGGTGAAGGCCTGGGACATCGCCGCCGGCGTGCTGCTGGTGCGCGAGGCCGGCGGCCGCATCACCGACTTCAAGGGCGCCACCCCGGGCCGCATCGACGACCGCGGCCCGCAGAGCTTCCAGGTCGTGGCCGGCAACATCAAGGTCAGCGACGCGCTGCAGAAGCTGATCGCCAACACCGGCTATGCGGCGGAGTTCGATGCGAAGTTCTGAGGGAAAAGCCGGGACCGGGGACCAGGGACCGGGGACCCGGAACAGCAAGAGCCGAAGCTACGGCGCTCCGTAATTCATCGGCGACGTTCGCCGCAAGAAAAAAGCCGCGCATCTGCGCGGCTTTTTCGTTCGGAATCTTGCAGCAGCGAAAACCCGCTCTTCCGGGTCCCCGGTCCCCGGTCCCTGGTCCCGGCTCCTCAGGGCCTGCGCGCCAGCGCCTCGACGTCCTTGGCCTTGGGCAGCAGGTCCTGCTTGGTGACCTGGAACGGCCCGATGGTCAGCATCGGCACGGCCACGATCACCGAGGACACCACCACGATGACCGCCCCGACCATGTGGGTCAGCGCCAGGCCTTCCATCGACTCGCCGCCGTACAGGTACAGCGCCAGCGCCGACAGGAAGAACATCACCGCGGTGATCACGGTACGCGACAGGGTCTGGTTGATCGAGCGGTTCAGCACTTCCAGCGGCTCCACGCGCAGGCTGCGGAAATTCTCGCGGACGCGGTCGAACACCACGATGATGTCGTTGATCGCAAAGCCCATCACCGACAGCAGGCCCGCCAGCACGGTCAGGTCGAACTCGCGCCCGGTCAGCGAGATGTAGGCCACGGTCACCAGCAGGTCGAACAGCGCGGTGATGCTGGCCACCACCGCGAACTTCCATTCGAAGCGGAACGCGATGTAGATCAGGAAGCCGACCAGCATGAACACCGTGGCGTACACGCCGTTGAGCGCCAGGTCCTTGCCGACCTGCGGGCCGACGAACTCGCCCGGCTGCACCGTCGCCGGGTTCTCGGCGGTGGTGACCGCCTTGCGCACCTGCTCGGCGAGGTTCGTGGTCGCGTCCTCGTTGTTGTGCTCGCCCTGCGGCTGCAGGCGGATCACCACCTCGTTGCCGCTGCCGACGTTCTGCACCTGCGCGTTCTCGAGGCCGGCCGCGTCCAGTTGCTCGCGCACCGTGTCCACGTCCACCGGCTTCTCGAAGCGGGTCTGCACCAGCGCACCGCCGGTGAACTCCAGCGCGTAGTTGAAGCCCTTGGCGAAGATGATGCCCAGCGAGGCGACCGTCAGCACCAGCATCAGCGCCAGCGTCGGACGCCGCCAGCGCATGAAGTCGATCTTGGTGTCGTTGGGAAGCAGATGAAGCGGGAAGATTTTCATGGAGACCTGCTCTTCATGTTTTGGACCCCGCACAGGGATGTGCGGGCTCTTGCGAAGGACTCGCTTTTTCCGACCCGCATATGGATGTGCGGGCTCTTGCGAGGGACTCGCATCAAATGGCGACGGACTTGAGCTTCTTGCGGCGGCCGTAGATCAGTACCGCCAGCGCGCGCGACACGGTGATCGCGGTGAACATCGAGGCGAAGATGCCGATGATCATGGTCAGCGCGAAGCCCTTCAGCGGCCCGGTGCCGAACGCGTACAGCGCCACGCCGACGATCAGCCCGGTCAGGTTGGCGTCGAGGATGGTGCCGCCGGCCTTGTCGTAGCCCGCCGCGATCGCCGTCTTCGGCGGCACGCCCATGCGCAGTTCCTCGCGGATGCGCTCGTTGATCAGCACGTTGGCGTCCACCGACAGGCCCACCGACAGCGCCAGGCCGGCGAAGCCGGGCAGCGTCATCGTCGCGCCGAACAGCGACATCACCGCGACCACGATCAGCAGGTTCATCAGCAGCGCCACCGAGGTGATGACGCCGAACATGCGGTAGTACACGCCGAAGAACACCAGCGTGAACAGGAACGCGTAGATCACCGCGGTGACGCCGCGCTCGACGTTCTCCGCGCCCAGGCTCGGGCCGATCACGTATTCCTCGACGAAGTCCATCGGCGCGGCCAGCGAGCCGGCGCGCAGCAGCTTGGCCAGGTTCTCGGCCTCGACCTTCTCCAGGCCGGTGGTCTGGAAGTTCTTGCCGAACACGCCGGCGATGCGGGTCGGCGCGAGCGCTTCTTCACTGACCCGCACGCTGCGCACTTCCTTGCCGTCGACCATGCTCACGGTCGGGATGCGCTCGATGTACACCACCGACATCAGCTTGCCGGTGTTGGCGCTGGTGTAGTCGAACATGCGCTGGCCGGCGACGTTGTTGAGCGTGACCGACACCGCCGGCAGGCCGTTCTGGTCGGTGCTGACGGTGGCATTGACCATCTGGTCGCCGGACACCAGCACGCGCTTGTTCAGCAGCACCGGCGCGCCGCTGTCGCGCAGGCGGAACACCTTGGCTTCCGGCGGAATGTTGCCGGTGCGCACCGCGTCCTCGGCGTTGCCTTCGACCACGCCGCGGAACTCCAGGGTGGCGGTGGCGCCGATCATGCGCTTGGCCTCGGCGGTGTCCTGCACGCCCGGCAGCTCGACCACGATGCGGTCTTCGCCCTGGCGCTGGATGATCGGCTCGGCCACGCCCAACTGGTTGACGCGGTTGCGCAAGGTGGTGAGGTTCTGCTCGATCGCGCCGCTGGCGATCTGCTGCAGTTCGGCGTCGGGCACCGTGACCACGATGCGCTGGCCGCTCAGGGCGTAGGTGAGCGTCGGCTGCGCCTTGGCCAGCGCGTCGCGGGCCTTGCTGCCGTCGGCGGCGGCGCTCTCGCTCAGCGCCACCTCGATGCTGTTGTCCGCGCGCCGCTCCACCGAGCGGTAGGCGATGCGGTTGTCGCGCAAGGTGGTGCGCATGTCCTCGGCGAAGGCGTCCAGGCGCTTGTCCAGCGCCGCCTTCTGGTCCACCTGCAGCGCGAAGTGCACGCCGCCGACCAGGTCCAGGCCGAGCACCATCGGCTTGCCGCCGATCGAGGACAGCCAGTCCGGCACGGTCGAGGCCAGGTTCAGCGCCACCGTGTAGTTCTCGCCGACCTGCTGGCGCAGCACGTCGTTGGCGCGGGTCTGCGCCTGCAGGTTGGGCAGGCGCACCATCAGGCTGTCGCCTTCGTTGGCCACCGACTTGGGCGTGATGCCCGCCGCCTTCAGCGTGGCGGACACGCGCTCGCGCAACGCCTCGTCGAGCTGGCCGCCGCGGCTGGCGGTGATCTGCACCGCAGGGTCCTTCTGGTAGACGTTGGGCAGCGCGTACAGGGCGCTGACCGCCAGCACGATCAGGATGAGGAAGTACTTCCAGCGCGGAAACTCGAGCATTGCAGGACCCCGCGCGACGCCACGCCGGCGCCGCGCCTAGCAGTAGAGGAAATGAATCAGGCGGACTTCAGCGTGCCCTTGGGCAGCACATTGCCGATCGCGCCCTTCTGGACGCGGATGCGCACGTTGTCGGCCACTTCGATGGTGATGAAGTTGTCGCCGATGTCGGTGACCACGCCGGCCATGCCGCCAGAGGTGATGACCTCGTCGCCGCGGCTGAGCTTTTCCAGCATCGACTTGTGCTCTTTCTGCCGCTTCATCTGCGGGCGGATCATCACGAAGTACATCACCGCGATCAGGATCACGGGCAGCAGGAACATCTGCAGGCCGCCGCCGGCGGGCTGGGCGCCGCCAGCGGTCTGCGCCTGGGCGGCGGGAATCAGGAAATCGAGCGGGTTCATTGGTGTGTCCTATCTATGGTTGGGCGGTTCGTCGCCTCGAGGGCACGGACCGCGATTCGCCGCCTGGGGCGGGCAAGCAGCCGCCGATTATGCCACGATCTCGGCGTGCCCTCAGAGCGGCCCTGCCGCCCTTCTCCCACCGGGAGAAGGTGCCGCGCAGCGGCGGATGAGGGTACGGGCGGGCCGGTGCTGTTCGGT
>NZ_JAFIWC010000045.1 GCF_017163755.1 Xanthomonas sp.
CCCCATGACCCCCCCCAACCTGCTCGACGCCCTGCAACGCGCCGGCACCCTGCGCACGCTGGACGTCGCCTTGGCGCAGAGCCTGCACCGCCTGGCGCCGGACACGGATTCCCGGGTCCTGGCCGCCGCCGCGCTCGCATCGCTGGCCGTGGCCAGCGGCCACGCCGGGCTCGACCCGGCCCGCGGCAACGTGCTGCTCGACCCGCGCGACGGCCCGCCGCCCGCGCTGCCCGAGGCGGCCGACTGGCAGCGCGCGCTGGCCGCCTCGCGCTGGGTCGCGCAGCCCGCGGCGGAGGACCCGGCCGCCGCCGACTGCCCGTTGGTGCTGGAACGCGGCCTGCTCTACCTGCGCCGCTACCGCGAATACGAGCGCCGCCTGGCGCAGGGCCTGCGCCGCATCGCCGCGCAGCCGCTGCCGGCCTTCGACGTCGCCACGCTCGCCCCGCTGTTCGCCCAGCTGTTCCCCCTCCCATCGGCGACCGAAGGACGTCCCCGTGGGAGAGAGGGTGCCCGAAGGGCGGGTGAGGGTGCGTCCGCACCCGATCAGTCCGACCGCCAGGCCCAGGCCGCCGCCCTCGCCCTGCGCCGCGCCCTGCTGCTGGTCACCGGCGGCCCCGGCACCGGCAAGACCACCACCATCGCGCGCCTGCTGCTGCTGCGCGTCGCCCAGGCCCAGGCCACCGGCATTGCCGCGCCGCGCATCGCCCTGGCCGCGCCCACCGGCCGCGCCGCCGAACGCATGGCCGAAAGCCTGCGCACGGCCGTGGCGCGCGCCATCGGCGACGGCATCGACCCGGTCCTGGCCGATGCGCTGCCGGCCGGCGCCAGCACCCTGCACCGGCTGCTGGGCGTGATCCCCGACCTGCCGCGCTTCCGCCACGACGCCGACAACCCGCTGCCGTTCGACCTCATCGTGGTCGACGAAGCCTCGATGGTCGACCTGCCGCTGATGTGCAAGCTGGTCGAAGCCGTCGCCGACGGCACCCAGCTGATCCTGCTCGGCGACGCCGACCAGTTGCCCTCGGTGGAGGCCGGCGACGTGCTCGCCGCCATC
This sequence comes from Xanthomonas sp., assembly GCF_017163755.1. Lineage (GTDB taxonomy): Bacteria > Pseudomonadota > Gammaproteobacteria > Xanthomonadales > Xanthomonadaceae > Xanthomonas_A. The sequence continues at coordinate 1,055 of NZ_JAFIWC010000045.1, forward strand.
CTGCAGGCCGCCGGCCCCGGCGACGCATTGCAGCCGGACGACGCCCAGGCGCTGCAGCCGCTGCTCGGCGCAACCGTCGCCGACACCCGCAGCGGCGGCCTGGCCGGGCACCGCGTGCACCTGCTGCGCGGCTATCGTCAGGCGCAGGGCTTCGAACTGGCGCCGCTGGCCGATGCCGTGCGCGCTGGCGATGCCGACACCGCGCTGGCCCTGCTGCGCGGCGGCCACCTGGCCGGCGTGCACTTCCACGAAGACAGCGACGACCCGCTCGCCGCGCGCCGCGACGCGCTGCTCGCGCACTGGCGCGCGCTGGCCGACGCCGCCGACCCCGCGCAGGCCCTGCGCGACGCCGCGCGCCTGCGCCTGCTCACCGCCGTGCGCGCCGGCCCGCAAGGCGCGCGCGGGCTCAACGCGCGCATCGAGCAATTGCTGGCCGAGAGCGGCTCGGGCGCGCGCCGCCTCGGCGCCGCCTCGCCGTGGTTCCAGGGCCGGCTGCTGCTGATCACCGAAAACAGCTACCGCCACCGCCTGTTCAACGGCGACGTGGGCATCTGCCTGCGAAGCGAAGCGAGTCCCGCTTCGGGGCGGGACGCGCAGGGCACGCTGGTGGCCTGGTTCGAAGGCGAGGGCGACGGCCAGGTGCGCGGCTTCCACCCCGCCGCCTTGCCCGCGCACGAGAGCGCCTTCGCGATGACCGTGCACAAGGCGCAAGGCAGCGAGTTCGAGGAGGTCTGGCTGCAACTGCCGACGCGCGACGTGCGCGTGCTCAGCCGCGAACTGGTCTACACCGGCCTGACCCGCGCGCGGCGCACGCTGCACCTGGCAGGAAGCGAAGCCGTGCTGCGCGCCGCGCTGGCGCGGCATGCGGCGCGGATCTCGGGGCTGGCGTGGCGGCTGGGTGGAGAAGACGTTCCGGCCGCGGTCGAGGCGTCCCCGGCGCTCACTGCGCCCACGCAGGGCACGCTGTTCTGAATGTGCGCGGACGACGTGCCAGGGACAAAACCCCGGTGACCCACACGCCCTGCCTTCGAGACGATCGGAAGGCGCCAGTCCACGACACGATCCCGGAGGTCACCCGCAGTGCTTGGTAATTCAATTGGAACAGGAACGACATGACTCAAACATCGGATTGGACTCTGAGCCGGGTCGCCGTCTTCGACAAGCGCCGCGTCTATGTGCTCGCCTATTCCAAACGCGAGCCCGGGACCCGGGTCTTTCGATGGACCGGAACATGGGACAACTACTACGTTCAAGCGGTTTCCGCCGGCATATGCGCAGTTCGCGGCGCTTCTCCCGAAATTCTGACGCTGTGCGCCGATGGCGGCGTTCATCGCGCTGCGCCCGACGGGCAGGCCTACGAGGCGATGGTCGAGGAAAAACCCAGCAAGCACGGCCTGCTGCGCGACATCCGCCCGATCGGGGCAAGCGTCTATGCCACGGGCGTCGGCCGCCAGGTCTATGTGCGGAAGGACAGGCTCTGGCAGCGTTGCGACCAAGGCGTGGTCGAGGATCCGGCCGCCGGTAGCCTCAGCGGCTTCGAATCCATCGACGGATTTGGTGAAGACGAAATCTACGCCGCCGGCTACCAGGGCGAGATCTGGTGCCGCCGGCATGGCGCCTGGCAGCGAAGCGAACGTCCGACCCACAGCATCCTGGAGAACGTTCTCTGCGCCCCCGACGGCGTGGTTTACCTCTCAGGCCAGTCGGGCATCGTCGTACGGGGCCGTGGCGAGCGCTGGGAACTTGTCGCGCATGGGCTCACCGAAGAGACGTTCTGGGACATGGCCTGGTTCAATGATCGGCTCTGGCTTTCGACCACCAACGCGCTCTACACGCTGCACGGGGGCACGCTGGAAAAGGTCGACACAGGGCTTCCCGGCGATCAGACCTTCAGGTACCTGGACGCGAACGAGCAGTGCCTATGGTCCTCCGGTGAACGGCACCTTGCAGCGTCCGACGGAGCGCATTGGACGCGCATCCCGGGCCCTTGAGGCGAATGCAGAGAAGTACCTGGAAACCTTTGCCATCGATTCCGGACCAACACACCCGGGCATCATGTGGCATCGACCGTGCTGGATGAAGTGCCGCCGGACGGGCTGGTGCTGTCTGCGAAGACCGGTTCAGGGGTAAAGCCATCCGTGCCTGCTCCCGAAGGACGCGGATCTCTCAGCGCCCATCTTCGACGGCTGCACGCTGCAAGACGGCACGTTCGAAACGTGCGACTTCGGCAACGTGCGGCTCTTCCACGGATCCATCCTGAAGAACTGCCGTTCAAGAACGTCGACCTGCGCGCCGGTGGCCTGAGCGACAGCGTCTTCAACGCTCCGGGTCGATGACCGCGTCCATGGCCGCGATCCCGGCGCCGCGCGCGCCGCAGCGCCGGGCCTCCTCTTTCCAGCCGCGTACGGCCGTACGTACCTGTTCGATGATGTCGCCCGCCTGCGCTTTGCTCAGTCGGTAATACGCGCAGGTGTCCAGCAGCAGCCGCGTGTCGGGCGTGGGATCGTCCAGGCCGATCGCCAGCACGTGCGCGTCCTTGTTCGGATTGGGATTCACGTCGAAGGCCGGCGACAGCCGCCAGCCGCCCGGTTCGCGCAGGAACCCATGGTTGCGGAGGTGGTCGTCGCGGTTGCCGATCAGCACGTTGAAGGCGACGCGGCGATAGAGCTGATGCAGGTCGTCGGCAATCGCCGATGCCACGCCGTGATTCTCGATGGCATGGGCGATCTCGGCGTAGCTGCTGCCCTGGCTGTCGTCCACGTCCAGCAGGGCGAAGGCGGAGGCGTAGGCGCGGCGCTCGGTACCGGCCCGGTCGAAGCGCTGCACCGCGTAAGTGGTGCCGAGGTCGGACAGGGGCAGCGGGCGCGCATGGGGCATGGCGATCCCCGCCATCAGCGAGAGCCGGTAGGTCACGAACTCCCACAGGCCCACGTCGTGGCGATCGTCGGCGGCGGGAAACTTGGCCAGCCACAGCGTCCCATCGGTGTCGCGCACGCTGGCCTTGGGCCTGGCGCCGCCGAGCGATGCGCCGGGCGCCACCAATTGCTTGATCCACTTGATGTCATGGTCGCTGTCGTCGGTGTCGCCGCGTTCCACGCGCACCGCGATGGCCTCCAGCGCACGCAGCTCGGTCATCGGCGGCGCGCCCAGGGCATGGTCGTCCAGATAGCGGCCGTCGGCCGTTCGCAGCCGCAGCGCACCCATCCGGGAGGCGTCGTTGACGCCGATCAGATAGTCCCACGGACGCAGCGCGCGCACCCGTCGGTTGTGCTCGCGCGCGTCGATCACCTCGCGCCGGTCCATGAGGCGCTTGCCCAGCGGTCGGGCGAGCAGTCGATGAACGCGCCGGTCAATGCGCTGGCGCTATCGCGTGCGATCAACGGGCCGCGGTGCAGCGGCAACTGCGGGTCCAGCGCAAAGGCGCGGATCGGCGCGGCCTGGCTCGTCCAACTGTCGGTGTAGTGGAACTGGAGCGTGTCGCCCGTGCGGCTGGGCCGGCGGGTCAGGTGGCCCACCAGGGCGCGGCCGCCGAGCGCGGCGTCGTCCAGCCAGACCTCGACCTGGGTGAGTTCCTGCACGTCGTCGGCAGCGCGGCTCATGGCGTGCGCTCCCGCTTCGTGTTGGTGCGCCGCAGCTGGCTGTCCTGCAACTGGCGGCCCACTTCGTCGTTGCGGGCCAGCAGGTCGATGTCCTTGTCCAGGCCCAGGGCGGTCAGCACGCGCAGCATGGTGGACAGGCTGGTGGCGGGGTCGCCGCGCTCCAGCTTGCCCACGGTCGGCACGCTCACGCCCACCCGGGCGGCGAGTTCGGCCTGGGTCATCTGCCGGCGCATGCGCGCGGCGCGCAGCCGCTCGCCCAGGTCGCGGATCTGGCGCTGGGCACGGGGCATCGTGGGTGGGGTGCGCTTGGCCATGGAAGATTAAATTACATTTCCGGCCGGCAAATGCAACTTTATTTTATATTCTCCCATGCCCGTTCAGATTGGGGGCAGCCACCCGACGTGAGGGCGCACGCGAAGCCGACGCCGATGATCTTCGCAACACGCGGGCCAAGGGTTGCCAAGCTCGGCGGTCGCGTAAACCGCGTCGGCGGACATCGCCTAGACCGCCATGACTCCGCCATCGACGAACAGTTCGTGCCCGGCGACGAAACTCGCCGCATCCGACGCCAGGAACAGCACCGCCGCGGCGATCTCCTCCGAGGTGCCCAGGCGGCCGAACGGGATCATCTGCGTGAACGCATCCTCCGCGCCCGCATTGCGCTCCAGATAGTCCTGCATGGCCGGCGTGTGGACCATGCCGGCCGAGACCACGTTCACCCGGATGCCGCGGGATTTCAAGTCGGTCGTCCAGGTGCGTGCCAGCGACCGGATCGCCGCCTTCGTCGCGCCGTACACCGACAGCCCGGCAATGCCCAGGCTGCCCGCCACGGAGCCGGCCAGGATCACCGCACCGCCAGTCGTCATCAGCGGCAGCGCCTGCTGCACCGTAAACACTGTGCCCTTGAGGTTGATCGCGAGCAGGCGGTCCAGGTGCGCCTGGTCGATCTCGCCCAGCGCCGCGGTCTCGGACACCCCCGCGTTGGCGAAGACCACGTCCAGCCGGCCATGGCCCTGCCGGATGCGCGCGTACAGCCGGTCCAGGTCCTCCGGCACGCCCACGTCGCCCTGCACGCCCACCGCGCCGTGGCCGATCTCCGCCACGGCGGCATCCAGCCGGTCCTGGCGACGCCCCGTGACGTAGACCTGCGCGCCTTCCGCGGCAAACGCCTTTGCCGTCACCAGCCCGATGCCGTCGCTGCCGCCGGTGATCGCGACGACCTTGCCTTCGAATCGACTGCTCATATCGTTCCTTTTTGTATAAGTGGAGGGTTGCTCCACTTAGTATATGGAGGTAGCCTCCATTTCCACAAGACATCCCGAACGGAGCCCCTTTGACCGCCGACACTCCCTTGCGCGCCGACGCACAGCGCAACCGCGAGCGCCTGCTCGCCGCGGCCGAGGAGGTGTTCCTGGAGCGCGGCGCCGAGGCGTCGATGGAAGACGTCGCAAAGCGCGCCGGCGTCGGCATCGGCACGCTCTACCGGCGTTTCCCCACGCGCGAGTCGCTGTTCGCGGCCGCCTACAGCGAACACTTTCTGTCGCTGGCCGCGGCCAGCCACGCGCGCGCCAGCACGCTCGATCCGTTGGCCGCGCTGCGCGCGTACCTCGAGGACCTGGTGGTGCACACCAGCGTCTATCGCGGGCTCGCCGCCTCGCTCGGCGCGATGCTGCAGAGCGGCACCCCGGGGTGCGACGCCATCAGCAAGGAGGGGCGTCGGCTGTTGCGGCTCGCGCAGAAATCCGGCGTCGTCCGCCGCGACGTCAGCTTCGATGACCTCGTCGTGGTGGCCACCGCCACCTCGCTGGCCACCGAGCAACTCGGCTCGCCGAAGACGCGCATCGCGCACCTGATCGGGCTGTTTCTCGACGGCATCGCAGCGCGCGCACCGCGCGCGTAGCCGGGCGCGACGGGGTCGCCGTCGAAGCGCGGCACAGCGCGGCGAACGTCGCGGGAAGGCCGGTCTTCGCGCTCGGTGCCGTGGACGTGCTGACGCTGTTCGCACGCGCCAATGGCGCGCCGGGCCGGTGCCGCGCCGACGAGGCGGCGTTCGACACCCGCCGTGTCGCTGTATCGCTTCAGCATCGTGTCGCCGAACGGCGAGGTCCTCGCGGTCTCCGAGGCAGGTGAGGGCTGCGTGCGGTCGTACCCTCATCCGCCCCTTCGGGGCACCTTCTCCCGGGGGGGAGAAGGGAGGCGCGCACTGCTCGAGCCCCTCTCCCCCCGGGAGAGGGGTCGGGGTGAGGGTACGACCGCACACAGGCCCTCACCACACCGGCGCAAAGGCGACACCAGCTGCTCCGACTTTCGGGATCGCTCGGTGACGCTGTGGCGTGAGCCCTACCGTCCCGCGGGCGGAATCGACCAGTTCGCGACGTTCTCGATCGAGCGGGCAAGCGATCGCAGCCGACGACGCGCGCGTGGCCATTGCACGGCACATGCACGCTGCTCCGGCTCCAGCGTTCCTCCTGCGCGCTCGGCACCGGAAGGTTCACGTAGCCGCGCCCGCCCCGGCTCGATCGCTGGATGTGCGGCGAACGCTGTGCCAGCATGTTCGCGTGGAATCGGCATGAGAGCCATCGGGGGGTGGTGATGCAACAGGACAGGGAACGTCGCGGCAGTGCCGGCGCGCAGGTTTGCGCCATGAAGCGCAATGCGTCCAGCCGGCTCCGGCGACGTGACGCGTGAACCGTCCGCCGATCGCCGCACTGGAACGGCTGGGCGTAGCGCAGGACGCCGACGAGCGCGCGATCAAACGCGCCTACGCGGGTCTGCTGAAACTGCACCGGCCCGACACCGACCCGTCTGGATTCCAGGCGCTGAACGAGGCCTACCAGCAGGCGCTGTCTTGGCTGCGCCAACCCGTCGCCTTCGCGGAAACGAACGAACCCGTCACGGCCGTCGAGCAGGCCGCCATGCCGGTCGAAGCGCCGTCTGCGTTGCCCGACGCTGCTGGCGGCGTGCCGGTGCACCCGGCGGCACCGCATGCGCCCTCGCTCCACGACCCGGGCGCCTTGGCCCTGGAGGTACTCAGGCATGCCATCGACGACGCCCCGGCCGCGCTGCGCCTGTGGCTGGAGCAGAACCCCGCGCTGTGGTCGCTGTCGGACAAGGTGCACGTCGGCCGCGCGTTGTTCGACGTGCTGGAGCAAGGGCACCACTGCATCGAGAACGCCCGCTTCGACGTCCTGCAGCGGTTTTTTAGCTGGGATTCGCTCGACGGCGACGTGGATCCGTTCCAACTGGAAGATGTGCGGCACAAAGCCCACATCGCCTGGAAGCTGATCTCGCAGGAGCCGAGCAACGCCCATGTCTGGAGACTTCAGAACGATCTCCAGCACCTGTCACGTCCGTTCAAATGGCGCACTGCACTGTTCAATGCACTGCCGATCGGCGAGGCGGACCGCATCTGCGGCTTGCTGGACGTAGCGCTGCGCGTGCCAGAAGGAACACCGGTTCCCCCCGTCGTCGAGCGCAACCGCGCGTTCTGGCGGGCCGCCGCCGATCCCAGCCGGTTCACCTTCGACAGGATGATGGTCTACGCCGCGCGCTGCCTATTGATCACGGCCATTTTTTCGACGATCGTCGTTCCAATACTGGTCATCCGCGCCGCACCGTCCACCTTCTGGGGTGCAGTGCTGCACGCTGGACTGGCCTGGATGTATGTGAGCGCCGCGGTGGTAGGTTGCGCGGTCGCCGTCGGGCTATGCCAGTGGCAGTTGTTGCCGGATACCGCGCTCCGGCACGGGCGCTGGGCGCATCGGCTGTGCATTCCCATCCTGTCGGCCGCCACGCTATTGCTGGCCGACAGGCTGTGGTGGCCCATCGCCTGGGCGCTGGCCATCACCCTGCTGATCGCCGCGTGTATCCGCGGCTTCTATCGGCACTACGTCAATCCCTTCCATCAACCCGTCTGGCGGGCAGCACCGCTCTTGTTGCTGGTCTGCTTCGTCTCGGTCAATTCGCGCGTGATCGGGATTCCGCTGGTCTTCGCGCTGCTGTACTGGTTGCTGGACGCATGCCGGCAGGTGTTGCGCCAGCGCAAACGTGCGGCCGGGCAGCGGCGCGGCGCGAGCGGGTAGTCCATCGAGGCGCTCCGGAACACCATGCGGTCCCAACTCGAGACGGCGGGCGCCGCAGTGGATGGCGACGGCCGGCAACATGGCTCACCGCTTGTGCCGGGGCCGGCGTAGCTGGTTGCCCGCAGCGCGCGGCCCGGTTCGCCGCTGCGGTCCAGCGGGTCGATGTCCTTGCCCAAGCCCAGCGCCGCCCGCTTGCCGCATCGTCGCCAACGGTGGCCGTTCCCACGCTCGGGCTGCACGAGCCCACCCTGTGGCCAGCCGGTCCGGGCTCCACGCCGCCGCATGCGCGTGGAGCGCAGGCGCGCGGCCAGCAGCCGGTCAGACCACGGTGCAGCGGCCCGCCAGGCCTGAAAGCGCAATGCCGCCTATCACCGCCGTCGGCGCCGCACAGGCCGAACCGATGATCGTGACATCCAGGCCTGCGGCCTCCGGCGACAGCGCCGTATGCGTGATGCAGTGCTGGGTCATCATGCCGACCAGCCGGATCGCGGAGACGTTGCGGGAGGCGAGCGTCTGGCCGAGCGTGGTGCCGAGGAAGCTGTCGGCCTGATGTTTCTCGATCACTACACAACCGTGGAGCGCTTCGGCGATGGCAGGATGGAACTCGGCGCCGACGGTGCCGTCCGCAAGGAAGGGTCCGTCGCTCGGCGATGCGTGCCGGATGCCCACCACCACGTCGCCTGCACGCTTGGCCTGTTCGATCGCGTGCAACGCGCTCGCCAATGCCTGTCCGCTGTTTTCCAGCGCGAATCGGCCGCCAGCAAAGTAGTCGTTCTGGATGTCCACGACGATCAATGCGGTTGTCATTTCCTGCTCCTTCCCAGGTCGAGGATTTCGCCGTCTTCGGGAATCAGCACGCTGTCCTGAATCGACTTTTCGTGGACGTAGCGGCGCAGGTCCGCACGGGACACCGTCATGTGGTTCACCGCGTCCATATGCACGGCGACGATCTTCGCGGCAGGGGTCAGAGCGTGCACGCGCGAGGTGTCTTCGGTGCCCATGATGATGCCGGTATCGAAGCCTTTGACGCGCGCGTCGCCGGTGTTGAGCACGATCACCTCCGGCGCGTATCGCCGGATCGCCTGTTCGACGTCTGCTGTCCACACGGTGTCGCCGGCGAGGTAGAGGGTGGGCGCACCGGCTTTTTCGAACACCAAGCCCATCACGCTGCCCAGCAGCGTCGCCAGCGGCTCCACCGCGTACATGGCCGCCGAGCCATGCTGGGCGCCGATCCGGGAGATCTTCACCCCGCCGAAGGTCTCGTGTGCCGGCAGGATCCGGACGTCCCGGAACCCCTGCTCGCGCAACAATGCCGCATCGGCCTGGTGCTGGACGAACATGGGCATCCGCTTGGGAATCAACGACTGCGCGGCCGGATCCCAATGGTCCAGATGGGTATGGGTCAACAGCACCGCATCGACGCCTTCCAGGACCTGGGCGACATCGAACGGAAGCGCCACGGTCGGATTGCGCAGTTCGCTGCGATACGTATCGGGAAACCCGGGGTAGGCGCCCTTGGCGGCCAGCATCGGATCCACCAGCAATACCGTTTCGCCGTAGGTGATCTTCACCGTGGCATTGCGGATCTGTTGGATCGACGTTGCCGTGGAAGGGTTGGCTGCGGCGTTCGCGCTGGCGTGAAGGCCAAGCGCCAACAGCGCGCCCACTGCGAGTGACATCAACTTCATGGGTCTGTCTCTGTATCGATCAGTGATGCAAAGCTTGACCCCTCCCCTGTCGTGAGGATACTGGCCTGAGAGACCAACATCGATGAGATCGGGCCATGACGGCACACGACGCTACCCCATCCGGATCCGCCCCCCTTCGGGTGGTGGTGCTGGCCCCGGCCGGCGTCAGCGCGTTCCATTTGTCGGTGCCGTTGATGATCTTCGACCTGCCTGTCGACGATCGGGCGCTGTTCCACCTGCGCATCGCGGCGGAGCACGCGCGGGTCGCGCTGTCCGGAGGGCAGGTGGGCGTAACGCCGGACGGTGGCCTGGAACTGCTGGATCAGGCCGATGTAGCGATCGTCCCGGGTTGGGCGGATCTTGAACTTGCGCCAAGCGCGGCACTGAGCGCGAAACTGGTCGCCGCACACCGGCGCGGCGCGCATGTCGTCGGGCTGTGCTATGGCGCGTACGCGCTGGCTTACGCCGGATTGCTGGACGGTCGCCAGGCCTCGACGCACTGGCATGCCGAGGCCGATTTCCACCGCCGGTTTCCGAAGGTCCGGCTCGACATGAATGCCCTCTACGTCGATGAAGATCGGGTCGTCACCTCAGCCGGATCCGGCGCGGCGATGGACTGCTGCATACATATCGTGCGCAAGCTCCGCGGCGCGCGCCAGGCCAACCGGATCGCGCGGATGATGGTGCTGCCGCCCCATCGCGAAGGCGGGCAGGCCCAGTACATCGATCAACCGGTGCCGGCCTCGCCGCGGGACGCGTTGCTGAGCAAGCTGCTGGATTCCATGCGCGAAGACCTGCAGCAGGATCATTCGCTGGACGAATTGGCAAAAAAGGTCGCCATGAGCCGGCGATCGTTCACCCGCAGGTTCCACAAAGCGACGGGCATGACCGTGGGCAGCTGGCTGGATGCCGAACGCCTGCGGCGTGCCAAGGAACTGCTCGAATCCACCTCCTTGTCCATCGAGCAGGTGGCGGAGCAATCCGGTTACCGTTCGGCGGTGTCCTTCCGGCAAAGCTTCAGCCGCGCCTTCCAGATCAGCCCTCGCGACTGGAGAAGGGCCTTCACGGTGATGGACACCCCCCGCGCCGCTGGCAAGAGCTGAGCGCCCCTCGCGAGGTGCTGGTCATGAAGCGCTCGCCGACGATGCTGGCCGGTCGCAGGGCCTCTTCTACCTGGTGGCCGGGAAACAACGACGCCCGGGCATCGCATGCCCGGGCGTCGTGGCCATGCAGCGATCACTTGCTCAGGAAATCCAGCAGGTCCTGGTTGAGGCGATCCTTGTGCGTGTCCGCCAGGCCGTGCGGCGCGCCCTGGTAGACGATGAGCTTGGCGCCCTTGACCAGCGCCGCCGAGGCCTTGCCCGAGCTGTCGAGCGGCACGATCTGGTCGTCGTCGCCGTGGATCACCAGCGTCGGCACATCGAACTTCTTCAGGTCCGCGCGGAAGTCGGTGGCGGAAAACGCGGCGATGGAGTCGTACGTGTTCTTGTGGCCGGCCTGCAGGCCCTGCGCCACGAACGACTGGATCAGTGCCGGGCTCGGCGTGTGGCCGGGACGGTTGAAGTTGAAGAACGGGCCGGACGCGATGTCCAGGTACAGCTGCGCGCGGTTGTCCAGCGAGCCCTTGCGCAGTCCATCGAACACGGCGATCGGCAGGCCGCCCGGGTTGTCGGCGGTCTTCAGCATCATCGGCGGCACCGCGCTGACCAGCACGGCCTGCTTGACCCGGCCGGTGCCATGGCGGCCGATGTAGCGGGCCACTTCGCCGCCGCCGGTGGAGAAGCCGACGAGGGTGACGCCCTTCAGGTCCAGCGCTTCGATCACCGCCGCCAGGTCGTCGGCATAGTGGTCCATGTCGTTGCCGTCCCACGGTTGGCTGGAGCGGCCGTGGCCGCGGCGGTCGTGGGCGACCACGCGATAGCCCTTGGAAGCCAGGAACAGCATCTGCGATTCCCAACTGTCCGAGTTCAGCGGCCAGCCGTGGCTGAAGGTGACCACCGGGCCGTCCTTCGGGCCCCAGTCCTTGTAGTACAGCTGCACGCCATCCCGGGTGGTGACATAGCTGCCGCTCACGGTGGCGGCGCCGTGGACGGCGGCGGTGTGCTGGGGTTGGGCGGCAGGCGCGGCGACGCCGGTCTGGGCGGTGAGCGCGAAGAACGCGACGGCGACGGAGCGGGTGAGAGCGTTCATGGCGTGGAATCCTTGGGTGGAAGGAAGAGGAAAGGTGGGCGGCGGGTGGGCCGTGCCGGGCTGGCGAGGTGTACTTTGCGCGCCGTAGCGATACGATTGGCTGCGTATCGTCCTGAAAACTTGATCGAGAGTCCCGATGACCGACCGGCTCGCCGTGTTGCTGGAGCGCTTTTCCGTCACCGCGCAGATGTTCCATGCCGGCCCCCTGTGCGGGGTCAACCTGCTGGAGGCCGACGACGGCCCGGGCCAACTGCACCTGGTGAAACAGGGCGCGGTGGAGGTGTTCCATGGCGGCGCGTCGCACCGCGTGGAGGTCCCCAGCCTGCTGCTGTATCCGCGGCCGATGCCGCACCGCTTCGTCACCGATCCGGTGCGCGGCGCGGACATGGCCTGCGCCAACGTGCGGTTCGAGGGCGGCGCGGGCAATCCCATCGCCGCGTCGCTGCCGGCGTTCATCTGCCTGCCGCTCGATGCGATCGACGGCGCCCCGCCGGTGCTGGATCTGCTGTTCGACGAGGCGTTCGCGCAGCGTTGCGGTCGCCACTCGCTGATCAACCGCTTGTTCGAGGCCCTGATCATCCTGATCCTGCGCCAGCTGATGGAGCGCGGCGAGGTGCGCGGCGGCATGCTGGCGGGGATGGCGCATCCGCGGCTGCGCCACGCGCTGGTCGCCATGCACGAGTCGCCGGCGCAGGAGTGGACGCTGGACGACCTGGCCGCCGCCGCGGGCATGTCGCGCAGCGTGTTCGCCGGCGCGTTCCGCGACACGGTGGGCGTCACGCCGGGGCAGTACCTGCAAGGCTGGCGGGTCAGCCTGGCGCAGCAGGCGCTGCGCCAGGACCGCCCATTGAAAGTGATCGCCGCCGACGTGGGCTACGGCAGCGAAGCGGCGCTGTCGCGCGCGTTCAAGGCGCACGTGGGCCTGACGCCGCGCGACTGGAAGCGCGCGCAAGCGGTGAATTGAGTTTTATCTAGCGGTCTCTGGCGCACGACGTTCGCGGCTGGCCGTAGAATCGCGCTTCCAACAGTGAAGGATCACGACATGAAGCACAGGGGCATGGGACGCGGCAGGCGGTGCATCGCGATCGCGGGACTGGCGCTGCTGGCGGGGTGCACCGAAACACCCTTGCCGGAACCGAACGTGCACCCCTCTGCGGGCGCGCCGGGCCGCGACCCCGCCGTTGAAATGGCGAAGCGGGCCGAGCCTGGCCCGGCACCGGCCGTCGCCGGGCCGCCCACCCCCGCCACAAAGCCCTTCCCGTTCGAAGCGCCGGCGAAGGCCGAGCGCACGCCGGTCGCCTGCCGGATCGACGGCTTCGCGATGCCGGCCAACGCGAAGGTCTATGCGGCCGGTGCGTATGCCGGCAAGCCGGCCGACTTCCAGATCGACCAGAGCGGCCATTCGGCGACGACGATCCAGGTGGCGGTGCACGAACCCGACGCGCCGGTGGTGCTGTTGCTGGGCGCCTACGAACCGACGGTCTGGAGCGTCGGCTGGACGCGCGGCACGCGCGTCGTCGCGGTGCTGGCGACCGGCTATCACCGGCAGCAGGTGACCGGCCTGCCCGCCGCCGTGCCGCTGCTGGTGAGCACCTTCGACAACCGCGGCCCCTGCGGCTACGCCTACGTGGGCGGCGAAGGATCGTCCAAGCTCAATCCGTTGGCGCGCGCGGTGTTCGGGCGCGCGGTCGACGTGGCCTATGCGGCGCGCGATGGCCGCGCGGTGGTCGGCCACCTGCCGCCAGGCGAGGCGCTGGTCACCGACGCCGCGGCGACGCCGGTGGAGGACTTCCAGTTGAAGGGCGTGCCGCCGGCGGGACAGGCCGGCATCGATGCCGCGATGCGCGACGGCATCCTGCGGCCGGCGACGTCCGCCGACCTGCACGCATGGGACGCCGCACGCCAGCGCACCCTGGGCGCAGCGGACATCCCGCGCATCGAAGGCGGCGGCGCCGCGCGCGCGCCGGGCGTGCCGTACCGCAGCTACACCGTGCTCAAGCCGTTCGTCATTCCCGCCGGCCTGTATGGCGCGCATTCGGCCACGTTCTTCGTCGCGCCGGGCGTGCCCGCGCCCACCGGCAATCCCGGGCATTCGGCCGTGCGCTTCATCGAGACCGGCAGTTGCGTGGGCGCGACGTGCGGGATGCGGTAGGGGACCGGACGCACCAGCGGCGCGAAAGCCGTTAGTGGGCAAGGGCAAGCGGGCTTACGCAGTACGCCGCGATGGCAGGACGCAGGGCGGTGGGCAGATGGGGCCAGTCGCATCGAATCCTTCGGCCCGGCAGCCGCATCGGCCAGCGCCCGGATCGCGTCCAGCCGAGGCCGGGCGTGCGGTTCCGCAGCCGAAAGGCTCATGTCATGTCGCGTCCGGGCCGCCAGCAAGCTGACGCTGCGAGCGCACCGCGAAATAGCGGGTGGGCGAAAGCCCGAGCGCCTTCTTGAACATCGTGATGAACGCGGTCACCGACTCGTAGCCCAGGCTTTCGGACACCCGCTGCACCGGGGCGCCGCCGGCAAGCTCGCGGATGGCCACGAGCAGATGCAGCTGTTGCCGCCAGCGGCCGAAGGACAGGCCGGTTTCGCGGGCGATCAGGCGCGTCAACGTCCGCTCCCCCAGCGCCAGGCGCGCGGCCCACTGGGTGATGGTGCTGCGGTCCGCCGGATTGGCCGCCAGCGCATCGGCCAGCGCCCGCACCTTCGGATGATGGCTGACCGGCAGGTACAACCGTTCCGCCGGCATCTGGACCAGTTCGTCCAGCAGCACGCGCGCGAGCCGATCGGTATGCCCGGCGCGTGGATAGTCCGGCGGCGCATCGGCCAGGTGCAGGATCATCTCCCGCAGCATCGGCGAAATGGACAGCGTCACGCAGTGCTGCGGCAAGGCCACGATGCCGGGCTCCACGAACAGATAGCACAGGCGCGCATTGGCGGTGGCGCGGTTGCTGTGCGGCATGCCGCCGGGAATCCACACGCCGCATTGCGGCGGAACGATCCACAGGGCTCGTTCGACCTGGCAGGTCACCGCCCCGTGCAGGGCGAGGATCAACTGCCCCTTGCGGTGCTCGTGCACCGGGATCTCGGCATCGTGGTCGGCCACCTGCAACCGGCTGGCGAGCGCCGGCCGGTCCGTCTCGTCCGGGTCCAGGTCGAAGCCGGGGAGCGCAACGCGTGTCATTTCAGGTTGACCGGTTTTAGCGAAACGTTGTCATTGTAGCGAAATTCGGCGACCGGGCACGCTGCCTACGATGTGCCCATGCAACCGGATCCCACTCCTCCCCGCGCCTTCCTCGCGCCGCTCGCGTGGCTGCAGGCGCCGGCGCTGAAGGCCGATCGAGAAGCCGCGCTGTTCTCCCTCAAGTGCCTGGCCGCCGCGATCCTCGGGCTGTACCTGTCGTTGCGGATCGGCCTGACGCGCCCGTTCTGGGTGATCGGCACCGTCTACCTGGTATCCCAGCCGCTGTCCGGGGCCACGCTGAGCCGTGGCCTGTTCCGCCTGCTGGGAACGCTTGGTGGTGCGGTCGCCACGGTCGTGCTGGTGCCGCGCTTGGCCAACGAGCCGCTGGCGCTGAGCGTGGCGCTGGCCGCGTGGATGGGGCTATGCCTGTACCTGGCCATGCTCGACCGGACACCGCGTGCCTACGCCTTCCTGCTCGCCGGGTACACGACCAGCCTGATCGGGTTCCCCAGCGTGATGGTGCCCGGCGAAGTGTTCACCATCGCCATCACCCGCGTGCAGGAAATAGCCATCGGCATCCTCGCCGCCACGCTGGTCCATGGGCTGGTCCTGCCGCGCAAGGTGGCGCACCGTGTCCAGGCGCGGGTCGCCGCGATCCTGTCCGATGCCGAGCGCTGGACGCAGGACATGCGCGCGGGGGCGAAGGACGCGGTGCTGGCCGAGGATCGCGCGAAGGCGGCGATGGACCTGCTGGAGCTGCACACGCTGTCCGTCCACCTGCGCTTCGATAGCGCCCATGGCACTGCCCAGGTAGGGATGCTCCGCGCGCTGCACGATCGGATGCTCGACGTGCTGATGCTGTCCAGCGCCGTGGACGATGCGATGGCCGCACTGCGCGCAGCGGAGCGCAACTCGCAGGCGCGGGACACGGCCGGCCGCAACGGCTGGCGCGAACGGCTGCAGGCCAACCTGGCCGCGAACCTCGCCGAACTGGACACCGCGCATCGCGATTGCCGCGCGCTGGAAGACCAGTTGCGCACCGCCAATCCGCACTGGCGCCGGCAGGTTCCTGCGCGGCTGGCGAAACACGCGCAGGGCCACGTCCTGCACCGCGATCACCGCCTCGCCCTGCGCGGCGCCTTCGGCGCCTTCATCGGCATCGTGCTGAGCTGCGGCCTGTGGATCGCCATGGCCTGGTCCGACGGCGCAACGGCGGTCTCCATCATCGGCACGGCGTGCCTGCTGTTCGGCACCACCGAGGCGCCGGCCGGCCATGTCATGCGCTACCTGGCCGGGTCGGCCATCGGGGTCGCGGTCGGGCTGCTCTACGGTTTCGCGATCTTCCCGGGCCTGTCCGATTTCGTCGGCCTGGCGACCGCGCTGGCGCCGGTGCTGCTGCTGTGCGGGTCGTTCCTGGCGCGCCCGCCTTCCATCATGGGCGCGTTGGGGGTGGTGCTGACATTCCCACTCATCGCAGGCCTGGGCGCCACCAATGCCGCGAGCTTCGCGGGCGCGCTCAACGGCAGCGTGGCGCTGTTCGTGGGCACGGCCGCGGCGCTGTGCAGCATGCTGCTGTTCCAGACCATGGACACGCAGCGCAGCCGCAAGCGGCTGCTGGATGCGATCAAGCACGGCATCGCACGCCGCGCCGCCGGGCGTGGACGCAGCACCACCGGCTGGACGAGCCGCATGGTGGACCGGCTCGGGCTGCTCGCCCCGCGCCTGCGCGGCCATCCGGAGGCGGACCACACCCTGCGCACGATATTTGCGGACATGCGCGCGGCAAGCGCGGTGGCCGAGCTGCGCGCGATGGACAGGGAGCTGAAGGGGCACAGCGCCCGCGCCTGCCACGCCGAATTGATCGACACGGCGCTCGCCCATTTCCGCGCCCGTGCCAACCCCCCACGCGCGCTGGACGGGCGCCTGCTGGCATCGCTCGACCGCATGCGCGATGCGGTCCTTGCGGACAACGCGCCAGAACGCGAACGCGTGCTTGCGCTGCTGTCGGATCTGCGCCGCGACCTGCTGTCGCCGCTGATCGCCCATCGGGACTGATGCCATGTTCGCATATCTCTCCATCGATGGCGTTCTGGTGCCCGGCCTGCTGGCGGTGGCGCTGCTCGCGCTGGCGCTGTCGTTGATGGCCTCGAGGCTGCTGGCGAGCCTCGGCCTGTACCGCTTGTTCGCCTATCGGCCGCTCGTGGGCCTGTCGCTGTTCGTGATCCTGGTGGAGCTGCTGATCCGGCTCGCGCCGCTGCTTGGGAAATGAGATGAAACACCTGCTTGTCGTCATTGGACGTTGGAGCGCAACGCTTGCCGTCTTCGCCATCGCCGTCGTCGCCGCCCTGTCCCTCTGGAACAGATACGAACAGCGGCCATGGACACGCGATGGCCGGGTGCGCGCGGACGTGGTGCGCGTGGCCTCGGACATGGGCGGGCTGGTCACGCAGGTGCCGGTGCACGACAACCAGCGGGTGAAAGCCGGCCAGCTCCTGCTGGCGCTGGACCAGCCCCGCTTCGCCGCGGCCCTGGAAAAAGCGGACGCGCAGGTGCGCAGCGCGCAGGCCACGCTGAACCTGGCCCGCCGCGAATCCAAACGGGACATCGCCCTGGGCGACCTGGTGGCCTCCGAGACGCGCGAGCGCAACGCGGCCAAGGTCGATACGGAACTGGCCAACCTGGCGCAGGCCCAGGCGGAGCGGCGGGTGGCGCTGCTGAACGTGCAGCGCACCGAGGTGCGCGCCACCACCGATGGCATCGTGACCAACCTCGACCTGCACCCGGGCGACTTCCTGCAACCGGGCGCGCAGGCCATGGCGCTGATCGATGCCGGCAGCGTCAGGGTCGAAGGCTATTTCGAGGAAACCAAGCTCGCGTGCATCCGCGAAGGCGACGCCGCCGTCGCCCGGCTGATGGGCGATGGCCGCGAGGTGCGCGGGCATGTGGAGAGCATCGCCGCCGGCATCGCCGACGACCAGCGCTCGAGCACCCACAACCTGCTGCCCGCCGTGGCGCCGACGTATGCGTGGGTGCGGCTGGCGCAACGCATTCCGGTCCGCATCCGCATCGACGAGGTCTCTCCGCAGACCCGGCTCATCATCGGCAGGACCGCGAGCGTGACCGTTACTCCGAGTGCGGCGGGGAACTGCAAATGAGCGGCCAGGTTCGCCGCGCCGGCGCGATCGCGTTGGCGCTGTCGCTGGCCGGCTGCGTGTCCGGCCCGGACTACCGCGTTCCGGCCAACGCGGTGGCGGCCGCGCCGGACGCCAGGCGCGCGTTCGTGTCGGGCCAGGACGCGGCGTTCACGCTGGCCGAGCCGCCGGAGCGCTGGTGGCAGCTGTACGACGATCCCCGGCTCGACGCCTACGTCGCCGAAGCGCTGCAGGCCAACACCGACCTGCGCACGGCGGACGCCAACCTGCGGCGCGCCTCGGCGACGGTGCTCCAGTATCGCGCCCAAGGCGCGCTGCGCACCGACGCGAGCGCGTCGGCCACGCTGGCCCATGCCGGGGGCTACACCGCGCCATCGTCGTCGCCGCAGGTGTACGCGCTCGGCATCGATGTGGCCTATCCGCTGGACCTGGCGGGCGGCATCCGCCGCGGCATCGAAGCGGCCAGCGCGGATGCGCAGGCCGTCGCCGCGGCACGCGACCACGTCCGGGTGGTCGTCGCCGCGGCGGTCACCCGCGCCTATCTCGGCACCTGCTCGGCCAACCTGACGCTGGCGGCCACGCAGCGCGTGCTCGATACGCAGCGCGCCACGCTGGAAGCCACCCGCAGGCTGGCGGCGGGCGGGCGTGGCACCGAGTTCGATGTAAGCCGGGCCCAGGCCGCGGTCAACCGCAGCGCGGCGGCGATCCCGCATCTGGTCGCCGAGCGCCAGGCCGCCTTGTTCGAGCTGGCCGCGCTGATGGGCCGGCTGCCGGCGGACTACCCGCAGGACGTGGCCGGCTGCCAGCAGCCGCCTCGCCTGCGACGCGCCATCCCGGTGGGCGATGGCTGGCAACTGATCCAGCGCCGCCCGGACATTCGCGCGGCCGAGCGCAGCCTGGCGGCCGCCACCGCCACGATCGGCGTGGAAACGGCGAACCTCTACCCGCAGGTGAGCATCGGCGCCTCCGCGGGCGTGGCCAACTCGCTGGGCAAGCTCCTGTCCGGCGACAGCTTCGGCGCAACCCTTGGTCCCATGCTGTCGTGGCGTTGGCCCAATCGCAGGCTGGCCAGGGCGCGCATCGACGCGGCCGGCGCCAACGCCGATGCCGCGCTGGCGTCGTTCGATGGCGCGGTGCTGCAGGCCTTGCGGCAGGCGGAAACCGCGCTGTCGGCCTATGTCCAGGAGACCGACCGCGAACGCAGCCTCGCCCACGCGCGCGACGATGCCGCCCGCGCAAGCGGCCAGGCCGGGCGGCTGTATCGGTTCGGCAGGATCGGCTTCCTCGATCTGCTTTCCGCCGAGGCCGCCCTGGCGGACGCCGAATCGGCGCTTGCGTCCTCGCGCGCGCAGCGGGTCGACCGCCAGGTGGATCTGTTCCTGGCGCTCGGCGGTGGCTGGTCGGACGCGGGGTCGGACGCCGGTCGGACGAGAACGAGTCGATAGGCGCGATCCATTGCCGGCGCATGCCCACAGCCCGAGCGGGGGCCATGGCCGTGTTGGGTGGATGCAGGCAGCGCCCGGCAGATGGGGCCTCTTGGGCCGCGCCAGAAAGCGCCCAGGCTTCCGCGCGCGCACGCCCGGACGGCAGGCGAAGGCGGCATCAGGTCCAATCCACTGCGCCTCGTTCTGGTCATACATCAACGTCTCTCCCAGGATGATGCCTTGGAATAAACACGCCGGATGCTGGTGTCGCGTGCGAGCTGCGCATCTTCGCGGCCCACTCCATGCATTCCTGGACGACTCAACTCCGACAATCGCTCTATTTGTCACCCAAGTCCTGGCCTATCGTGGGCATACCCGGGATAGGACGACTTTCATGGACGCACCAGATACCATCGCAAGCACGCCCTCTGCCCTGGAACAGGCGCACCCAACGCCGAGGAAGATCGTCTTTCGGACTCGCGGAAGCAGCCACGGACCGATTACCCGTTTGGTAAGCCCGTCCGATCTTGGTCAACTGCTCAAGCCGTTCGTTTTCCTGGATCTGTTCGACACGAGGGAGTTGACGTCATTCCCCAAGTTCGGCTGGCACCCGCATTCGGGCATCGCGACCTTCACTTTCCTCCATGAAGGGGAAGTCGCCTATTCCGACTCAACCGGCAAGAGCGGGATCCTGCCCGAAGGTGGCGTCGAATGGATGCGGGCAGGCAATGGCGTGTGGCACACGGGCGCCCCGGTGGGCGACGAACCCAAGCTGGGCTTCCAACTGTGGGTGGCCTTGCCGCCCGCTGAGGAGAACGCGCCACCGGAGAGCATCTACCTCGGTCCATCGCAGGTTCCCCAACAAGGACCTGTCCGGGTGCTGCTCGGCTCGCACGAGGGTGCACGCAGCGAGATCCCGGCGCCAGGTGACATGACCTATCTGGGCGTCAAGCTGCGCGCTGGGCAGGAATGGACATTTACCCCGAATGCCCGGCATCGGGTGGGCTGGCTGGCCGTCGCAACGGGCAGGTTGCGAGCCGGGGAACAAGTGACCGCGGGCGAGTTGGTGATCTTTGCCGACGCGGAGCAACCGATTCATATCGCAGCAGACGAAGATACTGCGTTCGTCATGGGTTCGGCCGTGCGCCATCCGTACGACCTGTGGCTCGGCAACTACTCCGTCCATACCAGCAAGGAACGGCTGGCCCAAGGCGAGGCCGAGATCCG
The DNA here is from genome assembly GCF_017163755.1 of Xanthomonas sp. Taxonomy (GTDB): domain Bacteria; phylum Pseudomonadota; class Gammaproteobacteria; order Xanthomonadales; family Xanthomonadaceae; genus Xanthomonas_A. The sequence goes on from NZ_JAFIWC010000045.1 coordinate 21,592, forward strand.
CAGGTTGGGAATCGCTCTGCGAGACGAGGGCCGCTTCAAGTCAGCGGACTAGGGCCAGCGCTTCCCTGGAGTGGGGAACGGGTGCTGGCGTCGGGGACGAAAGTCGCGCCGCCACCAGGTCGATGAACAGGGAAACCGCCAACGGAAGATGTTTGCGGCTTGGATAGAGAACGTTCAAGCCGTAGCCAGTGCTCCAGTATTCGCCAAGCACGGCCAACAACAGGCCCGATTCGAGATCAGCCTTGATTACCGGATGAGGAAGCAGGGCGATGCCCAAGCCTTCAATCGCCGCGCTTCTCAGAGTCTGGACCGAATTGCCACTGACCCTGATCGGCATGCGTATCTGCACAGCCTGCTGTGCCTCGCTCGACAGGCGCCAGCTGGCATAGCCCCCGGCACGAGGAAAACTCACCGCGTGATGGCCTTCCAGCGCTTCCGGGCTGGAAGGTGCTCCGAGGGCATTCAAGTAACCGGCACTGGCCACCAGACGATTCTTGCCGGGGCTCACCAACTGGCGCCCGACATAGCCCGAGTCCTCGAGCACGCCCCCGCGAAACGCCACGTCGATCCGCTCGGAAATCAGCTCCGGTTTCTCATCGCTCAGCACGAAGTCCAAGCGCACATGTGGGTGTTGCAGGAGAAACTCCGCTACCCAGGCCATCTTGAAGTGGTCAAAGAAATCCGAGGGTGCTGCGATACGGACCCATCCCGAAGCCTGCTCACTCCCCCTCATCACCTCGCGACCGGCGTCCACCAGTCCGTCCACTTGGACCACGCAGCGCTCGTAGAAGGATTTGCCGGCGTTGGTGAGGGTTAGCTGCCGCGTGGAGCGCTGCATCAGCCGCGTGCCGATGCGGTCTTCGAGCTGTTGGACGCGCCGGCTGAGCGTGTTGGCCGGCACGCTCGTCTGTCGCGCCGCCGCAGCGAAGCTTCCGTGCCGCACGACTTCAACAAAGATGGCCACGTCATTCAGATCGAGCATGGGGGCTCCGGTGTGCAGGTCGAGCCGTTACCACGAGAACTTCGTTTCCAATCGCACGTAGTCGCTATCGCGCGCTCCCGCGGAGCGCAAGGCCGAGCCCACGTTGTATCTCACCACTTCCATCGAGCTCGAAAGCGCGGGTGCGAACCTGTAATCGGCCCTCAGTTGGGCATAGGCGCCGGTCCACGAGCCACCTCGACCAGCCGTTCCGGCAACGGGGAGGCTGGGGAGCGTATAGACGGCATCGTTTGTCGTGTGGCGCCACAGCGCGCCTATGCCCGCTGTCAGCGTGGTGGCGGCAGTCGCATTGAACGACAGCGAAGGCTTGAGATGGATCAGGTTCGAGTATCCGGTGTGCCCGCCCAGCGAAAAGTAGAAGCCATTCGGGAACAGCGGATTGAGCGTCCCGACGCTGCCGTCGCCCGCACGGCGATCGCCGGAGGCCACGTCGAACTGCAATCCGATCCTTGGCGACCAGCCTGTTCCACTGGACGTGTAGCCAGCGCGCGCGCCCAGGGCCCAAGCGGACACGTCCGCGCGCCCCACATTGCCGAACTGTCCCATGGCCTCAATGTCCCAATCGAAGGGCGCTCGGAACCCAACGAAGCGCAGGTCGACGACCCGTCTTTGTTCTTTTCCGGAGGCGTCCAGGTAGCTGGCGTTCTTTCGCTGATACAACGCGTAGTAGCCCGTCAGCTCTGCGTTGCTCGATACTTGACGCTCCAGGCGGATGCCGGAGAACCGGATGTCGCCGGTCGATGTGTCGTCGAATGGCCGGCGATCCGTGTATTCGACCGGCTGGCTCATGAGGGCATAGGCCCGCCAGCCGGGTGTTTCCCACCCTGCCCAGACGGCATCGAAAGACTGGCGTACATTTGGACCATCACGAGAAGACATGAAACGCTGCAGATCGAACGCGATGTCCTGGCGCCCGACCCTGGCTTTCAAGACGCCGCTGCTCAACGCCCGCGAATAGCCCAGGAAGGCGAGCCTGAGATCCAGCCTGTTTGCATCCGTGCTGCCGACCGCCTTCTTGTCGAAGGCCCTTACGTCCTCCACCTGTGCGAACACCTGCCACTGCGCGTCGAGGCGCGCGTCGACATGGAACTGCGCCCGATGCAGCCAGTAGGCATCGCTTGGACTGGTCGCTACGGTGCCCAGCGCAGGCGCGTCGCTGGATTCAAAGATCTCGCGCAATGTCAGGCCGAATGAAAGATAGCGATCAGGATCGCTGCCGGAGAGGGGGACGTATTTCAGGCCGTCCAATGCACGGGTGCGGTTGCCAGGATCGGCCAGCGGGGACCAGTCTTCCCGCCAACGATCGGCATGGATCACAGGCCGCTCCGCCTGCGCTGGCTCCCGATCTTCGGCCATGGCCGGGCGCAGCTCGAGGCATCCGACAAGCGCGAGGGCCGACGACAGGAGTGTCCTGGCGCTGCCTGTCCGCCCGACGCCGAGCCTGCTCAGGTCTTGGGGCTTCAGACAACTGCGCCATCGGGCCCCGGGCTCAAGAAGCCCTTCTCCGGAAGGTCCCATCATCAATCGCCCGACGTGCTGCCCGATAGAGCCCATTTCCCGTTCAACGAAGACATCCTGTGGTGAGTGGATACGCGGGATGACGGGCCACGTGGGACCCGGTCTCCGCCACGAACCTTGTCATCCCGCGGCACGATGCGGTAGCACCGTTTGCCGTGCAGCTGTGTCCCGCGAACCGGAACGCCGGAGCGGACGGATCTGTGTCAGGCTTTGATGCATAGCGGGGAACGCCAAGATGGATCTCGACGACCTGATGACCTTCGTGGAATTGGCCGACGCCGGTGGCTTGTCGGCGGCGGCGCGTCGGCTTGGGGTCGCCAAGTCGATCGTCAGCCGGCGCCTGGCGCGAATGGAATCGGAGCTGGGCGTTCAGCTGCTGGCGCGCACCACGCGCGGTGCCGCCCTCACCGAAGCGGGCATCGCCTTCCGCGAGCACGCGGCCCGCGCCTGCGCGGAGATCGACACGTTCCGGGAGACCCTGCTGCCCGAGGGCGATCTGCGCGGCCGCCTGCGTGTGGCCGCGCCGCTGTCGTTCGGCCCCGCACATTTCGCCCCGGTGTTCACGGAAATGGCGCGGCGACATCCGCAACTGCACCTCCAAACCGTCTACAGCGACCGCTTCGTCGACGTCATTGGCGAGGGCTTCGATTGCGCGATCCGGATGGGATATCTGCCGGATTCCAATCTGGTGGCCCGCCGCGTCGGCCCCATCTACGGGAAGCTGGTCGCGAGCCCCGCTTATATCGAGGCGCACGGCGCGCCCGACAACCCGGATGAGATCCCCGATCATCCCGCTCTCATGCAAGGCACGGAGACCTGGCAGTTCATGGACGGCGATAAGATCGTTACCGTGCGTCCGCAGGGGCGGTTCAAGGCCGACAACGCCGTCGCGCTGGTCAACGCCGCCTTGGCCGGCCTCGGCATCGCATGGCTGCCGGACGGCCTGACGCAAGAGCATGTGGCCTCCGGCGCATTGGTGCCATTGATGACCCGCTATCCCCTGCCGACGGCGGGCATCTACGTCATCCGCCCGCCTGGTCCACACCCCTCCCGCAAGGTCCGCCTGTTGACCGAACTGTTGATCGAGTGCTTTGGACAGGCGCCTCATTCGGCGAGTTCAGGCGGTTAGGCAACACAACGCCTTGGCCGCAGGCAAGCGACCTTCGCGAGGGGTGGCTGATTCTCCAATCTCTAGGCGGCCCGGGTAGCCCGGGACTGCAACGCTTTGGATCACGCGATACGCACGCAGCCGCACCATGGCGCGCGGCAGAGCCATTCGTCCATCCATGGACGAGTGCACTCCCATGCCAGCGCTTATCAAGCCGCTGTCCAAGCGCACAGAATTCTCTCTCGTCTCTTCGGCACTCGCCGTCGCGTACTTCCTTCGATCAGCAATGCCACACCATCAACATAAGGAGGCACTACCACGTGAAAGCCCTACTTGCCCTCACGATGGCGCTCATGTCGTCTGTAGTTGCCATCGCCCACGCCGCAGAAGGGAGCGTCGGTGCCGACCTGATCGTCTACAACGCGAAAATCTACACTGGCACCAAGAACCAGCCAGAAGCTTCCGCACTCGCCGTGAAGGCAGGCCGCATCTACTCCGTGGGTCTTGATGCGGACATCCTGGGCCTGAAAAGCGACAAGACCCAGCTGATCGACGCGGGTCAGAAGCGCTTGATTCCCGGGATCAACGATGCGCATACCCATGTGTTCAACGAGCGCAGCTACAACTACAACGTGAGGTGGGACGGGGTGCCAACCCTCAAGCGCGCCTTGGCCATGCTGAGCGAGCAGGCGAGGCGGACGCCACAGGGGCAGTGGGTAAAGGTCATAGGCGGCTGGACGCCGTATCAGTTCAAGGAGAACCGGTTTCCCACGATGGAGGAACTGCGCAAGGCGGTTCCGGACAGGCCCTTGATCGTGCAGTACGCCTATAACCGGGCGTTCTTGAATGATCTGGCCATGAAGGCATTCGGCGTGGGCACCGGGAAGTTCCCTGCATTGCCCGGCACCGAGTTCGAGAAAGACGCCGAGGGCAAGTTCACCGGCGTCGTGCACGGCTACACCTTCACCTTCATTTCGCTGGAATACCTGGTTCCTCAAGCCTCCCTCGACGAGCAAGTGAGCTCCATCACCAACGCCATCAATGACTTGAACCGCTTCGGCATCACGTCCATCGTGGACGCGGCCAGCCTGAGCGGGTATCCCCAGGGGCACGCGCCGCTGCAAGCCCTGATCAAGGAGAATCGGCTCAACGTCCGCTTTCCCTTTATCGATCTGCAGTTCGGCGACGAAAGCAGTCCGAGCCTGATCGATGCGCAGATCAAGGCGATCACCAGGACGGCGCCCATCAGTCCCGGCCAAAATCTGCACCCGACCTTGGCCCATGGCTACGAATACAAGGGCACCGGCGAGCTGCTCAGGATGGAGCTGCACGATCACGAGAACTTCGATCGACCGGCGTACGTCATCGATCCGGAGCTCATGCGCGCAAAGAGCGAGGAAGACATCACCAAGCTGGTGCAGCGCCGGATTCCTTTCCGCATGCATGTCACCTACAACGAGAACATCTCGCCGTTCCTGGATGCGTTGGAAAGTATCAACCGCAAGGTTCCGTTCGACGGCCTGCGCTGGAGCATCGAGCACGCCGAAACGATTTCTCCGGAGAACATCGCCCGCGTCAAGGCGCTGGGCGGCGGCGTGGCCCTGGACACCAAGATGGCGCTTCACGGCGACGGCTTCGTCAAGACCCATGGCGTGGAGAAAGCGTTGTATACGCCGCGGCTGCGGGCGCTGGTCGATAGCGGCATCCCGCTGGCCATGACGACCGATGCCTTTCGCGCGTCCACCTTCAACCCGTGGGTGGGCATAAGCTGGATGACCACCGGCAAGTCGGTATCCGGCTCCCGGATCGTGGCCGACGACAACCGGCTCAGCCGCGCCGAAGCGCTGGCATTGTTCACGATCGGCCCGGCCTGGTTTGTCCAGCAGGAGAACGAGATGGGCAAGATTGCGCCGGGCTTCCTGGCCGACTTCGCCGTGCTCGACAAGACTACTTCACCATTCCCGAGGACCAGATCAAGACCGTCTCCTCGGTGCTGACCGTGGTCGATGGGCGGGTGGTGTTCGGCGCGCAAAACTATGCCGATCTTGCTCCCAGGCTGCCGCCCACGCTTCCCGAGTGGTCGCCTGCGAAGCATTTCGGCGGCTACTACCAAACCAAGTGACTGCGGCACGCGCAAGCGGTGCTGGTAGATCGGGCGTTGCGTGCTTGTGCCTGCTCTCCCTGCGGACACCGCGCCGCGTCGGGGCTGAAGCCCCTCCCACAGTGCACCCGGCCAGCCAATCGCAAGTCTCCTGCAGGAGCGGTTTCGACTCTCCTGTAGGAGCGGTTTCAACCGCGACCAGCGCAGCGGTGGGGATGCAGATGCGGTCGCGGCTGAAGCCGCTCCTACAGTGCACCCAGCCGGCCCACCGCAAGTCCCCTGTGGGAGCGACTTCAGTCGCGACGAGCGAAGCCACGGGCCTACTGACGCCGCGCCGCGTCGGGGCTGAAGCCCCTCCCACAGTGCACCCGGCCAGCCAATCGCAAGTCTCCTGCAGGAGCGGTTT
>NZ_JAFIWC010000046.1 GCF_017163755.1 Xanthomonas sp.
CTTGAGCACCGGCGGCAACCATCTGGTGATGGCGCAGGGCGTGCGCTTCGCGATCGGCGCGGCGGCGCCGGTGGCCTGGTTCTGGATGCTGCGGCAGTACCAGAAGGACCGCATCATGATGTTCCTCAACCCGGAAAGCGACGCGCTGGGCGCGGGCTGGAACATCATCCAGTCGAAGATCGCGATCGGTTCCGGCGGCCTGCAGGGCAAGGGCTGGGGCCTGGGCTCGCAGTCGCACCTGAACTTCATTCCCGAGCAGACCACCGACTTCGCGTTCTCGGTGCTCAGCGAGGAGTTCGGCTGGATCGGCGTGGCCACGGTGCTGGCGCTGTACCTGGTGGTGATCGGGCGCTGCCTGTGGATCGCCGCGCAGGCCCGCGACACCTATTCGCGGCTGCTGGCCGGCGCCACCGGGCTGGCGTTCTTCGTCTACGTGCTGGTCAACGGCGGCATGATCTCCGGACTGCTGCCGGTGGTCGGCGTGCCGATGCCGTTGATGAGCTACGGTGGCACCTCGGCGGTCTCGCTGCTGGCCGGACTGGGACTGGTGATGGCGGTGAAGGCGCACCGCCCGGTGCACGGCTACTGACGCTTGCGATAACCAGGCCCCTGCCGGCCGTTCGCGCACGGGCGCGACGTGCACTTCGACAGGGTCAAGCCACGCGCCGTGCTGGACCTGGTGATGGGCGCGCCGAAGGGCCCAGGGCGCGCCGGTGCGGCGCCAACACGGCAGGCCGCAGCGCTGGCCGCGTCCTCGGATTGCGGCGCTACGCGTTGGCTTAACCGCAGGCACGCGCCGGGATGGCGAACGATTGCGGCGTGTGTCGGCGCTGCCCACAATTCGCGCCGATGCCACGCCGCGGCGCCGTTCCCGCCGGACCGCCGCGCGCAGGACCCGTTCCGGACCAGCCGCCCGCGGCATGGAGGTCGGCGGCCGCGCCACCGAAGGAAGCCAGCGCATCGCCGAAACGGGCACCGGCCCGTACGCGGCAGTCCCGCCTTCCCCCCGTCCTCCCTGTGGTTCCTGTCCGCTCGGCCGCGCCGACCTGGATGCGTTGATGAAACTGCTGCGATCGCTGCTGCTGACATGCGCCGCGCTGGGCCTGGGCGGCTATGCGCTGGTCCGCTATTGCTTCCCTCCCGGCACGCTGCATTGCGGCGGCTACGGCCGCGTGGTCCTGGCGCAGCCGGCGGTCCCGGCGCGGGGCGTGGTGATCCTGCTCGCCACCGGCACCCCGGCCCAGCGCCGGGATGCGGCCGCGCGCATCGCCGGGACTGGCGCCGTGGTCGCGGTGGTCGATGGCGACCGCTACCTGGCGCAGCTGCAGCGCACCGGCACGGGCTGCGGCCGTGCCTGGCACGATGCCGAACAATTGAGCCGGCGCCTGCAGCGCGACCTGCACGGCGAGCGCTACTTCCTGCCCATGCTGGCCGGCACCGGGGCCACGGCGACCGTGGCCGCGCGCATCGTCGGCGCCGCACCGGCCGCGACCCTGGACGGCGCGGTCGGCGTCGCCCCCGCGCCGACCGCGGCCTGCGCCGGCGGCGCGCGCGCCAGCCCGGCGCAGGGCTTCGTCGACACCGTGGCGGTGCCGGCCGCCGGCGCCGCGAACCCGGCGCTGGCCGCGCGCGTGGCCGCGCATCTGCGCGCGCCGGCCCGTGGCGGCGCGCTCGACGAGCTGCCGCTGACCGAACTGCCGGTGCGCGCGCCGGGCGCGCCGCTGGCGATCGTGCTGTCCGGCGACGGCGGCTGGCGCGATATCGACAAAGGCATGGCCGAGGCCCTGCAGCGGCAGGGCATCGCCGTGGTCGGCTGGGACAGCCTGCGCTACTTCTGGCGCGCCAAGCCGCCGGCGCAGGCCAGCGCCGACCTGGGGCGGGTCATCGACGACTACCGGCGGCGCTGGCATCCGCGAAAGATCCTGCTGGTCGGCTACTCGTTCGGCGCCACCGCGATGCCGTTCATGTACAACCGGCTGCCGCCGGCGCAGCGCGCGCAGGTGGGCCTGCTGGCGCTGTTCGGCGTCGACCACAAGGCCGATTTCCAGATCCGCGTGCGCAACTGGCTGAGCCTGGGCGATGCGGCCGATGCCGAACCGGTGCTGCCGGAAATCGCGCGCATCGCGCCATCGCGGTTGCTGTGCGTGTACGGCGACCAGGAAAAGGACACGCTGTGCCCGCAACTGCGCGGCAGCGGCGCGCGGGTCGTCGCGCTGCACGGCGGCCACCACTTCGACCAGCGTCCGGCGGGGCTGGCGGCGATCGTGCGCGATCGCTGGCGCCAGCTCGACGGCGCCGGCGGCGCCGGTAGCCCGCTCGCCGCGGTCGGCGCCGCCCATCCGCCGGGCGCCGCGCGCTGACGGAAGGGCCGAGTCGAGCGTTCGGCGCGGGCGGCCGCCGCTGCCGGGCCGATCGCCAGCCGTGGCCATGTCTGTACCCGCGCACAATGCGATCGGTTGGATTGATTCCGATCAATGCTCGCCAGGTGGCGGTTGCGCACAGTGGAGTCCCCTCCACACAGGCGCCGACTCATGGCATTCGCGGTTGCGGTACTGAAGGAATCACATGCCGGCGAGCGCCGCGTGGCGATGGTGCCGGCGGTGCTGCCGAAGCTGGCCAAGCTGGGCGCGCAGTTGCGCCTGCAGGCGGGCGCCGGCGCGGCATCGCGCTTCGGCGATGCGGCCTATGCCGGCGCCGCCGTGCTCGACGATGCGCAGGACGTGGTCGCCGGCGCCGACGTGGTGCTGGCGGTGCAGGCGCCGTCGCTGCAGACGCTGGCGGCGATGCGCCCGGGGAGCGTGCTGATCGCGATGCTGTACCCGGCCAAGGCGCCGGGACTGCTGGAGTTGCTGTGCGAACGCCGCATCACCGCGTTCGCGATGGAGACCGTGCCGCGGATCAGCCGCGCGCAGGCGCTGGACGTGCTGTCCAGCCAGGCCGCGCTGGCCGGCTACTACGCGCCGCTGCTGGGCGCGGTGCACCTGCCGCGGATCCTGCCGATGATGACCACTGCGGTCGGCTCGCTGCGCGCCGCGCGCGTGCTGGTGATGGGCCTGGGCGTGGCCGGCCTGCAGGCGTTGGCCACCGCGCACCGGCTCGGCGCCATCACCGAAGGCTACGACGTGCGCCCGGAGACGCGCGAACAGGCGCAATCGGTCGGCGCCAGGTTCGTCGACACCGGCATCGACGCGCGCGGCGAGGGCGGCTATGCGCGCGAACTCACTGCAGAGGAACGGGCCAAGGCCGCCGCGGTGCTGACCCAGCACATCCAGCAGGCCGACATGATCGTCACCACCGCCAACGTGCCTGGGCGCACCGCGCCGATCCTGATCGACCGCGTGCAGATAGAGGGCATGAAGCCCGGCGCGGTGATCGTGGACCTGGCCGCCGACAGCGGCGGCAATTGCGAGGGCAGCGTGCCCGGGCAAACCGTCGAGGTGGGGCCGGTGACCATCGTCGCGCCGTTCAACGTGCCCTCGGCGCTGGCCCAGCACGCCAGCGAGCTGTACGCGAAGAACCTGCTGAACCTGCTCGAGCTGCTGGTGCGCGACGGCGCGCTGGCGCCGGACTTCGACGACGAGGTCGTGGCCGGCACCTTGCTGACCCGCGACGGCCGTCTCTGCCATCCCACGCCGCAGGCCGTCCCGCCTGCACCCGCCGCCAAGGAGTCCTGAGCGATGAGCCTCGATCTGTCGATGAGCTGGATGATCGCGTTGTACGTGTTCATGCTGGCCGCGTTCACCGGCTACGAAGTGATCGGCAAGGTGCCGTCGATCCTGCACACGCCGCTGATGTCCGGTTCCAACTTCATCCACGGCATCGTCGTGGTCGGCGCGATGCACGCGCTGTTCAACGCCGACAGCGTCGCCGGCCAGGCGATCGGCTTCGTCGGCGTGCTGCTCGGCGCCGGCAACGCCGCCGGCGGCTACGTGGTCACCGACCGCATGCTGGCGATGTTCAAGCCCAGCGCCAAGCCCGCCGCCCCGCCCGCCGCCACGAAGGACTAGCGCCATGTTGCAGCTACTGGTGGAAATCAGCGGGTTTGCCGCCGCCTTGTTGTTCATTCTCGGCCTCAAGCGCATGTCCTCGCCGGTGACCGCGCTGCGCGGCATCGTGCTGGCCGGCATCGGCATGCTGGTCGCGGTCGCCGCCGCGTTCGGCTATCTCGCCGATCTGCAGCCGGGCGCGCAGCCGCATGCGCTGACCAATCTCGCCCTGGCGCTGCTGGCGCTGGCGCTCGGCGGCGCCTGGGCCTGGCGCAGCGGGCGCAAGGTCGCGGTGACCGCGATGCCGCAGATGGTGGCGCTGTACAACGGCATGGGCGGCGGCGCCGCGGCCGCGGTGGCGGCGGTCGCGCTGACCTCGCGGCAGCCGCAGCACGGCGGCCTGCACCTGGCGGTGACCGTGCTCGGCGCATTGATCGGATCGATCTCGCTGTCCGGTTCGGTGATCGCCTGGGCCAAGCTCGATGGCCGTATCAACAGCGCCTGGCGCTTCAAGGGCCAGAGCGTCTTCAACGCGAGCGTGTTCGTCGCCGCGCTGGTGCTCGGCACGCTGGTGGTCGCGCAGTGGGGCGGTGGTTGGGCGGCGCTGGCGTTCTTCGTCGCCGCGCTCGGCTTCGGCGTGCTGATGACGCTGCCGATCGGCGGCGCCGACATGCCGGTGGTGATCTCGCTGTACAACGCCTTCACCGGCCTGGCGGTGGGCCTGGAAGGCTTCGCGCTGCAGAACCCGGCGCTGATGATCGCCGGCATGGTGGTCGGCTCGGCCGGCACGCTGCTGACCGTGCTGATGGCCAAGGCGATGAACCGTTCGCTGGCCAACGTGCTGTTCAGCAATTTCGGCGACGGCGCCGTGGTCGCCCAGGGTGACGTGCAGGGCCGCATGACCGCGGTCGATGCCGGCGATGCGGCGGTGGCGATGCGCTACGCCTCCAGCGTGATCATCGTGCCCGGCTACGGCCTGGCGGTAGCCCAGGCGCAGGCGCGGCTGTACGAACTGGTCAAGCTGCTGCAGGCCGCCGACGTGGACGTGAAGTTCGCCATCCACCCGGTCGCCGGGCGCATGCCCGGGCACATGAACGTGCTGCTCGCCGAAGCCGGCGTGCCCTACGACCTGATCTTCGACATGGAAGACATCAACGACAGCTTCGCCAGTACCGACGTGGCGCTGGTGATCGGCGCCAACGACGTGGTCAACCCGGCCGCGCGCACCGACAAGGCCTCGCCGATCTACGGCATGCCGATCCTCAACGCCGACCAGGCGCACCAGGTCTACGTGATCAAGCGCGGCCAGGGCAAGGGCTACGCCGGCGTGGAGAACCTGCTGTTCTACGGCGACAACTGCGACATGGTCTACGGCGACGCCGCGGCGGTGCTCAACCGCATGGTGCAGGCAGTCAAGGAACTGGCCGGCTGACCGATCCGATCCGATCCGCGCCGGTGCGATGCGCCGGCGTTTCCCGACATCCACGAGGACACGACCATGGCTTATGCGACCCGCAATCCCTATACCGGCGAACTGCTCGCCAGCTTCCCCGAGGCGACCGACGAGGCGGTGCTCGCCGCGATCGGCGCCGCCGATGCCGCCTTCCAGCAGTGGAAGCAGGCTTCCTTCGCCGAGCGCGCCAAGGTCATGCACGCGGCGGCGCAACTGCTGCGCGCCGACGTGCGCGGCTATGCCCAGCTGCTGACCCTGGAAATGGGCAAGCTGATCGGCGAGGCCGAGGCCGAGGTGATCCTGTCGGCCGACATCTTCGAGTACTACGCGGTCAACGCCGAGCGCCTGCTGGCGCCGGAATCGCTGCCGGTGGCCGATCCGGCCGAGGGCGAGGCGATGGTGGTGCACGATCCGCTGGGCGTGCTGCTGGCGATCGAGCCGTGGAACTTCCCGTACTACCAGATCGCGCGGATCATCGCCCCGCAGCTGTCGGCCGGCAACACGGTGTTGCTCAAGCACGCCTCCAACGTGCCGCAGTGCGCGGCCAGGTTCCAGGCGCTGATGGCCGAGGCGGGCCTGCCGGCCGGCGCGTTCGCCAACCTCTACGCGACCCGCTCGCAGGTGGAGACGATCCTCAACGATCCGCGCGTGCACGGCGTGGCGCTGACCGGCTCGGAAGGCGCCGGCGCCATCGTCGCCGCGCAGGCGGCCAGGGCGCTGAAGAAATCGACCATGGAACTGGGCGGCGCCGACGCGTTCGTGGTGCTGGCCGATGCGGAACTGGACAAGACGGTGAAGTGGGCGGTGTTCGGCCGCCACTGGAACGGCGGCCAGGTGTGCGTGTCGTCCAAGCGCATGATCGTGGCAAAGGAGTTGTACGCGCAGTTCCTGCGCCGCTACAGCGAGGGCGTGGCCGCGCTCAAGGCCGGCGATCCGATGGATCCGGCGACCACGCTGGCGCCGCTGTCCTCGCAGGGCGCGGCGGACGAGATCAAGCTGCAGATCGCCGCGGCGGTCGCGCGCGGCGCCACCGCCACCGAGGTCGGGCCGCCGGTGCCGACCCAGGGCGCCTTCGTGCAACCGACCATCCTGACCGACGTGGCCCCCGACAATCCCGCCTACCACCAGGAGTTCTTCGGCCCGGTGTCGATGATCTTCCGCGCCGAGGACGAAGACGACGCGGTGCGCATCGCCAACGACTCGCCGTTCGGGCTGGGCGGCTCGGTGTTCACCGCCGACACCGCGCGCGGCGTGGCGGTGGCCAGGCGGATTTCCACCGGCATGGTGTTCGTCAACCATCCGACCATGGTCAAGGCCGACCTGCCGTTCGGCGGCGTGCGCCGTTCCGGCTACGGCCGCGAACTGATCGGGCTGGGCATCAAGGAGTTCGTCAACCACAAGCTGATCGACGTGGTGGACATCGACGCGCCGTTCTGAGCGATGCCGCAGCGGGGAGCCCGGGCCGCTGGTGGGCAACCACCGGCGGCTTTCGCGTCCGGCGTCGGCGGTCGCGGCGTGGCCGGTCTCGGCCCGTCGCGCCTGCCGGTTTGCCAGTGCGCCGGGCGGGGAATGCTGCGGACGCCCTTGACGCCAGCCAAAGTTCTTTTGTTTCATGGCGTTATTGGTAGAAATTCATCTGGACTCTGTTAACCTCCCAGGATGATTCGACGCACGCTGATCTGTCTGTTCACCCTTGGCCTGGTCGCCTGTGCGACCCAGCCCAAGGCCCCGCCGTCGCCGCCGCAGGCCACCGCGCTGCCGGTCGCGCAACCGCCGCGCGCGGCCGCGCCGGCCGAGGCCGCACCCGAGGCGGTGCCGGCGCCGCCGGTCGACCTGACCCCGGTGCCGTTCGAGATCGCGCGCGCCAACTTCGTCCGCGACACCGCCGCCAAGTACGGGCTGGACCCGGCACGGATCGAGGCGACGCTGGCGCAGGCGCAGTTCAAGGACGCGATCGTCGCGGCGATGTCGCGCCCGGCCGAGCGGGTCAAGCCGTGGAACATGTACCGGCCGATGTTCATCAGCCAGGCGCGGATCGACGGCGGCCGCGCGTTCCTGGCCACCCACCGCGACGAACTGATGCGGGTGCAGGCGCGCACCGGCGTGCCGGCCGAGATCGTGGTGGCGATCATCGGCGTGGAGACCAGCTACGGCAAGAACGCCGGCAGCTATCGCGTGCTGGATGCGCTGTACACGCTGGCGTTCCGCTATCCGCGCAGCGGCGATCCGGCCAAGCTCGAGCGCGAGGTGCGCCGCGAGCTGTTCTTCCGCGACGAACTGGGCCAGCTGTTCGCGCTGGGCAAGGAAGAGCAGCTCGATGTCACCACGCTGATCGGCAGCTATGCCGGGGCGATGGGCATGGGCCAGTTCATGCCGTCCAGCTACCGCCAGTTCGCGGTGGACGGCGACGGCGACGGCAGGCGCAACCTGTTCACCGACTACGACGACGTGTTCTCGTCGATCGCCAACTATTTCGTCAAGAAGGGCGGCTGGGTCCGCGACGGGCAGGTGGTCGCGCCGGCCACGCTGCGCGCCGGCGCCGAGGAATTCAACCCCACCGACTGGACCCCTGTCTACACGCTCGAGGACCTGGCCGCGCGCGGCTATCAGGCCACCGGCCCGGTGCCGGCCGGCGCCACCGCCACCCCGATCACGCTCGACGGCAGCGACGGCAAGCAGTACTGGCTGGGCTTCCAGAACTACTACGCGATCACCCGCTACAACCTGTCCAAGATGTACGCGATGGCCGTGTACCAGCTGTCCCAGGCCATCGCCGGCAAGGAGTTACCCCCGGCATGAAATCCAACGCGCTGATCCGGATCGTTCCCGTCGTGGCGTTGCTGGCGCTGGCCGCCTGCAGCAGCGCCCCGAAGAAGACCGCCTCGGCCCCCGGCGCGTCCGCCGCGCCCGGGGTCAAGGTGCAGGGCCGCGGCCCGGCGCACGTGGCCACCGGCTGCCCGTCGACGTCGCCGTACGCGCCGGCCAAGGAGGACCCGTCCAAGCGCGGCAACTACACCGCCGGCGGCCTGTACGCGCCCGGGGTCAGCGACACCACGCCGGACCACGTGCCCAACGTCGCCTGCATCCCCGAGCCGCTGGTCACCCACGAGGCGCCATCGCCGGTCGGCAACCGCTCGCCGTACACGGTGCTCGGCCGCCAGTACAAGGTGCTCGACGACGCCCATGGCTATGTCGAGCGCGGCACCGCGTCGTACTACGGCAACAAGTTCCACGGCCGCCTGACCTCCAACCGCGAGGTCTACGACATGTACGCCTTCACCGCCGCGCACAAGACCTTGCCGCTGCCCAGCTTCGCGCTGGTCACCAACCTGGACAACGGCGAATCGGTGGTGGTGCGGGTCAACGACCGCGGCCCGTTCCACGACGGCCGGGTGATCGACCTGAGCTATGCGGCGGCGGTCAAGCTGGGCATCACCGGCAGGGGCACCGGCAACGTCGAGGTGCGCGGGCTGACCCCGGCCGACAACGGCGACCTGCTGGCCTCGCGCCGCGCCGGCAAGGCGGTCGCCGCCGGCCGCACGGTCGCCAGCGTGGGCAGCGGCAGCGCGGCCGCCGCGCGCGATGCGTCGGACATGGACAAGCTGGTCAAGGCGCTGCCGGCCAAGCGCGCCACGCCGGTGGCCAGCGCGAGCGCGGCCAGGCCGGTCGCGGCGCCGAGCGCGGCCGGTGCGGCGGCCGCGGCCGCGGCGTTGCCGGAAGGCGAGCGCTGGCGCTACCGGGTCCAGGCCGACGCCGACACCGCGGCCAACGCCGACCATTTCGACGACTGGATGAAGTCGCGCGGCGTGCGCGTGGCCACCGGCAAGCCAGCCAAGGTCGAGGCCGCGCCGGTGCCGGCCAATGCGTCGGCGCGCGCGTCGCGGCGCGTCGCGTCCACTGCGGCGCCGGCCGCGGCATCCGCATCCTCCGCCCCGGCACCGGTGCCGACGGCGGTCGCGTCCGCGCCCGCTGCCGCGCCGGCGACGGCGCGCGCCACCGCCGACGGCGGTTCGGCGTCGCGCAGCACGCTCGGCATCCTGCTGCAGGTGGCCAGCTTCGCCAGCCGCGAGAACGCCAACCGCGCGCTGTCGCAGCTGGCCTCGGCCGGCATCGGCGGCGCCAGCGTCAGCGACATCGTCTCCGGCGGGCGCACGCTGTGGCGGCTGCGCGTGGCCGCCAACGACCATGGCAGCGCCACCGAACTGGCCAGCCGCATCGCCAGCCTGGGGTTCGGGCGGCCGCAGATCGTCAAGGACTGACGGCTTAACGCCGGCTTCGCGCACCGACGACACGCGGCTGCGACAGCGGCGGCTGGTCCTACAATGCCCGTTTATCACCGGCCCTTCGGGCCTGCCAGGAGTCGTGTCCCGATGAAATTCCGCTTTGCCGCCGCCGCCGTGGCTACCTTCGCCTTCGGCCTGGTTTCCGCGCAGACGCCCGGCCCGGTGGCCGCGCCCCCGGCCGCCGCCGCTCCCGCCGCCGTGGCGATCCCGCCTGCGCCCAAGCCGTCGATGTCCAAGTCCTGGGTGCTGATGGACTACGCCACCGGCCAGGTGCTCGCCGGCGAGAACGAACACGAGCGCGTGGCCCCGGCCAGCATCACCAAGGTGATGACCTCCTATGTGGTGGCGGCCGAGCTGAAGCTGGGCAAGATCAAGCGCGACGACCAGGTGATGCTCAGCGAGCGCGCCTGGCGCGAGGGCGGCGCCGGCACCGACGGCAGCTACAGCGGTTTCGCGGTCAACCAGACCGCGCGCCTGGAGGACATGGAAAAGGGCATGGCGGTGCAGTCCGGCAACGACGCGGCGATCGCCCTGGCCGAGCACACCGCCGGCAGCGAAGAGGCGTTCGCGGCGCTGATGAACAACTACGCCGCCAAGATCGGCATGACCGGCTCGCACTTCGTCAACGCCCACGGCCTGCCGGCCGAAGGCCACTACACCACCGCCTACGACCTGGCGCTGCTGGGCCGGGCGATGGTGCGCGACTACCCGGAAACCTACGCCTACAACAAGATCAAGGAATTCAAGGTCGGCGAGATCACCCAGCCGAACCGCAACCTGCTGCTGTGGCGCGACCCGAGCGTGGACGGCATCAAGACCGGCCACACCTCACAGGCCGGCTACTGCCTGCTCAGCTCCGCGCAGCGCGGCGACCAGCGCCTGATCGCGGTGCTGATGGGCGGCAGCTCGGAGAAGCAGCGCGCCGACGACAGCCTGGCGCTGTTGAACTGGGGCTTCCGCTTCTACGAGACCCACCGCCTGTACGAGCCGGGCAAGCAGGTCTCGCAGCAGCGCGTGTGGAAGGGCACCGAGAAGGAAGTGCTGCTGGGCGTGGCGCAACCGCTGCTGGTCGGCGTGCCGCGCGGGCGCTACAACGAGCTCAAGCCGTCGATCGACGTGCCCAAGACGCTGGAGGCGCCGATCAAGCAGGGCCAGGCGATCGGCACGGTGAAGGTGTCGCTGGACGGCAAGGTGGTCGCGCAGGCGCCGCTGGTGGCGCTGAAGGCGGTCGAGGAAGCCGGCTTCTTCAAGCGGCTGTGGGACAGCTTCTGGATGTGGTGGGAAAAGGAGTAAAAAAAGCCGGCGAAAGCCGGCTTTTTTTCGGGACTCGGGACTCGGGACTCGGGACTCGGGACTCGGGACTGGGGACTGGGGACTGAAGATTTCGCAAGTTCTGGCGTTTTTGCTGTTCTGTAGGAGGGGCTTCAGCCCCGACGCTCTATCGGTAAGGCGTCGGGGCTGAAGCCCCTCCTACAGAAAGCGGTTGCGCCGGAGCCACAAAAAAGGGTCGCTTTTTTGAAAAAAAGCGGCCCTTTTTGCGTCACATCGCTTGACATCGATTTGCCCCGGGACATCATCCTGCCGTCCCGAGTCCCGAGTCCCGAGTCCCGAGTCCCGAGTCCCGAGTCCCGAGTCCCGAGTCCCGAGTCCCGAGTCCCGAGTCCGGCTTCAAAGCCTCCGGCTGATCGTGAAGCTGCCGAACACCGGCGTCTGCTTCTGCCCGTCGAACTCGCGGGTTCTCCAGTAGCGCGCCAGGGCGAACTTCCAGTTGCCGCGCATCACCGCCAGGCCGAAGCCGGCCTCGCCGACGAACGGGCGCTTGTCCACGCTGTGGCTGCTGCGGAAGGTGTTGCCGTCCAGGGTGATGTCGCGCAGCACCCAGCGTGCGTCGCTGGTGATGAACAGGTGGCTGGACCAGCCGCGGCCCAGGCCGTAGCGCGGCGGCGCGGTGTTCTCGCCGGCCGGGCGCAGCGGCGTGCTGCCGAAGTCGTCGGGCAGCTTCCAGCCGAAGCGCACCTCGGCGCCGGCGTTGGCGTGGGTGGAGATGGTGCCGATCGCGCCGCCCCAATGGCTGATCGCATCCCAGCCCCAGCCGTCGGCGTTGGCCGCCGCGTCGGCCGGCCAGCGCCGCATCCGCTCGTGTATCAGGCGGAACACCGGCTCGTCGTGCAACTGGTTGTCCCAGCCGCGGAACTTCTCGTCGTCCAGCACCTCGTGCACCGCGTCCTGCACCTGCTCGCCCTGCGCCGACGGGCCGACGATGCCCAGCTGCAGCTGGGTGGTGCGCAGGCGGTCGTGGTTGCGCGCGTTGTAGCCGAAGCTGATCGCCAGCACGCCGGCGTACGGCCGGTCGTCCTCGATCAGGTCGCGGCGGGTGTGGTCGGTCGGGGTGAAGATGGCCTGGCCGATGCTGAAGACCATGTTCTGCTGCTCGAACTCGCCCGGATGCAGCCGTTCCAGGTAGCGGTTGACCGCGCGCGCCAGCCGCGGCAGGCAGGGATCGCTGGTGTAGTCCACCAGGTTGGGCGAGACCAGGGTCAGCCCGAAGCCGTTGGTATAGCCCTGGTCCTGGTTGGCGCCGCCGAACAGGTCGTTGTCGACGCGGAAGTTCACCGTCGGCGGCGTGTCGTTGAGCGAGCTGTCGGTGCAGCGCTCTGCCGCGGCGGCCTGCAGCGGTGCGGCGGAGGCGGCGGCGAGCGCAGCGGCGAGGGCATAACACAGGCGCGATGACGGCATAGGACGTCCATGGGTGAGGGGAGGAAGAGCAGCAGGATCGGGCGACGCTAGCTTGCGCGCTGCACGCGTCTCGTGAACATCGGCTGAGCCGTCGCCCGCCAAGGGTAGCAAGTCGGCCGGGGGCCGATAGCGGCACCGCCGCACCGCACCGTTGCGCTGGCCGGCGCAAGTCGCGGTCCGGCCGGCACCCCTTGCTGCGGCATCGGCCGGCGCACGGCCGGGCCCCACCGTTGCGGCTGCGCCGCCCGCTTGGGTTTGCCGGCCGCTGGCCCAATAATGGCGCGATGGATATCACCTCCGACAACCCCGAACACGGCTTCCAGTTCCCCGGCGTCTTCGAGCTCAGCGCGATGGGCGCGGCCAACACCGGGCTGGAGACCGAACTGCCGCGCCTGCTCGCCCTGGCCGGCGTGGACGTGATGGAAGAGCGCATCAGCTGGAAGCACTCGTCCAACGGCAAGTACGTGTCGGTGCGGATCGCGTTCCGCGCCGCCGACCGCGCCCAGTACGACGCCGCGCACCAGGCGCTGCGCGAGCACCCGGAAGTGAAGTGGACGCTGTAGGCACCTGTCACGCCGATGCCGCGCCGGCCGCCGCCGCGGCGGCAGTGCCGCCGTGCCGCGTGCGCGCGCTCGGCCGCCAGCCCTACGAACCGGTGTGGCGCGCGATGCAGCGCTTCACCGACGCGCGCGACGAATCCAGCGCCGACGAGCTGTGGGTGGTCGAGCACGAGCCGGTGTTCACCCTCGGCCAGGCCGGCAAGCCCGAGCACGTGCTGGCGCCCGGCGGGATCCCGGTGCTGCACGTGGACCGTGGCGGCCAGGTCACCTACCACGGCCCCGGCCAGCTGGTGGTGTACCCGCTGCTGGACCTGCGCCGGCTGAAGATCGGCGTGCGCGACTACGTGTGCCGGATCGAGCAGGCGATCATCGACACGCTGGAGGAATGGAACATCCTCGGCCAGCGCCGCGACGGCGCGCCCGGGGTCTATGTCGGCGCGGCCAAGGTCGCCGCGCTCGGCATCCGCGTGCGCCGCGGCTGCACCTTCCACGGCCTGTCGTTCAACGTGGCGATGGACCTGGAGCCGTTCCGCCGGATCAATCCCTGCGGCTACCAGGGCCTGCAGGTGACCTCGGTGCTAGACTTGGGCGGCCCTTCCGGCATGCAGGCCGTGCAAGCGGCGCTGCTGGAACAGCTGGCCCGCCAGTTCGGGCTGACCCTGCAGCCGAGCCCCGACCTGCCCGACTTTTCGCACGCGGCCTGACCGCCGCCCGCCGACGACGCCATGACCCAGCCCACCGCACGCACCATCCCCTTGCAGGTCCTCTCCGCCGACAGCGCGCCGGCGCCGCTGCAGGCCGGGGCCAAGCAGCTCGGCGGCGACAAGATCGCGCGCTCGCCGGTGCAGTTCGCCGACGCGCCGGTGCTGCGCAAGCCGTCGTGGATCCGGGTGCGGATCCCGTCCGGCAACGCGGTGCAGAACCTCAAGGCCAAGCTGCGCGAGAACCGCCTGGTCACGGTCTGCGAGGAAGCCAGCTGCCCGAACATCCACGAGTGCTTCAGCCACGGCACCGCCACCTTCATGATCCTGGGCGAGGTCTGCACCCGCCGCTGCTCGTTCTGCGACGTCGCCCACGGCCGGCCCAAGCCGCCCGATGCCGGCGAGCCGGCCAGCCTGGCGCAGACCGTGGCCGACATGGGCCTGCGCTACGTGGTGGTGACCAGCGTCGACCGCGACGACCTGCGCGACGGCGGCGCCCAGCACTTCGCCGACTGCATCGGCGCGATCCGCGCCAAGGCCCCGGCCACGCGCATCGAGATCCTGACCCCGGACTTCCGCGGCAAGGGCCGCATGGACCGCGCGCTGGAGATCCTCGCCAGCAGCCCGCCGGACGTGTTCAACCACAACATCGAGACGGTGCCGGACCTGTACCCGAACGTGCGCCCCGGCGCCGACTACCAGTGGTCGCTGACCCTGCTGAAGAAGTTCAAGGCGCAGCATCCGGCCATCGCCACCAAGTCCGGGATCATGCTCGGCCTGGGCGAGACGATGGAGCAGGTGCAGGCCACGCTGCGCGACCTGCGCGCGCACGACGTGGACATGATCACCATCGGCCAGTACCTGCAGCCGACCGCGCACCATCACCCGGTGATGCGCTACTGGACGCCGGAGGAATACAAGGCGCTGGAGGAATACGGCTATTCGCTGGGCTTCAGCCACGTCGCCTCCGGCCCGATGGTGCGTTCCTCGTACCACGCCGACCGCCAGGCCGCCGGCGCCGGCATCGCCGCCTGAACCGCGCGCCGCTGGCGCGCGTACTCTCCGAGCACCGCCGAGCCCGGCTGCGGCCGCCGCCCGGGCGGCACGCCGTCCGTTCGTTGGCGCCGCGCCCGCGTCCGCACCGCTGCCATTCACAATTCGCTACGAGGCGGCCGCTAGTCTGGTTCGGCGACAGGTGACAGGGCCTGCAACTTGCGGCACTGTCGCGTTGTCCTAAGCGAACTGCAGTCCCCCCTGACGGCCCCGGTGCCGAGAGTACGTAGATGAAATCCAAAGTCTCTGCCTTCCTGCTGGCGTTCGCGCTGACCGCGCCCTTGGCGTTGCTGGCGCGCGCCGACGCCCCGGCGCTGCCGGCCGCGTCCACCGCCGACCAGTCGACCACCGCCAAGCTGGTGTACGGCCTGCTGTCGGACAGCCGCTACGCCTACCGGCCGCGCGCGCTGGACGAGGCGACGTCGAAGGAGGTGTTCAAGCGCTATCTGGAAAGCCTGGACGGCAGCAAGCAGTTCTTCACCCAGGCCGACGTGGACAAGTTCTCGGTGTTCCAGGCCAACCTGGGCAAGGAGATCGCCGCCGGCGAGCTGGAGCCGGCGTTCCAGGTGTTCGCCGTGTACCGGCAGCGCGTGGACGAGCGCATCGACTATGCGCGCAAGCTGCTGAAGCAGGACTTCGATTTCAACGGCAACGAGAAGTTCGAGTACGACCGCAAGGACGTGCCGTGGCCGAAGGACGGCCAGGAACTGGACGCGCTGTGGCGCAAGTCGGTGATGAACGACTGGCTGCGGCTCAAGCTGGCCGGCAAGAAGCCCGAGGAGATCCGCAAGACCCTGGACAAGCGCTACGCCAACCTCGCCGACTCGGTGAAGGAGCTCAAGAGCGAGGACGTGTTCCAGTTCTTCCTCAACGCCTATACCAACACCGTCGATCCGCACACCGACTACTTCACCCCGCGCACCGCCGAGAATTTCAACCAGCAGATGTCGCTGTCGCTGGAGGGCATCGGCGCGCAGCTGCAGAAGCAGGACGACATGGTGGTGATCCGCGAGGTCATCGCCGGCGGCCCGGCCGCGGTGGACGGCACGCTGAAGGCGGGCGACCGCATCGTCGGCGTCGGCCAGGGCAAGTCGGGTCCGGTCGAGGACGTGATCGGCTGGCGCATCGACGACGTCGTGGCCAAGATCCGCGGCGACAAGGACACCCAGGTGCGGCTGGAATACATCCCCGCCGAGGCCGGCGTGGACGGCAAGCACCGCCAGGTGATGCTGACCCGGCAGAAGGTGCGGCTGGCCGAGCAGGCCGCCAAGGGCGAGACCATCACCCTGCCGGCCAAGGATGGCGCGCCCGAGCGCCGCGTCGGCGTGATCAAGCTGCCGGCGTTCTACCAGGATTTCGAAGGCCGGCGCCGCAACGCCACCGACTACGCCTCGGCCACCCGCGACGTCGCCAAGCTGCTGACCGGCTTCAAGCAGGACAAGGTCGATGGCGTGGTGCTGGACCTGCGCAGCAACGGCGGCGGCTCGCTGGACGAGGCGATCGAACTGACCGGCCTGTTCATCGAGCAGGGTCCGGTGGTGCAGGTGCGCGAGTCCGGCGGACGCGTCACCGTCAACGGCGACCAGAACCCGAGCGTGGCCTGGGACGGCCCGCTGGCGGTGCTGATCAGCCGCGGCTCGGCGTCGGCGTCGGAGATCTTCGCCGGCGCGATCCAGGACTACGGCCGCGGCCTGGTCATCGGCGAGACCAGCTTCGGCAAGGGCACGGTGCAGAACATCGTCGACCTGGACCGCTGGCCGGCCAACGAGACCGACCGTTTCGGCCAGGTCAAGCTGACCATCGCCCAGTTCTTCCGCGTCAGCGGCAGCAGCACCCAGCACAAGGGCGTGGTGCCGGACATCGCGTTCCCGGCGAGCGTCGACGCCACCGAGTTCGGCGAGAGCACCTACGACAACGCATTGCCGTGGACCCGCATCGCCGCGGTGCCGCATACCCAGTACGGCAACTTCGCCCCGCTGCTGCCGAAGCTGGAGGCGCTGCATGCCGGCCGCATCGCCAGCGACAAGGAATTCCAGTGGTGGGAAGAGGACGTGCAGCAGTTCCGCACCGAGGCGGCGAAGAAGTACGTGTCGCTCAACGAGGCCGAGCGCCGCGCCGAACGCGAGAAGCAGGACGTGCAGCGCAAGCAGCGCCAGGAGATGCGCAAGCAGCTGGGCCTGCCGCTGGATCCGCTGGCCGACGACAGCAGCGACGACGGGCTGACCGGCAACGAGCGCGACATCGTCAAGGATGCCGCGCGCGAGAAGCTGGTCGACAAGCGCCCGGACCCGCTGCTGCGCGAGTCGGCGGCGATCCTGGCCGATGCGTTGAACCTGCTGGAGAAGGACCGCCCGCTGTCGGCGCAGGTGCTGCCGCAGTCCACCGGCCCGGGGCGCTGGGCCGACTGAGCCCAGCGTCCGCCGCCGCGCGAAAACAGACGCGCCATCGCTTAGCGGTGGCGCGTTTTTCGTTTTCGCTTTTCGTCGCGCGTGTCCATGTGGGAGTGAGTGTAGGGAGGCGTGCGCGCGCCACGTGCAGCCGCGTGCGTTGCATCCAGCTGTGCCGAGCGATGATGTGTGGCCGAGTGCACTGTAGGAGGGCCCCGTCCCGACAAGCGACCGGAGTTTGGAAGTCCGCTGCTTCGTTCGTCGCGGCTGAAGCCGCTCCTACAGGGATGTGCGACGCGCCCGCTGGGTGCACTGTAGGAGCGGCTTCAGCCGCGACCCGAGCCGCCGCCGCCGCATCCTTCCCCGCATTCGCTCCCTTATCGGCTGAAACCGAAACATCGCGGCGCAGCCGCGCTGGCCGGCCCTTGTGGGAGCGACTTCAGCCGCGACGCGCTTTCCCGAGAACGCCCGCCGCGACCAACGACCCAAGGCAGCGGCACTTCGACAAGCGACATCGGCTCGATCGAGGTGTCTAGCCCAGCGCCTGCCACAGCTGATGCAGGCCCAGCGCCAGCAAGGTCAGGAAGAACACGCGGCGGAACGCGTCGGCGGAGATCCGCTGGCGCAGGCGCGTACCGAGCCACATCCCGGCCACGGTCGGCAGCAGCGCCAGCAACGAGGGGCCGAGCGCGCCGCCGGCGAAGGCGCCATGCCAGGCCAGGGCCGCGGCCAGCGCCAGGGTGGCGGTGCCGAAGCAGCAGCCCAGCGCGCGCATCAGCGCCTCGCGCGGCAGGCCCAGCGCGACCAGATAGGGCAGGACCGGCAGCACGAACACGCCGGTGGCGCCGGTCAGCAGTCCGGTCGCCAGTCCGCTGGCCGGTCCGGCCCAGGGCTCGTGCCGGGCGGGCAGATGCCCCTGCCATCGGCTCAGGCCGAGCAGCGCGTACACCGCCAGCATCGCGCCTAGTCCGGCACGGGCGAGCGCCGGGTCGGCGCCGGCGAGGATGCCGGCGCTGAGCCAGGTGCCGGCGACGATCATCGCCAGCAGCGGCCACAGCCGCCGCAGCAGCGCCGCCGTGCCGGCGCCCCAGGCCTGCTGCAGGTTGGTCAGCAGCGACGGCAGCGCCAGCAGCGCGGCGGCTTCGGGCGGCGTCAGCCACAGCCCGAGCAGGCCCATCGCCACCGTCGGCAGCCCGGTGCCGGCCACGCCCTTGACGAAGCCGGCCAGGCAGAACACGGCGGCGATCGGCAGCAGATGCAGGGCAAGCGTATCCATGCCTTCAGCATCGGCCGTCGCCGCCCGTCGGACAATGCGCGATCGCTTCAGGCAGACTTCGGCAACGACGAAGGCTGGAGCGGCCATGCACCTGGATTTCATCGACTTGCGGCTGTTCGCCGCGGTGGCCGACGCCGGCAGCATCACCGCCGGCGCCGGACGCGCGGCGCTGTCGCTGGCCGCGGCCAGCGCGCGCATCCGCGCGCTGGAACTGCAGGCCGGGACCGCGCTGTTCGAGCGCGGCCGCCGCGGCGTGACCCCGACCGCGGCCGGTACCGCATTGCTGCGGCATGCGCGGCAGTTGCTGCGCCAGGCCGAGGCGATGCGCGCCGAACTGGGCGAGTACGCCGGCGGCAGCCAGGCCACCGTGCGCCTGCTGGCCAATACCGCGGCGGTGTACGAATGGCTGCCGGAGCTGCTGGCCGACTTCCTGGTGGCGCACCCGCGCATCGACCTGGCCCTGCGCGAGCAGGGCAGCGCCGCCGCCGCCGACGCGGTGCGCGAGGAGCGCGCCGACCTGGCGGTGATCGCCGACCATGCCGACCTGGCCGGCCTGCACGCGCAGCCGTTCCGGCACGACCGGCTGGCGCTGGTGGCCGCGATCACGCATCCGTTGGCGCAGGCGCCGCACCTGCGACTGGCGCAGCTGTGGCACACCGAGTTCCTCGGCCTGGCCGACGACAGCGCGCTGCAGCGGCACCTGCATGCGCAGGCCGCGCGCGCTGGCGGCCAACTGCGCATCCGCGCCCATGTGCACGGCATCGAACCGCTGTGCCGGATGCTGGCGCGCGGCGCGGGCGTGGCGATCCTGCCGCAGGCCGCGCTGGCGCGGGTCAGCGTGCGCGACCGGCTGGTCGCGGTGCCCTTGCACGAGCCGTGGGCGCCGCGGCAGCTATCGATCGTGTGGCGGGCGGCGCCGGCACCGGCGCCGGCGGTGGGTCAGCTGCTCGACTGGCTGTGCGCGCACGCCGACGGCGGCGCGGCGGACGGCGCGGGATGATGCCGGCTGCCGAAGGCGGCGCGATTCACTGCGGCCAGGCGAACTCGGCGATCACCGGGAAGTGGTCCGACGGCCAATGGCCCTGCGGCCGCGCGTCCAGCGTGGCGAAACCGGTGGCGCGCAGCCCGCGCGACAGGATCCAGTCGATGCGCCGGTCGGGACGGCCGCTGAAATTGTGGAAGGTCGCTTCCGGCCCCTGCGGCTGCGGCGCCTGCGCGCGCGCGTCGGCCAGGCCGGCGGCGAGCGTGCGATAGGTCGGCGAATCGGCCACCGTGTTGAAGTCGCCGGTGAGCACCACCGGTACGCCGGCGGGCAGCGCCTGCACGCGCGCCAGGATCAGCGCGGCGCCCTTGGCGCGTGCGGTTTCGTCCTCGTCGCGGTAGGGCAGGTGGGTGTCGAACAGGTAGAAGCGGCGTCCGTCGGCGACGCGCTCGAACAGGCCCCAGTTCGCCATCCGCGGCAGCGGGTGGCCCCAGCTGATGCTGCCGACCACCGCCGGCGTGTCCGACAGCCAGAAATCGCCCGATTCCAGCAGCTTCAGCCGGCGGCTGTCGTAGAAGATGCCCATGCGCTCGCCGTCCTCGCTGCCATCGCGGCTGCGGCCGAACCAGCGGTAGTCGGGCAGTTGCGCGGCCAGATAGTCGGCCTGCCGCTTGACCAGTTCCTGGGTGCCGAACACGTCCGGGCGCTGCGCGCGGATCAGTTCGGCCATCGCGCCGCGGCGTATCTCCCAGCGCTTGTCGCCGTCCTGGTCCACCGGGACGCGCACGTTGAAGCTCATCACCTTGAGCGGTGCCGGCGCAGGCGCCGCGCCGGCCAGCGGCGCGGCGAGGACGGCGAGCAGGGGCAGCGCGAAGGCGAGCGCCGCGGCGCGTGCGCGGGCAAGGGGCGAGAATGGCGGCATCGGAACGTCTCCTGGATGGCAGCGGAAAACGCGAACGCCCATGATGCATGCGCGGGTCGGCACGGGCCAGCGATGGTGTGCGCGTTTCGCAGCGAACCCTGCGCCGCGGCTGCACGCTGGCCAGCGAAGCGCGATCGCGCCGCCGCACCCGGTTTCGAGGCGCATGGGCTCTCGTGCAGGCGATGCAGGCGATGCAGGCGGCGCAACGCAAACAGCGCAACGCAGGCGCGTGTACGCGTGCCGCGCACGCCATGCAGCGCCCGCATGCGCGATGCCGCCACGCCGATGGGCAGCGTCGCGCCGCGCGTCAGTCCCAGATGTTGGGCGGCGCGCCGGCGTCGGGATCGCTCATCTTGACCTACGCAGAAGCGGTGCCCGGTCGGCGCTTCCATCACCCACCAGCGCTTGACGAAGCCGATGCGGCGCGCGCCCAGGCGTTCCAGGCGCGCGACCTCGGCTTCGATGTCGTCGCTCTCGATGTCCAGGTGCACGCGCGAAGGATGGTCGACGCGCTGCACTTCCACATGCAGTCCGGCCGGCGTGCCCTGCAATTCCGCATATTCGGCGCCGAGTTCGGAATAGCTCGACGCGGCGGGGTAGCCGAGCGCGGCGCTCCAGAAGCGCGCGCCGGTGTCGGCGTCGGTGTCCTGACAATCGATGATGAATCCGCCAAGACGGCTGCGATGGGCCATGGTCGCGCGCTCCTGTTCGGGGATCGGAAGGCTAGCGCGATCGTGCGTACCGCGCGCGCTGCGGCGCAGCGTCGCATGCCGGTGCGGACACGCGCCGTCGCCGCGGCGCGCAGCGTGCCCGACGCGCCATCGGCAAGCGCACGCGGCGCTTGACGGCCGCGCGCATCGGCGTAGCATTTGCCGCACGCCAAGGGATAGACCCGCGGCGACTCCAATCACCGTGAGGGATGCTCATGGAATACGATTACCTGGTCTTCATCGGGCGTTTCGAGCCCTTCCACAACGGCCACGCCGCCGTTGCCCGCCACGCCCTGGCGCGTGCGCGCAAACTCATCTTCCTGATCGGCTCGGCCGAGACTCCGCGCACGATCCGCAATCCGTGGACCGTGGCCGAACGCAGCGTGATGATCCAGTCCGCGCTCGACGGCGCCGGCGAGCGCCTGATCCTGCGTCCGCTGCGCGACCACCTCTACAACGAGAGCCTGTGGATCGCCGCGGTGCAGTCGGCGGTCGCCGACGCGGTGCGCGCCGACGGCGGCGGCGCCGACGCACGCATCGGCCTGGTCGGCATGGACAAGGACGCCAGCAGCTATTACCTGCGCGAGTTCCCGCAGTGGCCGCTGGTCGACGTGCAGCACACCGAGACCTTGTCGGCGACGGAGCTGCGGCGCTACCTGTTCGAGGCCGGCAGCATCGATTTCCACGGCGCGCTGCTGATGCTGCGCGGCAACGTGCCGGCGCCGGTGTTCGAGATGCTCGAGGCGTTTCGCAAGAACTCGCCGTCGTACGCGGAGCTGGTCGCCGAGTACCAGTTCATCGAGCAGTACCGCGACGCCTGGAAGGACGCGCCGTATCCGCCGACCTTCGTCACCGCCGACGCGGTGGTGGTGCATTCGGGCCATGTGCTGCTGGTGCGGCGCCGCGCCGCGCCCGGCAAGGGGCTGTGGGCGCTGCCGGGCGGATTCGTCGGCCAGCACGAGAGCGTGCTCGACGCCTGCCTGCGCGAGCTGCGCGAGGAGACCCGGCTGAAGATCCCGGTGCCGGTGCTCAAGGGCTCGCTGAAGAATCGCCACGTGTTCGACCATCCCGAGCGCAGCCTGCGCGGGCGCACCATCACCCACGCGTTCCATTTCGAGTTCGTCTTCGGCGAGCTGCCCGAGGTGCGCGGCGGCGACGATGCCGACAAGGCGCGCTGGATCCCGGTCAGCGAGGTGCTCGGCATGGGCCCGAAACTGTTCGAGGACCATCTGCACCTGATGGAATTCTTCCTGGGCCGCGGTTGATCGCGGCTCTTCCCGGCCGGCGGATAGACCGCCGGCCTTCCCCGACGCGAAGGAGCTTCCCGTCATGCACTACCTGAACAACCTGCTGCTCAACACCGACAGCTACAAGGCCAGCCACTGGCTGCAGTATCCGGCCGGCACCGATGCCACGTTCTTCTACGTCGAATCGCGCGGCGGCGTCTACGACCGCACCGTGTTCTTCGGCCTGCAGAGCCTGCTCAAGGACGCGCTGGGCACGCCGATCACCCATGCCGACGTGGACCAGGCGCGCGAGCTGTTCGCCGCGCACGGCGAACCGTTCAACGAGGCCGGCTGGCGCGACATCGTCGACCGCCTCGGCGGGCAGCTGCCGATCCGCATCCGCGCCGTGCCCGAGGGCAGCGTGGTGCCCACCCACAACGCGCTGATGACCATCGAGTCCACCGACGCGCAGGCCTACTGGGTGCCCTCGTACCTGGAGACGCTGCTGCTGCGCATCTGGTATCCGGTGACCGTGGCCACGGTCAGCTGGCACGCCAAGCAGACCCTGCGCCAGTTCCTGGAGCGCACCAGCGACGATCCGGAAGGGCAGCTGCCGTTCAAGCTGCACGACTTCGGCGCGCGCGGGGTGTCCAGCCTGGAGTCGGCGGCGATCGGCGGCGCGTCGCATCTGGTCAATTTTCTCGGCACCGACACCGTCTCCGGCCTGCTGCTGGCGCGCGCGCACTACCACGAGCCGATGGCCGGCTATTCGATCCCCGCCGCCGAGCACAGCACCATCACCAGCTGGGGCCGCGAGCGCGAGGTGGACGCCTACCGCAACATGCTCAGGCAGTTCGGCAAGCCCGGCGCGATCGTCGCGGTGGTGTCCGACAGCTACGACATCTTCCATGCGATCCGCGAGCACTGGGGCAATACGCTGCGCGAGGAGGTGATCGCCTCCGGCGCCACGGTGGTGATCCGCCCTGACTCCGGCGACCCGGTCGCGGTGGTGCACCAGTGCCTGGAACTGCTCGACGAGGCCTTCGGCCACAGCGTCAACGGCAAGGGCTACAAGGTGCTCAACCACGTGCGGGTGATCCAGGGCGACGGGGTCAACCCGACCAGCATCCGCGCGATCCTCGAGCGCGTCACCAGCGCCGGCTACGCCACCGACAACCTCGCCTTCGGCATGGGCGGCGCGCTGCTGCAGCGGCTGGACCGCGACACGCAGAAGTTCGCGCTAAAGTGCTCGGCCGCGCGCGTGGACGGCAAGTGGATCGACGTCTACAAGGATCCGGTGACCGACAAGGGCAAGCTCAGCAAGCGCGGACGCATGACCCTGCTGCGCCATCGCGAATACGGCAGCTATCGCACCGAGCCGGTGCCGGCCACGGCGGCGTCGCTGGACGAGATCGCGCGCCCGGCCGGCTACGACGATGCGATGGTGACGGTGTGGGAGGATGGCCGGCTGCTGCACGACTGGACCTTCGCGCAGGTGCGCGAACGCGCCGACGCCGCGCGTCTGTAGGAGCTGCGCATGGACACGCTGGCGGTTCCCGCGCAGCGCCCGCCGCTGAGCGGACGCTCGCCCTTGTTCGCCTCGTTGCGCGAATGCATGCCGCGGCTCGAATGGCGGGTGCCGGCTAACGACGACGCCACGCGCTGGCGGGTGCAGCGCATCGGCGGGCGCGACTATCGCGTCGCGCAGCCGGTGACCTTCACCCCGTACGCGTCGGTGCGGCCATGCTCGGCGCGCTGACGGTTCTGCTCGGAGACGCTGCGCCCGCACGCCGGCGGCACCGCCGCGGCCAGCCTGCGCCCGCCGCCGGACTACTTCGCGCAGCTGCGCCAGGCCCTGGCGCAGCTGCGCGGCCTGCCGCTGTCGCATTCGTTGTCGGGCCTGGAAATGACCGACGACGAGGCCTGGTTCGTGCAGCTGCTGCACACGCTGGGCGAGGCCGAGCGCGACGGGTTGCGAGTCGAGCAGCGCGTGCTGTACAGCAACGGCGCCGGGCTGGCGCGCGGGCAGGGCGAGGCGTTGCTGGACGCCTTGCGCCGCTTCGGCCTGTCGTGGGTGGAACTGTCGCGGCATCATCCGCAGCAGGCGGCGAACGACGCGATCATGCGCTTCCGCGATGGCGAGGCGATCGCCGATGCGGCGGTGTTCGTGGCCACCGCGCGACGCATCGCCGAAGCGTTGCCGCTGCGCATGGTGTGCCTCCTGCAGCACGGCGGGGTGGCCGACGCCGATGGCGTGGCCGGCTACCTGCGCTGGGCGCGCCAGGCCGGCGCCTCGACGGTGATCTTCCGCGAGTTCTCGCGGCTGGGCGAGGGCTACCGCGCCACCGGCACGCACCGCTACCTGGCGCAGCAGCGCGTGTCGGTGGAGCAGGTGGTGGGCGCATGCATGGCGGCGCCGTGGTGGCGCGCGCTGCGGCCGTTGCAGATCACCGAGGGCTACTACTTCTGGAACCTGCGCATGGCCACCGCCGACGGCATGGAGGTGGTGTTCGAGACCTCCGACTACAGCGCGATGCAGGCGCGCCACGACAGCGGCGACGTCTACAAGCTGGTGTTCTTCGCCGACGGGCGGCTGTGCGCCGGCTGGCAGCCGGACCGCGACCTGCTGTGGCGCCCCGGCCATGGATGAGCGCAGCTGGTGGACCCCGCCGCCCGATCCGCCCGAGCACCGGCTGCCCGACGACCTGCGCCGGCGCGATCCGCTGGGCGCGCGCGACTGCGGCTGGGTCGGCCAGATGCGCCCGTTCGTGCGCCATTTCAGCGCACCCGGCGAACGCGTGCTGGACCCGTTCTGCGGCTTCGGCAGCACCTTGCTGGCCGCCGAACTGGAAGGGCGGCGCGGGCTGGGCGTGGAGATCGACCCGGCGCGCGCGGCGCTGGCGCGCGAGCGGCTGCAGCGCCACGGCATCGCCGCCGAGGTGCGGGTCGGCGCGTTGCCGCAGCTCGCGCCCGGCGCCCCGGTCGACCTGTGCCTGACCAACGTGCCGTACTTCGGCTGCCGTTGGCCGTTGGCCGGTGGCCGGCGCGCCGGCGCAGCTCTACGCCAGCGCCGACTACGCCGCATACCTGGACGGCCTGCGCGCGGTGTTCCACGGCGTGCGCCGGCAGCTGCGCGACGATGGCTTCTGCATCGCGATGGTGGAGAACGCGCAGGTCGGCGGCGTGTTCGTGCCGCAGACCTGGGACCTGGCGCGCATCCTCGGCAGCCTGTTCGTCGCCTGCCAGGAGCGCGTGCTGTGCTACCCGCGCGACGCACCGCGCGCGCTGGCACCAGGCGACACCGCCACCGACCGCAGCCACGAGTACGCGCTGGTGTTGCAGAAGCGGCGCGAACCGATCGACCTGCCGGGCACCGCGCAGTTGCTGGCGGCGCTGCGCGAAGACGGCTTCGATTACCGGCTGCACGGCAGCTACCCGGCCTGGTGCGCCGATCCGGCCCGGGCCGCCCGCGCGCCCGGCGACGCCGACCTGCTGCTGCCGCGCGACCAGCAGCGGCTGCAGCGCCTGCTCGACTGGCTGCGCGCGCGCGGCTTCGCGTTGAGCCTGTGGGGCGAGCCGCTGGCGACGCTGCCGACGCTGGCGATGCTCGACCGCTACCACTACCTGCGCGCCGAGCGCCGCGCCCGCGACGGCGCGCTGCTGCGCCTGGACCTGTCCCTGGCGCCGCCGCCGGGCTCGCTAACCGCAGGATGAGCGGCCACGGCCAGGTGAGGCCGCCGTGACGCGGTTGCGGCTATCCTTGCCGGCGCATTCCCATCCCGGTTCCCGACCATGTCCGTTGCCCCCAAACTCCTGGTCCTTCCCGCGCTCGCGCTGGTCGCGCTCGGCCTGAGCGGCTGCTTCAACCGCAAGCAGGACAACCTGGTGAAGGAGACCTTCAACTCCGACAACACCTATTCGCGCAGCTATCCGGTGACCCCGGCGCTGGCCTGCGAGTCGGCACGGCGCGCGTTGCTCAGCCAGGGCTACGTGGTGGCCAAGGCCACCGCCGATGCGGTCGAGGGCACCAAGAACTTCCAGCCCAAGGAAGACTCGCACGAGCAGCTGGAGCTGCGCGTGTCGTGCGTGCCGCACGGGCAGGACGAAGCGTGGGTGTTCGTCAGCGCGCTGCAGGACCGCTACGCGCTGAAGAAGAACGCGACCTCGGCCAGCGTCGGCGTGGGCGTGCTCGGCTCGGTGTCGCTGCCGGTCGGCAGCAGCGACGATTCGCTGGTGCGCGTGGCCAGCAGCACCGTGCAGGACGGCGACTTCTACAAGCGCTTCTTCGAGCGCATGGCGCAGTACCTGCCCAAGGCCAAGCCGGCCGAGGACCCGCCGGCGCCGCGTGCCGAACCGGCGTCCGAGCCTGCGGCGGCTGTGCCGGCGACCGCACCCGCCGCGAGCGACGCGGTACCGGCAGCGGCCACCGCAGCGGCGGGCGAGGCGACGTCGCCTCGCTGACGCTCACGCGCTCCTGCACAAGCTGAACGGATGCGGCGCGCTTCACGATCCATTCGCTATCCCGGTGCAAAGGTGGTCCCCGTCGAGAGCGCGATGCAGGCAAACACGCGTCGGCTCCGCAACCAGGAGTGACCACCATGAACCAGCTCAAAGCTACCTTGTGCCTTTCGTTGCTCGCCGTTGCCACTGCCGCCGCCCCGTTGGCGCAGGCGCAGCACACCTACGGACCGCAGGACGAAGGCCGCCGCTTCAACGACGGCACCCGCGTGCACTGCAAGAAGCAGGCGGTGCAGAAGAACAGCACCGACCCGAACCGCATCGGCGGCACCCTGGCCGGCGCGGCGATCGGCGGCCTGATCGGCAACCAGGTCGGCGGCGGCAACGGCAAGAAGCTCGCCACGGTGGGCGGTGCGGTCGCCGGCGGCGCGACCGGGCGCTACATCCAGGGCCAGCGCCAGCAGACCAACGGCAACCGCGTGGTCGAGACCGTCTGCCAGCGCTATTGAGCGACACCGCGATCGGCCATCGCGGCGCACTCGCACCGACCAACGCCCCGGCGGACAGCCTCCGCCGGGGCGTTTTGCGTTGCTGCGGCGCTGCGTCGGGGTGCGAGCGCTGCAACATGCCGCCAGGCGGTGGCCGCACGCTTGTCAGCCTCCACGACCGAGTTTTGTAGGAGCGGCTTCAGCCGCGACCGGGCGCTACCGGCAACGCCCGGTCGCCGCTGAAGCCGCTTGTGTCTTATGCGGGTATACCGTTGAGGTGAGAGCGGAGTGCGGCAGGCCGCTAAGTCGCAGTGC
>NZ_JAFIWC010000047.1 GCF_017163755.1 Xanthomonas sp.
GCTCATAACCCGTACTCCCTCCACCACCGCGTGGACCTGCCTGGGCGGCGGGGCGGATTGTCTTGCTGGTGCCGTTGCCCGTTGCCCGGATACTTGCGAACGGTCGCCGCAATCGCCGCCCAGGCAGGTCCACGCGGTGGTGGAGGGAGTACGGGTTATGAGCCGCATCCAGGGAAATTCGCGCGGGCAGGCAGCGCTCGCCGCTGCAACGACGGCGCGCATGCGTGCCGGGTCTGCAGGTCCTGCCCGCGCTGTGGCCGTGCCTAGGCCGGCAGCCGGCCGGCAGGCGGGCCAATGCTTGCGCTTGTGGTTGCGCGCCGGCGTGGGGGCGATGCTGGCGCTGGCCGCCGGCACGCGCCGGCATGCCGTGCACGGCGTCTTGCTGGCGATGGCGCTGGCCGGCGGCGGTCCGGCGACCGCGGCCGAGCGCCCGGGCGCCGAGACCGCCGCCGAGCGGGCCGCGCGGGTGCCGCTGTGGCCGGGCGACGCGCCCGGGCCCGCGGCGGCAGGTCGCGAACGCATCGTCGAGCGCAGCGACGATGCGGCGCGCCCGGATCGCATCATCACCGACGTGCGCCAGCCCTATCTCGTGGTGTACCGGCCGCCGCGCCCCAGCGGCAGCGCGCTGCTGGTCGCCCCCGGCGGCGGCTATGCGCGCATCGTGCTGGACAAGGAAGGCACCGCGCTGGTGCCGGCATTCGCCGAGCAGGCCGGGGTCACCTTGTTCGTGCTGCGCTACCGGCTGCCGGGCGCCGACCGGGCCGACGCCGCCACCGCGGCGGTGCGCGACCAGCCGCTGGCCGACGCGCAGCGCGCGCTGCGCCTGATCCGTGCGCGCGCCGCCGAGTTCGGCGTGGACCCGAAGCGGATCGGCGCGCTGGGGTTCTCCGCCGGCGGCCATGTCGCCGCCAGCCTCGGCACCCGCTACGACGAGCGCGTGAATCCGCCGCGCGACGCGATCGACCGGCTCAGCGCGCGCCCGGACTTCCTGCTGCTGGTCTACCCGGTGATCGACATGGGCGCCGGCACCGCGGCACACACCGGATCGCGGCTGCGGCTGCTCGGCCGCCATCCCGATGCTGCCACGATGGACGCCTATTCGCTGCAGAACCGCGTGCATGCGGCGATGCCGCCGACCTTCCTGCTGCACGCGCAGGACGACACCGTGGTGCCGGTGGAGAACAGCCTGCTGTTCTACCAGGCGCTGCGCCGCGCCGGGGTGCCGTCGGAGCTGCACCTGTTCGCCCGCGGCGGGCACGGCTTCGGCACCCGCGGCACCGCCGGGCTGCCGGTGGCGGCATGGCCGACGCTGGCGCTGGACTGGATGCGCGCGCTGCAGCGCGACCTCGCCGCGGCCGCGCCGATCGCCGCGCCTGCCGCGGCGGCGCCAGCGCCGGCGAGGCCGTAGGCGGATGCGTCAGCGCCGGTGCGGGCCCGCGGTGGTGGCAATGGCCGCGGGCATCGCGGGCACCCAAGTGGGATTTCTGCGCCGCCTACGCGTGCCACCACAAGCGCAGGCCTTCGCGGCAGCCGGCATCGACCGCATGCGACACCGGCCTTGCGCGGCGTACGTGCGGCAGCATGCCGCCGTCCCGGTACGCATGCCTGCTTTCCGCTTTCGCCAGGCATCTGACGCCTGCGCTTTTCCCTATCGCCGACACCGCCGCCCAAGATCGTTGCCACGGAATCCGCAGTCATGACCCAAGCCCCTGACGTCCCGCCCGCCACCGCCACCGCCAACGACGCCGGTTCCGCGCCGGCGACACCCGGCCGGCGCCAGTTCCTACAGGCCGGCGCGCTGGGCGCGCTGGCGCTGGCGGCGCCGCTGCCGTCGGTAGCCGGCGCGGCAACGCGCGCGCCCGCCGCAGGCGCGGCCGACGCACCGCTGGCGCGCACCCGTGGCGGCCGCGTGCGCGGCTACCGCGATCAGGGCGTGCAGGTGTTCAAGGGCGTTCCCTACGGCGCCGACACCGCCGCGCGCCGCTTCCAGCCGGCGCTGCCGGAAACCCCATGGCGCGGCGTGCGCGACTGCACCGCCTACGCCGCGTCGGCGCCGCAGCTCAAGCAGGCCGACGCCAGCGAGGACTGCCTGTTCCTCAACGTGTGGACGCCGGCGCTGCGCGACGGCGGCAAGCGCCCGGTGCTGTTCTACATCCACGGCGGCGCCTACAACAACGGCTCCGGCAGCGACCCGCTGTACGACGGCGTGCGCCTGTGCCAGCGCGGCGACGTGGTGGTGGTCAGCGTCAACCACCGGCTCAACGCCTTCGGCTACCTGTACCTGGCCCAGCTCGGCGGCGCCGCGTTCGCGTCTTCCGGCAACGTGGGCCAGCTCGACCTGGTGCAGGCGCTCCAGTGGGTGCGCCAGCATGCGGCCGAGTTCGGCGGCGATGCCGGCAACGTGACCGTGTTCGGCCAGTCCGGCGGCGGTGCCAAGATCGCCACGCTGATGGCGATGCCGGCCGCGCAGGGCCTGTTCCACCGCGCCTGGACGATGAGCGGCCAGCAGGTCACCGCCGCCGGCCCGCGCGCGGCCACGCAGCGCGCGCAGCTGCTGCTGCAGGCGCTGCAGCTGGACGCGGCGCAACTGCCAGCACTGCGCACGCTGCCGATGCAGCGCCTGCTCGAGGCCACCCGCACCCGCGATCCGTCGCGGGTGGAGAACACGTCGCTGTACCTGGGCCCGGTGCTGGATGCGCAGGTGCTGCACCGGCACCCGTTCTGGCCCGACGCGCCGCCGCAGTCGGCGCGCATCCCGATGGTGATCGGCAACACCCACGACGAGACCCGCGCCTTCCTCGGCAACGACCCGGCCAACTTCGCCCTGACCTGGGACACGCTGCCGGCCAGGCTGGAACAGGAGCAGTACGTGGACCTGCTGCCGCAGGTGGTGATCGCCGAGTACCGCCGGCTATACCCGCACTACACGCCGTCGGAGGTGTTCTTCGCCGCGACCACCGCCGGCCGCTCGTGGCGCGGCGCGATCGAGGAGGCCGAGGCGCGCGCGCGGCAGGGCGCGCCGACCTGGGCCTACCAGTTGGACTGGGGTTCGCCGCTGGACGGCGGCAAGTTCGGCGCGTTCCATGGCCTGGACATCCCGCTGTTGTTCGACAACGTCCGCCAGCCCGGTTCGCGCACCGGCGCCGGCGCCGACGCGCAGCGCGTGGCCGACGCGATGAGCGAGGCGCTGCTCGCCTTCGCCCGCCATGGCGACCCCAACCATCGCGGCATCCCGGCGTGGGCGCCGTACTCGCTGGCGCGGCGCGAGACGCTGCTGTTCGACCGCGACACCCGGCTGGCGCTGGATCCGCGCGGCGGCGAGCGCCGGCTGTACCAGCAGGCGCCGTTCGTGCAGCGCGGCACGCTCTGACGCTGGCCGCCGCCGAGATCGCGACGCACCGCAACCGCGCGCCGCGTCGCTACCAGCCGGTGTCCTCGGCCAGCACCACGCGGTTGCCGCCTTGCTCGCGCGCTTGCTGCAGCAGTTCTTCGGCGCGCCGCATCAACGTCGCCGCGCCGTCGCCCGGCGGGTTCAGCAGCGCGCCGACGCTGATGCTCAGGTGCGCGGCGACCGGCGAGGCCGCATGTTCGATGCTCATCATCTCGACCATATCGCGCAGCGCCGGCGCGGTCTGGCGCAGGTGCGCGCCGCCGGCGTCGTACAGCACCAGCGCGAAACGGTCCGGCGCGATGCGCATCGCCACGTCCATCGGCCGCAGCAGGCACTGCATGACCTCGGCCACGTCCATCACCGCGCGGTCGGCCTCGCGCCGGCCGTAGCGCTGCGCGAACGCCGGGAACGCGTCCAGTTCGACCAGCAGCAGCGCCAGGCCGCGCTGCAGGCGTCGCGCCTGGGTCAGCGCCACCGCGAGGTGCTCGTCGAAACGGCGGCGGTCGCCGAGCCCGGTGAGGCCATCGCGCAGCGCCTCGTCGTCGCGCACTCGGCGCTGCAGGAAGCCCTCGCGGCGCGAGTGTTCGCGCAGGTAGCCGCCGGCCGCGCCGATCGGCACCGCCACCCACAGCAGCCATTGCAGGCGCAGGTGCGCGGCCTGCGCGGCGCCGTCCAGCAGCCAGTGCCCGGCCGCGGCGCTGACCGCGCACAGCGCCAGCGCCACCGCCACGCTCTGCCACAGCGCCAGTCCCAGCGGGAAGAAGCCGGCGATGATCACCAGCGCCATCACCGCCGCGGCGTAGTGCAGTTCCTGCGGCGGATAGCCGATGCTCGACAGCACCAGCCCGGTGCCGCCGACCAGCAGCAGCAGGGCCGCGCGCCCGGGGCCGTGGCTGCGCGCGCGGTGGATCGACACGGCCACCAGCACCAGCGCCAGCACCGTGGCGATGCGCGCCAGCACCGCGTAGCGCGAGGTCCCGGCGCCGTTCCAGCCGAAATAGAAGGCGTCCAGCGCCAGCAGCGCCAACCCGATCAGCACGCCGAGCGACGCCGCCACGCGTTGCGCGAAGCCCAGCGTGGACGCGGTCTGGATCCGGTAGGCCCGCTCCAGCGGCGCGGCGAAGCGCAGCCGGGCGAACCCGGTCCGCAACTGGCTGGCGTAGGCGTCGCCGGACGGATCGTCGGGCGGCCCTTCGTGGCGCTGGTGCATGCAATCCCCTGTAGACGCAGCGTGGAACCGAAACGCGGCAGCGGTCACACATTGCATCCGCACCGCGCGGAACAGCCACGTCGAGGCCGTGCCGGCTTCCGGCGACATGAGAAATCACCCGCGCGCCATTGTCCACCTTTCGCGCCACCGCGGTCGCACCCTGTCTGCCCAGCGACGCCGCTAGCGCGTCCGCTTCGCCGCGGCGAGCGGCTGGCAGGCGATCGCGAAGTCGACATGGTAGTGCTCGTCGTGGCGCACCCACGGCGTGCCCGGCAGGAAACGCAACTGCCGGCGCAGTGCCGGCCCGCGCGGCGTCGCGAACAGGCGCGGCAGCCACGCGCGGTCGAAGATCACCAGGGCGATGCCGGCGTCGTGCGCGCTCGCCGCGCGCTGCAGCTGGTACAGATGCTCGGCCAGCGCGGGGAAATCGACGCGGTAGTCGCCGTAGCGCGCATCGGCATCGAACTCGATGTCGTAGCCGTAGCGGTTGGACGCCGTGGACGGCAGCGTCCGCGAACGTCCGGCGCGGTCCAGCACCGGCACGAAGAAATCCACCGACAGGCCGTTCTGATGGGTGCGATGCGGCGCGAACGGACCGCCGGACAGCGCACCGGTCTCGCCATAGACGTAGTGGGTCTGCGGGCGTTCGCGCTGCAGCGCGGCGTAGGCATCGGCGACGATCGCCGCGACCGTGGCATGCACGTGGGTGCGGCCGGCGGCGACCGCCTCCCGGCTGTAGGCGCTGAAGTTGGACCCGGCCAGCGGCAACCGCACCGAGCCGTCGATGCGTCCGTTGCCGACGCTGCCGTAGCAGCGGCTGGCGGCGGCCGCCGGAAACGCGGTCGCCGCCAGCCACAGCGCGGCCAGCGCAATCCTGTAATGCATGCCTGGTCCCCTGGGCGTTCGGCGTGGCGCGCACTATGCCCGAATGCCGGAGCGGACGGGCCGCGCGGATCTCGCCGCACTGTCGCACGCGCAGGCGGTGCGATGCCGGACACGCGCAATGCGGACACGCGCATGCCACGTCGGGCACGCGACGACCGTGCCGGGCATCGCGCCACCATCGAAAACCGCCCGCAACGGCGCGCAGGCGCGCCCGCCGCTACACCGCCCGCTTCTCGGCCGGCGGCGCGCGCGCATCGCGCCCGCCGCCGGCCTGCCCGCGGGCGTCGGCGGCCAGTTGCGCGGCCAGCTGGTGCGCCGCGCTGCGCAGTTCCGGCACCGCGGTGATTTCCCACAGCCGCCCGCGCAGCAGCGGGCCCAGGCAGTACAGGCCCGGCACCGGATGCCCGGCGCCGTCGCGCAACTGGAAGTTCGCATCGGCGACCAGGCCCAGGCCCAGCGGGTCGGGCTGCAGCAGGCCCGCATCGCGCATCGTGGCGACCAGCGGATGGCTGGTGCGGTCCACGTCGGTATCCAGCCCGGTGGCGCGGATCAGCACGTCGAATGCTTCGGTGCGCGCGCCGGCCTGCCCGCGTTCGCGGATCACCGCTTCCACCGCGGTGTCGCCGAGGCGGGCGCGCAGCAGGCGGGCGGCCTGGATCCGCAACTGCCCCTGGCGTTGCATCTGCGCCAGCGCCGCGGCGGCCTCCGGCGCCAGGCGGTGCCGCGCCGATTCCCAGTACGGGCGCAGGTGGCGAAGGAAGCGCGCACGCGAGGCGGCGTCCAGGCCCTGCCAGAACGGTTGCAGGTGCGGGCGCAGCGCGTCCACCACGCAGCGCCAGTCGTCCACCACCGTGGTCAGCTGGCGCAGGCTGCGCAGCAGGTCGGCCAGGCGATGCGTCCGCAGCGCCTGGGTCACGCTGGGCGGCAGGGTGACCGGCGCGCCCGGCGCGGCCAGGTGCGCCTGCGGCGGCAGCCCGCGCCGCGACAGCGCGGTGATCGGCCCGCGATGCCCGCGCCGGCGCAGGGTCAGCGCCACGTCGGCCATGGTCAGCCCGGTGCCCACCAGCAGCAGCCGCGCCTGCGGCGGCACCTCGTCCAGCACGCCGTCCTGCCAGGGCCAGCCGATGTAGCGCGGGTGCACCGCCAGGCGCGGCCCGATCCCGGGCAGCGCCTGCGGCGGCAGCGCGCCGATCGCCAGCACCACCACGTCGCTGGCGATGTCCTCGCCGTTGGCCAGGAAGATGCGGAAGCCGTCCGGGCCGCGTTCCACCGCGACCGCTTCCTGGCCGATGCGCTCCACGCCGACCGCCGACGCGGCCAGCGCGGTTTCCAGGTGGCGCTCGAGGTAGCGGCCGTAGGCCAGCCGCGGCAGGAACTGCAGGCGCCGCGCGGTGTCCAGCTGCAACGCATCGGCGAAGCCGCCCGGATCGGCAGGGTCCACGCCCAAGTCCTTGGCGCGCACGTTCAACAGGTGTTCCGGCCGCGCCGCGCCGTAGGCGATGCCGCGGCCGAAGGTCTCGGCCACGCCGACCAGGGCCAAGGTGGTCGGTGCCGTCGCCTGCGCCGCGAGCGCGGCCGCCAGCACGTTGCCGCAGAATCCTGCGCCGATGATCGTGATCCGCATATGCCACCTCGCGCCTGCCGAATGCAGCGTCCTTTGTGCCCGCTTCGCGCGCCGCGGATGTAAAACCGTAGTTAGCCCGGCACCCGATCGCCATGGCGATCGGGCATCAGCAGATACGGCAAGCGAATAAGCCGCGCCGACCGGCGGTGCCGGTCACGCGGCTCGTGGACGACGCGCGGTTCGTGGCGTCCGGCGTCCTCGGCCGCCAGCGCGGCGACGCCGCCTTGCGCCGCCGCGGCGAATTTGCGCTCGGCGGCGCGAGCGCTGCAGTGAGAGGACCATGCGCACAGCCTTGCGCGCGTGGTCCCACGCGCGGCGTCAGTCCTGCGCCGCCAGCACCAGCACGCCCAGCGGCGGCAGCACCAGCGGCAGCGACGCCGGCTGGCCGTGCAGCGCCTGCGGCTCGGCCATCACCGCGCCGCCGTTGCCGACGTTGGAGCCGCCGTAGCACTCCGCGTCGCTGTTGAACAGCTCGCGCCACAGCCCGGCGTGCGGCACGCCGATGCGGTAGTCGCGGTACACCATCGGGGTGAAGTTGATGACCACCAGCAGCGGCGCATCGCCGGCGCCACCCTTGCGCAGATAGGCCAGCACGCTCTGCCCGGCGGCATCGCCGACCACCCAGGAAAAGCCGGACGGATCGTCGTCGTGCGCGTGCAGCGCGGCGCGCTCGGTGTACAGCCGGTTGAGGTCGCGCACCATGCGCTGGATGCCGCGATGCGCCGGCGCGTCGAGCAGGTGCCAGGGGATGCCGGCATCGTGGTTCCACTCGCTCGGCTGGCCGATCTCGCAGCCCATGAACAGCAGCTTGCGTCCCGGATGGGTGAACATGAAGCCCAGGTAGGCGCGCAGGTTGGCGAAGCGCTGCCACTCGTCGCCGGGCATGCGCCCGAGCAGCGAGCCCTTGCCGTGCACCACTTCGTCGTGCGAGATCGGCAGCACGAAGCGCTCCGAGTACGCGTAGACCATGCTGAAGGTCAGCTCGCCATGGTGGTAGCGGCGGTAGATCGGGTCCAGCGCGATGTAGTGCAGCGTGTCGTGCATCCAGCCCATGTTCCACTTGTAGTGGAAGCCCAGGCCGCCGTGCGCCACGTCGGCGGTGACGCCGGGCCAGGCGGTGGATTCCTCGGCGATGGTGACCGCGCCCGGCGCGTGCTCGCGCACCACCTGGTTGAGCCGGCGCAGGAACGCGATGGTCTCGTAGTTCTCGCGGCCACCGTGGATGTTGGGCACCCATTCGCCGGCATTGCGGCTGTAGTCGCGGTACAGCATCGACGCCACCGCATCCACGCGCAGCCCGTCGACGTGGTAGCGCTGCAGGAACTCCAGCGCGCTGGCGATCAGGAAGCCGGACACTTCGCGCCGGCCGTGGTTGTAGATCAGCGTGTTCCAGTCGCGGTGGAAGCCTTCGCGCGGGTCGGCGTGCTCGTACAGCGCGGTGCCGTCGAAATGCGCCAGCCCGTGCGCGTCGGTGGGGAAATGCGCCGGCACCCAGTCGACGATGACGCCGATGCCTTCGCGGTGGCAGCGGTCGACGAAGCGGGCGAAGCCGTCCGGCGCGCCGAAGCGCGCGGTCGGCGCGAACAGCCCCAGCGGCTGGTAGCCCCACGAGCCGCCGAACGGGTGCTCGGTGACCGGCAGCAGCTCCACGTGGGTGAAGCCCATGTCGGCCACGTACGGGATCAGCCGCTCGGCCAGGCCGTCCCAGTCCAGGTCCACGCCTTCCTCGCGCAGCCAGGAGCCGGCATGGATCTCGTAGATGCTCATCGGCGCGTCGCTGGCCTGGCGCCGCGCGCGCGTGGCCATCCAGCCGTCGTCGTTCCACGCATACGGCGTCGGGTCGGCGACGATCGACGCGGTGCCCGGCGCCAGTTCGGCGCGGCGCGCCACCGGATCGGCCTTGGCCGGCAGCTCCTGGCCGTGCGGCCCGCGCAGCGCGTACTTGTAGTGCGCGCCGGGCCCGACGTCGGGAACGAAGATTTCCCAGACCCCGGCCTGGTGGCGCAGCCGCATCGGATGGCGGCGCGCGTCCCAGCTGTTGAAGTCGCCGATCACCGCCACGCGCGAGGCGTTGGGCGCCCACACCGCGAAGCGGGTGCCGCGCACGCCGTCGATCTCCATCGCGTTGGCGCCCAGCGCATCGGCCAGCTGCAGGTGATGGCCCTCGGCGATCAGGTACAGGTCGAAGTCGCTCAGCAGCGGCCCGAACGCGTACGGGTCGGCGGTTTCCTGCACGCCACCGGGCCAGTGGATGCGCAGCCGGTAGCCGCCGGCGGCCGGCAGCAGCGCGGCGAACAGGCCCGGCTCCGGGCCCGGCTCCAGTGCGATCTCGTGCCCGTCCTCGAGCACCGCGCTCACCGCGCTGGCGCCGGGCTGGTAGCTGCGCAGCAGGCGCCCGC
The DNA here is from genome assembly GCF_017163755.1 of Xanthomonas sp. Lineage (GTDB taxonomy): Bacteria > Pseudomonadota > Gammaproteobacteria > Xanthomonadales > Xanthomonadaceae > Xanthomonas_A. Next base: position 9,510 of record NZ_JAFIWC010000047.1, read on the forward strand.
CGTCCACCGGTTGCGCGCCGAGCAGCGCGAACGGATCGCCGTGGCGCGCTTCGACCAGGGCGCGTACCGCGCCGGCGTCCCATCGATTCATCACAGCAGTCATCGCTCCAGTCATGTCATGCATCCCCTGCATCGGCGTGCGGGTCCTGCAGGATGCGCAGCAGGCCCTGGATGGGCACCATCAGCCATGTCGGACGGTTGGCCGCTTCGTAGCGCACCTCGTAGCAGGCCTTTTCCACCAGGAACAACAAGGTCGCCGCGTCGAACGCCGCCGGCGCGATCCACGGATGCGCGCTGGCGTCGAGCACCTGGCGATACGCGCCGAGGAACGCGGCGGTGGCGCGGCGGCGGAACTGTACGAGGAATTCGTCCAGGTGCGCATCCACGCCCACGCCCGAGCGCGCGGCGGTGCCTTCCTCGCCGCGCGCGGAGACCACGCTGGCGTAGTCGAGCGAGCGCAGGAAGCCGGCCACGTCGCGCAGCGGGCTGGCCTTGACGCGGCGCTCGGCCAGCGGCTTGGCCGGCTCGCCCTCGAAGTCGATCAGCACCACATCGTCGAACGCCACCAGGATCTGGCCCAGGTGGAAGTCGCCGTGCACGCGGGTCAGCAGCGAACCGGCGAGCGCATCCGGCGCGCGCGCCAGCAGTGCGTCCAGTCGCGCGCGCTCGGCCAGCAGCCCCTCCAGCACGCCGCGCTCGGCGGCGTCCTCGCTGGCCTGCAGCCGCGCCGCGACCGTCTCCCACATCTCGTCCACCTGCCGCGCCACCGCGTCCACCACCGTTTCGGCGGTGGCCGGCTCGATCTGCTGCGGGGCGAAATCGGCATCGTCGGTGGGCCGCGACAGCGCCTCGTGCAGCTCGGCCAGGCGCTTGCCCACCACCTGGGCGAAGGCGTCGTAGCCGGCCACGCTCTCGACGCGCGCCTCGTCGTCCTGCGCGGTGGCGAACTCGTCGAAGCTGCGCGCCAGGTGGTCCAGGGTCCAGCGCCAGGCGTCGCCCTGGTTGCGCACGAAGCCCTGCAGCAGCGCGATGGTGGTGACCTTGCCCTCGGCATCGACGCGGCTGACGCTGCCCAGCAGCGGCGCGGCGTTGGCGTAGCCCATCTCGGTCAGGCGGCGGCCGATCTCGATCTCCGGGTTGACCCCGGAAGCCACGTGCCGCAGCAGCTTGAACACCGCCTTGTCGGCGACCACCAGCGAACTGTTGCTCTGCTCGGCCGACAGCCAGCGCACCTCCGGATCGTCGGCGATCTCCACCGGCGCCAGCGCCGCCGTGGCCTCGAAGCGGATCTGCCCCTGCGGCGGGGCGTCGGCGCCGTCCTGGAAATCCAGCGCCGCGTTCTGGCGCAGCGCGGCGATCACCCCGCGCACCATCGCCTTCAGCGCGAACGCGTCGGTCAGGTAGCCGACCTCGCGGCCCTGCCGCACCCGCGCCAGGGCCAGCTGCTCGGCCAGCGTGCTGGGCTGCTCGCGCTCCCAGACGATGCCCACCGGCAGCATGTAGCACTCGTGGTGGCCGTCCTCCAGCTCCACGTCCAGTTCCAGCAGGGTCATCGGTTCGTCACCCGGCAACGGCGTGCGCCGCGACACGCGCACGCGCTTGACCGGCTGGTCCTTGGCCGAGAACCAGCGCCGCGTGGACAGCCAGGTGGGCAGGATCTCGCGCTCCAGCGTCGGCAGGTGCGGCAGCAGCGCGCTGGCCTCGTCGGCGCCGCTGCGCAGCACCAGGGTGCGGTAGTCCGGCAGCGGCACCGGGCTGGGCACGTGCCAGTCGGGCATGGCGCCCTCGCTGACCAACTGGAACGCGTAGAAGCCGAACGCCGGCACCGTGAGCAGGTAGGTGAGCCGCCCGATCGGCGGGAAGCTGCCGCCGCCGATGATGTCCACCGGCACGCGGCCCTCGAACTCGCACAGGTCCAGCTCCACCGCCTGCAGCGTGTGCGACAGGTTGGCCACGCACAGCACGATCTCGTCCTGGTGGCAGCGCAGGTAGGCGAGCATGCGGCGGTTGCCCGGGTACAGGAAGCGCAGCGAACCGCGGCCGAAGGCGTGGTAGCGCTTGCGCACGCTGAGCACGCGCCGGTTCCAGGTCAGCAGCGAATGCTGGTCGCGCATCTGCGCCTCGACGTTGACCGCCTGGAAGCCGTACAGCGGGTCCATGATCGGCGGCAGCACCAGCGCGGCCGGGTCGGCGCGCGAGAAGCCGCCGTTGCGGTCGATCGACCACTGCATCGGCGTGCGCACGCCGTCGCGGTCGCCCAGGTGGATGTTGTCGCCCATGCCGATCTCGTCGCCGTAGTACAGCACCGGCGTGCCGGGCATGGTCAGCAGCAACGAGGTCATCAGTTCGATGCGGCGGCGGTCGCGCTCCAGCAGCGGCGCCAGGCGCCGGCGGATGCCCAGGTTGATGCGTGCGCGGCGGTCCGAGGCGTAGGTCTGCCACAGGTAGTCGCGCTCCGAATCGGTGACCATCTCCAGGGTCAGCTCGTCGTGGTTGCGCAGGAAGATCGCCCACTGGCAGGTTTCCGGGATCTCCGGGGTCTGCCGCATGATGTCGGTGATCGGGAAACGGTCCTCACGCGCGATGGCCATGTACATGCGCGGCATCAGCGGGAAGTGGAACGCCATGTGGCATTCGTCGGCGTTGGCGCCGAAGTACTGCTGGGTGTCCTCCGGCCACATGTTGGCCTCGGCCAGCAGCATGCGGTCGGGATATTCGGCGTCCAGCGTGGCGCGGATGCGGCGCAGGATCGCGTGGGTCTCGGGCAGGTTCTCGTTGGAGGTGCCCGAGCGCTCGATCAGGTACGGCACCGCGTCCAGGCGCAGCCCGTCCACGCCCAGGTCCAGCCAGAAGCGCATCACCTCCAGCACCGCTTCGAGCACCGCCGGGTTGTCGAAGTTCAGGTCCGGCTGGTGCGAATAGAAACGGTGCCAGAAGTACTGCCCGGCGACCGGATCCCAGGTCCAGTTGGACTTCTCGGTGTCGCAGAAGATGATGCGGGTGCCGGCGTATTCCTGGTCGGTGTCCGACCACACGTAGAAGGCGCGCTCGGGCGAGCCGGCCGGCGCGTTGCGCGCGCGCTGGAACCACCCATGCTGGTCGGAGGTGTGGTTGATCACCAGCTCGGTGACCACGCGGATGCCGCGCGCGTGCGCCTGTTCGACGAAGCGCTGGAAGTCGGCGATGCTGCCGTAGTCCGGATGCACCGCCATGTACTCGGCGATGTCGTAGCCGTCGTCGCGGCGCGGGCTGGGATAGAACGGCAGCAGCCAGATCGTGTCCACGCCCAGTTCGGCGATGTAGTCCAGCTTGGAGATCAGCCCGGGGAAGTCGCCGATGCCGTCGTCGTTGGAATCGAAGAACGACTTGACGTGCACTTGGTAGATGATCGCGTCCTTGTACCAGAGCGCGTCGGCCACGACGGCGGATGTCTCCGCCTCGGGCGTGGGGGAGCGAACCGCATTCATGCATGGTCTCCGGCGCGGATGCGCCATATCGCGAAGGGCCGCGCAGCCTCGAGGCGGATGCGCTGGAATTTTCCGTGCCAGTGGAAGCGGTGCCCGTCCCACAGGTCCTCCGCCGCCACCGCCGCGTGGTCGGGCAGGCCCAGCTCCCACAACGGGATCTCCACGTCCGCTTCCTGCGGCGCGTGCGGATCCAGGTTGACCGCCACCAGCACCATGCTGCGGCTGCGCGACAGGTAGCCGGGATCGAGGAACTTGCCGAAGTACAGCACCTGGTCGTTGTGCGCCAGGTAGAAGCGCGTGCCCAGGTGCGACTGCAGTTCCGGATGCAGGCGGCGCAGCTGGTTGAGCCGGGTGATCTCGTCGACGATGTCGCCGGGTGCGCGCTCGGGCCAGCTGCGCAGCTGGTACTTCTCCGAATCCAGGTATTCCTCCTTGCCCGGCGCCAGCGGCGTGGCCTCGCACAGCTCGAAGCCCTGGTACATGCCCCACAGCCCCGACAGCGTGGTGGCCAGCGCGGCGCGGATCAGGTGCCCGTTGCGGCCGCTGGTCTGCAGGAACAGCGGATTGATGTCCGGCGTGTTGACGAAGAAGTGCGGGCGGAAGCACTCGCGCGGCACGCCCTGGTTGAGCTCTTCCACGTAGGCCTGCAGTTCGGCCTTGTGGTTGCGCCAGGTGAAGTAGGTGTAGGACTGGGAGAAGCCGCACTTGGCCAGGCGGTACATCATCTTCCGCCGGGTGAAGGCCTCCGACAGGAACACCACGTCCGGGCGGCGCCCGCGCACGTCGGCGATCAGCCACTCCCAGAACGGGAACGGCTTGGTGTGCGGGTTGTCCACGCGGAACAGGGTCACGCCCTCGGCGACCCAGAACAGCACCGCGTCGCGCAGCGCGTTCCACAGGTCCGGTACCGCGCCGCTGGCGTAGAAGTCGACGTTGACGATGTCCTGGTACTTCTTCGGCGGGTTCTCGGCGTAGGGGATGGAGCCGTCGGCGCGCCAGGTGAACCAGTCCGGGTGGTCGCGCAGCCACGGGTGGTCGGGCGCGCACTGGATCGCGAAGTCCAGCGCCACTTCCAGGCCCTGCCCGCGCGCGGCGCGCAGCAGCCGGCGGAACCCGTCCAGCCCGCCGAGCTCGGCGTGCACCTCGGTGTGGCCGCCATCGGGCGCGCCGATCGCGTAGGGGCTGCCCGGCTCGCCTTCGGCCGCGTTGACCGCGTTGTTGCGGCCCTTGCGGTTCTTGTGCCCGATCGGGTGGATCGGCGGCATGTACAGCACGTCGAAGCCCATCGCGCGGATGTGCGGCAGCCGGCCGACGACGTCGTCGAAGGTGCCGTGGCGCTGCGGGTCCGGGCTCTGCGAGCGCGGGAACAGTTCGTACCAGCTGGCGAAATGCGCCGCGCGGCGCTCGGACTCGATGCGGAAGGCCACCGGGTACTCGGTCCGGAACGGCTTGTCGTCGGCCAGCGCCATCGCCTGCGCGGTGTCCGGCTCCAGCACCACGGCCAGCCGCTGCAGCGGGTCGGCATGCTCATTGATGCGCGCCAGCAGCGCCTGCAGGCGCTCGCCCAGCGCGCCCTGGCTGCGCGCCTGCGCGCGCTCGACCAGCGCCACGGCTTCCTGCACGTCCACCGGCAGCACGCTGTCGGCGGCGCGCTTCTTTTCCAGGTCCGCGTGCAGCGTGGCGAACACGTCGCGCCAGGCCTCGATGCGGAACTCATAGGTGCCGATGCGCTCCAGCGGGAACTCGGCGCGCCAGCGGTCGTTGCCCAGCGCGCGCATCGGCGCGCTGGACCAGTCGCGGGCGTCGGCCGCGCGCCACAGCACCGCCACCGCGATGCGGTCGTGGCCGTCGCAGAACGCGTCGGCCTCCACGCAGATGCGGTCGCCGACCGTGCGCTTGACCGGAAAGCGGCCGTTGTCCACCGCCGGGGTCACCGATTCGATGCACACCCGCGGCCAGGTGGCCGCGGCCACCGCGCGCGGGCGCATCCGCGGCACGGTGAGCACGTGGCGCGCCGGCACGCCGCGGTAGACGCGCACCTCGCCCGGGTCCAGCGCTTCCAGCGTGGTGCCGGACAGCACCTGCCCGTCCTCGCCGATCAGCGCCTCGGCATCGCCGAGCAGGCGCAGCAGGTCGGTCGCCGGCACCGGCGCCACGTGGTCGGCATTGCTGTTGATCAGCGCCAGCGACGCGGTCCCGGCCACCGGCTCGATCGCCAGCGCGGTCAGCCCGGTGGCCTCGCGCAGCAGCGGCCGCATGCGCACGCCGACCTCGGCCTGGCCGGGATCGGCGGCGGCGGCGGTCTCGCGCACGCTGCGCGGCACCGCATCCAGCTGCCGCTCCTCGACCAGCCAGGCGTTGCCCAGCGCCAGCGCCAACGTCCAGTGCCCGGGCCGCGGCGGCGCGGCGCCTTCGTCGGCGTCGACCACCGCGACCACGCGCTGCGCCAGCGAGCGCAGCGCCGCGTCCTCGTCGAAGAACCAGCCGGCCTGGCCGTCCCACCACGCCAGCGACGAGAACGCCGCGTCGAAACCGGCGCCGGCCAGTTCGTGCAGGCCCTCGCGGCCCACGCCCGGGGTCCACGCCGCGAACAACGTGCCCGGCGCCTCGGCATGCACCCGCGCGATCAGCTCGCGCCAGCGCTGCGCCGGCACCTGCTGCGGCTGCAGGATGCGGAAGCCGGCCACGCCCAGCGCGGCCCATTCCAGCAGGCGCGCGCCCCACCATTGCACCAGCGCCGCGCCTTCCTGCGCGTAGACGAAGCGCGCCTGGGCCACGTCGGCGGTGGCGCGCGGCGTGCGTGGGTCGGGCACCGTCGAGCTACGCGCGCGGAACCAGTGCGGGTTGTCCTGCGCCACCCGGCTGGCGCCGCCGATCTCGTCCAGGCGCACGTCGATCAGCAGCTTCAGCCCCGCCTGCTGCGCGGCCTGCACCCGCTCGCGCAGGCGCTGCGCCTGTTCGTCGTCGCCGCTGGGCGGCTCCAGCAGGCGGTGCTCGCTGTCGCGCGCGAACGGCGGCGCGATCAAGGCGTAGTCGCAGCCGGCCTCGCGCGCCGCGGCGCAGCGCGCCTGCAGCCCATCCAGTTCGCTGACGCCGTCCTCGTGCAACAGGCAGATCCGCATGGCGCTCACTCCTGCCCTGCCGCGGCGCGCGGCGCGTGGCGCAAGCCGTGGCGGCGCGCGGGGCGCGGCGCGGCGCGGCCATGCAGGCCCCTGTCCTGCCCCGTGTCCCGGCTACGGGGATGCAGGAGCGTTCCTACCCTGACTGCACTCATACGCGACTCCGCAACGATGCCTGAGGCGGCTACCTAAGCATCAAGCTTGCGAATACCGCGTGTCGGCGGCATTGACGCCGCGCCAACATCCCGGGCGCTACGCGCGGGGCGCGCGTGCGCGGCGCGCGCCTAACCTTTTTATTACAGATCCCGAGCCGAGCGGGCGGCGAGGATGAACGGCGAGGTTGCCGCTCGCTCAAATCGGCAGCGTCAAAGCACGCTGGATCTGCCGTGCAACCGGGCCATCTCGCCGATTACTGGCCAGCCGGCAGGCCACACTGATCCCAGGCCCACCGCTTTCGACGCTTGTCCCACAGGACCTGGTGCGGAACCGGCTTCCCCGAGGCGTCGATCATGCAAAAGTTGCCCTCGTACCACCGCCGGCTCAATTTTCCGTCGCGCTCCACGGCGGCTGTCATCACGACGTTGTAGGGTCGTCCGGATGCGAGCAGTGGGGCATCCGGAAAGGCAATCCGGTCGTAGGCGATGCATTCGTCGGCGGGCAGCAGCTTTCCAGGAAGGTCGCCACGCGGGTAGACGTGCTTCCATAGTTCTACCGCTCGTCCTTCTTTCCGCTCGTAGATGGTCAAGGCACTGATGACCGAGGATGCGTTGTTTTCCACTTCTTTGGAAAAGCTGAAGCAGGGCGATCCATCCACAGAAGACACCACGGCATCTTGATGTTGGGGCGGAGGTGAGCAGGATCCGATTGAAGGTAGAAGCAAAAGAAATGCGAGGCTAGCCCAGTTCATCGTCTTGGCCTACTTCTTGGTGTTGGGGAGGTTGCGTTTGTTGGCTGGATCAGCGAAGAAATCCACCAATAGAGATTGGAGTGCCGGAAGCACATTGGCGGGAGCGATCGAAGTGGCGATCGTGGACTCTTCTGGAGCTCCTCTAAATGCAGAAACAAAGTAGTCGGCCAAAATATTCCCCTGTTTTTCCATATTGTAATCGCAGAGCTTCTTCCCAACTTCCGGAACATAATCATAGCTCATGCCAGGGCGCGGCCCACGCACCAGAATTACCGAATAGCCAAGTTGATGCTGCCAGACATGGGTCATCTCGTGTAGGAACCAATGTTGCTGTGCGATGCTTTCTTTGGAGTAGTCTTCCTTGTAATGGCTTCCAGGAAAGTACATTTCCCCATTGGGAGTTACCGCCGTGTTCTTATCTTGAAATCCAAAGAACAGCCACCACCCGTGATTGTGTATCTTGACTTTTGAGTAATCTATAGAGTCGTTGAACACCAGTCTCGCGATCTCAACTTCACCCTGGGTCAAACCACGCTCATGCCCTTCGGCCTTTACATCAACGATAGATGTCCCTAGATCTTCATTGTTTGTAATCACTCCATCTATCTGGAATTCATGCGTATCCGGCTCACTCTGCGCTTGGAGGGAGCAGCACGCTTCTGCGTCGCCAGCTTTCAATGCGGCTCTTGTAATCTTTGCGGGAGTTGATGTCTCAATGCGACCAGTTTCCCCGGCTTGATTAGTGGTTCCTTCCAGGCTGGTGCCATTGTCTAGTTGCAGCCTGTAGTGCGCTCCTGACAGAGGCTTTCCGGAAACGCTGAGAAAACGCAAGCCCTCGTCGTATTGCGAGGAATCGCCGGGAAGATTCTTAGGTTTACCAGAAGTTCCCGCTAGTCCTGACGAAAGCGTGCCGCCACTGGCTTCGCTGCTGGGAGAGCCGCGGCCAGGCCCTTGCTCCACAAAAGCACTGCCTTGTTGAGCTGAGATTAACTTGCATCCACAAGCACAACTGTCTCCTTGTCGAGCGACTGGCTGGCCATCAATCACGATCGTAGGGTCACCAGTAGCAATCACTGTCATGCCGTGTCGTGCACATACGGCTTTATCGCCGATGCGAGCAACTGACCTGCCATCAACATCGGTAAATGGCGATCCTGAGACTACCGAGCCTCCACCGTCGAGCGCATCGCCCACCACTACGAAAAGCCTGGCCATTTTGGTCCTTCCTTGTAGTTAAACGTCCGTGGAATTAAATACTTCTTAGACTATGGCAATTTCGGCGTAGCGCACCACTACGAGTGCACAATTTGAGGCGATGTCTACGCAACTCACACTCATTGGATATGAGTTCGCTCGTGGCGCAATGTATAAGCGCTGAACTGTGTTAGCCACTACGCGCACGTCCAACCTGACCTCGTTTGAGACGCTGAGTAGCTCGTTACTGCTAGCCATCACTTTTCATCACCTAACGCACCAGCCCAGGACTTGAAGAGCGCGTTCTCCCGCAGCGGCCGATAGATCGGATCCTGCAGTTCGATCCGCGCCCAGGTCGGGTTCTCGGCGGCGAAAACGCCGAGCTGGCCGAGCGCCGCTTCGGGCTCGCCGAGCTTCATCGACAGCCGGGCGGCGCGGCGCCAGATGCGGTCCCATTGCCAGCCCAGGTGCAGCGCCTCGGCAAGCGCCGTCTTGGCCTCGGCGGGCTTTCCGCGATTGGCCAGGCGCTCGGCCTTGAGCATCGCCTGGTGCGCGTAGTAGCGGTCCACCAACCGGCGCAGGTCCGGGACCGGGGACGCCGACGCATCGACCCGAAGGTCGATATCCTCCCACCCGCCTCCGGGCGTCCTGACCAGCAGGGCCGCCGACAACCGTCCGGTGGTCTGGCCGCCCGCCTGCTCGCCGGCGTCCAGGCCGGCCATCAGGCAGTTGGCCAACGTCCCGCGGCATGCAAGGAAGGCCGCTTCCATCGCGGCCAGTACGCGCTCGGAGGCCAGGCCGTTGCCCTGGACCGCGTAGCCGGTGCCATGCCGCGCGCCCGCCCATGGCGAGGCCGCCGCCTCTTCGCCCGTGTAGGCCGCCGAAGCGCCCGCGGCAGCGACGATGCCGACCTGGCGTGCGGCGATCGTGGTGCCGTCGAAGTTCCCGTCCTTGGCCAGCAACTCGGCCATGACGTCCGCAGGCGGCAACCCGGAGGCGAGCAGCTCGAGCCCTCGCGGGCCGTAGGCGGGATTGGTTTCGTACTGGGTCGCCAGGGCGCCGACCCCGGCCTTGGCATAGATCACGCTCGCGCCGACCGCCAGGTTGTTGGTGGCGACCGCCACGCCGCACGACCCGTCCGCGGCGCAGGCCGCTAGCGAGAACGTCGCGTTCGACTTGAACGGAAATGCGAGGCATACCAGGGCCATGGCCCATCTGGCACCAACGTTCATTGCAGCATCTCCGGGGGGCAGGTCTGAGTGGCTAGATGCAACAGATCGCTCTAGCGGCTTCTAGGTCTCGTTCGGGTACAGCGATTCGTACGTCGGATCTGCGTGCTCCCACTGCGCGGCATGGCGGGCGAGGTGCGCGCGAACCATCTGCAGATCCACGTCGGGCGGGATATTGATCGACATGTAGCCAGGATTGGCGCCTTCATAGTCGCAGCCGAGCGCGACCAGACCTTGAAGCACCTGATCCGACGCGTTGCCCGGCGAAACCGGCGGATCAAAGATGAGCCGTACCGTGCGGTTGCCAGACTTCGCGACGACCGACTGGAACGTGGGCAGGCCTTCTTGCGGATCGAGCGGCGCAAGGACGGTGTCCTGCCAAGAGACGCCGTATGCATAGAAAGGCGAGTTGTCCAGCTTGTAGAGATCGTCTCCCAGCGAGATCGCCCAAAGCGTTTCGACCATGGCGCCGCCCTCGCCGTCCGGGACGCGAAACAGGACTTTGGCTGCCGGCTCGTTGCCCATGCGTATACCCCCAACGTCAAGTCGAACTGCGGCGGCATGCGGATGCCGAGCACGCGGCGGCGACGGAAACCGAATCAGAATATACCTGCAAGGCGCCGAGCATGGAGAAGCGGCCGAGTGTTCTCCAAAACTACTGCGCCGCTTGCCATAACGCTGACGCCTTTCTGGGGAGTTCGCGCCATCGATCCAACGCTCAGGACGCTTCGCGCGGCAGCCGGACGAAATCCATGTTGAGCTGGGCCGTGCTCACGAAGAGGCTGTAGCCGGCGTACGCGTCGTGCCGGCGGTCGGGCTCCGGGACGAGCGCCGCTTCCGGCGGCTCGGCATCCAGCGTTTCGGCATAGATGCCGATGGGCTCGGGGTCGGAAGAGGCGTCCAACCTCGCCCTGATCTTGGTACCGGCAGGCAGCACCGCCTGCTCGCCACCGGTGACCGGCGCATGCCAATGCGTCATGCAGGTGACCTCGACATCCCGCAGCGCCTGGTAGATGTCGCCCGCCACGGGGAAGCGCGCCCCGGCCTTCTTCAGCAGGTCCCGTTCGTACGCCCGCGCCCACTCCAGTTCCTGCCCGGAATGCGGAGCGCCGTCGTTGACCAGATCTTCTATGGTCCTTGACCAGCCGTCGGGATAGTCGTGCCTCATTGTTCGCTTGGTTCTCTTGGATCGCTTGATGCGCCAGATCCCGCTGCTGCAGAGTCGTGCCATCGGACAGGAAAGACGCGCATCTGCGGTAGCCGAAGGAATCAGTAGCCACGCGAGCTGATGCAGCCGGCTTGTTCGACTCAGCTGGGCTTGCCTTCCGGCCCACGGGTGCCACTACGGTGCCTACCAGCTTGTTTATCCACCTGATGGAGATGCCAAGCTTGGTGCGAGCCGTCTCCGAGCCCACAGCGTGGGCGTCCCGCTGCGCTGCTGGAGGAACGACCAGGGGTTCATGCGAGTCTAACGCCCTGAGTCAAGCCGACCCGCGAAGCGGGTTCGACGAATCGGGGGCAGTGCACTTCTAGGCGCCCAACGTGGACAGAAGTGCACTCTGACCCAGACACACGCTCACCATTCGATGCGCAGATCCAGAGAGCCGTTGATTTCCTCGCCCATGGTGTTGAGGTTCCAATACTTGCGGTTGAACAGGTTGTTGATGTTCCCGGTCACCACCGCGGCACGCCCCCCGAGCGTCATGGCGTACTGGAAGCCGGCGTTCGCCACGGTGCGGCCGGGGATCAGGATGCGGTTCTGGTCTTCGTAGTAGGCATCGCCGGAGTAACGGACGTTGCCGTGCAGGCTCAGGCCGTTCACGGCCGCGGGGCGGTACTCGGCGTTGGCCAGCAGCTGGCGGCGCGGGGCGCCGGCGGGACGATTGCCCTGCAGCGCCGCGTTGCCCGGGGAAAGATCCTCCAGGCTCGCGTCCAGCCACAGGCCGCCCAGGCCCAGGTCGAGGCGGTCGGTGACCGCCAGGCTGCCGCTGAGCTCCAGCCCCCGGTACAAGGTCATGCCGTCCTGGGTCAGATAGCGCAGGCCGTCGCGCAGCTGATCGATCTGCGCCGCGCGCTCCACCCGGAACACCGCGGCGGTCAGGCCGGCTTTCCCCGTCTGGTACTTGGCGCCGACTTCGTATTGCTTGCTGGTCGTCGGATCGAGGATCTCGCCGGCGTTGGCGTACGCGGGCGTGGCATCGGTGCCGACCCGCGTTCCCGGCTCCAACGACTCCACATAGCTGCCGTAGAGCGAAAGCGCGTCCACGGGCTTGTAGATCAGCGCCACCGTAGGCGTCACCACGGAGGTGGTATAGCGGCTGTCCACGTCAGGGTCGCCGTCCAGGTCGCGCTGTTCGTAGTCCACGTGGCGTGCGCCGAGGATGGCTTGCCACCGTTCGCCAAAATGCAGCGTGTCGCTGACGAACAGCGCCTTCTGCCGCAGGTCCGCACTGACCGGCGCCATACGGTAGTCCGGCGTATGCGCCGACAGGAAGCGCTGGCGCTGGTAGAGGTTGCCGTCGAAATCATGGCTGTAGTAGAACTCATTGCTCCACTGGTCCCAGGTGCGCTGCTGGGATGCCCCGAACACCAGCTCGTGCTCGATGGGGCCGGTGGTGAGGTTGCCGGTGACGACGAGCTGGACAACGCTGCTGCGCAGCACGGCCGCGAAGTCGTAGACGTATCCCGCGTAGTCGCCGGCTTCGTTCAGCAGGTTGGCGAACATCTTGTCCGATTCGTGTTCCCTGCGGCTCTTGCCCACCGTCAGGTCCGCATTCCACGTGTCGTTGATGCGCCATTTCAGGCCGGTCGTGGCGTGCAGCGTGCGGGAGGTGTACGACGAGTTGCCCACCCTGAAGTTCTGGTACGCATAGGTGGGGTCGGGCAGGCGGTCGCCCTGGTACGCGCTCCAATAGAAATACAACGGCTCGTGCTTGAGCGTGTTGTCTTCGTGGACGAGTTCCGCGTGCCAGGTCAGCCGCTCGCCGATCGCGTGGTCGACCGCCAGGGACACCATCTTCCGGTCGATGCCGGCGCCGTTGTAGGCATCGCCGTTCTCGACGGCGGCGTTGAGCCGATAGCCCAGGGACTGCGGACCGTTCAGCCGCCCACCCGCATCGACCTGCGCGGAGAACACGCTGTCGTTGCGATAGCCCACCGTGGTCGCCAGCAGCGGCGCATCGGTGGGGCGCTTGGTCCGGTAGCTGATGATGCCGCCCGGCGATCCGAACCCGTACATGAAGCCGCCCAGGCCCTTCAGCGCCTGCACCGACTCCACGGCCTCCAGCGGGAACTGCCCGCCCCATTCCATCAGCATCGGCACGCCATCGACGTAATGGTTCTGCACCCCGATGCCGCGGATCTGCGTGCCCCACCAGTTGGTGCTCGCCGACGGCTCGGCGGCGAACACCGCCGGATCGTTGATGAAGACCTGTCCCAGCGTGGTGGCCTGGCGCTTGGCGATCTCTTCCTGGCCGACCACCGTCACCGAGAACGGCGTGTCGAGCAGCCGTTTCGCGCCCAACGCGCCGGCGGCCGCGGTCTGATCGAGTTGGAGGCTGGGGCGTTCGCCTTGCACCAGCACCGTATTCAGTTGCTGGACGTCTGCGTCCGCGGGGCGATCGCGCGGGTCGGGGGCCTGCGCCGCCGTGTCGGGATCCGGCTGCACGGCCTCCTGCGCCTGTGCGCCGAAGGACGCGAGCAGCAGGCCCAGCGAGAGAGCGGTGCGCGGCGGCATCCGCGCGCGAGTCGAGTGCTGAATCAACAAGTGACGTCCCCTGGGGCGAAGCCCGGCATGGGCGGGCGTCGCGCCCGGCCCCGATGAGTATCCGGGGCGGGATCTTACATGAGAATGCGTCGCAATTGCGAAGATGCCTGAAACCGGGATGCCGGCCGCCCCAAGCCGCCCATGCGAGTGAATCTCCTGACAAGCCTACGATACGGAGTACAGAAGACAGCGACGGCTCAATCGAGGCGGAACTATCGAGTCGGAGGTATAGCCAAATGGCCGCGGACTGTCCTTGTAGCGGATCAGCTCTGCGCAGCACTGATCTGGAAGCTGGAAACCAACCGCCAGCCATTCGCCGAGCCCTGGCTCCGTACCCTCCAGCGGATCTCCAAAAATTCGGACCACCGTCAAGTCATCCAAAGGTAGAACGGGACTCGATAGGTGGCAAAGGCGGCCTGCTGCTCAGGAGAGCAGCCTGCAAGCTGCTTGGTGACGAGCGCCTCTAGCTCTGCAATCGTCATTCGGCTGCCAAGTCTCTAACGGACTGGATCGTCTATCAGACATGGACCTTCTCCGGTAACGTCCAAGCCGGTAATGAGTACCCCAGCCAAGTCGTGCCGGTCCGAGTAGTTGTCATGGGACAGCCGACGCGCCGCTGAAGTATCGGCGGGTTCTTGCGCTGAGCAGAGCCCACAGATTGATTGCGATCTCCAGTCCACTTCGTACGATACTGGCTGTCAGCTTGCTTGCAGGCACCACACTATCCTGGACTTGGCTGAGGATGTGGGCGTTTTGCGCGAGCACACTTCCATAGAACGCCAGCGCAGCAGCCAGCATGAGCAGGCGCCAGCGGGGCTTTCCAAGAAGCGCGAGCACGGAGGCCACCACCAGGAATCCGGCGGTGGTGGCGGCAAGAGCACCAGTGCCCACACCAATGCGCAGCGCATCGGGAACCCGGGAGGAAGTGGCGATAAAGATCACCGCCGCCAGGCTGGTGATGCCAACCAAGACGTTCATGAGTGCCGCGACCCAAAGGCGCTTTGGCCGTCTGATTCTTAGCTCAGTCACTTCTGCTCCTAGTGAGGGTGACTCGCACGCCGTATCGCGGTGCCAGCTTGGAGGAATTGCGAAATGCCAGGCCCACGCTATGCCAGCAACTGCTTGAGCGACGGCACCGGGAGAAAGGGCATGTACTCGTGCCAGCCGAGGAACAGCGAGAAAGCAACGTGAATCGCCGGCGACGAGAGGAGCGCCAGGACAAGGTATTGCGCCAATTCCCGGCCGTTGAAGCCAAAGGTCGCTGGGGGCACTAGAAGCGTGGCCAGGGCGGGAACCGTATAGTAGATCCACCACGGCAGGCCCGCATTGTTGCCGTACTTCGCGAAGGCCATGCCACCCACCACTACCACCGCAGCGACACCGGCAATTGCAGCGGCGCGCGGTTGGATCGTACGGCGGCGGGTGACAAATCGCAGCAGCGCCACAAAGACGACCAGCGAGACGGCAACGAAGATCGCGAATCGCGCTACATCAGAGTCCATGATGCTCCCCATGACGCCTCTTATCCGTGTCGAGTCGCGCGGCGGCGCAGCCTCGGCGCGCATGCGTACCAAGCCCGGGATCGGTCATGGTGAAACCACCTCAATGGTGTAGACCTCATAGAACGGGGAGCTCGGGGGTGCAGGATATTTGCGGCCTACCATCTGTTTGGAAAAGCAAGCCAGATGCGGGGTGCTGGGGTTGATCAGGTACTCCTTGATGGTGCCGGTGCCGTCGATGACCGCGACGGCGCGAAAGCTGTCGATGCCGGCTTGGCGCGCCTGGGGTGCGCAGGCTCGATAGACGTCGGGCCAAAAGCCGTTGTGGATCGGCAGCATGCGTTGCTCCCAGGCGATGCCCTGGAAGGTGGAGGTCAGGCGCCTACCTTCATCGGCCAGCTGGTGCCATCGGTCCGTAGCCGAGGCGCTGCCGCTGGAGCCTGCTAGGAGGATCAGGAACGTGAGTGCGATTGCGTGCATGTTCCGCTCGGACTGATGCCTGGGTTGATCCGCACCGCGAAGCGGTATCGGGTCGAACGGATCGTTGACTGGCCCCGCTATATCAGCCAACCGCGCGCAGTCCATTTGCGGCTGAGCAGGACCAGGCCGAGGCCAATGGCCAGCACTACCGCCTGCATGACGACCGCAACAGGGCCCGCCAAGCTCGCGCCGTCGGCGAGCACGAAGAGGGCAAGATCCTGGATGAGGATGCCAAGCAGGGACAGGACGAAGACGGGGAAAGCCCACTTCCTGCGCAAGAGCAAGCCGATGGAGCCCAGAACACCGCCGAACACCGCTATCCCGGAAGCTGCCACGGCCCAAACCGGACGAGCGGCGTAGAGCGCCTGCTGCGCCTCGGGCAGTTTGGCCAGGTCGTCTGGCGAAAGGCGCAGATCGGAAAAGAGCGCAATACAACCGAGCAGATTCCAGAGCAAGGCCAGGACGGCGACCACTGTGAACCATGCGGGCGTCTTCATTCGATTCTCCCCAAGGTTGCGCGCGAATGTCCGGTTAGCTGGCACCCAAGCCAAGCCGACCGGCGTGGTGGAGCGGACCACATGGCAAGATCTTCCTGCCCTGTGGGGCACGTACGAAGCGGGTTCGGCTTGAACGCATCGTCAGGGTATCGCCTGAATCATGCCTGCCCGCAAAGCGGATTCGGCTTGATTGAGCTGCTAGGCCAGCGATCTACCAGCAAAGCGGGCCTGGCTCGCGGACCAACAGCCCCTCCCTGCGTGTCGTGGTGCTTCCGACGCGTGATCTGCCCGATGATGCATCCCCAAGCCAAGTTTCAGCAATAGTCATTGCTGGTACAACCGACGCGCTACAACTGCACAGTGCAGGACACTGGCGCTTGAGTGAAGCCGCGCCGCGAGCCACGAGTAGCTTGCACTGCAATGGCGCGACGTATTCAGCTCAACCGGGCCTTTCTGCCGGCGCCCGTGTTCCCACTGCAGCCCCTGCCAGCCGCTGCTCGCCCACCTGATCGAGGATGCCGCGCACGGCGCGGGCCGCGTCGTAGATGGCGTCGCCAAGCGCAGGCAAGGTCTGTGCATCCAGGCGCGCGCCTGCGGCGGTAGCGATCATGTCGCCATGGGCGGCGATGGTGCGGACCAAGCGGTCGAGCGCGTCGAACTGGTCCAGGGTGATGCCGAAGGCAATTGAATCGGCGGCCATCTCAGCAGTCCTCCATGACGGGCGCGGCAGCGCTCGGGGCGGTCGCCACGGGCAGGGCACGCAGCGGGACGTGGATGAGGGACAGGTGCATACAGGGCATGGCGAAACCTCCCGGGATAGCCGTCGCATGCGGCCGCCGCTATGGCGGCTGGCCGGATGCGGGGGTTGCGACAGACGCAGGGCCGCCGATTCAGTCGGCGGTGGCCACGCTCACCACCAGTTCGCCGTGGCGCACGCGCACGTGCACCTTCTGGCCGATGGCAAAGCCCAGCTCTTCCAGCCAGCGGCCGGACAGGCGCACCGCAGGCACGGCCGCGCCGTGGGTGCCCGGGCCGCCGCCGATGGTGCATTGCTGCGGCGGGCGCGGGCGGCGCGGGGCGCGCTGCTGGCGGGCAAGATCGGCGGCGTTGGCGGCGGCGACCTGTTCGGGCGTCAGCATGGGGCTGAGCGTGGGCTCCACGATGCGCCAGTTCGGGCAGTGCGAGTGACGCGATGCACGCTTGCGCGCGGTGGCGGGGCGGGATGACGG